>CAVTDN010000007.1:0-156171 GCA_963733595.1 uncultured delta proteobacterium | reverse complement strand
TTCGCAAAATCCGGACTGTCGGGATAGCCGATGCCGGTGAGGTAGTTAATCAGGGCGTCAAACCAGACATAGGTGACGAAATTTTGATCAAAAGGCAATGGAATGCCCCAGGTGAGGCGAGAGGTCGGTCGGGAAATGCACAGGTCCTCGAGCGGTTCGCTCAAGAAAGAGAGGACCTCGTTGCGGTAGCGCTCAGGACTGATGAAATCCGGGTTGCTCTTGATGTGGTCGATCAGCCAATCCTGGTACTTGGACATCCGAAAAAAATAATTCTGTTCAGAAATAGCCTTGGGTTCCACCTGATGATCGGGGCATTTGCCTTCCACCAGCTCCTTCTCGGTAAGGAAGCGTTCGCAGCCCTTGCAGTACAAACCGGAATATTCGCTGAAATAAATGTCGCCCCGATCGTGCACCTGCTGGAGGATATCCTGTACCGTTCTGATATGATCGGCGTCGGTGGTGCGGATGATGTAGTCAGGGTGGATGGTGAGCAGCGGCCAGGTCTCCTTGAAGGTTGCCGCTATCCGATCTACATACACCCGGGGGGTCTCCCCGGCCTTGGCAGCGGCTTCGGCAATTTTTTCTCCGTGCTCGTCGGTCCCGGTCTGAAAACGGACATCGTCACCGCAGAGACGTCGGAAACGGCTATAAGCATCGGTGACAATCGTGGTATAGGCATGTCCCAAGTGGGGCATGGCGTTGACATAATAGATCGGGGTGGTAACGTAAGTTGGCATGCTGGTGTGTTATGTATTGAAGTATGAAAGGAAAGTAGCCGCTTACATCTACGGTCACGGAGAGTGTCCCCGGTCCTTGCAGGAAAAAGAATCAGTCGTCCTCTGGTCCGTCCTGCATCCCCCAAATATCGATGGTGGATTGCCGGGACTCGCCCCCTCCTCTCCTGCCGTGCCCTTTGCGTCCGGAGCTTTTCTGAATCGGATCCGCCGCCCGCCATTCCTCCTCGGTGAACATCCGCTCCTCCCCTTCGGTGGAAACCGCCGATACCTTGCCGAGCAGGGGAAACTGTCGGTTGACCTGATAGGTCTTGCCCTCGAACTGCATCTGCCGACCGGGACGTGGCATCCCTTTCTTCATGGTCTTGTAGGATTCGTATTCGTAGGTCAGGCAGCAGAGCAAGCGATTGCACAGACCCGAGATCTTCGCCGGATTGAGCGGCAGATCCTGAGCCTTGGCCATTTTGATTGAGACTGAATCAAATTTATTGAGAAAAGAGGTGCAGCATAATTCACGGCCACAGGGGCCTAGCCCACCAATCATCTGGGTTTCGTGGCGGACCCCGATCTGGCGCATCTCCACCCGGGTCCGGAATTCCTGCACCAGAAGCTTGACCAGCTCACGAAAATCGACCCGGCTTTCGGCTGTAAAATAAAAGATGATTTTGGAGCCGTTAAAAAACCGCTCCACCCGGACTAAATGCATCGGCAGGCGCAGGTTTTCAATCTGTCGGCGGCAGAGATGGAAAGCCTCCTGCTCCAGCTGTGGCAGCAAGACCTGTTTCCCGCTCTCCTCGTTACTGGCCCGGCGCTGAATGCGGTAGCTCACTGGCCGGTCGATGGCGGCATCCACCACCCCGGCGGAGCGGCTGACCACAGTCGCCGGTTCCGGCCCCTGCTCTGACCGGACCATCACCCGGTCTCCGCGGGCCAGATCCGCAAGATGGGCGCTGGCGGTAAACTCCTGCCCCTGCTCACGAAATCGAATTTTATAATAATGAAGAACCGCCTCCTCACCGCCACTTGCCCCGATTGAGGGCGGGTCGGCGGGCTGCGGGCCGGTATGCGCGTCTGTCATGATGTTTTAGGCCATGGGGGTGCTGCAGTCAAAAAGATCCAGGAGAAGCACTTCGCTGGTCAGACCACGGTTACAGTTTCTGGCAAGTGCTTGTTCCGCCAGATCAATGGCAGCCATCTTATCAGAAAGCTGTTGCAAATTCCAGCGTTCTCTTGCCCGCTCTACCTCCGGTGTGCAGGCGTACACTGTGGTTCCGGTGCGGGCCGCCATGGTATTTTTCAGAAAAATCCGCAAAAGGGCTAGGAGGGGGCCAACCCCCTCCTTTGCATCGGCCAGGTCGGCAGCCAGGGCCAAAGCCCGTTCTATCCGCTCAGGCGCCTTGCCGTGCCCGGCAAGCAATGCCTCCAGAATCCGCCCATAGAGTGCAAGAAGACCGTCAGCCTCGATGGTGAGTGCCTGGCCGGGACACCCATCGGCCAGGGCGGCCAGTGCCAGGCTACCGGTTTCATCCAACTCCGGCCGCTGCTTCCGGATGATTCCAGCCGCCAGACCCAACGGTAAAGGTGCAAAGGGAATGACTTGACAACGGGAGACGATGGTGTCCAAGAGCGCCCCGGCGGCATTGCTCAAGAGGATCAGGAGGTTATTGGCAGGCGGCTCCTCCAGCACCTTGAGCAGACTGTTGCCGGCCTCACGGCGCATGGTGTGCACCTCCTCAAGCAAGACGATGCGCTGCCGGCTCTCAAACGGCGCAAAATTGAGCGCCTTTTTCAGCTCGCGAATCTGGTCTATCTTGATTGCCGCGCCGTCCGGGCGAATACGGAGAAAATCGGGGTGATTAGCCGATTGAAATTTCAGGCAGCCAGGACAGGTTCCGCAGGGTTGGCCTGCCTGCGGATCGCGGCAGAGGAGGATGGCTGCCAGATCGAGGGCCACGGTGGTCTTGCCGACCCCGTCCGGACCGTTGAACAGGTAGGCATGGGCCAAACGGCTGCTCGTCAATGCGCGGCTCAGCAGGGTGAGCGCCTTGGTCTGGCCGAGAATCCGAGAAAAAGCCATGGCTTAGAACAAAGTTTGCTGCCGCTGAGGCGCCGCCTTCTTGGCTTGCAACGACGGAGCAGGTTCCAGCGGTTGAACGACCTCTTCCTCCCGTGGCTCCTCAGGAGCGTCGCTCTGTGCCACCGTCGGTTCCTCCTCGACGCCGCCGGCCCGGAGATAAAGATACCGTTCCAGATGCCGCTGGTACTCGGTCCACTGCCAGCCGCCGCCACTCATCTTCGCGCGCAGTCCCTGCATATAGTTCATTTTGGCGTCTATATCGTCGAGATGATGAAGCAGGATGGCCTCGGGCGTCATCGGCAGAACAGGGGAACCAAAACCATACTGTCCGTGGTGACTGAGAACAATGTGCATCAGTCGATCCATCTGTTCAGCACTGATCCCCTCGACCTGCTCCGCTGCCTTACGTATCAGTTCCACGCCCAGAACCAGGTGCCCAACCAGCCTTCCCCGATCGGTGTAACCAAAGGGCGGGCGAGCAAAATCGAACTCCTCGATTTTGGCTAGATCGTGGAGCAAGGCGCCGGCGATCAACATATCCCGATCGATGAGTGGATAGTGGCTTGCGGCCTTCTCCGCCATGCCAACAATCGACAGGGTGTGTTCGATCAGGCCGCCGATATAGGCATGGTGCAGCTTCTTGGCGGCAGGCGCCCGCTGAAAGCGAGACAGGGTTTCTTCCTGAAAGATCGTGCGGAGCAATGCTTGTAGCGACGAATCGACAATCCCCGCGATAACCGCGTCGAGTTCGGCAGCCATTTCAGAGAGCGGTCGGGAACTTGCCGGCATGAAATCCGCCAGTTCGACGGCCGAATCCGCCACCCGCTGGAGCGCATTGACGCCCAGTTGCATCTGGTCGCGAAAAGGTTTGGCCACAGCCTGGACGACGACAAAATTGCCTTCCTCAACCAGGGTCTCAAATTGAAGGGCATTGTCCCAAACCCTGGCCTCAATCTCACCGGTCTTGTCCATCAATGCGAGGGCAAGATAAGGTTTACCTGCCTTGGTTTCAGCCAGCGATTTTTTTGCAACCAGAAACACCTCCTGAAACTGCTGCCCGGCTATCAACTGGGCGACAAAAATTTTCTTTTCAGGTATCGGCATGTTACAGTCTCCTTCTCTTCAGCGCCCACGCAGCAGGGCCTTAGCCGGCCAGATCGCGCCGCGATGGGCATTGAGATGGGAAATGAGCCATCGCAGTCCGCCTCTTGCCGCTGCCGGCATTTCGAGTATAGTGTTTTTTTCACCGCCTCCGCCCAGTTCCCTGTGATACACTATCTCTGAGTTCTTGTGCAAGCAGTTATGAAAATCGACCTCCTGATAACCAACTGCGCGGTTCTCCCCGTTCCCGGCAACGAGACGCTGATTGACCCTGGATTTGTCGCCGTCGACTGTGGAAGAATACTCCTCGTTGGCCCTATGGCCCAGTGCCCGAAGGTTGCGGCCGGGACCGAGCTGGACGGACAGGGACAACTGGCCATGCCCGGCCTTGTCAACGGTCACTGCCATGCTCCCATGACCCTCTTTCGGGGCATGGCCGACGACCTCGACCTGACCACCTGGCTCCATGCCCATATCTTCCCGACCGAGGCCCGACAGGTCAATCCTGAAATGGTCTACTGGTGCAGCAAATTGGCTGCCGCCGAGATGCTGCTCAGCGGGACGACCATGGTTGCTGATGGCTATTTTTTGGAAGATGAGGTAGCCCGGGCCTGCGCCGAAATAGGCCTGCGCTGCGTGGCAGCCCAAGCGGTGATCGATTTCCCTGCCCCCGGTGCAACAGACCCGAAGCAGAATATTGAGGTGGCGACGCGTTTTCTTGAGCGCTGGCAGGGTCGCGACCCGCTGATTACCCCAGCGGTCTTCGCCCATTCACCCTATACCTGCGCCAACGACACCCTGCGAAGGGCCAAGGAATTGACCCGGCGATACCAAGCGCCTTTTTTTATCCACGCGGCCGAAACCAGGGAGGAAATATCGCAGATCGCCGAACCGCTGGCGCCGACCCCGATCCGGCACCTAGGAGCACTGGGCATCCTTGACCGGGCCACGGTCTGTGTCCATTGCACCTGGGCCGACGACATGGATCTCGACCTCTTGGCTCTTAGCGGCACCGGCCTGGTGACCTGCCCCCAGAGCAACTCCAAACTGGCCTCGGGCCGGGCACCCCTCACTTCCATGCTGCAACGAGGCCTGCGGGTTGCCCTCGGCACTGACGGTGCCGCCTCCAACAACAATCTTGACCTATTCCGGGAGATGGATTTTGCCGCCAAGGCCCACAAAATCAACCCTTGCGATCCCGTGGCCGTCCCGGCTCGCCGCCTCCTGGAAATGGGAACTTGGCGAGGCGCTGACGCCCTCGGCCTGGCCGCAGGTCATGGCACACTCACCCCCGGCGCTCCGGCCGACCTGATCCTCATCGACCTGCAGCAACCTCATCTCCAGCCCTTTCACAGTCCCAATCTTTTGGTGTACAGCCGGATTGCCGCCGATGTCCACACTGTCATCGTCAACGGTCAACTGGTGGTAGCGAACCGGAAAATCCTTACCGTTGACCTGCGGGAAACCTGCGAGCAAGTACGGAAAATCGCGGGCAACTAAAGTTGACAGTACACGCCCCCGCATCGATCCGTGATCTGGTAGACAACAAGACAATACGCCGATGTGCACCATTCTCGGCATGGCGGGCCTGAGCCTGCTCCTTCTCATGACTTGGCGCCTGGCATCCACGCTTTACCTCGAGAAACCCGTTAATGGGCTCAATCAACCCGAACCCAGCTCTATCCTCTTCTGGCGAGACAACCGCCATGCAACAGCCCAAATGACGCTTTATCGGCGTGCTGCATGGCGATATCGCCAGCCGTGAAAACGCCCAAAAAATTTTGACAAATCGAAAAGGAAGGGAATCTTGGAAATCTATCCCCACTTTGAGGAGGGACTGGATGGCATTGTTCCCGGCCAGATCATCGTTGTGCTCTTCTGGCTGCACGAGTCGACCCGCGACAGGCTCAAGGTTCTTATCCGCGCTGAGATCGGTTAAAAAGACTTCGTGGCGTCTTTGCCGCCCGCAGCCCGGACAGGCCGAATCCTCTAGCGATTTCGGAATTGAACGTTGAGGCGATCAATGGTAACCGCCTGGAGGAGGTATCGGGGCTGGATGTTTTCGATGGCACCCCAATAATCGATATCAAAAAGAAGATCAGCGGGGGGCCCTTGTTGCAGCAGGCGGAGCAGCCCTGTCGATCCGGTACCGTTGGATCGGCAGGGGGTTCCAGTCAGTCGTCGGCTTAGTTCAGATATTAAACCTGATATTGAGGATGTCGCCATCAACGACGGTGTAATCCTTGCCCTGCACATAGAGCTTGCCGGCCTTTTTCAGCTCTGCCTCGCTGCCGTGGGCGATCAGTTCGTCATATTTTATTACTTCAGCCCGAATGAACCCCTTCTGGAGATCCGAGTGAATGGCGCCTGCTGCCACCGGGGCCGGCGAATTCAATCGAACAAGCCACTGGTGCACCTCATCCTTGCCGACCGTAAAAAAGGAAATCCGACCGAGCGCCTTGAGGCACAACGTGGCCAGGACTTCCAGGGCTGGTTCGTCGATGCCGAGGTCTCGCAGAAAATCCCTCCGTTCCTCCTCGCTGTCAAGGAGGGCTATTTCCGACTCGACCTTGGCAGACACAATCATCGCCTCCATCTTGCCGACTGAACAAATGTCGCGCACACGCTCAAGCAGCGAGGTGTCATCGAGGTTGTCCTCAGCAACATTGAAAACCAGAATCAGTTCCTTCCGCGTGATGAGGGGATAGCTCCGGATTAGCAACTCATCGTCCTCAGTCAGATCCATCAGGCGCAACGGCCGCTCGTTCTCAAGATGCGACTGCATCCGCTTGAGGAGATCAAGTTCCTTGACCTGCCGATCGTCCTTTAATTTTTTCAGACTTGTTTCCAGCCGTTCGATCCGTTTTTCCATGAAGATCTGATCATGCAAGAGCAACTCCGAGTTGACCGTTTCGACATCGCGCAGTGGGTCAACCGAACCCGCCGCATGATAGATCGATTCGTCCTCAAAGGCGCGCACCACATGGCAGAGGGCATCGACGTCACTAATATCGCGAAAAATATCACCCTTGGCGATCGCTTCCTGTTCCATCTTGGGCAGCAGCACCAAGTCGATGCGCGCCCGCGTCTCTTTCTTCGGTTGATAAAGAGCGACTAGACGATCAAAACGCTTGTCGACAATATCTGCCGTTCCGGGAACCGGCTTCGGGGTGCCGCTGACGTCATGCAGTTCGTTGCCGGTCAATACCTGAAAAAGAGTCTTCTTGCCCGTTTGCGGCAAGCCGATAATTCCAACTTTCATGTGTTCCTCTATTAATCATGACTGACTTGAAGGTCCAAATCGAATATCGCTGACATTGGTATCGGTCAAACAACACTTCACTCAAAAAATTAGAGTCCTGCGACCTCACCGGCGGGCACCTTATCCCATAGTAGAAAAAAAATCCCTGTTCTTCCGGTAAAGGTGCTCATTTTTCTGCAAGGGAAAACGACCCACCCGCAAATGTGCCGATCTTGCGTGTCAAGCCCCTTCGCGCCGAGGGAGCCTAGACTTTAGAGCCATACGCCCTGCTCCATCGCGGCAAGAAGGACAAGTGGCCCATACAACCCCTCAGGTATCCCTGCTTCCTGGCACCCATAAATACATCGTCCCTTGCAATCAGCCACCCAAGTTACCAGCCGGAACAACGAAGTTTAATTTAACTTTACAGCTAAAAAAGAATGGTTACCATGTGCAGTGAATTGAAGTTGTTGGATTAATCAGTTCACTGTTCCATCATAACAATCACAACGCAGCACCTATCGATATCACTAAAAAAAGGAGACGAACCATGGCCAGCATCACCCTGAAAGGCAATGCAATTGAAACCTTCGGCACTCTGCCCGCCAAGGCATCCGCAGCACCTAACTTCACCCTGGTCAAAACCGACCTTTCCGAGGTCACCCTTGCAGATTATAAGGGCAAGAAAATAGTGCTCAACATCTTCCCCAGTATCGACACACCGGTCTGCGCCGCCTCGGTACGCCATTTCAACAAAACGGCCGGTGAACTGGGCAACACCGTTGTTTTGTGCGTTTCAGCAGATCTGCCCTTTGCGCACACCCGCTTCTGCGAAACAGATGGCCTAAAAAATGTGGAATCCCTTTCTGTCTTCCGCTCCCCTGCCTTCGGGAAGGATTACGGGGTGACCATCACAACCGGCCCGATTGCCGGCCTGCTGTCCCGGGCCATTGTCATCATCGATGGTGAGGGCAAGGTCATATACAACGAGCAGGTCCCCGAGATTGCGCAGGAACCCAATTACGAGGCCGCTCTTGCCGCCCTGAAGTAACTTCCCTTTCTCCATCTCTGCCCAAAAGCTCCAGCCCCCTGGCTGGAGCTTTTTCAATTACCAGGCCTGCCCCGCCTAGGGGATCGTGCCGGATAGATCGTCATCGAACTTCAGCCTGCTTGCGGGTACACTCTAAGGGGTTTGACAACGGAACCTGAGCCAGCCTGGAGACCACTGCCGGAAACAAAAACCGGCGACAGAATCAACAGCACACCCCAGGAAGAAAGCAGAACAATTCTTTGTCCCAGATGGGGCAGGACCATATCCGGTATTCTTCACATCTCTCGAAAAATTCGTCCTCCTCTTTGTGCATTTACATAGCGGCCTGGCTTTGGCGACAGTTGCCCCTCCTTAAAAATTGCCCAAAAAAGGGTTGACTCAACCATGGCCATGCGTTATAAAAGGCGGCTTTAGTGAAGCAAGGTACAGGCGAACCTTGTGCAAAGCAGTGAGCACAGGCTTGCGGGCGAGTAATTTTCTGAGTGATTAAGGGCATCTTTCTTTCCCCCACCTTCCAGCCAGCACACCACCGCAATGAGCATGGAGTTGCAGAACCTGCTGTAACTCCTTTTTTTATTTACGAACAGATGTAAACAACCCCATAAGAACGCAACAGACCAGAGCAAGAGCGACCTGAAAGCGGGAATTGAGGAACGCGTCATGAAAAAAGATTTAGGAAACGTACGGAATATCGGCATCAGCGCCCATATTGATTCAGGAAAAACCACGCTGACGGAACGAGTTCTGTTTTACACCCAGCGAATTCACGCCATCCATGAGGTGCGGGGAAAAGACGGTGTTGGCGCGACCATGGACTCCATGGAACTCGAAAAAGAACGCGGTATCACCATCCAGTCCGCGGCCACCTATTGCTCCTGGAAAGGAAGCGATATCAACATCATTGACACACCCGGCCATGTCGATTTCACCATCGAGGTTGAACGCGCCCTGCGTGTTCTTGACGGGGCGGTGTTGATTCTCTGCTCGGTGGGCGGTGTTCAGTCGCAATCCATTACCGTCAACCGGCAGATGACCCGCTACAAGGTTCCCCGCATCGCCTTCATCAACAAATGCGACCGAACCGGCGCCAATCCATTCCGCGTCACCCAGCAACTGCGCGACAAACTGGACCTGAATCCAGTCATGATCCAGCTCCCCATCGGCCTTGAAAGCGACTTGCAGGGCATGATTGATCTGGTCTGCATGAAGGCTGTCTATTTTGACGGTGATCAGGGCGAAACAATTCGCTATGAACCGATTCCGGCCGAAATGCGGGAGGAGGCAGAAGCTAAACGGGAAGAGCTGCTTGACGCTGTCTCCATGTTCTCCGACGAATTGATGGAAGCTATGCTGGAGGAAGCGGAGATTCCCGAGTCCTTGGTCCACGACGCCATTCGCCGCGGCACCCTGAGCCTTGAACTGACCCCGGTCATGGTCGGTTCTGCGTACAAAAATAAAGGGGTGCAATTGCTCCTTGATGCGGTCACCGCCTACCTGCCCTGCCCGACCGATGTCGAGAACACCGCCCTGGACCTCGATCAGGATGAGAATGAGGTGGTGGTCAGTAATAGTACAGAAGACCCGCTGGTTGCCCTCGCCTTCAAGCTTGAGGATGGCCGTTACGGCCAGTTGACCTACATCCGCACCTACCAGGGCATGATTCAAAAGGGCGACACCATCATCAACAGCCGCACCGGCAAAAAGTTCAAGGTCGGCCGCCTGGTTCGCATGCATGCCAACGAGATGGAAGAAATCGAGGGCGCCGGCTCCGGCGATATTGTGGCCCTCTTCGGCATCGATTGCGCCTCGGGCGACACCTTCTGCAGCCCTGGTCTGAACTGGTCGATGAGTTCGATGCATGTTCCGGCCCCGGTTATTTCGCTCGCGATCAAACCGGTGGACAACAAGGCCCAAATCAATATGTCCAAGGCCTTGAACCGATTCACCAAAGAAGACCCCACCTTCAAAACATTCGTCGATCACGAGACCAACGAGACCATCATCTCCGGCATGGGTGAATTGCACCTTGAGGTCTATATCGAGCGCATGAAGCGGGAGTATAAGGCCGAGGTCGAGGTCGGTGCGCCCCAGGTAGCCTACCGTGAAACCATTACCCAACGGGCCGAGTTCGATTACACGCACAAGAAGCAGACCGGCGGTTCCGGCCAGTACGGCCGGGTGGCAGGTTTCATCGAACCCCTGGAAGAGGGCGAATACGAATTTGTCGACAAGATCGTTGGCGGCGTAATTCCTCGGGAGTTCATCAGTTCGTGCGACAAAGGCTTTCAAAAATCCCTGGAGAAGGGGACCCTGACTGGGTCACCGATCACCGGAGTCCGCCTGGGCATAACCGACGGTAGCTACCATGCGGTCGACTCCTCGGACATCGCTTTCCAGTTGGCCTCCATCGGCGGTTTCAAACAGGGATATGCCAAAGCCATTCCAATTATCATGGAGCCAATCATGAAGGTAGCGGTGGAGGGGCCTTCAGAGTTCCAGGGCTCGGTCATGGGCAGCCTCAACCAGCGCCGGGGCGTCATCATCGGCACCTTTGAAGAGGGGAACTACACCGTGGTCGAGGCCGAGATGCCGCTGGCCGAGATGTTCGGTTACTCTACCACACTGCGCTCTCTCACCCAGGGAAAGGCGGAATTCACCATGGAATTCGCCACCTACAAGCAGGTACCGAAAAGTGTGGCCGAGGAACTGATCAAGGCCTTTGCCGCACAAAAAAAGGATGCGTGAACAACGTCCTGTCGTTTGAAACGGAAAGAACGAAAGCATTAACCGTAACGAGGTGTAATTATGGGATACGAACCGCTGGTACAGCAGAACCCGCTGCGGGTACTGAATATGGGCAGAGAAAATAATCAGATGGGACTGGTCATGGCCAGAGCTGGCCTCGGCAAGACAGCCTTGCTGGTGCAGATTGCCCTTGACGCCATCCTCCGGGGCAAACGTGTCATCCATGTCAGCATTGGCGAATCCATCGAAAAAACCAAAACCTGGTACGATGACATCCTCCAGCTCATCCTCCAGGAGCATAGCGTCACCCGACCGCATGAACTTTTCGACATGGTGGCTCGCCACCGGATGATCATGACCTTCAAGATCGCGGCCTTCACTCGATCCAGACTGGAAGAACGCCTGAACGACTTGGTGCTGCAGGATATCTTCCGGCCGAATTGTCTGATCGTCGATGGCTTCGATTTTGAAAAGACGGACCGCGAAGCTTTGGAAGACATCAAAAACCTGATGGAGAGCATGGACATGCAGGCCTGGTTCTCGGCCACCTGCCACCGCGGGGATCCGCGTGTATCGCCCACCGGTGTGCCCGCTCCCTGCCACGAGATCGACGACCTCTTTGACATGGTCATCCTGCTTAAACCGGAACCCGATGCCACCATCCAACTCGACATCATCCGCAATTATGGTGAGCAGGTATCAGGGAGCAAAGGATTGCGCCTTGATCCGACCACGATGATGGTCAAGGAAGCGTAACGCCTGAACAAGGGGCTGTTGGCCAGGGCCGGCGGCCCCCTTCTTTTTGGGAATAATGATATGCGCTTCCGGCCCTGCATAGATTTGCACCAAGGCAGAGTTAAACAGATTGTCGGCTCCACCCTGGCCAGCAATCAAGCCACACTGCAGACCAATTTTTCTTCCGAACTCCCCCCCTCTCATTATGTCGATATGTATCGCCGGGACAATCTCCGCGGCGGTCATATCATCATGCTCGGTTCCGGCAACGAGGCAGCTGCATGCGAGGCCCTTGCCGCCTGGCCAGGCGGCATGCAGGTGGGCGGCGGCATCACCGGTGACAATGCCGCCTCCTGGCTTGACCGGGGGGCTTCCCATCTCATCGTCACCTCACACATCTTCCACGATGGTCTTCTCGACCATGAACGGCTCACGCGCCTGAACCGGCTGGTGGGCAGGGAACGGCTGGTACTGGACCTGAGCTGCCGCTGGCGTGAGGACGGCTATTATGTCGTCACCGATCGTTGGCAAAAATTCACCGAGTTGCGTGTCAGCCCGGCTGTTCTCGAAGAGCTCGCAGCCTTTTGCGACGAGTTTCTGGTTCATGCCGTAGATGTCGAGGGCAAGTGCATGGGGATCGACACCCGGCTGCTCGAGTTGCTGGCGACCGCCGTCCCTGTGCCCACAACGTATGCCGGCGGCGTCAGCGCCCTCGCTGATCTTGAACGAATCAGGACCAGCGGCAGAGGCCGTATCGACGTGACCATCGGCTCTGCCCTGGATATTTTTGGCGGCTCTGGTCTCCTTTACCGTGACGTTGTCCTCTACCATGAACGCAACAGAACAACCAACTGATCCTGTCGGCCAGAAACTCATCGATCTGAAATTGCAGATCCCCGAGGATCTCTACCGGGCCTTCCAGCGCTGCCTGTGGATCCGGATCAATGAAACTGGACAGACCCAACTGCAGGTCATGGAGGAGGTTATCTGCTCTTTTTTAAAAAAACACGGGTGTTAATCAACCCTGGAAAAACCATACCGTCTGCTTGACCTCCCCCCTTCCTTCATTTAATATGAACAGATTGTGATTGAATCGGAGATTTCTCAAACCGCACCTAGCCCTCTGTCGTCTCGATGAACGAACGAAAAACAAAACTGGATAAAATCCGCGTTTTTGTTGATAAAATGCCGAGCCTGTCCACCACGGTCGGCAAGGTTCTGGAAATCTGCAGCAGGCCGGACACCGCACCCAACGATCTCAACAAGGTCATCTCGCTCGATCCGGTACTGACCGGACAGGTCCTCAAACTCATCAATTCAGCCTACTATTCCCTGATGAACAAGGTCACTTCGCTGACCCGGGCCATCATCATGCTGGGGCTGAACACCGTCAAAAATCTTGCCCTGTCGACAGCCATTATTCGCTGCGTCGGTCAGGCCAAGAAATCGAAAGCCCTGCCCATTAAGGATTTCTGGGTGCACTCCATCGGCGTGGGGGTTATGGCAAAACTGCTTGCTATCGAATGCGGCCTGCCGTTGGCAGATCGAGAGGAATACTTTGTCGCCGGACTGTTGCACGATCTTGGCAAGATTCCCTTTGGCGACGAATACACCGAGGTCTTGGCCCAGGTCATGAAAGAGCAGGAGCCTCTGTTCGTGCTCGAAAAAAAGTTCCTGGAAATAGACCACGAAGAGGTCGGAGAGATGATCGCCTCCAAGTGGAAACTCAACGCTGTCATCACCGACGCCATTTGCCATCACCATTCACCTGAGTTTGCCAAACCGGAGCACCAGTCACTGGTGGCCACCGTAGCTCTGGCGGATTTTTATATCTGCCTTTTTGATATCGGCTATGCTGGCAACCGGTATCCCGACGAGAACCAGTTACCCTCGCTCCTTGCCCTGTTAGGATTGCAGTGGAGTGCTGTTGTCGGCCTGAGCGCTGCGGTTGATGCGGAAATCAACAAGGCGGAAATATTTCTCCAGGTCTGAGTAGCGGCTTCAGCCCATACCCTCAGAGGATAATTGCATGATCAAAGTGAAATTCTGGGGGGTGCGTGGGTCCATTCCCTGTCCTGGCCCGAAAACCATGAAGTACGGCGGCAATACTGCCTGTATCGAGTTACGTTTTCCGGAAGTCAATCGCCACATCATCATCGATGCCGGCTCCGGCATCCGTGATCTGGCAAATTTTATGTTGGCCAATGACCTCCCCAAGGGACCCATTGCTACCGAGATTTACCTGTCCCATACCCACTGGGACCACATCATGGGCTTTCCCTTTTTCGTGCCGGTTTATATTCCGGGCACCCGTATAAAAGTGTTCGGTCCGGTCACCTACGAGGATGAGCCTCTTGAGGCGGTAGTCGGCGGGCAGATGAAATATCGCTATTTCCCCGTCAACATGGGAGAATTGGCTAGCACCATCGAATACCGGCGGCTGAAGGAGGAGCCCATGATTGACCTCGGTGATGGTATCATTCTGTCAACCACGATCATTAATCATCCCATCACCGCCCTTGGCTACCGCTTCAGCTTTCGTGGCGCTGTTTTCTGCACCGCTTATGACACCGAGCCCTTTCGCAACCTCTTTGTTACCGACCCCGAAGACCCCTCCTATGACGAAATGATGGCCCTGGAAGGTGAAGAGGCTGCCCGGGAGCAGAACCAGGTGCTGGAGAATTTCTTCAACGGCGCCGACCTGCTGGTACACGATGCCCAGTACACCCGGCAGGAGTACGAAAAGGGAAAAATCGGCTGGGGTCATACCCCAATCGAAGATTCCATTGCCGCCGCCAAGCGGGCGGGGGTAAAACAATTGGCGCTTTTTCACCACGACCCAGAACGCAGCGACAATCAGCTTGACGAGATGACAGGCATCTACTGCGCAGTCGAAAACAGCAAGTCCATGCAAATTTTCTTTGCCCAAGAGGGCCAGGAAATCATTCTTTAACCGTTTGTCATACAACCTGCGGCCAATGGTCGCGCAGGATAGGAGTTGAAATGACCCTAGTCACCCTTGATTGCACCGGGCTTCCTTGCCCCCAGCCGGTCCTGCGTGTTAAGGACGCCCTCGAACAAGGGCCTGGCCGCATAGAGATCTTGGTCGACAACGAGGCTTCAAGAAATAACGTCATCCGTTTTGCCCGGAGCCAGGGGCACGAGACGACCAGCACTAGCCAGCCAGGCGGATGCTTTACTATCATCATCACGGCAACAGCTAATCCGGTTGCGCACACCGTTGCCCCAAGCGATTATACCTGCGATGTCCCGGCCACGCCCACAATGATCTACGTCATTTCTTCCGATTCGATGGGCCGGGGCAGCGAGGAACTGGGATGGGCCCTGCTTCAGACTTATATCCAGACGATCAAGGATGTCAGCCCATTACCCGCAAAAATCCTTTTTTATAACAGTGGGGTCAAACTGGTAACCGCCGTCTCCGGAGCCCTCGAAGCTCTGCGGCTGCTACAGGCCCAAGGGGTTGAAATTCTCGCCTGTGGTACCTGTCTGGATTTTTTCAACTTGAAATCTGCCATTCAGGTCGGTCAAATCTCTAATATGTACGATATTATGAACTCGATGGCCAGCGCCGATAAGATCGTCAGCCCCTACTGATAAACTTTGCTCAAATCCTCTTTGTTGCCAACCCACACCCTTCTTGCCTTCAGGCCACGAACCCCAACACTATGACACAGCCCACTCTGTTCTTCGCCCGCCGCGTCCTTTGCTCTACTGCCGCCTCCATCCTGCTCCTGCTGTTCTTGACTACGGATAGCCTGGCCAAGAAGGCGGCTCCCGAAGAATTCAACGCCGACCGTAACCAACTGATCGCCCTTATGCTAAGCCAGCAGCTTCCGGCCCAGCATTTTAGCCACGAACTCCTGGACGACAACCTTTCTCGCAAGGCTTTTGACCTGTATCTGCGGCAGCTTGACCCACGAAAACGGTTTCTCCTCCAATCCGATGTCCAGCAGCTCAATGCCTTTGCCACCCATATTGACGACGAATTAAGTCGGGGCAAGATAATCTTGGCCGATGCCGGCATGACCCTGCTCAACGACCGTATCCGTCAGGTGGAAAAACTGATCGACCCAATTCTCGACCATGGGTTTGATTTTGACAACAAGGAGACCCTCGAAACTGACTCCAAAAAACTGGAATTCGCCGAAAATGTAGAGAAATTAAAGGACCGCTGGCGCCTTTCACTAAAGATGCAGATTCTCGATTCTTATTTTGATATCCTTGAGGCTAAGGGCAAAGAACAACCGGAGCTGTTGAAAAACATCCATCCGAAAAATCATCCCGCAGAATTGAAAGAGGCGATCAAAAAAGTCCGCGAGAGCACGCACCGAGCCCTTAATCGGCTGGCTCAGCAATCCCGGCAGGACCATTACGATCGCTATTTCGATGCGGTGGCTCGGGCCTTTGACCCGCACTCCGATTATATGCCCCCAACTTCCAAGGAGGATTTTGACATCCAGATGAGTGGATCACTCGAAGGAATAGGAGCGCTGCTTCGAGAAGACGAGGGTTTGATCAAAGTCATCCGCATTATTCCCGGCAGCGCGGCGGAGAAACAGGGCCAGTTGCAAGCCGAAGACACCATCCTGGCTGTTGCTGAGAAGAATGGGGAACCTGTCGACATTGCAGAAATGCGAATCCGCGAGGCGGTCAGCCACATCCGAGGCCCCAAGGGGACAGAAGTACGCTTGACTGTCCAGAAACCCGATGGCTCAAAACGGATCATCCCGATCATTCGCGATGTGGTGCAAATCGAGGAAACCTACGTGAAGTCCGCGGTGGTAAAAAGCGGCAAATCCGCCATCGGTTACCTGCGTATTCCCAGTTTTTACAGAGATTTTGCGGCGCAAAGCAACGGAAAGGAAAGCCGGAACGTCAGCGACGACACCAAGGCGGAACTGGTTAAATTGAAACGCCAGAAAATCAACGGCCTCATTCTCGATCTCCGCAACAACGGTGGTGGGGCACTAACCGATGCGGTCCAGATTTCCGGGCTTTTTCTCTCCGGCGGGCCGGTCGTCCAAGTCAAGGATTCACAGGGCGGAATCCGTGTACTTGAAGACGAGGACACTGATGTCGCCTATAGCGGGCCGCTGATCGTCTTGGTGAACCAGTTCAGTGCCTCGGCCTCGGAGATTCTCGCAGCAGCTCTGCAGGATTACGGTCGGGCATTCATTATCGGCGGGGAGCATACCCACGGTAAGGGCACCGTCCAGGCAATGATGGATATGAACAAGAATCTGCCGCTCCTTCATCTGCAAAAATATGACGATCTGGGAGCGTTGAAACTGACCATCCAAAAATTCTACCGGGTCAACGGTGGCTCCACCCAGTTCAAAGGAGTCGAACCGGATCTGGTCGTTCCGTCAATGTTTGATTACCTGGAAACCGGTGAAAAAAATATGGATTATTCGCTACCCTGGGACCAGGTGGAGCATGTCGATTATGTCAAATGGCGGGGAGATCGCTTTACCAAAGAACAGGTCCGACAGGCAGGCAAACAATGGGCCGAGGGCAACCCGGCTTTTAAAAAAATTAAGGAAGAGACCCAGAAGGCCAGGATCCGAGCCAAACAAACGAATGTTGCCGTTTTTCTCGATGGCATGTGGAAGGATCGCGAGGATTTAAAAACCACACGCAAAGAGGTCAAGGCGGCCGGGATGCTGCAGGAGGATGCTGAGGACGGAGCAGTCCACAATGAAGCGAAAAAACTCGATGATTTGATTGCCACCGACCCGTACATCCAGGTGGCACTGTTTCTAATGAAAGACGGTCGCACCGTTGGCGGGAAGGCCGGCGCCACCCAGTAAACTTTTATCTTGAAACAAATCGGCAATCATGCTAGAGCATTCGAGGCATGAATCGTCATTCATTTTTAATGGGTGAGAGATTGTTGATATATTGACAGAATTATACTAACCGCCAGGATCTTGAAGTGACGGTTTAATGGTGCCCGAGACCGTATGCGATGGAATTAACTGACGCCCTGACAAGCAAAAAAAAGGAGATCCTCTCCTTGTGGATCGATCGGACGCTCGATAGCTATACCTCGCCCGGTTTTTTCAAAGCCTCGAAGGATTCCTTTGCCAACCCGGTCGGCAGCAACATCTCTACCGGCCTGACGACTCTCTTCGAGCTGTTGTTGACCAATGCTGATCCCCAGGCCTATGCGAAGCCCTTGGATCAGGTAGTTCGGATCCGGGCCGTCCAGGATTTCACGCCCGCACAGGCTGTTGCTCCCTTCCTCGAATTGAAGTGGGTGGTCAAACAGGTGTTTTCCAAGGACAAGGTTACCCAGCCGCTGTTGTCCACGCTTGATGCCTTGGACTGTGAAATTGACCGAATCGCGTTGACCGCCTTCAATATTTATAGCGAGTGCCGGGAACAATTGTACAAAAACCGAATCCGCGAATTAAAAAGCGGAAGCGCCGCCCTCACCGATGCGGCCTGCCCCTCAGCAATGCTGCGGCAGGAAATGCAAAGCGATGGCAAAAAGATCGAGCATTGAGAGCGTGTGACCGGTCGAATGGCTTCAAGGTAGGTGATTGAAGCAAAAGTTCGGCTTTTATCGTAACTTTTTAATAAGTTATAGTTAAACTTGAATGTGAAGGAGTGATCGATGAAGTACGCCTTCCCTTTGGCGGCAGTAATTGCCCTGGCATTGATTGCGCTGATAGCGGTGCAGATACCGGGAATGCAATACCTCTTTGGTGTTGTCATCCCTTATCTGGCTATGGCGCTGTTCTTAGGCGGTTTTTGTTACCGGATAATCCATTGGGCCAAATCGCCGGTTCCGTTCAAAATTCCCACCACCTGCGGTCAGGGCTACTCGTTGCCCTGGATCAAGTACGATAAGCTCGAGGCCCCGGTCAACACCGCTCAGGTTGTGGCCAGGATGTTCCTCGAAATCTTTCTGTTTCGTTCCCTCTGGCGCAACACCAAAGCCACGGTTTATGACGGACCAAAGCTGACCTATGAGTCAAGCAAGTGGCTGTGGCTCTTAGGCATCCTGTTCCATTACAGTTTTCTGGTAATCGTCATCCGCCACATGCGGATGTTTCTTGATCCGGTGCCGTGGCCTGTCTCCTTTCTGGAAACCGCCGACTCGCTCCTGCAGATCGGCGCGCCAACCATGTACACCACGGACGTGACCATCGTGCTGGCCCTGCTCTTTCTCTTCGGCCGCCGGTTGATGAATCCCCAGGTGCGCTACATTTCACTGGCGAATGACTATTTTCCACTTTTTCTTATCTTTGGGATAGTCTTCACCGGCATTCTGATGCGCTATTTTCTGCGAACCAATGTGGACATCAACGCCATCAAGCAACTCGCGGTTGGTCTGTCCACGTTTTCACCGACCATTGTCGTCGAAATCAGTTCGCTGTTCTATGTTCACCTCTTTCTGGTGTGCACTCTGCTTGCCTACTTTCCTTTCAGCAAGCTCATGCATTTGGGGGGTGTCTTCCTCAGCCCGACCCGAAATATGGCAAACAATTCGAGAATGGTTCGCCACATCAATCCCTGGAACCCGGAAATCAGACCGCACTCCTACGCGGGCTATGAGGACGAGTTCCGTGAGGATATGATCGAGCAGGGCATTCCCGTTGAAAAAGAGTTGCCGCCGAAGGCTAATGACTAACGCTGGATAATTCAAGAGTATAAGGACAGAGCAATGGCAGTAGTAAAGGTAGATATATTGGCACGGAGCGTTGCCGAGGGACCTTCGCTGATGACAGGCGCCATACCAACCAAAGATTGGATGGATGTTCCTGTCGTATTCAAGCCCGGAAATTACGCCTACCCGACTAAGCCTGAAAAGCTTAGATATCTGGATAGTCAGCAGGGACTCAGCTTTCCCAACGCGCGCGAATGGAATCCCGAGGATGACGACTGGAAACTTCCCGAGAATTGGAAGGAAATTATCCTGCAGGGTATCGCGGATCGGTTGGACAAATTCCGCTCATTAAAAATTTTCATGGATTGCTGCGTTCGTTGCGGCGCCTGCGCTGACAAATGCCACTTCTTCCTCGGGACCGGCGACCCTAAAAACATGCCGGTTCTACGGGCGGAACTGTTGCGCTCCGTGTATCGCCAGAATTTCACCCGGGCCGGTAAAATCCTGGGTAAACTAGTTGGCGGGCGTGAGATGACCGTTGGGGTGTTGAAGGAATGGTTCATGTACGCCTATCAATGCACGGAGTGCCGCCGTTGTTCGGTGTTCTGTCCCTATGGCATTGATACCGCTGAGATCACCATGATGCTGCGCGAACTGCTGCACCTGGTTGGAATCGGTATCAACTGGGCGATGGAGCCAGCTTCGAATTCCAATCGAACGGGTAACCACATGGGTCTGACTCCTCAGGCCTTCAAAGGCAATGTCGAATTTCTCTGCGATGATATCGAGAACCTGACCGGTATCCGTGTCAATCCGACCTTCAATCGCAAAGGTGCGGAAGTGCTCTTTGTCACCCCATCCGCGGATGTTTTTGCCGAGCCTGGCATCTTCACCTGCATGGGGTACTTGCTGCTCTTCGAAGCTATCGGGATCGATTATACTTGGTCCACCTATGCCTCCGAAGGCGGTAACTTCGGTCTTTTCACGAACAACGAGCTGATGAAAAAGCTGAACGGCAAAATCTATGCCGAAGCGAAGCGGCTGGGTGTCAAATGGATATTAGGTGGCGAATGCGGCCATATGTGGCGTGTTTTGCATCAATATATGGACACCATGAACGGCCCGACAGACTTCCTTGAAGTCCCGCGTTCACCGATCACCGGTACGGTTTTTGAAAATGCCAGATCCACCAAAATGGTCCACATCTCCGAGTTCACCGCTGACCTGATCAAAAACAACAAGATCACACTCGACAAGAGCCGGAACGCTCACATCAAGGCCACCTTCCACGATTCCTGCAACCCGTCGCGGGCCATGGGGCTGCTGGACGAACCGCGCTACGTTCTCGACAGCGTTGTCGACAAATGGTGGGAAATGCCCGAGAATACTATCCGGGAACAAACCTTCTGTTGCGGATCGGGTACGGCGCTTAATACCGACGAGATCATGGAAATCCGTATGCGGTCCGGACTGCCGCGGGCTAACGCCGTCAAATATGTCCATGAAAAGCACGGCGTCAACACGCTCGGCTGTGTATGCGCGATTGACAGGGCAACCCTGACAACTCTCATGAACTATTGGGTGCCCGAGGTACAGGTGGCCGGTTTGAGTGAGCTTGTCGGCAATGCTTTGGTGATCGAAGGTGAACAACGACAAGACCTGACCGAAGGGCTCAGGACCTTGGTTTAACTGACCGGCAGAAAGGGAGGAAGAGCGATGTATGATAGCGGTAAAATAATCCCGGGACTGATTATTTTCGTCCTGTTTATTACGATACCCTTCTGGTACAACCGCGGCACGGCCGCGTCTGTACCAAAACCCGTGTTACCCAAGGATTCCAAGATCTGCGTCCTGCCGGCGGCCGAGATGCGCGCCGAGCATATGAAACTCCTGAATACTTGGCGAAATGAAGTCGTGCGCGACGGTGACCGGGGGACCTTCGAAATTGAAGGCAAACAGTACCAGAAACGCTTGTCAGGGACATGTATGAAGTGCCACACAAGTAAAAAGCAGTTTTGTGACACCTGCCACACCTACGCGTCCGTTAAACCATACTGCTGGGATTGCCACATCGCTCCTGCAGAGTGATCGGCTAAGGAGGAGAAAGATAGATGGATACAAATAGAAGAAATTTCCTCAAGGTTGCCGGTATTTCCACGCTGGCTAGCCTTGGTGGGACTGCGGTCGTTGACCGGTTAGTTGCAGGTACGAGCATTGCGCACGCAAGTGCTTCGGCTGGACAAGGGACCGAAGAGCCGAAAGGCCATGGAGCGGCACCAGATCCCAGCCTCAACCGCTATGGCATGATTATCGACATAAAGAAATTCCAACAGGATCCCAGCCTCGGAGAAAAAGCCGTCGCTGCCTGCCATTCAGTCCATAACGTCCCTCAATTTCCTGATAAAAAGGATGAGATCAAATGGATCTGGATGACCAATTTCGAGAATGCCTTTCCAACAAATCCAAATCCGTATCTGGATGAAGCGACTGCAAAGCATCAGCTTCCCATTCTCTGCAACCATTGTGATTCGCCCCCTTGCGTCAGGGCCTGCCCGACAAAGGCTACCTTTCGCAACAAGGATGGCATCGTTATGATGGATTTTCATCGGTGCATCGGATGCCGCTTTTGCATGGCGGCATGTCCCTATGGAAGCCGCAGTTTCAACTGGCGCGAACCCGCCCCGTTTGTGAAAGATCTGAACATGAATTACCCGCGGAGAATGCGGGGTGTTGTCGAAAAGTGTAATTTTTGTGACGAGCGCGTCGGCGCGGGTAAACAGCCCGCCTGCGTCGAGGCTTGTGGCGAGAGCAAGGCGATTGTCTTTGGCAATCTGAATGATCCGAATTCCGAGATTAGAAAACTGCTGAAGGAAAATCATACGATTCAGCGTAATCCTGCTCTCGGCACCCTTCCTTCTGTCTTTTATATTGTATGAGGCCGCCATGTTTGAAAAAGCACTAAAAGGAAATAATCATTACTGGATGTGGCTTGCCTTTCTCGGCTTTTTTATCGCCATTGCTGCCGTCTGTTACCTTCGACAATATTTTTACGGTTTAGGCCTCACCGGAATGAGCCGTGACGTCTCCTGGGGAATATACATCTCGCAATTTACCTTTCTGGTGGGCGTGGCCGCCGGAGGTGTCATGCTGGTGCTGCCTTACTATATACATAATTACAAGGAGTTCGGCAAGATCACCATCCTCGGCGAGTTCTTGGCGATCGCCTCCCTGCTGATGTGTCTGATGTTCATCATGGCCGATCTCGGCCAGCCGTTACGCGGACTCAACGTCCTCTTGTACCCCACGCCGGGTTCCATGCTTTTCTGGGATATGTGCGTACTCTGGGGCTACCTTATCCTGAACGCACTGTGTGGCTGGGTTATCCTGACCGCTGAACGTAAGCAGGTACCTCCGCCGAAATGGATCTACTTTTTCGTGTATCTCTCCATCCCCTTCGCCTTTTCGATCCACACGGTTACCGCTATGCTCTATTGCGGTCTCCCGGGACGACACTTCTGGCTGTCTGCGATCATTGCTCCCCGCTTTTTGGCCTCGGCTTTTGCCGCAGGTCCGGCACTTATCGTCGTCATCGCCCTGATCCTGAAGCGTGTGGCCCACTTTGATGCCGGTAAAGAAGCTATCAACAAGATGGTGACCATCATCATCTATGCCGCCATAGCCAACATGTTCTTTGTCTGCCTGGAGTTCTTTGTCGGCTTTTACTCCAATATTCCAGGCCACAAGCACACCTTGCAATATCTCTTTTTCGGTTTGGAACACCACGGGCACATCTACAATAACCTTGTCCCGTATATGTGGGCCTTCGTCGTCCTTTTCTTTGTCGGTATTGCCCTGATCTCAATTCCGTATACCAGGAAGCAGAGCGATCTTTGGCTGGGGATCGGTTGCGCCTCGATCTTTATTGCTTTCTGGCTGGATAAAGGAATCGGTTTTGTCCTGGGCGGTTTTGTCCCCACACCGACTGAAGAGATCGTTGAGTATTATCCAGCTCTCAACGAAATCTTCATCACCATCGGTGTCTGGGCGACCGGCTTCTTCATCCTTACGATTCTCTACAAAATAGCGCTCGGGGTGGAGCACGAAGTCGAAGCCTGAGGAATTTACACCTCACAAAAAAACCCCCGATTCATTCGGGGGTTTTTTTTTGTCTGTCGCTCAGAAACCCGAGGCGCGGAGATAGATATTCCAGAAATGCATGATCTGTTGCTGAAGCAGGAGATAGGAAATGGCGGCGAGTGCCAGAAATGGACCAAACGGTATTCTGGTCTGACCGCCTTTTTTCTGTTTGCACATGGCAACAATCCCCACCAGGCTACCGGTGAGCGAACTGGTAAAGATGACGTACAGAAGGCTCTGCCAACCAAGAAAGGCCCCGATCATCGCCAGCAGTTTGATGTCACCGCCCCCCATCCCCTCACGTTTGGTGAGGCTGTAATAACCAAAAGCCACCGTGTATAACACCCCGCCGCCGAACAGAATGCCGAGGGCCGATTGTTGCCAGGAAACCATTTCATTCATAAAAGAACCGGCAAAACCGATAACGATTCCAGGCAGGCTGATACTATCGGGAATTATTTGATGATGGATGTCGATAAATATGATAACCAGCAGGGCAGCAAAAAAGACAAAATAAAAAAACAGTTCAAAGCTCACCCCAAAACGATGGTACAAAAGGGCTGCAAGCACGGCCATTGACAACTCGACCAGTGGATATTGCAAGGAGATTAAAGTCTTGCAGGTTCGACATTTGCCGCGCAACGCCAGATAACTGAGAAGAGGGATGTTTTCGTACCAGGTCAGCGTCTGCTGACATATGGGGCAATGCGAAGCCGGGAAGACAATGGACGCATCCTCCTTCGGTAGGCGCAGAATAACCACGTTGAGAAACGAGCCGACTACAGCCCCAAAAACTGCGGCCAAAACGAGCAGAGACACTTCCATTGTCGATAACCACCTGTTGATTGTAGAGAATAACTCACTTCCACTGTGATTCTTTGTATCGCTTTCTATGGCCGAGTACCAGGAAAATTCCATTGTTCAATCAGTTGAGCCGTTAGCTGATTCTTTTTATCGCCTGACCCTGTCCTCTCCCCTGATCTCCTCGTCAGCCCGGCCAGGTCAATTTGTCATGGCGGCCTGCGGCCCCTCCCTTGATCCGTTGCTTCGCCGTCCCTTCTCGATCCACCGGCAGATCGGATCAGATCAGATCCAACTCCTCTTCCGGGTTGTCGGCCGAGGCACCCAACTTCTTTCCGAGGTCCTTCCAGGGCATTCAATCAACCTTATCGGCCCGTTGGGTCGCGGTTTTCACCTAACGCCTGAGCCATTACCTTGTCTCATCGGCGGCGGCATCGGCATCGCCCCTTTGCTCTTTCTCGCCGACCGGCTCCACGCCTCCTTCCCATCGGCCCCTTGTTGCACTGTCCTGCTTGGATCGCGCACCGGTAATGAACTGAAACGATTGGCTGCCGAATTCACCGCCCTCGGTTGTCATGTGGAAACAGCCACTGATGACGGTTCCTTAGGCCACCATGGCCTGGTGACCGACCTGCTGCCACACCATCTTGCCAACTCAAGGGTGTACGTGTGTGGCCCCCACCCGATGATGGCCATTGTCGCCGGGTTGTGCCAAGCAGCCCGAGTTTCCTGTGAAGCCTCACTGGAGGCACACATGGCCTGCGGACTCGGCGCCTGCCTGGGCTGTACCATTCATGGCGCCGACGGTCTTTATAAGCATGTCTGCAAACACGGCCCGGTGTTCAATGCTAAAGAGGTGGCATGGAGCCGCTAAATCATTCAATTACTCCTGACCTGACCGTTGCTCTGGGGCCTCTCTCCTTGGCTAACCCGGTGATGACCGCTTCGGGGACCTTCGGCTACGCCGCAGAATTCGCCAATCTCGTCCCTCTCCATCGCCTTGGCGCCGTGGTGGTGAAAGGTATTTCCATTGAACCCCGACCGGGCAATCCGCCACCCCGAATTGTCGAAACAGCCTGTGGCATGCTCAATGCCATTGGCCTGGAGAATGTCGGAGTCAAACGGTTCATTGCCGAAAAGATGCCCTATCTCCGGACCTGCGGCTGCCGAATCATCGTCAACATTCTCGGTGACTCCATCGAGGAATATGCGCTTCTCGCTGGCACATTGTCCGGTGTCCAAGGCATCGACGGCCTTGAAATCAACATTTCCTGTCCCAATGTCAAAAAAGGTGGCGTCGCCTTTGGTACGGTACCTGAAATGGCGGCTGCGGTCACCCAGGCGGTTAAAAAGGAAACCGGCTTGCCGGTTATCGTCAAGCTTTCTCCGAACGTCACCGACATTGTGGCCATGGCCAAGGCCGTGGAAGCGAGTGGTGCTGATGCGATCTCCCTGATCAACACCCTGATCGGCATGGCCATCGACGCCAAGACTCGACGACCGAAGCTGGCCAATGTCATCGGCGGCCTCTCCGGTCCGGCAATCAAGCCTGTGGCTCTGCGCATGGTCTGGCAGGTGGCCTCGGCGATCTCCATACCCGTCATCGGCATTGGCGGTATCGGCACCGCAGAGGATGCAATCGAATTTTTACTGGCCGGTGCCACCGCTATTCAAGTGGGCACTGCCAATTTCTACCATCCGGCCGCTGCCGAGCAGATTATCGCTGGAATTGAAGACTATCTGCGACAGCAGGGAGAATCCTCGGTGCGAAACATCGTCGGTTCGCTTCGTCTGGAGGCATAGGCATGGCGGAACAGGGACTGATCTGCGTCTCGGTGGCCGCCGAAGATGGGCCTGCCATCCTGGCAGCAGTCACACCTGTCGCCTCCATGGTCGATCTTGTCGAGGTCCGACTCGACGGTATGCTCGATCCCCGGATCGCCGACTGCATCGCCGCCCTCTCGGTACCGGTGCTGGCGACGAACCGGCCGACCTGGGAAGGCGGCCAGTGCAGCGGGAGCGAAGAAGCGCGGATCGACCTGCTCTGCCGTGCCCTGCAATGGGGCGCCCGCTATATCGACATTGAACTGATGGCCGCTCCGGAATCCCGAGCCCGGATCCTGCAGGAGGCCAAAATATTCGGCGCCAAGGTTATTGTTTCCTCGCATGATTTCCAGGGAACACCTTCCGCCGAACAACTCCGAACAACCCTCCTCCAGATGATTGACAGCGGTGCCGATATCGGCAAGATCGTCACCACCGCGGCTTCGCCCTCCGACACTCTCCGCATTCTCGCTCTGCAGGAGGAGGCAATGGCCGCCCGTTTCCCCTTGAGCGCCTTTGCCATGGGCGCGGCCGGAGCAATCAGCCGTCTGGCAACACTCTATCTAGGCGGATTCATGACCTATGCCGCTCTTTCCAAAGAGCAGGCCACCGCCCCCGGACAGATTACAGTGCAGGATCTTCATGCCCTGCTCGCCCTTCTTGAGCCAAACCAATGATCAACGGCCACACCCTACTCTTCGGTATTATCGGCAACCCGGTCGAGCACTCTTTGAGTCCTGCCATGCACAACGCCGCGTTCGCCGAACTTGGCATCAACGGCGTCTACATCCCGATGCGGCCAGATGATTTGGCCGATGCCTTTCGCGGCCTGCGCAGCCTCGGTTTTATCGGCGTTTCCGTCACCGTGCCCTTCAAGGTGGCGATCATGGACTCTCTCGATGCAGTCGATCCGGTCGCCCGCAGGATTGGCGCCGTCAACACCTTGGTGTTTGCGCGGAACGAGGGAAGCGGTGCGCGCTGCACAGGCTTCAACACCGACTGGTTGGGATCAAATCAAGCGCTGAGCGAGGAGATTGACCTTGCCGGGAGCACAGTCCTGATCATCGGTGCCGGCGGAGCTGCCCGGGCCGTGGGTTTTGGCCTGATCGAGGCCGGGGCCCAGGTGCTGCTGACCAATCGCACCGAGGTCAAGGGGCGGGAATTGGCCAATCAGCTCACCTGCCCTTTTGTGCCTGCGGGAGAGCTGGCGGGCGTATCTGCCGACGCCCTGATCAACACAACCTCGGTGGGCATGGCTCCCCATGTGGATACCCTGCCGATACCGGTGGAACTATTGCCGCGCTTCCCGGTGGTCATGGACATCGTTTACGCACCGATCACGACTCGATTGCTGCGAGAGGCTGCTGCCTGCGGTTGCCGGACCATTGACGGCCTGAAGATGCTCCAGTATCAGGGCGCGGCCCAGTTCACCCTCTGGACCGGCTTTGAGGCGCCCCATGCGGTCATGCGCCACGCCCTGATGACCGAATTGCTTTCGAGACCATCCTAATCGCTTTTCCGGAAAACCAAGCGCTATGATCGCCATTACCCCTGTCCATACCATCAATGCCGTTGTCAAGGTTCCCGGATCCAAGAGCCTGACCCAGCGGGCCCTGATTGCCGCAGCCCTGGCCAAAGGCACTTCCCGGTTGATTGGGCCGCTGGCCAGTGAGGATACCCACTTCACCATGGAGGCCCTCCGGGCCATGGGAGTGAGCTGCGACGACCGTGACCCCGACTGCTGGCATGTAGAGGGCAGTGGCGGCCAGATCATTGCGCCGGTCGGAGACATCTTCCTGGGCAACAACGGAACCGCCACTCGCTTTTTAACCTCGGTAGCGGCACTCGGTCACGGCCGTTTTCACATCACCGGCAGCGAACGCATGGCCCAACGGCCGATTCTGCCTCTGATGGAGGCCCTGCGGGGCTGGCAGGTCACCATCACAAGCGATGCCGGCGCCGGCTGCCCCCCACTGACCATCCAGGCCGCCGGCCTGACCGGCGGCCGCACAGTCCTCCCGGAAGGCAAGTCGAGTCAGTACCTGTCCTCCCTGCTGCTGGTGGCCCCTTACGCGGTAACACCCGCCGAATTGGAGGTCCAGGGCGAGATCCTGTCAAAACCTTATGTCGAGATGACGCTCGCGGTCATGGCCGATTTCGGTATCCGGGTCGAGGCTGCGCCCACCCTGAATTATTTCAGAATTCCCCAGGGTACATACCGGGCCAGGACCTACGCCATCGAGGGCGACGCCTCGGGAGCCTCCTATTTCTGGGCAGCCGCAGCCGTCACCGGTGGCCGGGTCACCGTTGCCAATGTGCCCGTGCCCTCCCTGCAGGGCGATGCCAGACTCCTCCCCTACCTGGCACGGATGGGCTGCCGGATCGAACAAACCGGCGCGGGCATCACGGTGACCGGACCAGAATCCCTCGAAGGGATTGAACTGGATATGGGCGATATGCCCGATGTGGCCCCGACCCTGGCGGTGGTCGCAGCCTTTGCCGAAGGGACGACGATTATCAACAACATCGCCCATCTGCGCATCAAGGAATGCGATCGCCTTTCGGCGGTGGTCAGTGAATTGCGCAAACTAGGCGCCGAAGTGGAAGAAGAGCCGGCGCGGATGATCATCCACGGCAAAAAAGGCGGTGGCAACCTCCACGGCGCCACCATCGCCACTTATGACGATCACCGCATGGCCATGAGTTTTGCCGTCGCCGGATTGCGCATACCAGGGGTAATCATCAGTGACAAGCAGTGCGTGGTCAAATCTTTTCCCGATTTTTGGGAACGATTCGGGCAAATGGCCACTTGACTACGACGTGGGCAAAAGTGAACCACCGGGCAACGCCAAAGCGAGGCGATGGCCGTAAACGACAAATATGAAAAAGAGGGGGAACAGATGTTGAAGAACAGAATATGGGTTGGGGCACTTGCCGGTTGTCTGGTGATGCTCCTGGGGACATTCACGTCTGGCAACGCGGCCACATCAGGCTCGCATTACAACTATGGCGTTGAAGGCGTATTAGGGGCAACGGCGCCGCCCCCCGGCTGGCACTATCGAATGTACAATCTCTGGTACAATCCGAACGAACTGAAGGATAACAGCGGCAACACGGTGCCGGTGAATTTTGATCTCAACGTCTTCGCCTCGGCGCAGCGAATCATCCATGTGACCACCATCAAGATTCTGGGTGCAGATTATCTCTACGATTTCGTCATCCCCTTGGTCGATCAGGATGTGACCATCAATTCGTTTTCGGACAGTCAGTCCCTGACTTTCGGCGATATCGAAATTGAGCCTTTTGTATTGGCCTGGCATCGACCGCGCTGGGATGCCGTATTCGGCCTGGCGGTGATTGCCCCCACCGGCCACTTTGATGGCAACGAGCCCGCCTCGCCCGGACTGGGCTACTGGTCCGGCAGGTTGACCCTTGGCGGCACCCTCTACTTGGATGAAAAAAAGACCTGGTCCGCCAGTGTCCTCACCCGGACCCTGATCAACAGTGAGCAGGAGGACACCAATGTGACCCCTGGTTCCGAATTTATCGCCGAATATGGCCTTGGCAAGGACATACCGGTCAGCAACAGTCTGATCGTGCGGCCCGGCCTGGCCGGTGCCTCTTACTGGCAGATATCCGACGACAGTGACAACGACCTCCGGGCCGGCATTGTGGCCGATCACCGCAAACAGGCCCACGCCATCGGCGCCGAAATCAACCTGTTCTATCTGCCCATGCTGCTGCAAATGAACCTGCGCTACCTCCAAGAGTACGGGGTCGAAAACGGTACAGAAGACGCCCGAATTGTCCTGACGCTCACCAAATCCTGGTAAACAAGGATCCTTGCTTCAACGCCGGCTTTCCTGTCACAAGGAAAACCGGCGTTTTCAATTTCATTTGCTTGCAGACGAAAAGGACACCGCCATGTTGGAACAGTACAGGAAAGAAGCCGCTGAACGTGCGATCCAAGGAGTGCCGGCCTTGCCGCTGAACGCCGAACAGACCAGAAAACTCACCGGGTTGTTGACCCAAGGGCATACGGAGAGCACCGCTCTTCTTGGTCTACTGGCCGACCGGGTAGAACCCGGCGTGAGCAAGGCGGCGGCAGTTAAAGCCGAGTGGCTGGAGCAGGTCGCACTGAGCAAGGTGGTTATTGAGGGTTTTCCGCCGACGGCGGCTATTGCCATGCTCGCCCAGATGGGCGGCGGCTACAATGTTGCAGCCCTGCTCCGTCTATTGCGCATTGACGCTTCAGCGCCGGCCGCAGCCGATGCGCTCAAAGGGTTGACCAAGATTTACGAGGCTTTTGACGAAGTGGTCGAACTGGCTAAACAGAGCCCGGCGGCCCAAAGCGTCCTCGAATCCTGGGCCGCGGCCGAGTGGTTCACCCGGAGTCCGCAATTGCCTGAGGAAATACAGTTTTCAGTGTATAAGGTCGAAGGCGAAATCAATACTGATGATTTCTCGCCCGGCAACCAAGCCCAGTCCCGGGCCGATATCCCTCTGCACGCGATGTTTTTCGGCAAGACCCGGTTTCCGGAAGGCATCGGTGTCATGGCCGCACTCCGGGCGCAGGGCAAGACCGTGGCCTTTGCCGGTGACGTGGTCGGCACCGGATCCTCGCGGAAATCAGCCATCAACTCGGTGAGCTGGCTTCTGGGCGAAGATATTCCCCACACCCCCAACAAGCGGCGGGGTGGCCTGGTGCTTGGCGGCAGCATCGCGCCGATTTTCTATGCCACTGCCCGCGATGCCGGGGTGCTGGCCATCGGTTGCGATGTCACCCGTTTGCAAACCGGCAACCAACTGGTGCTGAACATCGGAGAGTGGTCCCTGCGTGATCAGAGCGGCGCCACCATCCCCCTGGAACCGGCACCAACGACCCTGCTTGATGAGTATCGGGCCGGCGGCCGCCTCAATCTGATCATCGGTTGCAATCTCACCCGGTGGGCCTGCGCGGCTCTGGGCCTTCCCTTCCCTTCCCTTTTCAAGACGGTTGTCACTCCTCAACCCGAAACTGACCAAGCATATACTCTGGCCCAGAAAATGGTTGGCCGGGCCTGCGGCGTTGCGGGCGTCGTGCCGGGAACGGTTTGCGAGCCGAGGATGACCACCGTCGGCTCGCAGGACACCACCGGCCCCATGACCATGCAGGAAATAGCCGAACTGGCCTGTCTGCGGTTCAAGGCAGACCTGTTCATGCAGTCCTTCTGCCATACCGCCGCCTATCCCAAGGCCTCGGATCTCGGCCGCTGGCAGACCATGACCGAAACCACGGTGCAGTGCGGCGGGGTGGCACTGAAGCCAGGCGACGGAGTCATCCATTCCTGGCTCAATAAAATGCTCGTCCCCGACACCGTCGGTACCGGCGGCGATTCCCATACCCGTTTCCCCCTGGGCATCTCCTTCCCGGCCGGTTCAGGCCTGGTGGCTTTTGCCGGGGCACTCGGCTTCATGCCCCTGGAAATGCCCGAGTCGGTTCTGGTCCGTTTTCAGGGCCGGCGCAAGCCCGGCATCACCGTGCGCGACATGGTCAATGCCATCCCCCATGCGGCCATCCAGAAGGGTTTGCTGACCGTGGCCAAGAAAGGGAAAAGGAACGTCTTTGCCGGAACGATTCTGGAAATTGAAGGTGTTGACGATCTCAGCGTTGAAGAAGCCTTTGAGCTGAGCGATGCGTCGGCCGAGCGGAGCGCCGCTGCCTGCACGGTCAAGCTGTCGGTGGCGGCGGTGACGGCCAATGTGGCGAAAAATGTCACCCTGCTCAAACAATTGATCGCCGATGCCTATAAGGACCGAAGCGCCCTGGAACGGCGGATCGCGGCCCTTGAATCCTGGCTGGGCAAGCCCGAGCTGCTGCAGCCGGGACGAAGGTGCCCGGTATAAGGCAGTGATCGACATCGATCTGGCGACAATCACCGAACCGCTCCTGGCCTGTCCCAACGACCCCGATGATGTGCGTCCCTTGAGCGAAGTGGCCGGATCTGCTATCGACGAGGCCTTTATCGGCTCCTGCATGACTCATCTTGAGCATTTGCGGGTGGCGGTCCGGCTACTGCGGGATGAACCCTATGCGGTCAGCCGCCTGTGGATTGCGCCCTCGACCCGCATGGACCGGGATGCTATCCAGCGGCAAGGCGGACTGAGCGTCTTTGCCCAGGTCGGCTGCCGGGTGGAGATTCCCGGCTGCAGCTTGTGCATGGGCAATCAGGCCAGAGTTAGGCCCGGAACAACCGTGATGTCCACCTCGACGCGCAATTTCGACAACCGCCTCGGAGACGGCGCCCGCGTCTATCTCGGCTCCACCGAGGTGACTGCCATCAGCGGCTTACACGGTGCTCTACCGACGGTGGACGAATATTTTTCCTTCCTTGAGAAGAAAGGTCTGATCGCGGCCTGATGTGCCAGCCACCTGCGTTGCCAACGCGATCCCTGACAACAAGAAAAGGCAGTTCCTTGTTCCAAGAAACTGCCTCCAACGGTTGGCGCGTTGCATGTCCCCCTCTTCCATCAACTTGGCGAGAGCGATTTCCGGGGAGACGAGCACCTTGCCTTCCTTGACTAGTTTTCTGCGGATGCTTTGCGAGGTGTACGCCCAGCGAACCTCGGTTTTGAGATAAGCGGCTTTGACCAGCTTCTCGATTTTGGCAAATGCCGCCTGCGCGCGGGATGCTGGTGCCGAAGGTAACCAGTCGGATAGCGAGTCCCTTACCGTCCTTGGCCGCAGGGCTATGACCAACTTCCCCGGCCCGGCAGGCCAAGGGAGTGGCGAGCATGAGCACAGCCTGGGTTGTCCCGGCTGTTGACCGTGAAAGCGACAACGGTTCGAACGGCTCCGGCACCACCGAAAATAATCCGGACAGCAAGCAGGTCGCTGGGGAAATGCGGCAGTGATACCATCGGCAAACAGTATCACTGCCGGACATCCCGGACATGGCAACCAACAGACCCTCTTGCCCTGAAGAGCTTGCAGAACAGGGAAAAGAGCCCTTCTTCCGAGGAAAAGCGAGCCTCGCTGAGGGAGCGTTGCCGAGCTTTCCACCGCATTGATCCGGGAGTGCCGCCTTTTCTGCGGACAAAAAAATCCCCGGATCATTCTTCAATGATCCGGGGATGCCCTGGTTTATCCGCGTATCGTCGCCATCCCCCTGATCCGCGGAGGGAGGCTGTCATGTTTCAGGCAGGTATTCTGACTCCCGGTTCCTCCTCCCACCGCGTCTTCCCAACCTAGGTCAGTGACTTGTCTGCGGTGTTCGTCCCCGGTTACAGCGGCGGGCCCGTCTCCGATTTCCACGGAGTTCCCAATTATTCCTCGAAAGGAACCTGAAACCTGCTTTTACAAAACCTGATCGTGCCGGGAAAGTCAAGCTGTATTTCCGGACAGGTGGCGGACGACTCAGCCGCCACGGAATGCCAATGGCTTGCAGGGGGGAGCGAGGAAGAATCCTTGCTGATCTCCGTGGTAATCGTTATGGTTTTACATTGTATGGTGGCCGTCTAAACTCTACCGATGTGGACGGAACCGGAGGTGCCAGAACGCTGTCACCGTCGCTGCCGCTGTTCATTGGCCTCTTCCCTTTCACCACGAAACTCATCGATCAAGCCGGTGCTGTGCATGGAAATGTTAAAAAAAAGGAGATTCTCCCATGCAATTTCCGTCAGGATTGCCCTTCCGGCTCTGCTCACCATTGTCCTGTTCGTTACCGCCACCTTTGTCATCATCCTGCCCTCGCTCAAGGATAATCTCCTGACGAAAAAAAGAGAGATGTTGCGGGAGTTGAACACCATCGTCTGGGACATGGTTGCTTCCTTTGAAAGAATGGAGCGCGCCGGCACAATGAGCCGGGAACAGGCGCAGCAAACAGCCTTGAATATCATTCGAGACCTTCGTTACGGATCGAACAACAAGGATTATTTTTGGGTCAACGACATGAAGGGGCTCATTGTCGTGCACCCCTACCGGCCCGATCTCCATGGCGAGGCTGTTCCCGACGTCCGCTATCCGAAAGGAAAGAACCTGCTCGATGAGTTCGTCAAGGTGGTCAAGGCCCAGGGAGCGGGCTATGTGGATTATATGTTCCAGTGGCAGGACGACCCGCAAAAAATCGTCCCGAAACTCTCCTATGTCAAAGGGTTTGAGCCCTGGGGTTGGATCATCGGCACCGGTTTGTATGTCGAGGACGTCAACGTCGAGATCGGCCTGATCGCCAAACAGCTCAACGCCATCGCCACCGTCATTCTTCTCTTCGTCTCCTTTCTTGCCTTTTACATCATCCGCCATACGGTGCTGGCCGACCGCGTTCGCCGCATTATCTGGGAGGAACGGGAGCGTCTGCTGACGGCCTTGGAGGAAAGTAATGAGCGGTTCCGTTCCCTGGTAGAAACCACCAGCGACTGGATATGGGAGATCAGTCCCTTGGGAATCTACACTTATTGCAGCCCCAAGGTGCGTGATCTGCTCGGTTTTGAGCCCGAGGAACTGATCGGCAAGCACTTGGTGGATTTGATCGCGATTGAGGAGGTCGAGCGGACCAAGCGGATTTTCAACAAGCTCATCGAATCCCGCAAACCGTTCAACGGCTTTGAAACCGTCTGTCAGGCCCGGGATGGGCGGGTGCTGGTTATCGAAAAAAACGGAGTGCCGGTGTTCAGCGACAGCGGCGAGCTGCTCGGGTACCGGGGCATCGCCCGCGACATTTCCGAACGCAAGAATGCCCTTGAAGCCTTGAAGAAAAGTCGGGATGAACTCCACACCAGCTTGGAGGAGACAGTCAAATCATTGGCGCTGGCGGCAGAGAAGCGAGATCCCTACACGGCTGGCCATCAGATGCGCGTTGACATGCTGGCTGGCGCCATAGCCAAAGAATTGGGGCTGCCCGAAAAACAAATCGAGGGACTTCACTTCGCCGCCCTGCTCCATGACATCGGCAAAATTTCCCTGCCCTCGGAATATCTGGCCAAACCGGCCCGGCTCTCTGCCCAGGAGCGAGCAATCATCAAATGCCATACCGAGGTGGGGTACGAGATCCTCAAAAACATCCCCTTCCCTTGGCCCGTGGCCGAGATCGTCTATCAGCATCACGAGCATCTTGACGGTTCGGGCTACCCCCGGGGGCTCACCGATAAGGAACTCATGCTTGAGGCCAAAATCCTCACCGTGGCCGATGTGGTTGAGGCCATGTCCTCACACCGTCCCTACCGGCCTTCTCTCGGCCTGGATGCGGCCCTGGATGAAATTCGTGCCGGCCGGGGCATTCTCTACCATGCCGAGAGCGTCGACGCCTGCCTGCGCCTGGTTGCCGAGAAGAAGGTGGACTTGAGCACAAGCGCCTGGTAGTCCTCGAGGCAACGGCGACCGCGCGGGCTGTTTTCTTCTTTTACTTTCGCTTACCCAGCGGTGCGTATTCGCAGCCCATCAGGCCGCAGTATTCTCCCACATACTGGGCTTGGGGGCGGTAGAGCGCCGGTTTGCCCTGAACGTCGGCAAACTGCTCCTCGATAATATGGGCACACCAGCCGGCCACCCGGGAAATGGCAAAAATCGGCGTCATCAAATCCATCGGTATGCCCATCAGATAATAAACCGGGGCGGAGTTAAAATCGACGTTGGGCAGGATGGTGGTCTTGCCTTGACGGGCAAAAATCGCCAGGGCCGTCTCCTCAATTTTTTGTGAAATTGCGGCCCATCTGCCGCCAGTGTGTTCGCCCAGTCGCTGCCCCATCTTTTTCAGGTACACCGCCCGGGGATCGCCTGTTTTATAGATGGCGTGCCCCATGCCCATGATCACCTCGCCCTGTTGCAACTGTGCCGTCACCCAGCCCTCGATATCCGGCTCGTTCTCCAGTTTCAGCAGCATTGCCATGACTTTGGCGTTGGCACCGCCGTGCAGACTGCCGGACAGTGCCCCCAGGGCGGCGGAAACTCCGGCATAGAGACTGGCGCGGGTCGAGACGACCTCGCGGGCGGCAAAGGTCGAGGCGTTGAAGGTATGATCGGCATGGAGGATCAGGCAGACGTCAAGATCATGGGCCATAGCCGCATCAGGCTTTTTCCCCTGCAGCATCCAAAAAAAATTGGCGGCGTGATCCAAGGCGAGATCGGGCGCCAGGATCGGTTCATCGTTGCGAATGCGATGCCAGGCAGCCACCAGGGTTGGCAACTGGGCAATCAGGCCGATAGAGCGATTGATGCACGCCTGGCGGTCCATGGTGTCGCTATGCGCCTCATTCATAGAGAGCAGCGGCACGCTGGCCTGGAGTACATCCATGGGCCGAGCATTTTTCGGCCAATGACGCATGCTCTCAAAGACATACTCGGGCACCTGGCGCATACTCTTGACCTGCTGCGTGAACGTTTCCAGGTGTTCGCTCGTCGGCAGAGTGCCGAACAACAGCAGGTAGACGGTTTCCATGAAGGAGGAGCGGTCGGCCAGATCCTCGATGCGATAGCCCCGGTAAATCAACACACCTTTCTCGCCGTCAATAAAACTGATCGCGGAATCGGCGACGGTCACCCCTCGTAACCCAGTATTTTTCACACGTATTTCTTCGCTCATCGGATGCCTCCAAGCAGTTTTCTTGTTCGAATTAAAAACAGGTGTTCCTGGCCGATTTACCTTTGGCTACAGTGCCCCTCCCCCTGGTCAATTCGAGGAGGGTAAGGAGTATTAATGAAGATAACGAGGAAGTTCAACCCAATTTCCCGTTTGGATCGTCGCTCTCCTGGGTGAGTTCGCTGGGCGGAGTGTTCTCTGCCACCAAGCCACCCACCGTTCTATCCTCAGATTCGGAGACAGCAGGGGATTCCGGCGCCAATTCCTGCAAAGTACCTTGGCGGAACAGGGGACCGACATCGGGGAGGTAGGCCTCGAAAGCTTTACCGTAGATCTCCCAAATGGTTATGAACAGGGCGGCGACAATGGGTCCAATGATGAGCCCCAGAATACCGAACATGCTGATTCCGCCCAGGGTTCCAAAGAGGACGAACAAGGCGTGCATCTCTGTGTCTTTGCCGACCAGGCGAGGTCGGAGAAAATTGTCGAGATTGCCGGCCACCGCACCACACAGCGCTGCCAGAATTCCGACGCCGAGGAGTTCGCCCTTCAGCGCGAGGATCACCAAAGCTGGCCCCCAGACGATCGCGGTGCCGAAGACGGGAACGATCGACATAACCGCCATGATTGTACCCCAGAAAACCGCCCCATGGATGCCGGCAAAGGCAAAGGCCAGGCCGCAGATGACCCCCTGGAGGGCGCCAATGATCAATGTGCCTTTAAGAGTGGCCTTGGTCACCGAGGTGAAGCGTCCCAATAAGCGGCGTTCGTCCCGATCCTGCAGGGGCAGAAAATAGAGAATTTTAAGGAGCAGAACTTCACCCATGGTGAGAAAATAGAACATCACGTAGAGCATGATGACACTGCTGAACACCGCATTGACGGTCAGCATGGTGACCGAGGAGAGGCTGTCGATAAGGAAGGTGGAAATATTGCCGACCACCATCCCGGCTTTCTCTATGATTACAGCACGATAGGGCAGGATTTCATTATAAAAAGGTATTTTTTCCATATAGGCGGTAATGGCGCTGGGCTCATTGATAAAAGCCTGAACCCAGGGGGTAACCGACTGGCTGACACCAATCGCCTGGGCAACAACCACTCCTATCAGGATGGAGAACGGTGCCAGCACCAAAACAACAATGCCGATAATGACCAGGATCGAAGCCAGGTCTTCCCGGCCGCCGATTTTGCCGGTCAGCCAACGGTGCACCGGGCTGAGAATGGCGGAAAAGATGCCGGCCATGAACATCGGCATGAGGAACTGCCGGATCATGTCGAGAAATAGAGCCGAGATGAGCAGTACCAGGGCCAAGAGCACGCTTCTATTGATCAATTCCCGTTTCATTGCGTTGCCTGCAGGTGAGAGGATTGAGGTGTGGTTATCCGTCGTGACCGCGGCACCGCCATCAGGGGCGCGGTGAAAAAACTGTGCTTTCCATCAATGGACAAGGGAAGCCGCCCGGACCAGGGCCGAGGTCAGTTGCGACAGCTCTTTCGGCTCGATGATAAAAGGCGGCATCAGATAGAGCAAACGGCCAAAGGGACGGATCCAGACCCCCTGATCGACAAAAAAATGCTGGAGCGTGGCCATGTCGACCGGTTTCCTGGTCTCAATCACGCCGATCGCCCCCAGCACCCGGACATCGGCCACCGTGGGCAGGTCTCTAGCCGGTTCAAGTTCCTCACTCAACTGGCAGGCAATACGGGCCACCCTATCCTGCCAGCAACTGTCCAGCAGCAACCTGATCGAGGCGCAGGCCACATGGCAGGCTAAGGGATTGCCCATGAAGGTCGGGCCGTGCATGAAAACGCCCGGAGCAGCGTTGGAGATGATGGTCGCCACCTCGGTCGTTGCCAGAGTGGCGGCCAGAGTCATTGTGCCGCCGGTGATCGCCTTGCCGACGCAGAGAATATCCGGAGAGATTCCGGCATGCTCGGCGGCAAAAAACTTGCCGGTACGACCGAAGCCGGTGGCTATCTCATCAAAAATCAACAACACACGATATTGGTCGCACAATCGCCGCAGGCCACGCAAGTAGTCGGGATGATAGAACCACATCCCCCCCGCGCCTTGGACAATCGGTTCAACGATGACCGCCGCCGTCTCGTGATGATGCGCGGCGAGCACCTGTTCCATGGCCGCCAAGTGATGTTCATCCCATTCGTCGTCGAAACGGCAGGCCGGCCGGGGGGCAAAGATCTGCTGCGGCAGGGAGCGCTCGAACAGGGTGTGCATGCCGGTGACCGGGTCACAGACCGACATGGCGTGGAAGGTATCGCCGTGGTAGCCGCCGCGTACGGTCACCAGTCGGTGTTTTTCCGGAGCGCCCGCGGCCTGCTGGTACTGCAGGGCCATCTTCAAGGCCACCTCGACGCTGACCGAACCGGAATCACAGAGAAAAACCTTGTCGAGCGGCTCGGGGGTGAGCCGCACCAACAGGCGGGCCAACTCCACGGCCGGCTCATGGGTGAGGCCGCCGAACATGATGTGCGCCATCCGTTCGCTCTGCTCGCGTATCGCCTGGTTGAGCACCGGGTGGCTGTAACCGTGGATGGCGCACCACCAGGACGACATGCCGTCGATCAGATCACGGCCGTCCTGCAACCGGATACGCACGCCGGCGGCCGAAGCCACAGGATAGACCGGCAACGGTTTGGTAGTGGAGGTGTAGGGATGCCAGAGGTGATCCCGGTCGAATTGGAGCAGATCGGCGGCCAGCATGCTCTTATCCGCGCTCGAAGGTGAAACCCATGGCTGAGAGGTGGCGAAGATCCTCGGCAATGCCCGAGCCGGTGGTGGTCAGGTAGTTGCCGACAATGGCGCCGTTGGCCCCGGCGGCAAAACACTGATACTGCTCATCGCCCAGCTGCTGACGTCCCCCGGCCATGCGGATGACCGCATCCGGGTTGATGAAGCGAAACAGAGCCACCGTGGTCAGGACTTCTTCCAGGGACAGGGGGTGCAGTTCGGCCAGCGGCGTACCAGCAATGGGGGTGAGGATGTTGATCGGGATGGACTTGACCGCCAGATCGCGCAGCTCGAAGGCCATGTCGAGACGGTCTTCCATGGATTCGCCCATGCCGATGATGCCGCCGGAACAAAGCGACATCCCTGTGCGGCGGGCCAGGTGCAGAGTCTCGACCTTTTCCTCCCAGGTATGGGTGGTGCAGACCTTGGGAAAATAGCCCTTGCTTGCCTCCAGGTTGCAGTGATAGCGGCGGACACCGGCCGCATGCAGGCCGGTTGCGATTTCCTCGTCGAGAAAACCGGCTGAGGCGCAGAACAGCATGGCGGTGGTTTCAGCCATTTTCTCATAAAGCCGGGTCAGCTCGGCCACGGTCTCCGGCGAAAGGTTACGGCCGCTGGTTACCAGGGAAATACGGTGGACGCCATAATCATCGTTGTCCTTGGCTTGGGCCAATGCATCTTCTTCGGCAATTGCCTGGTAGGATTCTATGCCGGTATGATGACGGGCCGACTGGGCACAGAACCGGCAGTTTTCGGAGCAGTTGCCGCTCTTGGCGTTGATGATCGAGCAGAGATCGAAATGGTTGCCCAGGAAGTGGCGGCGAAGAGCGTCGGCTGCCCGGTACAGTTCTTCTTTCTCGCCGTCGAGCAGGCGCAGGGCAGTCAGCCGGTCGATTTGTCCGCCTGCGAGGACCGTTTGTTGCGCTTGTTGTACAATAGTATCCATGATGGTCTGAGCAGTGGGGAGCTTATTCCCGTTTGGTTTTGATGTCCTTAGGAGGACCGTTGACGATCATCTCGGCGATGGTCAGCTTGATCTTGGGCAGCAGTCCGCGCCGATCACCCAGAAACCGGGACTCCAACTGTGCCAGCCGTTTGTAGAGGATGGTCCGGTCCATGGCCGGGGCTTCGGTTTCATCGGCATGGGTGGATTTGACAATCCCCTGACAACGAAAACAGCCGGGAAAGCGAAGGTGCTGGCCGTCCGGGCGGGTCAAGGTCGCCGGTACGCCGTGGGTCCGGCAGATCATCAGCCGGTGGGAATAGAGACCGCACAACCCAGACTCATTGAGTGGACACATGATCTGCGGCCGCTCGCCCTTGGCGATCAGCAGACGGCTCTGCGCCACGTATTCCCGCGCCCGCTGGATGATCCGATCCAGCCGGGCATCATCCAAAGCCCGGATGCCCTCCCAGAGGTACGCCCATTCGCTGTAGGTGTGATGGAGAAAATAGGAGTCGCAGCAGTTGTCCGGGCAGCCTTCACAACTCAGGACAACGGCTTGAGCGACTTCATCGTAGGCCGTGGCCATGGAGTCGTAAATCTCGCCGATCTCACAGGAAAGTTCTGGTGGGAGAAACAATTCTTTCATAATTCCTTGCCGCCGGAGCGGGATTCTTCAAAGGATTGCACCTGATACGTCAAGATCTGCAACCCCCCTGAACGCCAGACACCGTCCGCCAGGCCGGCCTTCCGGCAGAGATGCCCGAGAAAATGTTCGACTGCGGGAAGTTGTTGCCATACCTGGGGCAGAAAAGTAGCGCTCTCCCCCTTGACCCCCTTGAGGATGACCCCGTCTGTTCCCGGTCGGAGCAGGCAAAGCAGGTCATCGGCGCTTTCGTAACGCAGCGGTTCGGGATTGGTCAGCACCGAGACCTCCACATGCAGAGCAGGCAGTTCGGCGGCCGTCAACGGTTCGAACCGGTGGTCATGGAAGGCTGCGTTGAGCGCATTGCGCCTGACGCCATCAACGATGCCCTCCACTGCGGTAAGACTGCCAATGCAGCCTCGCAGGTCGCATCGTTTATGCAAGGTAACAAAAACACCCTGCTTGCGGTGAAAGGCCGGATGCTCCAACTCCTCATCTGTCACCAGCTGATCCGGCTGAACTCCGAGATGCTGTTCAATCTGCTGCCGCGCCAATCGAACAAGCAACTGTCCCTGCTGAATGGTGAGCATCGCGCTTCCTGTTGGTTCGGTCATAAAAAGGGAGTTACTCTATTGCTGTGTTCAATCCTGTCAATGCAATTGTGACAGAAGAGAGGCCTGGCAAGCGGTTGCAGCGAGAAACGCTGCATTGCCCGCTCCAACGGGGTCGGGACACAGAGGGGAAAATGATGCTGAATGCAGTGCTGGGCACCGGTGCAAGATATTCATTCCATTCAGTCGAAACTCTACGGCAACGCCTGTAGCCTAACGGGGCTGGGTCAAGCCGTTGAAAGAGAACTCGCCCGAGGATTTGAAGGGTACTTCTTTCTTGAAGCCGTGAATGCCGACCCGGACGATTCCCTGCAGGCTATAGGGCACCGGCTTGTCCTTGGAGGGAAGCTTACCGGCCGTGTGGAGCAGATCTGCAAACGAGGTAATCACGTCGAGCACAGAGGCGTACACCTCGACCGGAACGACTGCAGTACCAAAGGCAGGAACGCTTTGTTTGCTGTCGCCGATACCGTTGGCGAAGTGGCGATTATTGATTTCCAGGTCGCAATTGACGCCATGGAGGTCAATGGGCACATCGTTCGGGTTCAACACTCTCAATTTAATAAGAAAAACACCTTCCATCGCCTTGATGTCCTGGATACGAATGTCGGCAAGGGAGATTTTGGGATCTTCCTTCAAACCATACATCGCCGCGCAACCGTTCAAAAGAAGCAGGACAGTAAAAAGAGACAGAATTTCGAGAGGTTTCGCCAGCAGTCCAGAAATACGCATGGCCGCTCCTTGCGGTGGAAATAATGTTGGCTCATTCTTAACCACAGGCTAGGACAAAGTCAACAGCTCTATGGAACTGTTGACGTTCCTGAGAGAAAACGGTATCAATAGGCCCGTCGCGGAGAAGTGCCGGAGCGGTCGAACGGGACGGTCTCGAAAACCGTTGTGGGGGTAACCCCACCCAGGGTTCGAATCCCTGCTTCTCCGCCATATCGTCAGTCCAACAAGGTATCACAAAGTACATCTAACCCGCTTCCATCCAAGGAGAGCGGGTTTTTTGTTGTCCAGTAGCGTACAGCGCAATCCACTTGAATCCGATCTCTTTTGTTGGTACTATATGTCCAAATGGTACCAACATGAGCCTGATTCGGTACCAACACCTCCATAGATTAAAGGGAAGCGTTGATATTTCAACCCGTTAAACTGATACCAACAGTATTCTTTCCGAGCGAGGAGGTACCAACATGGGCGGTGCTACCAACAAATTGACCGACTTGGCCCTTGAGAAATACCAAACCAGGAAACGCTCCGAGAAGATTATCAGATGGTGGCGGATTGTTTTTGGAGATCAGGCCGAACGGGTCGAAATACTGGCGCATGGCCTACCGATTCGACGGTAAGCAAAAACTCCTGGCCTTTGGTGTCTACCCTGAAGTATCCGCACCAGAAGCACGAAAAGCCGCCCAGCAGGCACGAGAACATCTTGCAGCAGGCAGAGACCCCGGACTTATCAAAAAAATTCACCAAAGGGACAAACTGCACTGAAAATACCTTTCAGGCCGTTGCAACAGAATGGCTGGAGAAATTCAAGCACCAGTGGACAGAAAGCCATGTCAAAAGCATATCAGGACGGCTACGAGCGTGATATATTCCCCTGGATCGGCAGCCGCCCTATTGGAGATATCACCGCCGCCTGAACTTCTTTCTGTTCTTCGCAGAATAGAGGCTCGCGGCCACCTGGAGAATGCACACCGGGCGCTGACCAATGCAGGGCAAGTCTTCATGTACGCTATTGCCACCGGGCGGGCGGAACGTAATCCGGCCGCCGATCTCAAGGGCGCAATCCCTCGCCCTTCAGTCAAACACATGTCATCCATCATCGACCCTGACCAAGTCGGTGAATTGATGCGGGCTATTGCCAGATATTCCGGATCACCGATTACCCGCTGCGCTCTTCAACTTACAGCCCATGTCTTTTTAAGAAGCAAAGAAATCCGTCTTGCTGAATGGTCGGAGATTGATTTTGACAAACAAGAATGGCGCATCCCCATCGCCAAGATGAAGGGAAACAAACGGGATCAAGAGGCCAACCCTGCAGCTTATCACCTTGTGCCCTTGGCGACACAGGTAGATCGACATCCTTCGGGAGGTCCAGGCTTTATCCGGTCAAGGGAGATACCTATTTCCCGGCCTCCGCACCAATTCAAAGCCCATAAGCGATGCCACCTTGACGAATGCCCTCCGGCGCATGGGGTACAGCCAGGAAGAATTGCACGTTCACGGCCTCAGGGCCACAGCGCGAACATTGATACGGCAGGAGCTTGGTTTCGATGAGGAGCCGATAGAACGGCAGCTTAGGCCATGCAGTCAAAGGTCCCCTGGGCGCGGCATATAACCGGGCGGATTTCGTCGAAGAGCGCAAGGAGATGATGCAGGCATGGGCCGATTACCTCGACAAACTCAAGGCTGGGGTGGTGATCACCCCACTCCGGGCGGTGGGAAAAAAGAGGGAGGGCACGATGATGAGCAATGGGCCGCCCCTCTACACTTCGACATTTTCTACAGGCCAACTCACCTCAGTACGAATTTCAAACCAGATTCACGGAATTTCCTGAACAACGCCTCGGCGATGTCATTAGCATCTGGTTGAGTAACCTCTTGCGGCCTGCCGATCCCCGCATGATTTCCCCCTGACGCTGACACCCGAACCTCGCCATAGCTCAGAAGGGTGGTCAGTACCTTCTCATGGCCAAGATTCTGGCTCCACGACTTAAAATCCTCTGGAGTCTTGCACACCTCTTCGCCGAGTCGGACCAGGGTATTTCTGAAGGTGTGTGGGTTGAAATACGGCAAACCGGCTCGGAAAAAGGCTTCCTTAAATATCTTGCGAATCGGAGTTGCGTTGCTCCAGTGCTCTTTTGTCAACCCTGCCGAGGTAAACTGCCGATCAGGTCCCAACGCAATTTTGGTTGCCGGGAAAAGAGGATCATCATTACCCCAGAGCTTCTCTTCCCGCAGATATGCTACCCATTCAGCCACAATTCCGCGAACATCATCTCCGATTTGAAAAAAGAAAGTACCAAAGGTCTTTCTGAATTTGGTCTTCACCTGCCGAGCATCTTGGTAGACGCTATCCGTGACGAGATCGACATGCTTCAGCTTCATGGATGCGATCGCACTGTCCCGAGCACCAGTCAAAATCGTAAATGCCACCAAGGCCCGGTTTCGGAGCTCTATTTCGCTCCCGGTCGGCATCGTTTTTATCACATGCCGGATCTGTTCCAAGGTCGGTACTTTTTGTTCACGCTGGGCCGTAGCTACCCGTGTGTCGTTGTCAGACAAATTGAAATACTCGGCATCGGAATACTGAAGGTGTGATTTGTAACCAGGCTTATCCGAGAGCCATTCAAAAAATCGTTTGAGTTGAGTGAGAGTCGCATGCAGAGTCGCCTTGCTGAGCTTTTCTCCGGACTGCTGCCCCTTCTGTTCGGCGAGATGCCTCTTGAAGGCAATTGCCTGGCTGCAAGATGAAATGCCTTGAAATCTCGATATTTGGTATAACTCTCAAATCGACTCAGAGCCTTCGCCGCCGCATCGACCGTCGGCTCGCTATGACGTTTGGCCTCCTTCAAAAAGGAGAAATATTGGCGCTTGATTCTTTCATTAACTGGGCTGTGTTTTTCCATGGTTTTATACCCCTATTGCAAGTCACTGTTTACGGTGGGTTTGTAGCTCTCAACTATGTGTTGCATGTGCTTGCGGAAAGCAGATGTCCATATTCCCGCTAACCTGACCCAATTTTGCTAAACTGACGCGCCGGTTCATGATGGAATCACAGTCCGGGCAAATCGCTATCAGGTTGCCGAACTTCTCGGTAACCGGTGAATAATCGGCCATATCTTCCGCTGGAAATTTCGGGGATCGGCAGCGGACACAATACATTTCCCCCGGCTTGCAGGTCTGCTTATTTTTTACCCGTCGGCCTTGAAGAAATGCCACAAGATCATGACCGAGAATGAGCATCGGGCGTTTGTTATCGCTGATGGCAAGGCCGACCTTGACCCAACCGCGCACGGTATTTTTATGAATGCCGAACAGGTCGGCGATTTCTTCCACCGTGTAGCTGCGGTGAATCTTAACGAGTCGGTGATTAGGATGACGTTTTTTCATTGCTCCACCCCCAAACAGAGACATTTGTCCGCCCCTTCCAGGCTGTCTTTTGCGGTTTGACTTCCACTTTTGTTGACGCCGCTGACAGTTTTCTCAACCGGCGGGGTGAAAGGCGGTGAAGGCGTTAAAGGGGTGGAGGCGGTGATTTGACGGCCACCACACGCCAGGCGGTACGTCCATCGGCCTCTGCTTGCTGAAACTCAAAGCCACCGACAATCCGGTTGGCATTCTTTTTCAGCAGCCAGCCCAGCTTCGAGCGATTGATCTCACCGCGTTCTTCCACCGGGAATTCGCGCATTGCATCGAGCAGATTGGGCTGGTCATAAATCGCCGTCTCAACAGCCTTGCGCACCGTCGTCGCGGTCGAGCCGAATACGGCGCGCCATTCGGTCATCAAGCCGCTGAGTGCATCGCCGTCAGGATCATGGCGGACCTGCTCCAGCAACGCCGTGGCCGGATCAGGCTGCCCGAGCCACATCAACGGATACCGGCAATAGTCCGACCACGCGCCGCCGAAGGTGACAATGCTGTCCACCGCAGCGCGAGGCATCCCGGCCTTGCGCCATGCCTGAATGATGGTCAGCACCGCCGCCACATACTTCCCCCGGTTCTGGCGCACCTTATCGACCGGAAAGCCCTTGTAGGTCATCGTGGCCGGTGTCGCGCAGCGCGGGTCGATGTGAATCGTCAGCACGCGCCGCAGCAAATCGCGTATCGGGCCGACGTTGTTGCCCGACCCCAGAAACAAGGTGCGCGTGCTCACCGTCGCCGTCTTGCTCACGCCCAGAATCCGGTCGGTGATCTGCTCCGCCGTCAGCATCCGCTTGATGGTGCCGTGCGGTATCCAGTCGGTGTCCATGTCATCGAACTCGATCACGGCCGGGCTGGTCAGCAGCAAGGACAGAATCACCTTGGTGGCTTCCTCCGAGGTCGTTGGATAGCTCACCTTGGCATTGCCGGCCGGCCCGGCGAAGGCACCGATCAGTTCGCAGAGATAGGTCTTGCCGCTGCCGAACACCGGCGCACGGGCGTGAAACGCCGGGCGCATGCGGCAGCGACGGGCGCACCACGGCGGTGAAGATCGCCGACAGTGCAGCCGCCTTATCGGTGGCAGCGACGAAGTGAAATTCGGTGAGCAAGTCTTCCAGCAAGGCCAGTGCCGCCCGTGCCGCGTCCGGTGTCGGATCGGGGATAACAAACTGCCGCGCATCGAACACACCGAAACGCTGTGCCGTCTTGTCGTAACCGGCCTGCGTGATGAGTTCGCCGTCTGACTCGCGGAAGTACGGTTATCCTGCACAACCAAAATTTTGATTCACCAGTAGCGAACATTCCCTCGAGGTCTTCACCCAGACATAACGTAAGCAGCTCTAGCGGACGGGATTATTCATCGCAAGGAGGTTATGATCGGTGAGGTGCACCTATTTTCTGTTGTTTTCCCATTTCTTCATTTTTTTCTCCCGCCTCAGTTCCTCGCAAGTTGCCCCTTTAATTCAAAATGCCATTTCCATATTTGGAATATGGGCGGATAGACCAGGAGTTCCAGCAGGAAGGAGGTAAGGATACCGCCGATCATAGGTGCAACGATGTGTTTCATCATATCCGCCCCCGCACCGATAGACCATAGTATGGGGATAAGTCCGAGAAAAGTCGTTGCCACGGTCATGAACTTCGGCCGAAGCCGTTTGGCTGCCCCGTAACGGATGGCGTCCTGAAGTTGGATCAAGGATTGGAGCCGCCCTTCTTTCTTCGCTTGTTCATAAGCCAAATCGAGATAGAGCAACATGAAAACGCCGGTGCCAGCATCGACCCCAAGTAAGGCGATAAGACCCACCCAGACCGCGACGCTCATGTTGTAGCCAAGGAGGTAAAGGATCCAGAAGGCGCCGACAGCCGAGAACGGTACCGCAAGGAGGATGATAAAGGTCTTGGTCATGGAACGGGTGTTGAGCCACAGAAGTATTAAAATCAGAAAGAGCGTAATAGGCACGACCACCTTTAACCGTTCTTTCGTCCGTTCCATGCCTTCGTACTGACCGCTCCAGGAGATCGTATAACCCATCTGCAGGCGCACCTGCTGGTGCAGCAGCCGGGTGGCTTCGTCGATGTATCCTTTGGGGTCACGCCCTTCGATGTCCACGTACACATAACCGGTGAGCATGCCATCTTCGTTTCGGATCATGGAGGGCCCACTTGTTGGGAGGATATCGGCAAGTTCCGACAAGGGAATCTGTTTCTTCCCTCCGGACACTGCGACGAGAACTCGACCGAGGGCACTTATATCTTCCCTGAAATTCGGCAAGTATCGCACGTTCACCGGATATCTTTCTCTTCCCTCGATGGTCGTGGTTACCGTTTCTCCGCCTATTGCTTTAGAGACAACCTCCTGCACTTCCTCCATGCTTAAGCCATAGCGGGCAAGCTCAGTGCGTTTCCATTTAATATCAAGAAAGCTTCCCGAACCCGTGCGCTCGGCAAAGACGCTCCGTGTCCCTTTCACCTTTGGTAAGATGCCCTCAATCTCGATCCCTATCTTTTCAATCTGGGCGAGATCCGACCCGGAAATCTTCAAGCCGATGGGCGTGCGCAAACCCGTGCTCAGCATCTCGATTCTACCCTTGATGGGCATGGTCCAACCCGCTGCGAGCCCTGGTATTTGGAGGGCCTTGTTCATTTGACTGACAAGTTCTTCCTGCGAGATATGATCCGGTGTGATATGACGAAAAATCGACTTTATCCACTCAGGTGCCCATGAAGAGTACCAGGTTGCCGTTGTACGCCACTCAGCATGGGGCTTGAGGATGATCATTGTCTCAAGCATGGAAAGCGGCGCGGGATCGGTGGAAGTGTCGGCCCGACCTGCCTTGCCGAGCACATACCGCACCTCAGGGAACTGTTTGATAATCCGGTCGGTTATTTGCAGAACCTTTTGCGCCTCAGCAATAGAGATACCGGGCATCGTCGAGGGCATGTAGAGGATGGAGCCCTCTTCCAGTGGAGGCATGAACTCCGATCCAAGTTTCATGAAGACAGGAATCGTGACAAGCACCATGCCCAGGGCGCCCGCGATGACCGCCCATTTCCATCGCAATGCCCAGGTAACGACCGGTTCGTAGAGACGGATGAGGAAACGGCTTACAGGATGGTCATCTTCGGAATGGATCGTTCCCACAACGATTGAGTTGACCGCTCGGCACAAGAACCGTGGCCGGAAAGTGAAATTCTGCATCCGAGTGAAAAGCACGCGAAGGGCGGGGTCGAGAGTAATCGCCAGGACTGCGGCTGTAAGCATGGAGAAGGTTTTGGTATAGGCAAGGGGCTTAAAAAGTCGCCCCTCCTGAGACTCGAGGGCGAGAACCGGAATAAAGGAAACACCGATGACCAGCAGTGCAAAGAAACTCGGACCTGCCACCTGTTTGATGGCACTGACAACAACCGTCCGATAGTCTTCCTTGCGACCGGCCCGGTCCCACTGTTCCAGTTTTTTGTGGGTCTGCTCCACAACGACAATGGCGGCATCGACCAAGGCGCCGATAGCGATGGCAATACCTCCCAATGACATGATATTGGCAGTAATCCCCATCATCCGAAAAGGGATAAAGGAGAGAAGTACCGCTATCGGGATAGTAATCAGCGGGATGATGGCGCTCGGCAGGTGCCAGAGGAAAAGGAGGATCACAAGGGCGACGGTGAATATCACCTCTGTGAGCGTCGATTTCAGGGTGTCAATCGCCCGGATTATCAAATCGGAGCGATCATAAATGGGGAGAATCTTCACGCCCTGCGGCAGGCTGGGTTCAATTTCCCGAATTTTTGCCTTAACACGATCGATCACGTCCAGGGCATTCTGTCCTTGCCGCATAATGACGATTCCCGAGACCGCCTCGCCGGTACCATCAAGATCAGAGGCCCCTCGCCGCCATTCCGGCCCGATCACGACCGTCCCTATATCCTTGATCCGGATGGGTGTCCCCGTTTCGCTCGCGGCAACAACGATCTCTTCAAAATCCTCTATTGAGCGGGCGTATCCTCGGCCGCGAACCATGTATTCCGTACCGCCAAAGTCGAGGAGACGACCTCCTGTTTCCACATTGCCGCTCCGTACCGCTTCGGCCACCTTACTGATAGACAAGCCGTATGACTGGAGACGGTTTGGATCGACGTTCACCTGATACTCTTTGCCGAAACCGCCAAAGGTCGCCACCTCCGCGACTCCAGGAACAGATTTCAGGTAGTAGCGCAGGTACCAATCCTGATAGGCTCGGAGATCACCCAAGGTATGGGCGCCCGAGTCGTCAGTCAAAGAATACTGGAAGATCCAGCCAAGGGCGGTCGCATCCGGCCCCAGCTCGGTGAGCACCCCTTTTGGAAGTTTGGGAAGCACGGAAGAAAGATACTCCTGGATGCGGGAACGGGCCCAATAAGTATTTGTCCCGTCTTCGAAAATTATGTACACATAGGAGTAACCGAAATCGGAAAAGCCACGAACCGTCTTGACCCCAGGAACGCCCAGCATGGCCGTCACAATGGGGTAGGTTACCTGGTCCTCGATGATATCAGGGCTCTGATCCCACCGGGAATAGACAATGACCTGGGTGTCGGAAAGATCGGGAATAGCGTCAAGGGCCACATGCTCCATCGACCACCAGCCCGCGATACAGGCGGCGGCAACAAGAGCCAGGATTATGAATATGTTGTTGACGGAAAATTCAACAATCCGATTGATCACGTGGTCATCTCTCGGTCTTTGCCAAAGAAAAACCCATCTTCATTGAACTCAATTTTTGAGTATATCGGTCCGGGCTCTTCGTGAACATCACTTTGCATTCTTCCGCACAAAAATAATAGGTTTTACCCTGATAATCGGAGGTTAGTTTATGCTCACGGGACTTCGTTACGTCCACAGTCATGCCGCAAACGGGACATTTGATGATCTCCGCCGCCTGGACGTTTTGTGAAGCCATCTGCATCCCTGCCGCGGCCATTTTCATCCGGCTTTCCGAATCGATGAGAAAATTACTCGAACTGACGATTCGTTCCCCCGGCATGAGGCCATTGGTTATTTCCACCTTATTCCCAAGACGCCTGCCGATTTCAACCTGTCGGGGTTCGAAAAATCCATTACCCTGGTCGATGAATACGGTTTTCTTGGACCCGGTGTTGAGAATTGCGTCAGCCTGGATCGCTAAAGTCGAGGGCATGGTAATCGGGAAATCTACATCAACAAACATATCGGGTTTCAGTTCAAAATCCGGGTTTTCTGTTTCAATCCGAATTTTCATGGTCCGTGTATCCGGGTCGAATTGAGGCAGGACCTCGCTTATCTTGCCTTCGAAGGTCTTGTGCTGCGTCGGATGAGTGACCTTTACCTGCACGCCTGGTTGGAAATACTTTGATTCATTTTCGAAAATGTCAGCCACAATCCAAACTCGGCTCAGATCAGCAATCCGGCAGAGTTCGGTACCCCTTTGAAAACGTTCGCCCAGGGTTATGTTCCTGGTCAGGACAAAGCCTGCCGCAGGCGCTCTTATCTCAACCCGTTCGCCCCCATGCTGAGTTCGCCTGATCGCATCGAGTTGGTGCTCGGTCATCCCCAGGTTGCGCAGAGAGTTTCGGTAGTTTTCGATGTTGCCTTCAGTTGATTCAAGCTGTTCCTTGGTTTCCGTTTCGCTCTTTTGGAAACGTTCAAGCGCACGCAGCCCATAAAGATAGGCCTTCATGGCGGAGAAAAATTCCGGTGCATAGAAGGTGGCCAGCAACGCATCCTTTTGAACCAGGCTCCCTGTCGTGACGGGGGAAATCTCCTTGATCCACCCGTCGGTGGCGGCATTGATCCGGTAGATGCGAGTCTCATCAAGGGTGACTCTTCCCAGTACACGGACGGTGTCACTCCAGGAAGCACTCTCAGCTGTCGATACTTTTATCCCGATAAGCTGTTGCTTTTCAGGACTAATCTTCACTGTACCTGGAGGCATGGCGGCGCTCGTTTTGGAATCCTGCCCCGCTGTTGTCCCATCGGCATAAACAGCCTCCATCGCCATGCCGCACGGTGCCAAACCAGGTTTATCCGAGGTGTGCGCCGGATTCATGGGATCCACATAGTAAAGGATCTGTCGTGCCTCGGAAGCAGAACCCTCACCCAGTTGTTGATAGCCGTACCAAAAGCCTGCACGAAATAACCCAACTGCAAGAGCGAAAAAGAGCACAAGGTATATAAATTTCTTCATGGCAGAGGCTTCTCCTTGCACTTGTGGTTATCTGAAATTCGTCGCTCTCTAGAAAAACCGTCTGGTCGATAGAAAAGGCAAAGACCTGTGGGGTCGTGGAAATTGAGTGCGCTCCCCCATATGCAAGTATAATTCAGCCCTCCCCAGTTCCCTCATTTATTTAACTGGGGAGGGCTTTATCAGCCTGTAGAGCCTCGCTATCTACAGATCCTTACAGCAGCGGAGGTACGGGTGATGGTTTCTTCGGAGTTACTATGAGTGCATGCATCATATCGTGCTCTTCATGTTCCAGGATATGGCAGTGCCATACATACTCCATGAACCCTGTCCGCGGACTGACTGGAGGTTGTCCCATCGTTATCGGTAACCGAATATTACCTATGGCTTTTGTGTTAACCGGTTTCAGGTTTTTGCCAACAATCGATGCCGATGCCAGGTCCCACTTCATGATGACTCGAGTAACCGTACCCGGGTACATCGGGACCGTCTCCTTCCACCCCAACTCGTTAGGATCTGGAAGGATTAAAGCACCGTATCCAACTGTGGGAGGCGGCGCCATAGGGTCAATCAACTGCCGGTTGAGAACTTGAACGTTAACCAGATGGAAGTGCATGGGGTGAACGTCGGCCGAGGTGTTGTGAATTTCCCATATTTCCGTGTCACCTTCCGTAACGTTTTCAGTGGTAGCACCAACAGTTGCACTCCCAGGATACGTCAGGTAATTCGCCGATCCATCGTATGGTGTACCAAATATGTTGGTTTCGTTGCCGAGAATTTGAATGAGTCGGCCGTAATCATCGTAATACTCGTTCAAGCTCAGAATGCGTTTTTTGATTGTTGCCGGGATGTCGGTGGTGGATCCCCACGGGTGCAAAGACGGATCGATGCCACCAGTGAGGTTTGTATCCACGTTAATATCGAGTGGATTGTCGGCCGGGCCGGTAGTAGCGGCTGCCACCTTAAACCGCATAAGGACACGGGTGTTGGGTCCGTGGCCGGGTTTAGTTTTGCCATTGACCGGGTTGCCGATCCCAAAGTTTCCGGCCGGTGCGTTCCCCCCGTCCAATAAGGCTTGCCCTAAGGTATTCAAGCCCGGGAAGTAGTCGTTCCGATCATCCCCGTTCGGGAATGGAGCGGCCGCGTCATTGTAGAGAATTACATTTCGCCCCGCTGCTTGTGCAAAGTCGACGATCAAGTCCGGTCTTTCCGCCGGCGCGACAACAAGCGATTTCTCAATCAAGGACGGATCCAACGACAAATCACCATTGGAGAACCCAGGTAATGGGTTGTAGGAAACGTTGCTGGCCACCTGAACCGGTTTTGCCAAGAAGCCGCCCTCAGTGCCGATCTGCAGCCAGGTGGTCGTTCCGGTGGCGGCATTAACAAAAGGATCATTTGTCGGGCGCCCACTCTTATTAAGGGTAATCCCGTCCGGACTGCCGTCATCATAGTACAGCTGCAGGTTGAGGAAACGGGCATTACAGGCATTGAGCATCCGCAGGCGGTAGCGGCGCGCCTGGACGCTGGCTTCAGGGAAGGTCGTGCCGTTAACCAGCATGGTGTCGCCGAAAAACTCGGGAATGATTGAAGGGTCTTGTAGAGGTAAACCTCCTGGCTCCAAGTCCCATCGGCCAGTCCCGTCCGGTTGGGCTATTTCATAGGTATGGGCGTACCAGAGACTGCCTGGTCGAGTTGCAGCTTTTTGCACCATGCTCCTCCATTGCGGGTCTTGTGCATCAATATCTGTACCGACGAAGGTCTTGTCCTGGAAGACGAGCGGAATCTCATTGCCGCCTGCCTCAATGTAACCGGGCAATCCTTTAGTATCGACAAGGCTTTTCTCAAACCCGTCACGAATCAGCATGCCGCTGGCAATTCCCGCATACGCATTCAGCCGGGTGATGCCGACCGCATGGTCGTGATACCACATAAACCGGGCGCTCTGGTTCAGAGGATAGTAGTACTCGGCGGCGCCTGGCAGATGAATAGGATTTAACGTCTTGTTGTTCAGGAAGCTGGACCCGTGGTCATTGAAAGGTCCAAACCAGTCGAAAGGACCACCGTCGCTGATCCACGGGACGAGACCGCCGTGCAGGTGGACAGCTGTCCGGTTAATCGCCTGGTTGGCGCCTTGGATGGTTGTGTCAACGGGGAGGATGTGCTTGTTGACGAGAAGTTTATTGTGGAAAGTAATCTGAATCGGGACGTTCTTGTCCAAAGGGTCATTGGGATTCTTGCCCTTGCCGATAATAATTCCACTGAGATGAGTTGGTTTGATGTACCCGCCCAATCCTCTGAGCGGCGCGTATCCCCAAAGGGTTGTCGGACCTAAGCCGCTGCTTGTGGGGGTAATTTGATCCTGAAACTGGATAATGCCGATTTGGTAATGGGTCACACCCGTCACAGGTGCCGGCAAAGGACCCGGAAGCGCGACCGGGATTCCCCCTGGCCCGGCGCCCCGCAATGCGGTTGCAAAAAGTGGAATCGGCGGGCTATAATTATAGGCATACGCCCCAGATAGAAGACCATCGCAGGCGGTGGTCAACAGAGCAACCCCAATCCCTAATGCCGACGCACGATAGTAAAGCCGTTTGGTAAGGTTCATGGATATCCCTCCTTTCTCCTTTCGTTTAAAGTTAAGACCCTCTTCTGCTTGTTATTATTGGATGCAAATACATTGATCAAAATCACCTCCCTTGCTCAAGCTGTTTCTTGTTTCGGTCCTACTCATTGAAAAAAAAATTCACAGGCCCCCAGTGTCCCCCCTCTTGATCCAAATAACATCGTAAAAACGGCGACTAATTTTTAAATTATTCAATAAGAAACATTCCAAAAAATAGAAATCCCAAAAAATATAGTACATAATAGGTAGTAAAAATATCAGAAAAGATATGGCGAACAAGAGGTTGCCAGCTAACCCATCGAGAACTTTGTTTTTATTAAGGGGGTGCCACTCGAGTGATGTACGCGGAAGGAGACAGATTGCACTCCTTCTTCACTTGCTTTCAGGTGTGGCGAGACTATTTTTCATCAGATTGGCTCTTTTTTTGGGGCGTTGCGTATTTTTCTGTAAGTTCGCTAATCCGGAATAGTGCCACCTCGGCCGTTACAGGTTTACATGCGCTTTTTTATCTCCCACCTTTTCAGTTGGTCTACCCGCACTGTTCGGTTATCGTTAAAAGCAATATATCGGCGCTGCCTGATTTCATCAGTGTGGCTCAATGAAACGAAAAAAAGGAGATACATATGAAACGGGTGAAGAGGACCTCTCTTTTTACTGTGGCAGTTGGTTTTCTGTGCTTCAGCTTCATTTCCGATAGCCATGTTTTCGCAGCGGATGAAAATTCATGCACCAAGGATATTGCGACATTCTGCAATGATGTCAAATCAGACCAAGGGGCTCTGAGAAACTGCCTGGAACAACATGAGGGTCAGCTTTCCGCGCCTTGTAAAGAGTATGAAGCAAAGATGGAGAAAACCCGAGTTGAGTCTCGAGAGAGGGTATTTCAACAAAAGAAATTCCGGGAGGGGTGCAAGAACGATATCGCTAGATTTTGCAAGGACGCCCCCCCTGCCCAAGGCGGACTTGTAAAGTGCCTGAATGAGCGTCAAGCCGAATTGTCCGCTCCTTGTAATGAAGCCATGAAAGCGATGGAGGAATAATAATAGTAGTAGTGGCGCCGGGAGGTTGAACAAGTTGTTCAGTGACGGGGGAGATGAACGTGAGGCAATAATCAACGAAGCGTCGACAATGACTTCTGTGTTATCGAAATTGCCACTTAAAACCCCGTCTAAACTGCCCATCCCTCTCCCCCACAATCCCAAGCCGCCTTGATCGTCCGGTCAATGAGGGCTTTCTTTTTACCCACACACCATGGAGCCTGTCCCTCGTAACACCCCGACCGGAACTCCGGAAAACCATCCATCTTATATGAAATGAGCTGAACACCCTTCAGCCATCCCCATTTGCCCCTTGGCCATCACGGTCTTCGGGGCTTTTTTTTGTCCAATTCAAAGGAGGCACCACCATGAACCACAAAGAAAATCAATTCGCCGTTAACCCCTCGGAAGTCATCTACTCAATCACCATGGAGACCGTCCTCTCCGCCATCGTCAACCGTTTGGGCGATTAAGTGCTCACTTTATCGGTGGACGACCTGCATCTGGTCCGTGACGAGGTAAAGCCCGCCATCACAATGTGATTGTGATAGGGCTTGAAGAGGTAATGACATCTCTCGCCAATCTTTATGAATAACAAAAACTTTAAATTGAACTGAAAATGTCAAACGGGCCTGAGGGACGGCGACCAGGCCGAGGCGATGGCAGGCGGTAGTACCTATGGGGTACGGGGAGGGAGAAACGAAAGGAAGGTGGCAGGCGTTTAGCACATAAGAAAAAAAGGTGGAGAGGTTATCAGTAATACACAATCTCATCTAACCCGAATCTTACCAAACAAAACAGCACCTTGCGATTACTCCTAAACCCTTGACTACTTGGCGCGCCTGGAGAGATTCGAACTCCCGACCTACGGATTCGTAGCCTGTGACTCTTTGGTATTAGTGGTCGGGGTGGAGTGATGCGGACACCTAACCTCCTGTTTCCGAGTCATCGTGATGTTTTTGAAAAAAAGTTCACTCAAGAGTTCACTGAAATGAAAAAGGGTTAAGCGATTTTCGCTTAACCCTTTGATATTATTGGCTCCCCGGGAGGGACTCGAACCCCCGACAAGGCGGTTAACAGCCGCCTGCTCTACCAACTGAGCTACCGAGGAATGGTGCTCATGATAAAATAGCAATGACTCAAAACAGAAATCATGTCCATTTCGAGATTGGCTAATTAGCATAGAGTGTTCGGGCCGTCAAGAAAAAGTTATCCTCCTGTCGCTGCCGTTTATCGGCCGGTTGGCATTGTTCCAGCAGGTCATCGCAACCTCCTCGCGGTTCAGTAACGGCATGCTGCCTGGCCGATAATTGCCCGGAAACAGGGCGAGTAACTTTTGGACAATTGTTGCGGGCGCTTAGGTTTTTCTCTTGATGAACAGGAGGCTCACCCATTCATCCTGATAGAGCCGATTGAGGGGGTGAAACGCCAGATCGCGATACACTTTGACGATATTTTCTTCCTGTTCGCCACGGAGAATTCCGGCCAAGACCAGATAGCCGTCTGGAGTGGTCAGTCTGGTTAAGGTGCTAGCCATCTCCGCGAGGACATCATGGACGATGTTTGCTGAGACCAATTGAAAGGACTCCCGGAAGTGTTCAACTGGCCTGCCGCTGACCTCGATTTGGCCTGCCAGGTTATTTTGAGCGATATTTTCCCGCGCCACCACCACTGCATCCGGATCGTTGTCAATGGCGACGACCCGTCCGGCCCCGAAAAAGGAGGCTGCCATGGCGAGTATACCGGTGCCGGTGCCGACATCAAGTGCCTGCTCAGGGATGGTTTTTGCCATGCTCTGTTTGATCAAGGCCAGTGCCATCCGGGTTGAGGCGTGCTGGCCGGTGCCAAAGGCCATGCCCGGGTCCATTTCGATCACATGCTGTCCGGGTTCGTGAGGGTATGTCTCCCAGGAAGGTTTTATCACCAAGCCGGGGACAATTTCAAAAGGTTTGAAATATTGCTGCCAACACGTGGCCCAATCCTGGTCAGCCAGCAAGGTGACCGCCGGTTTTTCCGGGACGCATCCATACAGGGCGAACAGCTCGGTCATCTGTTCTTCGACCCGTGCCAGGATATTGTCGGCGCTTTCCGTTTGAAGATGGGGGTCGCTGGTTTTCTCGCCAAGTTGAAAGAAACCACTGATCAAGGCGCCGGATTCTGTTTCCGGGCTCTGTTCTACCCCGGCGCCACTGAGTACACCCATGAGGTCGGTTGCCGAATCCAGCAGGGGCAAAGGGCAGAGCAGAGTAATCTTCAGCCATTGTCGCTCAGCAGGGGCGGGGTCTTGTGCAGTTATCATGGTCATTCCAGGGAAAAAGAAAAAGAGAGGCGGCTGAGGTCGCAACCGAACCCTGAGTTTGAGAACAAGGGGAAATATACTCAAATTCCCTGGCCGCAACCAGCTTTTCATAGGGAACGGTTGCAGTAGAGACTCTGCCCTGCGGCCCCTGAGCCCCAAAGTTTGTAAAATTGAGGATTGACAAAAAGAGCATTTCACGATTATTTAACATGTTACCGTTCATTACGAATATGCCTTTGCCGGAGCTGCGACGGAAATTGAGGAGCAGGACACCGAAACAGTTCCGCGCGGTTTATGCTTTTTTGTGTTCCTTCCTCCCGCAGGCCTCCTCTTTTTCTTTCAGGATTGCTCCACATGATCGATACCTCGGGACACCATATCGTCTACGGTGAATTGCAGGATTTTCTTACCGGCGAAGAGCTGCCTGACACCGATGATGAGCGCATCCGACAGGATCTGGCCCGGCTACTGGTGGAACAGCTTGGTTACAGCAAAGAAGAGCTGGAACCTCGGTTGAGGATCAATTCCTGCTTCAACGATAACCGGGTGCAATCGTTGATTGAACTCACTGTCCGGATCAACGGCCGGCGCTTGTTTATTCTCCGCTACGGCCCCGGCTCGCTGGTGACCCGGGAAAAGGCTGCAATCGCGGCGGCCCGGATACTTGAGCCTGAGTATCGCATCCCTCTAGCCGTCGTCACTAATGGCCGGGATGCGGAATTGCTGGAAACAGCACGGGGTAAGGTTCTGGCTACTGGCATGGTCTGCATACCCGATCGGCTGCAGGCCGAATCTCTCGCGCAGGAATATGCTTTTGAACCGTTTGCCGATCTGGAGAAACGTGACCAGGCGCTGCGCATTCTCAATGTCTTTGACCAGGAAGTCTGCTGTTTTGGCAGCACCTGCCTCAATGACGCGAACGAAGAACGAACCTGATTGCTGTTGCCGTCAACGGTGCAGAACAATCGGTTACCAATAACCCTTACCTAACATGACGACCATGGAGAATAGACGTAACTGGAGTAAAACGAGTTGGCACAACTTTTCCGCCCTACAGCAACCCAAGTGGCCGGACAAGGAACGATACGATGAAATCATTCAGACCTTGTCTCTGCTGCCGCCGCTCGTGTTTGCCGGAGAGATTCGGGACCTGAAGGCCATGCTTGCCAAGGCGGTCAAAGGCGAGGCCTTTCTTCTCCAAGGTGGCGATTGCTCCGAGGAGTTTTCCCGCTGCACAGCGCCCAACATTCGCGAAACCCTCAAGGTTCTGCTGCAGATGGCGGTCATCCTCACCTATGCCGGTAACAAACCGGTGATTAAGGTCGGTCGTATTGCCGGTCAGTATGCCAAACCGCGCTCCAGCGACACGGAAAAGATCAACGGCGTGGAGATTCCCAGTTACCGCGGTGACATGGCCAATTCCGCCGACCCGGTACTGGAGGCGCGCATTCCCGATCCGGAGCGGTTGCTCAAGGGTTATCACATGTCGGCTGCCACCATGAACCTGCTGCGCGCCTTTACTCGTGGCGGATTCAGCTCACTGCACCGATTGCAGGCCTGGAACCAGGAATTCGTCAAGCAGTCGCCCATGGGGCGCTCCTACGAGCGGATGGCCAAGCAGATCAGCAATGCTCTAAAATTTATGGAAACCATCGGTATTTCAACCGATAATCCTCAATTGAAAGAGACACAGTTCTTTACCTCCCACGAGGCTCTGTTCCTGGGCTATGAAGAGGCCTTGACCAGGGAGGATTCCGTTGCCGGCGGCTGGTATGACTGTTCCGCCCACATGTTGTGGATCGGTGATCGGACTCGGCAGATTGACGGTGCCCATATCGAATTTCTGCGGGGCGTTCGCAATCCGCTCGGCATGAAAGTCGGACCCAATTACCAGATTGACGATATTCTCAGGATCGTCGAGCGATTAAATCCGGAGAATGAGCCCGGTCGCATCACCTTGATCACTCGGTTCGGTTTTAAGGCGATAGACAAGCATCTGCCGCCGCTGCTGCGGGCGGTGAAAAAGGCCGGCTTTCACGTACTCTGGACCTGTGATCCGATGCATGCCAACACCTTCAGTGCTGATTCTGGCCACAAAACCAGGGATTTTGAAAATATTATCTCTGAATTGCGGTGCTTTTTTGAGTTGAACTGGGTGGAGGGAACGGTTCCTGGTGGGGTTCATTTCGAATTGACCGGCGACGACGTCACCGAGTGCATCGGCGGTGCTCGTCAGCTCTCGGATGCCCAGCTAGGTCTGCGCTATCTGACAACCTGCGACCCGAGGCTCAATGCCGAGCAGTCGCTGGAGATGGCCTTCCAGATTGCGGAGATGATCCGAAGCTGAACAAGCTGAAAAAAATGAAACCGAAGGGCGGGGGCTCGTGCTCAGGCCGTGTCTGGGATCGCGGTAAACAGGGTGGCGATCTCATCCCGTGAGGAGCTGTCGAGCAGTCGTTGCCGGTTCGTACTTTTTTTGAGGATATGGCTGACTCTGGCGAGGGTGCGCAGATATTCACCGGCCTTGCCGGCGGGGGAAAGCAGGAGGACAAAGAGGTGGGCCGGTCGCTTGTCGATGGCATCGAAGTTGATGCCCGCTTTGCTGCGACCGAAACAGAGCAGGATTTCGTCGAGCCCCTCGATCTTGCCATGGGGGATAGCCACCCCGTTACCGACCCCGGTGGATCCCACAGCCTCACGTTCCAGCAATACGTTGTAGAGTGTCTCTTCGGTAAACCGGCCGCACAGCGTTGCGGCCAATGCCGCCAATTCACGCAGCGCACCCTCCTTGGTAGCTGCCTTCATTTCCAGAATAATCGCGTTGTTTTTCAATTGAGGCATGGGGAGCGTCTGTGCCTAATGGGCTTGCCGCCGGTGTTTGACCGGGAGTATTTTTAATTGTTCCCGATACTTGGCCACTGTTCTCCTGGCGACGGTGATGTTCTCTTTGGCCAGAAGCTCGGAGATTTTGTTGTCGCTCAACGGCTTCATCGGGTTTTCGATGTGGACCAGTTGCCGGATTCGGGTCTTGATTGCTTCCGCCGCCACCGTGTCCCCATCCGAGGTTGCGACCGCTGTGCTGAAAAAATATTTCAGCTCATAGATTCCTTGGGGACAATGCACATACTTGTTAGAGGTTACCCGACTGACTGTTGACTCGTGCATGCCGATATCTTCAGCCACATCCCGCAGAATCAGGGGCCTCATTGCCCCCGGTCCGGATTCGAAAAACGCCCGCTGAAATTTAAGCAGGCTCTCCATCACCCGGAAAATCGTTCGCTGCCGCTGTTCAATCGATTTGATGAACCACTCGGCGTTTCTCTTGTTTTCCCGCAGGTATCCGCGCGATTCCGGGGTCAGGGCGTTCTTTTGCTTCAGAAGTTGCTGGTACTCGCTGGAGAGCTGCAGTTGCGGCAGCCCCTCATGGTTGAGCTGAATGACGAATTCACCATCAATTTTGTAGAGATAGACATCCGGAATTACATAGTATGTCTGCTCGTTGCTGAATTCGTTACCGGGAAAGGGGGTCAATTCCTGGATGATGGCCACAGCCTCGTTTATTTTTTTCAGAGGCGCCCCGGTCTCCCTTGCCATTTGGGCATAATTTCTTGATTCCAGCAGGGACATGTGCTGATCGACAATATGGTAGGGCAGGGTGTCGTAATAATCCAGGCGATCCAGTTGCAACAGGAGTGATTCGCGGATGTCACGGGCCGCGACGCCAGGGGGATCCAAGCTCTGGACCAGACGGAGAACGCCCTCGGCCTCTTCTTCGGTGCAGTGACCGTAGGTGCAGATATCCTCAATGCTGGCCTCCAGAAATCCATGTCCGTCCAGGTTGCAGACAATAAACGTGGTCAGGTCGATGTCCTGTTCGACTCAACTCAAGATGGGTCAACTGCAACTGGAGATATGAGGCGAGACCTGGGGTGGCGGAGATGAAGTCGAACTGTGAAGGGGCATCGGCCGGAGGTGTTTCGTGGGAAAAGGAAAGGTCGGAATCGAAATTGTTGGCGTAATCCTCCCAGTTGACCTCGGCCACGGTGGCAGGATCGTCACCCTTGACCCGATCGGTTATCGCGGACTCGGCCTGGTAGACATTTTCTTCCGCGCTAAGCGCCTCGGGATTGGCGGACTCTTCGAGCAGGCTTGGGGCCTCCTCCAGCATGGGGTTCTGCTCGATTTCGGCCTGCAGGGCCTCGGTGAGCTCAAGACGGCCGAGTTGCAGCAGTTTGATAGCCTGGCGCAATTGCGGCGTCATCACCAGTTTCTGTGCAAGCTTGAGGCTTTGTCTGAGTTCCAGGGCCATATTGTATCGGTTTTAGTGTGGGTTGTGTTCGGGACGTGGTTGCCGAATTTTGTTTACATGTGAAAGTTGTCACCGAGATACATTTTCCGGGCCACCGCACTTTGGATAATGTCCTCGGCCCCGCCGCTGGTCAGGATCTGACCGTTGTTCATGATATAGGCGAAGTCGCAGACCTGCAAGGTTTCCCGGACATTGTGGTCGGAGATTAGAATTCCCAGTCCCTTGCGTTTCAAATCGCGGATGATTGCCTGCAGGTCGGCCACCGAAAGGGGGTCGACCCCGGCAAAGGGTTCATCCAGCAGGATGAATCGAGGCCGGGTGGCCAGGGCCCGCATGATTTCGACCCGCCGTCCGCTCGCCGCCGGAAAGGGCATGCCCTTTGTTGCCGGCCAGGTGATCCAGTTTGAGTTCCGCCATGAGGTCGCCGATCCGGTTGTTGATCTCGTTGCGAGGCAGGCCGAGGGGTTCGAGGACAATGCGGATGTTTTCCTCCACGGTCAACTTTTTAAAGACCGAAGGCTCCTGCGCCAGGTACGTGATGCCGCGGGAGGCCCGTTTGTGGATAGGCAGTGCGGTGATGTCCTCCCCGTCCAAGAGGATAGCCCCGCTGGTCGGGCGAATAAAGCCGACGATCGAATAAAAGGTGGTGGTCTTGCCGGCACCGTTGGGGCCGAGCAGGCCGACCACGGAGGAACTGTTCACGTGCAGGCTGACCTGATCGACCACCCGCCGGTCGCGATATTTCTTCACGATGCCACGGGTTTCGAGAACAGAGGCCCCGTTCATGGTTTTTTCTTGGAATCCGGCAGGATAACAGCCTTGACTCTGCCATTGGTGGTGGCATCCGGTTCAACGACCGATCGTTTTTCGTCAAGGTAGTACACGATGGTCTTGCCGGCGACCATGTTCTGGCCCTGCCAAGCCTTGGCGTTGCCGCTGAGCACGACCTTGCGCTCCTTGGCGAAGTATTCCATCCGGTCACCTGTGCCCAGCCAATCACCCTGGGTGATCTTAACGTTCTCCTTGCAAATCAATTTTTCTACCTGACTAGTGGGTTGGCTCCCCTTAGCGCTCTCTTTCCCGACCTTTTTTTCAGTGTAGAAAACGGTCATCTCTTCGGAGCGGATGGTCAGGTTTCCCTGGCGGGCGTCCACCTTGCCGAGGAAGAGCACCGTATTCTGATTTTCCTGCGAGACCATGCGGTTGGCTTCAATGCTGATCGGTTGAGACGGTTTCTTCGGCGGCGTGACAAGGGATCGCACTGGCTAGGAAGGTGATCACGGTCAGTCGCAGGGCTGTTTGGATGGCGGCAAAGAAGCGGCCCATAGGCTATCCTTAGGTATTCACGAAAAAAGACATCATAGTTATTTTAGGATTGTTTTTTGCAAGAACGTGTTCATACTACTGGGTCGATTAGGAAATGTAAAGGATTTAGGACGAAAGGTGGCCGCGCTTTTCACTGACGGAGAAATAGAAAGGTTTACATGGGGTTGCAGCGGGGGTACAATAACCGCCCGACATTGTGACCATACCAAGAGGTCCTGAGACCGCAAGCAAACAGGAAGAAAAAATGATACGTGAGGAAATTGCCAAGGCCAAGGTGCTGGTCGAATCGTTGCCGTACATCCGCGAGTTCAGAGAGAAAACGGTGGTGATCAAGTACGGCGGCCATGCCATGGTCGATGAGACGCTCAAGCGCAGCTTCGCCCTCGATGTCATCCTGATGAAATATATTGGCATCAATCCGGTGGTCGTTCACGGCGGCGGACCGCAGATCAACCGTTTTCTCGAGAAGATGCACATCACCCCCAGCTATGTCCAGGGGATGCGGGTCACCGACGGCGAGACCATGGATGTGGTTGAGATGGTCCTGGTGGGCAAAGTCAACAAGGAGATAGTTGGCCTGATCAACCATTGCGGCGGCAAGGCAGTCGGCCTGTCCGGACGGGATGGCGATTTGGTGCAGGCTCGAAAGCTGACCATTCAAGGTAAGTCCACGGGAGAAGATCGGCCGCCGGAATTGATCGACATCGGCCGGGTCGGCGAAGTGACCCGCGTGAATCCTGAGATTCTTGCAGTGCTCGACCGCCAGGATTTCATTCCGGTTATTGCCCCGGTTGGGGTGGGTGAGGATGGCCGGGCCTTTAACATCAACGCTGATCTGGTGGCCGGGGCCATTGCCGCTGAATTGAACGCGGTTAAACTGATGCTGCTCACCGATGTCGAGGGCGTGAAGAACAGCAACGGTGAACTGATCTCCACCATCTACCGTGACCAGATAGACGATCTGATCGAAGCGGGGGTGATCAAAGGAGGTATGATTCCCAAGGTCAACTGCTGCAAGTCGGCCCTGGACGGCGGCGTGGCCAAGGCGCACATCATCGACGGCCGGCAGGAACATGCAGTTTTATTGGAAATTTTCACGAGAAAAGGCATCGGTACGGAGTTGGTGGCATGAGTAACGCACAATGGGCGAGCAGAGGAGATCAGGTGTTTATTGGTACCTACAGTCGGTTCCCGGCAGCAATGGTCAAGGGGAGCGGTTGCAGGCTCTGGGATGCGGACGGCAAGGAGTACCTCGATTTTCTTGCCGGCATAGCGGTCTGTTCATTGGGGCATTGTCACCCGAAGGTCACCGAGGCGATCTGTCGCCAGGCCGGCTCGCTGGTCCACGTCTCCAACCTCTTTCACACACCGCCCCAGATCGAGTTGGCTGAACTGTTGACCGCCCACTCCTTTGCCGACCGGGTGTTCATGGCCAACAGCGGCGCAGAGGCCAATGAGGCGGCGATCAAGCTGGCGCGAATCCACAGCGGCGTGGGCAAATACGAAGTCATCTCCCTTGCCGGTTCTTTTCACGGTCGAACCCTCGCCACCGTTGCCGCCACCGGTCAGCCCCGGTTTCATCAAGGTTTCGAACCCCTGCCTCAGGGGTTTGTCCATGCCGAATTCGGCAATCCGGACACGATTGAGGCGCTGATCACCCCGCAAACCTGCGCCATCCTCTGCGAGCCGTTGCAGGGCGAAAGCGGCGTTCGCCCGCTGGAGCCGGAGTACCTGCAATCTATTCGGCGTATCTGCGATCAGCATGGGCTGCTTGCTGATATTTGACGAGGTTCAGACCGGCCTGGGCCGGACTGGCACCCTGTTTGCCCACGAGCAACTGGGCGTAACCCCAGATATCATGACCCTGGCCAAGGCCCTGGGGAACGGCCTGCCCATCGGCGCTATGCTGACCACGAACGCGATCGCCGCCTCGCTGGTCGTGGGCACCCATGCCTCCACCTTCGGTGGTAATCCGGTAGCGGCCGCAGCCGCGGTCGAGGTCTTGCGGATCATGCTGGCCGATAATTTTCTTGAATCGGTGCGGGAAAAAAGTCATTACTTTGTCAATAAGCTGCAAGGGGTGGCCAATCGTTATCCCCATCTGGCCAACGGAGTGCGGGGTCGGGGATTGCTTCTCGGTCTGGTGTTGACCGAGAAGGGGGTCGAGCAGGGGATGCACATCGTCCAGCAGATGTTCGAGGAGGGGGCGCTGATCAATTTTGCCGGCAACAAGGTTCTGCGGTTCGTGCCGCCGTTGATCGTCAGTACCGATGAAATCGATCTGCTGATCGACAGACTCTGCCTCGTGCTGGATCGGTTGGTTTGAGCTGGCTGAACCTCGCGTAATAATCCCATAACTCATGGATACCCTTTCCCTTATCGCCGTGGCCGTGGCCTTGGCCATGGATGCTTTTGCCGTGGCCTTGGCTGCCGGGGCCATACTCCATCCGCTGACCTTCCGGCCCTGCTTCCGTCTTGCCTTCCACTTCGGCCTTTTTCAAGCGATGATGCCGGTGCTTGGTTGGCTGGCCGGCCTGACCGTGCAGTCCTTTGTCGCGGCCTGGAGTCATTGGATCGCTTTTTTTCTCCTGCTCTTTATCGGCGGACGTATGGTCCACGAGGCCCTGACCGCCGAAGAGGGAGTGGCGCGTGCCAACGACCCGAGCCGTGGCCTGACCATGGTGGGGCTTTCAGTGGCTACCAGCATCGACGCTCTGGCCGTCGGTCTGACCTTGGCGATGCTCGATGTGGTCATCTGGGTGCCGTCGTTGGTCATCGGGCTTGTTGCTTGCACCTTTACCGTCATAGGCCTTTTTCTCGGCACTCGGGCCGGCAAACGCTGGGGCAAGCGGGTTGAGGTGGCCGGCGGCGTCATTCTGATCGCCATTGGTCTGAAAATTCTTCTCTCAGGCTCTTTTTTTCGATAAGGCGCTTGCCGGGATTCTCTAATTCCGCCCCCGCCCCGCCCCAAAACTTCCGGAATCAGGGCTTCTCCCGTGAAATCAGTTTGCAAACGACCTGTTTTTTTGTATCAATTATTTTTTAATCTGGAGAGATATCGGCATGGCTGGGCGAGGGGTGAGCTTGGATGTGGAAATGCTGAGTCGTTCCAGAATTACTGGGGATAGCGTTATGGACAACCATCTGTTGGCATTGGGCGACTTTTCGAGGGAAAAGCTGCATTCCTTGATTAATCGAGCCCTTGTGCTGAAAGCCGAGCGCAAACAGGGCATTCGCCACCAGCAACTTGCCGGCCGTACCATTTGTCTGCTCTTTGAAAAACCATCGACCCGCACCCGAGTTTCTTTTGAAGCGGCTATGTATGGCCTGGGTGGACAGGTTATTTTCATGTCGGCCAAAGAATCACAACTTGGGCGCGGCGAACCCTTGAAAGACACTGCCCGCGTCCTGTCCCGCTATGTCGACGCCATTGTTGTCCGCACCTTCGGTCAGAACGTGGTGGAAGAGTTGGCCTGCTACGCCACGGTCCCGGTGATTAATGCGTTGACCGATCTCCATCATCCCTGCCAGGTTCTCAGTGACCTGATGACGGTGATCGAAGAGAAGGGTGCGTTGGATTCCCTGAAAACCGTTTGGATTGGCGATGGCAACAATATGGCTAATTCCTGGATCGAGGCGGCCTCGGTCTTCGGATTTCCTCTGACCCTGGCCTGTCCCGCCGGTTTCAGTCCCGACGAGATGATTCTGGCGAAGGCCCGGATTCGCAGTCCGCATCCGATTGTCGTCCTTCGCGATCCCGCCGAGGCGATCAGAGGGGCAGATGTGGTCAATGTCGATGTCTGGGCCTCCATGGGGCAGGAGTCTGAACAGGCACAGCGACTGGGCCCGTTCCAGGCCTATCAGTTGAACGCGGCCTTGTTGGCCAGGGCCAGCAAGGACGCCGTCGTCCTCCACTGTCTGCCTGCGCACCGAGGCGAAGAAATCACCGAGGAGGTCTTGGAGGGGCCGCAGAGTGTGGTCTTCGAGCAGGCGGAAAACAAGATGCATATCCACGCAGCGATCCTTGAACATTATATCGCCGGCGCAAACAATACAGATAAATAATACGAATTGGGCTCTATCGGAGCGCCATCAGAGCTGAATTATGAGTGTGAATAAAATAGTCCTCGCCTATTCGGGCGGGTTGGATACCTCGGTTATATTAAAATGGCTGGCCAATGAGTACGGTTGTGCGGTCATTGCTTACTCCGCCGATATCGGCCAGAAGGAAGACTGGGCGGCAGTGGAGGCCAAGGGACTGGCCACCGGCGCGGAAAAGGTGATCGTTTCCGATCTGCGCGAGGAATTTGTCCGCGATTATATCTTTCCAGCCTTCCGGGCCAACGCTATCTATGAAGGCTCCTACCTGCTGGGAACCTCGCTTGCCCGACCGTTGATCGCCAAGGAACAGGTGCGGATCGCCGCCATGGAAGGGGCTGATGCGGTCAGCCATGGCGCTACCGGAAAAGGCAACGACCAGGTCCGGTTTGAGCTGACCTACCTGGCACTCAATCCCAAACTAACAATCATCGCCCCTTGGCGGATCTGGGATCTGAACTCCCGGCAGAAACTGGTCGCCTTTGCCCAGGAGCACAACATCCCGGTGCCGGTGACCAAAAAGAATCCCTACAGTTCGGACGAAAACCTCCTCCACATCAGCTTTGAGGGTGGCATTCTGGAAAATCCCTGGAATGAACCGGACGAGGACATGTTCAAGCTGACGGTTTCGCCGGAAAAAGCGCCGGACAAGCCCACCTATATCGAAATCGATTTCGAGCAGGGCACCCCGGTGGCCATCGATGGCGAACAGCTCGGACCAGTGGCGTTGATGTCCAAGCTCAATGCACTGGGAGGCGCGAATGGCATAGGCCGGCTTGATATGGTCGAGAACCGTTTCGTCGGCATGAAGTCCCGCGGTGTCTACGAGACTCCCGGCGGCACAATCCTGCGCGCTGCGCACAGGGATCTCGAAACCATTACTTTGGATCGTGAAGTGCTCGGCATCCGCGACTCTCTGGTGCCGCGCTACTCGCAGCTTATCTATAACGGTTTCTGGTTTTCGCCGGAAATGCAACTGTTGCAGCGGACGATGGATGATGCCCAGGCAACGGTTAATGGCACTGTCCGCCTAAAACTCTACAAGGGTAACTGCACCCCGGTGGGCCGGAAATCAGCTCATTCCCTCTACTCCGAGTCCTTTGCTACCTTTGAAGAGGATGATGTCTACAACCAGGCCGATGCCACCGGTTTTATCCGACTCAACGCCCTGCGCCTGCGGATTCAGGCCCACCAGCGGATGAAATGATCGTGGAGAGCAAACAGCAGTCCGGCAAGATGTGGGGCGGCCGTTTTTCCGAAGGCACCGCCGCTTCGGTTGAGGCCTTCAGCGCCTCGATCCATTACGATGCCCGTCTCTACCATCACGACATTATGGGTTCCAAGGCTCATGCCAGGATGCTGGCCCGACAGGGGCTGATCACCGTCGAGGAAGGCGAGGCTATTATCCAAGGTCTGGCCGAAATCGAGGCCGAAATCGACCGGGGTGTATTTGTCTTCAAGCCTGAGTTGGAAGATATTCACATGAATATCGAAAAGGCCCTGACTGACCGGATCGGCGTGACCGGGGCGAAACTGCACACCGCTCGCAGCCGTAACGACCAGGTCAATCTGGATTTCCGGCTTTATCTGCGTGACGAGGCCGATACCCTGGACGAACTCCTCTGCGAAACGCAAAGAGCTTTTGTCCGCCAAGCCCGGAAATATCTCGGCGCGGTCATGCCCGGCTACACCCATCTCCAACGGGCCCAACCGGTGCTTTTGTCGCACCATCTCCTCGCCTATGTCGAGATGTTCCAGCGTGATCGGGAGCGACTAGTTGGGTGCCGGCAGCGGATCAATATTATGCCGTTGGGTGCCGCCGCCATGGCTGGGACCGGCCTGCCGATTGACCGGTTATCGGTGGCTGAGGAGCTGGGGTTTGCTGCCATCACCGCCAATTCGATGGACACCACCGGCGACCGTGACTTTGCCCTGGAATTGCTCTTCTGTCTCAACCTGATTCAGATCCACCTCAGTCGTCTGGCCGAGGAGCTAGTGCTTTGGTCGGCGAAGGAGTTCGAGTTCATACGTATCGGCGACCGCTACTGCACCGGTTCTTCGATTATGCCGCAGAAGAAAAATCCCGACATCCCGGAGTTGATCCGCGGCAAGACCGGCCGGGTCACCGGGGCGCTGGTGTCGCTCTTGATGACGGTCAAGGGATTGCCGCTGACCTATAACCGAGATCTGCAGGAAGACAAGGAGCAGGTATTCGACGCCTTGGATACGGTCAAGGCGAGTTTGTCGATCATCGCCGAACTCCTCGACAACACCGAGTTCAATGTGGAAAGGCTGCGGGCAGCGACCATAGGCGGCTTCATGACCGCCACCGACTTGGCCGATTATCTGGTGCGCCGCAATATGCCATTCCGGCAGGCGCATGGCGTGGTAGGACGGATCGTTGCCCTCTGTCAGGAGCGGGACTGTGAGTTGGTCGATTTACCTCTGGCTGAACTTCGTCAGTTTTCAGAGCTGATCGCTGCGGACATTTTTGAGGTGCTCTCGGTCGACGGTTCGGTGAACAGCCGGGTTTCCGAGGGCGGAACGAGTCAGGTCAGGGTCGAGGAAGCACTGTACAAAGCAGAGCAATTGCTAGGGATAAAAGTATGATCAGGTTCGGGGGCCGGTTTGGGAAAGCGACCCTTGTTCTGACACCTCTTGCCCTGCTGCCCTTAGGCGGTTGCGGGTTCAAGGATAAGCCGGTTCCGCCCCAACACGTCGTGCCCAGGGCGGTCTTTGACCTCCAGGTGGAGTTGGATGACAAAGGGGCGACACTCTCGTGGACCTATCCGAGGGAGACTGTCACCGGCGGCGATATTGAGACGATCGACGGATTTGAGTTGTATCGGGCCGAAATCCCCGTGAACTCCTACTGCAAGACCTGCCCGGTTCCATATGACACGCCGATCGACGTTCCCGGCGGCACCGTCCCTCCGAAGAGCCCGAAAAAAGCGATTCATGAGGTCAGGAACCTGCGACCGGGTAATCTCTATTTTTTTAAGGTGCGGAGTAAGACCGGTTGGTGGAGTGAGTCCCAGGACTCCAATCAGGTTTCCTTTTTCTGGCAAACCCCGCCCATGACGCCGAAAAATTTGAGTGCAACAGGCGGTGATGGCAAGAATACCTTGAAATGGCAGCCCATTACTCAACTTCGCGATGCAACCCCGGTGACTGTTCCGGTTCGCTATCAGATATATCGTCGTGTCGATGGTGGAGCTGTCGCCAAAATCGGTGAACCCCAGACCGCCGCCACCTTTACCGACAGTACGGTTGAAAACGGAAGAGAGTATTCCTATCAGGTACAGGCCATCAGCACCTATGATCAGGGAACGATGAACAGCGATTTGAGCGAGACGGCCCAAGCCCATCCTCTTGACCGAACTGCGCCACCGGTTCCCAACGCGGTGGAGGGCATCCGGACCGAAGTCGGAGTCAAGATCTACTGGGAGCATGTCGAGGCCGGAGATCTGGCCGGTTATCGGGTCTATCGCCGCACACCCGGACAGAGCAAGGCTGTCCTGGCTGGTGAGGTCAACCTGCCGTATAATATGTTCATCGATGCCAAGGCGTTCGGGGCGCCGCTCTTCTATTCGGTTTCCAGCATTGACACCCAGAACCCGGTCAACGAAAGCACCCGATCAGCCGAAATTCGGGTTGACAACTGATTGTCCAGCGAGCGGAGAAGGAGTCCGGTCATGAAGAGCATCAACCTGCCGATTCCGTTCTGGAAAATGAGCGGTGCCGGCAACGATTTTATAATCATTGATCATCGTAAACCCTTGATCCCCACTGAGCGGATAGTAGAGTTTGTCCGGCGTGTCTGCCGGCGGAAGTTTTCAGTGGGTGCGGATGGGTTGTTTCTGATCGAACCCTCGGAGCGAGCCGATTTTAAATGGCGATTTTTCAATGCCGACGGGTCCGAGGCGGAGATGTGCGGCAACGGGGCGCGCTGTGTGGCCCGATTTGCCTATATGCAGGGGATTGCAGCAGCGCGGATGCGATTTGAGACCTTGGCCGGCATCATTGATGCTGCGGTGGCCGACACCCAGGTCACCATCAAGGTGACTTCGCCCCATTCGTTTCTGTTCGACAGGCAGGTTGAGGTGGCCGGGCAGATGCTTATGGTACACAGTGTGAATACCGGTGTCCCTCATGCGGTCATTTTTGTTGATGATATCGATGCGGTTGATGTTGTTGGCTTGGGGAGCCGGCTCCGGTATCACGAGGTGTTTGCCCCCGCAGGGACCAATGTTAACTTTATTGGACGAACAGAGAGCTGTTTTCGGATACGAACCTATGAACGCGGCGTTGAGGATGAAACCATGGCCTGCGGCACCGGTGTGGTGGCTGGGGCTCTGATCGTTGCCGCCAAGGGGCTTGCCTGTGCGCCGATGGAGATGGTTACCTCCGGAGGGGCCATCCTGGAGGTGCAGTTCGCGAACAACCAGGGCGAGGATGTCGATCAGGTGCTGCTCACGGGTCCGGCCCATCTCATCTATAAGGGTGAATTAACGGCTGAGGCGCTCATTGAATGACCGCTTGGTTAAATTATCGAGCGCTCTGCGTCAACGACCTTGGCAGCCGGATTTTTTATCCGCACCTATTGGGAATTAAAGGAAGAAGGAGGACACGATGAAACGATTTGAAGGCGCTATAACCGCATTGGTCACCCCCATGCACAAGGGCGTGATCGATGAGCAGGGCCTGGTTGATCTGATTGAATTTCAAATTGCCAGCGGCATTCATGGAATTGTCCCCTGCGGAACGACCGGCGAGTCGGCTACCCTGAGCTTTGAAGAGCACAAGCGGGTCATTGAGCTGACCGTTAAAACTGTCAAGGGCCGCGTGCCGGTCATTGCCGGAACCGGCGCCAACAATACCCTGGAAGCCATCGAGCTGACCGCGTCGGCGAAAGACAGCGGCGCCGATGCGGTACTGTCGGTGGTGCCCTACTACAATAAGCCCAGTCAGGAGGGATTGTTCCAGCATTTCAAGGCGATCCTTGATGCTGTCGATATTCCCATGGTCCTCTATAACGTGCCGGGCCGCACGGTGACCAACATGCTGCCCGTTACTGTGGCACGGCTGGCAGAACTGCCCAAAGTTATCGGCATCAAGGAGGCCAGCGGTAATCTCAGTCAGGTCAGCGAGGTGATTCAACTCTGCCCGAGTGATTTTATTGTCCTCTCCGGCGACGATTTTACCGCAATGCCCACAGTGCTGATCGGCGGCAAGGGAGTGATTTCAGTGGTCTCCAACCTGGAGCCGGCGAAAACCGCAGCTATGATCGAGGCGGCGATGGCTTTGTGATGTGGCCAAAGCCAAGGCCCTGCACTATGAATTGTTTTCCCTGATGGGCGCCATGTTTTGCTATCCCAGCCCGGCTCCAGCGAAAAAGGGATTGGAAATGATGGGCAGAATTTCCTCGGGCGAAGTGCGGCTGCCCATGACCCAGATGGATGCGGCCAGCCTTGAGCGGCTGAAAAAAGATATGGCCGCAATCGGGCTGCTGTGATCAGTGAAGAGGAGGGACGAATGACCAGGGTTATTGTTGCCGGAGCTGCCGGCCGCATGGGGCAGCGCATTATCCACATGGTCCAGGCCCATCCGGGGCTGGAATTGAGTGGGGCCTTTGAAGCGGAGGGGAATCCTGCCATCGGTAAGGATGCGGGAGCCATCGAGCGGTTTGGGCGAAACCGGCATCATCATCACCGCTGGTCTCGAGTCGGTGATCGACAAAGGCGACGTCATCATCGATTTCACCTTCCATGTCGCCACGATACAGTTCGCCCAGTTGGCGGCTAGTCAGGGCAAGGCCATGGTCATCGGCACCACCGGTCTCAATGCCGCGGAGCTTGGGACCTTGAAAGGTCTGGCTGAGGCCCATTTCCCATGCGTGCAGTCGCCGAATATGGCAGTCGGGGTGAATGTCCTCTTCAAGCTAGTGGAAAAGGCAGCGGCTATTCTCGGCGATGCCTATGATGTGGAGATTGTCGAGGCCCATCATCGGATGAAAAAAGATGCGCCTTCGGGGACAGCCCTGAAGCTGGGCCAGATGGCAGCCGCCGCCTTGGGACGCGATCTGGCCGAAGTCGGGGTCATGGAGCGCAACGGCATTATCGGCGAGCGGACCGCCCGGGAAATCGGTATTCAGACCATCCGCGGCGGCGATATCGTTGGCGAACACACCGTCTACTTTGCTGGTGCAGGTGAGCGGCTGGAGATCGTGCATCGGGCTACAAGCCGTGACAATTTTGCCCGCGGCGCGGCGCTGGCAGCTGCCTGGGTGGCCGGTAAGCCTAAAGGCTTGCACACTATGTTTGACGTTCTTGATCTCAACACCTTCTAAGAAACGTTACGCCGCTCTCTTCCAAAGTTGATGGGGTTCCCTTTGGCCAGCGACGCAGGACAGGCAGGCGAACTCTGCGCAGCAGAGGTTCATGAGGCAGCCATCGGTCTAGGGTCGAATCAGGGGCAATCCTGCACTATTCTGCAAGCGGCCTGGCAGGATTTGCAGGAGCACCCCGACATTTCTCCCCTGGCATTTTCTTCTCCCTATCGCAGCCAGCCATTCGGTCTGGACAGCGCCAACTGGTTTGTTAATGCGGCGGCTCTGGTCCGGACACGGCTGAGGCCTCACTCACTGCTCCATTTATTGCAATCGATCGAGAAGCGGTACGGCCGTGTTCGCAACTATAACGTCCACGGATACCAGGATCGGACTCTTGACCTCGACCTTCTCCTCTACGATGATCTTATTCTCCATGCCGATCATCTGGTCATCCCACATCCGCGAATGGAACATCGGCTTTTTGTCCTTGCGCCTTTAGCGGAAATAGCTGGTGACCGTTGCCACCCCCTCAGTCAGAAAAACGATTAGTTTGCTCTTTGCTGATCTTGAAAGAAATGCAGAACATCAAATTGTTGAGAAATGTTGCTGGGCCCCGAGCCTTCCAATTTTCGTTGCGAAGCGATGAAAAAAGCCTCTTGCTTAGACAAATCGTTTAGACATTTGTTTTGCCCCGTATATAATGAAATCATGCTGAGTAAGGAAATAAATGCAAAATCCAAGGTGAACTTTCAGTACGCATGACTCCGTTGCGTCTGCTGATACTAGCTATTCTTTTTTACGTTGGTTGGCGCATGCTGCGCGGATTGTTCGTGAAAAAAAAGCCCGGAGCAAATGCGGGGAACGATTCCGACCCCCAGGACGTACTGGTCGAGGATCCAGTTTGCCATATCCTGATCCCTAAACACCAGGCCCTGCGTTTGCGCAGGGATGGGGTGACCTATTACTTCTGCAGTGAACAATGCTGTGATCAATTTGCCGGGAAACCGGAGAAAGGAGAGTTATGAAATTTTTTATCGACACCGCCAATATTGAAGAAATCAAAAAGGGACTGGCGCTTGGGATGGTCGACGGCGTCACCACCAATCCCTCACTGGTCGCCAAGGAACCACGGCCCTTTGTCGAAATCCTGCAAGACATTTGCAAACTCGTCGAGGGTCCGGTGAGCGCCGAGGTCATCAGCCTGGAAGCTGACGGAATGGTGGCAGAGGCCCGGGAACTGGTAAAAATCGCCGACAATATCGTCGTCAAGATCCCGATGATCGAGGAAGGGTTGAAGGCAGTAAAACAGATTGGCCGCCGAGGGCATCAAGACCAACGTGACCCTGATTTTTTCGGTCTCACAGGCTCTGCTGGCGGCCAAGGCCGGGGCGACCTATGTCAGCCCTTTTGTCGGCCGGCTTGACGATATTTCGGTAAACGGTCTTGATCTGATTGCCGATATAATGACAATACTGCGCAACTACGGTTTCGCCACCGAGGTCATTGTCGCCTCGGTCCGCAGCCCGATGCATGTGGTCGAGTCTGCCTTGCTCGGAGCTGATATCGCGACCATCCCGTATAAAGTGATCGCCCAACTGGCCAAGCATCCACTGACCGACATCGGCATGCAACAGTTCCTTGCCGACTGGGAAAAACGGCAAAAATAAAAAAGGTAGATTATGCATTCCCGCCACATCCTGACAGTATTTCTCCTTCTGGTGATTTCACTGCCGGTTTCGGCAGGTGCTGCCATGTATGCCTATGTCGATGCCCGGGGTATTTGTCACTACACCAATGCTCCGGGTGACGGACGGTACAAACTGAGCGAGCGAGAGCCGCGACGACTGGGTTCGCCGGAAGATCAATTGATCAGAACTATTACCCGGCGGTCGAGTAGCGGACTTTCTCGTATGGGGCTGACAGACAACAGCGGCTATTACCGAGGAGGGTACAGTGCATTTCGCAACGCACCTGACGCTCTGAACAGGTACATTCAGGTGGCGGCCGTGAACCACCAGGTCGATCCGTTGCTCATCAAGGCTGTCATCAAAGCGGAATCAAATTTCGACCCCAATGCCATCTCGCCCAAAGGCGCCCAGGGGCTAATGCAATTGATGCCGGGAACTGCCAGGGATATGGCAGTCAACAATCCCTTTGATCCCCTCCAAAATATCAACGGCGGCGCCAAGTACCTCAGATATCTGCTTGACAACTTTAAGGGAAATGTGGAACTAAGTCTTGGCTGCATACAATGCAGGCCCGGGAAATGTCGTACCCTATGGGGACATCCCACGTATCCCCGAAACCCAGAATTATGTTGCCAAGGTCATGGAGACTTATCGTGCGTACCGCAGCAGCAGGTCCCACTTCCCTCGAATATCAATGTCCGACAGATGGTAACCGTCAATTGAACCGCAGTTCAAAAATTTTCAACTTGCCCAACCTCATCACAGGCAGCCGGTTTATCCTCTCTGGCTGCCTGATGTTGCTTTTGCTCCAAGAACAAACAACCAGAATGAGCCTGATCGCCTGGCTGGTTTTTTCTATCGCCGCAGGTTCCGACTGGATTGATGGTTATTTTGCTCGGAAATACAAAGCGGTCACCGTTTTGGGGCAATTAATGGACCCATTGGCCGATAAAGTGCTGGTGACAACAGCGCTGATCATGCTCATTCCTGCAGGCAAGATGCCTGCGTGGGTCGCCCTGATTATTCTTTGCCGAGAGATCGTGGTCACCGGATTACGAGGAGTTGCATCATCGTCAGGGGTTGTCGTTGACGCTAGCAGCTTAGGAAAATGGAAATCAACCATTCAGTATATCGGTTTGGGGACTCTGATTTTTCCTCTTGGCGTTCTGCCGGTTCCCTATTTGCACGAGATGGGCTTGGCTATTGTGTACGTTGCCCTAGTGCTCACCATCTGGTCAGGCATCGATTATTTTTATAAACTCCGGCGAATTTTTCTCGAAGACGCAAAATGATATTTAGGGTTTCGTTTCCGTGTATGCGTATTCGGCACACAGAAACGTACTTTTGACACATTAAGCTAAATGTATAAAATTCAATTTGTTACAGATTTGACAAAAGGGTCGATCAATATGGTGTGCCAAAAAAACGGGGCGATAGGGCGAAAAGGTAATCGGAAATCAGTATTTTTTAGATTCGATGGGACTAACCCTTTAGTTAGCTATGGAAAAAAAACAAAAAAAAGGTTCCGAACTTGACAAAGAAATCATTTTGTGCGCCTAATATTAAGAAGGAAAAAATATATGTAATTCCTTCTAGTAGCTAACAAAACTTTTCGTATTTGGTGTATGCAAACTCTTGTCAGTCCCCAATTTTTAAAATCATGGTTGGTGATAATATCGTTAAATTAAGCCTGATATCGTCAGGCATGAGGAGTGAAGGCGCATCTCATGGCCACATTTTGGGCCAAGTGATTTTTAAACGTTTTGTTTTTCTAAAACCCTCAGAAAAAAACCCTTGAAAAAATGGTTAAAAAAGAAAGATTAATTACAGGTGTAGATATCGGATCGTATGCGGTAAAGGTGTGCCAATTACAGCGATCAGGTAGTAAGTATAAACTTATCGCTCTCGGATCTGCAGTTCTACCGCCAGGAGCTGTTGAGGATGGTATTTTGCAGGAACCGCAAGAAGTAAGTAAGATTTTATCTGCTTTGCTTAAAAATCTTAAAATAAAAAACAAAAAAGTAGGAATTTCAATTTCAGGATACTCAGTCATAGTTAAAAAAATCAACTTAGAAGAAATGGATGATGATGCTTTGGCTACATATATAAATGCCGAAGCAGAGCAATATATTCCATTTGATATAGATGATGTTTATATTGATTTTCAAAGGCTTCCATCAAAAATTGAAGGCTCTGGCCGAGTAGATATAATGTTAGTGGCAGCAAAGAAAGAAGTCGTGAATGATTACATTAATATACTCAGTGAATTAAAGCTTGATACGGTTCTCGTCGATGTTGATGGATTCGCATTAGAAAATATTTGGGAAACGGCCTCTTTGGAGCGAGAAAATGTAGCATTGGTCGACATCGGTGCTTCAAAGATGAATATAAATATTATCTCCGAGGGAGCATCTGTGTTGGCACGGGATGTAGTGGTCGGAAGCGAACAGCTAACCGATCAGTTGGCAAATACTTTGGGGCTTGATTATCAGCAAGCTGAGAAGTTGAAACTTGGAATGGCTTCCTCAGAGGAGCACGATAAAGCCATAAATAGTATATTCAACCAAACATGCACTCAATGGGTTTTGGAAATAAAAAAAGCTATTGACCTTTATCTCGCGAACAATCCTGAAAAACCGCTAAAAGCAATTATTCTGAGTGGTGGCGGTTCAAAAGTCAGAGGATTGCACGAGTATATTTTTAACGAAACGGGATTGAAGGTGATAGCTTTCAATCCATTTGCAACAATGATCTGTGATGACACGCAATTTGACGATCATTACCTTGCTGAAATAGGCCCAGAGATGGCTATTGCTGCTGGACTCGCTATCCGACCTGCAACATTTTAAACCACTATGATACATATAAATCTTCTTCCTGTAAGAGATATTAAGCGCCGTAAAAAAGCAAAAAAACAAATTCTACTTGGTGTTGGAATTGTTATTTTCGCTTTGGTCGGATTAATCATTGTTGAGTTGTTACAATTGACTAGTATTAACAAACTCAAGGAAGAAGATCAAAAACTTGTTACAGAAAAGCAACAGTATACTAAAATTGTTGCTGAAATAAAGAAAATGGAGGAGGAAAAAAAGTTGCTTATCACAAGAATTGCAGTGATAAATCAACTGAAACAACTATCTTCTCTTACCGTGCATGTTCTAGATGAAATCGCCCTTCTGGTTCCTCCCAGTCGAATGTGGTTAAAAAGTTTAACGCAGACTGAGAATAATTTGAATCTTACCGGGATGGCTCTTGATGAGCAAACAATAGCAAAATTTATGGATGATTTAGAAAATTCTCCATATATATTTAACGTTGGATTGACGAATACGGCTATGGAGATTTACGCGGAACGTAATTTGAAAGTCTTCACCATTTCAAGTCAAGTGGCGATGCCTGAGAATAAATAGGATCACACTCATACAGCAAGGTTAAATATATGGCCTACAGTTCCAAAATTTCAAAATTTGATCTTTTCATTGATGAAAAGTACCAACTGGTCAGTAATAAAAACAAAGTTTTGGGTATTTCTCTGTTTTTGCTACTTTTACTTGTTTTATTTTTCTTCCTTTTTTTTCAAAACAATTACGAGGAAATTGATAGATTAACTGCGCAAGTCAATGCAACGAGTGAAGAATTAAAAAAAGTTCGAAAAGCTGCGAGGGATTTTCCGGTTTATCAAAAAGAGTTGGCGGATGTTCGAAGTAAATTTGAAGCTACTTCGGTTTTGCTCCCGAAAAGCCAGGAAATTCCAAATTTATTAAGGAATATATCGGATCTCGGGCGAAATTCAGGACTTGATTTTATTTCTTTTACTCCAGGGCAAGAAATACCGAGAGACTTTTATGCTGAGATACCCATTGATATTAAAATTAAAGGACCTTATCACAATTTAGGTTTGTTTCTCGATAAAGTCAGTAAATTAGAACGCATCGTGACTGTCAACAACATAAGAACAGATAAGGTTGATCAAGATAAAAATGAGATTCTGTTAAATTCTACCTGTAGATTGTTAACTTATCGATTTACAAATGTTAAACTCGAAAAACCCAAAAAATAATAAATGAATCGTTCCTTCCGAAAAAAATCGAGTTTTAATGGTGTGAAAATGACAAGAGTGGGAATTCTTAATGGTTTCTGTGTTTCCTTGTTTATTATAATTTCGAATACTATTTGCTTGGCTCAACAAAATTCTCAGAGTGCAGTATCCACGATAGATGATAAATCGAATCAAAACTTCTACTCTTACAACACAGAGGGTCGGTCGGATCCATTTAAACCTTTTATGAGTCCGAAATCATCGGCAACGTCTGTCCCGGACCCCAATGAAATTGTTGATGTCGCAAACAATTTAACTGGGATGCAACTGTTCGAACCAGGCCAATTGACGCTTGTAGGCGTTATTCTTTCATCACGAGAACCAATTGCTCTTGTCGAAGATCAAACAAAGAAAGGCTACATTCTTAAACCTGGGGATTTTATAGGTAAACGTGGAGTGGTTTCATTTATTGACAATCAACAGATGGTTATTACCGAAACGGCTAAAACCAGGGCCGGTAAGGCACTTAAGACCACTACCACAATGCGATTGAAAAAAGAGGGAGATGCCTAATGTTTTCGAAATTTTTCCCATTTATCACAAAAACTAGTTTTTTACGCAAAAAAATTGGTTTCAGTCTGTTTCTACTTTTTGTGTTCACGGCCCACCTCGTTTTTGCTAGCGAGAACAGTAGCGAGATTTTATCTGTTGCATCAAAAGAAATAGATAAAAGTCTTGAAATAAGGATAAGTAGCACAAGTGCTACAATATCGACTGTGTACTTGCTTCCAGGTCCTGAAAGGATAGTTGTTGATATAGCAGATGCAAAATTTTCAAAGCAATTCGAAAATAAAATTGATGCGAATTCCGCCAAGGTCCAAACTAAGGAAATTACAGATGCTAAACCGAATATTTGTCGATTTGAAATATTTATTAATGGATAAATTTACTTTTGAATCAAAAAAGAGAATAACGATATTGTATTAAATATAAGTAGGGATTTGAACTCATCCCCCCTTGGTGGGCAGAATGTTTCAGGATTCGATCAAGAGAATCAAGATGTATTGCCAAAAGGGAAAGAACCGTTAGAGAACAATCAGCAAAAGAAGGCACCTCAATTAGCTGGTAAAGATAAAATAGGTGGTTTGATTAACTCAAATAAGAATATTGACAATCAACTTCCCGATATTAACCCTTTAGAAAATAAAATTTCACCCAAGGCCAAAGAGTTGCAAATGCAAGATGCATTTAACTTCTCCGGTTACAATAAAGATAGGATAACCGTTGAATTCCAAAAAATGGATTTGCACAATGTATTTAATTTTCTTCGGCAAGTTAGCGGCGTAAATATAGTGGTTGATGAGTCTGTTAAAGGGTCGCTCACCTTGGTGCTTGATGATGTTCCATGGGATTTTGCACTTGACATAATCCTTAATCTTAAGGATTTGGAAAAAGAAGAGCGATTTAATACGCTCGTCATATACCCTAAAAATAAAGGATTTAAATGGCCGGAACAGGGTAAAAATAACCTCAGTTTCCAGGCTGATACAAAGGTAGTTGAAAAGGAAGCCCTCGTAATCAAGCAGCAACAAAAAGAACCTATTGAATCAGCGGAAGCAAAGCAGGATATAGCGCTCGGTAAAGAGGCAGAAAAAACAGAGAATTTTGAGATTGCCGTTGGCCACTATGAGAAAGCACTCGAAAAATGGCCAAGTAATAGCAAGTTGGCTAATAAAATAGCTTCAATTTATTTGGTTCAATTACGACAAAATGCTAAATCTCTCTATTACTCTAAAATAGCCTTAGGCAAGGATCCCAACAATGCCGCCGCGGCACTCAATGCAGCTATTGCATCAGCGAATATGCAGGACAAACAAAAAGCGGTGGCTTACTTCACTCAATGCACTCAAGTAAAACAACCCTCAAAAGAATCTCTGTTGAGTTACGCTGCGTTTAATGAAGAACAGCGCGAATATCCAGGTGCGCTTAAGATCCTTGAAAAATTTAACGCGCTTTACGGTGAAGATTTAGATTCCATGGTTGCTGCCGCAAGGATCTATGACAAGATGGGGCAACAGCAGCAAGCCACCGAGAAATACAAAAAGATTATGTTGTCGGGTTTTAGTGTGCCGCCAGATTTGGATAGATTCATTAAAGGCCGGGTTGCGCTTAAATAGTCGATGTGACAATACGCTTGGACCGTATCTGAGGGGAATTTATGAATAAGTTAATACATTGTTTCATTGCTTTATGTTGTGCATTTATGCTTTTCACCACTGGAGCCTGTAGTTCAAAGAAACAGGCAAAAGAGCAGGGGAAAACCGGTGACATCACTTCTGTGGCCGAGACTTCTACGGTTAGTCCTTCTCCTTCACCGACTCAACTTCCTGTGCGCTACCAAAATCCTGGTTATGTGACGGCCAACTGACAAAGACAGTGATGCTTTCGGTGATGTGAAGGGTGAGCATCAAATAAAGGTCGGTGCCTCTATCCGGTCAACCATTGGTCCGCAACCGCTATGGGATGTCATGAAGCGGTTGGTAAATTTAAAAGGCATGACCGTCAGTTGGGCCAGTGATGTCGATCAAAATGTCACCGTCGACGTTGATATTTCCGCGAGTGATAATTTCTATGACGCAATCGCCAATCTGCTCCGGCAAGCTGATTATTTCCACGAAATTAATGGTAAAAATATTATTGTTCGGAATAAAACAACCAAAGTATATCAAATTGGCATTCCTGCCGTGAAAGGCGGTTATACCACAACCGTCGGCGGCAATTTGTTAGGTGGGGGTGCTTCCGGAACCTCAGGCTCCTCAGTTCGTCCTCGGGCTCCTCAGGGGCAGTGCCCAATCGGGGGTAGAGGGAACGGTCAAGGTTACCAGTGCTGACAATAAGTTTAATGTCTGGGAAGATATGGAAAATAATCTGAAAAATATTCTCCAGACAGGTGAGGCCGAGCGAAAAGATATAGCCTCATCAGTGCCTTCTCCTGCAGCAACGCCGAAAGACCAGGCAAGAATAGTGCCAAGAATGATAAAGATGAATCTTCAGCACCAATGCATAAAGGGGTAAACTATACAGCGAAGGACAGTGCCTCTTTTGTCATTGACAAGAGTATCGGTTCGGTTACCGTCACCGCTAAGCCAAGTTTGCTCAAGAATGTCGATAATTATATTAATAATCTGAAAAAGCATCTTTATCAGCAGGTCAGCATAGAAGCTAAAATTATAGAAGTTTACCTGGCAGACAATTCAAAAATTGGCCTCGATTGGAGTAGTGTTCTCAAAGATTTTAACGTTTCTGCCGTCGTCGGTTTTGGTACAGCAGGCCAAGTCTATCCTCACACCAGCAGCGATCCCTCCCAATATGCCAGCACCTTTGTCAGTAGGGTGGTCATACCTCCGCTCAAGTTCGATGTTTTAATGAACGCCTTAAGTGAACAGGGCGACACTCAAGTTTTGTCTAATCCTAAACTGACTGTGCTGAATGGCCAACCTGCTATTATCAGCGTCGGGAAAGATATTGCCTATGTGAAATCAGTCACAAAGGACGTTAACAACTACTTCGGGCGGCAGATAATACAGATTCTTACTCGGTTTTAACTGGCAACGTCGTTTCGGGTGTTTCCTTGGGGGTAATGGCCTCAATACTCGACAAAGGAAGGGTTGTTATGCATTTGACGCCCATAATTACGAACGTCTCCAACCTGAATTCCAATGGTGATATACCGACTACCGAGGTCGCCCCTGGTATCAAATTAGGTCTTCCGCAGGTGCAAGTCCGCGAAATGTCGACCATGGTCGAGGTCGGTAGCGGTGAGATGTTAATTATCGGTGGACTTATCGATACTGCCGATGGAACAACAGGAAAGTTCGCTCCAGGACTCGGTAGCATTCCTGGGTTACGATATCTGTTTGGAGTTGAAGAAAAAACAAAAACAAAACGTGAGTTGGTTGTCCTGCTTACCCCGAAGATTATCTAGTTTGCGAAACCTTTGATGCCCCTCAGAACAAACAGGAGAAATGGTATGAAATACGGCCGCCATCTGTTCATCGGCTTATTAGCGCTTTTTCTTTGTGGTTGCGGTACAACCGTGAAAGAATCGCTTAAAGTGCAACCCGTGAGCAAGAATGCAATCGGTTCGGATAGATCTGTTGTTATCCTTCCCTTTGCTGATTACTCTGATGCGGACAATATTGAAACCGCTTATCGTCGTAATCTTTTCGTCAGTGAAAATGTTACGGATCAGTTTGTTAAATATGGTTTTCATCTTCCCGTTCAGGAAGATGTCTTCCTCTATCTCGTCGATCAGAAAATCATCAATGCCGTCTCTAGCGGTAATTCCAAGTCGCAAGCTCTGGGATACCAGGTTAACAATGGTGGTTGGTCTGATAAGATGAAGGGCGCAATACAATCTCAAGTTGATCTTATCGGTAATTCCAACAATTCAAGCAGTGAGAGTAACAACCCCGGCACGCATGGACTTACGCAACAGGAGGTTGTGAAAATTGGAAGACATTTCTCTGCCGACTACATTGTACGGGGAAGTATAATCCAATATAAGAGCCGGCAGGATCCCTCGTGGAACCCTGCCAAGAAGGGGCTGCTCACCTTTTGGACGGGTACTACCAGCAAAATCGCCTTTGGCCAGGCTGAATCTGAGCAATACGATGCGTTGAACATGACCATTGCAGGAGGCGCCACCGGAGCCGCCATTGCTGGGGCAACAACAAACGGCAACCTGGGTTATGTTTTAGGTTGGGGCGCAGCTGGTGCAGTGCTAGGAGATGTGGCGTCTCATTCAGGCAAAACACCACAGGCAGTCGTTCAGTTGCGTATGTGGGTGCAGGACGCTTATACGGGAAATGTTGTTTGGACCAATCGAGTGGATGTCAAGGTTTCGCCAGAGTCGGTCTTGGCGGATAACCAATATGATGCTCTTTTCGAAAAAGCCACAGAAAAGGCCGTTTCCTCTTTAGTCGATAATTTTGCCCAAGTTGTTTACAAAGTCCCATCCTCAACAGTTCCTGTTGCAAATCCCATAACCGCCGTTGCGCTGGATTCTGACAAAGACGGCGTGCCCGATGTCGCCGATCATTGTCCCAATACTCCTGTTGGAGTACCGGTCAACGCACTCGGATGTCCGGCTAAGGAAAACCTCATCCTTGAGGGCGTGAACTTCAAAACAGGATCAGCAGTGCTCACCCCGGAATCGCAGGTAAAACTTGACAGGACCGCGTCTGCCCTCATCCATGCGCCCCAAGTCAAGGTTGAGGTTGCCGGTTTCACCGATAGCGTTGGCGATGCCAAATACAATTTGGCTCTCAGCAATGAACGCTCCTTGGTGGTGGTCCAATATTTGACAGGCAAAGGTGTTGCCGCCACGCAACTGACATCGAAGGGATATGGAGAGGAGTATCCGATTGCCAGCAATGCAACCCCTGCTGGCAGACAGAAAAACCGAAGAACCGAATTGCGCCCGCTTACCAAATAAATCGACTATCTTTCGTGTGATGCACAACGCCCTGCCACCACTGGTGACAGGGCGTTGTGGTTGGTCCGCAATAGTGGACACCTTAAATTGATTAGGCGGTCTCCTGCCGACTGTTCAATTTTTTCATATATGCAACAGGTGAGATATTGTCCAGTTTGCAAGTCTCCTCTGCCGATTATAGAACACCTCGATATACTCGCTGATCTCAGCGATAGCTTCTTGCCGTGTCTGAAATTAATTTCCGGTGATCAAGCAACTCGCTCTTGAACGTGTCGAATCTCCATCGGCATTGTCGTAACAGGTCCCCTTGCGGCTCATCGAAGCATTATGCCTCTGAGTAGACACCAAAGGCTAAGGTTTTTTACTTCCCGGCAAAGCGGTAGGCCCTGCGCCAATACTTCGAGCCATTCGGGCTGATCTCTAGGGGACGGCGGCAAGCAGGAAAATTTCAGCTTGCCCCTCAGTTTCGCTCACAAATTTTTGCACTTCCTCCGAGCGATGTACAGGGTGACTGTCCACACTAAAAAAGTGTAGCGCCCGGTTTCCTGGACACAAGTTAAGAATCACGCTGCCGCCTTGAACAATTGATTGTCGAATTCTTGCCGTGCTTGCCAAGGACTCTTGAATCCGAGTTTTTCCATTAACCAATTCTGATTGTATGTTTCGACAAAAGCCTCGACAGCAGGCCGTAGCTCCTCGACATTTCTGTATATACGTCCATGGACAATTTGCTCCTTGAGGGTTTTGTTAAACCGTTCGGTCAACGTCTTGTCACCGGCAAATGCCGACAGCGTCACTTCTCAGTCCTGAGGGCACGGCATATAGCGCATGGAAGGTGCCATCTTCTTGGTAATTTTAAAGCAAGGCGTGTGATTGCCCCCAGCTTGCCTCATCTTTGATCGGAGTCAGGGTTTTCGTTATCCGAACACCTACATTCCCGCCATACTCCTTGCCGTCTTCCTAATCTCCTCGATTAAAGATAGCGGTTCCAGTACTTGAGCCGCATCACCCCAGGACAGAATCCATCGTTTAAGCTCCAGAAGGTGGTTGACGGTCATGGTCAGAATCAGCGAGCCGTCCAGTTGCTCAAGAATGTTCTGCGATGGATGCCATTGTCGCTCCCGTACATAAGCGGCGGCTTGGGCGGCAAACCAAATCTGCACCTCGACTTCACCCTCGCCCCAGTGAATGCCGAAGTGGCTGCCGAAGAGTCGGCGAAAATCGAAATGGGCAGGTAGGGAAAAGAATTCCCGACCCTTCTTTGCCGTGATCATACGAGCCAGGCTGAAGGTGCGGATTGCGCCGCGCAGGTGGCAGTGGCCGACCACATACCAGTCACCTTCGAACCGCACCCCATGATAGGGATCGACCTGCCGCCACACCGGCTCGCCACCGGGGTTGCGGTACTCTATCTCCAGTCGGGTCGAGGTGCGCAGGCAATCAAACACCGTGGCCAGCACCTCGGGCAGGATCACGGTGGCAAAGGGAGGCAGCACGGTGAACAACCACTGGTCATTACCAGGCCGAGTTGCCACTTTTTCTGGCAGACTGGCCTCGATTTTTTGGAACACGGATCGCAGGCTGTCGTAGACCGGCGTGCCCTCATACTGGCCGAGAAGCTTATCGGCCAGATAAATGGCGAACAGGTCGCTCTCGCGGATGTTGATGGCTGGCAACTGATATTGCTCCTCGGTGTAGTAGTAGCCGCGCTGCTTGGCCGAATAGGCAAGGGGTGCATCTAGCTCATAGCGCATGTAGTCGAGGTCGCGCTGGATGGTTTTGTAGCTGGTCTCCCATTCTTCAGCCAGCGAGAAACGGTTGGGATACCGTTTTTCCCGAAGTTGTTTGTCAATGAAGAGGAGGCGGGAATGCTGAGGTTTGTATTTTGCCATTGCAGACTACCACTTCAACCTATTTTTTTTCTCTGAAACTCTCAGATTGTTTGATTCGTTCGAAATGAGCAAAGCGAGCGATTCGGAAAATATTTATTTTGGTGGGACGCTATTTGTCCCACCACTTAGAGTAATGTGGAGGCGTGAGAAACACCAGCCCCTTTTTCAACAGGAGGAACGAACATGGGATATGTCATCGCCTATCTGCTACTTGCTCTGGTTATCGACCTGGTCCGCGAGATTATCAATCCGGAGTCCGACAAGCGCAATTCCGTGGCCATCCATCGCCGCCTGTGGAGTGACACCCATTTTGATTGCCGGACAAAGGTGTTTTCGGTGAAAGCGGCTGCGACTCGGCGCATTGCAGGGCAATTTTCCGGCAAGCCGAAGGCAAGGCTACAGGATGTGCGCCATGGCTCAAAGGGGTTTTCCTGGAAGCGTGTGGAAATTTTTTATCCTGTCGCTGTACATCAGCCTTCGCGTGCGACCAATATCCCGAAGACCTTCTTACCTTTACAAAGTTGGGTATGTCAGAAATCTCTATAAAAAGTAATGTGGTGCTGGATAAAACTTAGCCGGGTATATTGCCTTTCTGATGTTATCTCGTCTTTTCGGGATGATAGGGAGATAGTCTGTTTCATATTCAGCATGTTATTCGTTATAACGCCCCTGGTCTTGATAGAATAGAGAATGAGATCAGCGAACACCCCGGATAGAATGGCGCCTGAGGCACTTGCCTCTCTTTTTCCTTATCTCTCTCCCCCTTGTGGACGTAGCAGTTTTAAACCGAGAGGTTCTTCAACTGCTCTCCTCGCTGGGGTCCCCAGCAATTCGTGGATGATCACCTCCATGACATGCCACACTTTCACCCCGCCGCGAATACAGCCAGTGATTGTTTTACCGGCTCTACCGCAAGCCATGTGCATATGCAGGAGCGGAACGCCCTCCTCGTCTCGGAAAAGTGTGCCGACGCCGGCAATTTCATGTGCATTTTTCAGCTGAAATGTCATTGGTTCCAGGAGGAGGCCACGATCTTTCTTTGGCCCGACCACCAGGCTGCTACCATCATCCGCGCCGCCAACGATTAAGAGAGAAGCTGCTTCAATGTTTTGATCAAGGGCGAATTGCTCGATGATTTTGTGGACTATCTCACCGTCTTCCAGTCGAAGAACAAAGACTCTGCCCTGCCGTGCCTCTGAAAATTTCATTTTACCACTCCCTTCGGTATTTTTCTGTCAGTGAGTAAGCCCTTCAATGGACCTTATTGGTAGCAGATTTTCCAATCAGCGGCTTGTTCAAATCTATGGAGCCACTTTTTTGCGTCCCATGCTTGGGAAGTTCGGTTCATCCAAAGGGTGCTCGATGGCTACCTTGACCTTACCGTAGACCTATATGCCGGTCATCAACCGAGAGCGTAAGTGCCTGCTTTGGGCGGGAGGAAATGCCTCTACGATGGCCATGGCTTGACGAGATGGAGGCTGTGGCGAGAGTTAGGCGGGAAAAAAGCGGCCAAGTAGAAGTCCAAATTTAAATAATGGATACTTTGATGCTCTACGCATAAAATTATATTGCTGGAGATTTGTCTATATATGTACATTGTATATGACATGGGTTCAGATAAGTGGATAGAATACTTTCACTCCCTAACCACGACTGATACAGAGCATGATGATGCAACAGGACTTGAAAGCGAATATTTTTCAACACGGTCAGACGAAAGTGGGTGTTTTTCTACAAGGGTTAATTCGTACGCCGGTTGTATAACGTGACGGAAATAAGAATAACTCATCCTATGAGTCGTCAAGGAAAAGTGAGGCGGAACAAGATGTCCATTTTCCCAAACATAGGCGTGTAGCTCTCGCCCGAGGAGGTAGGTCAGATGAAAAAAATATCGTTTGTTTTCTTGATTCTTTTTTTAACGAGTTGCAGCGCTACCGGCCCTGTTCTTTATCCCAATACGCACCTCCAGAAGGTTGGTGAGGTGCAGGCCCAAAAGGATGTTGCGGCATGCGAGGTTCAAGCCAATCAGTACGTCAAATCCGATGCGGGAATTGAAGCGGCCAAAAGTACCGCCATCGGTGGGGCAGGAGGTGCGGTGATCGGAGGCGTGGCAGGCGCTGTGACGGGCAACCTGGGGCAGGGTATTGGTGTTGGTGCTGCCGCTGGTGCCGCGACGGGTTTGGTGCAGGGGATCATCCATGCTTCGGAACCGAGCCCCATTTTCAAGAATTTCATGATCCGGTGCTTGCAGGAAAAAGGGTACGAGACCGTCGGGTGGAAATGATGCTCTGAACCGTTGCATTTTTGACGTGAGGGCTCTCGTCAAGACCGTCTCAAAGACAACTCGACAGAGTTTGCATCCATGTGTTCAACAGCCGTAATTTACTCACTGAATCTGAAGGTTAATCTTTCAATAATGGAGCACAGCCATGGGCGATAAGGGTGGCAAGAAGGATAAGGAAAAAAGTCAGAAGCAAACCGGCGAAAAAAAGAAACAAAAAGACAGAAGCAAGGCCGATAAACAACCAAAAAGTAAATTGTAAGGCGCGACAAGCAGGATTGTTGTCCCGGACAACCGTCGAGTATCTAGTTGCTCAACATCCAAGGTGGCCCACCTTAGAGGTGAAGATTGTCCTCTTGCCTACGCGCTAAGAAATTAACTCTTTTTGTACAATCGGGGTTAAGCGACTTTTAGAGTTGAATCTGAGAGGTTGAATTAAACGCTGAGGGGGCAATTGCTGAGGCTGATTGACAGTCGATTACAGTGAATTTATTTTATAACTGTTACGCGTCGTCATTCTTCTTTGGGATGCGCACCACCACGGTCCCTGGAAAAGGGCAGTGGAGAAAAAGCGCGTTTAAATAATGCACTTTTATATGACACATGAAGGAGGTAATCGATGTTTAGAAAAACAGCTTATGCTGTTGTGCTTGGTATGATGACAATATCATTAATGCCATCGATAGGGAGGTGTTGGCATTCTGGTTATTATGGAGGCCCGGGTCGGTATTATGGGGGATATGGCCGATATTACGGGTCTCATTATAACAATAATGCGTGGGCTTGGGGATTGGGTGGTCTCGTGGTTGGATCGGTCCTCACTGCAGCAGTTCTTCAAAATCCGCCGCCATCGCAAGTGGTATACGTTGCACCTCCTCCAACGCAGGTGGTGTACGCATCGCCACCAACGCAGGTTTATTCATATAGACCTAATGTACCTCCTGGCATGTGTCGGTGGGAACGGACGGTGTTAGATAATTATGGAAGGCCTCTCTTGGACCGAAAAGGTTATCCTGTATTAGAATACACAATAGGATCGTGCCAATCTCCGCCCTACTGAAAAATACGTTAGTCAGGCCAAGAAGTTGCTTTGGGAGCGAGGGGCCGATGTTTTGCGGGTCAACTCCGTTGTGAGTTGGTCCGCTTCCCTCAGTCCGCCCCCAACATGGATGCTGCGCCTTTCTATTCGAATAATCAGTTCCATGCTCTCCTTGTCTGAAGCCGTGGATTGCAGAAAAGAAAGAACCGGTAATCGGCTTTGAGCGCGTGAGCCAGCCTCCGCCATTGAGGATTTTGGCGGCATCGTTACCTGTAAGGATGTTATTGAGAGTATTCCCCCCGCACCGTTGATAGCCCTGGTGCCGATCAGGGTCAAGTTCTCCTGACTGGCTTCAGTATATGTTCCATCGACACCTCCTTGAGCCATCAAGACTGCCAGATTGGTGTCCATTTTTTCCAGCCTACCTCAACCGGGAGAGAGTAACGGGTGCTAGGGCGAAAGGAAGTAGGAGTTCACTCAGAAGCCAGCGCCTCCCGCCGTTTTCGCCGTGTTTCCTGATCGCGGGTACTTGACGAACCGGAGGCACGGCATAATTATCTCCCCAACGTTGCAACCGCCTGTTGTTTTCGTTGTCAGCCCGTCATCCTTCCCGGTGACGACCCCTTCATGATCAAATGGAGCTTTTTACCATGCACAGACTCGCTCATAAACCTGTCAAGAAAACCGTTCTCGCCTCCTGTTTGCTCTGCCTGACCTTGCTGGCCGGCACGTATCACTCCTCGTATGCCCAGACCGACGAGGACCTCGCCCTCCTCGACCGCTCCGCCAAGGCTTTTTCCTCGGTGGTTAAAAAGGCGGGCCCGGCAGTCGTCCATGTCGGGGTAGAAAAGGAAACAGCGGCAAAAAACATGGGCCAATTCCCTCCCGATATGTTCAACGATCCGTTCTTTGAACGATTCTTCGGCCCGCAATTCCGTCAACCCCGGACGAACCCCAAACAGGACAAGAAGACCTTCAAGCAGCAGGCCGCTGGATCGGGTTTCATCATCGCCAGCGACGGTTACATCCTCACCAACAACCACGTGGTTGAAGACGCCGGCAAAATTACTGTGCGGCTCGCCGACCAGCGTGAATTTACAGCCAAGGTGGTCGGGACTGATCCTCAGTCGGATGTGGCCATCATCAAGATCGACGGCAAGGACCTGCCGGTTCTCCCCTTGGGTAATTCGGACAAACTGGAAGTGGGCGAGTGGGTCATAGCCATCGGCAGCCCCTTTGAGCTGAGCCAGACCGTGACCGTTGGCGTGGTCAGCGCCATCGGCCGTAATCGCATGGGCATCACTGATTATGAAAACTTTATCCAGACCGATGCGGCGATCAATCCCGGCAACTCGGGTGGGCCGTTGCTCAATATCCGCGGCGAAGCCGTGGGTATGAATACCGCCATCTTTTCACGAAGCGGCGGATACATGGGGATTGGATTCGCCATTCCGATCAACATGGCCAAGAATATTGAGCAGCAGTTGCGCAAGAGTGGCAAGGTGACCCGGGGCTGGCTCGGTATCAACATCCAGGACATCACTGAAGAACTGGCCAAATCCTTCGGCGGCAAGGTGGGTGGCGGTGCTCTCATCGCCGAAGTGACCGAGGGCTCGCCCGCACAGAAGAGCGGCCTTCTCCAGGGCGATATTGTCACGGCGATCAATGGCGCTACGGTGAATAATGTCGCTGATCTGCGCAATAAAATTGCCATGACCCCTCCGAACACCGAGCTGAAGCTGCGGATTATCCGCGACGGCCAGGAAAAGGAACTAGCGGTGAGCGTGGGCGAACAACCCGCCGACATGGCATCGGCGGGGAAGAAGGTGACCGGTACCGCCTTGAGCGAGTTGGGACTCTCCCTCCAGGATTTGACGAAGGAGGTCGCTGAGCAGTTCGGATACAGCAAGGATCAAGGCGTGCTGATCGCCGATGTCGAGGCGGACAGCCCGGCCGCCGAACTGGGCCTGCAGGCCGGAATGCTGATCGAGGAGGTCAACCGGATCCGGGTCCGCAGCCTCAAGGAGTTGCAGCAGGCATTGAAAAAAGCGAACAATGCCAAGCAGGTGCTGCTACGGGTCCGTTCCGGTGCCCAGAGCCAGTACGTGGTCCTGCAGACCAAATAACACCACTTCTTTTTCTCAGCGCACACAGCCGGTACGGATGAATCCGTATCGGCTGTTTTTTTATGCTCGGACCCGCAGTCTAAGCAGGAGATCATAGCGGGCGGTTGGACGAAGGAGTCCTCAGCCCTTGCGGTATGGACTGCTCATGTTGAACCGAACACTCTTGTGTCGTGTGCAAAACATGCATCCTCTTTGCAATCTATTGCAGAGCATGCCCCACCTTTCACAACCCATACTTCTTGCTGTACCCACGCGGTGTTATCATTTTGTCCCGCCAGAGGAAGGTTTGCGAATTGCCGATAATGACCGTGGTCTGCATCCCGATTTCCTCGTCGAGCATCTTTTCCAGGGTGGTCAGGCGTACGGTTTCGTGCTCGCGGGTGGCGCCGCTGACAATGCCCACCGGGGTTTCGGAGGAGCGGTGAGCGAGCATGATCTCGCGGGTGCGGACGATCTGGTCGGTGCGTTTTTTGGATTTGGGATTGTAGATCACCACTACGAAATCGGCCGGTGCCACCGCCTCGAGGCGGCGCTCGATCATTTCCCATGGGGTCATCAGGTCGGACAGGCTGATGGCGGCAAAGTCGTGCATCAACGGGGCACCTAAAATAGCGGCGCAGGAGTTGAGGGCGGCGATGCCGGGAATGATGTCGATCGGCACGGTGGAGTCCATGGATTGGGCTAGTTCAAAAACCAGCCCGGCCATGGCGTAGATGCCCGGGTCGCCGCCGCAAACCAGCGCCACCCGGCGGCCTTCTTCCGCCAATTCCAAGGCCTTGCGGCAGCGGTCGATTTCCTGCATCATTGAGGACGAGATGACTTCGCTAGCCGGGTTGAGACAGTCGCGGACCAGGTCAAGATAGGTCCGGTAGCCGACGACGATTTCGGCCTGTTCCAGGGCGGTTCGTGCCCGGGGGGCCATAAGATCGATTGCGCCGGGGCCAAGGCCGACGACGACCAGAGATCCGTTTGTGCTGTCCTGTGCTGTTGTCATCTCGTTCGTTGTTCCTCTGTTCAGTATGTGAAGGTCAAGTGTCTTGTGGGTGGGCGGTTACAGCTGTGAGGAAAAGAAAGAAGACGATGTCGAGGCTTGTTGTGGTCCTCAATGAGTTTGTTCCTCGTCCATCCCCACAGCCCTCAGGCTAGCACATCTTTTCTTTTCTCCATGGATCGGCGATTTCGGCTATGGCAGTGGTCACGTCTGTCCATTTCATCTTGGTGACCAGCAGGGTGCTGCTCGATCCCGCGCTGAGCAGGGCCGCCGGTTCGGCAACACCTTTGGCTCCCGTGGCCTTCTGGACAGCTGCGGAGGTGCTGACGCCCTCGACCCGGTTGAGTTCGTCCTTGCGAAAAAAATCGATGACCATATTCTGCTGATGGGCAAATTCCAGCAACCCCGCCTCATCCTGCTTGAGATCGATGGAGGCCAGCCGGGCGATGGCCTGGGGTGCCAGTTGATGCTGGCGGCAGGTTTCCGCTACGGCATGGGCAATGGCCGCAGCCGAGGTGCCGCGATTGCAGCCGATACCAACGACCAGGGCCTTGGGGTGGAGAAGAGCGGCGTGCACGGCATCGTTCGTTCGGCTCTCAATGATCAGCTCCGCCGATCCCCTGTCCTCTACCGGCTTGAGATCCGGCGGCAGGTCTGGCAACGGATACCGGCTCCATATTGTCAGCAATCCATGATCCACCAGTCGACCCATGGCCTTGGTAAAAGCGGTTTTATCACCGGGCGTCATATCCAGATCGCGGCACCAAAGATCAAGCGCTGTGCGGCCCAGCACATCAGACGCAGTGGTGAGTACTGCTTGCCCGCCGTTTGCAGCGGCCACTCGATGCGCTAAATCATTGGCGCCGCCGAGGTGACCCGAGAGGAGCGAAACGGCGAAGCGTCCCTGCTCGTCGCAGACGACGATGGCCGGGTCCCGGTATTTGTCCTGCAGTAGCGGTGCAATGGTGCGGACCACAATGCCGGTGGCCATGATGCAGACGATTTCCGCATACTCACGCCAGGCTGTGGCCACAATCTCGGCCAGTCGCCCTTTGCAGGCATAAAAATCGGCGTGGAGTGACTCGGCAAGACGTCGGCCCAGCATGCAACCGCCCCGGCTCAGGGCGAGCACGGCACAGTGCCGTTTTGCCCCTGATCTATCGCGCATCAGCGGTACTCGTGGGTGAAGGCCGCATCATACAGTTTGGAGGCGATCCGGCTGTCTTCGGCCAAGGCCGGGCCGACCACGATCATCGCTGTTTTTTTGATCTCTGAGACCTGGATTTTTGCAGCAATGTCGGCCAGGTTTCCTCGGATAATTTGCTCATCCGGCCAGCTGGCCCGCTCAACAACGGCGATCGGGGTCGTTGCCGGGTAGCCGCCGGCCAGGAGGTCGTCGACCACCCGGGCGATCATCGACACGCTGAGAAAGATGCACATGGTCGCCTGGGCACGGGCAAGATTGCGCAAGGATTCAGGCTCCGGCACCGGTGTGCGTCCGGCCTGGCGGGTAAAGATCACCGTCTGGGTAACCTCGGGCACGGTCAGTTCCTTTTTCAGGGCAGCGGCAGCGGCAAAGGCCGAACTGACCCCTGGCACCACCTCGTAGGGAATTCCGGCAGCATCCAACCACTGCATCTGCTCGCGGATCGCTCCGTAGATGGCCGGATCGCCGGTGTGGAGGCGGATCACCCGCAAGCCGTCGCGGTAGCCTTGGGCCAGCAGGTGCATGATCGCCTCCAGATCCAGGCTGGCGCTGTCATGGCAGGCAGCCTTGATACCGTCGAGCAGGGCGGCGTTGACCAAGCTGCCGGCATAGACCACCAGATCGGCAGTGTCGAGCAGGCGGCGGCCCTTGAGGGTGATCAGTTCGGGGTCGCCCGGTCCGGCTCCGAGGAAAACCACGGGATGAAGGGTTGTATCAGACTGCGGGAGCGTTTGTTCCATTGGACACCTGTACCTTTTTTTTGCGGATCACCATGGTCGAAAAATAGTGCAGTTTCCGGCCCCGGGCCTCGCGGATGTCAGAGTAGACCCGTTCCTCGAGCATGCCTGAGCGCTCGATCAGTACGGCATGCTGCACAAGGTCGAGTTCTTCAAGGAGATCGATCAGGGCATCGATTCGCCGGTGGACCTTCATCAGGACGACCGCGTCCAGAGTAGTGAGGATATCCCGCAGCCGTTCGTCTTCAAAGGCTGCCGGCACCACAGCCAGGACGTCGTCGCCCAGGGCCAGTGGACTGGATTGAGAGGCGGCGCAGGCGGCCATCGCTGTGATGCCGGGAACGACGGTGACCTGGATGTGCGGCCGCTGTTCCTGGATCATGGCCAGGAGATAGAAGGCGGTGGAATAGAGCGTGGTGTCGCCCAAGGTGGGGAAGGCCACATCCTCGCCCCGGTCGAGGTGGCGCATCACCTCGTCAGCCGATTTTCGCCAGGCCTGGAGCAATTGATTGTCGGTTTCCTGGCCGAGGAAGACTTTTTTCATGGGGAAACAGAGCGAAAGAATGGTGCGGCCGTTGTCCGGAATCATCTGGTTGGCGATCTGCTGGGCGCTACTGACCCCGTTTTCCCGAGCTGTGGGCACGGCCCAGATCCTGGCTTCGGTCAGGATGCGCACCGCTTTGTAGGTCATAAGTTCCGGGTCGCCGGGACCCACTCCGACCAGGTAGAGATGGCCGGTTCGCGAGGATGCTGTTTCGATGCTCATTTGTCGCCTGTGATGAGGGTTATAGGGTTGAACACATGGGGTTCACCGTCGGGATATTCGCGGCGGGTCACGGCCAGGGTGCTGCTTGCCACCCGCAGGCCCAACCGCTGCAGGCAGTTCAGGGCCGTGGTTTCGGTTTGGGCGAGCACGGCGTTGACCACGATCCGGCCGCCCTCGACCAACCGGGCGACCGCCGTCTCGATGATTGCCTCCAGACGCTTGCCGCTGCCGCCGATGAAGATCCGATCCGGTGGGGGCAGGGCGTTGAGGGCTTCCGGGGCCTCGCCGCCGGTCAGGCGGATGGTGTAGGCACCGTATCGCCTTATATTGGCTCGAATGTTCGCCTGCTCCTCCGGCTTTTTTTCAATGGTGTGAATGGAGAGATCCGGACAGAGCCGGGCTGCTTCCAGGCTCACTGAGCCAGAGCCGCCGCCGATGTCCCAGAAAACTCCGGTTGCGGGCAGGCACAGCCGGTGGAGGGTCGCGGCGCGCACTTCATCTTTGGTGATCAGGCCCCGGGAATGGTGGATCTCGTCTTCCCTAAGGCCGAAGCGAATGGTTTCCGGTCGGGCCGGTTGCTCCACCAGGGCCATGTTCAGCGGGGCAAAGCTGGCAGCGGCGATTTCACGGAGGCTACCGCTGGTGAGCCGCTCATCGGACAGAGCCAAATTTTCCGCCACCCGGATGCGGAGAGCGGCAATGCGCGCATGGTCTTCGCAAGCTTCCAGCGCTGCCAGGAGACTTGCCGCCACCCGGTCAGGGCTGTTCCGGCCATCGGTGAACAGCATCGCCCGCTGGTGGCGGAGAACCTGGCCAGGGATGTCGTCGCCGTTTCGGCCGTGGAGGCTGAGCAGGACGAGATCGTCCCAAGGGACATGGAAACGGGCGCAGGCCAGCTGCACGGCCGACAGAGCCGGGTGAATCCTGATCCGTTCCGGTCCGAAACGGCTGATCAGGGTGCGGCCAATGCCGTACAACAGAGGGTCGCCGCTGGCGAGGACGGCCACATCGCCCGAAGCAAGCGCTTCCTCCATCTGGATGAGCATGGCCGGTAGCGGGGCGATGTCGATCAGAGGACAGTTCAACTCTGCCGCAAGGGGACGGTAGCGGCGGGAGACGACAACGGCGGCACAGCGACGGAGCAAAGGCCATTGTTCGCTGGTCAGGGCCGGGCCGCTGATGCCGATCAGTTCAATCCGTGACATGCACCACCCCTTCCTCGGAGGTAACCAGGTAGACCCGGACCGGCAGGCCGGACCACTGCTCCGCCTGTTCCCTGGCCCTGCGGCAGACCCCGTTGATCAGTTCGTTGCGATTGTCGGCCTTGAGCCGCTCGTAGATTTCCCGGGCCGTATTGGCGGAGCGAAATGCATGGGCCGTTTGCTGCTCCAGGCCGAGGTCAGCAAGCAGATCGGCTGCCTGGCGGGTCTCCAGGGCGCCGTTGCGCACATGGGTCTGGGGCACGCCCAGGGCAGCCTTGACCAGTTTGGCCCACATCCCGGCCAGATGGATGAGCATAAAGCCATGGCGTTTGGATGCCTCCAGGGCATAGAGCAGGTAATCGCCCATCATCACCTGGGCTTCTTCCGGCAGGCGGAGCAATCCCTGCACCGCTGCTTCCGAGGTCCGGCCGGTGGACAGGATCACCTCGGTGAGACCAGCGGCTCGGGCCACCTGCATTGAGGCCTCGATGGTGTCGGTCCAGGCCTTGGCCGAGACCGGCCGGACTATGCCGGTGGTGCCGAGGATCGATAACCCACCGATTATCCCTAGCCGCCGATTGAGGGTTTTCTCCGCCAGGGCCTCGCCGTCGCGGACAAAGATCTGTACTTCCAGGGCGTTGTCCTTGTAGTCGTTTTCTGCCAGGGTTTCGGTCAGGGCCTCGGTAACCGCCGCCCTGATCATCAGTCTGGGCACCGGATTGATAGCCGGTTCGCCCACGGCCACCGGCAGGCCGGGTTTGGTGACCAGGCCAACTCCGGGCCCGTTGATCAGAACGATTTTATCTCCCCCCGCGCTGTCAAGCCAGCGCACCTCGGCCCCGATCTCGGCGCCGTTGGTGACATCAGGATCGTCACCCGCATCCTTGACCACCGTGGCCATGGCCTGCTTGAGGTCACCGCCGAAACGGCAGAGGACAAAGCGGTGCCGGGAACCGTCGGGAAAGGGGATATCAACCGCTTCAGGGTTTTCCTGACCCAGGAGGCGCAGCACCGCCGCCTTGGCCGCTGCTGCCGCGCAGGCCCCAGTGGTATAGCCGCTGCGCAGTTTTTTTTTCTTCCCGGCTTGCTGCCTCATGTCGTCCTTAAGCTAACCGCAGCAGGGCATTGACTGTGGCCACGGCCACCGGCGTGCCGCCTTTGCGGCCCAAGGCAGTGATGAAGGGGTAGTTTTTTTGCACCAGCAATTCTTTGGATTCGGCGGCGTTGACAAAGCCCACCGGCACACCGATGACCAGGTCCGGGGAAAAAAGACCCTGTCCGATCAAGTCCATCACCTTGAGCAGGGCGGTCGGGGCATTGCCGACGGCAACGATGCCGATGTTGTCGCCGATACTTCTGGTCATGGCGGCATCGGAACGGGTGGTGCCGTTCTGCTTGGCCATGGCCGCGGTTTCCTCCTCTGCCACCCGGCAGATCACCTGGCCGCCGAAGCGGGCCAACAGGGCGGCGGAGATGCCGCTGGCCGCCATGTTGACATCCACCAGGATGTTTTTCCCGGCCCGGATGGCAGAGAGGCCTGCGGTGATGGCCTGCGGGTGAAAACGCAGCGTATCGGCAAAGCTGAAATCGCCGGTGGCGTGGATGGATCGGCGGACAACGGCGAACTCCTCGGGGGAAAATCCAGTGGGACCGAGTTCGTGCTCTATGATACGGAAGCTTTCAGCCTCTATCTCCTGGGGAAGGACCTGTTGCAAGGTGACCATGGTGTGCTCTCAGTGTGTTTGTCGGCAGTTCTGGACAAAACGGACCGCAGCTTCGGGCGTGCGGCCCCAGTGCAGATGGATGTAGCCTGCCAGGGTGTTGTGAAGAATGTAGCCCTCGGGCCGCCCGTCCTCAAGCAGGTAGGCGGATTCAACCTCAGGATGACCCTCCTCAAGGGTCGAATAATGGAATTCGTGACCATGGAGGACGGTGCCGATGGGTGCCAGCAGGCAATCCCGTTCGACAACCGGCTGCCGGTAGCCAAGGCTGCGCAACCGGTTCTGCATCCGTGCCTGAAACGGGTAGAGGTCAGCCATGGGAAAGGTCTGGCCATCCAGGTCGGTGATCGAGCGGCACAGGTACATGAAGCCGCCGCATTCGGCATAGACCGGGTGTCCGCTTTCGGCAAAGGCGCGGATCTGCTCTCGCATGGCCGTGTTTTCGCTCAGGTGGCCGGCATGAAGTTCCGGGTAACCACCGCCCAGGTAGAGTCCCTGCAACGCCGGTGGCAGGTTCCGATCCTCCAGAGGGCTGAAAAAGACCAGTTCCGCTCCTGCTGCGGCCAGCAGGTCGAGGTTGTCTTCGTAATAAAAGCAGAAGGCAGCGTCCCGGGCCACGCCGATGCGAACTGTTTCACGGCCCTCGGGAGGACGCTGTTGCGTAACCGCATCGGGCATGACCCCGTACTCGCCGGCAATGCGAAGCAACAGGTCAAGGTCGAGGTGTTCGTCCGCCAGTCGCGCTAACTGCTCCAGCCCTTCGCCTTGGAGCGGGTGTTCCTCGCCCATGTGCAGGCCGAGGTGGCGAGAGGGGATGCTGATCGCCTCGCGGCGCGGCAGAAAACCGATGATCGGCACGTTGCAGTGGGTCCTGATGGCTGCGGTCACCATCGTCTGGTGCTTGTCCGAACCGATCCGGTTGCAGATCACCCCTGCCAGTTTCAGCTGTGGATCAAGGGTGGTAAAGCCATGAACCACGGCGGCAACGCTCTCCGCCGCCGAGCGGACATCGATGACTAAAATTACGGGCAGGCCCAGGGTCTTGGCCAAGGTGGCCGCCGACCCCTCGCCGCCGTCAAAGAGACCCATGACGCCCTCGACCACGGAACAGCCCTCGGCTGGGCTGTGGCGGGCAAAGGCCTGCCGGACGAAATCGGCGCCGCACATGCGAACATCGAGGTTGCGCGACACCCGGCCGGTCACCATCCGGTGCAGGCTTGGATCGATGAAATCCGGCCCGCACTTGAAAGGCTGGACGACGAGTCCACGCCGGGCCAGGGCCGCCATGACCCCCAGCGTGACCGTGGTCTTGCCGCAGCCTGAATGAGTGCCGGCGATGAGCAGGGCGGGGCGGGTCATAAACGGGTGAGGCCTTCCTGACCGTAGTCAGGATAGAGCAGCGAGCGGACAAAGGCGATGCCGTCAATTAATCCAAGGGTCGGCCGCGAAATCATCTCTTCATCGACCAGGAAGACCTGGCCTTCGCGTACCGCTTTGATCACTCCAAATCCCGGTTCCTTGACGATGTCGTCAACGCTCACCGGGTTCATCCGGCCGTTCTGGGCCAGATAGAGATCGATCTGATCGGCCTTGGCCAGAATGCGTTCCTTGCCATAGGTGGCGATATTGGTTTCGCGCACCTGTTCGGCATCGTTGGCGATGTTGATGCCGCCGGCCGACTCGAGGGCAAACATGGCGATTGAGGCGGGAGCAAAAGTCTTCATCTGTTTATGGATCGCCTCGAAATAGACCCGTTTGCGCTTTTCTTTGGGAATCTGCCGCAGCGGGGAGGTGATCGCGGCCAGCCGTTTGCCGAAGGTCTCAATCATGGTCTTAGCCTGCGGCTCCCGACCGGTCAGCTTGCCCAGAGTCACCCAGTAAGCGAACAGCTCATGCGCCTCGTTCGGCTGGAGGGAAACGACGCGGACATTGTTTTTTTCCAGAATGCGGACCAGGTTGGGGTAGCCCCGGCTGATCATCGGCCGGATCAGGACCAGATCGGGCTTGAGGGCAAGGAGCCGTTCCGGGTCGTCCTGGAATTGGACACGCGGCAGGTCGGGCAACTGATTGTCGCTGGGGCCGCAGGCAATGATCTCCTTCTTCAGTCCGAGTTCGAGCAGATTGGTGGTATGAGCAGGGTATAGGGAGATGATCCGCTGGAAAGGCTGAGAAAAGACCAAGGTCCGTTTCTCGCTGTCGGTGATCGAAGCGGCGGAAACCAGGGTAGCTAGAAGCAGAACGAAACAATGGGTGAAAAAAAGAACTCTGATGCGCATGTTACCGTATTGTTGGGGGTTACGGGTGAATTGGCAGCCTGAAACTTACCTGCCGGCTGTTGGTAAAGGTATTGGCGATCACTTCCGCCTCGACGCCATAGACGACCTCGATGTTTTCCGGGGTCAGTACATCCTCGGTTCGCCCCTGGCAGACCACCTGTCCCTCCTTGAGGAAAATCAGCCGGTCGCAGAAGAAGGAGGCCAGGTTGAGGTCGTGCATCACCGCCACCACCTGCATTCCCTGCTGCTCAAAGCGGTTGCGGATGAGGTGGAGAAGCTCCAGGCTGTGGTGGATGTCAAGGTTGGAGGTGGCCTCGTCGAGCAGGAGGACCGCCGGTTTCTGGGCCAGGGCTCGGGCGACGGCGACCCGCTGTTTTTCCCCGCCGGAGAGCCGGGTCACTGCCCGGTCAGCCAGGGTGGCAATACCGGTGACCTCCAGTACCTCCTCGATCAGATTTTTATCGTCTTTACTGGGAGCGGCGAAACGATGGAGGTGCGGATGGAGGCCCATCTCCACCACCTCGCGGACCGAAAAACCAAAGCGGACGATGAAGTCCTGTGGCACTAGGGCCAACTGCCGCGCCAGCTGCTTTTTCGGCCAGTTGTGCAGGGGGCGGCCCTTGAACTCGATCGATCCGGAGTGCGGCGTCTGTAGGCCGCCCATCAGATCGAGCAAGGTGGTCTTGCCGCTTCCGTTGGGGCCGAGGATGCCGTAGCGGGCTCCCCGGCGCAGCTCAAGGTCGACGTCGCGAACAGCCTGTGTGCCGGGGTAGCCGAAGTTGACCTTGGACAGCGACCAGAGCAGGTCGCCTTGCTGTTCAGAAAGCGGACTTGCCATCCTGTTGCCGTTTTTTGAAGAGGATACAGAAAAAGGGTCCGCCCAACAGAGCGGTGAGCACGCCGATCGGTACTTCGACGGGCAGCACTGCCCGGGTCAGGGTGTCGGCGACCAGCAGCAGCAGGCCGCCGGTGAAAAAGGAGAGCGGAACCAACAAGCGATTGTCGGGGCCGACCAGATGGCGCAGCATGTGCGGGACGATCAAGCCGACAAATCCGATAATGCCGGAAACCGATACGGCGAGCGCGGTCATCAGAGTGCTGACGGTCAATAGGATGGTGCGCAGGCGGACGGTGTTGACGCCGAGCGAAGTGGCGGCCCGGTCTCCTGTGGCCATGATGTTGAGGTCGCGGCTGTAAAAAATTGCTGTCAGGACGCCCAAGAGGGCTGTGGGGGTCAAGAGGAGGATGTTTTGCCAGGAGGCCCCGGAGAAACTGCCCATCAGCCAGAAGATGATCAGGCCAACCTGTTCGGCGGCGAGAAATTTGAGAAAACCGATGGCCGCAGACAAGATGGCGGCGACAATCACGCCAGCGAGAATCAGGCTGGTCGAGGAGAGCCTCCGGTCGCCCGAAGCAAGGAAAAGAACCAGGGCCAGTGTGCCGACGCCGCCGCCGAAGGCAAAAATTGGGATGGTGACGCCGGATGGCAGGGAGAGACCGAAAATCTGGAGGACGATCACTAAAGAAGCGCCGAAGGCGGCACCGGTGGAGATGCCTAAGGTGTAAGAGTCGGCCAGGGGGTTGAGCAGGATTGCCTGAAAAACCGCACCGCTCACACCGAGGAGGCCACCGACCAGGACCGAGGCCAGGATTCGGGGCATGCGCACATCGGCAACCACGGTGGCGGCAACCGGGTCGATACCCGTGGGTTGGGTTTGACCGAGCAGTTTGGCAAAAAGAATGAGAAAGACATCGGGGACCGACACCTTGAGAAAGCCCATGGTGGCCGAAAGGGCCACAGCAAGGATAAGTGCGGCGCAGAGCGGCAGCAACCATGCTAAAGTGCTCCCCCTGTTCATCAGTGCAGCTCCACTCCGGCATCGGCTGCGGCCTCGGCAGCATGGATGACGAAGATTTGCGCCAGGGCCGGCTGTTCGCCCAGCCCCTTGATCACCGGAATCACTTCGAATCCATCCTTGGTGAGGATCGATTGCCAGGAATTCTCCTCCGGGCCGACCAAGTCGCGGGTGGCGTGCTCACCGGCAACAATGAGCAATGGCTTCAGAAGTACCCGGCGCGGGCCGTGCAGCCGTAGGTTCTCCCGGACCTCGTCGAGGCCGGGGAAACCCTCGACCGTGCCGATCAGGGTCAGGACGTCGGGGTAGAGCTGCCGCATACGGGCGGCAAATTCCAGGTAGAGACCGCCGGAGGGAAAAGAGCGGTTGCCGTGCCCCATATAAACCAGGGCGGCACCGTGGCTTCTCGCCAGGGCGGCGTCGTCGGCCAAGGCCTGGGCAACGATGCGGATGTCGTCGGCATAGGGGCGATGCAGGCTGTAAGTGCCGAAAAGGGGCCGACCGAGAGCGATTGTTTTAAACGGTCGCCAGCGTGGTTTCATGGTGCGGATCGAGGACAAGGCACCGACATAGGCAGCCAGGTCATGGAATTCCTCGGCCGGGGCAACGTGGGTCGGCTGCACCACCAGGGTGTCGTAACCCCGGTCCTGGAGATTGGCGATGGCGGCGAGGATACCCTGGATTTTGAGGATATCCTTGGGGATATCGGGATGGGCGGCCAGGTAGGCCGGGTCAGCGGCGCGCTTGTGCCAGATGCGGCGGATCTGGTTGGAGGTGAAGGCCAGGCGCACCGGTGTCTGGGGATAAGCAGTCTCCATGGCGGTCTTGATGGCTAGCAGCCCCTGCAGGGCTGACTCTACCGTAGTCCCGAACATGGCTAGCACAATCGCCTTGCTTTGTTGCACTAATGACTCTCTCGGTCGGCGGGAAAATGTTGCCGGGCGATGCGGACAAGCACCCCCTGTTTCCCCTGGGTTTCCGGTCCGGAAATAAAAAAATCCCGGACCAATAATCTTGATCCAGGATGTCCCTTGTTTACCGCTGGAGTCTGTCGTCCGCCCTTGTAGCCGGAAGGGTCGGGGTCTTACTGTTCAGGCAGGTCTTCTGACTTCCGGATCGTCCTCCTCCCGCGCCTTCCCGTTGTCAGCAACAACAGTGGCGATCATGCGGAATTTGTCCCCGGGTACAGCGGTGGGCCCGTTCCGGTTTTGAACCGGATTCCCTTTTCATCCGTTGATACGGACACCTGAACCACGATGCCGCCCATGGTACCTGCCGCTCCCGATGAAGTCAAGCCGTGAATCGTTGCTCTATCGGAAAAACGACAGGAAGCAGCGGGTCAGGGGCTGCGGCGTATGCATCCTGCCGTCGGAGGTTTCAGTGATTCTATTCTTCGGGAAAGGAGTGGGATGTGCCCTCCACCAGAGCCGGCAACAAGTTCTTCACCTCCAGGGTGGTCCACTCCGGATGACCGGAGAGCGTGGCTACATCGATCTGATTGAGTCCCCGGGCTATCTCCTCGTAGCTTTTTCCTTTGCGCCGCAGTCGTTGGATCGAGGCCGCGAGTTGTTCCCGGCTGAACACCTTTTTTTCTCTGCCCCGTGGCGTCGCCATTCCCTCATCCTGCCGGTCCAGATCGGGGAAACGCATTGGCACAACTGACTCCGGCAGTTTCACCGTCTCGTAGAGGTCGGTGAACCGATTTTCTTCTCGTGTTTCCGAACGTCTTGCCGCTTGCTGCCCAGGGTGATGGTTTTCTGTTGGCACCACTGCGGGCATAGGCTTGTATTCAAGCTGCAGGCCAACCATCAGTCGCATCAGGTCGTCAATCTGCCGGTCACGACGCGCCAACTGCTCCCGCATATCCTCCAGCTGATCGCGGAGCAGTTCGATCTGTTCCTTATAGGCGAACAGCAAGTCGTTTAAAAAGCCGTCGTGCTGGTTGGCCTGTCCCTGCTGTCCGGCGACTCTGCCGGATTTTCCATCGTGATCAATCACTTCTTCGCCATCGCGAGCGTAGGTGGCGAGCAGTTGCCGCCCCTCGTCCCACCGCTCCAAGTCGGCGTAGCGGAAGCGGACCTCCTGCTTGCCGGTCACCGGGTTGAGGATCAGTTTGTAGGGCAGGCCTTTTTTGCGGTATCGACTGATGGATTTAGTCGATACTTTGAGGAAATCGGCCGCCTCTTTCTGTGTCACCATGTATTCCTTGTCACTCATACCTGCCTCATTGTTGCTGCGCAGTGTCAACTGCTCCTTTCGGCCAGCAGTTCGCGGCCGGTTTCGATGACCGCCCGGAAGAAGTCGTCGATCTGGGGTTTACCGACGTTGATGTTGGTAATGAGGAGCCGCAGGACCAGCTCGTCGTTGACAAAACCGGTGCCGACCAGACTGCGGCCGTTGCGGTGCATACGCTCGCGCAGCTCCAGGTTGAAAGGCTCGATCGAAACATCGGCGGGGGTACGGAAGCGGAAACAGAGGTTAAACGATTCCCGGGGCACGACCATTTCCAGTTCGTCGGATTGCTGTACCTGTTGTTCAGCGTACCTGCACAGTTCCAGATAGTTTTCCACCCGTTCGGCCAGCCCGGACCGGCCGTAAAATTTCCAGTCGAGGAACCATTTGAGGCTGTCGACCCGCCGGCCGCATTGCAAGGACTGGGTGCCGAGATCGCGGATTTCGCCGTCTTCACCCTCGCGGAAGATATAGCTCTCGTCACCGGCACTGCAGACCGTTCGGAGGATGTCAGGGCGGCGGTTGAACAGCAGCACGTTGCACATCAGGGCGGTGCCCAGCATCTTGTGGAAATCCAGGGTAAAAGAATCGGCCTGCTCGAGATCCGGTAGGAACTGTTGCTGGAGTCGATCACTGAAGATCACTGACCCGCCCCAAGCGCCATCGACATGCAGCCAGAAGTTGTACCGGTCGCGGAGGGCCAGCAGCGGCTGCAGCTGATCGTAGGAGCCTCGCACTGTCGTTCCGGCCGTGGCGGCAACAAAAAAGGGCAGGCCTCCCGAGGCAGTGATCTCGGCCAGTTGCTGTTCCAGGGAGGGCACACTCATCCGGCCGTGGTCATCCACCGGAATTTTGATCAGGTGCCCGGTGCCCAGGCCGAGGATATTGGCAGCCCGATCCATGGAGTAATGGGCGTCGGCGTTGACGAAGGCGAACAGTTCCGGTCGGCCGAAGAGTCCCCATTGCTTGATCTCAGGGGACACGCTGTTGCGAGCAGCCATCATGGCGATCATGTTCGCATTGCTCGAACCGGTGGTCATCTGGCCGGTGCCGTTTTCAAAGCCGACCAGGTCACACATTGTCCGGAGCAGATATTTTTCTATGAGGGTCGATACCGGCGCAGTTTCGTAAGTGCAGGCCGAGGTGTTGGTGATGGCGGTGATCATCTCGCCGACCACCGAGGGCAGGTTAGCGCCGGCCCACATCCGGTTGACGTAACCAGGGTGAGAGGTCTTGACGGCATGCGCCAGGTACTGTTCCACCCACAGGAACAGTTCTTCCCAGTTTCCCAGTCCCCGGTCGTCCTCAAGCTGCAGCAACTGCCGGAGGTCGCCGGGATCGAGATATTCGACAAAAGGATCAGTCTCCCGTACCTCGTGGTAACGGGTGATGATCTGCAGTAATCTCTCGAAAATTCTTTCTTGCTCCATACGCCCTGTGCATGCCCTGCGGTCAGTACAGATTCAGATTAAACGCGGATTGAAAACAATCCCGACAGGGTGATCTGCCGCCGGGAGGAACACTATCTCTTCTTGCTTCGTTTGCAAAATCGTTTCCCGGCAACACGGCAAGGAGAGGCGAAAGAAGCCCCTGGTTTGCCGCTGCACCGTTAACTGCGGAAAAGTGATTGTTCTATACTACAGGAGAGAAGGATAATCGAATGGAAAGTAGCTAGCAGTCGGGTGAGAATGGTGCGGGAGTGGACGGTTGGGCAGAGAGCAGATGTAAATGTTTCTTTTTCTTTGTTCTACTCTTCATTCCCGCCTTGGGTGTCTTGATCGATGCGCACCATGCCCTCGAGCAGCAGACGGTCGATGCGACCGTGCATCTCGATCTCGTCAGGGGGCGGTATTTGATTTAGATAAAACCGAAAGGTGCCTTCTTGCCATGAAAGCGCTTCGAAAAAGGCCTCCTTCACCTGACGGGACAGGGTTTTGTTGAGCCACTCAGGTTTTATATACCCTTTCTCCAGGAGTATCTGACCGACACGCCGTCGTGTTCCGGTCCGTTCATGCAGCCGGAGGCATTCCTGCAACTGCTCGTTGGTGATCACCTGGGCATCGAGGAAAATCTGTCCAATCTTGCGGTGACTGATCTGGAGGAGGCCATGGACGAGCAGCCCCTTGCGGAAGTAAAAAATGCCGCTGTTGGAGGCGGATTGGAGCTCGAGTTTTCCTGTCAGGGCGGCAAGGTCGAGAAGCTGGAAGATGTTTTCTATGGCGATGGCCGAAATGTCGCCCGCCATGGCCACGGGTGCAGTAAAAGCTGCCTGCGTTGAGGCCTCATCGAATTGCGGGCTCAGCGAGGCGGATTTTTCGGCGTGCGCTCCAAAGAGAGTACGGATAAGAGGATTCATGCTCGATGCTGCCGGGTTGAGTTTCTTGAATGGAAAGGGATTCTCTTTGAAAGGTTCTCGCAAAAGCCGGGTAGAGTCAAGGCATAATCTTATGCCTGGAAAACTGTTGCACCCTCAGGAAAAAAAGGGCAACGGGCCTGATCCATTGCCCTGTGCTGGAACAGAAGCGTAATTCTGAAAAGGCCCGGGGTTACACCCTGATGATTGCCTGGGGAGCATGAGTCAGGACCTGGGGGCCATCCGCCCTGAGCACATAGGTATCCTCGATGCCGATAGCCCCTTCCGGATAGACGAATTTCGGTTCAAGAGCAAAGGTCATGCCCGCGGCGAGGCGCATCTTTACTCCCTTGGCAAAGATCGGGTACTCGTCAAGTTCGAGGCCGACCCCATGGCCGATGAAGCGGACCCGGTCATTGCCGATACCCATGAAGTGATCCTGCAAACCCATGGATTCGGCCAGTTCCGCCGACTTGATGTAAACATCCTCGCAGATCACACCGGGCTTGATCATGGCCACGATGGCCTCCTGAATGTTCAGCGCCGCTGCATGGGCGCGGCGTAACTGGTCCGAAACGTCGCCAATGACAAACATCCGCGCTCCGTCTGCGGTGTAGCCGTTGATTACACAGGTGTAGTCAATGTAGACAACCTCGCCCGGGCTGATGGTTTTCCAGCCAGCGCCGTGCGGATTGTTGGCCGGGGTCAGGCCGCAACCGCCGACCGGGCCGTCGAAGTAGGAGGGGACTGCGCCGCTGGCACCAGTGGCGACATTGCCCATGAAGAAGTCTTGGTTGAAGGCACGCATCTTCGAACAGCCACCGTAGCCACGCCGACGCATCCCGGCTTCGAACAGGCTGGCCAGTTCGATCTCGGACATGCCATCGCGGAGCATGGCGGGTACATCGGCAAAGACCTGATCGAGAACGCCACAGGCCCCTTGGAGCAGGCCGATTTCGTGTTCGGATTTAATCGTCCTGATGCGCTTGAGCGCATCCGAGATGTCGGTGAAGCTGGAATCCTTAAAGACTTTTGCGTAGAATTGCCAGGTATTATAGGGGATGACGTCCAGTTCCAGGCCCAGGGTTTCGATGCTGAACCCTTTCTCCTTAAGGATCTCAGGAATCATTTTCAGGCTCTTTACATCCAGAATCTCCTCGATGGGCGACTCCTTGCAAGCACGCTCAAAGCTTTTACGCACCATGAGGAGGGGCTTGCCGGAGCGGGGAATGAAGAGATGGCTGCTTTGCGAGGTGCCGCTGAGGTAGAACAGGTTGGTGTGGTGGATGATCAGGGCTCCGTCGATTCCCAGTTGTTCCAGCGTCTTCTGAAAAGTCTGAATGCGCGCGTCAACTTCACTTTTCGGCGTGTAGAGCATATCCGTCATGAATTCCTCCCCTGTGCGTGGGTGTTGAAACAAAGTGCCGGTTTGATTGCAAAGTTTCCGGCAACCGTATTCAAGAAAAACGGATCTGTCAATGGCAAGTCGGTGCAATGGATCGCTTCGCTGGAGAGGGGAGGAGGCGAAGGATAGGCTGAGCCCAGGCGTCGGGTAAAATGGTCAGGACAGCCGGTTTTTGAAATCTTCGTAGCCAAATTGCCGGACCAGGGAGAGTTCGTCGTTTTCCGGCCGGTAAAGGATGATCGAGGGCAGTTGCACGCCGTTGAAGGTGTTGGTCTTGACCATGGTGTAGATGGCCATGTCGGTGAACACCAACCGGTCTCCGGGAACCAGCGGCGCATCGAAGGAATACTCGCCGGCGACATCCCCGGCCAGGCAGGAGAGTCCCCCGATGCGGCAGGTGAAGCTCTTCTCGCCCGGCTCGCCTGAGTCAATGATATGCGGCCGGTACGGCATCTCGAGGACATCGGGCATGTGGGCCGGCACTGAGGCGTCGATGATCGCCACCGGCAGGTCGGCCTGGACCACGTCGAGCACCGTGGCCACCAGATAGCCGCAGTTCAGCGCCACCGCTTCGCCGGGCTCCAGGTAGACCATGGTCCCCCATCGTTTTTGGAATCGGTTGATGATCGCAATCAGCAGGTCAAGATCATAGCCCGGGCGGGTGATGTGATGACCGCCGCCGAAGTTGACGTAAGCCATGTTCGGCAGGATATCACCGAAGGTGCGCTCCACCGCCACCACGGTCCGTTCCAGGCAGTCGGCATCCTGCTCGCAGAGATTGTGCCAGTGCAGGCCGCTGATGCCGTCGAGTTGATCCACCCGGAAATCGGCTCGCCGGATGCCCAGCCGGGAACCCGGGGCGCAGGGGTCATAGAGGGGGACCGCGCCTTCCGAGTGCTCGGGATTGATCCGTAAGCCAAATTCCAACTTCCGGCCTGCTTTCTGGGCAGTCTTTTCGGCCAGGGTGCGGAACCGCTGCCACTGGACAAAGGAATTGAACACCAGGTGGTCGCAGCTCAGGGCCAATTGCTCAATGTCTCCGGTCGAATAGGCGGCGGCAAAACTGTGCACCTCGCGGCCGAATTCTTCGCGGCCCAGGCGCGCCTCATGGGGCGAACTGGCGCAGACGCCGTCCAGAGTCTGCCGCAGCAGGGGGAAGACGCTGAACAGGGCAAAGCATTTGAGTGCGAGCAGGATCTTGCAGCCGGTGGCCTCTTTGACCCTGGCCAGAATGGCGAGGTTGTGCTGTAATAGCCCCTCGTCGACCACAAAGGCGGGCGTGGTCACCCGGGCCGGGTCGAACCGGCAGGCGAACCGGCCGTTGATCACAGCTCGACGACCTGCCAGGGTAAGCCGTACTTATTCAAGGCGTCCATGAAGGGATCGGGATCGAATTCCTCCATGTTCCAGACGCCGGCCCGCTTCCAGGCTCCAGTGAGCATCATCATCGCCCCGATCATCGCCGGTACGCCGGTAGTATAGGAGATGGCCTGGGAACCGACCTCGCGGTAGGCCTCCTCATGGCTGCAGATATTGTAGATGTAGAGCTGTTTTTCCTTGCCGTCCTTGACTCCCTTGAAGACGCAGCCGATGCAGGTGCGGCCCTGGGTCAGGGGGCCGAGTGAGGCAGGCTCGGGCAGGACTGCCTTGAGGAACTTGAGCGGCACGATTTCGGCGCCGTTGTATTCCACCGGGTCGATCCGGGTCATGCCGACATTCTCCAGCACCCGCAGATGGGTGAGGTAGTTTTCGGAGAAGGTCATCCAGAAGCGGGCCCGCTTCAACCCCTTGAGGTTCAGGACCAGGGATTCCAGCTCCTCGTGGTACATCAGAAAGCATTTCTTGGGGCCGATGCCCTCGGGGAAATCATAGTTCATCGACCAGGAGAGCGGATCGGTCTCCACCCACTCGCCGTGTTCCCAGTAGCGGCCGCGCTGCGTGATCTCGCGGATGTTGATCTCCGGATTGAAGTTAGTGGCAAAGTGCTGGCCATGGTCGCCGGCATTGCAGTCGATGATGTCCAGCTGGTGGATCTCATCGAAATGGTGCTTCTGGGCCCAGGCACAGAAGACGTTGGTGACGCCGGGATCAAAGCCGGAGCCGAGCAGAGCCATCAGGTTCTTGGCGACAAACCGCTCCTTGTAGGCCCACTGCCACTTGTACTCGAACTTGGCTACATCCGGAGGCTCGTAATTGGCAGTGTCGAGATAGTCGACCCCGGTTTCGAGGCAGGCGTCCATCAGGGGCAAATCCTGGTAGGGCAGGGCGACATTGAGCACCAGGTCCGGTTTGATCCGTCGGATCAGGGCCACGGTTTCGGCCACATTGTCGGCATCGACCTGCTCTACAGCAACCGTAATCCCGGTCCGCTCCTTGATCGATACGGCAATGGCCTCGCATTTGGCCACGGTCCGGCTGGCCAGGGTGATTTGGGTGAACACCTCGCTTGCCTGAGCGCATTTATGGGCGACAACGCTACCAACGCCGCCGGCGCCTATGATAAGGACGTGGGCCATGTTCTATTCTCCTGTGGTAATGATTCAGATTGAAGTCTGGAGAGAATTCATCCTTCCGGGTACCTGATATTCTAATCGACCTTTTCCTTTACCGCTCAAAATACGTATATCCCCGTAAACCAGCCTCGTAGGCCTCAACGATCTCCCGCCGTTCCTGGGCGCTGATGCGGCCGGAGCGTACCGCCTGCTCCGCGGTTTCACGGAAGCGGACAAAGAGCCGTTTGGGATCGTACTGGACATAGGACAACACCTCAGCCACGGTGTCGCCTTCCTGCTCGCTGACGAACTCGAATTCGCCTTTTTCCTGAATGCGGATGGTGACCACGTTGGTGTCGCCCAACAGGTTGTGCAGATCGCCCAGGGTCTCCTGGTAGGCGCCGACCAGGAAGGCGCCGAGGATGTATTCCTCATAGGGTTTTAGCTCGTGCAGGGGCAGGTAGCGTTTGACGCCGCGCTTGTCGATGAACTGGTCGATCTTGCCGTCGCAGTCGCAGGTGATGTCGGCGAGAATGCCCTTGCGGGTCGGCTCCTCGTCGAGGCGGTGAATCGGCATGATCGGAAACAGCTGGCCGATGGCCCAGGTGTCGGGCAGGCACTGGAAGACGCTGAAATTGCAGTAGTAGAAATCGGAGAGGACCCGGTCGAGGTCGGTGAGTTCGGCACTGGGGTTCTTCAGTTCCTTGGACAGGCGGTTGATCTCGTTGATCGTGGTCCAGAACAGCTGCTCGGCCAGCGACCGCTCGCGCAGGCTGATCTGGCCGGTATGAAACAGCCGCCGGGTCTCGTCGCGGTAGAAGATGGCGTCGTTGAATACCTCCTGGATGTTGCGGATAGTCAGGTCCTTGAGGGCCTGGACGCATGTATTCGAGCTGGGGCGGGCAATCCTCGGGCAGTTGCTCCGGCAGGGGTTCGGTGTGGAACTGGGTGACGTCGAGGATGTTGAACAGCAGGATCGAATAATAGGCCACCAGCGCCCGGCCCGATTCGGTAATGATGATCGGATGGGCGATGTTCTCGTCCTCCAGCGAGGTCATCACCGCCTCGATGATGTCGGTGCAGTACTCCTTGAGGGTGTAGTTGCGGCTGGAGAGAAAATTGGACTGCGAGCCGTCGTAATCCACCGCCAGGCCGCCGCCGAGGTCGAGGTATTCGACCTTGGCGCCCCTCCTTGACCAGGCCGGCATAGACCCGGCAGGCCTCGTTGACCGCGGTGCGGATCTCGCGGATGTTGGAGATCTGCGAGCCCAGGTGGTAGTGGACCAGCTTGAGGCAGTCGAGCATGCCGGCGCTGGCCAGCAGGTCCACCGCCTGGATGATCTGGCTGGTGTTGAGGCCGAAGATGGAGCGTTCGCCGCCGGATTCCGACCAGTGGCCGCCGGCCTGGGCCGAGAGCTTGATGCGGATGCCGAGGATGGGTTTGGCGTTCAGCGCTTTGGAGCGTTCGATGATCAGCGGCAGTTCGTCGGGCATCTCCACCACCAGGATGCAGGTGAAGCCGATCTTGGTGGCGTAGAGGCCGAGATCGATGAATTCCTCGTCCTTGTAGCCGTTGCAGATCAGAACCGCCTTCTTGTCGCGCATCATGCCCATGGCGGCGATCAGCTCGGCCTTGGAGCCGGCCTCGAGGCCGTGGTGGTAGCGGGAGCCGAACTGGGTGATCTTTTCCACCACCTGCTTCTGCTGGTTGACCTTGATCGGGTAGGCGCCCATGAAGGTGCTGGTATAGCCCAATTCCTCCATGGCGGAACGGAAGGTCTCGTTGAGGCTGGTGATCTGGGCATCGAGGATGTTCTCGATGCGCAGCAGCACCGGCATGTCGAAGCCGCGTTCCCGGATGCCGTTGGAAATGGCGGCAATGCTCACGCCGCGATCGACCGCGCCGGGTTCGGGCATGACCATCATGTCGCCGTTTTCGGCGATGAAGAAATAGCCGCCGCCCCATTCGGACACACCGTAGAGATCCGACGACTTGTTAATATTCCAACGTTCCATGGTATAGTTCACCAATGCTTCTTCCTCCTTGGGCAACAGACTGCTCTTTTTATAATAAACGCCGGGTGCCGGGTCAAGACCACCGCTCGTTCTCACGCAAATCAAACAAACGGAGACACTACTTTAGGAGACGGGTTGCCGTGCCACCGTTCATGGATTGGTGGAGGGTGATTTCCCGCCCGGCGGCAACCGCCTGGCGATAGGCCTCCCCATGCATTAAGGTGGATTTGCCGCGCATCTGCCGCAAACGGGGAAAGCGGAAAGCGACGAAATCCTCCAGCCGCTGCTGCGCCCTGAGCGCCGGCAGATCGGTGGGCGGGTTTGATGTTCGGACGGACCTGGCTGGTCCGCTGCGGGATCGCTCCAGGGTTTCTCGAAATCCGGCCAGCAGGCCGAGGTAATAGCTTTTTTTGGCGATGCGCCCATTGCCGGTAAAGCCCCGCCGGTTCTGCTCCCATAGGGTCTGCAGCCTGTTTTCGAGGAAGTGGTAGCAGTGCTCGGCAATGGCCACCTCTTCCTCGCGGCCCAGCAGCTCGATGGTCTTATACGATCGATCGGCTAACGGATCGTAGGTGGAGGCACAGATAACCCGCACCGCAAAGCAGGATTCGAGGATGGCGCAGATCGACTTGCGGTGCACCGGCAGGGTTCGGCCGCAGGTCGTCGATGCTCCGGTGCGCCAGCCCTTCGTCCTCGACCAGGGCGTCAAAATCGAGCCGATAGCGGGTCAGCAGTTCGCCTGCTCGCTGCACCGCCAAGGCGGCTTCGTGCTCGTTGTCAGAACCACCCAGGGCAAGCAGTTTACGTATTTTGTCGATGACCTGCCGCCCCTGCTCGGTAGTTGCTGATCCCGACTCCATGCCGACGACGCCTTCAGCGAGATCGGCGCTGGCCCGGTGAAAAGGGGCGTCAAGGCCAAGCCGGGTGCAGGCCGCGCGGAAAAGCGGCCCGTGTCCGGCATCGTCCCGGCCGTGGATTTCGCTGCAGATCTGATGGGCCATCTCATGTTTGAGTACCTGCAGGGTCAGATTCCAGGGATGGGCGCTGATCAGATAATGGCTGAGACTTAAATGTCGATCTCCAGATGACCAACTGCCCATCTGCTTCTTGTTTTTGCTGATGGTCAGGATTGGTGGTGTAAGCCGGATTCCGTACTGGTAGCAGATGTCGCGGTATTCGCGTGCCATCTGGCTGAGCCAGGCAGTATGGAGGCGGCTGGCGAGCTGTTCCATATCCTCAGTTCCCGGTCGTACCGGAGCCCAGTCGACGCAGAGCCTCGATCCGGGCGAGAATGGGCGGGTGGCTGTAATTGAGAAAAACATGCAGCGGATGGGGAGTCAGGTTGCTCAGATTGCTGACGCTGAGCTTTTTCAGGCCGCTGATAAGGGCCTCGCCCTCTATGCCAGTTTGCGCGGCAAAGCGGTCGGCTTGGTATTCGTTGTGCCGGGAAAAGGCATTGAAGCCAATGGCAAGGAGAGTGGAGATAGGGGCGTAGAGAAAACCAAAGAAGACAAGCCCGGCATACACCGAGAGATGTTCCATGCCGAAGGCGGCGAATAAACCCTGGTTGCCGAGAAAGAGGGAGAGGATAAAGAACAGCAGGCCCATCTGGAGGACGGAGAGCGCCATCATCACCGGGATATGCTTGAGCTTGTAGTGCCCCATCTCATGGGCGAGCACGGCGACGATCTCGCTGGCGGCCAGTTTGTCCATCAGGGTGTCGAAAAAGACGATGCGGCGGAAACGACCGAAGCCGGTGAAAAAGGCGTTGGCCCGGGTGGAGCGTTTGGAGCCGTCCATGGTGTAGATCCCCTGGATGGCGAATCGCTGCGCCGCAGCATAGCGGGTGATGGCCTCTTTGAGTTCGCCTTCGGCCAGGGGGATGAATTTGTTGAACAAGCGGCATGATCACCACCGGAGCCAGGAACTGCATCACCAGGATGAAGGCCACGGCAGCGGCCCAGCAGAAGAGCCAGGCCAATGAGCCGCTGGACTCGAAAAACCAGAGGACAGCGGCGAGCAGTGGCCCGCCGAGAACGACGGTCAATAATACGGCCTTGCAGCCATCAAGGATAAAGGTGGCAACCGTGGTGGTGTTGAAACCGAAGCGTTGCTCAATGACAAAAGTTGAGTAGATGGAAAAAGGCAGGTTAAGTACGGCTGTCAGCAGGCCCAGCATCCCGGTGAAGAGCAGACCGGTGGGGATCGAGGAGAGGCCGAAGCTGCGGGCCGCGAGATCAACCAGGTTGAAGCCGCCCGCGAGGATGAACGTCAAGGTCAGCACCAGGCCTACCGTTGACTGGATCAGCGAAAACCGGGTATTCACCCGGGTGTACTCCTGAGAGCGGGCGTATTGATCGGCTTCGTAGATGCCGGCAAACTCGGACGGCAACTCGGGGCGCAGCGAACGGAGGTTGAGCAGGGCCACCGTCAGGTCGAGCAGGTAACCTATCAGAAGAATAGCGAGAATACAAAGGAGATATCCGTTCATTGCGATCAGGAATCCATGGCTTGAAAGAGTGTGTGTTTAGAGGAGTGCGATGCACTTACAGGAGATTGCCGAGCGGTGCAAGTCAATAATGTCAGCCGTGCTGTAACATTCTGTTTTTTTGTTTGTTTACGGCTCGTTTCCAAACAGGCGCGAGCGCTGTTTTCTTGCTTGCCGCTACCTGTGATCGTGGTCGATGTTTGACACGAGCGACCGGGTGGCGTAAAAAGGAGAAAACAGCGGACATCGGGAGGAAAGGCACCGTGGAAGCAAACAAGGAAAAATCGGGTCTGTCCGGCGCCAAGGTGGCCGGCATTGTCGTCGTCGCCATGCTGCTCACCATGGCAGGCACCTTGTTCATCGTCAAGAACTGGCTCTTTCCCAGCCCTTTTGAGCCGGTGGTTTTGACCCAGGCGGAAGAGCAGCGGCTGGAGCGCAAGCTGGAGCGGTTTGAGCAGGTTGACGGCCGCTCTCGCCGCATTCCTCCGGGGCGGCAAGGTGAGATCCCGACCGGGGAGGACCTGAAGCCCGAACCCTACAGCGAGGAAGGCGCTTCCCGGGAGATCCGGCTGAGCGAGCGGGAGATCAATGCGATGGTCGCCCAAAACACCGATCTGGCCCGGAAGATGGTTGTTGATTTCGCCAACGATCTGGTCAGCGTCAAGCTGTTGATCCCCGTGGACCCTGATTTTCCCTTCCTGGGCGGCAAGACGCTGAAGGTCAGGGCCGGGGCTGAGCTTGCCTTTCGCGGCGGGCGCCCCGTGGTTGTCCTGCGCGGTATCTCAGTGATGGGCGTCCCCCTGCCCAATGCCTGGCTCGGCGGTCTGAAAAACATCGACCTGGTTGAAGTTTTCGGTACCGAACCGGGATTCTGGAAGGGATTTTCCGACGGCGTCGCCGCCATCGAGGTTCGTGAGGGCAGTCTGCACATCGTGTTAAAAGAGTAAGGCAATGAAAGCCTTTTGGGTTTCAATGCCCCAGTTCATATTCGAGGGTTCGTCGCGCGTCGATGGATCCGACATCTCTCTCGCCAGTGTTTTTCGCTGCGGTGTCTCGTGCCAGGCCCTGTTTTTTCCATGAGAAAGAACACGGATTCCGTTGAACTCCATCGGGAAAGTAGTGCTGCCTAACCCTTGCCCGATTTTGACCCTCCGGGAGGTACGGTCCCATGTTGCAAATATTTTTTGCACACAACAATTTTCCTGAAGCTCTTGCAAGCAAAGGCATTTTTTTCAGATACAGCCTGTCGCGACTTGTTTATCTTGCTGTCTATGCTTGAATACTCACTTTTTCTTCCGTATCATAAAGACTATTTCTGCTGGCGGGTAACATCCCCGCCTGCGACAGTGCCAACGCACTGATTTCCCGACTTGTTGCAAGCAATCGAAAATTTCTTTCAGGACAATTCATGGCTGCATGCACAACGCTTTCATTTGTTCAGGTCGGCATTTTTGCCCTATCCTTGATCGTGGTGTTCGCGCCTCCTCCCTGTTCCGCGGATTGCACATGTACGACCGGATCGAATGGCGTCAATATCGTTGGGCTTGAATTGATGGCCACCCAATGTCCGGGTAAACCTTATTCTGAGACCCAAACATATACCTATCGTATGAACCCACTCCGTTGTGAGGGCGCAAAGCTCTCCAGCTACAGTTCCTATGGAGATACGACGGGGTCTCCCCAAGCGCTGGTTAATTATTTGACCAGCAACGGTTACCGGGTCCTCAGAAATGAGAGCGGCACCCATCTACTGGCGGTGCAGAAAGGCTCCGCTGCGTTTATCGGTTCGGTCTCGAACGTGAACATGGCCACCGCCGGCGCCGGGGTCTATTACGCAAACCCGATCAGCTCTATGGATCAATACTGCACCGAAAAACCGCTGCCGGATCAGGATCAGGACGGCATACCCGATTGCCTGGAACTTCCCGAGATCGATATCCCGCTTAATTTAGGAAGTCCCCTCTGTATGATAAAAGCACAATCAATCCGTCGGTGAATATGCAGTTGAATATTTATTCTTGTTCATATCTTTTAATAATTTCCAGTGCAGCCCTTCTTTCCTTGGTCGCGGAATGCGGTCTGGCTGGAACGGTTACCTACACCTACGATAACCACCACCGCCTTACCTCGTCGGCATACGATGACGGCACCACGATTCGGTTTACATTCGATGCCGCCGGCAACCGCTTGTCCAGTGTCTCGTCTCTGCCCGTGTACCGAACCTACGAGGACGCTGAAGATGCCTCGATCATAGGCTGGGATATTTTCGATAGCGAACCTGCTGGTGCCATCGTGACCAATGTCTACGATAGCGGCCGGGGCAGCCGGGTGATCGAGTTGACCGGCAGTGGGACTAATAACGGCTACCGGCTCCGCAATGCGAACAGCAGTTCTTGGAATGATACCAACTTCAAGGTAATGGAATGGAGCATGAAGTACGGCGAAGCCTTCACCGTCACTATCGCTGTTCAAACAAAAAAGGGTCCCCGCTCCCTCAATTACACCCCGGTCGATACCGACAATCTTGGCGCCGATACCAATATCCACCATGGCCTTGGCCTTCATGTCAAAAACGGCCAATGGCACACCCTAGTGCGCGACCTGGAGCGCGACCTCAAGGAGGCTCAGCCGGACAACGAACTACTGGCCGTGCTCGCTTTCCTTGTCCGCGGTAGCGGCCGGGTCGATGACATTAAAACCCGGAAACAGATCCCGGCTGACCATGATTCCGATGGCGACACCATTGCCGACGTCATGGAGATGTTCACCTACGGAACCAATCCCTATGACGCCGATTCCGACGGCGACGGTATTGCCGACAACGAAGAACTCGCCTACTGGGGCGCCCATTGGAATGCGGATGTCGATGGCGATGGCCTGATAAACCTGTTGGATCCCGATGCGGATAACGACGGCTTTGTCGATGGCATTGAGCGTAGCCAGGGGACTAACCCGGCCGACCCCGCCTCGGCGCCCACCTTCATTCTTTATGAGAACGGCGAGGACGGCACGGTTGTCGGCTGGGATATTTTTGACAGCGATCCCGCCGGTGCCACCGTGACCAATGTCTACGACAGCGCCCGGGCTAGCCGGGTGATCGAATTGTCCGGCAGTGGTATCAGCAACTGCTATCGACTTCGCAATGCGGACGGCAGCCCTTGGAATGACGTTAACTTTAAAGTAATGGAATGGGGTATGAAGTACGGTGGAGCCTTCTCAGTCACTATTTCCATCCAGACTAAAAATGGGCCCCGGCTCCTCAATTACACCCCGGTCGATACCGACAATCTTGGCACTGACACAAATATTCACCACGGTCTTGGCCTCCAGGTCATGGACGGACAATGGCACACATTGACGCGCAACTTGGAACAGGATCTCAAGGAGGCCCAGCCGGATAATGAACTGCAGGCAGTGCTCGCCTTCTTGATCCGAGGCAATGGCCGGGTGGATGACATCATGACAAAAAAATGATGCGTTCCAAACTGTAAAAACATATCCGTTCATAGTGAACGGCCACCGAATGAAAATGTTCCCAGACTTCGTTGACAACAGCCTGCAAGTTGGCCGTGTCTGTCTTTTCTCGCCCCGTTTTGTCTCCAGGCAACCCTGGTCAGGCATGCTTTCGCCTCTTCCTTGCCCTATATTGCTGACCATGGCATCAATTTTGCTGCCGGCAATATGCATATCCAAGAAACAGACATTTCCATGGACGGCCCGGTGCCCGAAATGGCCTTCAAACGTTTCTACAACAGCCAGGCCACGGTGAGTGGCGCCTTGGGGCAAGGCTGGTCCAGTTCTTTCTCCGAAAGGTTGATTCCCGGTCCCTCGACAATCACCCTGGTGCAAAATGATGGACGTCATCTGCAATTTGTTGATGACGGTCAAGGCGGGTATGCCAGCCAGCTCGGTCTTGTGCAGACCATCATCCGAACTTCGACAGGTTTCCAGCTGACTCGAGCCAACCAGGATATCCATGCCTATGACAGCCAGGGTCGCCTGACCTCCATCGCCGACCACCGTGGGACTGGTTTGACCTTGACCTATGTCAACGATCAGGTCGCCACGCTCACCGACACCCTGGGACGCACGCTCGTCTTCACTTATACAGACAGCAGGCTGACAAGCCTTACCACCCCTGCCGGAACTTTTACCTATGCCTTTGACCGCAATGACAACCTGATCAGCGTCACCCGTCCGGATGGAAAAAACAGAACCTATAGCTATGGCGACCCCAGCGATGTCCACAACCTGACCGGAGTGGACGATGAATCCAATACCCGGATCCAGACGGTGACCTACGACGACCGTGACAGGGTGGTCACCTCCTGATCAAGGTGGAGAAGGCGGGCAGTATCATTGCCACCTACGGGTACGACAGTCAGAATCGTCGCATCCGTAAAACAATAGGGACCACGACATCCATTATCATTATTTCAAAACAACTCTATCGCAACTTCCATCACTTTGCACTATTTCTACTCAATCAACCATCCTTGCGCAATATAAAAAATCTTCTCTACTTCTACTCAACATCACTCATAAATTTATATTTTTATTTTATTTAAAAATAATTTAAAAAATTTTATATTTTATTAAATATATTATAATAAATATTTATTATAATATTATATTTTATTATATTTTATTATTTGGGGAATCTTGAAATTTAGCTCAGTAAGCCCCGGCAGCACTCACCGGCAAATTTTTTCACGAAGATCATGCTCTTCTGGCTTTGTAATCCGATCGGTTTTACACCCTGGCGCCGCCTCGCTCTGCGCTCGATGGCGTTCTTTTGCCATTTTGCCGCTTCCTGGGCGCACTTCACCTGTTTGTCGCCAGAAGCATCCCCATCCGGTCAATGTTGTACCCCAGATTGCGCAAACCGATCTTTGCTCGGGCTCGGGCTATGCCGATCGTGCGCAACAGCAAATTCCCCGCTCTCTGCGCCTGCACGCCAAAGATGTGCTCGACTCGCGAACGGATCCTGGACCTGGTCTTGTTGCCTTCCTGTTCTCTTGGCGTCAATGGACGATTGCGGCTCCCCTTGCGTTGGATGTGTTCGCGAAAACCATCCTGCGCGAGACGCTCCAGCCGATCCGCCGATCGATAGGCCGAATCCGCCCAGACGTCCTTGCTCGTGTTGTCGGCAAGGAGTTGCTCGAACACATTGCTGTCGTGCAGGGCCGCATCCGTCACCGCATAGCTTCGAATCAGCTTGTGCTTCACATCCACCGAGACGTGGTTCTTGTATCCGTAAAAGGACTTGCCGTTTTTCTTGGTCCAGCGCGCATCCACGTCCTTTCGCTGCCGCTTGTTCTCCGGACCAGTCTTCCGGAACCTCGCCTGCTTTGATCCGGGCATTTTCCTCCCGGCTGTTCCGCTGCTTGGGTACGTTGACGATGCTGGCATCCACGATCTGCCCCTTCATCGCCATGAAACCGTTGGCCCGAAGGTGCGCATCAAAGGTCGCAAACAGCTCCTCCACGATGCCGGCCTTGACGAGGTCTTCCCGAAAACGCCAGATGGTGGTGGCATCCGGGACTTTTTGGCTGATGTGCAGACCAAGAAAGCGCCCAAAAGAATGCCGGTCGAGAATCTGAAACTCGGTCGCGTCATCCGACAGGTTGTACAGCGACTGCAGGATAAGAATTTTGAACAGCAGGATGACGTCGTACCCCTTCGGACCAACAGTGGATTGCCGGCTTTTGTCCCTGCTTTTTCGAGCGCTGGACGAAACATCTCCCAGTTGACCGTCTCGTTGATCTTGGCAAGCGGGTCGCCGTTTTTGTCGATTTTGTGCAATCGGTCCTGCAGGTCGAAAAAGCCGGGCTGGATCATGGCTGGTCTCCATCGTGCCGCCATCGAGGTTCGGGAAGGGAACCTGCGGATTGTGCTGAAGGAGTAGCCGGCGCCCCGTCCGGTTCTATTTTTTCGGCTTTTTCTTGGCTTTGTTCTTGGAACTGACCGATTTTTTCTTGTTTTTGGGCGTGTTCTTTTTCACCGGGGGCTGCTCGTGATCTTCCTGGTTGAATTCGGCAAACCAGGAGATGTAACCGTGGACATCAACGGGCATCCGCGCCATTGACCCAGGCCTGCAGCGACTCCATGGCCACCTCCCTGCTCAGATCGTTGGCCACCTCAACATTCCCTAAACCGATAAAAGCTGGTCGACACGATGCCGTCTTCAAAGGCCTTGCGGATGATTTCCATCGACTCGCCCGGATGGAGATCGCAGAGGGTTGCCGCCAAGTTGCCCCAGAAATAGGATTCGCGATCAGCCTCTTCGCCGGTGAACAGCCCCTGGAAAAATCTGCACCACCTCGTCCCGCCTGGTCGGATCAAAGGCCACCACATACGACAGGGCCTCCATGGCCGCACAGCGCACATACTGATCAATCTCCCGATTAGCGACCAGACCCTTGATCCCCTCGATCTCGCCGTTGCAGGTCCGGTAGAGCAGGGTGGGCAGGGTCTCGGTGGTCATGTCGCCCCAAAGATCGATCAACTGTTCCTCGGCGATGGAGAAGGCGCGGATGAGCGGCAGATGGGCGGCCGGCTCACTGAAATGAGACAACAGGGTGGCCGCATAGACATGGCCGTTGTGTTCCTCGAGGGCATGACGGAGTGGGTTTTCGGCGACCGATTCGATGATGCCGAGCAAATGCGGGGTCAACGCCTCCTGATGGTTGAGGGCCTCATCCACCTCCTCTCGCAGGTAGATGCTGTTCAACTGGTCGAACTTGGCAAGAAGGGTCTGGATATCGGCGAGCGCTCATACTCGGTACCTCGAATAGAAAAAAGGAAAAAGGGCAAAAAGGTGCGGCACTCTATATGTTTTTCCCCGGTCAGTCAATGGAATGCTGCCGGCCTGGGGGCAGTGCGTGGGGCTTAGCGGGCACGGAGATTCAGGCGGATACCTGTGGGGGTGTTGACGGCTTGCACCCCGAGGGGAACCAGCAGCTGAAAGAGCGGTCGTCCGAAATAGAACAGCTCCCGGTCCAGGGAAAGCTGGAAGTCGGCGGCGACAGGGGAGCGGAAGGCCAGGTCACTGTGCACGGCCGCTTCGAGTTCGGCCAGCAGGTTGGCAGGGTTATCGCCCTGGTTCAGATCCTGGTTGATCGCCTCCAGATCCGGGCAAGGGCAGAGTCGTTCATGCTCATGCACCAGGGGCAGCATGGGGTCGTCCGGCGTGATGCAGTCAAAACGGGTCAAAAGATTTTGTCCGGCTATGGCCAGCAGCGGCCCGGTGTTCGTGCAGTCGAGCAAGCCACAGGCCATTGGCCGATGCGCATAACGCAGACATCCCTTTGTGGTTTGGTCATAAAAGGCGCAACACCAAGTGCCGTTTTGTCCTTTCATTTTCAGAAATTCATTGAGGACAGGTTCGGGAAGGGGGCATATGGGGCTGGAAGGCCAACTCGCCCCGGCGCACCGTGATCAAATCGTCCAGATTGAGTCGGCCCGCCCGGATCAGTTCCAGGTCGGGTCCATGCAGGGCCGGACCGCCTTGCTGGCAGCAGGTGCCGCAGCGTTTGCACGTCTCGGATTCGCTCACGGCAGGATATCCAGGCTGTCGCCTCGGCGCAGGGTGCCCGGCACGATCACCTTGGTGAAGATGCCTTCGCGAGGCATGATGCAGTCCCCGACCTGCTTGAAGATGGCGCAGCCGTGGTGACATTTCTTGCCGATTTGGGTCACTTCCAGCACGACCTGACCGTTGCCCAAGCGGGTGCCGAGCGGCAATTTGGCCAATTCGATTCCCTCGGTGGTTATATTCTCGGCAAAGGCGCCGGGTTCGAGTTCCAATCCCTTGTTGCGCATGAAATCGATCGATTCTTCAGCCAGCAGGCTGACCTGGCGGTGCCAGTCACCGGCGTGGGCATCCCCGACCATGCCGTGATCGACTCTAAGCTCAATGTTCTCCACCGGTTCCTTGTTGACGCCTTTTTCTCGGCTGATGTTCAGTGAAACGATTTTTCCCATGGTGTCCCTCATCTGTTCTTTGGGTGCAGTTCGTTGTTCGTGGCCCGGACGGAGGGCAAGGCTGCCCGGAGATATGGCGACCGTCTACCCAGCCTGATTCTCTTCCTGGTACACCATTAAATCCGTGCTCAGGTAACGCTCGCCGGTGTCCGGCAGGATCAGGACAATGCGTTTGGACTGAAATTCTGCCCGGTCGGCGATCCGCAGTGCCCCGACCAGGGCCGCGCCGCTGGAGATGCCGCAAAGGATGCCTTCTTGGCGGGCCAGGGCCTGCGCTTGGGCGATGGCCGCGTCGTTTTCCACCTGGACGATTTCATCGATCACCGTGCGGTCGAGGATTTCGGGGATAAAGCCGGCGCCGATCCCCTGGATCTTGTGGGGTCCGGGTTTGCCGCCGGACAGGACGGGCGATGCCGCCGGCTCGACCGCCACCACCAGAAGGGCCGGGTTGCGTTCCTTGAGGTAACCGCCGGCGCCGGTGATGGTGCCGCCGGTGCCGACCCCGGCCACGAAGACGTCGACCCGGCCTTCGGCCTGCTGCCAGATCTCCGGCCCGGTGGTCCGTCGGTGCATGGCGGGATTGGAGGGATTGGTGAACTGGTTGGGCATCCACGAACCCGGGGTCTGCTGCTGCAGTTCGATTGCCCTGGCGATGGCCCCTTTCATGCCCTCGGCCGCAGGCGTCAGCACCAGTTCGCGCGCCCAGGTGGACCAGCAGTTTGCGGCGCTCGATGCTCATGCTCTCGGGCATGGTGAGGATCAAGTGATAGCCCCGGCTGGCGCAGACCGAGGCCAGGCCGATGCCGGTGTTGCCGCTGGTCGGCTCGACGATGGTGGCGCCGGGCTTGATCCTGCCGGCGGCTTCGGCGTCGTCGATCATGGCCACCGCCAATCGGTCCTTGATGCTGCCGAGTGGGTTCATGGACTCGATCTTGGCGAACAGCTCGGCTCCAGCCGCTGCCCCGATCCGCGGCAGGCGGACCAGCGGGGTGTTGCCGATGGCCTTGGTGATATCGGCGCAAAGCGGTTGGTTTCATGGTTTTCCTCCGTGTTCCCGGCCGATATAGACCAGCTGTCGGTTGTTCCAGCATCACCCGGGTATCCGGGCCGACCGATTCGGTCAGCCAGACGTTGCCGCCGATGATCGAGCGGGCTCCGACCACGGTTGTCGCCGCCGAGAATGGTGGCATTGGAGTAGATGATGACATCGTCCTCAATGGTGGGATGCCGTTTGACGTTGCGCAGCCTTTCTCCAGCATCCTTGGGCAGAGACAGTGCCCCGAGGGTGACGCCCTGGTAGAGCCGCACCTGGTTGCCGATGGTGGTGGTGGCGCCGACGACCACGCCGGCAGCCGTGATCGATGAAGAAATGGGAGCCGATGGTCGCCTCGGGATTGATGTCGATGGCGGTGCGGTGGTAGGCGTGTTCGCTCATGATCCGGGGAACGAGCGGTACCTCCAGCTCAGTGAGCCGATGGGCCAGGCGATAGATCATGGTGGCGAACAGACCGGGATAGCTGAAGATCACCTCGTCGGAGTTGGCGGCCGCCGGATCGCCGGTCAGGGTGGCCTCGATGTCCGTCTCCAGCAGGTTGCGAATCTCCGGCAGGCTATCGATCAGGGCGGCGGCGATTTCATAACTGCGTTCGCTGCACAGGGTGCAGGCCTGGTTGTGGCGGAAGCAGTCGTGGCGGATGGCCGAGCTGATCTGGCTGGCCAGGTTTTCGTAGAACAGGCTGAGCTGCTGCCCCAGGTGATATTCCAGATTCTCCGGTCGCAGGATGACCGGGGAGAAAAAGCCGGGGAAGAGGATGCGCTGCACCTGCTCAATCAGATCGATCACCTCGCTCTTCGACGGGATCGGCACCGGTTCGATATGGCTGGCCCAGCGGCCGCTTTTGAATCCTGTGGCCAGGGCCGACACTGCTTGCGGGGATCGGATTGCGCACTCGTTCCGCCGTGACCGTCTCGGTTTTGCAACTACCGGCCAGCACTTCTTTTCTTCCCATAATCAACTCACTTGGTTGTAATTGGTTCACGTCACGCGCTCCAACATCATAATGCCGTAGGTGGCCCGCAGGTTTTTGAAGGTCCGGACAATATTGCCCTTGTAGTCGTGGTGATGGGTGTTGATCGCCACTTCCCGCACCGTCCGCACCCCGAAGAGCCGCAGAAACCGTTTGAAATCCTTGATGGAAATGACGCGGATATTCGGGGTGTTGTACCACTCATAGGGCAATTGGTCGGTGATCGGCGCCATGCCGGTGAAGAGGATCTGCAGCCGGGCCGACCAGTGGGCGAAATTGGGAAAACTGACGATCACCCGTTTGCCGATCCAGAGGAGATCGATCAGCAGTTCCTTGGGGTCCTCGATCTGCTGCAGGGTCTGGCTGAGGATGACCACGTCGAAACGTCCCTTCGGGGTAATCGCTGACCTCTTTGCTGAAATCACCCTGGAGCACGGTCAGGCCGCGCTCGATGCAGCGGGCTGCTTTTTCCTCGGAGAACTCAATGCCGGTGCCGTTGACCTGCTTGTGCTTTTTCAGATACTCAAGGAGATCGCCGTTGCCGCAGCCCAAGTCCAGCACCCTTGAGCCCGGTTCGATCCAGGAGGCGATGACCTGAAGGTCAAAGCGCATGGTCCCCAGTTCCTGGTTATAGACAGTGCTCATGGTAGACCCGGTCAAGAAAACCGCTGATCAAACCGTCCAGCCGCTTGTTCGGCATGAGGAAGGCGTCGTGGCCCCACTGGGCCTCGATCTCGCAGAAACTGACGTCGCCGCCGTTTTTTTTCAGGGCGGAGACGATATCCCGGGACTGGTAGGTGGGGTAGAGCCAGTCCGAGGTGAAGGAGACCACCAGAAAGGAAACGCCTTCCAGGGCCTCGTTGATCAGCAGGTTGCCGCCGCCGCGTTCCAGGTCGAAGTAATCGGCGGCCTTGGTGATGTACAGGAGCGAGTTGGCGTCGAAGCGGTTGACGAATTTTTTGCCCTGGTGATGGAGATAACTCTCCACCTGGAAATCCCCGGTAAAGTCAAAGGACAGGGCGCTGCGGTGCAGGCGGCGGCCGAATTTCTCGCGCATCGCTTCATCGGAGAGATAGGTGACATGGCCGATCATCCGCGCCACCGCCAGACCGTGCGTTGGTCCCGAACCATTGTAATAATCGCCGTTGTTCCACTCCGGGTCAGCCATGATCGCCTGCCGGGCCACCTCGTTGAAGGCTATGGCCTGGGCCGAATGGCGGGTGGTGGTGGCCAGGGGGATGGCCGAGACCACCATCTCCGGGTAGTCGGCGCACCAGCGCAGGACCTGCATGCCGCCCACCGAGCCGCCGACCAGCGACATCAGTCGGGTGATCCCCAGGTGATCGATCAGCTGTTTCTGGGCATGGACCATGTCCTTGATGGTCACCATCGGAAAGGCGAGGCCGTAGGGTTTGCCGGTATCCGGGTTGAGCGACGAGGGGCCGGTGGAGCCAGAGCAGCCGCCGAGGATGTTGGAACAGATCACAAAATAGCGGTTGGTGTCGATGGGCTTGCCCGGCCCGACCATGTTGTCCCACCAGCCGGGCCGCTCGTCGTCTTCGCGCAGGTACCCGGCCACGTGGGAATCGCCGGAAAAGGCATGGAGAATGAGAATGGCATTGGTCCGCTCGGCGATTGAGAGTCGCCGACGGTCTCGTAGGCCAGGGTGATCGGTCCCAGTATGGCGCCGCAGTCCAACACCATCTCGTTGGGCGGAGAGGCGAAGGTGAACAGCTTTTTCTCAATGAGTAGGGTCTTGGGGGCAACCTGGTCAACACTGGTCATCGTTGCCCTGCTCCTTGTGATGCCGGAATGGTTGCAGTCTTTAATCCCACGATGTGGGAGTTTGTTGGGGTTTTGAAAAAGGGTTTCATGGGGGGAGTTATAAGCACAGGCAGGGAGCCGCGCTATAAGAAAGTACGCCGGAAGGCAAATGATTGCATGCGTCCCGGCACCCGATGGTTATCGTTCTGCGGGGTAGAGGTCATCGAATCTGCTGTCATGCGAGAGGATGGTCTCCGCAATGGCCGGCCCCCCTGCTGGAGGAATAACCAGGATGAACACCAGGAGCCGGTCAAACCAAGGCTTTTTGCATCCGCTCCAGCGCTTCGGTAAGCAGAGAGCGGGGACAGCCGAAGTTGAGGCGGAGAAATCCGGGCAGGCCAAAGGCGGTGCCGTCGGAAAGCCCCACGCCGGCGGCTTCAAAGAAGGCGGCTGGGTCTGCAAGCCCGCATCCCCGCGCATCTATCCAGGCGAGATAGGTGGCCTCCACCGGGGTAACGCTCAGGCCGGGCATAGCGTTCAAGGCCTGGAGCACCAGATCACGGTTGCCCTGCAGATACTCGATCAATTCCCGCCGCCAGGGTTCTCCGGATCGGTAAGCCGCCTCAGTGGCGGCGTAGCCGAGCAGATTGACGTGGGGCACGATACCATCCATTGCCCGTGTAAAGGCTTTTCGCTGCCCTCGGTCGGCAATCACCGCAAACGAGCAGCCCAAGCCGGGGATATTGAAGGTCTTGCTCGGGGCATGAAGGGTGATGGTGCGGCGACCAATCTCAGGTGTCAGCAGTGGCAAAGGGCAGATGGCGCTGGTCGGCATCAAGCAGCAGGCCCGCATGGATTTCGTCGCTGCAGATGATCAGGTCGCGGCGCTCGGCCAACTCGGCCAGCGCCAGCAGTTCCTCGCTCGTCCAGACGCGGCCTGTCGGGTTATGGGGGTTGCAGAGGAGGAAGAGTCGGGTCTTTGGGGTAATCGATCGTGCCAGCACCTCCAGATCCATCTCCCAGCGCGAGCCGTTCAGTTTGAGGGGTACCTTGACGATTGCACGCCCTGCCAGGGTCGGGGCGGTCATGAAAGGGGGATAGATGGGGGTAACCGTGAGCACGGCATCGCCGATCTCACCGACCGCCCGGCAGGCAGCATTGAGACCGCAGACCAGACCGGGCAGCCAGACCAGCCAATCGGGATGAATGCTCCAGAGGTATTGCTCTTGGAGGTGGGAAACCACTGCGGCTGTCAGTGTTTCGGGGGGCGAGGTATACCCGAAAACACCGTGGTCTACCCGCTGATGCAGGGCCTCGATGATCGCCGGGGGCGAACGGAAATCCATATCCGCCACCCACAGGGGAAGAATGTCGCGCTCCTTGTAGCGATCCCATTTTATGCTGGCCGTATGGCGGCGATCAATACTCGTATCGAAATCAAAGCGGGTCGGATGCATTTAATCCTTGCGTTCCCAGGCGGTCAGTTCGGCAAGGGTGTGCTGGAACTTTCTTCGGGTCTCGCGGATCACAAAAGGGAGGTCGCGGGGTTCGGCCAGCAGCCGGAAATGCGGGGTTAGCGCCTCCTTTAAACCATCCAGTCCCCAGACCGGCTCACCCGCATCACGGTAGCCGCCCAGCCATTCTTCTTTTTTGGTGTAGGCTTCGTCCCAGGTATAGGGCGAGGTTATGACCAGGATGCCACCTGGGTTGATCCGTTTATGGATGTCGGCCAGGAAAGTTCGCGGCGAATAGAGTCGATCAATCAGATTGGCGGCTAGCACCAGGTCGTAACCGGTGAATTTTTCCGGCAGGTTGCAGGCATCGGCCTGTGAAAAATCGACCCGTTCGCGGCAATCCTCCAGGCCGAAATGCGCCAAGCTGATTTCATGAAATGAGCAGATCTCGCCCTCTTCGCCAAAAGCGTAGCGCAGGTACCCTTCCTCCTGCATCCGGGTCGCCAGCCGGAAGAACCGGGTGGAAAAATCCAGGCCCGTGACTTTGGCGAAACCGCTCCGGGCGAGTTCAAAAGAGGCCCGACCGACCGCGCAGCCCAGGTCCAGGGCGTGGCCGACCGTGCGGTTCTGCATCAGTTCCAGACAGGCGGCGGCACAGGCGGCCGGAAAATTGGCCACGCCGAAATGGGTGGCCCCGTAATGGAAGTCGCAGTATTGGGCCGCTAGGGTATCGGTTTCATATTGATCCTGGTGGATGGTCACCGGGGCGCTGCTTGCCACATAACGGAAACCGGCATGCTGGAAAAAATGGCGGCGGAAGGCATAGCGGGCATCACGGGTGGCCTCGTTGCCGGTGGAGATCCAGGAGCCCCCTTTGATCAGGTTGTGGCGGGTGTCGAAGGTGGGGGTGGAAAAATCATCGTACCAGGGATGGATCCGGAAGCCATGGAAAGGATAGATCGGGGTCTCGGTCCATTGCCAGACATTGCCGATCACATCAAAAAAATCACCGAAACCAAACCGATCCACCGGGCAGGAGCTGCTCCAGTGTTCCAGATTGAGGTTGCCGGGGGCCTGCTGCCACCAGGGTTGGTCCGGGATAGTGCAAACGTCGCGCAGCCGGTGCCATTCGTCCTCGGTGGGCAGCCGGATCGGCAGGCTGGTCCGGGCGGCCTGCCAGTTGCAGAAGGCCTTGGCCTCCAGCTGGTTGACCTCCACCGGCCAGTTCCAGGGCAGCTCGATGACCTCCAGCATGGTTCGCAGGCCCCAGGCGCCGCTGGTCCCGTGGTTTTCCACCCAGAACAACGGATGCTCGGCCTGTTTGAAACTGCGCCAGTTCCAGCCCTCCTCGGTCCACCATTGCCGGTCCCGGTAGCCGCCGGCCTCGATAAAGGCTGCAAACTCCCGGTTGGCAACCAGCAGGGCGGCAGCCTGGAAATCGGCCACTTCGGCCACGTGGCGGCCGTATTCGTTGTCCCAGCCGTAGAGAGCATGGTCCGCAGGCTTGCCTAGCTTCACCTGGCCGCCCTTGACCGGCAGCAGCCGATTCGCCGGCGGTTCCCCCGTTTCGCGGCAGATTGTCCAGAAGGGATGGGCAACCACCTGATCGAGCGGCAATTGACGGATCAGCACCGAACTGGTCTCCAGGTGGATGCGTTCATGCTCAATCCCCATCAGGATCGCCCAGAACGGGCTCTCCCAGGTGATCGGCAGGGTGAGCGGCAGGCTTCGGATCAACCCGTCAACCAATGCCCTGACCTGGTCGCGGTAGGCCTTGACCTCCTGGCGAGTGGGCCAGTCGTAATGACTGGCGTCGAGGTCGTCCCAGGACATCTCGTCCACCCCGACGGCGAACATTGATTCGAAGCGCGGGTTGATCCGGGTGTTGATCAGGCGGGCGATGTTGAGTTTGTTGATAAAAAAAGTGGCGGTATGGCCGAAGTAGAAGATCAGCGGATGGCGCAACCGGTCGGCCCGCAGGTAAAAGGTGGTGTCAAACTTAAGGGTCTCGTAGAGCCGCTCGTCGATATCGAAGGTGTGGTGGAAATAGGCGAGGATTTCGGCCCGCTTCTGGTCAGGATCGCCCTGGTTGAGGATGATGGTTCTGGTGTTGCGGATATCCATGGAAACCCCCTGGGAAGGAAAGGCAAGGCGCGTTTGCTCTACAGTCGACAGGGAAGAACCTAAAAAGCGGCGGGTCGCAAGTCAAGACCTTTTCTCTGCACCCGCAGAATGCAAGGGGGCTGTCTCGACGGCGCGCAAGTGCGAGTCAGCGTTTGCGTGCAGTCTCCGGCTCCAGGCCCGCCTCTTTGAAACAATAGGGGTCGCGGTCGGTGAATACGTCGAGGCCGAACCCATGGGTAACGGCGAGGCAACCCCGGCAGGCCGGGCGGAGTTCGCAATCCAGGCAGCCACTGCTGCCGGCCCGGTACCTTTCGGCCAGCGGGCCAGCGTAGATGTCGACGAGGGATTGGGTGAAGAGGTTGCCGATGAGAGAGGGGAATTTTCGGCAGGCGTGGACTTCGCCGTCGGGCAGGACGGAGACGAAATTGAAGGCCGCCCCGCAGCCGAACCCGGTGCAGCCGCCGGTCAGCGGTCGTTGCTGCTCTGCCAGCAGCAGGTTGAAAAAATTGTCTTTGAGGCTGAGGTGTTGATTGGTTTGGGCGGCGGCGAGGAATTCGTCAAGGAACGGGGGAAACCGCTCCGGTTCCAACGAGGCCAGCTCCGCCCCTTCGCCGACCATGGCCAGACGGTTGAAGGTGAAGAGGTCGGCCCGGCCGCGGAGTTCCTCCGCCAGGGCCAGGATCTCGTCGGCGTTGGCACGGGTCAGGGTGAGCATCACCATCGAATAAATCCCGTGGCGGCGCAAAAGTTCGAGGAAGTCGAGTACCCGGCGGTAATGCCCGGCTCCCCGGATATAATCGTTCTGATCCCGCAGTCCCTCCAGGCTGACCTGGTAAAACTCCGGTTGCTTGATGGTCAGCAGTCGTTCGATGTGCCGTTCTTCCATGGGATTGCCGAGGACGGCGACCAGAAAGCCGCGATCCACCGCTTCCTGGTAGAGTTCATAGAAGTGCGGGTAAAGCATGGGATTGCCGCCGCTGAAACTGACCTGGGCGTTGACATGATGGGCTTGGCTGAAGGTGTAGAGTTCATCAAGCACATGAATGGCCTGGGGAAACTCCATGTTTTTGCGGCTGCTCCGGTCATAGCAATGGCGGCAGTGGAGATCGCAGGCTTGGGTCAGGTGCCACTGGAGAGCAAAGGTGAGCACCCTCGATTGCTCGGGGCCGCTCAAAGAGCCAGGCAGCCGGCCGCGGAATGTGCGGCCGGCATCATGCTTGAATGTAGAGCAGGGGCGATTGAGGGAGAGAAGGAGCCCCCTGCCTGACCCTTGGCCTCGAAAGGTGGTTGTCGGTCAGGCGGGGTGTGGGCCAACAGCGGCTTTTTGGCTATTCCCGGGTCAATTGCCGGTAGCGGATGCGGTGCGGTTGGTCGGCGTCAGCGCCTTTGCGGTTTTTGTAGTCGCGTTCGTAGTCGGAGTAGTTGCCCTCGAACCAGACGACTTCGGAATTACCTTCAAAGGCCATGATGTGGGTGGCGATGCGATCGAGGAACCAGCGGTCATGGCTGATGACCACAGCGCAGCCGGCGAAGTTTTCCAGGGCTTCTTCCAGGGCGCGCATCGTGTTGATGTCGAGATCGTTGGTGGGCTCGTCCAGCAGCAGCACATTGCCGCCCTCCTTGAGCATGCGGGCCAGGTGGACCCGGTTGCGTTGACCGCCGGAAATCTCGCCGACTCTGTTTTGCTGATCGCTGCCGGTGAAATTGAACTTGGCCACGTAGGCGCGGGCATTGATCTCGCGGGTGCCGAGCCAGATGGTTTCCTGGCCCTCGGAGATGACCTGGAAGATGGTCTGCTTGGGATCGAGCGAATCCCGCGATTGGTCGACATAGGCCAGCTTGACCGTCTCGCCGATGCGGATGGTGCCCGAATCCGGCTGCTCCTGGCCGGTAATCATCCGAAACAGGGTGGTCTTGCCGGCGCCGTTGGGGCCGATGATGCCGACGATGCCGCCGGGGGGCAGCGAGAAGCAGATCTTGTCCATCAGCAACCGACCCTCATAAGCTTTGCTCAGATTGTCGGCCTCGATGACCAGCTTGCCCAAACGCGGTCCCGGCGGAATGTAGATTTCGAGATCGCCGGCAGCCTTTTCGCTCTGCTGGTTGAGCAGATTCTCGTAGGCGGTGATGCGAGCCTTGGATTTAGACCGTCGGGCCTTGGGGCTCAGGCGGATCCATTCGAGTTCGCGTTGCAGGGTCCGCTGGCGCTCGCTCTCTTTCTTTTCCTCCTGGGCGAGGCGTTTCTGCTTCTGCTCCAGCCAGGAAGAATAGTTGCCCTTCCAGGGGATGCCCTGGCCGCGGTCGAGTTCGAGAATCCAGCCAGCGACGTTGTCGAGGAAGTAGCGGTCATGGGTCACGGCGATAACCGTGCCTGGGTATTTCTGCAGATGCTGCTCCAACCAGGAGACAGATTCGGCGTCCAGGTGGTTGGTCGGCTCGTCCAGGAGGAGAATGTCAGGATTTTTCAGGAGAATGCGGCAGAGGGCAACCCGTCGCTTCTCGCCGCCGGAGAGCACGCCGCATTTCATGTCAGCGGGTGGGCAGCGCAGGGCGTCCATGGCCATTTCCAGGCGTGAATCCAGGTTCCAGGCATCGGTGGCGTCCAGCTTGTCCTGCACTTTGGCTTGGCGATCCAGCAGTGCCTGCATCGCATCGTCATCCATGGGCTCGGCGAATTGTTCGTTGATGGCGTTGAATTCATTCAACAGATCAACAGTGGCCTTGGCGCCTTCTTCAACGATCTCACGCACCGTCTTTTCCTGGTCGAGCGTCGGTTCCTGGGGCAAGTAGTCGATGGTGAACCCCTCCGAGAGGATGGTCTTGCCGTCGAATTCCTTTTCGATGCCTGCCAGGATGCGCAACAAGGTGCTCTTGCCCGAGCCGTTGAGACCCAGCACCCCGATTTTGGCCCCGTAAAAATAGGAGAGGGAGATGTCTTTGAGGATCTGCTTCTGGTTGTATTTCTTGCTGACTTTGATCATCGAATAGATGATTTTATTCGGTTCGCTGGCCATTTTTTATATCATCCTTTTATGGGTGAACAGTTTGGAAAACGTCCTGACCCTGCGCTGGACGTTCTTGATTTTTTCTCGTGCGGCGATGACGGGAAAGTGCCTTGTCGACATTTGCCAGATGGTATAATAACCGCAACAGACCCATCCGGCAATTCTTCTCCTGCCGAGCGACGAATCCGTCGTCACCCCAGATGGGTGGGGTCAGCAACAGGAGCCGGTCAGCTTAGAGCGGCGGCCATTTTTCTTCTTGCATTCTTGCCATGGTCTTGTTTTTCTCCATGGTGACTCTGGGCCGAGCCGTCAGGGCAGAGGCAACAGCACCACCTGTCGCTCTTCTGGCCCTGAGGAGGGACAGTCCCATGCCGGAGCTCGGTAGGGTTGAGAATCCGGTTGCGACCACTGTGGAAAACCATGCGGGGCTTCATGCTGAAATGGCCACCGGCTGAGGCCGGGCAACAATTCTTGCGATTATGCCGAAAAACACTCTGCGTATGAACCGGACGTTGCGATTTCGAAGGGATGGAAGTTTCACCATCGTTCAGTTCACCGACACCCATTTCGAGAATGGCCGAGGTGAGGATCGGTTGACCTCGGCGCTTATGGCCCAAGTACTGGATCTGGAACAGCCTGATCTGGTCATCCTGACCGGTGACGTTATCGGGGGGCATGGGGAGAACGATGCCCAGGCAGCCTGGCGCAGTGCAACTGCGCCGCTCCTTGAAAGAAACGTGCCTTGGTGCGCGGTGTTCGGCAATCATGACGACGAATGCGGCTCGCCGCGCGAACACTTGCTGGCCATCCAGCGCGACCTTCCCGGTTGCCTCACCCAGCCTGGCCCCGGCCGGATCTCGGGTCTGGGAAACTATCTTCTGCAGATTTGCAAGGCCAAGGGAAAGGGAGTGGCGGCCGTCCTGTGCTGCCTCGACTCCAACAGCTATGCCGAAACCGACATCGGTGGATATGGCTGGGTTCGCGAAGACCAAGTTCATTGGTTCAGCCAAGCCATGCGCCGACTGACCGCATCACCCGCCTCAATCACCGCGTCGGTGCTGGTCTTTCTTCATATTCCGCTGCCTGAATACGACGAGGTCTGGAGCCAGGGCAACTGCCAGGGGGAGAAAAATGAGGCGGTCTGCTGCCCGAGCATCAATACGGGCCTTTTCGCCGCCATGCATATTTCCGGCAACGTCCGCGGCGTATTTGTCGGGCACGATCATCTCAATGACTTTGAAGGTAACCTGCACAACATCCGTCTCTGCTATGGCCGGGCCACCGGTTACAACGCCTACGGCCGGGATGATTTTTTGCACGGCGCACGCATCATCCGCTTGCAGGAAAACAAACCCGGCTTCACCACCTGGATCCGCCTTGATGACGGCAGCCGGATCGATCGCCCAATAACTGCAACCATCTAGCCGTTGGCCTGAAAATACCTTACGTTCTGTTGATGAGAGATTCCGTTTGTGCCGCAATCAAACGGGCAAAAAGGCCATCGCCCTTTGCCAGCCGATCGAAGGTGCCCCGTTCAATGATCTGGCCCTGTTGAAAGACCAGGATGAGGTCGGCGTTGCGGATGGTTGCCAGCCTGTGCGCGATGACCAGGGTGGTTCTGCCGAGCATCAATGCTTGAAAGGCTTTCTGGACCTTGGCCTCGGTGGCTGAATCCAGGGCACTGGTTGCCTCGTCGAGGATGAGGATGGGCGGGTTTTTCAGGAGCACACGGGCGATTGCCAACCGCTGGCGCTCGCCGCCGCTCATATTGGAACCCCGCTCGCCGATCTGTGTCTGGTAGCCGCGCGGCTGCCGCAGAATGAAGTCGTGCGCCTGGGCTTGGCGTGCGGCTTCAATCATTTCCTCATCAGTGGCCTCGGGCCGTCCCACCTTTAAATTTTCCTCGATAGTGCGAAAAAAGAGCAGGCTTTCCTGGAAAACGACGCCGATGTTCGCACGCAGCGAATCGAGGGTGACCTGGCGGATGTCGGTTCCGTCGATAAAGACGTGGCCGTGCTGGGGATCGTTCTGCCGCATGAGCAGGCTCATGATTGTGCTTTTACCGGCGCCGGTCTCGCCGACTAGGGCCACGGTCCGACCGGGCTCGACGGTGAAGCTGACCTCGTCCAGCGTTTTCCTCTCCGGCGTATAGGAAAAGGTGATCTGGTCAAAGACAATCCGCCCCTCAACCTTGTCCAGCGGCAGGGCCTCCGGCAGATCCTGCACCGCCGACCGGGTATCAAGGACATCAAAAAACATGGCCAGCGAAGGGGCCTGCATGAAGAGGCTGTTGGTGAATTCTACCGCCTGGCCCAGTCGACCGATGAGATGAGTGGCAAAGCCCATGAAGGTGACGATATCACCGACACTGGCTTCGCCCTTGAGATTGAGCCAGGCGCCGAGGGCGAAAATGGAAATGATGGTTATGGTCGAGGCAGCGCCGCTGAGCACGCTGACCGCAGCCCACCAGTTAAGCACCGGGTACTGCGCTTTCAGTACCTGCTCGATCACCTGGCGAAGCTGACGCAACTCGGCAGCCTGACGGACGAAGCTCTGCACCAGCAGCACGTTGCCGATGGCGTCACCAGCCTGTTCGGCCAACTTGGTGTGCTTTGACTGCACTTCGTCCTGGGCGGTGTGGGTGCGGTGGGTGACATAGGCGGTCAGCGCCGCGGACAGTATGGTCAAAACAATGAGCACCAGTGCCAGTTTCCAGTTGAGCAGCAGGGTCATGGGCAGCAGCACCAGAAGGGCGACAAAGGTGGAGAGGTGGCTGCGGAACATTGACAGCCAGAGGTGAAAGAGTTGTTCTCCGCCGGAAAGCATGATGCTCAGCAGGCGGCCGGAGTGGGATTCACGATGAAAGGCCAGGTGCAGCCTCAGCACATGGGCAAAAAACTGGGCCATGACCTCCAGGCGAAGCCGGTGGGCCAAACGGTCGGCGTGCAGTGAGACCAGGGCGCCGATGACGATGCTGCCCACCCCTACCAGAAGCCAGAGCCCGAAAATGCGGACACCGTCGTGGAAGGTCGCCTCCACCCCGCGGGTCGCGGCATGGGTGAGCAGGTCGATGGTGCGGCCGAAGAGTATCGGCTCGAGGAATGGCACCACCGCCAGGGCCAAGTTGGCCAGGGTCAGGGTGATGGCCATCCCTTTCACCGGCTGCAGCAGCAAAACACGTCGATAGACTTTCAGTGGTTTCAGATCAAGCATGAGGCCCCCTGACCATGGAAGGTATTCTGTTGATGCGGCGCCTGAAAAAAACAGTGCTGAGGAACGACTTCAAAAACAGGCTGGTGGACGAGCCGAAACGGCGGGCAATTTCCTTTCGAATTGTGGTGGCGGGAAAGGGGGTTCCGCATTCACAGGACAATAGAGTAACCGCAATGGAACTCTTCGGCAATTGCTCACCTGCTGGAACGAATACGCGCCTGTTGGCGATGAAAGAGTTCCCCTCACCCTAAAACAATACCCCCTCGGTAAGCACCGGCAGGGGGTATTTGTCCACACTCAAAGGAGAGGTACTCTTAGGATTTTTGCAGTTCCCATTCGCCATAAGCATTTCGGCAGGCCGTACTATAGGTTTTTTGAGGCTTTCCATCAATGACCGCGTTGATTTCAGCCCGTCGGCAGACCTGGTTGGTTGATCGATTCTGGTAAGCAGGCTGGGGCGTTACAGCGTACTGGTTGCCAGTGTCGGGGTTAGACCATGTTGAACGCTGGTTGGACGGGCCCCGCTCGTAGACAGTATTGAGCCGAGCCCGATCATACTTGTCCATTTCATTGCCGACGATATAACCAAGCCCGGCTCCGACAGCAGCGCCGATCAAGGTGGCGCTTGTACTATGGCCGATGGCCTGGCCGATAAGGGCTCCTCCCGCAGCACCACCAAGGGCTCCTGTCTGGCCTTTAGTGGCACACGAGGAGAGCAGGAAAAGAAAGAGCAGAGCAATGATATTGAGATGTTTCATGATGTATTTTCCTTGTTGGTCTGTGATTTATTTTATCGAGTTCTTCAAATTATCAGTTCGGAGGATACCCACAGGGGCCAGTTGAATATTCTTTTACCGGCTGACCGTACTGATCAAATACCGTCCTGCCATAACCGTCAAGGACATATCGCTCCCAGCGGCACATTCTGGGAGCCACCCGAGGCTGATAGGAATACACCACCGGTTGAGGGTCAACATAGACAACTCGCTGCGGTGGAGGTGGAGGCTGGAGAACGGTCGCCGCGATGGCCGTGCCAAGGACGAGGCCACCAAGTCCCCAAACCCAGGCATCTCCTCCTCCATGGTGACCATTATAATAATGCGGATAACGAGGCGGGGGCGGTCCTCCATACCAACACATCCCCACAGCCGGCGCCAGCGGTACAGCCAAAACAGCAATCATACAGACATTAACCAATTTTTTAACCATTTGATTCCCTCCTGTCACGACAGGACATATCTATTGTTGTTGCTCCCTCTTGGGCGAACCTCGAATCAGGTCAACCCAAGGGCATGGAAGACGAGATGCAGATACACATACTCAGCATTTGCCATGCCAATCAACAATACCACGATTTTCACTTTTGTTATTTGTTTTCATGTTGTTAGGATAGATATATGATTTTGTAGGGATCCACATGCTCCATGTGTTTTCCAGAGGCAAATTTATAAAAAAGGAAAGAAAAAAGACGATAAGAGAAGTTCCAGGGGGTGATTTCTTCTTTTTTATCAAGCCTGGGTATTTTTTATACATCGTGGAGGTGTGGATTAATAAAAATGCAATCAGGGTAACTACCTAAAATAATAGCATCATCGTTAGGTGGCGTGTAGTCATTCAAGCCGAAAGGCAGCCCAATCTGGATAAATTTTACCCATGCATGAAAATTTGGTCAGGGCCTGTGGGAAAACAGTGGCGAATGCTTGGTGTGGCTTCTCATGGCTATGGCTTGAGCCTGATCGATTGTGCGTAGTCAGTCGTTTGGGTCCCGAGCCATCAGCGCCGGCCATAGTTGGGAAAGGAGCATGCCGGCGAGCATCAGGCCGCAGCCGGTCAGAGCCCGCCCGGAGAGGACCTCGCTCAGGAGGAGCCAGCCGCCGAGGGCGGCAAAGGCTGACTCCAGGCTGAGCAGAATGGCGGCATGGGAGGGGTGGGCCTTGCGCTGCACCACGACCTGAAGAGTGTAACCCGCCCCCACCGAGCAGACGCCGCCATAGAAAATCGGCACAACTGCATCCATGATCGCCTGCAGGGTGATGGTTTCCAGGATTATTCCGGTGAGCAGGCTGAGCGCGCCGCAGACGACAAACTGGGCCATGGCCAGCCTCACGGGCACGGTTCGGGGAGAAAGATAGGACAGCATCAGGACATGCCCGGCCCAAAAGACGGCACCGATCAATTCCAGAAGGTCACCCGGTGCAATCCGGAAATCCTCGGTGACACTGAGCAGGTAAAGGCCGATAACGGCGGTCACGGCCCCGAGCCAGGTGCCGGTCGTAGTCCGTTGCCGGAATAAGAGGCCGATTATCGGCACCAGCACCACATAGAGCCCGGTGATGAATCCGGCCTTGCCCGCCGTGGTATATTGCAGACCGACCTGTTGCAGGGTGGCGGCAATGAACAGCACTACGCCCGCCAGCATTCCTGCCTTGACGAGCGGAATCCGGCGCTTTTTCCATTCCATGGGAACCGGCGCTCGGCGAATTGCCAGGGGTAAAAGGCAGAGGCCGCCAAGCAGGAAACGGATGCCGTTGAAGGTGTAAGGGCCGAGGTGGTCCATTCCGACCCGCTGGGCCACGAACCCAAAGCCCCAAATAAGGGCGACCAGCAGGAGGAGCAGGTCGGCACCGAGGCTATGTTGCTTTTCTTCTTGCATTCTTCCTGTAGTCCTGCTTTCCTTGGTGAAATGATTCTGTCCCGGATAGGGAGGAAGGTGCACGCCCCCCTTCTCCGGATAAAAAAAGAAAATTTTGCGGAGCGTACAAATGTCGAAAACAGTTCGTTTTATTCTGGTCGCGGCTGTTCTGGTTGTCTTCTCAGGTTGCGGCGTTAAAAATAATGTCAAAAAGCTTGTCGGCTTGGGCGAAGACCGGACAGTATACAGCGGGCCAACGTATCCTGCCAGCAGCAAAACAGCCATTGCTTTTCAACCCGCCCAGGTGAACAAGTCATGCCGAGTCTTTGCCGAAACGCTGGTGCAGTTGCCGGCTAACTTGACCGGAAAGGGCATCGAGACCAGCATCCTTGCCGAGGCCGGGAAACGTGGGGCTGATCAGGTGCTGATCGGCCAGACGAGGCAAGGCACGGGTGATGGCGGTTTGAAGTTTCTCTACTACGGGCCGGCTCACGAGTATTTTTGCACCGAACAGTGCGGCGGTTGGAAGTTCGGCTATGATGTGTGGGAGAAGCAAGGGGAATGGGTGACCATTGGTTACTCTGAATGGGGGAAGGACGGCGTCCGCTTTGAGACCCCGCTGGTGATGCAGGTGGCCATGCTGCGTTGTCAGTAAGTCGTTTTTTTCTCCACCCGTATCGGGTGTTCCCTGTTTTTGAGATATACGACAGACCCTGTTCGCAAGAATTCTTGCGCGGCAGGGTCTTCGTCGGAACACCCTGTCCGCCTTCCAAAATTATCGGAAAATTCGTGGATTTTTCCCAACCTATCCGGTAACGCTCCCCCAAGAGAGTACGTTTTTCTTTCCCTCATTTTTCAACCAAAGGAGGCCTTCCCATGGAACGTATTGCAAGTGCAGCGCATCACTGGCGGTTCTGCCGTCTGGGCGGTTTCGATCAGGTGCGATTGGAAACTGCCGGCGATATCCAGCATCTTGCTGATTTGGACCAGAAGTTGTGGGCCGCGCTCAGTTGCCCGGTCAACGGTCTGGAATTCGATGCCCGGACCTTGGCCATGCTCGACAGCGATTCCGATGGCCGGGTGCGGGTCCAGGAGGTGCTGGCTGCGGTGGATTGGACCTGCTCGGTCCTCAACAATCTGGACACCCTGCTGGCTGGTGCCGTTGAACTGCCCCTTAATGCAATTGATGACAGTCATCCGGAAGGGCAGCAACTGCTGGCGTCGGCCCGGCAACTCCTTGCCTATCTCGGCAAGCCCGAGGCGGAGAGCGTTTCCATGGAGGATGTGGTCGATACCGCCGCACTGCTGCATGAGTCCGCGTTCAACGGTGACGGTATCATTCCCGTACATGCGGCTGAAGATGAGGAAACCAGAAAGCTGATCGAGGAGATCATTGCCTGCATGGGCAGCGATGAGGATCGCAGCGGCCTTCCCGGCATTTCCAGGGAACGAACCGATGCTTTCTTTGCCGCCGCCCGGCTGTATGCTCAATGGTGGGAACAGGCGAACGGTAACCCCGCCATCCTTCCCTTCGGCGAAGCCACGATTGCCGCTGCTTCGGTCTTTACGGCCTTGAAAAACAAGGTGGATGACTTTTTCACCCGCTGCGGCTTGGCGGCCTTTGACCCTAAGGCCGAGGAAGCGCTCAATCCCTCGACGGCCACCTATGAGACTATCGCCGGGCAGGATTTGCACGAAGCGACCGCCGAACTGGAGCGTTTCCCCCTGGCGCGCATTCAGGCTGGTCGGTCCCTACCGCTGCGGGATGGGATCAATCCGGCCTGGGCGGGCGCCATGGAGCAGTTCGCCGGGTTGATTGCCAGACCGCTGTTCGGGCCGGTGGAACATCTGGAAGAGAGTCAGTGGCTGCAAATCAAGACGACCTTTGTTGCCCATGAGACATGGCGTGCCGAGAAAGCCGGCGCCGAGGTCGAGTCCTTGGGGCTGGAGCGGGTTCAAGCGATTCTCCAGAGCTCAGGCCAGGAGCGGCTTGCAGGGCTCATTGAACAGGATCTGCAACTGGCCGATCAGGTCGAAACCATAGTCAAAGTGGTCAGGCTGGTCCATTTCAACCGTGATCTCTACCGGCTGCTCAATAACTTTGTCGCCTTCCGCGATTTCTATGCTCAGGGATGCAAGGCCATCTTCCAGGCTGGAACCCTGTTCATCGACGGTAGGGCCTGCGAACTCTGCGTCCGGGTGGAAAGCGTCGAGGCCCACAGCCCGCTGGCCAACCTGAGCCGGACCTACCTGGCCTACTGCGACTGCAAGCGCCGCAACAGCGGTGAGCGCATGCTTATTGCCGCTGCCTTCACCGGCGGCGATTCCGACAACCTGATGCTTGGCCGCAATGGCGTCTTTTACGACAATAAAGGGAACGATTGGGATGCCACCATTGTCAAGATTATTGACCACCCGATCAGTGTTTCTCAGGCCTTTTGGGCGCCGTATAAACGCATCGCCCGCATGATCGGTCAACAGATCGAGAAATTTGCCGCCGCCAAAGATAAGGCAGTGGACAGCGGCGCGGACGCCGGGATCGCCGGTGTCGGCGCTAAGGCGGCCGCCGGGGCGCAACCGACCGCTCCCTTCGACGTCGGCAAGTTTGCCGGTATTTTTGCCGCCATCGGCCTTGCTCTGGGCGCCATCGGTACGGCCATCGCCTCGATCCTCGGCGGATTTATGGCCATGCCCCTCTGGGAGATGCCGCTGGCCATAGGCGGCATCATTCTGGCCATCTCCGGGCCGTCAATGCTGATCGCCTTTCTCAAGCTGCGGCAGCGCAATCTCGGGCCGATCCTGGATGCCAACGGTTGGGCTGTCAACACCAAGGCCGCCATCAATATCCCCTTTGGTTCAACCCTGACCAATATGGCCGAGTTGCCCAAGGGAGCAGAGCGAAGTCTGATCGATCCTTTCGCCGAGAAAAAGACCCCCTGGAAACGCTGGGTTTTCTTGCTGGTACTGCTCATCGCTCTTGGCTTTGCCTGGAACAAGGGATACATTCAGCGGATCGGACATCAGCTCAAACCCCTGCTGACCGGCCAGATGAACAAGGCTCAGGAAAAGGCTCAGGAAAAGGCTCCCGAGCCGGAAAAGGGTAAGACGCCGGCACAGGCCGCGCCTGAAAAGAAGGTCGAGCCGGCCGCTAAATAGCGCAGGGTTTTCCTCAGTTCAAACAGCAACGCCGGATCAGCAATGATCCGGCGTTGTTGTTGGCAGGGTGGAGTAATTGCGAAAAAGCACGAGGAGGAAGCTGCTCACTCCTTTTCTACCCGGATCACCTGGACGGCGGCCATCTGGCGGATGCCGCTGCGGGTTACCCGTGCGCCCTCAACCACGGCGACGATCTCGCCGGCATGGATGTAGCCCCATTCACGTGCCATGGCCAGGGAACGGAAGACCATTTCGGTGCGCCCGAGATCCTCGCGGATGATCAGTGGGAAGATGTTGTTGTAGAGGCCCGCATGCCGGGCCACATGGAGCGACTTGGTCACCACCAGGGTTGGCGCCTTGCGGTTCCATTTGGAAAGTATCGGGTAAAGAGTGCCGTCTGGATCAAGCAGCAGGGTGGCACTGGTGGTGCTGAGGTTGGCCACCACCGAGAGAGCCGGGTAGACGGCCGCATCCTCCTCTAGCTCCCGGAAATGTTCGGCACTGGGGCGAGCATACCGTTCCTCCTCGCAGATAATCGAGGCCATGGTGCGCACCACGTTGACCGGGTCGATGCCGGTGGCTGTCTCCTGGGAGAGCATGACCGCATCGGTTCCCTCCTTGATTGCCATGCTGACGTCGGTAACCTCGGCGCGGGTTGGCCGGGCGTTGGTGGTCATGGAATCGAGCATCTGGGTGGCCGTGATCACCGGGGTGTTCATCTCCCAGCACAACTGAATGATCCGTTCCTGAATGCGGGGCACCCGCGCCGCCGGTAATTCGACCCCCATGTCGCCGCGGGCGATCATAATGGCGTCGGATACCTCAATGATCTCCCTGATGTTCTGCACCGCCTCCGGTTTCTCGATCTTGGCCACCACCTTGAGATTGCGCTTTCCCGAGGCCTTGATGTATTTCTTGATCCGCCAGATATCCTCGGCGCTGCGCACAAACGACAGCGCCACGTAATCGATGGAATGGTTAAGACCCCAGTCGAGGTCCTGCCAATCTTTTTCTGTAATGCTGGGCAGGGAGAGGGCGGTGAGCGGCAGATTGATTCCCTTGCTTGACTTCAGCGTGCCACCGACGATCACCTCACAGTGGACATCGTCCGTACCCTCTTTCAACACCCGCAACTCCAGAAGGCCGTCATCGAGCAGCACCGGGTCGCCAACCTTCAGATCGGCGATGATGTCAGGCGTGATGGTTGAGATCCGGTCAGCAGTGCCCTCCACCGGTTTGGCCTGAATCACCAGCACCTCGCCGGCCAGGAGCCGGATGGCGCCGTCCTGCATTGGGCCGGTACGGATTTTGGGGCCGCAGAGATCCTGCAGCACAGCGATCGGCTTTTCCCAGGCCTTTTCCGCTTCGCGGACGGCCATCAGGGTTGCCTCGTGCGCCTCGTAGCTGCCGTGCGAAAAGTTGAGACGGGCCACATCCATCCCGGCCAGGATCATTTTGCCGAGCATTTCCTCGGTATTGCTCGCCGGGCCGATGGTGCAGACGATCTTGGCCTTCTTGTTGACGCTGGTGTGGGTCTGGCTCGGGATGCTGGCCAGTTGTTTGAACAGGGCATCGAAATCAAAGGGCTTGGCCAGCACACCCAGGACATTGGGATAGTTGTCCAACCGCTTGAGAATCTCCGGGTCGTCATGGGCCGAGGTGATGATCAGGATGGGCAGATAGGGGCAGACCACCTGAATGGCCTCGATGAATTTGAATCCATCCCAGTGCGGCATCTTGATATCGCTGAGGATGATGTCATAGGCGTTGGAGGTGGCGCGCTGGAATCCTTGGTGGCCGTTGTCGGCGGTGTCGACGGTGCAACCTTCCTGCTCCAGGCGGGATCGCAGCAGGTGTTGGGTGGGTTTGGAGTCTTCGAGAACAAGAATACGCATGGCAACCTCGCGGGTGGATTTACTGGTTGTCTTCGGTGGTTCCCTGTAGCATAGTGGAAAAAGAGGAAAAGAGGCAAAGGGAAATCATCTGGTTGCATGCTGGTAGGTGGATTTCCTGATTTTTATGATGCTATCGGCTAGCATCAAGCCTGCCCGAATAGTTTTTGGAGAAGTGTATGCAAGTGATTCTGGATTTGTGTCTCGTGCCGTTAGGTGTCGGCGTTTCCGTTTCCAACTACGTGGCCGAATGCCACCGGGTGTTGCAGGAGGCCGGATTGCAATCGCAACTGCACGCCTACGGTACCAATGTTGAGGGGGATTGGGATACCGTCATGGCAGCGGTCAAGCGCTGCCATGAGCGGGTGCATGAGATGGGCGCACCGCGCATTACCACCACGATCAAGCTCGGTACCCGCACTGATCGCGACCAGACCATGGCCGATAAGGTGCGGAGTGTGGAGCAGAAATTGGGTTGAGCGGTTTTTCCCGACGGGGCAGGCCTGTGTTGGATAAGACGTATTCGGGGACGATGGGTGTCATGGCCGCTAAGCCGTTCGGCGAGGCTCGGAACCGGAAGAAGGGGTAACCTTTTTTTTGAGTGCTGCGAGTTTTTGTCCCGCCGGTTTTGTAGCTTGGCGAGCGGGGTCGTTTCAGCGGTTGGACTGTCCTTTCTTTTGGTTCTTTTCTTTGGGCACGCAAAGAAAAGAATAGGAAGCCCGCAGGTATTGCCTGTTGCCGCTCAACAAACGCGAGATGAATAAACTGTCCCTCTTTTTTCTATGCTGTTTCATGTGGATTTGAGCTCCTTATGCATCCAACCCATACCAAGCGGTGCGGGCCGGATTATTCCCGAATTTTCTCCTTGAGCAGGAGCAGATAAGCAGCCCCTTCCTCTTTCATCTGCCCAGCCTCCTGTCCTGACTGCTCTCCTGTCCCCCAGAAAACATCAATCCGACCTGGCCCGGTCAGGGCGGCGCCGGTATCCTGGACAGTGACGAACCGCCGCATCCGCCTCCATTCTGCAGTCTGCCCATCAATCACGACCGGCCGCCGGCTATCGAGAAACACCAGCGAGCCTGGCGGATACCACCGCTGATCGGCGGCGATGGAGCGGCCAGGTGTCAGTTCCTGGCCCAGGTTGCCGATCGCCGGCCCCGGCTGGCTCCAGTGGAAAAAGATGAACGAGTCGTTCTGGTGGAGAACCAGACCCCGTTCCATCGGATGCTGATCAAGGTAGCGCCGGATGCTGTCCATGGTGACGTCGGCCAACTTCATCCGACCGGTGTCGACAAGGTATTTGCCGATGCTGCGGTAGGTATGACCATTATTCAGGGCGTAATGCACCCCGCGCCGGGAACCGTCGGGCAGGCGGATGATGCCTGAGCCCTGGACGTGGAGAACGAAAGCGTCGAAGGGATCCTTGAGCCAGACCAATTCCTGGCCGTTGAGGAGGCTGCCCTGCTCGATTTCCCGCCTCGTCCAGTAGGGTACAATCTTTCCTTTTTCTTTACGTCCGAGCACTTGCTTCTTCCCGCCTGTCTCACGGATCAGGATGTCGTCAGGAACACGATAGAGGGGATACATGTAGGGCGGTTGTTGCTTGAGGCTGCCTGAGAAAATCGGCTGGTAATAACCGGTGATCAGCATCCGTTTCGGCGCAGCTTCCTCCAGGGACTTGTTGATTTGCAGAATTGTGTAATCCTGCTGAATAGAGCGGTTGAGTTCTTGGGTGGAGGGACGGGATTGGACAAGTCGCTGCAGATGGAGGGCAGAGTCGATCAATCGCTGCACCGGCACCATCTGGCCGGCAATCTCATAGCGGCGGTTGGGGGGAGCTTTAAGCAGATAGGCCAGACTCCCGGTCAAAGCGGGCACGAGGTGCTGTAATTCTATGTCATCCTCGAAGAGCAGGTTTTCGGAAGGAGAATCAGCAATAGCGGGGGAAGTGGGCGCAATGATTGTCAGGAACAGAAAAAACCACACCCCGATAAGGCTTGGCATGCGATTTCTCCAGGCGCTCATGGCCTCAGTGCAAAGGGCCGCTCATGAACGAGTCAGCGGACAAAGGCCTCCGACAATTCGGTAACGGCCATGGCATAGCGGTTGGAGTGGTTCCACTCGGTGATGGCCTGGAAATTGGGGTAACCGGCCACGTAGCGTTTGGCGTAGGGGCCGCCGGGTTCGAGTTCCAGGCCGACGATGGTGACCGGTTTGTTCTGAGGTGAAGGAGGTAGAGAAGGGTTTTGGGTTCGCCGCACCAAATCAAGCGGCACCCGTTCCTTGCGGCCTTTCAGTTCCGCTTCCACCAGTTGCGGATCGTTCAGTACATATCCCAGTTCACCATAGACCGGGGCATCGAGGGTCCAGTTGCAGTGTTTGAGGTAATTGGCGATGGAGGCCAGTACGTCAGGGATCGAATGCCAGACATCGCGTGTACTGTCGCCGTCGAAACTGATCGCGTAATCCCGAAAAGATGAGGGGATAAACTGGGTCTGGCCAAAGGCGCCCGCATACGACCCCATGACGCCGTGGGGATTCATGCTGTTTTCCCGGCAGAGCAGCAGGAAATCGATCAGCTGTTTGCGGAAGAAATCGGAGCGGCGCGGATAGGCGTCGAAGAGGGTGTTGAGCGTCTGCAGCACATCGAGGTTGCCCTGGCGAGCACCATAGCGGGTCTCAACGCCCCAGATGGCCACTACCACTTCCCGGTCGACCCCGAAGGTTGCTTCAATCCGGTCGAGCAAGGCTTTGTGCTCCCGCAATTTTTCTTTGCCTTCTCGGATTTTTTCGGGGGTAAGGAACATCTGTACATATTGAAAGTAGGGTTTCGATTCCCACTGTTTGTCCATGAGCACAAGGATCTGGCGATTGATGGTCTGACCCTGGAAAATCGTTTGCAGTTCGCTGGCGGTAAACTGATATTTTTGGCTGAGTTCGGTAAAGAGGAGGCGATATTTTTCCTGTTTCAGATCGATGGGCTGGCCATCCTGAACAAGATCAGCCGCCAGGGGGGCAGCCGCAACCGCGGGGGAACGGAGCAAGGCAACAGACAACAGCAAAAAACATACGCTCAAGAGGAGGTGTGAGAACAGAGGAAAACGCCGCTTGGCAGGGTTACAGATGTTCATCGGCGGACCGTCGGAACGGATTGGGGAGCGAAATGGGAGGCAAAGGCGGCGAGAAAAGCCTCCAGCTCCTGGCCAGGCAGGCAGTTGATGCCAGCTGCCGCCGCCCTGCCCCCACCGGTTGCGAATTGGCGGCACAGGCTGTCCGCACCCTCGCGGGTCATCAGGGGGGCGCGGACGCTGACCAGAAAGCTGCCGTCAGGATTGGTGAGCAAGGCGGCATGAGCCATTTCAGGCTGGTCGCGGGAGAGCCGGTTGGCAAAGACGCCGACAACCCTCTTTGCCCAGGCGGTCTCGGGCAGCAGGAAAACCCGGCCGCCGGCAGATGTCCTGTTCGGAAGAAGATTCGCCGCTTTGCTCATATCGTCATCATACCCTTGGCGAAGCTGGGTCAGCAAGGCCGAATCGCGGTAAAAACCGAATGGGTCGGTATACCGTTGGACCTCACGGAACAGCTCTGCGGGATGGATGAGCAGATCTTCCATCGCCATTCCGTAGCCGTTGTAATTGAGGAGCCGCCCGATTTCTTTCAGGATCTGTTTATCGTCTTCACCCAAACCGATGCTATCTGCATACTGGAGCGCCACCTCGTCGAGATTGTCGCCAAAGGCACCCGCAATGGCCCAGGAGGGGTATGCGCCTGAGAGCAGCCGGTCGATGATCAGGGATGTGCAGACGAGGGGCGAGGGGTCGATGTGCGTTTCCAGGGCATCGGAAACGGGAATGGCGCCGCTGTAATGGTGGTCGGCGTAGAAAATGCGGTTGCCCTGCGTCAGCAGGTGCTCCAGCGCGGTTCGGTTCCGGTCGAGTGAAATATCGAGAACAGTGATCCGGCTCGATGTGGTGTCACCGATCCGTTCAAGGAGGGCAATGTCACGTTTGACGCCGGTGATCAGGCGTGCTGCCGGTTGCGGCGTCCGCAGGCGCAGTTGATGCAGGGCACAGATGCCGTCGGCGTCGCCGTTGAAGATATCGATACAGTTCATGGTGGAAAGCGTTGAACGAATTCGGAGCGATGTTTTTTATAAACCAGGCATGCCAAAGCCAAGAGGGTTGCCGATGTTTGCGAGACGAAAGGTGAGCATGAAGGTCTGGTCGCCCGGAATGAAATTTGCGGAGAGTTCAACCGACCAGCAGGGCTGAATGTATCGCAGCCGCGCGGTTTCCTGGATGGTTTGGCTCTGTTCAATAGCCCTCTCGAGACTGTAGCCGGCGGCAAAGTTATACGGCAGCTGATGCCAGACCGACCCTCGGACCGAATTGACGTTGGTAAGTTCGTCGTACCTGTAAGCCATGGATAATCTATCCCCTTTGTCACTGTAATAATCAGTGTCTAAAGAGTGGAGGAAGGCACCGTCACCATAAATGTCAACCCAGGTCGTGTATTTGATTCGCAATTGCTCCAGAGGATAATACCCGGTTTCGACAATAACAGGGGTCAAAGGAGTGTCGCTTTCCTCTGGGCGCATGTCATAGCCCTGTTTTACTTTCAAGTAGCCATATTCACGATCAAATTCGTGCCCTTTGTGTTCGCCGGCGATCGAGAAAAAATTGTTGATGCCATAATAGAGTGTGTTTTCCTCTTTAAGAGCATCAACCGTATCAAACCGGGGAAGAATAGTAGTGTCATCCGGTATGGCGGTGTAGCTGTAGGCGACAAAAGGGCGAAGCAGATGGCTCCAGGAATTGACCTCGCCGATATTGACTGCAAAATCACGCATCAGGGGGGTGCCTATCTCTCCGGTCAGATGGTAAAGAAAGCGATTTTTTGAATCGCCATCCTCCCAGTCCTTGGCACCGTTGCTTTGAATCATATAGGCGGTGTCGCGGATGCCGCCGCCGATGGTGGTCTCGAGATACGGGCTCAGGGGAATGCCCGCACTCACCATGGGAAAGAGATCAATTCGCTGGGCGGCAACGCCCTTGTCCCGCCAGAAATTAGTGTAGTTCGCATCCCAGAGGAAATCCGGGCCACTGGTTTTTGCGATGGGGACCAAGCCTGAATAGGTGAAAGATGGTAATGTCCAGGCCCATGAAGGGGTATCGGCGGTATAGGTTTGTTCCGTCAGGTCGTTGATAGCCTGGGCTTCGCCAAGAAGTGAGGTCCCATTGTCCCAGGATCGAAGGGTTGCCAGGGTACTTTCGCGATACTTGTTCGTTTTGTCGACAAATCCACGACCAAAGGCCTTGAAGTAATTTTCCTGGCTGGCATCAAATCCGGTTGATCCGGTATTGAATTCCCGCAGATAATCAATGTCGGAGGCAATATCGAGATCCAGCCGGGTCGTCCAGTTGCCGATGTTCTGGTCCGCTTTGCCCCGAACCCAGTAGCGGTCTGAATTGGTATGGGTGAACTGGCCGTCCTTGTAATAGTCTACCTCGGAGGGATCGGACAACTTGTCGTCCAGATAGTTGCCCGTCAGCATGCCCTTGCTGGCCTCATCGAGCACATAGCGGAATTCGGCGCCGTTCATTAGACCACGGTTCGAATAGTATCGGGGATAGAGGGTAATGTCAGTGCTGGGTGAGAGGTCGATGAAAAGAGGCGTTTCCAGGCTGAAGCCGTCACGGCTGGAAAAGGAAAAGGCAGGAAACAGCAAACCGGTCTGGCGCTTTCGTTTTGCCGGTAGCAGCATGACCGGCGTATACAAAACAGGCACATCCTTGATGCGGAAGGTGGCGTGTTTAAGAAAGGCATAGCCGCCATCGGTTATTTCCATGTCGTCGGCGACAAAGCTCCAAGGTGGAGTTTCTCCCGGTTGGAGTTTGCAGGTGACAACCCAACCGTCATCAATATGGTAGGTCAGGTCACCGGTTTTCTCAATGATCCGGCCCTCGAAATGCATGTCCTTTTGTTGGCGGATAACAGTGGCTTTTTCAAAGGATCCAGTGGCTTTTTCCAGATCGATGCTGCCGGAATCCGCTGTCAATTGGTCGGTGCCGATATCGATAAGGAGATTGCCCTTAGCTGTTAACACACTGCGGGTGATGTCGTAGGAGACCCAGTCGGCCTTGATTGTGGTCACCGTTTTTAATTCGATTGACGGTTTGGCGCCCGACTTGCCGGTTTCCCCGGAGGGTGCATCTCCCAGCAGGCTGCTCCATTCTGAAGGTTGGGGTGTCGGGGCGGTGGAGACCGGTTCTTTTTTTTCCAGAACGACATTGCCCTCGGCTATGATGCTGGGCGGATTTTCGTGCCGGGTTAATTTGTCGGCGCTCATCTCCCATTGCCGGGCGTCAACAGAAACCGCATGGATCGGGAGGGGTGACAGGAGTAAGCCGATGAGCGACAGAAAAAAAAGTGCAGAGATCGGGGGGAGTGGTATGGAGGGCTTCACCTCGATCGGCTCCTTCGGAGTATATGAAAACAGGGGAATGGATGCGTCTGCGTAAACTGTGAATATAGCTGGAACAGTTCTCAACTAGTTGGAGCGATTAAAAAAATAGGACACAGCTTATCACCGGAGACAGGCTCGAATGTACGTGTCGTCCAGAGTTGTGTCAAGCGAAAAGTCGTAGATTTGCCTTGCGCCGCCTTGGGAATTGGTTTAAGTATCGCCACACGAAGCGTGACCTAATGACCTGATTTTCCAAAGCTTGCCCCAGCCTTCGCTTGTTTGAGCTTTTCGCAGCAGCATCAACCCTTCGCAGCGCTGTATGAAATGTATCTTTGGCCCGGTGAATTCCAGGCGACTCGGCCGTTCTCTCGGCATTGACCTCTTCTCGAGTAAAATCTGCAATTTCAACTGTGTCTACTGCGAGGTGGGGCGGACTGTTTCCCCCGTCTGTCGGCGTGGCCCTTATTCTTCCGTCCAGGCCATTCTTGATGAGATTGATGGGTATTGCGCCGACGAACAACGATTGAGCCGTGTCGATGTGCTCACGGTGACCGCCAAAGGCGAACCGACCCTGCACAGTGGCCTTGGCGAAATTATCCGCCATATAAAGGCGAGAGGCGAGAAACCGGTTGCCGTTCTGACCAACGGCACAACCCTGATGGACGGGGATGTGCGCCAAGCACTCATGGGGGCGGATATTGTTGTTCCCTCGCTTGACGCAGCCCGATGGGAAAGTTTTTGTAAGGTTGACCGACCGGCTGACGGTATTGATATGGATGAGGTTATCCGCGGGCTGAACTACTTTTCCCATCTATATTCAGGGAAAATGTGGCTGGAAATTCTCCTGGTCCGGGAGATGAACGATGCGCCTGAAGATATAGACGCCTTGATTGCGGTTATCCGTCGGATGCGGATCGATAGAATACAACTTAATACGGTTATGCGCCCTCCGGTGGAGGATTGTGCCCGACCGTTGAGCAGGGAAAGGCTGACTGAAATCGCCAAGCTCCTGCAGGAGGAACTTGCCTTGCCGGTCGATCTGCCATTTGTTGCGGCGGATGGGGTGGCGCAGGCGCAACTCTCCGATGCGACAATAACCCTCGATCCGGCATCGCTAGCCTGGATCATGGACGAAGTGAAACAAATGGTGCAGCGTCGGCCTTGTACCGCCGCTGATATAGACCGAACCTTCCACCTCGGTGGACCGGAACAGGTTGAGCAACTGCTTGAAACGTTGGTGCTCTCTGGGATTTTGCGCTGGCAGGATCACAGGGGCAATCGATTTTACCATCTGGCATCGTGAAGGCGCAGGCGTTTATACGCTTTGGCGGCCGGTGCTGGGAAGGTGAACGCAACGGGCTGAGTTGCTGGAAAAATTTACCCAAAGGATACGAATGACAGAAAACAGCCAAAACGAAAAAGAAGAAAAAGGCCCGCCTGTGCGCAAAGCAAAAACCGGCGCCTGGTGGAAAAGTGTACCCAAGGTTGTTCTGGAAGTAGTAGCTGCACCGGCAGATTCCGTTACCTCCGGTGTTTCGGAAAGGATTGAACGCGGACCGCAAGAGAACGCAACCCCTCCCCCCCTTCCTGCTCGCAAGCCTGTGCAGGAAAGAGTTGAGAGAAAGGTCATGCCGGCGGTTGATTCTTCGGAGGAATCACCTCCTGCCATTGACCCGGCGGAAGACGCCCCTCCTCCTAAGAAGAGGAGGTCTCGCAGGGGTGGGAAAAAGCGCTCCCAACAGGGGGAAACCCCCCTGAATATTGAAGAGGCGTCCATAGATTCAATACTAAGTCCGAAAGAGAACGACGAGGCCAGCCAAGTACCGGGAGAGGTGCCGGTAAACGAAAACGCCGCTGTGCCCGACCTGGCGGAAGACTCTATTCCCCCTAAGAAAAGGAGATCCCGTAGAGGCGGAAAGAAGCGTTCCAAGCAGAGTGAAACCCCACCTTCCATGGAAGATGGTGAGGCGGACGGTGAAACGGAACGCACTGATTTTGCTGCCGATACGGAAGAAGACGACGAGACCGACCGGGTGATGGACGAGGAGCCGGAGATTCCGAGCAAAGCGGTTACCTATAAGCTGCTGATCAATGCCGAGGAGCCTGAAGAGTGTCGCATTGCCCTGGTGGAGGATGGCCGTCTTGAATCCTTCCATGTCACCACGATTGATCGCGAGCCGACAAAGAACAACATCTATAAGGGCCGAATCGTCTCAATCGAGGCCAATCTGCAGGCGGCCTTCGTTGACATTGGTACCGGCCGCAACGGTTTTCTGCCGTTCAACGAGATTCATCCTGAATACTATCGTCAGGATGTCAACGAGCGCAACCGCAATTTGATTGCCCAGCAGCAGTGGAAAAAGCTCAAGATTGAAGAAGTGATGCAGAAGGGGCAGGAAGTGTTGGTTCAGGTGGTCAAGGAAGTGACAGGCAATAAAGGTGCCAACATGACCACCTTTCTGTCGCTTCCCGGTCGTTGTCTCGTGCTGATGCCAGGGAGCGACAGTGCCGGCATTTCACGGAAGATAGTCGGCGAGGAGCGGCGGGCCGGTCTGCGCGAGATCATGAGCGAGTTTGAGATACCCGAAGGTATAGGGTACATTATCAGGACCGCCAGCGCCGAGATCACCCACGCTGTTCTGGAAAAGGATCTGCACACCCAGCTCGAACTCTGGGAGGAGATCAAAAGCCGCGGCCAGACCATGGAGGCGCCTGCCTTGGTTTATGAGGAGCAGGACACGGTCGTTCGTTTTTTACGCGACCATTTTTTCCATGAAATCAGTGAGATTACCGTCGATACCGAAGAGTCGCTCAATAATGTCAATGCCTTTATCGAGTTGTTGCCTGCCAAACAGCGAAAGGTGAAGGTGCGGCTACATAGTGGTACTAAGCCCATTTTTAACCAGCACAACATTGAGGAGCAGATTGAATCGATCTACAAGCCGCAGGTGGCCTTGCCGTCCGGAGGTTCGATCGTGATCAACCCCACCGAGGCCCTGGTAGCCATTGATGTCAACTCCGGTCGCACCTCGAAAAATGGTGATTTTGATGAGACCATTTTTCTCGCCAACATGGAAGCTGCTTCCGAACTGGCCCGGCAGCTCAGGTTACGGGATTTGGGTGGCCTGATTGTGGTCGATTTCATCGATATGCGAAATAAAAAGCATATCCGCGATGTAGAGCGGCAGGTGAAGATCAGCATGAAGCGCGACAAGGCTAAGGTTGACATCAGCAAGATCTCCCGCTTTGGTCTGATGCAGATCTCAAGGCAAAAGATGGGCGCCCCGATCGAAAAGGGGAGTTATCTGACCTGTGAATACTGCCAAGGACGGGGAGTGGTTCGATCCGTCGAAACCCTGGCCCTGTATTATCTTCGGCGTATCCAAACCGGAATCAGCCGCAAAAAGGTTGCACGGGTCGAATGCAGTCTGCCCCTTGATGTCGCCCAATACCTGCTGAATAAAAAAAGGGCTGAATTGGCGGATCTTGAGGCCAAACACAGGGCGAGGATCGACATCATCCCCCGGGTCGAGATGAAACCTGCGGAAAGTCAGATAGATTTTTTGGATACAGAGATATCCCGGTAAGAGGTTGCTTATTTTGAGGCTGTGCAATCTGGGGCAAGAGCAGGGAAGGCGGGTGCAGTGCCGAATAGCGTTGAAAAAATAGCTTGAACACAAGCAAGCTTCAGAGTATATGAGGAAACCAATTTTGCGCCTGTAGCTCAGCTGGATAGAGCGTCGGACTACGAATCCGTAGGTCGGGAGTTCGAATCTCTCCAGGCGCGCCAGTAAATCAAGCACTTAGCGAGTAATCGCTAAGTGCTTTTTTATTTGGTGCTACCTCGGTGCTACCTTTGAAAAAGAAACTTTGGATAGAAAAATCACACAAAACATTCAACGCGCCAACGCATGAGCGCCCATTGGAAATATCAAAAGGTAAAATCTATGAGCAAAAGTGATGAAGTCTTTTATGAGTGCGAGAAATGCAAAGACGAAAATGCCATCATGTGCCCACATTGCAACGGTGAAGGTGAAAACCCTGATGTCGAAAATGGGGTAGGTCTACTCTGTGACTTCTGCGAGGGAGAAGGCGAAATACTATGTCCTGATTGCAAAGACGGGCGCAGGGGTAGAAGGCTGTTTAACGGTGGAACAATTTAAACTTTTTATATTAAGCATGTCAA
>CAVTDN010000006.1:0-50508 GCA_963733595.1 uncultured delta proteobacterium | reverse complement strand
GCAGCAAAGGTGCCTGCACCTCATGTCACAGCCGCCATGAGTTTTCCATTGAGATGGCTCGCAAGCCCTACACCTGCTCGGAATGCCACAAAGGACCAGATGTACCGGCGTACAAGGTGTATGAAGTGAGCAAGCATGGCAATATATTTCACTCATTGGGAAAGATTACAATTTCGACAACGTGCCCTGGGTGGTTGGTAAAGATTTCACTGCGCCGACCTGTGCCACCTGCCATGCCAGCCTGCTGGTTACACCAGACCAGAAGGTCATCGCCGAGCGGACCCATTGAGTTCAATGACCGCCTTGCCTGGCGGTTATTTGGGGTTCCCTATGCCCATCCCCTATCCAATCCATGCCGACCTTAAAGATGTACGAAACTCCCAGGGACTCCCCCTGGCGGTTGAGATGAACGGCACCCCGGTGGTCAAGCATGTCATCGATAAAGCGGAGCAAGACTTGCGGAACACGAGAATGAAAGCGGTCTGCACTTCCTGTCACAGCAGTGAATGGAGCGAAGAACACTTTCGCCGTCTCGACAACACCATTGCCCGGACCAACGACATCACCCATGAAGCAACCAAAATTATCATGGACATATGGGAACGCGGCTATGCGCGCGGATTACCCCAAGGGGCAAACATCTTTGATGAGGAAGCGGAGCGGATGTGGACTTCGATTTGGCTTTTTTATGCAAACTCGACGAGATTCGCCTCAGCAATGGCCGGTGGTGGTGACTATGGAGTTTTTGCCGACGGGCGCTATCAGACGACCGAGCAACTCTATCGACTCAATGACTATCTTAAACTCCATGAGAGTCTGGAAATAAAGTGCCGAAGAAATAAGAGCAATGGCGAATGGCAAGGCGGAAGATATACGACAGCACGGTTTAAAACGGTCTTGGTGGCAGCCCTAAGGAACAGCAAGAGGATGGCTGGTCGCGAATCATCGTCTATTCAGGCAGCACTATCTGACATGCACTGTAATTGCGTGCTCTTTGACGCCATTGTTTCCATACCCAAGTACATTCCAATCCGCACTCATTGGCTGTAAGTTCCCGCCAATCGATTGCTCGGGACATCAAAGTATACGCACCTTTTTCCTTGGCGTCCCAGATGTATTGCCATTGACGCCAGGCAAATTTTTCATGAGGACCAATGAATTGTACCTCTGCCCAACTGTTGCCGTTGTCAATGGACACCTCAACTCGCTCCACATCGGCTTCACCAGCATAGGCTGCACCGAGAATGACTATGGCGCCGACACCCAATTCTTCCCCCTGTAACGGTTGGGTAATGAAAGACTTTATTTTCAGCTTGGTAACGACCTCGCCGGACTTGGCCTCCTGCCCCTTTTGAAAGATGCGATACACATTGTCCATAAAGAACCCCTCATAGGGACGTTCCAGAACATTGATCTTCCGCAGCCACTTTAAACAGTTGGCTCCCGACCAGCCCAAAGCAACGCACGCAAGGGGTCCCGTGTTGCAACGGCAGGGGTTCTCCGTTCATTTCATAGGCGAGAAGAGTGGTCGACATAGCCTTTTCAAGAGGAATACTTCGAATAAATTTGATACCCGCAGCGCCGAGAGGTTGATCCTAGCCTGCGAAACTCACATATTTTCCGCTGCTTTTCAAACCGGCTTGCTGCAAAATATCACGTAGCCAGACACCTCCATAAACAGCATTGCCTACCCCTCCGACGGTCCACGGATTGCCTCTTGCCTTCTCATTGAGCAGAGAGCGCCCGTTACCGGAACATTCAAAGGTGTTGGCAACTATAAACTTGGCCATTCGAAGAATTCGGTCCATATTGAGCCGGAGCGACTTTTCTACCTCCCCATCAACCGATAGCTCCCATTCGTCCAAGGAGACCGGTTCAGCGGGAAACGCTCCCTGGTTTCGATGAAAAAATGAGGCATTAGCGGTGATCCAGGAACGTAAGGTTTCGACCGAAGGTTCAGCGTTCAGTGGTTTCTCGGTCATGACACGCATCTTTTTGTCCATTTCACACCCCCCTTATAAAAAATCCGGACGGAAATAACCCAATGGAGACGATACCTGCTCAAATAACCAGTTGGCCAGCTGCAGCCATTGAAGGGTAGAACCTGTTCCCGCCTGATTTATAGGCGGGAACAGTGTATGTCGGAATCAAAGAGCAATATCTCCGACCAACATGATTACAAAATTGTTGGTCGGGGATAATTTAAAGGTGTCACATTCAAAACCAGTCGCCAGATGCGCAGTTATGTTTGCCCGCTTCTGCCTTGGTGTTTTTCAGGATCGGCGTGCGAGCATCAATTCGATATCTTCCTGCAACGCTTGGAGATCCTCCTCGTGCTCGACCTCATCCTGGAGTATTTGCAGAACCACGTTATACGTCACCGGATCCGTATCTCGGGTCTCGGCCAGCATCGAATTATACACACTGATGGCGCACTGTTCGCCCTTGATATTTTGCTCCAGCAGCCGCAGCACATAGGGGTCTTCCGGGGCATCATAGCCGCAATTCGTGAAATCGTACCACAGTTTGGGGCTGGTTGGCGGAGTACCGCCCAGTTGGACAATCCGGGTGGTCACCAGATCAGCATGTCGTAATTCATCAGCGGCATGTTGCAGCAATTCGGCAATCACCGCTTCTTTCATCGGCCCTTTGGCAACCTTCGCCCCAAGCCAGTATTGATAATAGGCCAGCCACTCATCGGCAAAGGCCTTGTTAAGCAGTGCCAAAACTTTTTCGGTGTTGACGCCAACTATCTCTCTTCCCTTGGTTCCCATGGTTGCCCCCTTGGTTGAAGATGTGCGATTGAACAACGATAAATTCTGCGAACTGTATTGCCCTTTTACAGGAAAGGCAATTTCTTTTATTTGTCGAAAAATAGGCATGTGTAGAGCTGCCTGTGTTTTTTCAATCTCAACCGTTGATGCTAGGGTTGAAGCTCGATGTTATTGAACGTATTCGCAATCATTCCGTGCTTCTTATCATTTCCATTCCCCTGATTAATCATTATGTTGTTACGGAAAATGGAAACCGATCTGCAGAATCAGCATTCTCCCACCCAACCGAGTTGAAACTTCGCAATCATGGCTGATACAATGAAGACCAAAACCGTACTGGTGACCGGCGCAACCGGTTATATCGGCAGGCGGCTGACACACCGTCTCCTTGCAACATCTGCGCTGAAAGTTCGATTATTGGTGCGGAACAAAAACAAGGTCCAGGTTTCAATTGGTGACCTGGTTGAGATACAAGAGGGGACAACCTTCGATAAAGAATCTCTTGCTGCAGCACTGGATGGGGTTGATACAGCGTTTTACCTTATCCATTCCATGGGGGCCACCGAGGATTACCAGAACCTGGATCGTGTCAGTGCCGAGAATTTCAGAGATGCCTGCATAGAGGCCGGTGTTCGGCGAATCATCTATCTCGGTGGTCTCGGCGTGAAAGAGAGTGCCAGCAAACATCTCTTGAGCCGAATTGAGACAGGGGAAATTCTTTCAGCAAAACCCGATCGTATTGAGACGATCTGGTTGCGTGCGGGAGTGATTATCGGTTCTGGAAGTTCCAGTTTTGAAATTATCCGCAATCTCTGTCAGAAATTGCCGGCGATGATAACTCCTCGTTGGGTACGGAGCCGCACGCAACCCATCGGCATTGATGATGTGCTTTCTTATCTGCAGGCGTCTGTGGAACTCCAGCACCAGGGGAATCTCATAGTCGATATAGGCTGTGAAGAGCTCAGCTTTCAAGAAATGATGCAGCAGGCAGCCGAAGTCATGGGGCTGAAAAGATACCTTTTTCCCGTTCCAGTGCTCTCACCTCGCTTGTCATCCTACTGGTTGATTCTCTTCACCCCTATCCCCTATAAGCTTGCTTCCGCCCTCGTTGAGGGGCTCAAGAGTGAAACCGTGTTGCAAAACGATAACGCAGCACAGTTGTATCCGGAAATACAGCCCCTTTCTTTCAAGCAAGCGGTTGCGGGTGCGTTGCGGGAACTTGAGCAGAATCAAGTTCTCAGCCGGTGGTGTGACAGCACCGGTCAGCAGGCGTGCGACATCAAGGATTTCGATAATCCTGCAGGGGCGATCTTAAGGGATGTGCGGATTGTTCCTTTTGAAAATGGCGAACGTCAGGAGGATGTCTTTCAATCTGCCTGTGCCGTTGGCGGTCCCAACGGTTGGTTTAAGTATAATTTCCTCTGGCAAATTCGAGGGATTATCGACAAACTCGTGGGTGGCTATGGGCTGAGCCGCGGAAGACGGTTAAGCCAAGAGCTGCGCATCGGTGATGCACTTGATTTTTGGAAGGTTGTTGATATCAAACCCGGAAAAAGACTGCTTCTCTATGCCCAAATGAAATTACCGGGTCAGGCGTGGCTTGAGTTTGATGTGCAACCTGATCAACTCGTTCAGACGGCCCATTTCCTGCCCCGGGGTATCCTGGGCAGGTTGTATTGGTATCTGGTACTTCCACTGCATCATTTTGCATTAAATGATCTTGCCCGGACCGTTGTCAGCAATTCGACCAAGTTAGAATGACGGGTAAAATCTGCTTGTGGCAAAGTGATCCATCCACTCTCGATCCCCACCGGGACCAATTCAACTGGGCGGAATACGTATGGATTATCGGTTACCCGGATTGATGCTGACTGGCGCCTCGGGTTTTGAAGGACGAAATTTTATTAAGGCCGCCGCTGAAAAATTTCGGCTCTTCTGCGTTGCCAGGCGTTCTGCGGAAGAAGCGGGGGTACAGGCGAATAAAAATCTGCGGTGGGCCCAAGTCGATATCGCCGATTGGGCCAATCTCAAGGATACTTATTCCGCTGACAAAAGATTTTGGTGGCGTTGATTATATAGTCCATCTCGCTGGCTATTACGATTACACCAACATGGAGCATCCAAATTATGTCCGAACAAATGTCGAAGGCACAAAGAACATCTTGGAGTTGGCAAGGCATCTGAGAGATCAAGCGTTTCATCTTTGCCAGTTCCCTAGCATCGTGTTCATTCAACACAATCGTCAGCGAAGAGAGCCCTCCCGATGCTAATATTCCCTATGCCCGAAGCAAAAAAGCCGGCGAGGAGATGGTCGGTGATTATTCACGGTGGTTTCCCTGTGCCATCATCAGGATAGCAGCGGTATTCAGCGATTGGTGCGAGTATCTCCCACTCTATTACCTGCTCAACAACTGGCTCTCCGGCAATATGCTGAATTCACGAATCATAGCTGGTCATGGTCAAACCGCCATACCCTATATCCATGTTCATGATCTAGCGCGCTTCCTCTTAAAGGTAATAGAAAAAAGTGAAGAGCTTGAGCAGAATATCATTCTCAACGCGAGCCCAGATGGTGCGACCTCCCATCTTGAGCTCTTCCGGATAGCCACTCAATACTATTACTCCAAACCTCATAAACCGATCTTTACCAATCGTCGGTTGCTCGTCCCCATGATCCTTGCTCACCGATTACTCAGTCGATTGCAGGGAAAGGAAGCCTTCGAACAGCTTTGGATGCTGGATTATGTTGACAAGCAACTTGTGGCGGAATGCATCCAAAACCCGCAAAACCCTCGGTTGGGAGCCCACTCCGAACAAAACAATTACCGACCGCTTGTCATTGCTCATAGATAATAGGCAAAGAAATCCGGTGATGTCTGGCGGATGAGGAACGAGTCGATGCTTCGGAGCGGATAATTTTGCTCAGTCAGCCGGCAACACTTTACATTTCAACAGAACAGCCGGGCAAGTTTGTCGGACAAAAGAAGTTCTTGTCCAATGTTGATTTTAAACCCCCAAAGAACCAATTCGCCCTTTCGACTGGTTAGCTTCATATTTAGTTCAATTAAGGGATGAATCGCCCCAGTAGCTTACCCAGACCGTTTTTTTCCTTTTGGAAAATAATGATTTCTCCTGAAGAGGGAACCACACCGGTCAAGGCAGTGATATTAACCTGATGGGTCACCAAAATTATAGGAGCCTGATGAATAAGCGTCGAAAGAAAAGTCCTGATTTCCGCTGTTTGTTCAGGCCCTCTGGCCAGTTCCTCGAAAAAGGAATTAAGGGCCGGTAGTTCTTCAACAGGTCCAAGTCCTAGAAGGCTGGCGGTTTCAAGGCAGCGGCACCACTGGCTGGAATATACCAACGCATCTTTGATTCCTTGAGCACGGAAAAAGTCGCCTATTTTTCGGGACTGGATACGGCCATCCTCTGACAGATTGCGCTGAGTGGAGCAGTCGCGAAGGAGAAACCCTGGGGGATCGCTCGTTCCTGGTGCATGGGAGTGGCGAATGAGGGCCACGGCTTCTCCCTTTTTCAATGCCTGCCAATCTATTTCGGAAGATTGTGATGCTGAAGATCCCCCACTGCCGATTAAAAAAAATACTGTTAAAAATCCAAACCAAAAGGGTTTAAAGCGGAATGATTTTGTAGTTTTCATGCGTCCAGATCTACCCACTTAAAGTATTAATAAGCACCTTGATTTGAGAACACCGCAATCTCTCCCTCCGGTCAAAACGACACCATCAACACCGGACATTTTGCAACGACCTCAAGTGAGTCTATGAGACTATAGGTGCTTGGGCGAAAGCATCTTGAATTTCTGGCCACATTCTAATGAGGTGGTCAAGTAAAAATGGACACCCTGCTAAGCAGCTTTTTTCAGAAACTGTTGTTTCTCAAATTCCTTGGGGCTGACATATCCCAAGTATGAATGTCGTCTTCTGCTGTTGTAAAACATTTTATGGCTCTGAATGAAACTCAGCTTGACACCTTGCCTGCTCGCGTTGTTTCAGCATTTACGTCTGGATGGGGAGATGGCATTAATTTTTTGTCGCAATGCCAACTCGGGCACGGCTTCACCTCAAATTTTGCTGAGTTTCATTCAGAGCCACTAAACATTTGATGTAATCGACGATATCCTTCCTAGCCTCGTCTCTTGTCGTATAGTTTGAGAAGAAAACTCGTTCGGCTTTCAAACTGCCGAAAAAACTTTCGGCCACGGAATTATCCCAGCAATTACCCTTCCGGCTCATACTACTGATCATTTTATGCTTTTTCAGCATATTCTGGAAATCTGCACTGCAATACTGACTCCCTCTATCCGAATGAAAAAGCAGGCCTGGCGCTGGTCGGCGACGCCAAATCGCCATCTGCAGGGCATCCATGACGAACCTTCGACTCATCCGGCTATTCAAAGACCAGCCGACGACCTGTCGGGAGAAAAGGTCGAGGACTATAGCCAAATACAACCAGCCTTCACTTGTTTATATATATGTAATATCAGATACATATGCCTGATCGGGCGCAACAACTTCAAACTCTCGGTTCAGCAGATTCGGTGCGACCGGCAGGTTATGCTTACTGTCAGTGGTTACTTTGAATTTCCTTTTCTGTTGCGCAGAAACTCCTGCTCATTTCATCAGAGTCTTTGCCTTGACCCGACCACCGGGCGTTCCGTGAGCCTCGACTTCTTCAGAAATCCGTCGAGCCCCATAAGTCGCCTTAGATATTTTATGGGCCTGTCGAACAACGGGAAGTAGAAATTCATACTCTTTCTGCCGCGCTGATTTTTCGCGTGTCCGCCAAGCATAGTATCCGGTCCTGGATACTTGCAGTAATTCGCACAACAGGGAGATTGGGTATGCCTTCCCTTCGGTATCGATCATTTGATACCGCACCCCGATTCGTTCGCAAAGAAGGCCGCCGCTTTTTTTAAGATTTCACGCTCCATTCTTAGGCGGTGATTCTCTTTTCGGAGGCGAGTCAACTCAGCCTGCATGCCCTTGGCACTTGTTGAATCTGGGAGGCCCGTACCACCGCCTTCAACCTCTCGTTTCCAACGCCCCAGCATGGTTGAATTAATACCGAGATTCCGAGCGGCCTCAGCAGTCTGATACCCTTGTTCCGTAATCAATTTAACGGCGGATTCCCGGAACTCTCTTGTGGATCTCTTCCTTTTCTTTGTCATCGAACACCTCCTTATGCGGCTCTAACCCGCTCTTAAGAAAGTGTCCACTTTTTCCCTACCATCTCATTTTGTACTGTCCTGGTGCAAGTAAGCAATTTTCTCCTCCATATCGATATTGTCCCAAGTCAGCGACATGCTCTCCTTCAACCGTTTACCGGTGGCGATGAGAAACTTCACCGCACAGGCGGACACTCGCTGTGGAATTTTATCCAAAGCAGCAAAAAACCTGCCGATCTCCTCTGGATTGAGGAATAATTCCCGAGCCCGATTTTCTCGGTGCTTGCGACCTGTTGGTCTATCCCTTGGTGGGCCGAAAGTGGCCGGATAAAAAACGATCCAATTGATTGGCAAAAGATTGTCGGTCGCTCTGGTTGAACGAGGCTGGACCGCCTGTTTCTATGCCGGTGGCCCTCAGGCTGTCCATGAAGTCGCGCATACTGAGACGCGCCTGGATATTGTCCGTGGTATATAACTCGCCGCGAGGATTCAACGCATATCCACCATTGGCGATCACTTCGGCTGCGAGCGGAATATCTGCGGTGATGACCAGATCTCCGCTTGCCAACCTCCTCACAATCTCATTGTCTGCCACGTCAAAACCCGCGGCAACCCTCAATGTTCGGATATTTTTCAGTCGTGGGGCGGTAAGTGGTTGATTGGCCACCAAGGTCACGAAAACGCCGGTCCGTTCGGCGGCCCGAAAAAGAATTTCTTTAATGACCTTGGGGCAGGCATCAGCATCGACCCAGATATGCATAGCGTCCTCTTGTTGGGGGCTGTCTTTTTTTTCCAACCCTTTTCTGATCACTACCATTAATTTCAAGTTTCGGACTTGCCTTTAAGGACGCCATTGAAGCAGATAAATAATTGAAATAATTTAATTTTAACGTGAAAAGCCTTTCGCTTTCTGATACATTGGAGTTGCGAAATACCTAATGATATCAGGAGGGAAAGGCTCAAATGGATCGTGACCAATATTACCAGGAGCAACAAGAGGCAAAACGACGGCATGACCGGATTTCTTTTTTCATGGAAGATTTCAAGGTCGGAAGGCTGCTGGGCGGCAGCGGGATTCGCAAGCTGCGAGGAGCAAAACCGCTTGCGGTGTTCACCGCTATCTTTACGTTGCCATTCGGTGGAGTCAATTTCTTCCGGGGCATCGTCAACAACCGCACACTGGGATTTCAGAAGGATTCCGTCTACGAATTCCTCAAGAATCCTCGGTATAACTGGCGGAAGTTCCTGCTGGCTCTTGTGGCGGTGGTGGTCCGGTTCATGGATGTGCTGACTAGTGAACAGCGTGAGAAGGTGTTGATCATCGACGACAGCACCTATGACCGCTCCCGCTCCAAGGTGGTTGAACTGCTGGCCTGGGTTCATGACCACAACAGGAACCGGAGCCTGAAAGGATTTAAACTCCTGACTCTTGGCTGGTCCGATGGAGTGAGTTTTCTGCCGTTGGATTTCACCCTGTGCTCCTCGGCCAAGGCAAATAAGCGGATCCAGGGCATCAAGAAAGAGCTGGACAAACGCTGCTGCGGGTACAAGCGCAGGATGGAGGCCATGGTCAAATCCACGAAACATCTGGAACCCATGGTGAAAAGGGTGCTGGCCCGTGGAATACGGGCCGACTACCTCCTGATGGACAGTTGGTTTGCTTTCCCCTCGATTCTGGCCACCCTCGGTAAGCACCTGCCGGTGATCTGTATGGGCAAGGATATGCCCCAGGTGTTTTACCGTCACCAGGAGCAATGGCTGACCTTGGGCCGTTTGTTCAGCAAATTGAAGAAGCGACCCGGCAAAGCGCGGATTCTCGCCAGCGTGATTGTCGAGACCAAGAAAGAGCAGAAGATAAAGATCGTTTTTGTTCGTCACCGCCACAAACGCCAGTGGCTGGCAATCCTGTCGACCAAGATTGATCTTGCCGACGAGGAGGTTGTCAGGATCTACGGTAAGCGGTGGGACATCGAGGTGTTCTTCAAGATGATGAAACATTACCTCAACCTTGAACGGGAAACCCAATTGCGGGATTTTGACGGCATCATTGGACATATCACCATTGTCATGAGCCGCTATATCTTCCTGGCGTTTGAGCAGCGCTGTCATGACGATCCCCGAACGCTCGGTACCCTCTTTTTTGCCTGCAGGGAAGAGAGGCGGGACCTGAGCCTGATTGAAGCCATGCAAAGACTCCTCAGCCTCGCTTTGGACAAAGTCAGGGCTGCTGGAATAATCGCAGAATGTGCAGTGCTTGCCCTTGTTGATGCAGTCATGAGCGTTGCCGTTGATATGCTGAAAACAGGAAAGAGGTTTGTGCAAATTAACAACATGATAACAGATTTTTAGGTCAAGTCAGAAACTTGAGATTAATTTTAGTGGCTCTGAATGAAAATCAGCAAAATTTGAGGTGAAGCCTTGCCCGAGTTGGCATTGCGACAAAAAATTAATGCCATCTCCCCATCAAGACGTAAATGCTGAAACAAGGCGAGCAGGCAAGGTATCAGGCTGAGTTTCATTCAGAGCCATATTAATTTTTAACCGCACCACAGCCTATCTGACTGATTTATTGAGTGCCTTGATGTGGCGAGAAGAGGTTTGGAGAAAATGCAGAGGGAGGAACTGGCGCGCTGACACTGAAGGATGATTAAGGAGACGACAATTCTGCGGGGCCAGCGGGCACATCGTTATTAGCCTGATAGTAATAGTCGTACCGACTCAGGATATTGCTGGTGAACCCCCATCCTTCGCTGTAGGATAGGCCGCTGTTATCAGGAATGATGATTTTGACGTACAGTTCATTACCGAAGAAAGTTTTCAGCGCACCAAGTTCGCTTTCCAACGCCACCCGATCGAGGCTACGGTAACTCGCTTCACCTGGCTTGCGGATGCTGTACCCTGCCTTCTGGTAAATAACCTCGACTACCTGCTTGCTTTTCGGGGAGCGAGCTGGCTTTAGCAACTTTTGGTATTTCTTGTCGAGCTCGGTGAAATCGCCTTGCAAGCTTAACAGTCTTTTATCATTTTCATCGACCTTGGCACGCAGGCTGGATAACTCCACGTCTTTGCTCGCGGTGCTGTTACGGACTAGGGTCATTTCGGACTGGATACGTTCATGCTCGACTAGCATCCCTGTGTACTTGGCTCGCAATTCGTTCAAAGTTTTATCGCTGATAAGAATGGTGTCAGTCAATTCTTGATTGAGAGATTGAAGACGGGTCAATTCTGCTTTCCGGTTGCTGCCGGCAATACGCGCTTCCTCAATTTCTGATTTACTGCGCAGCAATTCTGTCTCCAGATCAGCAGCATGTTGCTGGTAGTAGGCCATTTGTTCTTCGAGACTTGCATTGGCTTTCAATCTGGATTGTGCCAGATGGGAAGCCTGCTTTGCTTCCTCCTGCGCGGTTTCCTTTGCCTGTATACTATGCTGAAGGTCATCTAACAGGTTGCGGTTATTCAAAGCCATGATCACCATAACCAGTAGGAAAATCTTGAGGATAACCATCATCACGTTGCTAAATGACGACCAAAAACCCTCCTCCATGTCCTCCTGTCCGCCGGTCAGATTAGGGAAGCCGGTGTTCATGTCCGTTGGTCCTCATCATCCAAACGAAAGCCTTCGCGCACTGATTCACGAATAACGCGGATATTGTCCCCACTCTGGGAGATGACTGAATGCAAGTCATCAACCGCAAGTTGTAGGCGCTCACCTGCTTGCAGAAAACGATCTTGCACCCGGCTGATGCCTTCCGCCGCCCTCCGCAGGTCTGCTGCAAGCAATGCGACGTCGTTCTGGATATTATGTTCAGCACTGTTAAAACGTGGAAGGATATAGAGAGAAGTCACATCCTCGATGTTTGCCAGCAATTGAGTGCGCGCATCCTGCAAACGCAGATAGAAATAAGCGAAAAACACATAACAGACAATTGCTGTCACGGTCGTACTGAGGGAGTTAGACATGCCGCCGATAATGTCCCACATATTCTTCATGTTGTCTGGGGAATTCATCAGTCCAGCAGCACCCATCAATGCCACAGCTAAAGAGATGACGGTTCCCAAGACCCCCGCCAAGATCAAGATGCTGTTGACGAAACGGACCAGTGTAAGTTGGGCCTGCTGACTCGCGACCAAAGTCGCAGCTAATGCTCCATGGTTGATTGATGCCTTCTGAATGGCTATGGTCTGCACGGCCCGGTACCGTCGCACCACCAGCGCGGTACTTGGCAGACTGCTATCAGGATCGATCGCATTTTCCACTGCTCGTTTGACAAAAAGCTGCATCACGTCCTGTTCACGACTGTATGCGAGAAAAATAATAATCATACGCGCCAGTCCAAGCAGAAAGATCAGCAGGATGGCTCCATTCATCACCACTCCCAGCTGTCCAGCTTGAGTCGTTTTGAAAAAAGCAGTTACTCGCTCTTTGTTGAATAACAGCATCGCTGTCAGCAACAAAAGCAACGTCATCATTTGCAATAGAATTAGGTGGTAGCGTGTTGTTTTCAGTCTCAAGGGCATGTTGGCTATTTTATACATTTATTTTCAATTATCGCTTGAAGAAATGTTTGTCGAGGCATGACGTGTTTTTAAAAATCAATCGGTTTCAATGATACGTTCAATAGTGGTGATTATTTCATCAACTTCATCGGGTGAAACTTCCGAAAACCATATCTTTTGGGGGTAAATCATCACATTGGATCCCCTGGAGCAAAGTCCCATACAGCCTGAAGTGGAAATCCTGACCTTCCCTTTCCATCCTTTCTCGTTCACGGCTTCCTTCAATTTAGATTTAACGATCGGGCTGTTATTGTCAGCACACGATTTTCTTTCTCCGCCACGATTATTGGTGCAAACAAAAACATGAGCGACGTAGGGTGATTCGTTCGTATTTGACATCACAAAATCCCTCGCAAGTTGTTATATTTATTTTCCAAAGAAAATTGGTATCATGGGCAATCCCATCTTCGCCCTATTTCAGATTGTCAGCCTATTCCCACTTGTCCCACTACGCGTTCGAGATAATTTCATTCAAGACATTATCGACAACAACGGGAGTCTCAAGATACATGAACGTAGGATCGGAGCCATATTTATCGCGCACAAACTCCTTCCATTCGTCTGTATACAGGCGACCTGCATCTTCACGCGACTGCCAAAGGTAGATTCCACCGCCTTTGGCACCGTCCGGGGTTAAAAAGTAATACTTCCTCATTAATCCCGGCGTACCAAGGTATTTGGGTGCTGTGGACAAGAAAATATCCCGCGCCTGATTGTTCGAGAGAGGATGGGGGAATTTAAATTCTACAATTACAGTTAACATTGAGATCTCCAGGTGATGGCGCGCGAAGCGCTCAGCGGTGCGTCAGATTGTGCCCGCAGGTGTTTTTTGTTGGACAAGGTTGGCGATTTCCCGATATCGAAAGCAGTCCGTTCTGTGGTCGTTCACCATGCCGACGGCCTGCATGAATGCATAGCAGATGGTGGAGCCAACGAAATTGAAGCCACGCTTTTTCAGGTCCTTGCTCATCTGATCCGACAGCTTTGTCTGGGCCGGTACTTCTTTTAAACACCTCCATGCATTCTGTATGGGTTTTCCATCAACATAGCGCCAGATAAATGCATCGAGGGAACCGTATTCTTCCTGAATATCCAGTACGCCTTGCGCGTTTTTGATTGCAGATTTGATCTTAAGGCGATTGCGTACAATTCCGGGGTCGGTGATCAGACGGGCAACGTCGCCTTCCGAATACCTGGCAATGTGCTCGCATTCAAAGCCTTGAAAAGCTTTTCTGTAGTTTTCGCGCTTTTTCAAGATGGTAAGCCAACTCAATCCCGCTTGAGCACCTTCAAGCACGAGGAACTCAAAAAGGCGCTGGTCATCATGAACAGGGACTCCCCATTCCTCATCGTGGTAAGCACGGTAAAGGGGATCGTTGCCGCACCATCCGCATCTTTTTTGCACATGCCACCTTTTTCGAATCTGTTCTTTAGCTCTCCCAAATGATTATCGTTCGGGCAAGCAGGGTGCACTACAGTATTGCAAGTGAAATGCCATCGTTATTCCCTATTTTTACGTCTAACCAATCAACAACTCATCACTTTTAGTTTTCGGTGACCGCCGAAACGCTAAATACCTCTGGATGCCCCGCACCTGATGGTCACTTGTCCATACAACAATCACTGGAACTTTTCGCTGGCCCCGGCTGGGCTGCAGCAATTCCGCCTTGAGGCTGGGATCAAGCTTAACGGCATGATATACAGGATCAGGATTTGTCTTGTGGCCGCGATTGGTATAGGGTCAGTTCTGCTTTCCGGGAGATTATTATCTTGCGCATGTCGTTTCTCGCAATGTTTAATTGAGAGGAGACTTGCGGACTTTAGTATCTAATCTTCATAAAAAATCATTTTTGGAAGAGCCCGCCGGATTTCATCCGCCAGACCCCGCTCAAGCGAAATTGGTTTCCCCTTTTATTTTTTTTAGCATGCTGATCATTTGCGGAGTCAACTGCTTAAACAGTTCTGCGTTGTACGAACCGTGGCACGGTACGGGAACGGGGGCGCCGCTCAAATCCACATACTTGATCGTCGGGTCGTTGGTGTTGGGTGCATCGCTCTGTGGCCGGGTTGGATCCATGCTTGGCACGGGGAGTTTGCCGGTTCCGCCGGCCGTCGAATTGTTTAAGCAATTTTGATTCAAGTCATTCTGAACGATCTGCTGCACCGCGATGGCGTGCTTGCGCGATGTGGCGGCAGGCGTTCCCTCTGCGACCGCCGGATCAACGTTAACCGTGACAATTGAGACGGTGTAATCGCTATTTAGATAGACCTCGAACGTCCGGAATTGTTGGGGGAAATCCCTTAATGAAGAGGTCTCCACCTGCCAGAAGCCTTGCTCCGGCTTGGAGGAATCCGCTGAGGGAAAGGCCTTGACAGTATTCAGATGCCGATGTCCGGCAATCCACATAAGCAGATTCGGCGTGTTCTGCAGCGTCTTGACCAAGTCGGCGAGGCTCACGGCGTTCTGGTTTCGGGGTGCAATGTTTATCGTCTCACCCCACCATTCCATTTCCGAGCCGATGGGCGCAACGCCAATGGGGACATGGGCTGCTATAATCATCAACTGGTTGTTGGCCTGCCCCTTTGCCAGTTCGGCTTGCAGCCACGTCCAGCGCTGCGCGTCCAGGCAACCATGGCCATGGATATCGGTCGAGCCGTCGTCTTCCCTTTGTGTATCGTCCAGCACGATCATCTTGAGGGGTATCTTTGGGTTGGGAACAAAGCTGTAACAGGCAAAGCCCGGCGGACTGTTTTTGTCGACCAGATTGAAGCCGTGGCCGACCGGAGTGCTCGTCGTCTTGAAAAATTCTTGTATCCACTCTGTTCTCACGAGCGAGCGGCGATCCTGATCGGCGACAACCTTTGGCCCGCCGGCGGCAAAAGCCGGGCCGTTGGCCGGCCCGGCGGAGATGATTTTTCCGTACGGGTTCGAACCATCGAGCACTCCCGTATAGAACTGCGGCATGGCAGTCATCCCTTCCATGTTGAACAAAACGGGAAATGTCCGCAGGTTCGGGACAAGAATGTTGGCAATGGACCAGACGGAATCGGCAATGAACGACTGACGAATGCCGAGTGCCGAATTCGCATCCATGGGGAATGATCCAATATAAAAATGATCGTGGTTGCCCATTGCCTGATACCAAGGGATGGACTTATCGAGTCCGGCAGCCTGGTATGTTTTTTGGTAGTCAATACTGTCCACGCCGAGATGGGCACCGGAACAGGGGGTAATGACTTTACCGTCGATGACATCAATATACCATCTGAGCTCATTGTACGACGTGTTGTTGCAGGTGTCGCCGAGCGAGATGCCAAAATCGAACGGGTTCTGCTTATGCAATGCATTCACCGTCTGGACCGCCGCATCCAATACATGCGTGGTATACATCATCACCGGCGAGTAGATTGAAGTGTTGTTGTAGGCGAATCGCTCGGCTTGTTGAAAGTAGATCAGCTGATTCGGCGCTTCCTTGTCCGTGATGTGAATGTCAGAAAAAGTAAAGAAGTTGATGAGCTTGGTATTTGGGGCAGGCGAAGGTTTGCTATAGCTTTTCGGCATGATGTCCATTCTCGGCATCAACGGAAGTGGCGAGCCGATCGTCCAGCTGCCATAGCCAAACTTGCTATATTGTTCGACCTGGGATATCTCCGGCCATGGTCAAACCTGGCAGCGTCTTGGGAAACGCGATCATCTCCTGAAGTGTCGTCGTGACATGATGACTAATCGGGTATTGCCGTATCTTATTGCCGCCGTTGCCAGCGCCGTCGCCCCCAAATGCAAATGAACTCAGCGTCATCGCACCGAATGTCCCCGCGGAATAATACAAGAATTCTCGTCGGGAGAGTTCGCTGGCACTACCTGAGTCATTGTTATTTTCGGTTTTTTTGATAGGCATTTTCAATTCTCCCTTATATTACTTCGGTGGCTAAACAGTGAAGCTATTGAGAGGCGGAATGATACAACATACTGTTTCCATATCAACAGTATTGAGAATTTCAGGTCGATTTTGTTGTTTACTCACCGGAACAATAGTAAATATTTAGCTGCCCAAACGCCTCTTGTTCCCGAGAACAGAACCAAGCTGATTCAGGCTGCGGATATTTTTTATGCCAAGATCCTTCATGCTGGTATAGACCCTATACTGTTGAATTTAAGAAAACGGAGGAGTGAGCCAGCGGGCTGATTGAATTGCTGCGCTCATTTGGAATCCATAAATTGCATATTGCGGTATCCTGGCGTCGTATCGGGAACTGGACGTTGGTTAAATGGTATTGATTTTATTATAAAAATCTCTGTGTCTTGGCGGGTGAAAATATAGTTCCGAAGAAGTTTGCCTTTGTAGCATCAACAATTGCGAATAAATATGTTTCTTGCAACCCCTTGTGATTCACTGGGATATACTGCCAAGACGTTTTTGCAACACAATCCATACAAGAGATTATTTTGGAGGAGGTAACATGAATAATGCTGAGATAGTGGCAAAAAGTCTCATTGACCTTGGTGTAAAGAGGGTTTTTGGATTTTCAGGTGTAACTATAATGCCCGTCATTCATGCTCTTGATTCATGCGGGATAGAGATCGTGGTTGGTTCAAATGAACAATCATGTGCCTTTGCCGCAGGCGGCTACTCAAGAGCAAGTGACAGTGTGGGCATTGCAGTTGTAACATCAGGTCCAGCTATTACCAACACGCTGACTGCAGTGGCTGATGCAAACGCTGATTCAGTTCCACTCTTAGTCTTTGCCGGACAAGTGGCGCGAATGAAGATGGGAACTGATGAATTTCAGCATATAAATGTTGAGAGAATTTTTGCAGGTGCCGCTAAAAAGGTAATATTAGTTAATGAGCTGCATAATATTGAAGAAATTGTAAAAGACGCATATTTTTTCGCAAAGTCGGGGAAGCCAGGGCCAGTTGTAATTGATTTTCCCTTTGATATTCAAAATAGAGAAGGTGAGTACAAGGCCATTGATGTTGAACGATTTCGATATAAATATGATGAAGAACGACATCTTGGGGAAAATCAATGCCGTCAGTTTTTCGAACTTCTGCAGAATTCCAAACGTCCACTTCTTTACATAGGCGGAGGACTCAATTCGAGAGCCGGCAGCGAGCGAATCAGAGCTTTCAACCAACGTTACAGGGTGCCCTCTATCTGGAGCCTGATGGGCAAAGGCATACTGAATGAAAAAGATGACTGTGCCCTTGGCATGCTTGGTATGTTTGGTGTCCCCGCTGCTAATATGGCGATCCAGAAGACTGATCTTTTTGTTGCTTTCGGTGTCCGTTGGGATGATCGCGTTTCTCAGAAAGTAGGTGAACCCGGTATTGAAGCTGACATTGCTTATTTTGATGTCAATCCTGAGAAAGTTCAGGAGGTAAGATTTTCGAGGAATCCGAAATTTACATTCATTGGTAGAGCCGAAACAGCTCTCGACGATCTTCTCAAATATGCAGAAAAAAATGATATTCACTTAGACATGAGTGAATGGCAGGAATATGGGCGTCAGTTGAAAAAGAGATTTCCCCTGAATTTCAATAGGAATGTTCAAGCAATTCAACAGGCCGAAGTGATGGAACTCCTCTCCAATCGTATTGCTGAGAACATGAAAATTACCACCGGGGTGGGGAACCACCAGATGCTTGCTGCCCAGCACCTGTCAACACTATTCGCCTAAATCATTCATAACTTCAGGTGGATATGGAACAATGGGATTCGCCTTGCCCACTGCAATTGGAGCGCACTATGCTGATCCTAATGCCACGATACTGGCCATCGACGGAGATGGCAGCCTTTTGATGAACTTAGGTGAACTCTTTACTATCGGCAAATACGGCTTGCCAATAAAGGTGCTATTGCTCAATAACCACGGCGAATGCATGGTCAGGAACTATCAGGATTTTGTCTATAAAAGCAATTATGTGGCGACAAAGAAGGTTACTGCCGTGAATTTTGCAGATGTTGCAAAAAACATGACCTTTAAATTTTCCAGGCGCATTGATGACAGAGGGGACCTCGAAGATGGATTGAATGACTTCTTGAATTCCGATGGCCCCTGTTTTCTGGAGGTTATCTGTGACGAGGATGAAATGCTGTATCCCAGGATTCCGGCGGGACAAGGATACGCGAATATGATCCTCGGACCCTATATGACAGAGAAATGAAAACAGCGTTTATCGATCCTGCCAGTATCAGTGTACCGATCAAAGATCGGTGAGCGGGAAGGCAGCAATTCAGGGTTTAGTATCGAACTTTTCGTTGCCGTGCCTGCGTTGACGAGATTTCACCACATTTTTTGCTGATATTTCACAGAACCTCTTTTTCTTATTGAAAATAATTTCAGACGCATACATATTATTCAGTCAGGTTAGGGGGAAATTTGATTAATCTTTTTACCCTTTATGGAGAAGAAACGTATGAGAATCTTTATGGTTGTGATGGCATCAATATTGTTTAGTCTCAATGCTTTTGCGGCAGATGATGCAACGAACAAAGCAAACTTTGAAAAAGAATGTGCGGCTATGATTGCCCCAGGTGGCCCCTGCGGTGACGTTGTGGCTGGTGGTGGGGGAAGAAGAGGATGCGTCAGCAAACCTGAAAATTTCGAGAAAGCCACTCCTGGTTGCAAAGCAGTTATTGAAGAATGGCGGGGAATGCAGAAGAAGTAATTTATCAACTCATTGAGATCGCCGATTACTATCGTGCGAAATTGACTTTCAGGGGCGATAATGTCGCCCCTTTTCTTTTTCATTATTCCCATTTCGCTTCTGACTTATAGTTCGTAAAAATTTCGAAGCGTTGCTGCCAATTAACCATACCGGCGGTTACAGTTATTAAAGGAGGAAATATGAAAACCAAATTAATTATTGCACTGACATTTTTCGCTATGGTGTCGTTTCTTTTTGGAGGAGTGGCAAGAGCACAGGAAAATCCTTCAGGGTCATCTGGCTTCGGCGAACCTGAAGCTATAAATATAGCTCAAGAATGGGCTTCACTTGTAGGTCAGGCGAATGTCGCTGAACTTGAAAAGTTGCTCAACGATCAATATATGCATATCCACGGGACCTCACTGGTTGAGTCCAAAACACAATTTCTTGAGGCATTTAAAAATGGTTCAAGAAAATATGACCCCATCACGCTCGAAGAAATAACGGTTCGTATTTTTGGCAATTCTGCCGTGGTGACGGGGAAATTTAACCTTAAAGCATTTGTGCGTGACAAGACAATAGAAGGTACAAACAGGTTCGGACTTGTTCTAGTGAAGACGCAAAACGGTCCACAGGTGGTGTCATTTCAGGCGACACCCATCCCACAGCCGAAATCCTAAATCGGCTAGGTTTCACCTGCGGGGTACAGGAATAATTCATCAGTCGGCAAGAACCGCCTGACATATTCAAGGTGTCCACTATTGCGGACCACTATCACGAACCTCACCGGTTGATCGGCGACTGCAATTGCGTGAGTTGGCAGGTTCTCATCTTACATTATAAATGCCAGGTTGAATCGCAGTTACAGCAATGGGCTTCGGTCACAACACCGGCCTTCTTTCTGATCGGCTTGATATAAACGCGCCCTTTTTTTCGGCATTGCCTGCAAATGATATCTCGGTCTAATTTTTCATCTGGATTAATCAAGTACCAGTACCCAACGCATACGAGTATAAATACCAATAGAAGGATGAAAGAAATCCTCGCCATGCTGCAATCCTCTCAAAGTGTAAGGTATTCTCTATTTTTAATAGGACATCCACCATTTCCAGGTCTCTATCACTTGTAGGACGTCGATGTTTATTAAGCCCTTGGCGACAGAAATACCGAGAGCTCGTTTCCACAATAATAACAGACAAGACATGCCCCCTGTTTGTGTGCCATTCTCGCCCTCTATGAGCCTGCCGGACTCTGAAATAACAGCATCTAACTATTTGTTATATCGATTTTTTTTTAGAGGCGAAGCCAGACGGAATATTTAATCCTTTTATTTCGTCCTGTTACCTGTCCTGGCCGTCAAGGATATGTCAGGCTCCTGGAGATATGTTGAAATATAAGTACCAATAGGTGGGTGTCGGCCTGAAGAGATTCGGCGGGTTACCTCGAGTGTGCAACCCGCCGATTTTTGAAAACAAGGTTTAAGGTCGCTTACTTTTTATGACAGACACCGCACTTGGCAAGTTCCGGTTTATTCTTCGTGTGGCATTCCTTACACAGGGCATGGGCTGCGTTCTTGAAGGTATTGACCTTTTCAGGCATGCCGGCTTTACTGTTGTGACAGGTCTCGCATTTTTCTATTTTCTGCCCTTCGACGTAAGCAACTCTTTTGCCGTCTGCTCCCTTGCTGTGGTGACAGACGCCGCATTCCAAGCGACCCTGATGCGCTGCATGCGGGAACTGGGCAGGCTTAGGCGTGCTAGCGGGGTCAACAGTGGCCTGCAAGGTGATTTCTGGTGGACCTTTGTCCGCAGCGTTTGCCAGGCCAACATAACCGACCGCGCAGCAACAAAACAGGAAAGCGCCGCCCATCAACAATCTTTTCATTATACTCCTCCTCTTGATTCTTTGGACAACCATAAACTACGGCTGAAAGGTTTAAACCAGGGCCGTAGCGACAAAACCAACGATCAGTCATCGGCATGCAGGATAACCGCTAAGCCGTTGAACACCGCCCATACAGCGAGCAGTTACTCTTCAGTAATATTATAGCGCTGCATTTGCCTGTAGAGCGTAGAACGGGCAATTCCCAAAAGTTTGGCAGCTTTTGCCCTGTTATTGTTTGCTTGCCAGAGAGCATTACGAATTTTTTCCTCTTCCGATTGATACTGAAAAGCTGGTAGAACCGCCTCAGCAGGGAGAGTGCTTTGGAAATTGGGGACCGGTAAAGGCGATGATGACGAATGCACCTCCTTTATCGTCGGTCTTTGCAATTCCATCGGCAAATGATTCACTTGCACAACCCCATCCTGACAAAAGACGCAGGCCCTTTCGATGACATGTTTTAACTCTCGGATGTTTCCCGGCCATGAATAACGCAGCATACACTCCAAGGCTTGATCAGAAATAGCAGCAATATTTTTGCCTAGTTGTTTCCGAAAAGTTACTAGAAAGTGGTTGGCAATCAAAGGGATACTGTCAACCCTCTCGCGAAGGGGAGGGATGTGAATTTCAATGACTTTCAGGCGGTAGTACAAATCTTCCCTGAATTTCCCTAATTTCACCATTTCCTGAAAGTCAACGTTGGAGGCGGCTATAACTCTAACATCGACCTGTATTGGTTCATCCTGGCCCAGTGGGGTAAAAGTCTTTTCCTGGAGGAAACGTAACAGAAACAACTGGGTCCGAGGCGAGATGTCCCCTATTTCATCAAGAAACAATGTGCCGCCATCGGCTTGAAGCAACCTTCCAGCCCTGTCTCTGTCCGCACCGGTAAAGGAGCCTTTGCGATGCCCAAAGAGTTCACTCTCCAGTAAATTTTCGGAAAAAGAAGCACAATCCATCTTGATGAGCGGCTTGTCGTGTCGTGAACTCTCGGCGTGGAGAGCCTCTGCCGCAAGCTCTTTTCCGGTCCCAGACTCGCCTGTAACAAGAACGGACGTATCCACTTTCCCAATATTTTCGATCAGGCTATATACTTTCTGCATTGCTGGACTTGAATCCACAAAACCGTGAAAAGAAGTGCGATTTTGATCCCTATCTAAGGGGGTGGCAATAGTCATATCTCTGGCGACAATCACAGCACCCTGAAGCGAGTTATTCTCGTCCCGCAAAGGGGAGACATTGAGGCTGACCATCTTTGCTTTATTGGCTGGAGTCATGTACTCTACGAGGTGTTTTCTGATCTCCATACCACCCTGTAAAATCCGATGAACATCCTCAGTACAAGCATGACGCAGCGTATCAGAACGACACAATAGCGCATCAATCGGCCACCGGAGAAGATCTGGGCATTTGCCGGACTCTGTATAATTAAGCCACTGTTTTGCTGCATCATTAAGTTGAACAATCCGCATTTTCGAATCAACAGTAACAATCGCATCACTGACCGAACGAAAAATTGTATCCAAATATTGGCGATATTTTTCGTTTTCCTGCTGAAGGCGCCGGGCTTGGTTAACCGTAAACCAGTGCTGGAGAGCCCGTCTGGTAAAATGGAGCAGCGTCTCTTTATTCACCGGCTTAGAAAGATAATCAAAAGCACTGTTCCTTATCGACTTTGCGGCAGATTCAAGATTTGGAAAGCCTGTTATCATTACAACGGGACATTCCACCCCTGATTCTCTGACTTTCTGAAGGAGATCTAGCCCGCTGGGTCCCATCAACACTATGTCACTGATGATTAAATCATAATTCTCGTGTTTGAGCGCCTCCACGGCCTCATCAAAACTTGCTGTTGTTTTGACAAATTCATATCCTTCTGCCTTCAGAAATATTTCAAAGGTCTGCCGAATAGACTCCTCGTCGTCGACAATAAGAATCTTTGCCTGATAGAGATTTTCATACATAGGGTTAGATTCCTGCCGGCAGCTCAATGATCATTTCAGTAAATTGATCCATGATTGAGTTAACGGACAAATTGCCACCATGTTCCTTGATAATTCCATAACTAATACTGAGGCCGAGCCCTGTTCCTTCGCCGGGGGGTTTCGTACTGAAGAAAGGCTCAAAGATATGCTCTAATATAGACTGGGGCAGACCTGTTCCGTAATCTTTTACAACGATGCGAAAAATTTTGTCATCTTGATCACTCATTCTCAAGAAAGAATATTTCAATAATTTTTTTCTCATTAAATCTTTGATATTTAGCATTTAAGGCATAGCGGCTGTTACTGATGAGATTTAACAATACTTGTTGCAATTTTCTAAAATCAGCCACAATCAAGGTATCATCGCTCGGAAAATCAGTCACTATCCTGATCCCTTCCTTACGAAGTTGATGCTTAACCAAGGAAATACTTGCATTAACAATTTCAACGGGATTGACGGGTTCTCGCAAGCAACTGTCTGCTCGTGCGAAAGATATTAAATTCCTGGTAATGGTTGCTATTCGATCTCCTTCTTTTATAATCTTTTGCACTATATCAACACCTACCGGATCAAAAACATAATTATCCAGCAGTATCTGGGCAAAATTAATAACCCCGGTAATTGGATTGTTGACCTCATGGGCAACACCCGCAGCAAGTTCACCTAGAGCGGCAAGATTGGCATTCCGGAGGTAATCAACCTTGCGAATCTCAGCGCGGGTAAGTTCCCTGGCGATCATCAATATTTTATCAACTTCGCCATTTTCACCTTTTACAGGTGAAATTGAAAAAGAATATTCACCATAGAGGCCGGGGAGACGTGTCTCTTCTACCTTTGGAGTACAGTCTTTAATAAATTCTTCCAAAGGACATTTGATATGCGGCCACCGGCCACCATGAATAATCTTGCATATTCCCTGACCAATAACTTCCTCCCTGGTTTTTCTAGCCGCCTTCAAGGTTGCTTCATTGGCCTCGATAATTATCCCGTCCGGCCGGACCACCAGAAAAGGATCCTCAATGCCGTTGAAGATCTGCTCCCACGTTCCGGGAGATAATGTTTCCAGTGGAACACCGCCACCATCGCCGACCACAATATTTTCAGATGATATATTGGTGTCCATTTTGTTATTCATATCCACATTTGCATTGAGCGACACCGTAAGATTGCCGTAGACAGAGGTTACAGTTGATCCTTTGCGCAGAAAAACATGGTCCTAGTTGACAAGGGTGATGTCTTCCTGAAAAAAAGTGAGTTGGGGCATGGCAATGGTTCCGGTGCGGGGGATCTCTAAAATCAGATTTCCAGCTATCATATTGGGATGCCCTGCCGCCGCATATCGTCTTTGCCGTAACCTTGAACACACTGGATTGTGTCCTCTAAATTCAAAGCGCTCAGGCTCTCAAACTGTATCGGTTGAAATTGCCAGGGCCAAAAAGCCTGATGCTGTAAGGCGCAAAGTCGGATTCTGCGCTGGCAAATATTTGCTCAAAAAATGGGGTGATCTGGATTTGTTATTAATCATGAGCATAGATTTTCTTAAACAGCATTTCACCAAATATAAATGCTGCCAAAAAAAAGAAAGTGATGCCGACAGAAATCATGATTTCGTGCAGACTAGGATTGTATGAGTAATATTGCGGGAGATCAACAACATTATACTGCTGAAATTGGGGAACAAGCTGGCCAACGATGACTAAATCGTAAAATAGGATAAAAGATCCGATCAAACAGGAGAAACCGGCTAAAGGCAATGCTATATCCTTTTTCCCCTTTGTGAAAGAGATGAGCGCAAGGGGAAGCAGGACCGCTAACCCAACCTCTCCAATCCAAAAATTACGGGCAAAATCACCCTGAACAAGGAGAGCCATCGCCTCAGGGTTATTGGTGAATTTTGGAATAAATCCGCCCATAATTTTAACGATCGTAAAATACGAAATGCCCAGCAGAAGCACCAAAAAAATCCTTCCTGTAGCCTGGAGTGCCATGTCCTCTTCGCTTTGCAGGCTCTGCTTATGAAACTTACAGCTAATCCAGTTGAACAACAGTATGGCCGCGCAACCGGTCAAGGCAGAGAGGGAAAGAAAGTACAGCGGCATATAGCCTTCACTCCAGAAGCCCCTGGCGCCAAGTAGTTCCATGTCCGAATTCATGTTCAGGTTTCCTATGGTCACCACAACAAAAGCAATAGTTGCAAATACTCTTGCGCTTTTTTTTCGTCCTATCATCAGTAATAGAAAATTACAGATCGTAAATGCCGTGAAGAGACTGTAGATAGCCGCCTTCCACCAAATATTTGAGAAGGGTTGTGGGGAAAACAGCGCGTAATAGCCAACGCGCCATGGCGTCTCAACCTCAAGAGCGATGCATAGAAGGCCAGCGGACATTGAGATAAGGGAAAGAAAGACTGTCCGGGTAACAAGAGGTTTAAACGTATTGATACCAAAGACCTGTCCGAGCGATGAAATCATGCAGAGCCCGGTGGAAAGACAAGCAAAAAAGACATAAGGGGTAATGAGAAGTCCCCAAGGCACTTCTCTGGTTGTCCCAAGAGTGTGATGATGGCCTACAATCATGGTGTGAATTCCGAACGAAAGGCCAATCATACAGACGAGCGTCAGTGCCACAAAAATCACTATCTGGTTCATGGGGGGCAAGGTCGATATGTTTGTTTTGCTGTAGAAATTCATGTCTTTTCCTTTTCTTGTTATTCTTCTTGTTTTAATGAGCTACATATGGATGCCTGATTTCAGGCATCCATATAAAAAATATTCGGCAGGGTGCCTTTTTCCGGCCGAAGTACCCAGAATACATTTTCGGGTGTATGGATCAACTTGTAGGCTTCGCTCTCCGGATCAGTAAGATCCCCGAAAATTCGGACACCGGCAGGGCACGCAGCACTGCAGGCCGTAGTTTTCCCGCCGCTTTCTTTCAGTTTGGTATCAAAACAAAAGTTACATTTATCAATGGCCCGATCCTCTTCCTTATAATATCGAGCATTATAAGGGCAGGCCGCCATACAGGTCTTGCAGCCGATACATTTCCTAGTATCCATCCGGACAATACCATTTGCCTTGTCTTTGTAGGTAGCTCCGGTTGGGCAGACCCGTACACAGCTCGGCTGGTTACACTGATTGCACAAGATAGGCATGAATGCGCGTTCTTGGTCGCCCTCAGCGTTTGAGACTCTGCGCTCCAGAATGGAGGTGCGATAGCCATAGGCTGGGACATGGTTCGTGCTTATGCATGCCTCCAGGCACAGCTCGCAATCAACGCAATTTCCTTGACGAATGACCATTGTGTAGTGTGGGGTATAGGGAAATTGACCCACAAGCACCCTATCACTCCTTAAAGCACCTTGCGCTTTTTGGGCAGAAGTCAAAGAAAGAATCGATCCGCTTAAAAATACTCCTGTAACAGTGAGGCCGAATCTCAGGAATTGACGACGTTCTATTGAAAAAAGAGTTTCTACTCCCTCGTTCTTCAGTTTATCCAGTTTTATCCCTTTCATTTTATTCTCTCTCATAAGTTCACCATAGTGGGCTATCAACTCAAAGATATTCGTTCATAAGAGGAATCTGCTGTTTGCTGGCCCACACGTTATTTTTGTTTTAACTTGGTCATAGGTCGCCTCATTGTATTCCTTTCCTGAGAATCATTGCGCACTGCTCTCCATTCTGAATGATTTTTCCAAGAATTTTTCTTTGATCATCACTGATATTTTCTCCATTACAGGAGTCTGTCAACAGTTGTGAATAGTTAATAATCCCGTTAATTCTATTTGTTGCTTCATTAATAATTGCAGAAAACTCAGCTTCTCTCCTATTTTTTACCAAATCATCAGGATCTTTTTTTGTAGTTTTTTGCAGCAATTGATTAAATGCGGTAATTAAGGCGCTGACCTCCGCACTTCCCCCTCCCGCTTTTTTGTCGAGGTAAAGGGGGGGGCCGTCAGGCAGGGCCTTTTCAGCTTGTATGGCTAGGGTGATGAGTGGTTTGACCGAATTCAGGTAGAAAGTGACAAGGCTAAAGCAGGACAACGAGACAATCATGCCCATTAATATCAAGGATATTTTCTGGTATTCCATGACCCTGTTTCTCATTCCATTGACGACGATGCGGTCAAACTGCAGGAATTGTTTGTTCATGAGACGAAGCTGACCCATTATCTGCAGAGTTAAATCGTCATTCGCAGGTTTCTCGGCGAGATTTCGCAAGTTGACGACCACTCGTCCGAGATCCATCTCTTGCAAGAAAGAAAGCTTGTATTGGGTAAGAATCAAAGGGTTATCGAGTAAGGCGACGTACCTACTTTGAAGCTGTTCAAACTCTTTGGCCGCACCTTGAATCTGTAATTTATCACGAGATAAAAGGCCTTGTGTGGCCTGGTCTTGTATGGTCGTGTAGAGAAAAATGGTGCTTTCAATCTCTTGAACAATAGTACTGTAATCAATGGCCAAGTTGTTTTGGCGAAGACCGGTAAGAACAAGTGCCGCCAATAAAAGAGCAGTGCCTAAAAAAGTTATAGCACTTAATTTACGTAGCGATCGCATCTGCATCCTCATCCAGCATTGACTGACCGACGTTGCACTGTTCTTGATAGTTAACGGATGCGCAGGCATCTTCCTGTTTTTTCGTTGCTTCTTCTTTTTTCACACTGCAATCAACAATAATGCCGAACTCCTCTCCATCCAGAGTTTCTACCTCGAGGAGAATCTCAGCCAGATTTTCAAGAAGCTCCTGTTTCTGGTTTAAAACACGAACCGCTTCATCATAGCAGTTGGCGAGAAGTGTATTTACTTCTTGGTCAATAAGCTTGGTGGTATCGTCGCTCATGGGCAAACGTCCACCGGCCCCAGCAATAAAACCTCCACTTGCAATTGAGAACGCCTGAGGACCGAGGGTGTCGCTCATTCCCCATTTACAGATCATATCCGTGGCTATTTGCGTGGCGGTAAGGAGATCCCCTTGGGCGCCTGTTGTTTGCTGGTTAAATATCAGCTCTTCTGCAGCTCTTCCGCCCATCAGGACAATGATTTTACTACGCAGATATTCCTTTGAATACGCTGGGTGATCACTGATCGGCAATTGTTGGGTCTGGCCAAGAGCCATGCCTCTCGGGACGATTGTGATTTTGTGCAACGGGTCGGCGTTCGGAAGACTGTTGGCTAATATTCCATGCCCTGCCTCATGGAAGGCAAGGATATTGCGATCTTTGTCGCTCATAACCATTCCCTTGCGCTCGATCCCCATGAGGATACGATCTCGGGCCTTTTCGAAATCCACATTGTGGATTTGCTCTCTTCCTTTCCTGGCTGCCATCAAGGCGGCCTCATTGACTAGGTTTGCCAGTTCTGCACCGGTAAAACCAGGGGTCGCCTTGGCAAGGTGGTCGAAATTTATTTCCTGATGCAGCGCGACCTTGCGGCCATGTACTTCGAGAATTTTTTTTCTGCCTTTGAGATCTGGGGGGAGAATGTTGATTTGTCGATCAAACCGACCTGGCCGCTTCAGGGCTGGGTCGAGGATATCAGGTCTGTTGGTGGCAGCCAGAACGATAATGGTATCTCCGGTATCAAATCCATCCATTTCAGACAGGAGAGCATTAAGAGTCTGTGCTCTTTCTTCCTGCCCACCGGCCGAGCCGCCACTTGACCTGCTTGCGCCAACAGCGTCAATTTCATCAATAAAAACAATGCAAGGGTGATTTTTTTTAGCTTCCTTGAAAAGATCCCTCACCCTTGATGCCCCTACACCTACAAACATTTCAACAAAGTCGGAGCCACTGAAGCTGTAAAAAGGAACCCCTGCCTCACCGGCGACCGCTTTAGCAAGCATGGTTTTTCCGGTTCCGGGTGGCCCCTGAAGAAGGATACCTCTCGGGATGGTTGCACCAATTTTTTTGAAGTTATTCGGGTGCTTAAGAAAGTCGACAATTTCTTCCAGTTCCGCCTTAACTTCAGGGAGTCCGGCGATATCATCGAAAGTTAGCCTAAGCTCTTTGCCACTCTGCTTGACTAGTTTGTCACTGGCAAACGTACTTTCTTTCTTTTCCTTAGGTTGCAGTGACCACCAGACCACCATAATAAAAACAACCATGAATACAGAAATAACCGTCACATAAATCAGGTTGAATCTGTCTTCCTTGACGACAATACGAATGTTTTCGTCATGAATTTTTTCCAGAAAATAATCAACATTTGGTACTGTTGTCATAAAAGAGCGATTGTCTCGATCGGTGAATATGACCCTGTTACCGGTAAATTCAAATTTGACAATCTGATTTTTATTGAGTCGCTCAACGACCTTGCTGTAATCCTGATTTGGGAGCCTGTCTTCTGAAAACCAGATCAGAGCTGTGAGCGTGCACACCACAGCAACAAGAAAAAAGATGAATAAATTTCGAACAAGGCGAGCCATTACAATTTATTTTCCAGAAATTAATATATGGTTAGAATGGAATTTTCATTGATAGATCTGTCATCGTAGAAAAAAAACCTTTTAAAATATCTTTTCTCAATTAAATGTTACAATGTAACAACAGCCGATAGAGATATTAATCTCATCGGCCATTGTTATCTATGCGCTCTATTGCAATTATATTTGCTTGATTATTTAAATTATCACTCGTTGAGATTACAACCCGGTTCCGGTTACCGCTCCAAACCAACTTCGAATCAGTTGTATTGGCCCTCCTGCTTGGTACATGGCGCTTCCAAGACAAGCAAAAGCCCATAAACCAACAAGGCCAGCAAAGGCCAGTACACTACGAATAACAACTTTATCTACTTCAGCTCCTACAGAAGCATCAGTTCGACTGTTTTCTTGGACTTTACTTTGGTTCCGTTCTGCTGCAAGTGTCCTATCACTCATGGTATGTCCTCCTAAATTTAACAATGATTGATTGTTTGGCTTGTCACCTTTTTGCTAATGCAAAGCACAATGCGTGCCAAGTTGATGACGGAGGATATACGTTCCGGTCGGCATTTTGCGTAAATATCTATTTTACTTTATTTTATTTTGCCATTATTCTATAAAAAGTTCCTGTTAAGTTTTTTGCAAACCTGTTTAGGGGCACCCATGTTAGTGTCCCATTGGTGTCCCGCTAGCGGGACACTAGTGTCCCAAAAGTGTTCCACCAGTGTCCCGCCGATATCTAGCAAATATCCCCCAAGCATTGGGCATGGCAATTTGGATTCGTGATATGGATATGTGATATTTTTACTTAAAGTCTAAATGGCGCGATATAAATCAAGCTAGCTATTCATATAGCGGTTCCATTTTCCTGGTCACTGCAATTCGGAAGATTGAGTGTTCAAGGTGATAACCTATGAAATATAGAATAATCGGGACATGCGCAGAGTCATGCGCGCTGATCGAATGGTAGCGCATCCAGGAAATACGGAGTGGAGCGAGGTCGGGAAGAAGGAGGCCTCGCTTCGTTTGCTGCTGCGTGATTCTTGGATACCCAGACTCGTGAATCCGGAAAATCATCCATCTTATATGAAATGAGCTGAAACCCCTTCAGCCATCTCCCTTTGCCCCTTGGCCATCACGGTCCCGGGGTTTTTTTTATTCTCACGCAATGGAGGCACCACCATGCCGCACGACGTCAATCAATTCACCGTCAACCCCTCGGAGGTCATCTACTCAATCACGATGGAGACCGTGCTTTCCGCGATCGTCAATCGCCTGGGTGATGAAGCGCTCCCTGCAACTCAATATTGAGTGCAGTTCATCAGCGCATAGGATGTATCTCTGTTTGGCTTTTGCTGGCTGTGTGTGTGTGGGGCACATCGAGGCCTTCTTGAAAACGAGAGGGGCCTTTACTGATACCACTGGCAACAAGGGAGGATATTGGATATAAATTAAATTAGCGGAACGGGTGGAGTTAGAGATCTATTCAAGGGCATATGTACCCTTTTGAGTTCAGGGGAAAGGGTACAAGAGCGGATAGAAGAGGTTTCGAGAAGTGCTCCTTAGCACGTTGGGAGAAAAGCAGGAGCATTTATTTGCAGGTGAAAGGAAGGTAAATAATTTAATTTCATGTACCCGGCATGTGCCCGAGCAATACAAATAAAAAGGGTTTACAGATAATTACCTGTAAACCCTTGATTTTACTGGTGCCGGAGGTCGGAATCGAACCGACATGGGGTCACCCCCGCTGGATTTTGAGTCCAGTGCGTCTACCAGTTTCACCACTCCGGCTTGAACGTGCCGCTCTTTTTACCTTACTGGGCTTTTTACTGTCAAGGGGAAAGCATGCTATACCCCATTGGGTCTTCTATAAGACAGTCTTTCCCCTGCCCACTTTACTCCTTGTAGTGCTAGTCGGGAAAAAGTCCCAATGTGCACTGGGTATGGCGGAGTATCGCGTCGCTGACCATGAGGCGGCAACTCGTTTCCTTGCGATCATAATTTTTTTAAATTGCCGCGAATACTTCGCACTCCAGCCATGACCACAACGCCAAACCAAAGCACGCCCAGGGCCTCAGCCATCGAGATCCTCAGCCTCTGGGCTACCACTAATAATTCAATCGATCTCCTCTTCCATGCGGCCATCGAGCATCTTGCCGACATCGACCGGGGGCTGGTCAAAACTCTTGTCTATGGAGTTCTACGGCAGAAGGAATACCTCGACCACATCATTCGTTCCTTTTCCAAGCATCCGCTGGCGCAAGATGAAACCGCGCACTCTGATGACGCTCCGGATCGGTGTCTATCAGTTGTTGTTTTTGAGCCGTATTCCTGAGTCGGCGGCGGTCAACGCCACGGTCAACACGCTCAAAGCCGCCGGTCAGCCCGCCTGGCTGATCGGATTTGCCAACGGCATCCTGCGCGCTGTGGCCCGGAGCCGGTCGACCTTGCCCACCGCCGAGCAGAGCAGCCCTAGCCGAGCCGCCGATACTTAATCACCCGGCCTGGCTCATCGAACGCTGGCAGGCGCAATTCGGCACGGAGAAAGCTCGGGCGATCTGCCGCTGCAATAACACAGAACCACCACTCACCTTGCGGGTGAACACCCGCCGCACCAGCCGTTCCGCCTTGAAGGACCTGATGGCGAAAACAGGCATCGTCGCCCAAAAAGGTTGGTACAGCCCGCTGAGCCTGCTCGTCGAGTCTTTTCCCGGAGGCGTCGCCTCTCTGCCCGGCTACGACCTGGGGCATTTTCAGGTGCAGGACGAGGCGGCCCAATTGGCTTCTCTGCTCGTCGGGCCGTTGCCCAGTCGGTGCCGCATCCTCGATGGGTGTGCCGGCCTGGGAGGCAAGAGCTCGCATCTGGCCGAGATGCTGCCGCCCGACGGCAGTGTCGTCGCTGTTGAGCCAGACTCGCGCCGGTATCGACTGCTCCGTGAAAACCTGCAGCGCCTTGGCCACAATGGGCAGGTCGTGCCAGTGCGCACTGATCTCCGGAGCTATGCCTCAACCCGGCCCCAGCCCTTTGATGTCATTCTCATTGACGCCCCCTGTTCGGGCACCGGCGTCATTCGCCGCCAGCCCGACATCCGTTGGAACCGCCGGCCCGAAGATTTGGCCCCGTACCAGCAGACTCAGTTGTATCTGCTCGAAATCGCCGCCTCCCTGCTCAAGCCCGGTGGTGTTCTGCTCTACGCCACCTGTTCGCTTGAGCCTGAGGAAAACCAGGAAGTGATCCGCCTGTTCTCCGGCCGTTATCCCCATTTTGTGGTGGAGAATGCAACGGCGCTGCTTCCGGATACAGCCCGTAGGCTGGTGGACGAAGCCGGATTTTTCAGATCCAGCCCAGCCGACGGCCTCGATGGGTTCTTTGCCGCTCGCCTGATTGATCGCCGCAACTTGTAGTTTTCGCCGACAATGTTTATAGTCGAGAGCCACAGTGTCCATCCCTCAAACTATCTAAGGAGAATCCGTTCATGGCAGGAATTAAGTCAACTATGGATCTGGTCATGGAGCGCGCCGCCCGCATGGGCATGGCCACTCCGGACGAGATGCGCCACGAGGAAAGCCTGAAAAAAGGCATGCAATCCACCGCCGACTACCTCAACGGCACGAAGGCCTCCCTTGCTCGACATCCTCGGCGAGTACGAGCAGTCCGAACAGGCCTCTGTCCGCAAGGGCATGCTGGCCTCGCTCCTGCGCAACCTTTTTCTGCCCCGTGATGAGGAAGGCAGCCAAGCGGATCGAGCGGGCCGTCAAGGGCATTGTCGAACTCAATCAAGGCGCTTCCGATATCACCGCGCTATGCAAGGAATTGCAGACCATCACCTCACAGTACGGCCAGCACCGCAAACAATTGTACGAGCAGCTCAAGGAGCAGATGCGGATGCAGATCGAACAGATGCTGTTGCGCAAGGGGATGAAGGCCGATGGCATGAAGATTGATCCGACCATGGAGCCTCAGTTCAAGGAGCAGTGGTCCCGTCTGGAGATGGACCTCGATGGTCAGTACGGTCAGGCCCTGGAGCAGTTCAAGGCCCAGCTCAAGGACTGGACCGGGGTTTGAGTATGACCGGGAGCGATCAATTTGACCGGATCGTCCGGTTGCAAGCAACCTTACGGCGAAAAAGAATTGATGCCCTGCTGGTTTCCCAGCCGGACAACCGCCGCTACCTCAGCAGCTACACCGCTCCTGACCACGGTATCCAGGAGACGCTCGGGATTTCTCCTTATCCCCGCCGATGGTCGACCCTTTCTCCTCACCGATTCCCGGTTCACCCTTCAGGCCGAGGCCGAGGCCCCGCTCTTCCAGGTGGAAGTGTATACCAAGGGGCTGTTGAAGCTCCTGGAAAAATTGAGCACAACACTCGGTTTTCATACCCTGGCCTTTGAGAGCGACTATTTCCTCCATTCGGCCTTTCTCCGGCTTTCCGACATGGCCAAAAAACGGGGCCTGGACACTCCGGGCGGAAAGCGGCTCTGATCGAAAAGATGCGGGCGGTGAAGGACGAACACGAGTTGGGATCTGCTGCGCCAATCCACCCGGTTGAACGAGAAGGTCTTTCAGTCGGTATACCACACCATCGAACCGGGCATGACCGAGCGCGAGATCGCCCTGGCTCTGGATCTGACCATGCGGGAGATGGGTGCAGAAGGTCCGAGCTTCGATACCATCGTTGCCTTTGGCACCAACGCCGCCCGGCCGCACGCCGTGCCCACGGACCGTGAGCTGCAGGCGGGCGACCTGGTGCTGATCGACATGGGCCTGGTCTACAAGGGATACTGCTCCGACATGACCCGGACCTTTGTTGCCGGTAAACCGGACCAGATCTTCATCGAGCGCCACCGGCTGGTACGCCAGGCCATGCTCGCCGGCATCGAGGCCATCCGCGCAGGTGTCACCGGGGTTTCGGTTGACCGGGCTGCGCGTCAGGTGCTGATCGACGCCGGATACGGCAACGCCTTTGGCCATGGCCTGGGCCATGGTGTAGGCATTGCGGTCCATGAGGAGCCGCGACTGTCGCCGCGCGGCCGTAAACAGTTGCAGGCCGGCATGGTGGTCACCGTCGAGCCGGGCATCTACCTGGCCGATTGGGGCGGCATCCGCCTGGAAAACATGGTGATCGTCGGCGAGGAGAGCTGCGAGGTTCTGAACCACGACACCACCAGTCTCGACCTGTAAGCACTCGTCATTTTCCATCCTTCAGGCACCGGGAACCCTATGTCCGACAAATATTTCATTCTCGATACCAACGTCCTCCTCCACAACAGTCAGGCAATCTCCTGTTTCGCCGACAACACCGTCGTCCTGCCGATGACGGTGATCGAGGAGTTGGATAAATTCAAAAAAAATAACGACGAGTTGGGCCGCAACGCCCGCGGCGTTATCCGCGACCTCGACCGGCTGCGCTGCCAGGGCAGTTTGGGCAAAGGGGTTCGCACCAGCGACGGCGGCGTTGTCTGGATCACCATGGAGAAGGAGGGGGACTGCGGCACCTGCATCGACCTCAATATCCCCGACAACCGCATCATCGCCACCGCCTACCGCCTGTTCAAGGAGGGCAAGCGGGTGATTTTTGTCTCCAAGGACATCAATGCCCGCCTCAAGGCAGATGCGCTCGGCATTGAAGTGGCTGATTTTGAAAAGGAAAAAGCTGATTTCGATCAGTTGTACACCGGCTGGCGCAGTCTCAAGGTGTCGGCAGCCACCATCGACCGTTTCTACCAGGGCAAGGGACTGCAACTTGATCAGGAAGAATTCCAGCCCAACGAGTTCATTCTTCTGGTGGACGATGCCAACGAGAAACACACCGGTATTGGACGAGTTGTGGCCAACAACCTGCTGAAACCGCTTAACCCCGTCTTTGATAATGCCTCCAGTCTCCGCCCCCGCAGCATGGAGCAGCGAGTGGCTCTCGAATTGCTGATGGACCCGGAAATTTCCCTGGTCTCGCTCATCGGCCAGGCCGGTACCGGCAAGACCCTGCTGGCTCTGGCCGCAGGACTGGCCAACACTCTCAAGGGCAGTCGGTACGAAAAACTGCTGGTGTCCCGGCCGGTGATTCCGCTCGGCCGCGATATCGGCTACCTCCCCGGGACCAAGGACGATAAGATGAAGCTGTGGATGCAGCCGATTTTCGACAATCTCTCCTACCTGATGGGCCTGACCAACGGCGGCAAACAGGATGCCGCCTCCGAACAGGGCATCAACCGGCTGCTTCGGGAAGGCCGGATCGAACTCGAAGCTCTGACCTATATCCGCGGCCGCTCTATCTCCCGCCAGTACGTGATCATCGACGAGGCCCAAAATCTGACCCCGCACGAAGTCAAGACCATCATCAGCCGTGCTGGCGAGGGCACCAAAATGGTCCTCACCGGTGACCCCGAGCAGATCGACAACCCCTATCTCGACGCCAGCAGCAACGGTCTCAGCTATACAGTTGAACGGCTCAAGGGGCAGGAGGAGTGCGGCCACATCACCCTCACCCGTTCCGAGCGCAGCCACCTGGCCTCGCTGGCGGCGGAATATCTGTAAAATGATTGCTGCCGGCCGGCAGCGAAGGAACACTCCATGCGCCAGTACATGATCGACGAGATTACCTTTCTCGAACGCGACACACTTGACAGCTATCTCAAACGGACCCTGAAACCAGGCGGCCTGGAAGGCGTCTTTTTTCTCAGCGTGCCCCCTGATCTCCTGGGGCCGGAGCAGCAGGGGCATGAGCAGTGCGGCCCCTTTTATTTCACCGTCATCCTCGAGCAGAGTTCGCTGCGATTTGAGCTGCTGGTACGCAGCGCCAGCAACATGCACTGCTCTTGCATCGCCCGGGCCACCGCGAGCGCAACGTCTGTTCGTCCTTGATTTTGCCGACCGCATGCTCAAGGAGGAGATGATCCGGGCATGAACAAAGCAATCAATCCCCCTGGAAGAGCGTATTATTTTTGCTCTGGACCTGGCCGACCCCCGCGAAGCCCTTGCCTTGGTTGACCGCTTGGCCGGCCACATCCGGTTTTTCAAAGTTGGCCTGCAACTGTTCTTTGCCGGCGGTTGGCCGGTTGTGGATTATATCGTTGCCAAGGGCTGCAAGGTGATGCTCGATCTCAAGCTCTACGATATCCCGGCAACGGTGCGGCTGGCGGTGCAGCAGTTTGCCGACCGGGGCATCACCTTCACCACGGTTCACGGCTACGGCCCGGTGGTGGAGGCGGCGCTGGCTGCGGAAACTGGCGTTCAGATTCTTGCGGTTACCGTGCTCACCAGTTTTGGAGCAGAGCAGGTCAGCGAACTGCAATATCGGGCTTCAGTGGACGATCTGGTGCTGCAGCGGGCCGGGACCGTCCTCAGTCTTGGTTGTCACGGGGTTGTCTGTTCCGCGCGCGAAGCGTCCCTGCTGCGGCAGCGGCTGGGTCATGACTTTGTCATGGTCACTCCCGGCATTCGTCCCGCCGGTGCAGACCTGAACGACCAGCAGCGTGTGGCTACACCCGGTCGAGCCATTGCCGATGGTGCCGATTACCTGGTCATCGGCCGACCTATCCGCGACGCCGCCGATCCAGACGATTGCATCGCCGCCATTCAGCGGGAAATCGCTGCTGCACTCGCTTAACGTTTTATTTTCACAAGAGGAAATTCCATGTTGATCGATCTCTTACGTGCACGGAGAAGTATCCGCCGATTCACCAGTCAGCCGGTTGAGCAGGATAAACTTGATCTTCTCCTTGAGGCGGCGCTTCGCTCGCCCTCGTCCAAGGACAACCATCCCTGGGAGTTCATCGTGGTCACCGGCCGCGAACGGCTGGAAAAATTGGCGGTCGCCAAGGCCCATGGCGCCACCTTTCTCCATGGCGCCCCTCTGGCGATAGTGGTCTGTGCCGATCCGGCCAAGAGTGATGTCTGGGTTGAGGATGCCGCCATTGCCGCCACTCTGATCCATCTACAGGCGACGGACCTCGGACTGGGCAGCTGCTGGGTGCAAATCCGGCTTCGGCAGCGCGAGGATGCGACCAGTTCGCAGGTCTATCTGGCCGATCTGCTCGATCTGCCCGAAGGAATGATGGTGTTGGCAATCATTGGCATCGGCTATCCGGTTGAGGGCAAGAGCGGCCATCCCCATTCTTCCCTCTGTGTCAACCAGGTCAGCTTTGAGCAGTTCGGTCAGCGCAGCTGAGCCCGCTCTTTTCGGAGAACACATTATTCATTTGCACCATCATTTCTTTCGAAGGCTGAAGAAGCAAGGGCCTCTTTTAAGGGCATCGTTTCTCCGACTCTATGGGCGAGTCTTTGTGCGTGGAATCTCTTGGGACAGCCCTTGCTCTTTCCGGCGGAACGATATCCTTGAGCGCGAGGAGCAACCATGGAACGCATTGATCAACACAGCCGGGCGGTGGTGGAATTCAGCCTGACCTGGAACAGTGAGCAGGCCAGCCACAAGGAAAAATTTTGGACCGATTCGGTCAGTTTCTGGCGGGATGTCCTCGATCCGGCACTGCTTGGGGGGTTGTTGGGAAGGAGTGCTGGCGCGCGGGCCACGATCGAAATTCCGGCTGCGCGATTTTCTGCACCCTTTGACCCGCGCAAGCGAGTCCTGGTGCGACCTGATCAGTTCCAGGGAACGGACAGCCAAGGCAATCGGTTGGTGCCCATGCCGGGCCGCTTTTACCCACAGGGTTTTCTCCGCAGCGTGGGCGGCGTCTACAGAGAGTTGACCATTCCCTGTCGTTACCTGGGCCAGGAAGGGGGGCGATTGGTTTTTGATCTTAACCATCCCTTGGCTGGACGTGACCTCAGCCTAGGTGCCGAGATTGTCGCCATTCATCCCCGGCAGAAAGAGCGAGGCGGCCGCTGCGAAGACTGGCTGGAGCAAATCAGCAGCGACGGACCGGGGATGCAGACCCGGTCAAGTGACGAGAAAGCATCTTTTTTTTCCGAGGAGAATTTTCGGCGTGGCAACGAACAACCGGATGCACTTTTTTACCGGCAACCCCGCCTGGTACATCATCTCGACAACACCGCCCGGCAAGAGATCAGCCGACGCTACGCCGACCTGATCCGCCCCGGCAGCCAAGTTCTCGACCTGATGGGCAGCTGGACTTCCCACCTGCCGGAAAGCCTGGGACTGGGCGGCCTGACCGTTCTCGGTCTCAACGAGGAGGAACTGCGGCAGAATAATCGGGCTGCCGTTACGGTGGTGCAGGATCTCAATAGTGCGCTGCAGCTGTCCTTCGCCGCTGCGAGCTTCGACGCGGTGATCTGTACAGCCTCGGTGGAATATCTGATCAACCCCCTGGCTATAATGTCGGAAATCCGGCGCATCCTCCAGCCCGGCGGCCTCTTGGCCTTTGCCTTTTCTAACCGTTGGTTTCCACCCAAGGCGATTCGTCTCTGGCCCGATCTGCATGAATTTGAGCGGCTGGGCCTTGTGGCGGAACTGTTCCACGCAACAGGTGGTTTCGACCGCGTCACCACCCTGTCACGGCGTGGCCTGCCGCGGCCTGCGGACGATCCCCACCGAAAACTCTGGTTGAGTGACCCGGTCTACATGGTCTGGGGTTTTAAGGTTTAACGGTCGCAGAGCAACTGGAAGAGTGAGCAAGGAGGACGTATGTATATCCTGGAGCGGCAGCAGCGGGTGACCGCATCGATGGCACAGGCTTGGGATTTCCTGCAGAATCCAGCCAATCTGGATCGGATCACCCCGTCGGATCTGCACTTTCGCATTGTTACCGAGGTTCCGGCGGTCATGTTCAACGGCCTGATCGTCGAGTACCGAATCACCATTCCCCTTCTCGGCACCCATACCTGGGTGACCGAGATCAAGCATATCCGCGAGGGCCACAGTTTTGTCGACGAGCAGCGGCTCGGACCATACCGTTTCTGGTATCATTATCACGAGATTCGCCAGGAAAGGGAAGGCGTGCTGCTTATCGACAAGGTTTTTTACCAGCCGCCTTTCGGCTTTTTGGGGCAACTCCTCCATCGGCTCTACATTCGCCAGACCCTGGAACGAATATTTGCGTATCGCAGCGAGCGGCTCGAGTTCTATCTTTCCGCTTCTTTGAGGGAGCGCTAGTTGTCGAGTCTGCGCTTGCGGGCCGCAAGGCGGGAACGGATGAACCAGCCGATGCCGATGATCGCCAGCGCAACAATGACGATATCGACCTGATGTGAATACTTCTGCACCACGGTCCAGTGTTCGCGCAGGCGCATGCCCAGAAAGAGAAGAAAACCGTTCCACATGGTGGCTCCGACAACAGAGACCACCATGAATGGCCCCAGCGGCATCTTGCCCATGCCGGCGGGGATGGAGATGAAGTGGCGGATGACCGGGATGAAGCGGGCAAGAAAGACGGTGTACAGCCCCTGTTTGCGATTGAAATAGCGTTCGGTCAGCTCCAGGTCGTGGCGGTTGAGCAGGAGATACCTGCCGACCTTGAGTACCAGCGGCTTGCCGCCGTAGTAACCCATCCAGTAGGAGGCCAACGAGCCAGCCAGCGAGCCGAGACTGGTGGAGAGCACCGCCAGCCAGAGGTTCCATTTGCCGTCGGTGACCAAAAAACCAACAAAGGGCATGACCGCCTCACTCGGCACCGGTGCAATCATGCTTTCCAGAGCCATAAGGATGAAGGCACCGGCATAGGCGGTGGTCTCGAGAATCTGCACGGCAATTTTACTAATGAGTTCGGTAATCATAACTGGTTTCAGCGGAGAAAGTAGATAAGGGCAATCGAGCCGAAGATAATGCGGTACCAGGCAAAAATTTTGAAATTGTGATGGGCCACGTAACGGATAAGCGCTTTAATCGCCAGCAGGGCGCTGAAAAAGGCGGTGACAAAACCAACGGCAAAAAATGCGAGATCCTGCTGGGCCAGGGCGTGCCAGGATTTGAAGACATCGTAGCCGGTGGCGAGAAACATGGTAGGGATGGCGAGGAAAAAGGAGAATTCAGTCGCCGCCGGCCGGGAGAGGCCGCAGAGCAGGCCGCCGATGATCGTCGCCCCGGAACGGGATGTGCCGGGGATCAGAGCAAAGACCTGGGCAAGACCCAGTTTGAGGGCGTCAGTCCAGCCCATCTGATCCACCTCGGTGATGCGTGGTTGACGCTCTTTTTTCTCAACGAGGAGAATGATGAAACCGCCGACAACCATGGCAATGGCGACCACCACCGAGTTGAACAGGTGTGCCTTGATCAGTTTGTGCAGAAGCAGGCCGAAGATTGCCGAAGGCAGGACGCCGACGATCAGATTGACGGCAAATCGCTGAGCACCGGCATCGTTGGTCAGTCCGCTCACGACCCGCAGCAGTCGTTGCCGGTAGAGCCAGCAAACAGCGAGAATCGCGCCGAGCTGAATACAGATTTCAAAGGTCTTGGCCTGCTCACCGGTGTAGGCAAGCAGATCGCCGGCGATGATCAAGTGGCCCGTGGAGGAAATCGGCAGAAACTCGGTGAGGCCTTCGACCACGCCGAGGAGGACGCTTTGGATAAGCGTAAAAATGTCCATGGTGAAAAAGCTCCGACTCAAGGGGGTTAGGGAAAACTATCCGGAAAGAAAAGTGATCTGTCGGCTGTTCTTGGCTTCGTTTTGCAGGAAGGCCAGCCGGTGCGGGATGCATTTTCCTTCGCTGGGTTGCCGACCAGACGAACACATGCTGTTACTTGAAAGATTTTTTCCTGTCAAGGGGGATGCGACCAAAACGACGGGGGTGTGCGGGGTAAGGAGAATCTTATTCTTCGCCGTCGGGGGAGTCCTGGTTGCCGTGCTCGTCACGGTGGTCGAAGTAGGGCTGATAATCGAGCAAATACATTTCGGTAAGGGTGAGAAAGGCAGTCACTGCCAGTGGTCCGTAAATAATCCCCATGACGCCGGACAGGCTTATGCCGCCGATGATGGAGAGTAGCACCAGAAGTGGCGGCAGGTTTGCCTGATTACCGACGAATTTCGGCTTGAACAGGTAGTCCACGACAAAGGTGAGAATCAGGTAAAAGAACACGGTGGCCAGTGCCTGCCAGCCCGATCCCTTGAGATAGAGGATCAGGGCGGTCGGCAGCAGGACCACGCCGATGCCGACAATAGGCATGAAAGCGGCTACGGCCATGACAGCCCCCCAAAGGACCGGTGAGATCAGGCCCATTGCCGCAAAATAGATACCGCCGCAGATGCCCTGAATAAGGCCGCTCAGGCTGTTGCCGATGAGCAAGGCCCCGGAGATGGCCGCAAACCGATCAACGAGAAAACGGTTCTGCGTCGCGGGCAGGGGCGAGAGTCGCAGCATAAAGCGGGTCATCCGGTTAAATTCGATCAGGAGAAAGAAGACGCCGGAAATCACGATACAGAATTGGAGGATGAAGCGCACAATGTTTGCGGCCCAACCCGATACCTGATCATAGATGAACACCCCGACCCTGGTGGCCAGATCTGTGAGCAGGCCAGGGAGGCGGTCGAGTTCCATTTGGAAGCCGAAGCCGGAAAGAAGGTCGGCGATTTGATGCGCCAGGTTGTTGTCCCGCAGGCTTTGCTGCAGCAGAACAGGAATATCGTTTTCCTTGGCCAGTTGCACCACCCCTGGAATCTCGGCAGATATGGCGCCAATACAAAACAGCAAGGGAAGAAACACGCATAAGGTGATCAGCAGGCAGGTGAGGGAGGCGGCGAGCCAAGGTCTCAAAGTCGTGCAGAGCCGGTTGTAGGCGGGATAGAAGACGCTGGCCAGGAGAAAAGCGAGAAACAATTGGGTCCAGAAGGGAAGGAGTACCAGGCCGAGCATCACCAAGACGGCGAGAAAAAGCAGGGCGAAAGTGATGCGCTGTATCGGTGGAGGGGGGGGCCTCATGGATGCTCCGGGTGCTACATGCCAACGTAAACCAGCGGATGAATGTTCAAATCTATTCTAAAGGGTAACAGGAAGTTGCGCCAGTTTTATATGGCGAATGGTCGCTGGCCACGGGATGACAGAGCCCTTGGTTGCGAAGGTGGCCCCACCGGGCGGGGATTTGCGCCCCCTCGGGATTATTCCGGGAAAAGGCTTGCAAGCACAAGCTGAATGGTGTAGATAATTTTTCCTTTCGGTCGTACAAGTGCAACCGTCGGGGCGTAGCGCAGCCTGGTTAGCGCGCCTGCCTTGGGAGCAGGAGGTCGAGTGTTCGAATCACTCCGCCCCGACCAACAATATTAAAGGGTTACGTGTTAAAACGTAACCCTTTTTTTTTGTTCAATTTTCATCGGGGTACAAATTCGTTGACAACAGGGGGGAGAAGTATGCCGAGTTTTCGATCCACTATGGAGCAGGCTGGGCACGCTATTTCGCAGAAAGTTACCCTGGGCGCAGGCAGGCATGACCACCAGAATGATGGCCTGATCCACAGTGTTGGCCCAGCCCGAGGCTATGAACAGGCGCTGAAAGGATTGACGGACTGTCTCCAGCAACTTCGACTGGGTGATCTCCGCAGCTGTCCAAGTCCAGGGCAAAGATACGGCGTCTGGAATCGAAACGGCCTGGAAAACCGGTGGACGATGACCAGTGGCCCGAATAGATGAAATGAATTGAGAGCGTACCGTGACGCTTTGTCGTTTTGACACACGGATCGGCCCCGCAGAGCCGGATCTTTTATGGTCAATCTGCCGGAGCCTGTCCAGGCCGGCACAGCAGTACAAAGGACAGCAGCGGAGAACAGTCCCACGCTGACACTATGGGGGCGAATCGGGAATCGCTTCTGCATGAGCGAAATTATTGGTAGCCTGAAGAAATGCTCATGAAATTAAGAAGAAAAGGATGCTAAATGCTTTCAAATGATCACCCTGATGGATTTGTTCAAGATGGCCCTTCAAGCTAGGGTTGAGCACAAAATAACCATGAAATTGCACTGTTAACCCTCAAGTTTTTCAAGAGGAAACATGATAAACAGAATTTTGGCTGTTCTGCTCATTGCATCTGCCTGTTTCGCTTGCCAGTCTTGCACCTCCCGAACATGGTTTGATGGGTTCAAGGAAACTCAAAAGCAAAAATGCTCCAAGTCGGAGAGCAGGTCAGAAATGCAGGAGTGCTATGATCAAGTAAATGAAATGTCATACGATCAGTATAAAAAAGACAGAGAGGAAGCAATCAAAAAACCTTGACGAGTTGTCAATAAGGACACTCCGGATGAAGTGCTGAAACGCCGGGAAAATCAAGGTTTGCTCAAGCAATAAAAAAAATCTTGACCACACAAGAAAAGTTAATTACCAATCTTAAATAGGAATCGATTCTTGAAGGGCGAGTTATTATGAAAATCGAGAAGAAGGAAGTCGAGTTGCGAATGAAACACTTCGAGGCGGTCTGCCGTGACGAAGGAATCAAGTTGACGCATCAGCGCACGGAAATTTTTCGTGAAGTTGCGCAAACAGGGGATCATCCAGATGCCGATCAGGTTTTCCAGGGTGTGAGGGGTCGTATACCGACAGTCTCTCTTGATACCGTCTATCGGACACTCTGGATGCTGAATGATCTTGGGCTGGTCGCAACGCTCGGTGCAAGCCGTGAACCGACCCGTTTCGACGCTAACCTACAGAGTCACCATCATTTTGTTTGTGGGCAATGTGGCTTCACTCGTGATTTCTATAGCAATGATTTTGATAACATCAGACTGCCTGATTCGGTAGGCTCTCTAGGTGAGATTAAAGCAACGCACGTTGAGGTTCGAGGGGTCTGCCGAGAATGTGCCGAGAAAAGCAGCAAAAAAATCCTTTCATAAAGGCCGGCGGAATTGTCATGGCTCCTCTATTAAGCTCCATGAGGGGAACTGCAGCGATCGGGAATTTATGGAATTTTAAATCCCGGAGTCGATTGGAGACCTAATTACCAACGCATTTCGAGCACCGTTGCACTGTATTCATAGCAGCACAGTGGAAAATTCATTCAAAATGGGAGGACACTTGATGAGTGATGAAAAGAAGTGCCCGGTAACGGGAAGATCTAACAAGCATGTAGTGGGCGGCAGGTCGAATCTCGAATGGTGGCCGAACCGGTTGAATCTGGATGTTCTGCGCCAGCATTCCTCCAAGTCCGATCCGATGGGCGAGGATTTTAACTATGCCGAAGAATTCAAGAGCCTCGATCTCGAAGCGGTGAAGAAGGATCTCCATAAACTGATGACCGATTCGCAGGACTGGTGGCCAGCGGATTACGGTCATTACGGACCTTTTTTCATTCGGATGGCATGGCACAGTGCGGGCACCTACCGTACCGGCGACGGCCGCGGCGGGGCAGGGACCGGTAATCAACGTTTTGCACCCGTCAACAGTTGGCCCGACAACGTCAATCTCGATAAGGCGCGCAGGCTGCTTTGGCCGATCAAGCAGAAGTACGGCCGGAAAATCTCCTGGGCCGACCTGATGATTCTTACCGGCAATGTCGCCATGGAATCGATGGGATTCAAGACCTTCGGTTTCGGCGGTGGACGTGAGGATATATGGGAGCCGGAGAAAGACATCTATTGGGGTGCGGAAGATGAATGGCTGGCTACGAGCGATAAGCCCCAGAGCCGTTATGCCGGTGACCGTGATCTCGAAGACCCCTTGGCGGCCGTGCAGATGGGTCTGATCTACGTCAACCCGGAAGGACCGGACGGCAACCCGGACCCGATCGCGTCCGGGCGGGACGTTCGGGAGACATTCGCGCGCATGGCAATGAACGACGAGGAAACCGTCGCGCTTACCGCCGGCGGCCACACCTTTGGCAAATGCCACGGCGCCGGTGATCCTGCGCTGGTGGGACCGGAACCCGAGGCTGCCGGTCTCGAAGAACAGGGGCTTGGCTGGAAGTGCAGTCATGGCAGCGGCAAAGGCGGGGACCAGATCGGCAGCGGTTTAGAAGGAGCCTGGAACCCGACCCCGACCAAGTGGGACATGAACTATTTCAACATGCTATTCGGCAACGAATGGGTACTGACAAAAAGCCCGGCAGGCGCTCAGCAATGGACGCCGAAGGAGGTGATGGGCAATAACCTTGCCCCAGCCGCGCACGATTCGTCGAAGCGGGTTCCGATCATGATGACCACCGCCGACATGGCGATGCGGATGGACCCGATCTATGAGTCCATTGCGCGGCGCTACCATAAAAACCCGGAAGAGTTCGCGGATGCCTTTGCCCGCGCATGGTTCAAGTTGACGCATCGAGACATGGGCCCTCGCGCACGCTATCTCGGTCCGGAAGTTCCTCAAGAAGAGCTGATTTGGCAGGATCCGATCCCTAAGGTCGATCATGAACTGATCAATGAGCGTGATATCACCGCACTCAAGGGCAAGATCCTTGCTTCTGGTTTGTCTATCTCCCATCTGGTTACAACCGCTTGGGCCTCAGCTTCGACCTTCCGTGGTTCCGACATGCGCGGCGGTGCGAACGGTGGCCGCATTCGTCTGGCTCCCCAGAAGGATTGGAAAGTCAACCAGCCGGATCAATTGGCGAACGTGTTGAAGACACTGGAAGGTATTCAGAGCGCTTTCAACAAGACGGTCTCTCTGGCAGACCTGATCGTTCTGGCAGGTTGTGCGGGTGTTGAACAAGCGGCGAAAAACGCCGGCTACGATGTGACGGTTCCCTTCACGCCGGGCCGCATGGACGCCTCGCAGGAGCAAACCGATGCTGTGTCCTTTTCCGCTCTGGAGCCGGAAGCAGATGGTTTCCGCAACTACCTCAAAGCCAAATACACTGTATCGGCCGAGGAGATGCTGGTCGATAAGGCACAATTACTGACGCTGACCCCGCCTGAGCTGACGGTTCTCGTTGGCGGCATGCGCGTCTTGAACACCAACTTCGGACAGAGCAAACACGGTGTTTTTACCGACCGTCCGGAGGCGCTGACCAATGATTTTTTCGTGAACTTGCTCGATATGAGCACTACCTGGAAGGCGGCATCTGCAGACGGAGACGTCTTTGACGGCAGTGATCGCAAGACGGGTAAACCGAAGTGGACCGGCACCCGTGTTGATCTGATCTTCGGTTCAAACTCCGAACTCCGCGCCCTAGCTGAAGTCTACGCCAGCGCGGACTCCCAGGAGAAGTTCGTGCGTGACTTTGTCGCGGCATGGAACAAGGTAATGAACCTTGATCGCTTCGACCTCGCCTGATCGGAGGAAAAAAGTTCACGAGGCTTTTTAAGCTTATCCTGAACTGCAAATCGAATAATTGGAAAGAACGATAAACTCAGCATAGTCACGGATGCCCTGAACGTTCAAGGGATCTATGAGCAGCATATGAGCGCGATGTTTCAGATTGTATTGAAACATCGCGTTTGCTTAAGCACACCAATCCTGGTCGCAGATTCGCCAGGTGAGATAAACAAATTCCGGAGGATTGAAACACATGTCTGACATCAAAGGCTCAAAAACAGAGAAAAATCTTCAAGAGGCTTTTGCCGGAGAATCCCAGGCTCGAAATAAATACACATACTTTGCTTCTGTTGCCAAAAAAGAAGGATATGAGAAGATAGCACAGTATTTCTCGAAACAGCAGAAAATGAGAAGGAGCATGCCAAGCTGCATTTTAAGTATCTCAACGGCATTGGCTCAACAATTGATAACCTGAAGGCGGCTGCAAATGGAGAGTTTGAAGAGCATGCCGATATGTATCCACGTATGGCCCGTGAAGCCAAGGAAGAAGGCTTCGATGAGATAGCCTATGTTTTTGAGGCTATTGGCACTATTGAGAAGGCTCACAAAGAAGGCTACCTTAAGCTGTTGGAAGAAGTAAAAAATGGAGAAATGTTTGCCAAAGCCCAACCTGTCAAATGGAAGTGTCGCAATTGCGGCCACGTCCATGAAGGCAAGGAGGCACTCAAGATCTGCCCGGTCTGCAAGCATCCGCAAGCATATTTCGAGCTCGTTGAAGATCATTACTGATTTTCCAATGTCCCTTTTTGTTGAATAAGAAACAGAAAAGGCAAGGCCTCTTTCGAGGCTTTGCCTTTTTTTTGTGTCATGACTAAAACTGGGTCATGGTGACGGTATCGACCGCCCTTGATGGTGCACTGATGCCAGCAGTAGCAGTCGGGTTCCCCAATTCGGAACGATGAATCCGCCGGGAACTGTCCTGGTTGCTCTTTCGTTCTTTCCGCTATATTGCTTGTGGCGGGCTTCCCTGAAAAAACGAAAAAGAAGGAAAAAGCGCCCATGGCCGGTTGAAAAACGGCTTTTCCAAGGACGGCTAAGTTACTCTGACAGACGTTTGGAAATACGTTTGTAGGTTTCTTTCAGTTCTTCTCCGACGATTTTTGCTTTGGCGATATACTCTTCTGAAGTCTCTACGGTATCATCAGCTATTTCTGAGGCTTTTTCCTTAAGTTGGCTCCATTTCTTCTCCGCCCCTTCAAGCTCTTTCCTGGCATCCATCGAGGCTAGGTGGGCCTTCAGGGTTATTTCATCCCGTTCCCTTTTTAATTTCTCGACCAGGTTGTCAAACTCTTCTTTTATGTCCATAAGTGACCTCGTTATCTTGTAGTTATCCAGATCTATAAGATGGTTATCCAATGTTTTCATCTTTCATAATGCGAATGAATGAAGCTGTGTCAACTGTAAATAATCGCCATGGGAAATTCACCGAATGTCCGGATGGGGTGAAAACCTGGGAACGCCGGCGATGGGCATGGTTGCCGTGGGGCGCTGATCCGGCGACGCTTGGTTAAGTGTACATTTTCCCATTTATTTGCTCGGTTGATTACATCAAGCCCGATGCGAGACCTCTCGAACATCTCGACGTAACATGCTAAAAATTATTGATACTTAATAAATATTTTGGTAAATTTGGCTCAATCTTTTATTTCGACGCCATACATTTAATGATAAAATATGTCAATAAAAAGCGAATCATCCAGCCTGTCAACGGAAGAGCTCAAGGCACTGTTCAATCTCAGCGGGCAGCGGTTTACCGCCCAGCGTGAGGCGATTTGGCAGCTCTTTGTCGAGCACCCCAAAGGATTGACCATTGCCCAGGCCTCCACAGCGCTTGCTGAGCGGAATATCAGCCAGACCACGGTCTATCGCACGGTGGGCACCCTGGAGGGTATGGGCTATCTTCGTTGGGTGCATAACCCTGAGGGCGAACACCGTTACCTGGTCACCCGCCCCGGCCATACCCACATGCTGGTCTGCCGGCAATGCTCGAGGGCCGTGGAATGCAGCGACTGCGATCTCTCCGTTTTGGAACAGCTCCTTGCCCGTAAGAGCGGCTTCACCGTTGAAGGGCACCACCTGGAATTTTACGGGATCTGCCCGGATTGTCGATGAACGCCACCACCCCACCTCCTTTGCCTCTGTTTCAGTCCGCCCGCTCGCAGGAACGATCCTCGCTTTCCCTGGAACTTTCCTGGGTTATGGGGCTGTTGTTTTTGACCGTGGCTTTCCTGGTGTTGCTGCTGGGCAGACGTCAACCTACCGCAATCTGGTTGGTGCCATGTCCATCAACTTTCTCTCTATGATGGTGGAGGCGCTGCCCTTCATGCTGATCGGCTCGCTGGTGGGGGGCGTGATTGAGGTTTTTATGCCGGTGGCCTGGGTGGAACGGGTTTTTCAACGTCGTCATCTGGGGGGTATTGGTCGCTGGAGCCATGGGACTGGTGGTTCCGGTCTGTGAATGTGCAGTGGTACCGGTGATACGACGCCTACTCGGCAAGGGGGTGCCTTTTGGTGCGGCGGTGGCCTTCCTGTTGGGTGGGTCGATCGTCAACCCGTTGGTTGGCGGCTTCCACCGCCGTGGCCTACAGCTTTGTCTGGCAACCGGTAGCCCTGCGTTTGGGATGCGGATATCTGATTGCTGCGGTATCGGTCGGCCTGCTGCTCAGCCGCTGGTTCAACAGCGACAACGCCCTGGCTCGCGATGCCCGACCGAATACCCCATCCTGTTGCGGCCATGATCATTGCAGCTTCGATGGCCAAAAGCTTGGTCTGTGGGCACGACTGCGCCATGCCCTGGAGCACGCCTCTGACGATTTCTTCAGTGTCGGCTACTACCTGGTAATCGGCACCTTTATCGCCGCCTTTATCCGCAGCGTGGTGCCACTGGAGTCCTTCAACCAGTTGCTCGCCAGCCCTTGGCAGGCAATCCTCCTGATGATGGCAATGGCGGTGATGCTTAATCTCTGCAGCGAGGCTGATGCTTTCATCGCCGCTAGTTTTCGAGGACTGATTCCGCCAAGCGCACAACTGGCCTTCATGGTACTGGGGCCGATGTTCGATCTTAAATTGCTGCTGATGTATTTCGGCATCTTCAGCAAGAGGGTGATCGCCAGCTTGGTCGCCACTGTCCTTGGAATTGTTTTCCTCACCATGCTGGCAGTGCACCATTTTTTTCTCCAACCATTCTAGTATCCTATGATCTTCCGATTTCTGCAGGCCGGCATCATGGCAGCTTGGGCCGCATTCTTTCTTTGGCTGTTCGTTTTTAACCAGCCCGCGCTGGCCCGACTGCTGCATCCTCGACTCTGGTGGCTGGTGCTAGGCGGTGCGATAGTGTTGATGCTCTTTTGCTGTGTTGCCCTCGGTCGGCTAACTTCGCCGAAGCCAGCAGGACCCCTGCGCTGGACCTGGCCCTCATATCTGGTGTTGCTTGTGCCGCCGATCTATTTCTGGCTGATGCACTCGGCGCGGTTTGATAGCCAGCCTTTGGTACCGATCAACCCCAATTAACAACACTATCGCTTCTGTCAAGGACAGTGGTCCTACGACGGAACGGACCGAGCTGGTGAATCGAATCCGATCTGGTCGAGGCCTCGTTCAGCCAAATTATCTTGAATCCACAACAATACACCGGGCAAAAGGTCGAGGTCCTCTGAACCAGACCTTCAGCGACCAGCAGCTGCCGAACAATCAAACTCATCTGTTACCGGTTCAAAATCAACTGTTGTGCCGCCGATGCCATGCCTCTCTTTTTATTTGTGGAAAAGCAGGGGCTCCGCACGCCAGCTAACGATTCCTGGGTACGCATACAGGGAATACTGTCAACTCATAAGGTAAAACGGGATTTCCGTGCCACTCATCCATGCCGAGAGATGCACGCCGAAAAGGAACCGTCGTATCCGTTCGTTTTCTGA
>CAVTDN010000005.1:0-94502 GCA_963733595.1 uncultured delta proteobacterium | reverse complement strand
ATTTTTCAGCACTTTTTAATATATTACATCAGACCTGGCAGCAGTATTCCGTCAGGACAGGCAAGGTAAAGCATGGAAGATACCACACTGGCGCTCTTGTCGCCGGAAGAGTGCACGAACACAATAGTTGAACTCAGCGGAGAGGAATATGAACCGGGCGTTGCCGCTGATCTTTGGCCCAAGGTATTAAACCATAAATGGCTTCTTTCGGAAAAACTCTGCCGGGATGTGGGGTTGCGAACCGCCTGCATCGACTTTCTAGAGAATATGGAGCAGGCTCCCAATGAGTATGAAAGTCATAAACGGCAGAGTATTCTTAATGAAATGGGGGCCCAGGTCATGAGCAGGGAGATGTGGGACACGATCTCTGATTCGCAACCCCCCAAACAGTTGGTGCAGCGCAAAATTATTCTTCCTCTGATCGAGGAGGGGCTTTCCAGAAAGCATGGGGTTGTGCCCCCAAAGGCGATCATTTTCTTTGGCCCTCCAGGTACGGGAAAAACCCATTTTGCCAAAGCAATCGCCGGTGCCTTGTCCTGGCGGTATGTCGAGATCGTGCCCAGTATGCTCATGGTGGACGGCGTTGAAAGAATTGGCGCCAATCTGCGGGAACTGATGGAAAAGGCAAGGGAACTTGACGAGGTGGTTCTCTTTATCGATGAATTCGAAGAAATTGCAGGTAGCCGTGATGTGGGAGATCGGATTGACAAGTCAATTACCAACGAGTTTCTCAAGCAAATCCCATTGCTTAAAAATCAGCAGAACAAGATACTGCTTATCTGCGCTACAAACTACATTCGACAATTGGATACGGCGATGTTGCGTCCGGGCAGATTTGATTGCATCATTCCGGTTGGCGGCTTAGACCGGGAAGGCAGGACAACGATCCTCGAATATTATTTGGCCAAGCTCAATACCGGCAACGTCAATGTGGCGCGGATTGTGGAAATGACCTCCGGGTTCACGCCTGCGGACATCCAGTATCTATTCCAGCAGGTCGCCCATTTTGCCTTTGAGCAGGAACTTGCCACTCAAGAGAATTATCAGGTAACAGCAGAAACTTTCGTCCACATCCTGCCCAAAGTGCCTCCGTCTTTGGGTGATGCTGTGCTTGACGAGTTTGAAAAGGACAGCGTGAGCTTTTCTCGGGTTTGAGGTTGAGACGCGCATGCATTTTCGGTGAGCCAGGACAGCCAGCGTTGATTCTACTGGTGATTGAGGCGGGCCACTCTAGCCGACCTTATAATCACGATACATGCCCCGTACTTTTTGTGTGGTAATGCCAATGCCAGACAATTAGAAAAAAATTCAAGGATGGCATCAACGCACATTAGAAGAAAAAGGCCCATGCACCATGTATCCAGGCGAACGTTTCAACAGTATCAGCCACCTCATTGGGGCAATAATGGCATTGGCCGGCGTGGTCATCTTGGTGGTTGCGGCCGCAACGCAAGGCGATCCTTGGAAAATTGTCAGTTTTAGCGTCTATGGAAGTACTTTGTTTTTGCTCTATACCGTCTCCACGCTTTATCACAGCCTGCGAGGTCCAACGAAGCAAATTTTTCGAAAACTCGATCACTACTCGATATATTTATTAATTGCAGGGACATATACTCCATTTACCCTGGTTATATTGAATGGTGGCTGGGGGTGGACGATATTCGGCATTATCTGGGGATTAGCGGGCCTAGGAATACTGCTTGAGGCCCTGCCTCAAGGGAAGAACCGTGTATTCTCCGTCATAATTTATGTTTCTATGGGCTGGTTGCTGATGGTGGCCCTCAAGCCTATATTGGCAGCGTTGCCTCGCGCTGGTTTTTGGTGGCTCCTTCTTGGAGGGTGCTTGTATACAGGAGGGTTATTATTTTATTTTTTTGACGAGAAGATTCGCCATTTTCATGGGATTTGGCATTTGTTTGTCCTGGCAGGCAGTGTCTGCCATTACATTACCATGCTCTTTTTTGTGGTATGACGACGCTTGCGAGCACTGGCAGCAAGGAAGACCGTCACGTTGCCTCCATTCACCAGATTCCGGTGCAACCCAAAAACGCATTTATGAAGGTGGTTGGATTAAAAATTTTGGCTATGCATGAAACTCAGCAATCCTCATTGGCACATGAGCGAGGCATGCATTAAGCAAGCGAAGTGGAAGTTCTGGCTCCCAGAACCTCCGGTTAAATCGGTAACAAAATTCGTCGAGATACCCCTGGAGGCAATTGAAGGAAACACCATGAAACGTTCCGTTGATAAATGTTTTCATGTTGCCGATCATCATGTGCACCAGAGGAAGCCACACGGTCGCCTCTTCGGGTGGCGTCACCTTTTTCTGATGATTTTGCGTCTCGCTGACAGCGTTAAGTGCCGGCAAGGCATCTGTTTTCACCGTCTGGTCAGCTTTCAGGTGCTTGGCAAGAAATTGGCGAACGGTTCCTTTAGAAACACTATCGACAGCTTGCATGGCAACGAAACCGGCACCTTTCTCACGGGTTTCCCCAGCAACAAGAACGGGCCGTTTTCCCTCAGCTCCCCGGCCTCTTTTGCCAGCGCGTTTTCCACCAACAACGGTGTCGTCAAACTCGATCAAATTTTCAAGCCGATAGATGCTGTCCCGGTCAGCCATAGCTTTTCTGATCTGGTCGCAGTGGAAAAAGCGTGGTCAATGTCCGGCAATTAACTCAACTATTAAATGTTATCAGTTAGCACACTTAATTCAGCGGTAAATTTAGGTGGTAAAAACGACAAATTTTCGTTTTTTAAACATTCTGAATGTTTCTGCCAACCTCAATCCATGAGAGAAAACAATGTTCAAACTCTTTGAACCCACAGTAATAAAAGGAATGCAGTTGAAAAACCGTTTTGTCAGATCCGCAACCCATGAAGCGATGGCGGATCTTGATGGCACGGTGAAGGATCAGCTGTTGCAATGCATGGCCGAGCTTGTCCGTGGCGAAGTTGGTCTTATTATTACCGGCCACGCCCATGTGGTAAGGGAGGGGCAGGCTGGACCCCGTCAAATGGGTGTATATTCCGATGCGATGAACGATGGTTTGAAACGCGTCTGCTCTGTTATTCACGAGAATGGTGGAGTGGTGGCCATCCAACTTGCCCATGCAGGTATCAGGGGTATTGGCAAGAATGAATATGCCGCCCTTGGCCCATCAAACCTGTCAAAAGAGGGGGCAAAAGTAGCTGCTGCAATGACAACCGAAGACATCAAGAGGACGGTAAAGGCCTTCGGTGATGCGGCGGAACGATCAGTTATAGCTGGTTTTGATGCGATACAAATACATTCGGCCCACGGTTATTTGCTCAGCCAGTTTTTATCTCCCCATTACAACAAGAGAGCTGATAGTTACGGCGGCATCCTTGAAAACCGAGCCAGGTTTTTGCTCGAGGTGTATGCGGAAATCAGGAGTAGGGTAGGGCGCTCATTCCCGGTGATGGTTAAAATTAATTCGGAGGATTTCCTTGAGGGCGGTTTCACCGTGGAGGCGATGGTCAAGGTCGCCCATATGCTTGAAGAGCGCGGAATGGACGCGATTGAGTTGAGTGGTGGCACCTTTGAATCCGGGAGACTCATTCCATCCAGGATGGGTACTTCAAAGTCGGAAAAGAAAGAGGTCTATTACAGAAAAGCCGCTGAAGTTTTCAAGAAAGAGATAAGGATTCCGCTTATCCTCGTCGGAGGTTTTCTGTCGTTCAACATTGCTGAAGAAATGGTAACTTCAGGCCAAGCCGATTATGTGGCGCTTTCCCGGCCTCTTATCAGGGAGCCACACCTTGTTAAAAGATGGGCGAGTGGAGATCGGAGCAAGGCGACATGTATTTCGTGCAACAAATGCTTTAAAACCCTTTTAATGGACGAGGCTCTGCACTGTCCAGTTGAAAAAGAAAAGAAATAGGTTTGCAACATCTTGAATCATGAATCTCTTTCAAGTATTCAGAAATTCTGGTGATTTGGCTGGAAATAATAAACGTCTAAATTATTGTCCAAAGTGCGGTAAAACGTTTGATCGAAAACCGTTAAGTAAATTTGAACGACAAAAATGTGCTAGTTGTGAGTTTGTTAATTTTCTGAACCCAGCTCCTGGTATTACCATTCTAATCAAGTCATCTGATGGAAAAGTATTAATTGGGAAAAGATCAGAAAATGCACGGTATGGAAATAAATGGTGTTTGCCAGGTGGATATATTGAGTATGAGGAGTCTTTTATTGAAACAGCTCATCGTGAGGTCCTTGAAGAGACTGGCCTCAAGATTCGAATCGAAGGAATTGTTAATGTAGTTTCGAATCATCTTGATGATTTGCATCACACGCTCGTCATAGTATTAATAGGGGATGTATTGGGAGGTTACCAAAATCCCCAGGATGATCTAACAGAGCTCAAGTGGATAGATGGTGACATGCACCTTGGAACAACCTATGCGTTCGAAGCTGACAAAAGAATAATTGATTGCTATTTTGCAGGAAATATGAAAGTATTACCCATTGACGATAGAATCGAAAAGATATGAGTTGATTAACATGCGCTTTAACCGTCCGCGACGGTTAAGCGTATGTTGCTTTAATGGTTAAGGTATTTCCTGTATTCAATAACAAAGAATATGAAAAATTTAGTCAGTGAGTAAAAGATGAGCAAAACACTTGTAGAAATGACAGCTGAAATTATCCAATCCCAGATAACCAGCAAGCAGATGACCACCGATGAAATCAAAACTGCTCTGAACGAAACCTTCCAGGCGCTTAAATCCCTTCAAGATGCCGAAGCAGGTGGGATGCTGGAGACAGAAACGGAAGCAACAACCCTCGTGATGGACCCCAAAAAATCCATCCAGAAAAACAAGATTGTCTGTCTTGAATGTGGTCAGGAATTCAAGATGCTGTCTCCGAAGCACCTGAAGTCTCACGGTCTCACTTCAAAAGAATATCGCAAGAAGCATGGTCTGGCAGCTCGCCAGCCGCTGTGTGCCAAATCACTTTCAGAGAGGCGATCCCAGTCTGGTAAAGAGAGAGGGTTGCCGGACAACCTCCGCAAGGCTATTGATGCCCGGACGAAGAAAAAAGTTACCCAATAATGAAATGATATTAGCGCCCTCTCCTGGATTGATTTTCAGGAGAGGGCGTAACCTTTGTTCGTACCCATTCACCTCGCCAGTTAATCAATCTCCCCGATTCCACCCCATCCCACTTAAATTTCAGAAAATATAAATCAAAAATCATCTCAGACTATGCGCGACATCATTTCAAACGATCTTATTCTGGCAATCAAAGACCAAATGCAGATCAACTGGAGCGGTATCCATGGCTTTAGCCATTTAGCCAGGGTTTGCGAGAATGGACTGCACTTGGCGGAATCTACTGGGGCCAACAAAAAGGTGGTGCAACTCTTTGCAGTGTTTCATGACAGCCGCAGATACAGCGAAAGCTATGACCCAGAGCATGGACCTCGAGGAGCCGACCTCGCGGAATCATGGCGGGGCAAGTATTTTCAATTATCCGATGATGAGTTTGATCTTCTCTTCACCTCATGCAGTCTCCATACAAAAGCGAAAACGCATGTCGATAAAACGATTCAAACCTGCTTTGATGCCGACCGGCTTGATCTTGGCAGGATTGGGAAAAATCTTGATCCAAAGCTGCTCTGTACCGAAGCCGCCAGGGATCTGAAAACCATCGAGTGGGCGACGCAACGAAGTGTCAGTGGTTATATACCTGACAACGTTCTTGGACGATCTCTGATGTCCCTGTAGTGATTAACGTACCCCTTAAGTTGTCAACATTTTGACATCTCAAATTTATCGAATCTATCTGCAGGGGGTTGATTGAACCATGTCCGGTTATATTGAAAGAAAATGCCCCAAATGCGACCAACTGTTACGATTCCCAGATAACATCGGCGGGATACTTATGGCTTGCCCTACATGTGGTAACAAGTTTCATTCTGACTTTAAAATGAGTGGTGTCAGGAAAAGTGCCCCTCGTGGAATATTTGCAACTGTTTTCGAAATGCCTTATGCAATTATAAGACGTATTGAACGATACTTTTTTTCCTGATCAACCTGTTCGAATTTTGATCGACTCAAATTATTCAGCGGAAACAGTATGACACAAACAAGTATCCTGATGTGAAATCGTTACGATTATGTTTATTCCCTTAACTATTTCAAATCGGTTTTTGCGGTTACGCGACACTGGATTGCCACAAACAGGAATCACCCCCCTTGGAGAAAAGTTCTATTTTTTTCTCTAATACTAGATGAATACAGGCATCAACACTTGCGGCGTGATAGCGAATTCCACTTCCGACGCGAATTTCCTCAAGAGCTTTAGTTATTCCAAGCGATGGCCTGTAGGGTCGGTGAGATGACATGGATTCCACCACGTCGGCAACGGCGATAATTTTTGCTTCCAGGTGAATGTCTTGGTCGCTTAGCCCCAGAGGATATCCTGATCCATCTAAATGTTCGTGGTGCTGATAAACAATTTCCGCCACTGGCCATGGGAAATGAATATTCTTCAATATTTGATACCCAACCTCGGGGTGACACCTGACTATGGCGTTTTCTTCGCTCGATAACTTGGCAGGCTTGGAAAGGTATTCAGATGGTAGGGTTATCTTTCCGATATCGTGCAATAAAGCTGCAATATGAAGCCCCTCAATCTGCTGTTCGGGAAGTCCTAGTTCTCTTGCTATCGCGCAGGCCAAGATGTCAACTCGCTGCTGGTGACCAGCGGTATAGGGGTCACGTTTTTCGGCAGTCGAAGCTAATGATTCAACCGTTTCCTCAAGACTGGTGTGCAGGTCATCACGACTTTTTTTAAGTGCTTCCGTGGCAATTTTTCGTTCGGTAATATCGCGGGCAACCCCCCTGTATCCTGCTAGTTTTCCTTGATCATCAAAAATCGGTACCGCGTTGTTCTCAAAGACCACAATTTGACCACTTTTTCCAAGACAGGTAATTTCAAATCCACTGAAAGATTGTTGAGCGGCCATATATTTTTCAAATGAAGGTCCTAAGATTGCGGCCTGGTTGGAGGATGCCAGATTCACAAGAGTCGTGTTCAATATTTCTTCAAGTGGATACCCGAGTAAGTCCGTTACCTTAGGGCTTGAATAAGTAAACTTGCCAACCTTGTCGGTTTCCCAAATCCAGTCACTGGTTGTCTCAACCAGATTGCGAAATCGCTCTGTACTCTCTCCCAGCGACTTCATAAGGCGTTCCCGTTCCCGATCAGCTAGGATGCTCTGACGGATAGAATAAAAAGCCAGCAGTGAGACGATAAATAAGATACCCGCAGAAATAGCCGAGAGCTTGTTTCGTATCACTGCGACTTCAGCATGGACATCGTCAATATACATGCCGGTCCCAATAACCCATCGCCATGGCACAAATTCTTTGACATACGATGTCTTCGGGGCAATTTTGGTAGGATCGTCCTTCCACTGCCACATATATTCAACATACCCTGCCCCCTGTCTTTGTACCAACTGGACCATCTCCAAGAAAAGACGTTTGCCGTGTGGATCTTTGAAGTCGGAGATATCCTTGTTAACCAAATCAGAACGATAGGGATGCATGAGCATCTGCGGCGTCATGTCGTTAATCCAAAAATAATCCTTTTTCTCCGGACCGTAGCGAAGTTTGCCAATTCTCAGGATAGCCCGCAACTTGGCTTCACTCGTGGTCAGTTCACCGGAGAGTTCTCGATCATGATAGTCACCCAGTAAACTCCAAGCAGTTTCCGTCTGCTCCCGGATCATTTCCTGTTTTCTGGCAATGAAACTTTTTTCAAGTTGCGGCAGAATAATGAAGAAAATGGCAGTGACAAAGAGCACTATGGTCAATAATGCTGGCAGGGCAATTCTTCGGAAAATAGTGTTTATTCTTTTCTTTTCAGGCATGGATCCCTCAGTGATTGCGTTAATAAGTTTTTCCCATATTAACATTCTCTAATCCAATGCTTCAAATCAAGCATAGGGAAATATTATATCGAGGCCTGTATATCTCCTATCAATCTGTACCGGTTCATTGTTCATATAAAAAAACTATTCAAGTTACTTTAATAACATATATCTTTTAATTTAAAATCAAAGAGGCTCTCTATGAAACTCAGTAGAAGTCGGCGAGGAAACGCGCTCACGCTGGCATGGCGAGAATATTTACGCTATATTCTCATGGTCGCAAAAATTTTGTCATGAGACTGGAAGGCGATATCTCCGGCTGCTTTTTATTTAATACCGTAAAAATCAACACTAAACGCTACCCGTTCAACATGATGTAATAAAATCTATTTTTCTAAATTTTAAAGGGAACCTATGGGATATATCGATGATTCATTATCTGATGGCGAGGAAGTACGCGAACGTTTCAATCTTCACTGGATAGCCAGGATACCGATGATCGTTTGGATTGTGTTGGCTATCCCGACTTTTGGGGTAACTCTATTTTTAGCACTGTGGGAATGGTTAAAATTGCGAAGCACAGAGCTTGGAGTTACCAACCGTCGCCTCATCATTAAAAAGGGGATAATTAGCAGGAATACAGAAGAGATGAAATTGTCATCTGTTGAGACTGTCGAGATTATCCAAGGAGTTCCAGGGAGAATATTAGGGTATGGTAACGTTAAGATTACAGGAAGAGGAATCAGCGATCTCCTTTTTCGGAACGTTGATGACCCGATGGAAGTGAAAAGAAGAATAGAGAGCGTAAATTTTACTTAAAAATCTTTTACTTGTCTGGAGGCAGGTTTTGCTCGCGGTCAGCTTGACCGTTTGTGGCCCTTATTTTCAACTATTGGTAATATGGGTAGTCCAGACCCAATTAGCCCTATCAATGGTCACACCCCGCAGCAAATAGGGATAGATCGGACGCCTCACAGAATTTTATGGTGATTACGATGTTTCATGTTTTGTCTCGAGAACACTCGGTCTGTTTTGCTTAGCCATCAAAAGGGGACCAGAATAATGCGAAGAACGCCCATGATTCAGGCTGTCATAGCATTCCTCCTGGCATATCATATTAGTTCATGCCAAACGGCGGACGCGAGTTCCACCACGTCTTGGAGTTCTAGCGTAACCACCAGGACATCTTCAACGTCGACAAGCCGAAGGATCACATACGCGCCTACAACAAATAACTCATCAATATGTTCTATAACCGATCCGGGTAACTCTTCTACTGTCAATCCGGTAATCAGAAAAGTTGGCAACGGAACTAATGATCAAAACTGTGTCTTGTATTTAAGGCAGCAGCGGGGAATTAAACTGCCAACTCATAATCTCACGACTTATGCTTCAAAATTATCGATTATTAATTCACCTGTCCCACATGAAAAAAGTGTCGCAATCATTAAAACACCTGGCAGAAATGCAGGAATTGGACACCTCGCTGAGGTAACAAGTTTGGAGCAAAAAGATGGCAAGGTAACAATGCGATTATTAGAAGCCAATAATCCAAATCGTGGATATTATGAACGTACGATAACAGGGAAAAGTTTAGAAGATATAAAAAAGAAGGCAGATATAGTCGGATACTATGTGGAACCCCGTGAAGCCATAGAGGCTCAAGGCACTGCAGCCTTACGATATTTGTAACGTAAGTCTTTTCCGCGTATACCTTTCATCTGAAAACCGACCTGCGGAGCTGAGGCAAGAACCTTTACTATAGGTTCTGGCCGGTTGAGTAAACTGCATACCCACTTTATTCTAAGCAGCACAATTGGGATCGCCCCCAGCTCTCAATGTGAGCGAATCTTTCAGATTCAAGGTATCTCTAAACTATGTCAGACTGCCGCCGATACTCGTATCGTCGCCCCCAAAAAATTCTCTGCCTGGTTCATCAAAATCTTACTCCCTTAATAAATTCGCCATGCCCTTCTCTTCACTTGGCCTTTCCGAACCGCTTCTTCGTGCTCTTGAGGGGCTGGGGTATGTCACTCCTACTCCGGTGCAGCTTCAGACGATTCCTGCAGTCCTCTCCGGTAAGGATGTCGTGGTTGCGGCCCAGACAGGAACAGGAAAAACTGCCGCTTTTGGTTTGCCGATACTCAACCGTCTTGCCAGTGGACCAAGGGTGAAACCCAACCATATTCGCGCCCTTGTGCTAGCACCGACCCGCGAGCTTGCTCTGCAAGTTGCCGCGGCCATTGCCGCTTACGGCAAATACCTGCCGTGGAGAATAGGTGTTGTCTACGGTGGAGTGAAGATCAATCCGCAGATGATGAAGTTGCGCAGCGGGATCGATATCTTAGTTGCTACACCGGGGCGCTTGCTTGATCTTTTCCAGCAAAACGCAGTGAAGTTTTTTCAGGTGGAGGCGCTGGTTCTCGATGAAGCGGACCGGATGCTCGACCTGGGATTCATGGACGATATCGGCAAGATCCTTGGCCTCTTACCCAAAAAACGACAGAACTTGCTTTTTTCTGCAACTTTTCCGAAGACCATCCGCGCACTCACTGAAATATTGCTGCAAAGACCGGTACGAATAGAAATGGATCCGGCAAACTCCGCCGCCAAAAGCGTGAAGCAGTGGATCTATGAGGTGGACAAAAGCAACAAATCGGATCTGCTCTGTCATTTACTACAAAAAAACAACTGGCAGCAGGTGCTGGTCTTCACCCGCACCCGAATCGGTGCCGACCGGTTGGTGCAGAAACTAGCCAACAATGATATCTCGTCCATGGCTATTCATGGCGATAAGACCCAAGGCGTCCGTACCCGCGCGCTGGCCGCTTTTAAGGCAAACACAATCCGTGTCTTGGTTGCCACGGATATCGCTTCGCGAGGCCTCGATATCAACGAACTTTCCTACGTGATTAATTTTGATCTGCCGAAAGTCGTTGATGACTATATTCATCGTATCGGCCGCACCGGTCGGGCTGGTCTGGAGGGTGTGGCAATTTCTCTGGTCAGTGCCGATGAGGTCAACCTTCTCTCGGCAATCGAAACGCGTATCTGTCAGCTTCTAGTACGGAAAGTGGCGGATGGTTTTATTCCAAGACATAGTGTGCCGTTAACCTACCTACTGAAGGCGCGCCCTAAGAAAGCTAAGAAGCCGAAGATTCACGGGGAAACAGAGGACACCAAAGAAGTTCAAAAAAACAATAGCTTGTGTTAATGCTCCTCAACTATGAGGAATATCCAATACCCGCATATTCACCAACCGATCGCAGATTTGCTTTATGTTATCTGCTTATTCTTACGGCAAAGGCAGCTTCTTTCGCGGAGTCCATATATCCCCTCGTAAATGAACGCCATGGGGAATTCACCGAATGCCCGGATGGGGTGAAAACAGGCTCGTTGTACCCCTTCAATAGAGGTTCTAACATGGAAACTGGCAGTATCAGCGAATATCTCAAATTTTTTGTAGCTCTGCTGGCTATTCTCAATCCAGTGGGCACGATACCAATTTTCATTAATCTGACAGTGAATCAAGATGCGGTTACCCGTAATAAAAACGGTTCCATAGCGTCCATTTCCATGGGGATCATTCTCCTTGTTGTCCTGTTCAGTGGGGAGACCATCCTTCAATTCTTCGGAATATCTGTGGGCTCCTTCCGGGTTGGAGGCGGTATACTGATCCTGCTTATGGCGATTTCTATGCTGAACGCCAAGATGAGCAATGTCAAACAAACGAAAGAGGAAGAGCTTGACTCCATTGAGCGTGACAGTGTTGCCGTTGTGCCCCTCGCCACACCACTCCTCGCTGGTCCCGGTGCGATCAGCACCGTTATTCTTTATGCACAGCGGTATACATCAGTGGCGCATTATATTTACCTGTTATGTGTCATCGTGCTTCTGGTCTGCTTAACCGCCCTTTTGTTTCGATTGTCCGCCACTATTGCCCGCTTGCTCGGGAAAACGGGTATCAATATCGTTACCCGACTCATGGGACTAATTATGGCCGCTATGGGCGTGGAGTTCATTGCCCATGGTCTCAAACAGCTTTTCCCCGTTCTTGGTGGTTAACCCCCATTCCGCATCACTCTTGTTAATGCATTGATACCGGCAGTATTGGTTTCCTGCAGACGGCAGGCGACAGATTGGTGCCATCCTTATCGATGCAGTTGAACAGGATCTAACCAGCCTCAATGAGGTGGTCGGTCTCAAATGGTTCCCCGTTTACCAACAGCAACGATGGAAACTTCCGGTCGTAATCATATATTTTACTCGAAATAGGCATTGTCAGTGCCACCTACCGTCAATATATTTCGTGGCTACGCATGAAAATTTATAATTATTAGAATAATTTTTTTTTGAGATTTTGAAAGATATTACGCATTGAATAGGAATGTATGCTCTTGAGATTGATCACTGTCCCGACAAGAGTTACCAGCCAGCAAAAAAGCCTGTGCCACAATAGTCTGTAATCTTGGCAGACTGCCATACCCCATGAAATTTTTGAGCAAGGGTCCACCTAAAGGGGCCGTTGTTGAATTGATGGTGGTAAATTGTGGACCTCACCTTATCAACCCCAAATTAGCTGCTCAAGAGCCGTTCGTCAACTCCAGCTAAGATCCAATCCCATCCAGGCGCGCTTAGTCCTGCATTCTATCCTCTATCTATTATTGTGAATCCTCTCTTTAGCAATATCGAAGAGGTAAGAAAAGAGGCCATATATGACCAACGTTCAAATATAACCATTCTCTCTTGGCAGTTCAGGAAGGATCCTCGAGAAATTTTTTGGTCAATGTATATAAGAATCAATATGATGGGTGAGGCGATGCTGAGTTTTGCAAACCGGGCACCAAGATTGCTTTAATACAGCGAACATGAACAGGAGGTTGGGCGAGATTATGCGATGTTGGGTGGATTACATCTCGATCAACATCAACTCAATGCTGAAAACGTGCGAACTCTCTAGCCGGTCAGTCCAAGAAAAATTTGCTCGCGGATATTGATGAAGGCTGTTGCACCTTACATAACAGAATCCGATTAGGTCGTTGAGTAAGAGTCGCCTCCGGAGCACGCTCGGGACAGTCTGATGACGATACGATATCATCGCCACGCTTTGATGAGAGAGTCATGAAAATAAGTCCTTCTGCAGGCAAGCCGGTCGAAGCCTCATTACTGGTAAATGTTCCCGGACTGATCACGGCCTATTATACGGAGAGACCTGACCCTTCGGTACCGGAACAGCGAGTTGCATTCGGCACATCAGGGCATCGCGGTTCTGCATTCGGAAAGGCTTTCAATGAATGGCATGTGCTCGCCATCAGTCAGGCCATTTGCTTGTACCGCAAACAAAAACAAATCGATGGTCCGTTGTTTCTTGGTATGGACACGCATGCTCTTTCCGTGCCGTCTCTAGCGAGCGCTCTCGAGGTGCTGGCCGCAAACGGGGTCGATGTCATGATCGCAGAGAAGGATGAATATACCCCGACACCTGTTGTGTCCCATGCAATTCTCATGTACAACCGCGGGCGCACGACAGGACTCGCCGATGGCATCATCATCACGCCGTCACACAATCCGCCTCATGATGGTGGCTTCAAATATAATTCCCCAAACGGCGGGCCGGCGAAATCCACCATAACCGACTGGATTGAAGCGAAAGCAAACGAGTTTCTCGAAAATGGCCTTTCGGGTGTGAAAAGGTTGTATTTCGAAAAAGCTCTTCGCGCTTCCACAACCCACCAGCACGACTATCTCAATGCCTACGTTGCCGATCTCGCCAACGTACTCGACATGGATGCCATTCGCGGTTCGAAAATCAGAATGGGAGTCGATCCGCTTGGCGGTGCCGGAGTCCATTACTGGGGGCCGATTGCCGAGCGCTACGGGTTAAACCTCACGATTGTAAACGAGGCCGTCGACCCGACCTTCCGTTTCATGACGGTCGATTGGGACGGCCAAATCCGCATGGACCCTTCCTCACCCTATGCGATGCAGAGGCTTATCGACATCAAGGACCGCTTCGATATCGCTTTTGCCTGCGATACTGACCATGACCGGCACGGAATCGTCACCCGAAGCACAGGACTGCTGCCGTCCAATCACTACCTTGCGGTCGCCATTTTTTACCTCTTCAAAAATCGACCGAAGTGGGGCAAAGAAGCGGCGGTTGGAAAGACGGTGGTGAGTAGTCAGATGATCGATCGCATCACCGCCAAGCTTGGGCGGAAACTCTATGAAGTACCGGTTGGTTTCAAATGGTTTGTTGATGGTCTGCTCGACAACTCCCTGGCCTTCGGAGGCGAAGAGAGCGCTGGCGCAACCATTGCTCGTCTGGATGGCGGTGTCTGGACGACGGACAAAGACGGAATAGTAATGGTGCTGCTGGCGGCGGAGATCACGGGCCGGATGGGCCGCGACCCCGGCGAGATCTACCATGAACTTACGGGCGAGTTTGGAGAGCCGCTCTATGAGCGTGTCGAGGCGTCGGCCACTCCGGAGCAAAAAGCACTGTTGGCAAAACTTTCGCCGCAGCAGGTTCGGCTGTCCAAACTGGCAGGTGAAAAAATTCAAACTGTCATCACCAAGGCGCCTGGGAACGGCGCCCCCATTGGTGGATTGAAGGTAACATCCGCGAGCGGGTGGTTTGCGGCGCGCCCTTCAGGGACGGAAAATATCTATAAAATATATGCTGAAAGTTTTCGTGGCGCAGATCATCTGCGCCGCATCCTTGAGGAAGCACAGACGATTGTCAGCCATGTATTTGCAGCAGCCACTTTAAATTAAAAAAAATATTGTGCCGCCATGCAAGTGAACGCCTTTACAAGCAGTACTCTTGTGCCGCTGGAAACTACATGAAAATAGACGTTTCTATTACCACCATGTTTCTCGATGTCGGCGTTGTCATCCTTGCCGGCGGGTGAGATCGTCACCCCCGGAAACAGGCAGCAACGAAATTCGAGTTGAGAATGGCTGAGATGGAGACCCAGCATCACCTGGTCTTCGAGACCTACAGGGAGGGGACGCTGCCCATGGGCCAATATCTTGAGTTCGTGGCCTTCCCCCTTGGGAGCGTTCCTTAACCCGGGCGTAGTTTCGTCGCTTCATGTTGGCACAATCGAAGCGCTCTTCCGAAAGAATGAACTGATACCGTAGATTAAGAAATGACATGGATTAAAGCTTGTAAAGCTTGTCGTGTTTTGCAGCGAACCCCATAAACTAGCAGCGTTCGGATCGCAGCATAACAAAAGGGCCGTAGCATGACTCCGGAAACCACCTTCAGCGAACAACCCCAAGGCATTGCCTGGCACAATTTTTCGGCTGCGGAGGTCTTGGCGCAACTTGCTTCCACTGCGAAAGGACTCTCCACTCAGGAGGCAGAACAGCGGCTGGCGACCAACGGGCTGAACGAACTGCGGGAAGGCAATCCGGTAAGCCCGATTCATATTTTCTTCGCCCAATTTAAGAGTCTCATCATCTGGATACTCATCGTCGCGGGCGTGGTTTCCGGCGTGCTCGGCGAGGGGGTAGACGCCTTTGCCATTCTTGCCATTGTCATCCTCAACGCCATCATCGGATTTTATCAGGAATTCAACGCCGAAAAATCCATTGCCACGCTCAAGAAGATGACCGCACCCCATGCCAAGGTGCGCCGCGACGGGCAAATCACCCTGGTTTCTGCCTCGAAAATAGTCATCGGCGACATCCTGGAGTTGGAGGCCGGTGACCTGGTCGCCGCTGACGCCCGGATTTTGACAGCGGCCTCACTCCAGTGCATTGAGTCGGCGCTGACCGGCGAATCGGAGGCGGAAATGAAACAGGCCGGGACCTTGGTGAGGACCGACGTGCCCCTTGGCGACCGGGACAACATGGTGTTCATGGGCGCCAACGTTGCGGCGGGAGCCGGCCAGGCAGTGGTGGTGGCCACGGCGATGCAGACCGAGCTGGGCCGGATTGCGGGACTGATCGAAGCGGCAAAGGCGGACCAGGGCACACCCTTGCAGCAAAAACTTGATTCGTTCGGGCATATTCTGGTCTGGGCGGCTTTGGCGATTGTCGCCCTGCTGTTCGGGCTCGGGCTGATGCGCGGGGAGAAGCCCTTGGAATTGTTCATGACCGCGATCAGCCTGGCCGTGGCCGCGGTGCCGGAAGGGTTGCCGGCGGTGGTCACGGTGGCGCTGTCACTGGGCGTGCTGCGCATGGCCCGCCGCGGCGCCTTGGTGCGCAAGCTGGCTGCTGTCGAAACGCTCGGTTCAACCAGCGTCATCTGCACGGACAAGACCGGCACCTTGACCGTCGGTGAAATGACCGTGCGCGCCCTCTACGTCGCGGGCGAGAGCTATACGGTTACCGGTGAAGGATACGGTCCGGAGGGCGAGGTCCGTTTTGCCGGCACCAAGGCGGCGGCGCAGCACCTCGCACCGTTACACGAGCTTGCCATCGTTCTCCTTGGCTGCAACAATGCACATCTGGTGGAGAAAGACGGGAGCTGGCAAACCGTCGGCGATCCCACCGAAGGCGCTCTTCTGGTCGCCGGTGCTAAAGCTGGCGCTGATCACCGTCGTCTCAACAAGAACATGCCGAAGCGGCAGGAGTTTCCCTTTGACTCCGACCGTAAAATGAGCTCCGTCATTCGCAGCATGCCGGACGGTACGCTCCGTGCCTTTGTCAACGGCGCACCCGGCGTTTTGCTGCATCGCTGCACCCACGTGTATACCAGCGACGGCGTCCAGCCTCTGACGGAACAGGATCGGGAGGCAATACTCGCCCAAACTTCGATGATGGCGACGCATGCCCTGCGTGTGCTCGGTTCCGCCTATCGCGATCTGTGCAACGTTTCCCCGGCTGCCCTCACCGCAGACGCGGTTGAGCGCGACCTGGTGTTTGTCGGCTTGACAGGAATGCATGATCCGCCTCGCCGCGAGGCCAAAGATGCCATGACCCAATGTCATGCCGCAGGTATCCGTGTGGTGATGATTACCGGTGACCATCCGCAGACCGCAATGGCCATTGCCCGGGAAATCGGTATCGCCTCGGACATGGACATGGTGGTTGCGGGTGTTGAGCTGGATGCGATGAACGATGAGGAACTCCGTCAGCGCGCTCCTCAGATTGCCGTGTACGCCCGCGTCACCGCCGAGCACAAACTGCGCATCATCCGCGCCTTGAAAGCCAATCAGGCAGTGGTGGCCATGACCGGCGACGGCGTTAATGACGCCCCGGCCATCAAGGGTGCCGATATCGGCATCGCCATGGGCAAATCAGGCACGGAGGTCACCAAGCAGGCGGCGGACATGATCATCACCGACGACAACATCGCCACGATCCTTGCAGCCGTTGAAGAAGGGCGTGGCATTTATGACAACATCCGCAAAACGCTGCAATACCTGCTGGCGGGCAGCACGGGGGAACTGTTGCTGATGACCATGTGCGTGATCGTCGGCTTGCCGACACCGCTGTTGCCTGTCCACCTGCTGTGGATCAACCTGGTCACCGATGGTTTGCCCGCACTCTGCCTGGCCACCGATCCCATCGACCCCGATGTGATGCAGCGTCAGCCGCGCCGTTTATCGGAACGCATCACCAACCGCAGTTTCCTGCGGACCATGGGCCTCACTGGTTTGCTCACCGCAGGTGTTGCTTTTGCGGTGTATTATTGTGGTCTCAAAACGGGAACCACGGCAACGGCACGTGCTTCTGTGTTCGCTGTTTTAGTCTACGCTGAACTCCTGCGCTCCTTCGGCGGCCGGAGTGAGACCAAGCCGGTCTGGCGCATCTCCCTGTTCACCAATAGCAACCTTGTGGTCGTGGTTGTCTTTTCGTTTGGTCTGCAACTGTGGAGCCAACACAACGCAATCTTCGGGGGCTTCCTGAAAACAGCCTCGTTACCGTTTACTGAGAGTTTTCTGCTCCTCGCCCTGGGTGCCATACCGCTGGTACTGCTTGAGATGGTCAAGGTGGTACGGAACACCTGGCTGCACAACCAACTCCACAATAAAAAGGTGAAAATATGAACACAGAGACAACAACACTGACGCCGGATCTGCTCTCCAGGATGGATGCCTACTGGCGCGCCGCCAACTATCTGTCGGTCGGCCAGATCTACTTGTACGACAATCCTCTGCTGCGTGAGCCGCTCAAGGTGTCGCAGGTCAAGCCGACCCTGCTCGGCCATTGGGGCACCACGCCGGGACAGAATTTTATCTATGTGCATCTGAACCGGGTTATTAAAAAATATGACCTGGATATGATCTACATTTCCGGTCCCGGCCATGGCGGTCCGGCTCTGGTGAGCAATACCTATCTCGAAGGCACCTACAGCGAGGTCTATCCGGCCATCACCCAAGACGAAGCCGGATTGAAGAAACTCTTCACCCAGTTCTCTTTTCCCGGCGGGATTCCCAGCCATGTCTCGCCCGAGTGTCCGGGATCGATCCACGAAGGCGGCGAGCTGGGGTATTCGCTCAGCCACGCCTTTGGAGCGGTATTCGACAATCCGCAGCTGATCGTCGCCTGTGTCATCGGTGACGGCGAGGCGGAAACCGGTCCCTTGGCCACAGCCTGGCACTCCAACAAATTCCTCAGCCCGATCACCGATGGCGCTGTGCTGCCGATTCTTCATCTCAACGGCTATAAGATCGCCAACCCTGCGGTGCTGGCCCGCATCAGCCATGAGGAACTGGACCAGTTGCTCCGTGGCTATGGCTGGACGCCGTATTTTGTTGAAGGCGATGACCCGGAAACAATGCATCAATTGATGGCCGCCACCTTGGATACAGTCATTGGCGAAATCCGGCAGGTGCAGGACCATGCCCGCGATCAAAACGATGCCACCCGGCCGCTGTGGCCGATGATTGTGCTTAAATCACCCAAAGGCTGGACCGGCCCGGAGGTCGTCGATGGCCTCCACATCGAGGGGACCTTTCGGGCGCACCAGGTGCCGCTGCTGATTGATGCCGAGCATCCTGGACACCTCGGGCAACTTGACACCTGGCTGAGAAGTTATCGACCCGAGGAACTCTTTGATCAACAGGGCTGTCTCCTGGACGAACTAGCCGAGCTTGCACCTAAAGGCGACCGTCGGATGGGGGCTAATCCGCACGCCAATGGCGGTTTACTGCTGCGCGACCTGATTATGCCCGATTTTAGAAATTTTGCGGTGGATGTGCCCTCACCCGGAGCAACCCAGGCCGCCGACACCCACGTCCTCGGAGAATTCCTGCGCGAGGTGATCGTCCTTAATAAGGAACAACGCAATTTCCGAATTTTTGGGCCCGACGAGACCCTTTCCAACCGCTTGAACGCCGTCTTTAAGGCGACAAACCGCCAGTGGGAAGCGGCGACGGAGGTGAATGATGAGTTTCTGGCTACCGACGGACGGGTCATGGAAATGCTCTCCGAACATCAGTGTGAGGGTTGGCTCGAAGGTTATCTGCTCACAGGTCGGCATGGCTTGTTCAATAGCTATGAAGCCTTTGTCCACATCATTGATTCGATGTTCAACCAGCACGCCAAGTGGCTGAAAGTCACCGCTCAACTGCCGTGGCGGCGGAAAATCGCCTCACTCAACTACCTGCTCGCCTCCCACGTCTGGCAGCAGGCGCATAACGGGTTTACCCATCAGGATCCTGGATTTATCGATCATGTGGTCAATAAAAAAGCCTCGGTGGTACGCGTGTATCTGCCGCCCGACGCCAACTGTCTGCTGTCGGTCTGGGACCATTGCCTGAGAAGCCGCCATTACGTCAATGTGGTGATTGCAGGCAAGTATCAGGCGCCCCAATGGTTGACCATGGATGCAGCGGCAGCGCATTGCAGGCAGGGGATCGGCGTCTGGCATTGGGCCGGTTGCAACCAAGGTGTGGAACCGGATGTGGTGATGGCCTGCTGCGGCGACGTGCCGACGCTTGAGACCCTGGCTGCCGTTTCCATCCTGCGCGAGCATTTGCCTGATCTGAACATCCGGGTGGTCAATGTGGTTGATTTGATGAAGCTGCAGCCACAGATCGAACACCCGCACGGTCTGAGCGATATCGATTTTGATGCGCTTTTCACCAAAGACAAACCCATCGTCTTCGCCTTCCACGGCTATCCCTGGCTGGTGCACCGCCTGGCCTATCGCCGCACTAACCACAAAAACTTACATGTCCGAGGCTACAAGGAAGAAGGCACCATCACCACCACCTTTGACATGACCGTGTTGAACGATCTGGACCGTTTCCATCTGGTGCAGGATGTGATCAATCGCCTGCCACAGTTAGGCGCTAGTGGCGCTCAGCTTGTGCGGATGGTCCAGGATAAGCTCATCGAGCATAAGCAATACATTGACACCCACGGCCAGGACATGCCCGAAATCAGGAATTGGAAATGGATAGAACCGAGCAGCAACAACGCAGACCCAAAATAGTTAGATAAAAAAGCATGGAGGGCGCTGGGTACCAATGAAAGAGAGAAAGCAGCGCAGTCACCAAATGTACGGAAATACGAATAGTGATAGTGTTGGCCATGGCCACGAGGCCTCACCACGCTCACGAATATAAATCTTATGAAGTGAACTCCTCCTTCATTTATTTCGGCCAAATAACACGGTTTTCGGAGCAGTTTCATTCTATATGAACACGAAAAAGATTAGAGATACCGCAAAGATGCTGGTCGCAGACAATAAAGGCCTGCTGGCGATTGATGAGAGTACGCTAACCTGCAACAAACGATTTGCCGGCTTGGGGATTCCCCAGACCGAGGAGGCTCGACGCAACTGGCGGGAGTTGATTGTGACCACGCCAAGTCTCGGTGAGTATATCAGCGGTGTCATCCTTTTTGATGAGACCATCCATCAGCAGAGGAAAAATGGTACTCCTATCGTTAACGCTATCCTTGAGGCCGGAATTATTCCCGGCATCAAAGTGGATTCCGGTGCAAAGGAGATGGCCGGTCACCCCGGAGAAAAAATCACCGAAGGCCTAGACGGATTGCGTGGCCGCCTCGCTGAATACGCTCAAATGGGTGCTCGTTTTGCCAAGTGGCGGGCAGTGATTGTTATTGGCGATGGCATTCCCAGCCGTGGATGCATTGAGGCCAACGCCCAGGTCCTGGCTCGGTATGCCGCGCTGTGCCAGGAAGCAGGATTGGTCCCCGTCGTCGAGCCGGAAGTACTTATGGACGGTGAGCATACCCTGGAGCGTTGCTGCGAGGTAACTGAGGAAGTTCTGCGAACAGTTTTTAGTCAGCTTTACAGACAACGGGTGATGCTGGAGGGAATAATCCTCAAATCCAACATGGTGGTTCCAGGAATGCACTGCCCTCAGCAAGCAACGGTAGAAGAGGTGGCCGATGCCACGGTGATGTGTCTCTTGCGAACTGTCCCTGCGGCTGTTCCGGGGATCGCGTTTCTGTCGGGCGGCCAATCTGGTGAACTGGCCTCAGCCCGTTTGAATGCTATGAATGTTCGATTCAAGTCGCGACTGCCATGGGCGTTGGCGTTTTCCTTTGGCCGCGCCATCCAGCAACCGGCCATGGAGATCTGGCAGGGTGAAGAGACCAATGTGCCTCAAGCGCAGCAGAGTCTGTTTCATCGAGCCGAGTGCAATGGCTTGGCACGTCGTGGTGAATACACCGCCGTACTGGAAAGGGCGGAATCATGACAAAAAGCACCCTAACACCCCTGCGCCTCTACCTCTTTCGGCACGGCGAAACAGAGTGGGCGCTCACCAGCCGGCACACCGGACGAACAAACCTTCCATTGACTGCAAACGGCGAGAACGAAGTACGAGAACTCGGCAAGTACCTCAGGGACATCCGGTTTGCCCATGTGCTAACCAGCCCGCTTAAACGCGCCCGGCAGACTTGCGAACTGGTCGGGTTGGATGAAATTTCGGAAATTGAACCCGATCTGGCGGAATGGGACTATGGCGATTACGAAGGAAAGCGATCCGTTGATATCCTTAAGGAGCGGCCGGGTTGGAATGTTTTTCGCGATGGTTGTCCGCACGGTGAAATGCCTGCGCAAGTCTCCGATAGGGCAGATCGACTCATCGCTCGTCTTCGCACCTTGGATGGAAAAGTCGCACTTTTTTCTCACGGCCAATTCGGCGGCGTCCTAGCCGCACGATGGATCGGATTGCTCTTGGCAGAAGCACAGCATTTTCCGCTAGATACAGCGTCGCTCAGCATTCTTAGCTTCAATTCTCACCATTTCGAAATCCCCGTCATCAAGTTGTGGAATGCCGGCTCTCGCAACATAGTCAACACGGTGACCTCCTCATCACAAGCAGCATTATGACGCTGAGGCGATGACCGTTTGAACGATCGGAAAGCGAAGGTAGGAGAGATCTCATAATCGTAAACCATGAAGGAGTTGGCATGACAAAAATAACATCACCCACCGAGCGAGTGGCATGGCAGGCCCTAAAAACCCATTACCAGAAAATCAGTGAGTTGCATCTTCGGAAGCTCTTTGCAGACGATCCCAAGCGCGGGGAGCGTATGACCGCTGAGGCCGTCGGTATCTACTTTGACTATTCGAAACACCGCGTCACCGACGAAACACTCAGACTCTTATTGCAACTTGCGGAGGAGTCCGGCCTGCGGACACGCATCGATGCCATGTTCCAAGGTGAGAAAATCAATGTCACGGAGAATCGGGCAGTCCTGCACGTAGCCCTGCGCACCCCCAAAGGGCAATCCATCATCGTGGACGGCGAAGATATCGTTCCTCAGGTCCACGCAGTGCTCGACAAGATGGCCGACTTCTCCACTCGGGTGCGCAGTCGGGAGTGGAAGGGCTACACCGGCAAGCCGATCCGCAATGTGATTAATATCGGCATCGGTGGGTCTGATCTTGGGCCGGTGATGGCGTACGAGGCATTGCGGCATTACAGCCACCGCGACCTGACGTTCCGCTTCGTCTCCAATATCGACGGAACCGACTTCGCCGAAGCCACCCGCGACCTCGACGCCGAGGAAACACTCTTCATCATCTCGTCGAAGACCTTTACGACTCTTGAGACGATGACCAACGCGCACACGGCCCGTGCCTGGGTCCTCAAGACATTGAAACATCCTGCTGCTGTTGCCAGGCATTTCGTCGCGGTCTCGACCAACGTCCGGGGAAGTGGCCAAGTTCGGTATCGACACCTGCAAATATGTTCGAGTTTTGGGATTGGGTCGGTGGACGATACTCCATGGACTCGGCGATTGGCCTTTCGACGATGATCGCCATTGGTCCTGACGATTTCCGCGCCATGCTTGACGGTTTTCACCAGATGGACGAGCATTTCCGCACTGTTCCTTTCGAACGCAACCTGCCGGTACTCATGGGGCTCCTGGGCCTCTGGTACAACAATTTCTTTGGTGCGCAGACCGTGGCGGTTCTTCCCTATGAGCAGTATCTAAAGCGTTTCCCGGCCTACCTCCAGCAACTGACGATGGAGAGCAATGGCAAGCGCGTCACGCTCGACGGTACTGAGGTTGCTTACCAAACCGGACCCATCTACTGGGGGGAGCCGGGGACCAATGGCCAGCATTCCTTCTATCAACTGATTCATCAAGGGACCAGGCTCATACCCTGCGACTTTATCGGGTTTGTTCAGCCGCTTAATCCTCTGGGCCGCCACCACGACTATCCTTATTGGCCAACATGTTTGCCCAGGCAGAGGCTCTGGCCTTCGGCAAAACGCCAGCAGGAGGTCCGAGCCGAGGGCACACCAGAATGGCTGGTGCCGCACCGCACCTTCGAGGGCAACCGTCCATCGTGCACGATCCTCCTGGAGCGGTTGACGCCTGATGGCGCTGGGGAAACTGATTGCACTGTATGAACACAGCGTCTTCACTCAAGGCGCTATTTGGAATATTGACTCATTTGACCAGTGGGGGGTTGAACTGGGCAAGGAGCTTGCCACCCGCATTATCCCCGAACTTGAGACCGGAGCCAATGGACCAGCTCAACCACGATAGCTCAACCAACGCCTTGATTCGGCGTTATATACGGTTCAAAGAACCATCATAAAGAGGCTGAACGGTTCGGCTGTCGTACTGCGAAGGTGACTGTATTGGAAAAGATAGAAGATTTTGACGTGTCAGCGGTGAACACGTAACAACTTGAAAACAAGCGAGGACCCTCGTCACCAGGGACAGGGATCTGCTGGCGATGGATGTCTACCTGTAAACAATTCATGAGGGACTGTTATGAAGTTGAATCTTGATGCGCTGTGCATCAACACCATGCGTTTTCTCGCTATTGATGCCATCCAAAAGGCCAAGAGCAGCCATCCTGGCCTGCCGCTTCCATGGCTTGATCGGGACAGGTTCGTTTTTCCCGCCGGCCACGGTTCGGCTTTGCTGTACAGTTTGCTGCACTTGACTGGCTATGAGTGTCGCTTGGCCAAATCAAACAGTTCCGCCAATGGGGCAGTATAAACCGTGCCTGACCAATTGATACCATCATCGCGCAAAGTGCCGAAAACCATCGGGATCGCAGCCGACCATGGAGGCTATGGGCTGAAGGAGCAGTTGGCTGCGAAGTTACGCGAAGCCGGTCATAAGATAATGGACTTCGGTAACCTTGAGTTGGCTGCCGGAGATGACTACCCGGATTTCGTGGTTCCTCTAGCCCGTGCCGTTGCTCAAGGAATAGTGGCCCGCGGGATTGCAATTTGCGGCAGCGGCGTAGGAGCTTGCGTTGCGGCCAACAAGGTGCCGGAAGTGCGGGCATGTTTGATCAACGACACGTATTCAGCACGGCAGGGAGTTGAGGACGACAACTTGAATTTGATCTGTTTGGGCGGCCGTGTGGTTGGCCCTGCACTCGCCTGGGAACTGGTCAAAACATTTCTGGCGGCAGAATTCAGCAGTGGAGAACGCCATCTGCGCCGTCTGGCTAAAGTCGCAAAACTCGAAGCCGGACGACACACTAAATGAATGTATATCGGATTCAAAGGTTCGATCTTCGTGAGTTCGTTAATAGCTTCGTCTTTTCCAGCCTTACCTGCGTTGGCAAGCCGGATACGGACATCTACCGTTTAGCGCTGGACATGCCCCAGGTTCCAGCAGGACAGGCTGTCGGTATTGATAGTCAGTTGCTGTTTTTCGAGGTAGCGACAGGTTTGGAAATTAAGTGCATTAGGCACACGGAGACCAGGCCCACAGGGGCAGAACTGGCTGCGTTAGGATCGCAAATATATCAGGATGGTTTCCATGCCAATTGAATTCAAGGACTACTACCAGACCCTCGGTATGAATCGAAATGCTACCGGCCCGGAAATCAAGAAGGCGTTTCGCAAATTGGCCCGGAAATTTCATCCTGATGTCGCCAAAGACCAACCCAAAGCAGCTGAAAAATTCAGCGAAATCAACGAAGCCAACGAAGTTCTCAGTGATCCGGATAAACGGCTCAAATATGATACATTGGGAGCAAACTGGAATCAACCAGAGCCACCTGACGTGGTCAAATAAAAGTAGACGTTTTATTAAGCCGCTTTTTTCCAAAGCAGCTGTTTTTCAAATTCCATGGGATTCATGTACCCCAGAGAGGAATGACGGCGCCTGCTGTTGTAAAACATCTCGATGTAATCGACGATATCCTGTCTGGCAGCAGATCGGCTGAGATACCTCATTCCAAAAACCTGCTCAATTTTGAGGCTGCCGAAGAAACTCTCGGCCACAGCATTGTCCCAGCAATCGCCTTTTCTGCTCATGCTGCTCAGTATCCCATGATTTTTGAGTAAGTTCTGGAAATCATGGCTGCAATACTGGCTACCCCTGTCAGAGTGGAAGATGAGACCTCGTGGGGGTTTGCGTCGCCAGATTGCCATGATCAACGCATCCATGACCAGGTGCCTGGAAATGCATTTGTTCATCGACCATCCCACAACACGACGGGAGCAGAGATCGATCACAACCGCCAAGTACAACCACCCCTCGGACGTCCGAATATAGGTGATGTCGCCAACCCATACGCAATTCGGGGTGGTCACGGAAAATCTGCGATTCAAAAGATTGGGGGCAACGGGCAAGTGATGGTTGCTGTCGGTTGTTGCCTTGAACCTTTTCCGTTGTTTGGCCACAACGCCAGCCAATTTCATCAGAGTTCCGGCTTTATGCTTGCCGCAACGAAAACCAAGGGCTTTCAGTTCCTGGGCCATCCTGCGGCTGCCGTATGTTGCTTTCGATTCCTGGTGAAGGCAACGAACCCTGGGGATCAGTTGCGCCCTGAGGTGGTCGGGGTTAGTGAGACATCCTGAAGTGTAAAATAAGCAATGTTCTTTTTATTATACAGTTACGGGCTTCAGGCGGCCTTGCTCAATTGTTCGAGTCGCTTCGAATAAGCCTCATTTGGAGTCTGCTTGTCAAGCGATGAATGTTTTCTTTTTTCGTTATACCAGCTGAACCAGGAAGTCAGGTCCTTGGAAAGCTCAGCTCCCGTACGTCAATAGCTATATCCTCAGACTCTGGCTCATATAAGCAACAATCCTTGAGGGACTATGCTTTCACGGTAAAAGAAAGATCACTGCAAGCACTTTCTATAACGATCACTTTGAAATGAACTGAGAATCTCAATCGGGCCTGAGGAGCATATGGTGGTTGGATTTGGATGATCGGGGATTTTTTTACCTTGTTGCGGACATGGCCCAGATTGCTCCAAGCTGCTTACTATTTGCGTAATTTCAAGATTGCAGAAACAGAAACAGCCACTCAGCTTAAAAGCTAAGTGGCTGTAATTGCTTTGGTACCCGGAACGAGAATCGAACTCGTACAGCCAGAGGCCGAGGGATTTTAAGTCCCTTGCGTCTACCAGTTCCGCCATCCGGGCAGATGGCCTTGTATACACCTCTCCCTTAGCTTTGTCAAACAGCAATTAGGGCAAAGCCGTTGAAGTTACAGCAGGTTAACAGTGGAATCTGCGGTGCGGATATGCTAAGATTACGTAATGCCAATTGAGGCTTCTTTCATGACATCGCCCGGAGAACATGCGAAAAATTTTCATTATAGCAGTAATTTTTATCCTGTTGGTCCTTTGTGGCACCTTCGGATACATGTACTTCGAGAACATGGGATTCTGGATGGGGATGTATTTGACCATCATCACCGTGTTTACCGTGGGATACGGGGATTTTGTCCCTATTCACCCTTCAGGCCGTGTCTTTACGGTCTTTCTGGTCATCACCAGCGTCAGCTTTGTTTTTTACACATTCACCAAGGTCACGGAAACCATGATCGAGGGCGAGCTGCGTGGTTTGTACAAGAGGAGAAAAATGCACAAAGAGATCAGCAGGTTGCGGGATCATTACATCGTCTGCGGATTTGGCCGGATCGGCAAGGAAATCTGTAAGATTCTCCAAGAACACCATCGGGCCTTTTTGGTCATTGAAAAAGACAATGAAGAGCTCAAAATCCTGGAGGAGTTGCAATACATGCGGTTGCAAGGCGATGCCGCCGCCGACGAGGTCCTGCTCAGTGCCGGCATCGACCGCGCTAAGGGCTTGGTATCGGTGGTCGCCTCCGACGCCGACAACCTCTACATCACGTTGACCGCCCGAGGGTTGAACCCCGGTCTCTACATCATGGCCCGTTCCAGCGGCGGACCTGGCGTCCAGACCAAGCTCAAGAGGGCCGGGGCCACCAAGGTCATTTCACCCTATTCGATCGGTGCCCGCCGCATGGCCCACCTCATCGTCCGCCCCACCGTCACCGACTTCATCGACCTGACCATGCGAGCCGGTGAACTCGATCTGATGATGGAGGAATTGCTGGTCAGTCCGACCTCACACCTGAACGGTAAGAACCTGATCGAATCCGAGATTCGCAAGAAATACGACGTCATTGTCGTGGCAATCAAGCGCCAAGACGGCACCATGCTCTTTAATCCCAAGCCCGATTCCGTCATTATGGCAGGGGACATCCTCATCGTCCTCGGTGCGACCGATCATATCATCGGTCTAGGCAAAGAGATGTGAAACGCTCCCCGCAGTTCTCCAGCCTCAGACCGATCTGACAATCGCCAGCATTTCCCGCACCGCCTGATCAATGCCGACCAGTACCGCCCGGCTGATGACCGCATGGCCGATGCTCAGTTCTTCAATGAAGGGCAGGGCGGCAATGGGGTGGGTGTTGCGGTAATCCAGGCCATGGCCGGCATTGACCCGCAACCCTGATTCATAGGCCAACTCCGCCGTCTGCTCGATCAACCCGAACTGCTGTTCCTGCTCCTCCATTGTCCGGGCCTCGCAATAGCTGCCGGTGTGCAACTCGACAAAGGTAGCGCCAGCATCAAGCGCAGCCTGGACCTGGGCCGCATCCGGATCGACGAAGATCGACACAGGTATGCCTGCCTTGCGCATCTTCTCAATCGCTTTGCCCACCTTCTTGGCATTTGCCAGCACATCCAGTCCGCCCTCGGTGGTCAGTTCCTTGCGCTTCTCCGGAACCAGCGTGACCATATCCGGCACAATCTCCAAGGCGATGTCGATGATCTCAGCGGTCACCGCCATTTCCAGATTGAGCTTGGTCTTGACCGTCTGTCGCAGCAGGCGCACATCCCGGTCCTGGATGTGCCGCGGTCCTCGCGGAGGTGGACGACGATTCCGTCGGCCCCGGCCAGCTCGCAGAGCGAAGCGGCCAGCACTGGATCCGGTTCAGCGCCACCGCGCGCCTGGCGGATGGTGGCTACATGGTCAACATTGATGGCGAGATAGGGCATGGCAACACTCCTTGCTGTCTGGACTTGCTGGAACAATTCTTTTTCAAAATCCCACATGCGCAGGGCTTCACCCTCTGAGCGCTCGTGGTCGTAGCCAATGAGATGGAGCATTCCGTGGATGATTAACTCGGTCAGGCGGTGGTGGAGGCTGCTGCCCTGCTGCCTAGCTTCGCGGCTGGCGGTATCGATAGAAACGAGGATGTCACCCAGTTCCGTCTCTGGCGGAGCAAAGCCGTCGTCACCACCGGTGGCCGGAAAGGAAAGGACATTGGTCGGGCCCTGTTTCTTGCGGTATTGTTCGTTGTAGGCCGCTATCTCCGCATCGCCCATGAAAACGACACTCATCTCGGCCGCCTCCAATTTCAACAGGTGGAGGAGGTGGTCGCAGCGCTGCTGCAGAAGCCTGCGGTTGAGCGGGTGGCGGTTGATATCTTTTGAGAAACTGAAGTGGACAGGCATCACTAACTCTCGTTTTCGGAACGGGCGCTCCTGGCAGCGTCCTGCTGCTCGTAGGCCTGGATGATTTCCTGCACGAGAGGATGGCGGACCACGTCGGCTTTGGAGAAATGGCGGAAGGCGATGCCCTTGATGCCGGTAAGGATTTTTTCGGCCTGAATGAGGCCGGATTTTTGCGTCCCCGGCAGGTCAATCTGGGTCACATCCCCGGTGATCACCGCCTGGGAATCAAAGCCGATGCGGGTGAGAAACATCTTCATCTGCTCGCGAGTGGTGTTCTGGGCCTCATCGAGGATGATAAAGGCGTTGTTGAGGGTGCGCCCACGCATGAAGGCCAGCGGCGCCACCTCAATCACCCCGCGGTCGGTCAGGTCCTGAGTTTTTTCCTGGCCCATCATGTCGTTGATGGCGTCGGTCAGCGGTCGCAGATAGGGGTCGACCTTCTGGGCCATGTCGCCGGGGAGAAAACCCAGCTTTTCCCCAGCCTCTACCGCCGGCCGGGTGAGGATGATCTTGGCGACCTGTTCCTTTGCCAGGGCTGAGACCGCCATGGCCACGGCCAGATAGGTCTTGCCGGTGCCGGCCGGGCCGATGCCGAAGACGATGTCGTTTTCGCGGATCGCTTCGATGTAGAGTTTCTGGTTGATCGATTTGGGTGAGATCACCCGTTTGCGCGAGGTGATGCAGACCTTGTCGAGAAAGATCTCTTCCAACCGGGCCTGGGGTGAGGATTCGAGAATCTTGACCCCAAAGGCGATGTCCTGACTGAACACCGGATAGCCCTTGAGCAGGAGTCCGTACATCTGCTGCAGGGTGGAAGCGGCCAATTCCACAGCATGCGTCCGGCCATTGATCCGCAGGCCATTGCCCCGAGCGTTGATTGACACCCCGGTCGCCTGTTCGATGGTGAGGAGATTGCGATTGAGCTCGCCGAACAACTGCTGGGCAACCCCGTTGTCGGCAAAATCAAGCTCCCGCGAGGTCTCGGCGTTGAGGGCGGCGGAGGGTTTCAATTTATTTGGCCCCGCCCGCGGCCTCGGTGACCATCTTCTGCAGGGCGGGCAGGGTGCGCTCACGGGCCGGTCGGCCGTTGATAAACATTGAAGGTGTTGCCGTCACATCGGCTGCCTGGGCGTCCATTTTATCCTTGGCCAGTTGTGCCTGGGTTTCCAGGCTGGCCAGGTCGGCCCTGAATTTTTCCATGTTCAGTCCAAGCCTCAGTGCAGTCTCGTCGATGGTGTTCGGTGCCCAGGTGGTGACTTGAAAAAGAGCGTCGTGCATCTCCCAGAATTTCCCTTGTTTTTGGGCGGCGATCGCGGCTAGGGCCGCTGGCTCGGCCTGCGGGTGCATGGGAAGGGGGAGATGCTTGAAGACGATGCGCAGCTTGTCTTGGTTCTGAGACAGTAGTTCGGCCAGGATAGGCTCGAGTTTGCTACACCAGGGGCATTCGAAATCGGAGAAAACAACCAGGGTGACCGGCGCGTCAGCCTTGCCTCGGACCGGCGCGCCGGTCAGATCGAGCTTCTGGTTGAAGCTGACGTCAATCGCTGAATAGGTGTTGGTCTTACTGTTCACCAGGTAGAGCATTTCGCCGCGGGCTGCGATGTCAATGGCGTGGACGTTAGGGTCGACCGGCACTGCGCCCAGTTGTCGGCCGTCCGGGGTGAAGATATAGACCTTAGCATCGGCAGCGAGGATAAAGACCTTTTTATTGTCCAGCGACTGGGCGATATCCAAAGGTTTGGCCGGGATGGGCCAAGAGGCCTGCACTGACCAATTGAGGTCGCCAGCGGTGTTGTTTTTTTTCGGTTCCTGGGCCTGAACGGCAAGCGGCAACAGCAGAGCGGCGCAAAGAATGGTTTTTTTCAGCATGGGAAGAACGTATCCTTTGAGTGAGGGGTCGTTTGTTTTTTTGGTTGAGGGAGTGGCCAGGTCAAGCGTTGATTGAATTATTTATCTTCCTGAACTGTGGAGCAGAGTGTAAGCACTAAATCGTAACATTTGCGCACTATAATTGCCCTGTCGCGAATGCGCAAGCGGCAAGAAGATGAGGTTTTTTCAGTTGGCGAAAGCGGCTTATTTTACGCTGACCTGAGTGTTTTGACCACTTTTCGCCTGAACTCATTGAAAACAGGATATTTTAACTAAACACTATATGTTGCATGATTTGCTCTTGATGCGCTCTATATGTTGTGATAAGTTGCCTTCGACGTTAAGGGCTGCCACCAGGAATTCCGCCCGTGCCGGCTTTGCTCGAAAGGGTGCTGCTGCCGCAAGCTTTTTGTGGCAGGGCAGGAGAGTGGTCGGCGAGGTTTGGCCCTGGCCGTTCGATGCGTCAGTCGCGGAAGGAAGGAGACGATATGAATTCAGATGAAGAGGCAACCATGACCAGAAGCATACCACGGCAGCAACTGACCGATACCGCGGAAACCGTTCTTGAGCGGCGGTACTACCTGAAGGATGCGGAAGGCAAACCGCTCGAAAACTGGGAAACTCTTTGCCGCCGGGTGAGCAACGCCGTGGCTTTGGTCGACCGCGACCTTGCCGATTACGAGGGGCTGAGCGACCGCTTCTTCAACATGATCTACTACCTCGATTTCCTTCCCAATTCCCCCTGCCTAATGAACGCCGGTACCGATCTCGGCCAGTTGTCGGCCTGTTTCGTCCTCCCGGTAGAAGATTCGATGGACGGCATCTTCACCTCCATCCGCAACGGCGCCCTAGTGCACAAGACCGGCGGCGGCACTGGTTATTCCTTCTCCCGCCTGCGGCCGAAGAACTCGGCGGTCCAGTCGACCCAGGGCGTAGCCTCCGGTCCATTGAGCTTTGCCGCTGTTTTCGACGCCGCCACGGAAACCATCAAGCAGGGCGGTAAGCGGCGCGGCGCCAACATGGGCGTGCTCCGGGTCGATCATCCTGATATCCTCGAATTCATTGTCGCCAAGCAGGATCAGACCCGCTACACCAATTTCAACTTCAGCGTCGCTATCACCGATCTGTTTATGGACGCGGTGAAAAATGATCTTGAATACGACCTGATTGATCCCTCTAACGGCCAGGTTGTCCAGTCACTGCGAGCCCGCGAGGTCTTTGACAAAATCATCGATCTTGCCTGGCACAACGGTGAGCCCGGTGTCCTGTTCATTGACGCCGCCAATCGCGACAACACCACACCGCAACTGGGAAAGTTTGAAGCAACCAACCCCTGCGGCGAGCAATGGCTCCTGCCCTACGAGTCCTGCAACCTTGGCTCCATCAACCTTGGCCAGTACATCAAGGAGGGCATGGTCGACTGGGAACGGTTGGGGGTAACTGTCCGTCTTGCGACCCGCTTTCTCGACAACGTCATCGACTGCAACCGCTTTCCCATTCCCGAAATTGCCGAGATGACCCAGAAAACCCGTAAGGTCGGTCTGGGCATCATGGGCATGCACGATATGCTCATCCAGATGGAGTTGCCCTACGGCAGTGAAGAAGGGCGCACGCTTTCCGCCGAAGTCATGGCATTTATCCGCAAAGAAGCGGAAGCTGCCTCGATTGAGCTGGCCGCCATGAAGGGCCCCTTTCCTGCCTATGACGAACGGATCAACAAATATCCAGCCCGCCGCAATGCCGCCCTGACCTCGATCCAACCCACCGGCACGGTGTCGATGATCGCCGACTGCGCCTCGGGCTGCGAACCCTATTTTTCCATCGTCATGATCAAGAACGTCATGGACGGCGATCGCCTGCTCATGGCCAATAAGCTGTTTGAACGCGTTGCTCGCGCTGAGGGCTTCTATTCCGCCGAGATAATGGAAAAGGTGGCCAGTAGCGGAACGGTTATCGGCCATGCGGAAATCCCGAAACGGTGGCAGGAGATTTTTCGCACCGCCCAGGACATCAGCCCGGAGCAGCACATCCGCATGCAGGGCATCCTCCAGCAGAATGGGGTCGACTCCTCAATCAGCAAGACTATCAACCTGCCGTCTACCGCCACTCACGACGATGTTCGCATCTCCTACATGCTTGGCTTCGAACTAGGATGCAAGGGATTGACCGTCTACCGCGACGGTTCCCGCGACCATCAGGTGCTCAACACCATGGCCTCAAGCCCCGACAAGACCGCGACCGTGTCCGGCGAAGGCCTCTTCCAGAAATCGACTCTGCCCGATGTGCTTAGTGCCAAGCGCTACCGCCTCAAGGACATCAATCAGGAGACCATCTATCTGATCGTCTGCTTTGATGAGGAGGAAAAACCGATGGAGGTCTTCGCCAAGTTCCCCTTTGATAATCGGGTGGATTTGAAAGACAAATCAACCATGTGGACCACCACTTGCCGCCTGGTGTCGCTGGCCCTGCGCTACCAGATTCCCATGGATGAGATCATCAAGCAGTTGGATCGCTCCAGCCGGTCACATGTTCGATCTGCCGGCCCAGTTGGGTAAATTGTTGAAGTCGTTCATGGCCGCGACCCAGCATGGGTTTGCCTCGATTTGTCCGGAGTGTCATGGCAAGTTGGTGTTTGAGGAGGGGTGTGAGGTGTGTCGGGATTGCGGGTATTCGAAGTGTTCGTAAAGTGAGGTGAGAATATGGCTAAGATTAGAACGACCGTAAGTCTCCAGACGGATTTCAGGGATTGCCTTGGTATGAAATTGTAGGATAACGTTCGGGGCAGATCGTCGGTTAGGGTGGCGAGCATCTTTTATTTGCCCACCATTTTTTCTTTCAAAAAAATCCAGAAAATCCCTGCGGGCTTCCCGTTCTTCGGTAATTTCAGGGAATGGCAGTTCGGGGGAATGGCAGTTCGGGGGACATGATATATATTTATTTCCTGCATTTCCATTATAATTGGCACGGCAGACCGTATTTCGAGTTTTTTAGGCAGGCAAAAAAGGCTCAGCTCGCGGCTGGTAAAACAGCCGGCAATGGATCTTCCTGGCTCAGAACTGCTGGTCGAGCCAAGTAAATAGGGAGGGAACATTGAATTTGTTTGGAGGGAAGGGGGTTTTCGCTATACAATAATTGGGCAGAGAAGATGTTCCATTATTTTGTATCGTAAAATCAGCAGAGTGTGAATTGATGGCCGAGAAACAGAAATCCAAGGTGACGGCAGACATTAAAAAGAATCGGCTCTATATCACCATCCCCTCGACCGCAAATAAAACGGAGTTGAGTAAGGTCTATACCGATGTTCGATTTTGCGTTGCTGACCTGAAACCAGGGTTCGACGTCGTTACCGATCTTTCACAATGTACTATTGGCCACCTGAACGGTCTTGGTGTTTATAAAAAAATAACCGACTATTTGGTCCTTAACAAAGTGGGGAGAGTCGTCCGGATCGTGGGAGAAATGAGTGTTGTGTTGAAACAGCTCCTCGCCTTTTCTTCAAAATTTCAATGCTATAAACCGGTTTATGTCACGTCTCTTCAGGAGGCTGAAGAGGAGCTTCTCCAGCCGATCAAACCGGAAGCCCTACGTTTTCAGATCATTCAACGGCAGATTGAATACTCGGTAGAACACAAGCACGCGCATGGATATCTTGTCGATATTTCAACAAGCGGTTGCGCCGTACAAAGTGTCAGCGCCGTGCAGGGGGCGGCGATCGAACTCTCCAAGGACCAGGAGATAACCATGAACATCCCCCTTTTTAGGGAAGAGGACACCTTGTCGTCCTTTCCTGTGTCTGCAAAAGTGGTCTGGGTTGCAGATAATCAGTTTGCCGTAATGTTTCTCGATCTTGATCAGGAACGCAAAGAGGAATTGTACCAGTGCCTTGTCCATGAGGTCCAGCGAGAGAACGTATAGATATTGCCCACCGGGACAGATTCAGCCTGACCCTCTCCCTTTCCTGCCAACTGCATGAATGGGGTGATCTCTCCGGTCATCCCTTTTTGTTGCGCTGTTCCCCCCTTTCCATATTTTGGGCGTTTTCGGTGACAAGGTCCATGTTTTGCGAAAAACCGGCATCTCCAGTGAACCTTGCAGATGCAATGTTGGGCAAACGACATTATCGTTTTTTCAACGATTGTCTGGTATCAAGGTACACTCACCATGCTCTCTGGTCGCAATGAGGTGATCCTGTGCAACTGTTCAATTTAATACGTCTTTTTCTAGCACTCTTAACTGCTGCGGTTCTGGCCGGTTGTGTGGGTGGACCGCCGGGCGGGAAATGGGAAGTGGAATCGGGGGTGCTGGAGCTTTTTGAATCAGGCACCGTGCTCCCGGATCACACGTATTATTATCTGGGGTCCTCTGCCGCACCTGATTCGATCATTGCGATCAGCAATCAGGTTACCCTCCGTACGAGAGTCTGGGCACAGGTCGATATGAGCAAAGAGCTGCTGAATGGATGGCTAAGCTGGTATCGGACCGAGCACTATGGACCCGGTTGCGAGTATCGTGGGGGTATCATTCTCACCCCTGACGGGCGTCAGGCGGGCCTATGGTATTCACAGAACGTCATCAACATTGTCCGTATGCCCGAACCAGGTGTGATTGAGGTTTACCAACCCCACTCGATCTCCGGGGGAACCTGCGGTAAGTCGAATGATGACGACAGGTTTTCCAATGGGAGGTTTTGAACGGGCAAGCAGGGGCCAACACGTACCTATCATCTTCTTGAGAGGCATACCTGAGCTCGTGATGGAGTGATTGCGGGTTAGAAATACCGCTCGAAAAATTCAAGATTGCCGAGGAAATAGCCGGCAAGAACGCAAACTGCCACCCACCCTGTCCCCCCTAGTACACTGAACGGGAAGAAAACACGCAAGCGCATTTCCGCCATGCCGGCCACGAAGGGAACATAGGTGCGGAGAAAAGGAACGAATCGGCAAAGCGTAACCGCTTTGGTCCCGTACTTTTCAAAAAACTCGTGCGCCCTGTTCAGGTTTTTCTGGTTGAAAAAGCGACCATTCTTGCCGGCAAAGGCCTTGTGTCCGAACCAGACACCCATCAATCGGTTAAAATTATCCCCAAGTATTGCGGCGATCGGGAACAAAATAAGAACGACGTCCAGGTCCATGGCCCCGGTCGCACAGAGAGTGCCGATGGCGAACAACATCGAATCTCCAGGCAGAAAAGGAGCCACGACCAAACCGACTTCACAAAAAATAATTGCAGCTATTAATCCATAAATCAATGCGCCGTGGTTATCCACGAGCACGGTAAGGTGCTGGTTTATATTGACGGTAAAATCAATTATCTGACTGATATTCATGGTGTAATAAAAACTTGGAGAAGAGATCGATCTTCCATCAGAGCGGAAAGGGGCGCGCCACGAGTTTTTTGCCACTATTCGTTCGCGGACGATATCTTCTCTGTTCGATAACCGACTGTATTCCGGTAGGGAAGCCTTTTGCACGATGCAAGCGCGAAACGTTATTCGCCGTTCGTTGGAAGAGCAAGGGAATTATGTCCTCTTTTGATAAAATATCGAAATTTTAACGATCACAGATCTGAAGGTCCAACCAGGGGGGAAGGCCGCTTACTTTCCGACCATCGCTTGGTCTTCGCTCAGACGGAACAGTTTTTAAAGAATCTCAATCCCCTGGCCGTGCTTTTTTCAGTGGTATCCTCATTACCACCTTTCGCATTGGGCTGGGCAATCGGGCTTGAGGCGGCCGACGGTTGCTTTGACCGGTTGGTTCTGTCCCTGTACCGTGATTCTGAAAATGTTCCGGAGCTCGCTTGACAAGCAGATACGCTGTTTTATGGTGTGCACCGGAACCATCTGCATGGATTTGTTATACTCTTTGTAAGTAACCTTCATTGCGTCATGCCCCTTTGCTCGATTCTCACCGAAGTTGTTGCTGTCGCATACCGCACGCCTCTTTTTCCAGACATTTCCGTCAGCAGGCCTCCTCCCCCGGCAACTTGATTTCTTTTGTCGTTTAGGCCACCTATTGGTGGGACTGTTTTTTTAGGAGATCATCTATGATCCATGTTGACCATTTGTTCAGAACCTATGGACCGCTCAAAGCGGTCGACGATGTTTCCTTTTCCATCGCACCCGGCGAGATTGTCGGTTTGCTCGGTCATAACGGCGCAGGCAAGACCACGATCATGAAGATGATGACGGGTTTTCTCGAGCCGACCGCAGGCACAATCAAGGTCGACCAATTAGAGATGGCCACCGACCGGAGCGCCATTCAGGCATTGATCGGCTATCTGCCGGAGAACTGCCCGCTCTATCTTGAGATGACGGTTGCCGGCTACCTCGAATATCTTGCCGCACTGCACGGGATCGGCACTGATCAGATGGGCTCTCTGCTCCGCGAGACCCTGGAACGGACAGCGCTTATGGACAAAGCCGGACAAACGATCGGCACCCTGTCGCGCGGTTATCGTCAGCGGGTCGGGGTAGCCCAGGCAATTCTCCACCGACCGCGGATCGTCGTCCTCGATGAGCCGACTAACGGCCTTGATCCCACGCAGATCCAACACATGCGCAGCCTGATCCGGGAACTGTCCAAGGAGGCAACGCTCATTCTATCCACCCATATCCTCCAGGAGGTGCAGGCGGTCTGCGACCGGGTGATCATTATCCAGCATGGCCGCAAGGTTCTCGATGCGCGGCTGGCCGAATTGAGTGCTGGCCAGCGCTTGCTGGTATTCGTTGATGACCGGCAGGAAGCCATAGCCCTGTTGAGCGGTGTGGAGGGCGTGACCAAAGTTGAGTTTCTGCCCGTAGCGACTGGTCCGGCATGCTTCGCCCTTTCCGGAGTTCGCCCGGCACGGGAACTGGCGCCTGCTGTTGCAGCCGCGGTCAACGGTTGGGGCTGGAATCTCTACGGGCTTGAACCCGAATCCCGAAACCTGGAGAAAGTATTCAGTGAAATCAACATGGTTGCAGGGAGGGAACAATGAACACCTTGCGCAAAGTTGCCCAGAGGGAGTTGGCCGTTTTTTTTGCGACCCCCGCCGCTTTCATCTTTTTTGGAGCCTTTCTCGCGGCCACGCTATTTCTTTTTTTCTGGGTTGAGACCTTTTTCAGCCGCAATATCGCCGATGTTCGGCCGATGTTCGAGTGGATGCCGCGCTTGCTGATCTTTCTTTCAGCGGCGATCACCATGCGGGTCTGGTCCGAAGAGCACCGGGCCGGAACCCTGGAGACGCTCTTGACCGCGCCCGTGCGCCTATCTGCGCTGGTCGGCGGCAAGTTCGTCGCCTGCCTGAGCCTCGTCGCCATTGGTCTGGTCTTGACGCTGCCCCTGCCGTTAACGGTCAGTTTTCTTGGCCAGCTCGACTGGGGTCCGGTTTTTGGCGGCTATTTGGCGAGCCTCTGTCTTGCCGGAGCTTACCTGGCCATCGGCCTTTTTGTCAGTGCGCAGTTTAACAGCCAGATCGTCAGTTTGATTGTCACCACCCTGGTGTGTAGCGGGCTCTACCTGCTCGGCTCCGACACCCTGACCAGCTTTTTCGGCAACCGAGGTGGCGAGCTGCTCAAACTCCTGGGCGCAGGATCGCGTTTCGCCGCCATTACCCGAGGGGTGATCGATCTGCGTGATCTGGTCTATTCCCTCAGCCTGATCGGCATCTTTCTTTTCCTCAACATCTACACCCTGGAGCGGCAGCGTTGGGCCGGTAATCCGACCAACCGGAATCATCGACGCTGGGCGGTGCTGACCGGGCTGATGACGGTCAATTTTCTCCTGATCAACCTTTGGCTGGCCCCGCTCGGTACCCTGCGCACCGATCTGACATCCGGCCGCCTTTATTCAATTTCTCCGTCAACCCGATCCTACCTCAGTCGGTTGCAGGAGCCGTTGTTGATTCGTGGCTACTTTTCGGCCCAGACCCATCCGCTCCTGGCTCCTTTGCAGCCGCAACTGCGCGACCTGCTCCGCGAATATGAAGTGGCCAGCCAGGGCAAGGTTAAGGTCGAGTTCGTCGACCCTCAGGAGAAGCCGGAATTGGAGCAGGAGGCCGGGGAGAAATACGGTATCCGACCCGTACCCTTCCAGACCGCCTCCCGCTATCAAGCCGCAGTCACCAATTCCTATTTCGATATTTTGATCAAGTACGGTGACGAGTTTGTCACTCTCGGGTTTCAGGATCTGATCGAGGTCAAAAGCGAAGGCGACACCAAACTGGAGGTCGAACTGCGCAACCCCGAACACGACATCACCCGGGCGATCAAGAAGGTCTTATACAGCTACCAGAGCGGCGGCAATCTCTTTAGCGGAATCAATACCCCCGTAGTTTTTCATGGTTATATCTCGCCTGCGGCCATTTTGCCGCAACCGTTAATTGAATTGCGAAACAATCTGGAGGTGGTACTGGCTGACTTGAAACAGCAGGGAGGCAACAAGTTCTCTTTCAGTTTTGCCGATCCCGAGGCCGATGGCGGTCAGTTGGCGGCTCGGCTGAGCAAGGATTTCGGCATGCAGCCCATGGTGGCCGGTCTGCTTTCCCCCGAGACCTTCTGGTTCTACATGACACTTGAGAGCGGCGGCCAGCAGGTGCAAGTATCCCTGCCCTCCCAACTCGACAAACCGGCCCTGAAGACCGCGATCGAGGCCTCGTTGAAGCGCTTTTCCAAGGGCATGCTCAAGACCGTGGCACTGTATACGCCGCCCACCAATCCTGGCATGCCCCAGTTCGGCATGCCCGATCAGGGCAATACTTTCCAGTTGCTCACGCGCTTTGCCGAGCAGGAGCACCGGGTCAAACTGGTGAATCTGAGCACCGGCCAGGTGGACCCTGAGGCCGATATTCTGGTGGTGGTTGCCCCCGAACGGCTCCAGGAAAAACAGGTTTTTGCCATTGACCAGTTCCTGATGCAGGGCGGTACCGTGATCCTGGCCACCTCGCCTTTTGATGTCAGCCTTCAGGGAAGAATCAGCGCCGTTGACAAAAAGAGCGGTCTGAACGACTGGTTAGCCGGTTATGGCATCAGCCTTGGTCGTACCCTGGTGCTTGATCCGCAGAATGCCGCCTTTCCGGTCCCGGTTGAGCGGCAGGCCGGCGGCTATAGCATCCAGGAAACCCATCTGGTCAATTATCCTTATTTCGTCGATATCCGTGGCGACGGGATGAACCGCGCCAGCGGTCTGACCACCGGCATTGATCAACTGTCCATGACCTGGGCTTCGCCCATTGCTACTGATCCTGAAAAAAACAGAGGTCGTCAGGTGGTGCGGTTTCTGGAGAGTTCAAAAGAGTCCTGGCTGTCCGATTCCCTCAATATTCAGCCTGATTTCGACCGCTACGGCCAGGCCGGATTTGCTCAGGGCGAGAGCGCAGGCCGGCAGTTGTTGGCGGTCATGGTTGAAGGTGTCTTCAATTCTTCGTTTCAAGGCAAAACCTCGCCTCTGATCGAAGAAGCCCGCCAACAGCAGGCTGAGCTGGTCAGGGAAAAGGAGGGAACCGGGCCAGCCAACACGACCGAGGACAAGGGCGGGGCAGGCAAGAAGGTTGATGTGATCGGCCGGGTGCTGGAACGGTCTCCGGATTCAGCCAGGATCATCCTGCTGGCCTCCAACACCTTTTTGGCCGATACCAGTCTGGAGTTGGCTTCCGGGGCCGGCGGCACCCGCTATCTCAACCCGCTCCAGTTGGTGGCCAACTGCATCGACTGGTCTTTGGAGGATCGGGATCTGCTCAGCATCCGCAGTCGCGGTCATTTTGCCCGCACCTTGCTGCCGATGAGCAAGGAGGCGCGGATGGCCTGGGAATATTTCAATTATGGGTTGGCAGCCTTAGGCCTGCTGAGCGTCTGGGCACTGCGGCAAGTCGTCCGGGCTCATGCGCGGCGCCGTGAGCAGCTACTGATAGCCGGGAGGGTATGAACATGAAGCGACTGATACTCATCTGTACGGTTTTAATGCTGGTACAGACCGGCCTGGTGATGCTGACCCATTGGACCCGGCAAGGGGCCGAAATCCAAACCGGTAAGGGACCGCTGCTCAAGCTGACTGGGGCCGAGGTTGACGAGCTGTTGCTGGAAGATGGCGAGGGCCACAAGCTGATGCTGAAGAAGGAGAACAACCAATGGATCCTGCCTGAATCGGCATCGTTTCCGGCTGACGCGGTTCGGGTCCAGGGGTTGATCGATCGACTGGCAGGACTGCAGCGGGGGTGGCCTGAGGCGACCACCGCCGAGGCAGCCGTCCGTTTCAAGGTTGCCCCGGACCGTTTTGAACGAAAACTGCGCCTGCGCAAAGATGGCAGCAATCTTGCCACGGTGTATTTTGGCGGCTCACCGGGGCTGCGCAAGATGTACACGCGTCTTGAAGGCGACCCCGAGATTCAGACTTTGACCCTGCCCCCGCACGAACTGGAGGTCAAGGCCGACAGCTGGATCGACACCGACGCCCTTCGCCTCAAACCCGAAGAGGTGACGCGGATCGAACTGCCCGGTTTGCGTCTGGAACGCACGTCGGACGGCCTACAGCCGGTTAATCTCAATTCCGAGGAAGAAGAGGTGGTCAGTGATCGGCGGGATATACTGGTCAAGCGGTTGACTGGTCTGAAGATAGCCGCTCTTCTCGGCAAGGAGAGCAAATCGGAATATGGCCTGGACAATCCTGCGCTGCGCTATACGGTGGAACGTGCTGGCGGCGGCACGGTCGACTATCTATTCGGTCAGCTGCCAAAACCGTCGCCGGGCGAGGGGAACGAAACACTGCCGCCATCAATGGCCGAGAATTCGTTTGTGCTCAAGGTCTCCAATCAGGAGCAGTTGTTCCGGGTGGAAGGCTGGCAGGTGGAGGAAATCAAGAATGCCACCCGTACAACTCTGGTCCGCGCCAAGGCCCAGCCACCGGCCGACAGTCAACCACCACCTTCGGTTGCTGCGCCGGAACAGTCGCAGTAGCCATCGAGCCGTGGGCTTTGCCATGCAGCATTTTTTCTCCGGTCAACAAGGCCCGCATCAATGCCCCGGCGTCATGCACAGCATCCAGTCGACGTCTCGCCGGGGGCGCAACCCAATGGTCGGAACTTGATCAGCCGGCTGATCCGGTGGGTGATCCTGCTGCTGGGGTTGGGGGTGGTTGGCATTGTCCTTGTCATTATTGCCCTGCGCTGGCTGCCCGTACCCGGTAGTGCCTTCATGGCAATTCGTCAGATCGAGCGGTTGCAGTCCGGCAGCGAAATCCCGCCGCTCCGTTATCGGTGGGTGGAACTGGCTCAGATCAGTCCGCTTATGGCTCTTGCGGTCATTGCTGCCGAGGATCAGTGTTTTCCTGACCATTGGGGTTTTGATCTGAACGCCATCAGCCGTGCCGTCGAAGACAACAGCCATTCCGAACGAGTGCGGGGAGCAAGCACCATCAGCCAGCAGGTCGCTAAAAATCTCTTTCTCTGGAGCAGTCGCAGTTATCTGCGCAAGGGACTGGAAGCCGGGCTGACGCTGTGGCTCGAAGCGTTCTGGACCAAGGAACGTATCCTTGAAGTCTATCTCAATATTGCCGAATTCGGCGATGGCATTTACGGTGTTCATGCCGCATCCAGCGAATTTTTTGGTAAAACGCCAGCTCATTTGAGTCTCCGGGAGGCGGCTCTACTGGCCGCGGTCCTGCCCAGTCCCCGTCGGCTCCATGCCAACCGTCCCTCCCCCTATCTTCTCTCCAGGGCTGACTGGATCAGCAACCAGATGGGCAAACTCGGCGGCACCCGCTTGCTTGATCGATTGTAAGAAAACGCGCCGTTCTTTTCAGGTGAGCCAGCCCAGGGTGAGGCCAGCCAAAACCAGATAGCGCGCAATTTTGGCAAATCCTGCAATCAGCAGGAAAATCGGCAAAGGTTCGCGCATCACCCCTGCGACCACGGTGAGCGGATCGCCGATCACCGGCATCCAGCAGAGGAGCAGCGACCATTTGCCGTAGCGCTGGTACCATCCTTGGGCTTGGGTGAGTCGACGTTCGCTCACCGGGAACCAGGAACGATGGCGGAAGCGCTCAATAAAAAGGCCCAGCCACCAGTTGAGTGCCGCTCCCAGGATATTGCCGCAACTGGCGACTATCAGCAGCCCGGCAACCGGATAGTTGCCGGTGATGAGCAGGCCGACCAGCACCGCCTCTGACTGCATCGGCACAAGGGTGGCGGCTAGAAACGCGGCCAGGAACAGGCCGGTATAAACAGAAAAGTCAACCATGGTTTCCGGTCCGCTTCCGTAAAAGATACAGGTCAGAGAAGCGATTATTTGGCGCAGTTATTTCGTGAAAGGGGAGAAGAAGGTCATGAGTGGAGAGGGGGCGACGATAATCAATGGGGTGCCAGCCATCCGCCTATTTGGGCACCTGTCACCAGGTTGAGGAGTAAATAGAACCAGAAAAACAGGATGATTTGCTGCAGAGAACGGCGGACATGGCGAGGTCGCACCATGCAGGAGTCCGGCTCAACCAGATGGAACCGGCGGGGAATAAAGCGGGGAACGCTCTGCTTGTACTCAACATACTCTTGGCCGAATTTCTGTTGTAAGATACTCTCCTCGGCCAACACCACCAGAGGATAATAGAGGAGAAAAGTTGTGATGATGACCGCCAGGATCAAGAGGTTGTCTGTTGTCAGACCTAAGCCGAGAGCGCCGATAAAGCTAAAGACATACAAAGGGTTGCGGACGATGGCGTACGGACCCTCTGCCACAATGCGGTCTTCCTTGTAGCCGCTGATGTAGAGGCTGCTCCAGATACGGCCGAAGGCGGCAACGACAATCAGCACGAAGCCGAGGGTATTCATCAGAATATCGATCCCACTGTGCAACCGCCAGGAGGGAGGGGTGGCAAGCAGCAACGCCAGGCAGGCGAGGATCACTGCGATGGAAACAGGCTGCCGGAATGTATTGGCCCATGCAAGCCAAACGGGTTTGGCTGTGTAGTGTTGCGGTAAGGTCGTCATAGGTGCTCACTCTGTAAAATGTTCAGGATATCCTGATTTCTTGGCGACGGGTATATACCATAGAGTTGATGAAGAAACGATAAAAGGTTTTTTCGGCCCAGAGATAATTTTTCATCAAACCTTCATCAGTCAGGGTATGGAAAGGCGCACGTTGGGAAGAGAAAACAGCATAGACAGAAGGAGAATGGTATGCGGGTGTTGATCGTCGATGATGAAATCGAGCTGGGCGAGCAGATTGCGCAGACCCTGAGGAAACAGCAATACACCGTGGACACAGCCGGCGACGGCGACATCGCGCTGGAGAAGATCTGCACCGAGCCCTTTGACCTGATTGTGCTTGACATCATGCTGCCGAAAAAGGACGGTTTTGCGGTGCTGCGGGAACTGCGCGCCGAGGGCGTGACGACCCCGGTACTGATGCTGACCGCCAAGGGCGAGGTAGCCAGTCGTGTCATGGGACTCGACCTGGGTGCCGACGATTACCTGCGCAAACCTTTTTCCATGGCCGAACTCCTGGCCCGGATCCGGGCGCTGCTGCGGCGCAGCCATGAGCAGGCCAGTTCCCTGCTGGTTATCGACGGTATCCGTCTCGATACCAACACGAGAACCGTCACCCTCAACGACGAGCCGGTCAGCCTGACCCCCAAGGAGTTCTCTCTGCTTGAATTTCTCCTCTACAACCGTAACCGGGCTATTTCCCGCTTCAATATGGCCGAGCATGTCTGGGGGGATGCCTTTGATCCGTTCACCATGTCCAACAACATTGACGTCCACATCAAAAATTTGCGGCGAAAACTGGGCGATCAGGAAGGGCAGATCATTGTCACCGTCCGCGGTGTCGGTTACATGGCCAGGGGCGAGCAAGCATGAACATACGCCACCGCATCACCCTCTGGGTCAGCTTGGCCGGTTTGGTCTCCACCGTGGTTCTTTCCTTGATGGTCTTTTTCTGGGGTTTGGAGACGCCCTATGAATTTCTCGATCAGGAATTAGAGCTCCGTGCGCATAGTCTGGCCGAGGAGTTGGCACGGCGACAGGTGGCCAGGACTCCGGCGGGCGAGGATACCCTGGAGTCTTTTTCCCACCTCTACTGGGCCCGGATCTACGATGGCGGAGGGCAGCCTGTTTTTGCCTCCCAATTGGCGAGGGAAATTGTATTGCCCATGGATGCCAGCGGCAAGGGATATCTCGTCCGCACCGACATTCCCCTCAATCGGTTTTATGCTGAGGAAGACGACCAGCCCGCCGCTTTTTGGAATCGGGTCTTCGTCGTGTCGGCTGGAGGCGCGTCCTATCAGGTACATGTTGCCAGGCCGGTGGAGAATCTGGTGGAAGCGTCAATCGAATCGGCGTTAGTGATCGGCTCGGCGTTGCTCGCCTCGGCCCTGGTCTTGATTGTGGTCAGCTATCAGGTTGCCGGCAGGATTTTGCATCCGGTGCGGGAAATCAACAGGTTGACCGCTGAAATCACGGCGAAAACGCTGGAACAGCGAATACCGGTTACCGGCAACCGCGATGAGATTGACGAGCTGGCCACTTCACTCAACGAGATGTTCAACCGACTGCAGTCTTCCTTTCATCAGCAGAGAGAGTTTATCGCCAACGCGTCCCATGAGCTGAAGACCCCGATCACCTTGCTGCGGCTCTCTATGGAGGAAATCCTTCAGGATGAGCAATTGCCGGTAACCCTGCAGGAGAAGCTGCTGGCCCAGGAGCGGGCAATGACCCGCATCAGTCAACTGGTCAAAAGCCTGCTCGATCTTTCCCGGTTGGAAATGACGGAACTGCTCGGAAAAGAGATGTTTTCCCTCAATAGTTTAATTGTCTCCGTGGTTGAGGAATTTCAGGTGCTGATGCACGATCAGTCGTTAAAATTCATCGGCCATATCGATGGTGAACTACCTGTTCAAGCAGACAGGGAAAAGATCCGTAGGATGCTGATTAATCTGCTGGATAATGCCATTCGTTACAATCAACCAGGGGGAGAAATCCACTGCCGGACCCAGGTGGGTGAGGGCCAGGTCACCATCGTCCTTGCTAACACCGGTCCAGGAATAGGCCCAAACGACCAGACGCGCATCTTCGATCAGTTTTATCGCTGCGAGAAATCGCGTTCTACCGCCCACGGTGGCTCCGGCCTCGGCCTGAGCATCGTCAAACGGATCGTGGAATTACACGGCGGCAGCATCACCGTGGCGAGTAAACCGTCGGCATGGACCACTTTCACAGTGGTTTTTCCATCGGGTAACGCTGTCTGAACAAGAATATTCAATGGCTGCGAACACCTCTTTATAGGGTAAGTACGCCGTGTATGGAAAAGTGCGATTAGAGACGGAAAAGGCGTCGTTGTTGTCCTGTGCAAGAAATTTTCAAGGGGATTGAGGGGCATCCACAGTGTTTTCATTGATACTCGCGTCGGGTGAAGAGATTGAAAGCTGTTTGATAGTATGCGGTTGCGAGATCGGTCAGGTTGCCGTCGTCGGCGATTTCATCAAGGGTGTCTCCGCCGAGCCGATACCTATACGTGTGGAGACTCTTATTCAGTCCGAGAACAGCAAGTTTGCCCTTCGTATAAAGGGCGACATCGTGATTGTGATTGAAGAGCAGAACTCTCGACTCTGGGTTTTCGGCAAAGACATTCTGACCAAAAAATGGTGCCTTGTAGGGAAGTCCCAATAACCCGAGGACCGTGGGCGCGATATCGATCTGGCTGATAGCGCTTGCCACCTGCCGTGGCTGCAAATGACCGGGAGCCATGATCAGCAGGGGGATTTCATAACTGTGCAACGGAATCCGTTCGCTGCCGTAGACTCTGGCCCCATGATCGGCAACGACAACAAAGAGGGTGTTTTTGTACCAGGAGGCCGTCTTGCTGTTTTCAATAAACTCACCCAGGGCGAAATCAGCATAACGAATGCCATCCGGGCGAGAACCACCTTTCGGCTTTACGCCCTCAATGCCCTCGGGAAAAGTATACGGCGAGTGATTGGAGGTGGTCATGATTATGGAGAAGAAAGGGATGTCGTTTGCGGCCTGTTCATCAAAATAGGTTCGGGCATGGCGAAAAAGATCCTGATCTGATACTCCCCAAATATTGGCGAAGCGAGGGTTGTTTATGTCGAGGCGATCGCTCACCGCATAGCCGTTGCTGGCATAGAATGGCCCCATGTTGTCAAACTGGCTGAATCCACCATACAAAAAACTGGTGTGATAGCCGTGTTCACGCATGACTTTTCCCCATGTTGCCACGTTTTCATTTTTTGGTCTCTTGATGATGGATTCGCTCGGAATTGGCGGGAAGGAGGCGGTAATCGCCTCTAGTCCGCGCACTGTCCGTGTCCCCGTGGCATAGGCGCTGTTGAAGAATATTCCCTGTCGGGCAAGATCATCCAGCCTAGGCGTCAAACGGCGGGGAGAAGCGGCCAGAGAAGCGTCGATGTCAAGTCCATGTTTGCAGACATCAATCTGCTCACATCCAAACGATTCCTCGACGATCACCACAACATTCAATTTTCCCAAACCTTCGTTGTCCCCTGCGCTCATCCGATTGAATTCGGTACCGTTTGAGAATGATCTGCTGGTGTCGGTTGCCAGTTTTGCTTGTAGGATATTGGAGAGGATTCCCGGTTCGCCCGTCCTGTAATAGGCATTGTAGTCGAGATGATTGGTACGCAGCGCTTCGAAAAAACTGCTGATCCCGTCGGCGGCTATTTCATTGACGACCCTATTTTTTGAAAAATCAAAGCTATGGGTCGAGAAAAGACTGGCAAAGACAATAACAAGGAGAGCGTGACCACTTAGCCAGCGAACTCTCGCCGGTGCCTGTTGGGGGAGAGCAGCCGATTTTTTGAGAGAGTTCCAAAAGACGGCCAGCATGATACTGGCCAGAACAGCAATGAGAATTGATGTGGAAACAATAGGATATGATTCAAAGATATTGCCAAAGACCTCATGAGGATAAATAAGATAATCCACTGCGACCAGATTGAACCGGGCGGAGAATTCCTGAAAAAAATAGTATTGGACGACCGCCAGGAACAGTGTGCTATAAAAAGCCACCCATGTGATAAAAGCGAGGAAGCAACGCCCTGCCGGTGATTGATGGAATTTTACGGAAACTGCGAAAAGATACAAGGAAAGCGGGGCTAGCAGATAGGCGAGCACAATGAGGTCATTGCATACTCCCAGGAGGAGTATTGGCAGCAATAGAATCACCGGTAAACCGGCAAACTCCCCGGACAGTGTGAAGAGAGCAATCCTGAGCAGAAAAGAAGCAATGAGAGAACAAGAAGCGATGGCGAGGAAAGTTGTCAGGCGGACATCTGAAAGAAGGGCACGAACAGAACGGGGTTGGGTGGAAAAAGACGAATCCAACCTGCCTGGACCAGTACTTTTACGAATAGTTGGTTTTGTTGCAAGCATTTGAAGACCCCGTGGGCAGTAGAATAAATGATAACTCTCCATTTTACTTTACCATGCATGAAGAAATGATGAACCTTCAGTGACGTCTCTATAAAAAGTAATTTTTTTCTCCAGTTTGTTTTGCTGCCAGCCGCCACTTTCAGGAAGGATAATCCGCCGATATCCTTGCCGGTTATCGCCGTCCTGGGTATATCCGGTTAGAGATTTTTTGTCCGATCTCCTTCATCCCCAAACAAAAAAGGAAATTCAGCTCTGGAGCCTTTAATGTCGATCATGCGTGGCGTTCAGATTCGGCTGGCGGGGAGATTCCGCAAGCAGCAGGAATTTACCGCCGGTTATTCCCCTCTCTATTCCAGGCTGTTCGGGATCTTGGCGGACTGGCTGACGGCGAAGCCGGGCGTGGACCCGCTGGTCGACTGGTTGGTTCGGACAGGGGCCGAACGTTCCTCCTTTGATGTGCCGCTCCTCCTGCTGGCCGGCCTGCACCGTGACATCCTGGCTGGATGTGCTGAAGTCCAGGGTCTGGCACAATATTTTCCATCGGTCGGTGGAAAGAAAGATATCCAGGAGGGTAACATTGGCGACTGTCTGCGCCAGGCCATCGGAGAGCGGCAGGGTGAACTCGCGGCCTTCTTGAACACAGCGACAGTGCAGACCAATGAGACGGCTCGAGGCCTCTGCTGGTTGCTGCCGGTGCTCTATCCCGGCTGGAAGAGTATCCATCTGGTGGATCTGGGCGCTAGTGCCGGGCTCAATTTAGTAGCGGATCAACGGCTGTATCGTTTACGTGAAGGCATCACTGGCCAGAGCCTGGTGGAACTCGGCTGCGGTGCTCCGGTTCAGTTTGTCGTCGACTGCGAAGGTGCGTTTATTCTCCCGTCCCGGACAATTATTCCTGCTATTAGCTCTCGTCTTGGCTGCGATTGTGCGCCCTTTGTCCTCCAAACGACCCGGGATGAACAAACTCTGGCCGCCTTTGTCTGGGGCGATCAATTAGAACGGCTCGCCATGCTTCGCCAGGGAATCGCCGCCCTGCGTCGGGTCAACCGGACTCACGTCCCGGTGCAGTTGTATCAGGCCGATTTGCCCGATCATCTGCCCCGGTTTCTTGAAGAAATTATCAGCCCCCAGGTTAACAATCCTGTTGTCCTCTACAACACCTATCTGACCACCTATCTCCACGACCGTGGGGCTTCTTTGCGGTCATTGTTCGGGGCATGGGCTACTCGCCAACAGCACCCCGTGCTCTGGCTGCAGTGGGAAACCCTCTGGAGAGGACCCAAACCACCTGATTTTGGCTGGGTTGGCTGGACCGCTGACCTGTGGCAGGAAGGCGTGCATCACCAGTGGCATCTCGCGTGGGCCCATCCTCATGGTACCCGGATTACATGGCTGCCGGAAAGTATGGGTTGGGCGGCTTTCTGGCGCGCTAGTTGCCCTTGATGCTGAGCGGTACAGGGCTAGACGACCAGCCGACCAAAAGGTTGAGGTCGTCTAGCTTCATCCGGGAGCTTTTGTATATTGTATCGATCTGGTTCAAAATAAACGTGAGGATCGCCAGCCTTGCCAGGCATGAAGAGCTCATTGCTTGCGACGAGGAGGAGGGATGGGGGGAGCAGTAATAAAAAATCCCCGGCCAGAGACTGGCCGGGGAAGAATAATCAATATTTTTGGAGATCAGAATTTGAAACGAACAGAGCCAACAGCATTGTAGCCGTTGATGCTGGTTGCGAGAGAATTATCACTGACACCCAGATACTCAAAACCTAAATCACCGACAATTTGTTCGGTGAATAGGTACGAAATGCCGACTCCAGCCTTATAGGCTAACGAGTTGTCACTGCCAGAGTTGACACCGTCAAAAAAGACATTAGGGCTTTCGTTTATATCCAAATCATATTTCGCGTAGCCTAAACCCGCCATGCCATAGACGGAAAAAGACTCATAAACAGGTATCTCGTAATAACCGTTGATCATCACGGTGGTCAGTTTGGTATCGACATCATAGCTGACACGATCTCTGTTAATAACATTACCATAATTAAAGGTGTCAGCATCGGTTGCTTGATAAGCTACCTCAAGCTCTGCGCGGAACCTGCCCATCCCCTGAAGTGCCCCGAATTCACGACCAAAGGCAAGGGCGCCGCCGAATCCGGGCCCGCTGTCCTGGCTGTCAAAAACACCCGTCACATCCGCAACCATCCAAGCAGCACGTGCGCCCACTCTGATAAACCAAGGATCGTAATCAGCTTTTTCGAGAGCGGTGATGCGCCCTTCATGGTTTTGTAATTGCTTGCCATGGGCGCCCAGGATTTCGTTCTGCTGCGCTTGGGAAGAATTCAGGTCATCAATCTGGGTCTGGCATGGTGCCGGGCAACTGGCGTCTGCTTTTTTGCCAGGGCCACCTGCAAAGGCGGAACTAGTCATCAGGATAACAATTGAAACAACCAAAGGGCCAGTAATTGTTCTCATGGTTACTCTCCTTTTTGAATGGAACGTATTGTTTTTTCGACTTTTTTCCGTCTGGGGTTAGCTCATGCAAATAGCCATGCGACAGCATGGATTGGGATTCTTAGTATTTCTGCTGACAATATAGCTGGGCAACTTGCTGAAATCAAGCCTTTTTAGGGAAAAATACAAAATTTTGAACAATTCGCTGGGTGTTCAGGAGAGAGAGGGTTTTCTGGGTGGTCGGTGAAACGTGGCAGAACGAAAGCAAAAAAAATCCCCGGCCAGAGTCTGGCCGGGGAAGAAGCACTACCTACTTTCTTGGAAATTAGAACTTGAAGCGAACAGAAGCAACAGCGTTGTAGCCATTGATGCTGGAAGCCGGGCCGCCATCGCTGACGCCCAGGTACTCAAAGCCCAAGTCACCGGCAACGGTCTCGGTGAAGTCATAGGTCATACCAATACCAGCTTTGTAGGCCAGTGCATTGGTGCTGCTCGCTAGCATTCTGTCCAAATCGGTTGACGTGCAAATACACCAGGAGCAACTGGTACAAATGTGAACCCATCAAAATAGTTCAGCTTCAATTTCATATTTAGCAACACCCAGACCGGCCATGACATAGATCGAAGAAAGCGTCAGCAACCGGAATCTGATAGTAACCGTTGGCCATGACGGTCAACACGCTAACAGTTTGGTCTTGGTCACTCAGGCAAATGCTGACTTGAGCTTCTGGAGGTGCATTGCCGCTACCCATGTCGAGATCTGCATCCTGATAAGCAACCTCAACCTCAGCCCGGAAACGACCCATACCTGCCAATGCGCCGAACTCACGGCCAAAGGCAATAGCGCCGCCCCAGCCCATGTCGGTGTCAACTTCGTTGATCGGGCCGATATCCTGGGTCATCCAGGTGCCTTTAACGCCAAGACGAACAAACCAAGGATCGTAATCAGCTTTCTCGAGAGCGGTGATACGGGCCTCATGGTTCTGCAGTTGCTTGCCATGGGCGCCCAAGATCTCATTCTGCTGAGCTTGGGAAGAGTTCAGGTCATCAATCTGGGTCTGGCATGGTGCCGGGCAGCTGGCGTCTGCTTTTTTGCCAGGGCCACCGGCGAAAGCAACACCAGCGGTCAGTACGAAAGCGGATACAGCCATTACACTCAATACTTTTTTCATATTCTTTCTCCTCATTTATTGGATTATGAATACCAGGGCGTTATTGCCCAAAAAAACGGTTCCAATCTTGCTGCAGGTGTCCATCTGGAAGGGTTCCTAGATATTCCCGCTTCAATTTGACCTAACTATAACAAAGTGATTTACGGTTGGCAATACCTGGAATAAAAAAAATACAAATAATTGAACGGTTGCTGGTTGTTTTTGTAATAATATATTGATATTAATAAATAAAAAAAATAGATAAAAATTTGCACTGTGGTTTGGGGGAACCGATGGATCGTCCCTATTACGCTTGTAAAGGGTGATTCACCCTTACACCATGAGTGACGTCTGCGGTTTGTGTCCTTCACTGTCCATTGCCTTGTTTCATGGAGGTGAAACAGTGGCGGCCTTTTTCCCGGCTGGTTGCGAAATTGTCGAACAGGGGCCACGGTGATGATGCCGAAATATGCGTCTTTACGATCCGCTTCAAGTGGACCGGTTTAATAATTTTAAAGAGTTCAGGCTTTTCCTTTTCACCTTGCAACACCTCTGGTGGCAGGAATTTTTTTAGTAAAACGGGACGATATTCCATTCTGTGCAAGATTGATGAGCCAAAAGACGAATTATTTCATCTTCTCAAGTGGAAAAATTTCTTCATGCTTGAGCGCATTGCTTGACGTAGGCTTTCCGGTTGGCTAGAAACGGCAGGGGTTGGCTCTTTTGCTTCCCTATGGCGTGCATTTCTCCAGGAGGTTTTGTGATACATACAGGTATAGAGCAGGTGTGCCGATCCACCCAGGCCTTTCTTGCCGGCAAACGTTTGGGGTTGCTTGCCAATCAGGCCTCAACTGATTGCCGGTTTGTCCATAGTCGTGACCTGTTGCGTGCGACCTATCCCGGCCAGTTGACTTGCCTCTTTTCGCCGCAGCACGGCTTTTTCAGCGAAAAACAGGACAATATGGTCGAATCCGATCATAGCGTCGACGGCGTCACCGGTTTGCCGGTCTATTCTCTCTACGGCGAGACCCGCAAACCCTATCCGTCGATGTTCGCCGATATCGATGTTCTTCTGGTTGACCTGATCGACGTCGGCACCCGGGTCTACACCTTTATCTGGACCGTGGTCCACTGTCTGGAGGTCGCAGCCCAGACCGGGATTCAGGTGGTGATCCTCGATCGGCCCAACCCTATCGGCGGCCATTTGGTTGAGGGCAATATTCTGCGCCAGGAATGCGCCTCCTTTGTCGGTCGATGCGCTATCCCCATGCGCCATGGCCTGACGCTTGGTGAATTGGCCCTGCTCTGCAAGCGGGAACTGTCGATTGACGCAGATCTGGAGGTGGTCCGGATGGAAGGCTGGCAGCGGGACATGCTGTTTCCGGCTACCGGCTCCCCCTGGGTCTTTCCCTCGCCTAACATGCCTTCCTTCATAGCTGCCCTGGTCTATCCCGGCCAGGTCATCTGGGAGGGGACCAATATATCCGAAGCCCGAGGCACAACCCTGCCCTTTGAACTTTTCGGCGCACCTTTTCTTGAGCATCGAGTGTTGCTCGATGCGCTCCGGACCACCGAACTGCCCGGCTGCCATTTGCGGCCGCTCCGTTTTGAACCGACCTCAGGGAAATGGATGGGCCAAGGCTGCACCGGTTTTCAGATCCATGTGACCAATCCCACCGAATTCCGGCCGTACCGGACCAGTCTCGCCCTGTTCCAGGCCATCCGCAGGCTCTATCCAGGCCAGTTCGCCTATAAAGAGCCGCCCTATGAATATGAATTCGAGCGGCTGCCCATGGACCTGATCATCGGCGACCGTGCCATCCGTGAGGCCCTGGAAAACGGCGTGCCCATTGTTGAACTCGAACAGGGCTGGCAGCGGGAACTCGACGATTACCGCGAGCGTTGCCGCGCTGTTTTGCTTTACGAGTAAGCAAAAGTGCAGTATCCTCGCCCTTCTTCTTTCGGCTAACAAAAAACATGGGAAAACAAGGGGCAAACCCGATTTTCCTGTCATCATCTCTTCTTTTTGGAGTCTTTGGATACGTGTCCCGCGATTGTACTTTGCAGCAGCTGGCCGACCTTGTGGGAGGCCGTGTGGATGGTGATCCGCAACTCGCCATTCATGGCCTCAACGGCATTGAATATGCCCAGGCCGGAGAGATCACCTTCATCCTCGATAAAAAACAGGTGCCGCTGGCCGAGAACTGCCGGGCCTCGGCCTGTATTGTACCGTCCGGTGTCGATTCTCTGCCGATAGCCGCGCTTGTCACTGATCAGCCTTCACTGGCCGCTGCCCGTATCCACTCCTTCCTTTTAAGCGAACCGTTTCTAGCCCGGGGTGTGCACTCCTCGGCAGTAATAGGTGAGGGGTGCGTTCTGCCGAAGGAGGTGACCATCGGTCCTCTCGTTTGCCTTGGCGACCAGGTAATACTTGGCGAGCGGGTAACCATCCATCCCGGTGCGGTGATCGGCAGCGAGACCGTGATTGGCGACGACACCATCATCCACGCCAACGTGACGGTGGCGGCGCGATGCACTATCGGGAAACGGGTCGTCCTTCATCATGGAGCGGTGATTGGCAGCGACGGATTCGGTTTTGCCACCGACCGGATGGGGGCGCATCATAAAAAACCGCAGGTCGGCACGGTGCGGATCGATGACGATGTCGAGATTGGTGCCAATTCCTGCGTCGACCGGGCCGCCTTTGGGGTTACCTGGATCAAATCCGGGTCGCGAATCGACAACCTGGTCATGGTGGGCCATAACGTGGTGGTCGGTGAGAACTCGATCCTGGTGGCCCAGGTCGGAATTGCCGGCAGCACCACTTTGGGCCGCAATGTCGTACTTGGTGCGAAGACGGGCGTTGCCGGGCATCTGCATCTGGGCGATCAGGTGATGGCGGCGGCCATGAGCGGCATCCATAACAACCAGCCCAGCGGTGCAGTCATTGGTGGTGCCCCGGCCTTTGAGGCGAAGAGCTGGGGGCGAGCCACCGCTGTCTTCAGTCGTCTGCCGGAGATGCATAAGGAGTTGCGGCGGCTACGCAAAGAGGTGGACCGGCTCAGCGGTCTGCTCGAATCCACGGAACACGAGGGAACAGAATGACGACACAAGCATTTGATGTGCAATTGCCCATTGATATCAAAGGAATAATGGAAATCCTGCCGCACCGGTACCCGTTTCTTCTCGTCGATCGGATCGTCGAACTGGAGCAGGGGAAAACCATTACCGGCATCAAAAACGTCACGATGAACGAGCCGTTTTTTCAGGGCCATTTTCCTGGTGAGCCGGTAATGCCCGGCGTGCTCATTTTAGAGGCCATGGCCCAGGTCGGCAGTATCCTGGCCTGTCTCTCCGATCCCGAGATGATGGGCCGTCTGGCCTATTTCGCCGGGGTCGACAAGGCCCGATTCCGCCGGGTGGTGCGACCGGGCGATCAATTGGTGCTCAAGCTGGAGATGATCAAGCAGAAAGGCAAGGTGATCAAGATGGCCGGCAAGGCCTATGTCGAAGAACAATTGGCTACAGAAGCCGAATTGATGGCCAGTTTCGGCTGATCCGCTCCATGCACAGTACTCTTAAAGCACCCCAATCGCCCTCTTGTCGGGCTGCTTCTCTTTGTTTTCCACAGGACCATTGCCCTATGAACATACATCCCACGGCGGTCATCGACCCCAGAGCGCAAATTGACAGTTCGGTGATCGTCGAACCCTATGTCTTTATCGACGGTCCGGTCATAATTGGTCCGGAATGTCGGATTGGCACCCATTCGGTGGTCTCGGGGCACACCACCATCGGTGCCCGCAATACCATCGGCTCCTTTGCCACTATCGGCGCACCGCCCCAGGACATCCATTACAAGGGCGAACCGACCGAACTGATCATCGGCGACGGCAATCAAATCCGCGAATACGTTTCTATCCACCGGGCGACGGTCAAGGCCAGCCGAAAGACCCTGATCGGCAACAACAACATGATCATGGCCTATTGCCATATTGCCCACGACTGCATCATCGCTGACCACGTGATCATGGCCAACGTTGCCACACTCGCCGGGCATGTCGAGATCGGCAGCCACGCCAATCTCGGCGGTTGGGTTGGCGTGCATCAATTCTGCCGTATCGGCGACTACGCTTATATCGGCGGCATGTCCGGCATCGGACTGGACGTGCCGCCCTATGTGATCATGGAAGGCACGCGCAATCAGATGCGCATCGCCGGCATCAATAAGATCGGTCTGCGCCGTTCCGGCATGGACCGGGAGACTATTAAAAATCTGGAAGATGCCTTTAAGATTCTTTTCCGTTCGCCGGAGTTGCTGCTCAAAGATTCGCTGGCCAAACTGGAAGAGGAGATGAAAGATTGTGTCGAGGTGCAGTTGATGGTCGATTTTTTCCGCACCAGCAAACGCGGTGTGGTCAAACGGACCATTGATGACTGAGGTGGAGCAGACATCGGCCATCGGCCTGATTGCCGGCGGCGGCCAGTTTCCCCTGCTCTTTGCCGAAGCGGCTCGGGCGAGGGGACGGCGGGTGGTGGCCATCGCCCATGTCAATGAGACCTCGACCGAACTCGAGGAAAAGGCCGACCTCACCTGTTGGGTGAAACTGGGGCAGTTGGGCAAGATCATCAAGTTTTTTCGTCGCGAAGGGGTCAAGGAGACCGTCTTTGCCGGCACGATCACTAAAACACGGATTTTCCACGATATTCTTCCTGATTTCAAAGGGTTAACCTTGTGGAACAAGATCGACAACCGGCTTGATGACGCCATTCTCCGGGCTGTTGCCGCCACCCTGGAGGAGGAAGGCATCCGTGTGCTCGCCTCCACCTGCTACCTTGATCACCTCTTTTTTCCTCAAGGCCTCCTCAGCCGCAAAAAGCCGTCGGCTGCCCAAATGGAAGACATCCGTTTCGGCTGGAAGATGGCCCGCGAGGTCGGCCGGCTCGATATCGGTCAATGTGTGGTGGTCAGAGAGCGGAGCGTACTCGCGGTGGAAGCCATTGAGGGGACCGATGCCGCCATTCGCCGGGGTGGGGAATTGGCCGGATCCGGCGCAGTGGTGGTCAAGCTGAAAAAACCGGATCAGGATTTCCGTTTCGATCTGCCGGCAACCGGCCCGAAGACCATCGAAACTCTGGCGTCGGTCAAAGGTGCGGTGCTGGCGGTAGAGGCCGGGCAGTCGCTTCTTTTTGATCAGGCGGCCATGGTTGAGGCGGCAGACCGTGCCGGTCTGGTGGTTGTTGGTCTCTGTGAGGACGAGCGGGGAGAACTGCACTACTGATCAGAGGGGTGATTGCTGCAGAACCCCGGTGATAGGCAGGGCAAGGGAGAAATGGCATGGCACACATGAAACGGATCATCGATATCCTGCAGCAGCAGCCGCTGGGCGAAGCGGTCGACATCAGCGGCTGGCTGCGCACCCGGCGTGACTCGGGCGGCCTTTCTTTTCTTGAAATCAACGACGGCTCCTGCTTGGCCAATCTGCAGGTGATCGCCGAGGATCATCTCGCCAATTACGAGGCCGAGGTGACAGAAACTGACTACCGGCTGTTCGCTGCGGGTGCAAGGCGTTCTCGTGGCTTCACCGGCCAAGGGGCAGGCCGTCGAACTCCGGGCGGAAGCCATCACCGTTATCGGTTGGGCCGATCCCGAAACCTATCCCCTGCAGAAAAAACGGCACAGTTTTGAGTTCCTCCGCACCATCGCCCATCTTCGACCCCGTACCAATGCCTTGGGTGCAGTGGCCAGGGTGCGGAGCACCCTCAGTTTTGCCATCCATCGATTTTTTCACGAGCACGGTTTTCTCCAGGTGCACACCCCGGTCATCACCACCTCCGATTGCGAGGGTGCGGGCGAGATGTTCACCGTCACCGCCCTGGAGCCGGCCCAGCTGCAGGGAACCCTCCCTTTTGCCGGCGATTTTTTCGGCAGGCGGGCCGGCCTGACGGTCAGCGGCCAGTTGCAGGCTGAGATTTACGCCCTGTCCCATGGCCGGGTCTACACCTTCGGCCCGACTTTCCGTGCGGAAAATTCCAATACCAGCAGGCATTTGGCCGAGTTCTGGATGCTGGAGCCGGAGATGGCCTTCTGCGATCTGCGTGGCGACATGGAGATGGCCGAGGTGATGATCAAATCTCTGGTCGCGACCGCACTGGCCGAATGCGCGGCGGATCTCGAACTGTTCGAGCAGTACATCGCCAAAGGGTTGATCGAAAAGCTCATCCAGGTCCGCGACCGCCCCTTTGTTTGTCTGACGTACACCGAGGCTGTCGCCGAACTGACGCGGGCGGGCCGGAATTTTGATTTTCCGGTGCAATGGGGTATCGACCTCCAGGCCGAGCATGAACGCTATCTCTGCGAGGAGGTGGCGCAGGCACCGGTGATTGTCACCCATTACCCCGAGGGGATCAAGCCTTTCTACATGCGTTTGGACGATGACGGCCGAACCGTGGCGGCCATGGATATCCTGGTGGCGGGGATCGGCGAGTTGGTCGGCGGCAGTCAGCGTGAAGAGCGTTTTGAGGTGCTGGCGGCCCGGATGGCGGCGGCCGGACTCGACCTGGAGCAGTACGGCTGGTATCTTGATCTGCGGCGCTACGGTTCCGTGCCCCATGCCGGTTTTGGGCTGGGTTTCGAGCGGCTGGTGCAGTTTATCACCGGGATGCAGAATATCCGCGATGTCATCCCTTTTCCGCGAACCCCGGGCAGTGCCCCCTGCTGATGTTTTTTTCTTTCCAAGGAGCGTGCCATCGCGACAGTCACCGGTAACACCAACGGGCTCAAGCCCAAGCAGCTGCAGGCTCTGGAACGGCTCGCCCAGAAAAAGATTGCGCCCGAAGAGATGGTCGGCCGGGAAACAGCCCGCTCCCTGGCGGCGATCTCAGCCGAACTGAATCGACAGGTCGGTTTGCTTATTCATCGCTCCGGCTGGATTGAAACCGTGATTGTCGGCGACTATGACCGCATCACCATCCCGGCCCTGGCCAATGTCGGCGCCAGTGGCGGCCGCCTGCGCGGTCTGCGTTGCGTGCATACCGTTTTAGGAGGATCGGCGGCGGTGAACGAGGAAGACATCATGGATCTGGCCTGTCTGCGGCTTGATCTGATGGCAATCCTCACCATCCGGGACGGGCTGCCTGACCTGCTCCATACGGTGCACCTCATTCCGCGGCAAATCGACGGCCGTGATTGGGCCGCGCTGGCTCCGGTCCATCCCGCCAACCAGCATCTATCCTGCATCGAGTTGATTGAGGCACTGGAGGAGGAATTCGTCCGGGAACGCCCGATTCGCGAGGTTGACCAAGGCAAAGATCGGGCTATCCTCGTCTCGGTGACCACCGGAGGCCGCAGCGAGGCTGATGACTCCATGGCCGAACTGGTCGAGTTGGCACGCTCGGCCGGGGTCGAGGTCCTGGCCGAAGTGATCCAGCGGCGCAAGCATATCCATCCTCGCTTTATCCTCGGCCGCGGCAAGCTGGTGGAAATCGTGCTGATGAGTCTGCGGCTCGGTGCCAACCTGCTGCTTTTTGACCAGGAACTCAGCCCCTCGCAGATCCGCTCGGTCACCGACCACACCGACCTGCGGGTCATCGACCGCACCCAGCTGATCCTCGACATCTTTGCCAGCCGGGCCCGTTCGCGGGAAGGTAAGTTGCAGATCGAGATGGCCCAGTTGAAATACATGCTGCCCAAATTGACGACCCGAGACGATGCGCTTTCCCGGCTCACCGGCGGCATCGGTGCCCGTGGACCGGGCGAGACCCGTCTGGAGATCGACAAACGGCGGATCAACGATCGGATCACCCGTCTGGGCAAAGAACTGAAGGCTGTGGGCGCGCAACGCTACCACCGCCGCAGCCGGCGGCGTAAACGCGATGTGCCGGTGATCTCCCTGGTCGGCTACACCAATGCCGGCAAGTCCACCCTGCTCAACACCCTGACCAAGAGCGAGATCCAGGCCGAGGACTTGCTGTTCGCCACCTTGGACCCCACCAGTCGCCGCCTCAAGTTTCCCGAGGACATGGAGGTGATCATCACCGACACCGTCGGTTTCATCCGCAACCTGCCCGCCGACCTGCTCAAGGCCTTTGAATCCACCCTGGAGGAATTGTTCGAGGCCGATCTGCTCCTCCATGTGATTGATGTCTCCAATCCGGCCTGGCGGCAACAGGTCGAGGTGGTGGAAGGGCTTCTTGCCGAGCTGGAGTTGGACGCTATCCCCTGTGTCAATGTGTTCAACAAGATAGACCGACTGGCACCGGAGGATCAGATCCAGATAGTGCTTTCCGGGGAAGGGGTGGGAATCAGTGCCCGGGATGCGGGCACGCTTGAACCTTTACTCGTTCGCGCCCAGGAAGTCTTGAAGGGGGCCTTGGTTTCGATGGGCAATGCATCGCCCGCTGAAAACAGGAGGGAAAGGGGAGGAGGGGAGAGTAGTTCTTAGCTTTGCAGGAAAAACCCCAAGGCTTTTTCCATTTCGGCAGTGCATTGGAACTCACAACCGACAGTATTTTGCCGTACCGATTTGACCACCGCCTGTTTTTTCAGCACGGTTTTGTTTTTATCGTTGAGCTGAAATTCGATTTGCACTTCCTGATCCTTTTCAATGCGATGCAGTCCGGAAACCGTGAAACCAACACCGCCTCGCGAGACATTGTTGATGTGGATAATGCCGCCGCCGACCCCGCCTTCACTGGTAATTTCATACGTTCCGGGCAGGCTGGTCTGTTTGCGGTAAGAACGGCGGAAAGTCGAGCAGAACGGTGAAAGTGTGCTGGCAGCGGCAACGGATGGTCATTGTATGCCGGCCATGACGAAACTGTTCCGCAATAAGGTGCTTGATCGCGCCGCAATCCGGGCAGATAAGCGTTGCCGTGTTGTTAGCCCGGACGTGGGCCGTAATAGTCTTCATCGCCGTTAATCGTAGATAATGCAGGTGAAACGTGCAAGCTCAGCTTCGGTTTCCGGATCAAGTTCAGCGGCTACTTCGTGGATCTGATATTCCTTCTGGCAACCGGAACATATGAGTCGAACCTGCCGGCACCGTCGCTGCACCTGCAACGTTTCGTTGCATTCCTTGCATTTCACGTTTGTTTTGCCTTTCCTATGAGTTGTTCACGGGTGAAGACCGCCTTGAGAGGGTACCCCTTTGCCGCCAGGATTTCGGCTCCACCCTCCTGCCGGTCGACAATCGTAGCGACCAAACCAACCTTGAATCCTTCGTTTTCGACCCGCTCAATCACCTTGAGCAGGGTGCCGCCGGTGGTGACCACATCTTCGACCAGGGCCACCAGTCCTCCCTGCTTGAGGTTGCTTTTCCCTTCGATGAAATTGCCGGTACCATGACCTTTGGCCTCTTTGCGGACGATAAAGGCCGGGATCGGCGATTTTTCCAGGTAGCTGACCAGGGAAACGGCCGTCACCAGGGGGTCGGCTCCCAAGGTCATGCCGCCCACCCCGACGATGGGTTCCGGGTGCTGACGGATCAGTTCAAAGAGGAGGCGGCCGCACAAATAGCCGCCTTCCGCATCGAGGGTGGTTTGCTTGCCGTCCACATAAAAATCCGAGGTCTTGCCCGAAGTGAGGGTGAAGGTCCCTTCCCGGTAGGATTTTTTAAGGAGCAGTTCTTGCAATCGTTGTCGTTCGTTCATGTGAATTTCCTTTAACTCTATGGTTATGATGAGGATACCTTCTTTTCCGCTTTTCACAAAACGATTTTTCAAGTGTCGGGAAAATGGCAACAGGTCCGCTCGGAGTCCTCTTTAGGATTGTCTGTTCTTATAGTATTCTCTCATTTTTTTACACCCTTTTTGATTTCAGCCTGAAAAATAGAATCCATGGTTTTGGTGTTCTTCCGGCTTGCTTTTTACCGTCTCCTCGTGGATACTGACACCAATGCTGTTTGACATTGTTAACGATCATTCAAGAGGACAAACAAATGTGCGGAATAGTAGGCTATGTCGGTACAAGAAGAGTTGTGCCCATTCTCCTTGAAGGCTTGAGGAGGCTCGAGTATCGCGGATACGATTCCGCTGGTCTGGTGTATCATTTCGACAATCGACTGGTGCGCCATCGGGCTAAAGGAAAACTTGCCAATCTCGAAGCCGTGGTTGACGAATACATTGGTGTCGCCAGCGGCACCGGACTCGGTCATACCCGTTGGGCCACGCACGGCGCCCCCACCGAGAACAATGCCCATCCTCACACCGACTGCACCGGCGAACTGGTCGTCGTCCATAACGGCATCATTGAGAACTACAACTCGCTGAAAAAGGAATTGACGGCCAAAGGGCATGTCTTCACCTCGGAAACCGATACCGAGGTCCTTGCCCATCTGATTGAAGACTGCCTGCAGGGAGATCTGGTCGCGGCTGTTCGTGCCGCACTGGCCCGGGTTGAGGGTTCCTATGCCATCGGCGTACTCTGGGCCAAAGAGCCCGAGTTGCTGGTAGCCGCCCGTAATCACAGCCCGCTGGTCATGGGGGTTGCCGCCGATGCCTGCTATATCGCCTCGGATATTCCGGCGCTTTTGCCCTACACCAGGGAGGTTATCTTTCTTGATGATCGGGAAATGGCGGTGCTGCGCAAGGGCACGTACGCTATCCTGCAGGTTGATGATGGCTCTGCCTTGGAGAAAACCATTTCGGTGATCGATTGGAATGCCTCGATGGCCGAAAAAGCAGGGTATCGCCATTTTATGCTCAAGGAGATTTTTGAGCAGCCGCAGGCGATTCTCAATACGGTGAGCGGCCGGATTGTTCCCGATACCGGTGTCGTCGATCTGCCGGAGATTGGACTTGATCGTGCTGCCATCAACGGTATCGAACGCATAGCCCTGGTCGCTTGTGGCACTTCCTGGCATGCGGCGCTGATCGCTAAGTATTGGATCGAGAAATGGGTAGGCATTCCCGTGGAGGTGGATATTGCTTCTGAGTTTCGCTACCGCCGGCTTCTGCTCAATGAACGCACCTTGACCATCGCCATTTCGCAGTCCGGCGAAACCGCCGATACCCTGGCCGGAATCCGCCGGGCGGCGCAACTGGGCTCCAAGGTTCTGACCGTGTGCAATGTCGTCGGATCGACCATGACCAGGGAGGCCGACGGCGTTATATACACCCACGCCGGTCCGGAGATAGGAGTGGCCTCGACCAAGGCCTTCACCTGCCAGTTGGCGGCGCTCTTTCTTCTGACGCTGTTTCTCGGGCAAACACGAAAAACCATTGACCCGATAACCCAGAGAAAATTGGGGCAGGCCCTGGTGGATATTGCCGAGGTTATTGAAAACGAGTTGCCGCGTTTGCAGGATGAGATCAAGTCCCTGATCGAAGGCTACTACGAGGCAAAGGACTTTCTCTTTGTCGGCCGGGGACTCAATTTCCCCATCGCCCTCGAAGGCGCGCTGAAATTAAAGGAAATTTCTTATATCCATGCCGAGGGATATGCAGCCGGTGAACTCAAGCATGGACCAATCGCCTTAATTGATCGCGATATGCCGGTTGTGGCTCTGGTTCCACGGGATTCTGTGTATCTGAAAGCGATTTCCAATGTTGAGGAGATCAAGGCGCGACAAGGCCGCCTTGTCCTCATCGGCACGAGCGGTGATGAGCATCTCGCCAGCCTGACAGGGGATATTCTCTATCTGCCTGAAGTGTCGGAGGATCTCAATCCGCTCCTCTACACGATCCCGGCACAGTTGCTTGCATACGAAATTGCCAATCGTCGAGGTTGCGATGTCGATCAGCCGCGCAACCTGGCTAAAAGCGTCACGGTCGAATAACCTCGAAAGGACCCCTGCCACAAACCCTCGGCAGGGGTCCAGCAGTACCCCTCATCATTCACAGCGGTCCACTCACTCTCGACATTCGTCCGCTGTCCCGCTATCAACAAACACTCATCGACACAATCACCCGACTGAAAGCCGACTGCTGGTCAGACTTTCAAATTGCTTCCCACTTCAATGCCCTCGGTTGGTTGACACCGAGAGGTCACAGATTTTCACCTGCTCACGTCTGAGGGCAACGGGGTCAGATTGCTTCCGGTTGACCAGTGAGCTGATGAGGATAAAATCTGTAGGTATGTCTAGATGCTGGAGCCAGTTGATCGGCCTGTCTCAGGCGAAAACAGGGAAGGTGAACGGGGCGATCTTGTATTGCCGGGGAAAATAATAAAATGGCAACATTCTGAATGTTGATAAATTTTCAACACATGGAAATTGTACGCAACTTGAAAAATGGTCTTACCTTTATAGTAATTTCACATATTATACTGTTGAAATTGTGCATTTTATTGCACCAATAAAAATATTGCAGTCATTATTATGCTGATGTATCGTTTAGATAATTCAATAGTAAATAGAGTTTCACATTTACTCTTCTTAAGAAGATAATCTTGCAGGTGGTTATTAGAGGTTAAATTCTATCAAAAAAATGGAGGTATGGGCATGAAATTCACACGTTTTATCTTTGTCGCGATACTTGGTGTTGTAATGGCATTTTTATTTGGAAATATTGATGGAGCGATAGCTGGAAAATCAAACGTTGAAAGGTCATCATCAATAGAGAAGAATATTTTTGAACACACTGGAATGTATATTAATATTAACTAACAAATTCTTATAAAACTTAAATTATTGTTGATGTTTGCAAGGGAAAATGGGGTTGAATGAATAGTTTTTTTGGGTATTTTGCCCCATTTAAAAAATACATTTTATCGATCAATCTTCTTCTTTTGCTCATAATTTTTTTTAATTTTTCTACACTATTTACTGATTAGTAATATATTAATTCATATTAATATTCTTTTAATCTTTCTATTGTCAATTTTTTTATCACTTCAAATAGCACATATTATTTCAAGGTATAGGTTGATCAGCAATAGGTTGACAGTGTACGTTGTTTTTCTTGGCTACGATTTGCCGCTGTTTCACCCTCCCCACGTTACACTTCCTATAATCCCCCCTTATCTCATAAAAAAGTTGCATTTCAGAATGTTGTTGATTATTTTTTAGTAATGTAGGTTTTTATCGTTTTTTTCCTCTACCGAGTTTGAGTATGCGATTCCAACCCATCAAGCCTAAAAAAGTCTCCACCCAAGTTGCCGATCAACTCCGCGAATCGATATTATCCGGAGATTTCGCCCCCGGTGATAAACTCCCGCCAGAGCGTGAACTGGCCGAGATGTTCGAAGTTTCACGACCGTCGGTGCGCGAGGCCATAAACATTCTCGCTTCTGCCGGCCTTGTCATGTCCTATCAAGGCGGTGGCACGGTTGTTCTGTCCTTGGTCGATAATACTCAGGGCAATTCGCTGGGCGAACTGATCCGCAATCAGCAGGGGCGGGCACTCGAAGTGATAGAAGTACGCAAAGATATGGAATCTTGTACTGCCTACTATGCAGCTCAGCGTGCTCTACCTAAGGATATTCAGCGCATGGAAGAAATTTTAGAGTGCATGGAATTAAACCTTCGGGGGCAACATACATCTGAGGACCTCGACGCTAACTTGCATATCATTATCGCCAGGTCTACCCACAATATCGTCTGGTTACACCTGATGCAAAGCCTGTTTGATGCCATGCGAGAGTTTCAGCGCAGTGTTTGGAGGGCGGTCTATCTGACTAGCGAAGATCACCATCTGCTCTTCAAGCATCATTCAGCCATTGTTGCCTCCATTCGTAACAAAGATGCTAATGCATCTCGCGCGGCAATGATGGACCATCTGAATTTTGCCGAACAACGGTGTATCGATTTCGTTGCTCGGGCTACTAGGCCTGATTTCTGTAGTAAACCACTTCCCCTCGGTGGTCATATCTGTTCGATTGCGCCCGCCGACACTACTCCTACATTACAACCCGCCGCCCAGAAAAAAACAATCAACCCGCATTCCGAGAAGGTTGGCGAGTTGATTATTATCTAGAGAAGAGAGCAAAAGGGATCAGTTTGTCGTCAGTTACCCCTCAAGCGCGAGAAGAAAACTCCTCTAGGTACGGCGAACTGTTATGCCCAGCTCTCGTTCGAGACTATTCCGTCACGGTCAAATAAACAACTCCAGTTCTCTTCAGCAAAAACACTGCCCCGCTCATCCCCAGCATGAGGAAATTTCCCCTCATGCAGCTCATCCGCTCCCTCCGCATTGTCTTTCTATAGTTGTCTACCCGTTCAACGGCAAGTCGCCTGGAGATTCTTTTCAGTCCACATCGGAAAGCTCCTCGGCCAGGGTGCCGGCAGGACGCGCCATGTCATCGAGGCCGGCTTTCGCTCTTGAGAGTGAAGGGGAGAGCGGGGCGACCCAATGAACTGATCATTGCTTGGAAGAAAGCAAAAAGACAGGGCCGTTACAATCCTGGGATGCCGATATGCTGAATGCGCACGGCGTTCAATCCGTCTTCATAGGCCGGCAGTTTGCCCTCCTTGCGATAGAGACGAAAAGCCAGGGCATATGAGAGGACGCGGATGGGATAGTCGCGCGGTAATTGCTGCAAGTAGGGTTGAATGGTAACGAAATCGGTGGCACCATATTGCTGCATGATAAAGCGCAGACCGCCGTTTTTCGGTCCGATGTTGTAGGCGAGCAGACCGAGAAACAGGTCGTTCCTCATTTGAGCAAGATAATAGTGCAGTGTGGCGGCAGCGATAAAACCATTATGGCGATGATCGGCGACAAGGGGTTTGCCACCCCCGAGCCGGATTCCCGCATCCCGCATGGCCGCTTCCGGCGCCTGGGTAATTTGAAACAGTCCCTGGCCGCCGTCCTTGCTTGCTCGTGGCAGAAACGAGGATTCAGCGGCGGCGATGCCGTGGAGCAGGTCAGGGTCAAGGTCAAAGGCCGCAGCTGCGGCATCAATATCCTGGGTGTATGGTCTGGCTCGGTCGATCAACTGCTGCATTTGAACCGGATCATGGCGGCGATAGGCGGCATAGACCTGATGGGCCAAGGTCACTCGGCTGGCCTCTTCCTTGCCGCCGACCAGGATACGGAACTGGCCGTATGCCCAGAAAAAATCGCCTTTCAGGGCAAATCCGCCGATGATCAAGGCAAGGACCAGGGCGAGGGTTGCCGGCAGAAAAAAATATTTTTCGTGCAATCGGCGGCGCAGCCACAGCCAGCCGATCAGCAGCAGAGCGGCTGTGACGATCAAACCGATGATGCCCAGAGTGAAGGGCAGGAGATGGGAGAAGAAGCGAGTACCGGAAAATTTGCCAGCCGCGTGACCTACAAGGACGACGACACCGGTCATGGTGCTCAGCGCCAGGCAGAATGATTTCCAGAGCGGTGAGCGCGAGCATCCGGCGGGTTGAAACAAGCGGCTTTTTCGAACGGCGTTTGCGACCGGTGCCTTTTTTTGCCGAGGAACGGGGTTTGCGTTTGACCGGCTGTTTTGCTATTTCTTCAGGCTGCGCTTTTTCTGAAGATTGTGGTAGCTGCTCGACCGATTTTTTCATGCACCAGGCTGTGTTTTTTGAAGGCCTTGGCCATTCGGCTCCAGTTGCCTCTGTTGGAAGAAAAAAATACAAGAGTGTTGTTTGCGGTCGCCGGTACTCTTTATGTCGCCGACCGTATCCAATTCCTCAAAAGACCATTATTTGCGGTTTTCTGTCAATCAATACCAGAGGAGAACAATCATGGAATTCTTGACTATCAACCAGCAGACCTGCAACCGCGACGGCATTTGCGCCGCCGTCTGCCCTCTCGGCATCATCGATTGGACCCATGGGGCCCTGCCCGCACTGGCAGTTGGAGGCGAGCAGATCTGCATCCGCTGCGGCCACTGCGTCGCCGTCTGCCCCACCGGCAGTCTCAGTCACCGCGATATGGCGATGGATGCCTGCCCGCCGGTCCAACCGGACTTGCGCCTCTCCGCCGAACAGTGCGAGCACTTTCCTCCGCGCCCGGCGTTCCATCCGGGTTTACAAGAAAAAACCAGTGGAACAGGATAACGCTCAACCGCCTGATCGAAATTGCCCGCTACGCCCCTTCCGGCATCAACTCCCAGGGTGCACGGTGGCTGGTGCTCGGCAACCGGGAGGAACTGCGCCGGCTTGCCGGGATTGTCATCGACTGGATGCACTGGATGGTGGCGCAGATGCCGGAGGCGGCCCAGGCTCTCCACCTCGGCCGGACCCTGGAGCGCTGGAACGCCGGCCATGACGTCATTCTCCGGGGCGCGCCTGTCTTGATCATCGCCCACGCCGAAAAGGAGAACCGCATGGCCCCCACCACGTGCACCATAGCTCTGACCTATCTGGAACTGGCAGCCACCTCCATGGGACTGGGCGGCTGTTGGGCCGGATATTTCAACGCGGCGGCTACTCTGTTTCCACCGATGATCGAGGCTTTGGGACTACCGGAGGGGCATCAGTGCTACGGGGCGATGATGGTGGGTTATCCCAGGTTCAACTATCATCGCCTGCCGACCCGGAAAACGCCGGAAATCCTTTGGCGGATGGGATGACGACCATCGAGACGGCGGGAGGAAGGGCTTTCATTGCCCATTTCCGGTTGCGCATTAGCTGTGGATGCTTATAAAATCGGTAAAAATTTTCTGCTTTTTTTCCAGAAACCCCGTGAGCAACCCCTTGGACAAACGATTAATGACCACAGCCAATAACCAGCAAATCCCCCTCTGGCATGCCCTGAAACCGGAAGCGGTGGTGCAAGAAGCTCGCAAGCTCTGAGGCCGGACTGACTCAGGAGAAGGCCCGGGAGCGGCTGCAGCTCCACGGTCCCAATCAGATTAAAAGAAAAGCGAAGGAAGGGTTGCTGCAACTCCTCTGGCGGCAGATCAACAATCCGCTGATCTGGGTGCTGCTCGGCTCGGGTACGCTCGCAGTTCTTTTGGGAAAGATGACCGACGGACTGGTGGTGCTTTCGGTGGTGGTGATCAACGCCATTATCGGTTTTATCCAGGAGTTCAAGGCCGGGCGGGCCATAGAGGCCCTGTCCGAGATGGTGCCGCAGAATGCCACCGTCATCCGCGAGGGGCGAAACGTCATGGTTCCGGCGGTTGAGCTGGTGCCCGGCGATGTCGTCCTCCTGGCAGCGGGCGACAGCGTGCCGGCGGATATGCGGCTCCTCTCCCTGAAAAATCTTCAGGTCGAGGAGGCTGCCCTTACCGGTGAGTCAGTGCCGGTGGAGAAGACGCTTGCCCCAGTCGGTCGCCGAGGCCGTCCTCGGTGATCGTACCTGCATGGTCTACAGCGGCACCTTGGTTACTTCGGGCACAGCCACGGCAGTGGTCACCGGCACCGGTATGGCCACCGAGTTGGGCCGCATCTCCGATATGCTGGAAAGCGCTGTCGACCTCGACACCCCGCTCACCAAAAAACTGGCCGAAGTCAGCACCTGGATCACCATCGGCATTGCCGTTCTTGCCGCGGTCATTCTGGTGGTGGGCGTCAAACGGGCCTTGGATATGGGTATCCCGCTCGGTACCGGCCCTGAAGGAGACGCTCATCTTCGCCATTGCCCTGGCAGTCGGAGCCATCCCCGAGGGCTTGCCTGCCGTGGTCACCATTGCTTTGGCCATCGGTGTGCAGCGCATGGCACGGCGCAATGCCATTATCCGCCGACTGCCGGCGGTCGAGACCCTGGGGTCCACCACTGTGATCTGCTCGGACAAGACCGGCACCTTGACCTGCAACGAGATGACCGTCACCGAACTGATGACCCCACAGGGTAACTGCCGGATCAACGGCATCGGCTACGAACCGGCGGGCGGTTTCATTATTGATGGCCAACCAGTGTCTGAGTTGCCTGAGGATATGCTTGATCTGCTTGTCAAATCGGCGCTCTGCAACGACGCCACCCTGAACCATGACAACGATGAGTGGACCATCACCGGCGACCCGACCGAGGCGGCGCTGCTGGTGGCTGCTGCCAAGGCAGGGCTTGGGGCCGACGGAGGTCAACGGTCAATACCCCCGGCTCGACGCGATTCCCTTTACCTCGGAAAATCAGTACATGGCCACCTTGCACGGTGGCGACCAACGGACCGTGGTGCTCAAGGGCGCACCTGAGGTGGTCTTCAAACGTTGCCTTCAGGCGGGTGATGCGGTCCTGCATCAGCAGATTGCAGCAGAGATGAACCGTATGGGGGCAAACGGCATGCGGGTGCTCGCGCTTGCCGCGAAACCTTGGGAGGCGGGTGGCGACGAATTGCTGCCGGAGGCCGTTGAGGACGGCTTTGGTTTTCTGGGGTTGATCGGCATGATCGATCCACCGAGGGAGGAGGCTATCGAAGCCATCAAAGCCTGCCATCGGGCTGGCATTGTCGTGAAGATGATCACCGGCGATCATCGCACCACGGCGCTGGCCATTGGCACGGACCTCAATCTGGTGGAAAACGGCCAGGCCGTCACCGGGGTGGAACTGGCAACCATGGCAGAGGAAGACTTGCAGAGACACGGCCCGGACCACCAACATCTTTGCCCGGGTGGCTCCGGAGCACAAGTTGCGTCTGGTCAAAGCCCTGCAGCGGGACAACCATATCGTGGCCATGACCGGCGACGGCGTCAACGATGCGCCTTCGCTCAAACAGGCCAATATCGGCGTGGCCATGGGCATCACCGGCACGGCGGTGTCCAAGGAATCGGCGGACATCGTCCTCGCTGACGATAATTTTGCCAGCATCAGCGCCGCAGTGGAGGAGGGGCGGCGGGTTTACGACAACCTGATCAAATCGCTCGCCTTTCTCCTGCCCACCAACCTGGGTCTGGCCCTGATCCTGATTTACGGGATCATGTTCTTTCCCTTTGACCCGGTGACCAAGGTTCTGCTCCTGCCCATGCTGCCGACCCAATTGTTGTGGATCAATCTGGTGGCTGCCGTTGCCCTGGCCCTGCCTCTGGCCTTCGAGGTCAAAGAACCGGACATCATGCGCCGTCCGCCGCGCCGTCCCGAGGCGCCCTTGTTCAACAGTTTCGTCGTCTTCCGGGTCGTGGCGGTCTCGGTGCTGATGACGGCAGGCACCATCGTTCTGTTCAACATGGAATACCGTCAGGAACTGGCCGCCGGCATCGCCGAGCCCCTGGCCCTGGCCAAGGCGCAGACCATTGGCGTTACTTTCGTCATTGTCTTTCAGATCTTCTACATGATCCATTGCCGGTCCCTGAAGGACAACATCCTCAAGATCGGCTTTTTCAGCAACCCCACCGTGTTCTGGGGTATCGGCGTAGTCCTTGCCCTCCAGGCCCTGTTCGTCTATCTGCCCTTTCTGCAAAAGGTGTTCAGGACGGCGCCCTTGTCGATTGGAGATCTCGCCCTCACCGTAGCCGCAGGTTTCGCCATCTTTCCGATCATTTCCCTCGAAAAATGGGTTCGTTCTTTGGCCCGCAACAAGCGGCTCCCTGATTCCTGAAGGAGCTGTATTCTCCCTATATTTGTCTGCGTCCTGCCAAGGATTGGAATCTCTCGTTCCAATCCTTTTCTTTTGCCGCACGCAATCTTCTGGTCGGGCCGCTCGCCGCAATGAGCAGGGTCGCAAAAAAAGACCGCCAATCAGATGGATGTGGTGTATGATTTACCATTCAGCTCTGTCGGCAATTGTCCCGCCGGAGTTGGACGGTCTTTTTTTTCTGATTCGTTCGCCCAACCACAACCCCAGAGGAGGTCGGTATGCAGGCTGCATTTGCCGGAGTGAAGGTGTTGGATTTGTCGCGTCTTTTACCGGGGCCGTTCTGCTCCATGCTGCTGGCGGATTTCGGCGCCGATGTCATCAAGGTGGAGGATCCCAACGGCGGCGATTACATCCGTTGGTGGCCGCCGCTGCTGGGCAAAAATAGCGGCTTCCATATCGTGCTCAACCGCAACAAACGCTCTCTGACCCTGAACTTGAAAAAACTTGCGGCCAAGGAGATCTTCAAGCAACTGGTTGCCGAGGCCGACGTGGTCCTGGAGGGTTTTCGCCCGGGCGTCATGGATCGGTTGGGCTTGGGATACGAGGTGTTGCGGGCTATCAATCCACGTCTGATCTACTGCGCCATCACTGGCTACGGCGCTGACGGGCCGCGGGCACAGCGCGCCGGCCACGACATCAACTATCTCGCCTTGAACGGGGTGCTCTCCTACAGCGGTCGGGAAGGCAGCCCGACCATTCCGGGGGTGCAGATCGCCGATCTGGGCGGCGGCGCCCTCTATGCAGCCTTCAGCATCGCCACTGCGCTTTTTGCCAGGGAGCGGATAGGGGAGGGCCAGTCCATTGATCTGGCCATGGCCGACGGCGCTCTCACCTGGCACTGTCTCCGCTGGGGCAAATACTTGGCCGACGGCCTCATGCCTAGCCAGGGCGATGATTTCCTCAATCATGGTTTTGCCTGCTACAATCTTTACGCCACCCGGGACGGCCGCACCATGTCCTTGGGGGCGCTGGAACCACAGTTCTGGAAGCTCTTTTGCGCGACGGTCGACCGTCCCGACTGGAATCGCCCCGACTACTTCGAACCCGGTCCGCACCAACTCGAACTGCAGCGAGAAGTGACCGAGTTGTTCCGCAGCAAAACCTTGGCCGATTGGACTCTGATTTTTGCCAACACGGACTGCTGCTGCGAACCGGTGCTGAATCTCGATGAGGTGATGACCGATGAACAAACCCGGCAGCGCCAGATGGTGGTTGATCTGATTCATGAGGGTTGGGGTGCTTATCGCCAATTGGGCATTGCCCCGAAATTATCGCTGACGCCGGGGACCATCCGCACCCATGCTCCGGAACTCGGCGAACACACCGCCGAGATTCTCGCGGAGATCGGCATGGATGCACCGGCTCAGGAACAGCTTAAGGCTGGCGGGGTGATTTAAGAGGAAAGAGCAGAGGATTTTCTGCGGCACTGGAAAGGGGAGGGGCCCAACCTGAAGAGGCGGGTGCTGAACAGACCGGGCCGCACGGCCTTTTACCTTGCAAAGAGGAAAAGCCGGCTTCACATCCCGACGGCGAACATGGCCTCCAGATCGTGGCGGGAATAGGCCTGGAAGGCGAGCATGGTTTCGGTTTTGGCAATACCGCCGATGGTCAGCATTTTCTTGGTGACCAGGTCAGCCAGGTCGTCGTTGGTTTTGACCCGGACAATGGCGACGAGGTCATAATTGCCGCTCACCGAATAGACCTCGGAAACACCGGCGATCGCCTGCAGTTTCTCGGCAACCTCGTTGATCTTGTTGCGTTCAGCGTTGATCAGAATAATCGATGTCACCATCAGGGTACCTCGCGACTTTCTTGGGCTTGCGCTCTTGTTTTGGACTGAGCGTATAGGTTGATGGGAGAAGTCGGGCGGATATGGAAGGTGTCCGCCCGACCAGGCGTATCCCCAGGCAGGGTTTACTCGTAGGAGATGCATCCAGCGGGGCAGGAGCCGATAGCCTCTTCGATGCAGTCCTCGTCGCCGCCTTCTTCCATGATGACATAGGCCTTGGCTTCATCGATATCAAACCCGAAAATCTCCGGGCACAATTCCACGCAGGCTTCACAGCCCAAACATTCTTCCTGGTCAATGGCTACTTGTTTTGACATTGTTTTTCTCTCGATGTGTTAATAAAGAGCCGTCCCCGATATGAGCGGTGGACGGCGGTTCATCCCGAAACGATGCGCGCGGCTCTTCCGGCTTGGATGGAGGGAACAGCCTGGCATTGTTACCTTTCAGGTCACAGTCTTGCAGTTTTCAGGTCAATCGTCAACTTGTATTCCGAGGGCTCTTCACCCTGCTTGACGGTGAATCCCAATTTCTTGCCCAGGGCGACCATGTAGGAGTTTTCCGCCAGTACTGTGCCCCAAACAATCTCCATGCCGCGTTCCTTCGCGATTCCGAGGCATTGCAGCAAGAGTTTTGCGCCGATGCCCTTGCCCTGCCAGGGATCGCCGATGAGCACGGAAAATTCGCCGCGTTTGCCGTCGGGTTCACCGACAATGTTGGCCACCCCGAGCATCCGTTCTTCGCCCTCGCTATCGTCGAGGCCGACAAAGGAAATTTCCCGGTCGTAGTCCACCTGGGTGAACCGGGCCAGCGTTTCGGGTGAAAGCGTCTTGACCACGCTGAAGAAACGGTAATAGATGCTCGTGGGGGTGAGCGAATTGAACAGCTCGACAAAGAGCGGCGCGTCCTCGGGCTTGATCGGCCGGATGAACAGCGGCATCTGCATGTCAGTGAAATCGTGCCGCTCCAGGTGCTGGGGATAGGGGCTGATCACCAGATGGAGCTTGGCGCTGTCTTCGACGCGGGCCAGTTTGATGCGGGCATCGACCGCACAGGGATGTCCGTTTTTGACCAGTACCGGGTTGATGTCCAGTTCAACGATTTCAGGAAAGTCGATCACCAACTGGGAGAGCCGCATCAGCAGTTCCTCCAGTTTCTCCAGGTCCGCCGGCGGGTGGCTGCGATAGCCCTTGAGCAGCGGCAGGATACGGGTCTCTTCCATCATCCGCCGGGCAAGCAGCCGGTTGAGCGGCGGCAGGCCCAGGGCCTTGTCGTCGAGGACCTCGGCGAAAACGCCGCCCGAACCGAAACAGAGGACCGGCCCGAAGTTGTCGTCGGTTTTGCTGCCGACCAGCAGTTCAAAATCGGGGTTGGCAATATAGGGCTGGAGCGAAACCCCGGTAATCCGGGCCTCTGGATTATACATCTGAGCGCCGCTCATAATCCGCTCGTAGGCCTGGCGCAGGTCGTCTTCGTTGCGCAGGTCGAGCTGGACGCCGCCGGCGTCCGACTTATGGCTGATGTCGGGCGAGACCAGCTTCATCACCAGCGGCATTTCCATCTCGGCGGCCAGGGTCAACGCCTCGTCAATCGAGGTGGCAAGCACGGTCTCGTTCACCGGAATGCCATAGGCGGCCAGGATCTCCTTGCTCTGGATCTCGGTGAGCAGTTCGGTTTCCTGCTCGAAGCATTCGTAGATGGTGCGGAAAACCTGATCGCGGTTGAAGTAGAGTTCGGTGGGCAGTTTGGGCGGTGCCTGGGAGAGCAGTTCCAGATTTTTGGTGTATTCAACCATGTAGAGAAAGGCGCGCACCGCCCGCTCCGGGGTTTCATAGGTAGGGATATTGGCCTTGTTGAGGATGTCGACTGCCTCGGCCATCTGTTTGCCCCCCATCCAGGAAGCGAAGACCGGAAAGCGTTTCCGTTTGACCAATTTGGCCAGCGCCTCAGCCACTTCCCTGGGCTGGATATGGGGCTCGCTCACCATAATGATCAGGACGACCGTCAAATTCCTTGCTCGACAGGCAGATTTCCATGGCCTTGGTGAACCGTTCCAGGGTGGCGTTGCCCAGGATGTCAATGGGATTGGTTCGGCTCCAGTGGGGTGGCAGGATCTCGTCGAGCTGGCGCGTGATGTCTTCGGGCAGGGGGGCCGGATCCAGCCCATGTTCTGCCAGGGTGTCTGCCGCCATGATGCCGGGGCCGCCGCCGTTGGTGAGGATTGCCAGCCGCGAACCTGCGGGTCTGGGTTGTTTGGCCATCAGTTCGGCGCAGTCGAACATTCGGGCAAGCGACGGCACTCGGACGATGCCCGCCCGTTTGAAGGCGGCGTCATAGACCGCATCCTCGCCGGCCATGGCCCCGATATGGGTGGTGGCCGCCCGAGCGCCGGCCGGGCTTTTGCCGGCTTTGAGGACGATGATCGGTTTGATCCGCGAGACGGCGCGGGCCGCGCTCATGAATTTGCGCGGATTGGTCAGGTTTTCCATATAGATGAGAATGGATTTGACCGACCCGTCGTTGCCCAGGTAGTCGATCATGTCGCCAAAATCGACATCGAGCATGGAACCGATACTGACGAAATGACTGAACCCCGTATTTTCCTTGGCGGATCGATCCAGCGTGGCTGTGCCGATGGCCCCGCTCTGGGAGATGAAGCCCACATTGCCCACGGCAGGCATACCGGGGATGAAGCTGGCGTTCAGGTTTTTACCGGGGCGGATGACGCCAAGACAGTTGGGGCCGATGATCCGCATGCCCGAACCTTCGGCCGCCCCTTGGATCTGTTCTTCGATCAGGCTGCCCGCCTCGCCCAGTTCCTTGCCGCCGGCGGAGATGATGATCACCCCCAGGACTCCGGCACGGACGCACTGGCGGACAATCTCCGGCGCGGTGGCGATGGGCGTGGCGATGATAGCCAGTTCCGGGGCGTTTTCCACCTCGGTGATCGTGCTGTAAGCCTTGAACCCATGAATGGTTTCATGGTTGGGATTCACCGGAACAATGGTTCCGCTGAAGCCGCCCTGGACGAGGTTGTCGATCAGGGCGGAGCCGATGGAGTCCTGTTTGTCTTTGGCACCGATAACCGCGATGCTTTTCGGGTTAAAGAATTGTTCCATGCAGTGTCTCGTCCCTTTCGATTGGATGTGTTGTCTTTTTCCCCGCGATCTTCCGAAGTGCCGACAGCGCTCGAACCGGAAAACAGTCTACCTCACCTACCCTTTCTTGCTTTGCTTGACAAGCATTTTGCAGCAAGAATCGTCGGTAAAATGAGGCTGAATCGTCGCCCTCTTTCTCCTGCTTGAACACGTATTGTGTCCTGGCCAAAAGGCGGCTCGATACGGTCACGGTGGATGGAGGATCTCTCTCGTCGCCTTATTTCATCACTCCCCGTGTGTGAATGCGGGCGGATAAACACTGTTTGCAAATAATCACCAGCATTCCGGTCATTTTCTGATAAGATAATTTCCGGCTAACCCACACCCAACCCATTTCATCGCACAGGGGTATCAACGATGCTCATCGGTATTCTCAAGGAAATCAAGGCAGAGGAAAATCGCGTCAGCATGACTCCGGCCGGAGTCGAGGTGCTGGTTAAAGGCGGCCACCGGATGCTGGTCGAACAGGGCGCCGGTGCGGGCAGCGAGTTCAGCGACGTCCAGTACGAGCGGGCCGGTGCGGAGATAGTGAGCGGTCCGGCCGCGATCTATGCGCAGGCAGAGATGGTCATGCACGTCAAAGAACCGCTGCCTCCGGAATACGAGATGATCCGGGAAGGGCAAGTCCTGTTCACCTTTTTCCATTTTGCCGCCTCGGAAGACCTGACCAGGGCGATGATGGCGCGCAAGGCGGTGTGCATCGCCTACGAAACCATCACCGACCAACAGGGCGCGCTGCCCTTGCTGACCCCGATGAGCGAGGTCGCCGGCCGGATGGCGGCACAGGAAGCGGCCAAGTATCTCGAACGCAGCCAGGGTGGCCGCGGCATTCTTATGGGCGGGGTTCCGGGAGTGGCGCCGGCCAGGGTTCTGGTTCTTGGCGGCGGCACGGTCGGGGCCGAGGCGGCGAAGATCGCCTCCGGGCTCGGGGCGACGGTCTATTTGCTCGACACCAGCCTGCCCCGCCTGCGTACCCTGGCCGGGGTCATGCCGAAAAACTGCACGCTGCTGATGTCTTCACCAGCCACCATCCGGGAACTGGTGCAGCAGGCCGACGCCGTCATCGGTGCGGTATTGCTGCCGGGTGCCAAGGCCCCCAAGCTTATTTCCCGCGAGATGCTGGCGACGATGAAAAGAGGGGCGGTGCTGGTCGATGTCGCCATCGATCAGGGCGGCTGCTTTGCAACCTCCCGTCCCACCACCCACGATCATCCGGTCTTTGAAGTCGACGGCATCCTCCATTACTGCGTCGCCAACATGCCCGGCGCCGTGCCGCTGACCTCAACCCAGGCCCTGACCAACGCCACCCTGCCGTATGCCGTCACCCTGGCGGATAAGGGCTGGCGACGAGCGGCACAGGACGACCCCGGCATCGGCAAGGGCGTCAACATGGTAGCCGGGCAGATCACCTGCCAAGGAGTTGCCGAGGCCTTTGGTCTGCCTTACACCCCGCTGGCAACACTGCTGGGGTAATGCGTCGGCCTAGCCTGGCTTTGCCGATGCTCTCCATCTATCGGCAGCCCTCGAGGAGAGGTTTTACAGAGTCTCGTGCAAAATCCTGCGGCTGACCTCCAACGTCACCTCTCGTTTTTCACCCAGAGCGGTCATGCCATGCGCTTCCAGGGCTCGGACGACATCGTCGAGCCGATCTGCCGTCACCCCATACGATCCCAAACGGGTCGACACTCCCAGTTCCTCGAAGAAAGCCCGGGTTCTGGCAATTGCTCCATCAATGCGGCTGTCCTCGCTGCCCTCCCGAAGATCCCAGACGCGGTCAGCATACTGCAGCAGCTTGGCCCGTTTTTGCTCCCTGCACACCGTCCACACCGCCGGTTGGAGAATGGCCAGGGTTTTGGCGTGGTCGATGCCAAACAGGGCGGTCAGCTCATGGCCGATCATGTGGGTGGTCCAGTCCTGGGGCACACCGGCGCCGATCAGACCGTTGAGGGCGTTGGTGGCGCACCACATCAGGTTGGCGCGGGCATCGTAATCGGTCGGATTGGCAACGGTGGTCGGGCCGATTTCGATCAGGGTCCGGAGGATGCCTTCCGCGGTTCTGTCCTGAAAACGCCCGTCCGCCGGCAGGGTGACGTACTGCTCCACCGTGTGGATAAAGGTGTCGATGACGCCGTTAGCCACTTGGGTGGGGGGCAGGGTGAAGGTGAGGGTGGGGTCGAGAATGGAGAATTGGGGGAAGACCAGGGGGCTGAAGAAGACGAATTTGCCGCCCTGGTGACTGATGACCCCGCCAGAGTTCATCTCCGATCCGGTTGCCGGCAGGGTAACCACTGTGCCAAGGGCAACGGCGGCGGAAAGTTGCGCCGGCTTAGCCTTGCCGGAGAGGATATCCTCGGCGTTTCCGGCATAATGCGCGGCAAGGGCAATAAATTTGGTGCCATCCATCACCGAACCGCCGCCGACCGCCAGCAGGAAATCAATCTTCTCCTCGCGCACCACCTCCACGGCCCGCATCAGAGTGGAATAACGGGGATTGGGTTCGATGCCGCCGAATTCGACAAGACGTCGGGTACCGAGAGCCTGCCGCACTTTGTCGAGGGTGCCGAATTGTTTGACGCTGCCGCCGCCAAAGAGAATCAGCACCTTGGCCTCGGCAGGAACCAGCCGGTTCAGTTCCTTGAGGCGATCTTTGCCGAAAACGATCCGTGTCGGGTTATAAAATTCGAAATTGAACATCTGTGCTGTCTCCCTGGAGGCAATGGTCGGATGAAAGCGAAGACCGGGTCCGGACACGGACCGTACGTCTCTGCATTAATAAATTGGAATATACGCAACATAAACCATCGGCACCACCGGCTGCAAGGACCGATCGCAGCGGAATTGCGCCTCAGGTTCGATCGCAAGGGGGGAGGGGGCAGAAAAAACACGGTTGCCGCAATGCCCTTCCGATGATTAGTCTGGAGGGTAAAACAGTTTGTCTGTAGAGAAAGAAGGAGAGCCGTATGCGACCGAGCCACCTCATCGCCTATTTTTCACCTGCCGGGACAACCCGACGGGTGGCCGAGACCATTCAGCAACGCTTGATCGGTCATGGGCTTGAGGCAACGGTCATTGATCTCAGTTCGCGTCCGCCCTTGGCACTGGAAACCGGGTTTGCCGCCCTGCACCAGCCCTGTTGTCTCTGGATCGGTTCGCCGGTGTACTGCGATCACGCGGTGCCGCTGGTGCTGGACTGGATCGAGGCGCTGCCGGCCGGGTTTCATGGGTATGCTGTGCCCTTTGTCACCTGGGGCGGGGTGACCAGCGGTCTTGCTCTGCCCGAAATGGCCCGGTGCTTGCGACGTAAAAAGTTTGCTCCTCTGGCAGCGGCCAAGGTTCTGGCTGAGCATTCGTCCATGTGGCGCGTACCGGAGCCGCTGGCGTCCGGTCATCCGGATCAGGAGGATCTGGCTCAAGTGCGAGCCCTGGTCGATACGGTGATCGATAAGTTGAAGCAAAAGGAAATCGTGCCGCTTGACCCCGCACGGCTGGAGTATCTTTCCCCTTCGCTGCGGGCCGAGGCGAGCAGTAAAAGCCTCGCCCTGGCCAAGGCTGCCATGCCTCCTCTGGTGGCGGACGAGCAGCGCTGCACCCGGTGCGGTTTATGCGCTGCGGTCTGTCCGGTGGCTGCCCTCACCCTTGATCCTTTCCCGGTCATCGGCGCATCCTGCGTGCTGTGCATGCAATGCGTCCGTGCCTGTGCGGACGATGCCTTTTCCCACAACGCCGAGGCCGGAGCAGCTCGAATCCGGGACATGGCTGCCCGCAGTGATGAGCACAAGGCGACCGCAGTCTTTGTCTGAGGGCTGCGAGGGACGGCTGCGCGGGGCTTGAGGTTCAGGGCTGCGTCGTCCGGCTCACCGTTTTTTCGGGAGCAGTGGTGCGATCCGCTGCGCCGGTGGCGGGCATGGAGGCCAGAATGACCAGGATGACGCCGCCGACCACGACCGCCAGGTTGGCCGCCATGGAGATGCCGTGCAGGGTGCGGAATTGAACCCGGAGCGGGTCGTCCTTGGGTGTTGTCTCGAAGGAAGCGATCGAACGTTTCAACTCGGCGGCGCGCGGTTCGATGACAAAGGCCTGTACCGAGGTTAGAATCAGCATCGTTACGATGAGCAGCAGCGAGGCGACGGCAAAGCGGCCGCGGTTGATCAGTTGGCAGAGCAGAGCCACGGCGCCGCAGGCCAAGCCCCAGCGGAAATAGCCGGGGAAGAGCAGGCCGACGATATTGCCGGCCAGGTCTCGGGAATAAGCGGCAAAGAGTGTGGGCGTCAGGACAAAGGTGAACAGCGTCGCACCGCCGAGCCAGCAGCTCAGGGCGAGGTGATAGAGGGTGGTCATTGGATTCATCGTTTCTCCTTGTGGTCGGCTGAAAAGGAAAAAGGCCGGGGCGGGCCTTATTTCCTTGAGGTGAGGCCTAGCGTATCATGCCAAGGCAAATTATTGTATCACTTATGGGTCTGTACCCAGCAAATTGAACAGGGAAACGGTTTGCCATGCGCATGATAGTTGCTGTTCTTCTGAGTGACTATAACGAATACGGGTAACTCTTTTTCCTCCTGTTCTCTTGAACGGCCCTGTGACTTATTTGCAGATGGCGGGTTGTTGCCAGAGCCAGAGAAGCTTGGGATTGAATATGTTGGTTTGATGGTGATAAAGACCGTGGTTTATGGAGGATGGCATGCATGAAGCGCTTTTTTATCAGCAGGCAGGAGGAGGGAAGGTTGTCTGCGGGCTCTGTCACCACCGTTGCCGGATCGCACCGGGAGGGCGCGGCATTTGCGGGGTGCGCGAGAACCAGGGTGGGCGGCTGATCAGTCTGGTCTACGGCATGCTGGTTTCAGAGAGCATCGATCCTATTGAAAAAAAGCCGATGTTTCATTTCCTTCCCGGTAGTCGCTCCCTGTCGATCGCCACCGTGGGATGCAATTTTCAGTGCCTCCATTGCCAGAATTACCAGATTTCCCAATTCCCCCACCTGCACAACGGCCAGATCAGCGGGTTGAGCCGCAGCCCCGCTTCGGTGGTGGATGAGGCGGTCCGGTCCGGTTGCGCCAGCATCAGTTACACCTATGTCGAACCCACGATCTTTTACGAGTTTGCCTACGATTGCGCCAAACTGGCCAAAAACAAGGGGATTCGAAACGTTTTCGTCAGCAACGGCTACATGACCGCCGAAGTGATCCGGCACCTTGCGCCGGTGCTCGACGGGATCAACATTGATCTCAAAGCCTTCAGTGCCGGATTCTACCAGAAAATCTGCAAGGCCCGCCTGGAGCCGGTTCTTGACAGTATCCGGCTGTTTCACGAACTCGGCGTACTGGTCGAGGTCACCACCCTGGTCATTCCCGGTCTCAACGACGGCGAGGAAGAATTGCGGGCCATCGCCCATTTTCTCAGGGGTGTGTCGGCCCATATTCCTTGGCATGTGAGCGGCTTCCGCCCGACCTACAAGATGCTGGATCGCCCGGCGACCCCGGTTGCCACTCTTCAAAAGGCCCGCGACATTGGCCTGGCCGAAGGACTGCGGTTTGTCTATGCGGGCAATGCGCCAGGTTCCGGCGGCGAGAACACCTCATGCCCCGGCTGTGGCACGCTGCTTATCCAACGTTCCGGTTTCAGCAGTCAGCAGGTGGCGCTGCGCGACGGCAATTGTGAGAAGTGCGGGTTGGCGATAGCCGGAGTTTGGTAAAAAGGGAACACACCCCTCTTTTTCGTCCTTCCCATCCTTTAGCGGCAATACGTATTGTTTTGGCATGGTACAGGTCAGCACGCAGAGATTGTTTCTCATCATGATCTTCCAGTTCACGCCAGGTTTGAGTGTCTTTTTTCTTCTGTGTAATGCACCCACATGTGCAAAACTTTTGACAATTTTCTCTCCTCCTCCTTGATATATTGCCGATGCTGGATGTTGATTCGCGGTGAATATACTCCGGCCAGTATGCCGACAAGGTTTTCAACGGATGGTTCCACTCCGTCTCTTTTCTCTGGGCTGACATTTTTTGTCAGTGCAGAGGCCTTTTTTTGTCAATTTCCCTGCTCCGCACCTGCGCTGTGTAATGAAGAAGGTGGGGTTTCTACGGGAGATGCACGCGTATCCTGAAAAATAGTTTAATATTCCGGAAGGTTAAATTGATTTAAATTTTTATAAAAAGAATGGCACGGTTCGTGGATTGGTTCAGGCAGCGATAAGCAAAAATTTATGGACAATCTGTCCACCCCGAAGCACCTTTTACCAACCCCTGAAGGAGGGAACAATCATGATGAAAGAATTCAAGAAGTTGCAGCATGACAACCAGGGCTTCACCCTGGTGGAGTTGATGATCGTTGTCGCCATTATTGGTATCCTGGCCGCGATCGCTATCCCACAGTATTCTGATTACAGTTCTCGCTCAAGGGCCGCTGGAGCGGCGGCGGAAATCAATTCCACCAAAATTGCAATTGCAGAATGTTATGCAAGCACTCGGGACACTAACCGGTTGTAATGCTGCTGCGAATGGCGTACCAACCATGAAAGTTTCGAAAAACCTTACAGCAATAACGTCTGTCACAAACGGTGTTATTTCTGTAACGACTGGCGCGACTACTACCGCAGGCGTTGATCTTACAATACTAACCACACCAACAATTGCTGCCGGCGATGCTAATATGACGTGGTCAAATACTGGCACTACATGTGATCCCGTCCGGGGCTTCAAGCCTGGCCAAGGCGATTGCCCGTAATGATTTCGTCACCTTGCCCGCATGTGGCCGCACATAGCCTCATGCGGGCAAGCTTTTCTTTGCACCTTATCCGGACAGAGTTTCAAGATCTTCCCCCCGTTCTGCACGCCCTTCCCCGAAAACCTGAATAGAAAGCCGGCAAAAATTACTTTCAAGCACGCCCCCCCTCCGGTTAAGCCCATTATCTGTCAGTCGTGTCCAGCTAAAGAATTTCGATAAACATTATAACGAAGAAATTGCCGCCAAGGCCGTTTTTTCGTGACAAAGGAACAGGGGGCCTTTCCAAGTTCCCCAAAAATCTGCAACTATCCAGCAGGTTTTAGCGGCATTTTTTTCGTGCCGTCTCAGTTGGCAAGATACTGGCAGCGTTTTTCTTTACCGCCTTCCCCTTTTCGGTGTCATTGTGCTATAAATAAAAGGAGAGAGTGGGAGGTCGTATATCTCATCCCCGGCAACCAATATTTGAATCTGGCCGCATTCATCCGTGAAACGAATCAAAATCACTCTTGGTTTTTGGTTGCTGCTCCTGTCCGGGGTGGCCATGCTGGTGACCAATTTTGTCGTCCTGCCGTTTTGGGCCGGAGATATCCTGGCCCGCGAAACCCGTCATCTCACCCGAATGCTCGCCACCCTGCCACCGCCGACCAGCTTGGAAGAGCAGCAGGCATTGCCGCTTTCTTTGCAGGCCCTCCTTGAAGATTCGGCGGATGGCTGCGCATCCTGGCATGGAGCAGCCTATCCCGGTTACCAGGAGGCCGCCGCCTGTTTTCTTGGCTTGCAGCCCCTTGTCGCGGTCGCCGCGCAGACCGGAACCATCCGGACGTCGCTTTCTGAGAGCGGCGCACCGTTCTCTCTGCTCACCGCCAAGCATCTCTACGTTGCGGTTCCATTGACTCTGCCGGGAAAAAAACGTGAAGGCATCGGCCTGGGCATTCCTCTTCAACAAATTTTCCATAGTTTTTGGGACAAGGAGCTGGTTGTCGCCGCTTATCTTGTATTCAACGGACTTGTCCTCGCGGCGCTGGTCTATGTCAGGCTGTTGAAATCGTATGTGCTGCCGCTGGACAGGCTGGTCCAGGCCGCGGGAAGCTACCAGGGTGATGAGTTGCGCACTTTTTTGATGGAAAAACCAACCAGCGAACTGGGACATTTAGCAGGTTCGATCAAGGCGATGGTGCAGCGGATCGAACACGACAAGGGCATGCTCAAGCAAACCGTGGATGAGCTTGCCCACAAGAACCAACTGTTGCAGCAGAGTCAGCAGGAAATGGTCCGCACCGAGAAACTGGCCTCGGTGGGCAGGCTGGCCGCTGGTCTTGCCCATGAGATCGGCAACCCCCTTGGTGTGGCGCAGGGGTATCTGCAATTGCTGGGCATGGAGGGCAATTCTGAACAAGAAGGTGTTGAATACCTTGCCAAGGTGCAACAGGAGCTGGCTCGGGTGGATGGGCTGATCCGCCAGTTGCTGGATTACGCCCGGACCTCCAAAGGTGAATCTGAACGATTCGCTGTCCATGGAGTGCTGACCGAACTTGCGGAAACTCTCAGGGTGCAACCGTTTCTTGACGGTATCCGGCTGGAGCTTATCTTGCAGGCGGATCCAAACGAAATTTTCGCAGACCGGGAGCAGTTGCGGCAGGTCATTCTCAATTGTCTGATCAATGCCTCCGATGCCATCAAGACAAGCAAGAACAGGGATGAGGGGATCATTTTTCTTGAAACCGCTCTTGTTGTCCCCTCACAACCGGAGAACGCGCCGTTGATGTTGCAGATAGCGATACAGGATAACGGCGAGGGGATTCCTCCGGAATTGATCGATACGGTTTTTGATCCGTTTTTTACAACCAAGGAGCCCGGAGCCGGGACCGGGCTGGGCCTGTCGGTATCGCTCGCCCTGGTCGAATCCATGGGGGGGACGATCCGTATAGAAAGTGGCGCCGGGGAAGGTGCAACCGTCCGTCTTCTGCTGCCATTGGCTGCGGCTGTTTTGCCCTGCGGAGCATCGCCATGTTGAAAAACATCCTCGTAATCGACGATGAAGCCAACATGCGGCATATGTTGAGCACCCTGCTTGCCAAGAGCGGCTATACAGTTGAGGTCGCCGCAGACGGGTCCGAGGGCTTGGCTCGTATCGAGCAACACGACTTTGATTTCATTCTCTGTGACCTGAAGATGCCGGTCATGGACGGTATGACTTTTCTCAGTAGGACCCTTGAGCGCCAAAGCTCTGCCACCGTGATCATGATGTCGGCTTACGGTACCGTTGATCAGGCAATCGAGACCGTCAAGCAGGGCGCCTACGATTACATCTCCAAGCCGTTCAAGGTTGAGGAGATTTTGCTGGTCTTACGCAAGGCGGAGGAGCGGGAGCGCTTGCGCCAGGAAAATGTGCACCTCAAGGAACAGTTGGATGTCATCGCCGACCAGCGTTCATTCGGTGGCATGGTCGGCAAGAGCAAGGTCATGCAGGAAGTTTTTCAGCTTGCCGAAAAAGTGGCCCGGTATAATACCACCATACTGATCACGGGGGAGAGTGGAACCGGCAAGGAGCTGGTAGCCAGGGGCATTCATCTGGCGGGGAAAGGGAAGGAAGCCCCGTTTGTGGCAGTCAACTGCGGCGGTATTCCTGATACGCTCTTGGAGAGCGAATTTTTCGGGTACGTCAAAGGCGCCTTTACCGGCGCGGACAAAGACAAGAAGGGTCTGTTCGAAGAGGCTGATCAAGGCACGCTGTTTCTCGATGAAATCGGGGAGTTGCCACTTGAGCTTCAAGTGAAGTTGTTGCGGGTGCTCCAGGAACAGGAGGTTCGAAGGGTCGGCGCGGTCAAGAGCCAGGCGGTCAATGTCCGGGTGCTGGCCGCGACTAATCGAGATCTTGCCCAACTGGTCAAGCAGAATGCGTTCCGGGAGGATCTGTTTTACCGGCTCAACGTCGTCAATATTGCCCTTCCCCCTTTGCGGCGGCATCCCGAGGATATCCCAATACTCTGCCGGTTTTTTCTTGATAAATGTACCATCCGCTTGGGTATCGAGGTGAAGAGTATTGCGCCATCTGCCATGGATCTGTTGATGCAATTTGAATGGCCGGGCAATGTTCGCGAACTGGAAAACGTGCTGGAGCGGGCCCTCATTCTCACCGATAAAGCCATCATTCTGCCGGAACATCTCCCTGCGCAGTTCGGGGCAAAAGGCAATAATCGGCGTGCCGATGATTTTTCGGGGAGCTATTCGCTCAAAAAAGCAAAATATATCATGGAAAAACGCCTGATCATGCGGGCGATGGAGAACACCGGCGGCAACAAGAGTAAGGCGGCGCAATTATTGGAGTTGAGTTATCCTGCCCTGCTGAGCAAGTTGAAGGAGTATGGAGTTTGAATTCCCTCCTGACAGTGAATTTGCAGAATACACTGGGGTTAGTAGGCGTATATTGCTGATAATGTAGCATTTTCTATCGATGCGGCTTTCCCTCGAGACTCAGTCTGGTAAAGATAGGGGATGTGCTGGGGGGTAATGACACCACTGTTGTTGTTGACCACCCCCCCACCCAGCAGAAGGTTGGAAGATGTGCCGCTGTTTCCGCGGCTTGTACTGAGTATGGTTGAATTCACGGTGATAGCAGGTCCGGTTTGCATGGCAAATGCCATGGTTACATCCAACGGAGCGTTAGGGTAAGTCCCGTCGTTCAGTCGACCCGTTGTTGTGAGCTTTGAGTTTAAGTTCGCGTCGGAAACGACTGGGGTTACAAGACCCCCATAAGTGCCCATGGCACTCAAGCTCGTCCCACCCAATCCTCTCTGGATGATTTCTTGGGTGAAGAAATTCATCCCCCCATGGGAAGCAGCCAGGGCAGCTTGGTAACGTATTTTTGATCCACTTGTCCAACTACCGGTGTTCCCCACCATAAAAAGAAGCGAGACAACCATCAACATGCCGATCGCACCCATCATGAGTGCAGAGACCAAGGCTATTCCTTGCTCATTTTCAATCATTTTCAAGGTATTTGCAGATGGATAGCGCATATTTTAGACCCCTGCCAGGAAGTGGATTATTTTAAATTTTTGGGGGTTACGGCCATGCTTACTATTTTCCAACGATAATTAGCCCAATTTCCGCCGATAGTTGTATCCAAGGCAAAAGATCGACCGGCGCCGGCTAACAGGGTTACACCATCTGCCGCATCCACCTCGCCGACGTTGATAGCGGCATTTGGGTACGTGAAATGAACATCTGCGCGTCCTTCATGGGTAAGGATATAACAGCGGACCGCCTTGACTTGGTTACGAATTTGTTCGGCGGAGAGACCTGTGAGACCATTTGCATCGGATCGAAGATCCCACCCCCCGTCTCCGTTTGTATCCCGGTAATAGACTATCTGGAAATCGGCAACGCAGTCCACAATGGGCATCGGTGGGGATAAAGTGTCATCGGCTTGATTCGCTGTCACCTTGACCAGAACACCTGTGTTGGGTGCGCAGTGAGTGGGGACACTGGCGGCGCTTATAAAATAATCAGTCCTATTGAAGGGCCTTCTTGCATTGGCATCATCTATTCCATAAACTAAAAATTTTTCTCCGTCCGGATCATTGGGGGTGCCTACCGGGGCAAAATTCGCCATTGCCGCCGAGGTCGGCTGGGTTATGTAGGTTGCTCCATTCATCATGAGTTGGCGGTATTCCCCAGGCAGAATCTCGGGGCGAAGGACGATTACCTGGTCGCCGTTTGCGAAAGCATCAGCACTCATAGATTGAACTTCAATAGTATGGTCATTTTTACGGCCAACATAGCCCCACTTCTGACTGCTGACTCCCCGGGTTACATTGGTGGCCCGTATGACCAGGTAATCAGAACCGTTCAAGCTGTTGCCTGAGAGGTCTTCACTGATGAGTGCTCTTGGAACAGTAGATACATTTGCCAGTGGTGCGGGCTCAGTGTAGTTGAGAGCAGCAGGGGATTGCCAAATCCAAGGCAGACCAAAACCTGCGTGTTCCAGATCAGACCGCAATAATTCCAGGCCAACACCGATCTCAATCTTCGTTTCCGCGATACTGGACTGTTGCCCAACCCGCCAAAACATGCCGGAAAAACTTGTGACGACTGCAGCCATCACAATTCCCAAAACAGCGAGATAAATAAGTACTTCGACCAGGGAAAACCCGGATTGCCCCCTGGGAGAAATGATATTGAGTAGTTTCATGGTTGACCTTTAATCACCTCGCACGATTATTGTGCTCAAAGATATTTGGTTGTTCCGATTCGTTGGTGCTAATGTTGGGTCGTTTCCCTGGGTCCATCCCACTGCCACGTCAATGCGTTTAAGCGAGGTGGAGGTCGCTGCTATGTCACTGATTTGTATCGATCTTGCAAAGGTGCGGTCGCCTTCCCGCATTCTCACTATAATGGCTTGAGGAACAGACCAGGCCGCTGGCGCAAGAACAACTGAAGTACCCGAAAGAGAAAACCGCTCACCTTTCAGCCGGCTCAATTCATCTTCTGCCAGTCTGAGAGCCTCATCACGAAATGTGTTTTTCCCTTGAGCCCACAAGGCGGCCATTTCTCCTTGGGCCAGACCTAACATGATGACCATGAAGATGAGCAAGGCAATCATAACCTCTACCAAAGAGAAACCATGCTGCCGATGTGCAGGTATTTTAGAGTTGAACACAGTTTCCTCCAGTCGTCTTACCAATATTGATACGTGTGGCAGATATGATGATACAGTCCATGGCCGGTGCGATGACGGGGGCATAACCAGTTATGCTTATGGTCTGGTTGTCGTTGGTCAGCCCCCTTCTGTCAAATCTGACCCGACTGGGGTTGACGTTAGAGCTGATAGCATGCGGAGCTGCAGCTGTTGGAAATACATTAAAATTTTTGATAGTAGGGGTTCCATCAATAACGTTGTTCCCGTCAGCATCCGCACCGGTTTGCACCTGGCTGGTAGTTAAAACCACCAATTGGGGGATATTGGTATTTGACGCTGTGCTTCTTGCCCGCAACAGGATGGAATAAATCTCTTTTATGTTTGATTCAATCGTTTTTCTTTGATTGAGATCGGCAAAATTCCCGATTGCGATGGACGAAATAATTCCAATTACAGCTACCACGAGAAGAAGTTCAACCAGCGTGAAGCCACTTTGCGTCTTCATTTCATTGTTCCTGCACATGCATGAATTTCTTTAAAGGGCTAGGGGTGGTGATGATCATAAGGCCCTGCCCGGTTGGCGGAATTCCCTGAAAGCCCACGGTGCGTCTATTATCCTTTTCACTGAAGGTGCTTGGGCTGGCCAGGTCGAGTTCCTTGATTTCACCGGTAGAAACCTGAATTAAGGCTTTGCCGTGCATAAGATACGCCACCTTACCTCCGGAACTGTAGTCCAAAGCCCATAAATAAGTTGTCCCACCATAACCGCATATATCGGAAGTAGGCGAAAAACTGATGTAAAAGACGGCACCAAGAGGGTCTGGTGTGGGGTTTGAAATTACACGCTCCGCACCTGCTGTTGTAGAACTAGAATACGGATCAAGTTTGACGTACCAGCCTTTTTGCGCCGCCGTTAATGCTACCGGTGAAAGAGTCTGATCCTTGAGGTCGGTCAAGGTAAGTGTGGTAGTGCAAGTGGGCAGCACATCATAATCGACGACCGTCGTTGTTGATGGATTGTCCTGATAACAGGGCTCCTGGATACCAAACAGTTTGCGTTGCGTGACCAGGTCATCCTTTTTATGAAAATACCGCCCCTCGGCAAAATACAGCCAGAGTTTGTTAGTTTTTCTGTCAAGCAGGTTGACGACTGATGTGGTGACCGGACCGATATTGTCAATAACCGTGCTTGTCGTCCAGTGGGCGGGGTTCGATATCGTCATTGATCACAAGCCTGAGGACGCCGCCATTCGTCGTGTTTTGAACATAACCAACGTAAAGAGCATCGTCTTGATAATTACCTGTACTATTGGGATCGGTCTTTTCAAGATCAATCGAGTTGGCGGAGATGGAACCGGCAAAGGCGTTGGCAATGCCGGTATCGATGGTGCGTAAAAGTGTGCCTGTTTTGAGGTCAAGGACGAAGAGTTTCAGGGTTTGGTCCGATGTACCTTTAAAATCTTTGGCGACAATGGGTCCGGTTGAACCTGATGCCAATATGGCGAACCATCTGCCGTTTGTCTCTACGCATTGGCCGTTTGTACCGCACTGGCTATCGAGCGAGCACGGAGAGTTATCGGAAACGCATCCTTTTCCACGGCCAACCTTGACAATTGCCGGGCCGACATTGGTGACACCCAGGTCGGGATGGCTGAACTCCCATAAAAGGGAGGGATTATCCTGGGCTGTGACATCAAGGGCAAAGTAGGACGACCAACCCACAGGGGCAGTGCCTACAACCAAAGGTGTTTTGACACAAGAAGTGTCCGCAGCGTTATCTGTGGTGGCTCCTCCTATTCCCATGCTGCCGATGACGATACTGCGCCAGCTTGAAGATGTGGCTGTGGTCTTTTTGGCACATTCCCAGTAATTGGCCTGACTACAATCTATGCTCGCGTCTGTCAAAAAAACCGGTCCGTCGACCATGTTGATATGGCAGTAATTAGGCTTTGAAAGGTATTGCAGATAGGGCAGGGCGTTTTTAGGAATAAAGGCCCAACTTTCCGTGCCGATGCCGCCCGCTCCAGTTGTTCCATTAAGTTTTCCAGGTTGCCACCACTCTTTTCCTGACCAACGCTGCTCGACCATGCCAAGCCTGAAAGCATGGAACATGCCATCATTGGCGCCGACGAAGACGCGCTGCCTGTTCTTATATTCAGCGCTGCTGATGAAGTCAAAATAGGTCCTGTCCCCATAGCCAAGTGGCGCCTGGATATTGTAATTGTTCGAAGGACTTGGTCCCATGATGCGAGGCGTTGATGAAACGACATCCCCCAGTTTCCAGGTATGTGTTTCCTCTCCGCATGTGCCGCCGTTTCCAGTGCAGTCCAGGTTGGTATTGCAGGGCATTCTGCTTGAAGAACACACTTTCATGGGTGCGGTTCTGTTTCTGGTTGCTTCACAGGTGCCGCCGGTTCCCCCGCAATCAGTATCCGTGGAACAGGGGACCCTGCTTGTTGAGCAGAGTTTGCCTTGATCTGTACCAAGGACGTAATTGATAGTTGCATCAGCGGCAGCAGCAGAACTTGATGTCTGCCCCAAATAATCATCAAGCACATCTCTATTTGATATGTCAAAGGAAATGAGGCTTGAACCATTCACCGAGGTTTTGATAGTTCTGTCGCCTGGATTGGTCCACCAAAGGTTGACTCCGGCACGCCAGATGGCTTTGGCGTCTTCCAATGGGGATCTGGTCAATGGCAGTGTCGCAATCACCGTCACCATCGGTATCCTGACAACGTGCGGCCATCGTCTTGTTCTGGTTGGCGTCGAAATAGAATTGTGTAATATAGTCCTTTTTAAGGTCCAAGAGGGTAAAGTTAGCATCATCACGGATGGTATCTTCACGAATTTGTGCATTTTTAAGATACGGATCGAAATAATACCAGTAATTCATCAAATCGCTTGTCCAAGTGATATCTACGGAGGAGGAAAAAGACCGCTTGCGATAGAAGAGAGACTGGATAAGATTGGCGCCACTGCCTTCACTGGAACTCAATACTGACACGGCTGTGCTTGAGGCCGCTCTTTTGACAATATCAGCAATTGCATCTTTGATATTTTGTTCGAGGGCGTAACCATCATCCCCCTCATAATAGGTGATGGGAAGATCCTGACCATTGGATTCGATTGTCCCGTCACCGTCGGAATCCTTGTAGCACTCTCCTGGGATGGTCGTGCAATCCGGCTTGCCGTTGCCGTTTAGATCAACAAATCCGCCGTAGATAGCGGCATCTTTCAGCAATGTCGAGCCCGTTCCGAACATAAAGACAGGATAGAGATTGATATTCTGCATTCCGGGGAGGCTTTGCCGCCAGGTGGTTGGTACATCGGTTTCCGTTCCAGGGCGCATGTCATTGGTCCTGGCCCAGTAGGCTACATCGATCATGTAATCGGTACCGTTGCTAGCATATGTTTGGCCGACAGCAGTGCCGGCAAACCTGGGATTGGGGTTATTCGGTGCGCCCCCATTCCCGGAACAGGCTTTGAGATTTGTCGATGTGCAGGCGCCATAAGGCGATGTCGTCGAATTACCCGGCACGTTTTGATCCATTGTGGATTCACCGTCCGTTAAAAAGAGGATGAAGGACTTGGCGCAAGGCACATACATGTTTGTTGCGTTGGCATCCATATTCTTCGAACTTGTAGGCGTAAGGATCCCTATAGATGTCGGTGCCGGTGAAGTTGCCGCTGGCCTTGGTGTAATCACCCGCATCATAAACTGGGGCATCCTGCCTGAAATAGCGAACCGCCTCACGCAGGGTTTCTCCCAGTGGCGTCCATGTGCCGGGCACCTTATCCTGGATGGATTGAATTAAGTTGGCAGTGTTTTTGAAGCCGACGTATTTATCAATTAAACCGCCTTCTTCATAATTGTAATAACTGAGCCCAAACCTTACCTCGCCGTCGAGGGTATCGATAAGGCCCTCCGCCTTGGTCGTGCCTTGATCGACGATGATATTGTATGGCCCGCCAACCAGATTGTCAGCGGTAACTTGAAGATATGCCTGGGTTACACGGATAATCGGGGTGCCGGCCGCTAAATAGTTATTGCCTCCTGGTTGTATGCCAAATCCCAGAAGTTTTCCCGTTGAGGCCAATTTTTTGATTTCGTCAGCTTGCCATGGAAGTCCGGTGGCAGGATTGGTGTTCCACGAGAATGTATAGGTGTCGTAGCTGGTGCCAATATTCTGAGTGGCAGAAAAATAATTTGCGCCATCTATATTGAGTACCCCAGCGATGTATCTTGTGGCTGCGGTCGTGGAGGTAGTTTTTTTTGCGCGTACGTAAACCTTTACCTTGATATCGCCGGGCAAACTGTTGGTTGGAGGGGCGAAGCCCATAATGACGGGCTCAGTGCTGTTGCCAAACGTAATATAGGTGTCATCCCCATCGGACGTTGATTCGTCAATTTTATTCCAGGCTATGACCGCGCCTGCAGTTGGATATTCGCCCAAACCAGGAGGGAGTGATAAATCTGATTGAGGAAAAAGGTTGTATGTAGCATCGTTGATGAGTTCAGTGATCTCGAGTGTCCCGTTTTGCTTGACGGTAAATTGATGCGCATTTCCGGTACTAAACGGTTCAATAAGGGTATTGGCGGGCGAATAGACATGAGGGTCATTGCGGCCGTCGCAACCGGTTTCGGTGTAGAGCTTAACTGTATTTCCGGCAGTGTACGTACGTGGGTTTGCCTTGCCGCCAATGAGAAGCTTTTTCGACACATCTGTCCGGAGCATGGTGATATAGTTAAGGAAGCTGCCGTTAGCAATGGGATGGGCTTTTGTGCCGGTGCTCATGGCATCGGTTGTAACTTCCCAACGGTTATTGGTAGTGTATTTATAATTTTTTGTGCCGTCAAATAAGCCATAGTAGAGGCCATTATTGAATTGTGAGGGGTTATATTGGCCAGAGTACGCTGCTTCGCACATACTTCCTGAATTATCCAGCACGATAAGGATGTTGGGTGTAATAGACTGGGCTATAAAGGGAGGAGAAACGCAATAATCATCCATGGCGCCAAAGGTTTGGGGCACAGGAACCGTCAATAGCAGGAGTAACAGGGGCAATAATATTGTGTTGAAAATTGTTAAAGTTTTTTTCATTGCTTGCTCCTTCCGTTGTTGCTGTTCTTTTTGGTTTCCTCAATGTACACAATGACCGGCGACATTGATTTCGGCCCACTTTTCATGTAGCTGTATTCAAAATTGACGTCGGTTGGGAGAGTGAGCTTGTCTAAAGAAATTGGCAGGCCTGCCGCGTTCACGACAAGCACGGAAGAATCGACGGTGTATCCTTTTTCACTGATAATGACGGTAGTGACTGAGTTGTTCTTTTCCACTCCGGATAATTTACCGTTTTCATGTTTTCTGGGTGTGTCACCACTGCCTGCCGCAAGAGTGGTGCCTGTCAGGAGAACAATCATAAAGAACACCAGCAGGAACAATTTATGCCGTTCATAACTTTTTGCGCAATGATGAGAGTTTTCTGTTTTCATGGGCACCTCGACGGACATGGGCTTGAATGAGTTGTGGATAATCACAGTGTTATTTTATAATTATAGTTTTTATAGCAATAAATGAACCAGTTAGATGTTAGGGGTACGCCGAGAAAAGGAAACGTTTTTTTTACTATAAAATAGATGAGTTAATCCTTTTATAATATGAAGGTCTCGTGGAGGTAGCAGTTGTCGTTTTCTTTTTATTGTAAAAAAAGTTACTATTTATAAAATAAGTTGTTAATTTTTTCACTAACGGCTTTTGATAGGACTGTTTTTTTGAGAAATCTGTTGCCTGCTAGGGAGCTGTGATGGTGCAATGTTTCATTGAATAAATTGGATTCATCAGCCTGGTTGATATGTTGTATGAGTTTTTATCTTGACTTCCGTTGTACTTCAATTTAAATATCTCTTTTG
>CAVTDN010000004.1:0-437767 GCA_963733595.1 uncultured delta proteobacterium | reverse complement strand
TCATCGGGCAGAGCGGTAGTACCAAAGATGGTGTCTGCACGGAGAAGACGGTGTCCAGTTTGGGCAACATACGTGGTCTCTGCCCGGAAGAGCCAACCAAGCAGGGGAGTTACTATTCGGCTGCTGTATCTTATTATGCCCATACCACCGACCTGCAACCTTCTGTAGCGCTTGATCAGCAAGTCACTACCTACGCCGTGGGACTGGCCTCGCCCTTGCCCCGGATTGAACTTAAACTGGGTGCTGACCAAAAAAAGATCACACTCGTCCCCTTCGGCAAGACCATTGCCAGTGCCGGTGACGCAGCACTTTGGAATTATAGCCCAACCAATACCATTGTCGATTTTTTTGTTGAAACCATTACTCCGACCTATGGCAAGTTTCGCATTAATTATGAAGACGTGGAGCAGGGTGCAGACCACGACATGGATGCCATTGTAACCTATGAATACCAGCTCATTGATGCAAGTGAAGTCAATGTTACGGATGCAAAAGATGCAACCCAGGTCAAAATTACGTTGAACTCTATATATGCAGCTGGATCCTATATTCAACACCTTGGTTATATTATTTCAGGTACGACGAATGACGGTCCTTATTTAGAGGTCAGGGATCTGGATACGAGCCAAGCGCAGGATTTGCAATCGCCAATGGATACATTTCCAGTGGCACACCCTGCCGCTACTGATAGATTACCACTAAGTGCGACCAGGATCTTTACTCCTGCAAGTACCGGTAACACCAGTGTTGCTGAACTGCTGCCTAACCCCTTATGGTATGCGGCCAAGTGGGGTGCCTTTGAGGATAAGGACGGCAACAGTATTCCAAACCTTCCGGAAGAATGGGATAAAGATAATAACGGTATCCCTGATACTTATTATTATGTGACCAATCCGCTGCGGCTTGAAGAGCAGTTGAATAAATCTTTTGCCGACATCTTGAACCGCGCTTCCTCGGGGACAGCTGCTTCGGTAATCTCCAATACCCGCAGCGGTGAAGGCGCTGTCTATCAGTCCATCTTCTTTCCGCAGCGGACCGACACTACAAGCAATGCCAACACAGTCAACTGGGTCGGTCAGTTGCACAGCTTGTTAGTGGATGCCTATGGCAATATGCGGGAGGACACGAATGGCAACAAGAAGCTTGATGTACTCGGCCCGGATCTCAACGGTGACGGCATAGTGCTACATGAAGATGTCAACGGGAATTGCGTTCTCGATAAACAAACCATTCCTACAATGGATATTAATGGTGATGGGGTAATCGACAATAAGGATCTGATCACCGAAGATACGAACGGCAATGGTGAATTGGATACAGAGTATGATACCTACGATGCGACGGGTAAGAAAACTGGCACTACCTGTGTCCCACATACTTCACTCGCAACGGATCCTTTCCTGTCGGAACTGGATGCCATTATCGTGTTCAAAGAAGGAAAATTCAGCAGATACTATGATGTCAACGGGAACGGTGTACTGGATCCACAGGAGAAAGTATTTAAATATGCAGGTGGCACCGATTTAAACATCGACGATGCTCCACTATCTGTGGAATTCTTCCAATTGGCTCAACACCATTACGGATGCGGATATCATCACGCAGCGCAGTTCGTATCTGTCCACCGAGAAGAAACGCAATATTTTTACCTGGGTTGATACAAACAAGAGCGGCACGGTGGATTCGGGAGAGGTGCAGGACTTCGTTTGGCCGACTTCCGGCGCTCCGACTGTCAGTACGGTTAACCAGCTTTCAGATGCCAGCAAATTTTATGCCTACCTCAATTTGTATCCTTCCTTTGGTGACAGACCGGCTGCCATCACCGGTCTGATAACGTCGCCAGCCGAGGTTTCTCCGTATAGTGACCCTTCTATCAATCCCTATTTTAAAGAGTTCCTGGTCAAACAGGCTGAACGGGAAGTTAACTGGATTCGCGGTCTGGATTATGTCAATACGAACGGGATACCCGCTACCGCTGACTATCAACGGCAGCGATCTGGCAGGGACGGAAATGCGGGCCCGCAAATTCAACGGCAGGACCTGGCGCCTGGGTGATATTGCCTACTCGACACCGACAACTGTTGGGGCTCCAGCGGAAGCCTATCATCTGCTGTATAAGGATGCATCCTACGACGAATTTTATCGAACATACCAAAAACGCAGGAATGTTATCTATGCCGGTGCCAATGATGGCATGTTGCATGCCTTCAATGGCGGCTTTTATGATTCTTATAGCAAACAATTCTGCCGCGAGCTGATGTCGGGATATAATCCTCTTGATAGCTCAAATACTAATGACGACCCCTGTGTCCCCGATGCAACGACATCGCAGCCGGAGCTCGGTGCTGAATTGTGGGCATATGTTCCCTATAACCTGCTGCCGCATCTGTACTGGCTAACAGAAACAAATTACCGCCACATCTATTATGTAGATCATAAGCCACGCATTTTCGATGCCAAGATATTTGCCTGCCGATACAGACCATGTCAATGGATGGGGCACGATCATGGTGGTGGGCATGCGCTTTGGCGGTGCGACCATAACTGCTGATGTGAATAAGCTTGACGGCACCGGACAGAACAAGCGACGACCGGACGATGAAGTCGGCGTTCATCATTTTTGATATCACCAATCCTGAGAAAAAACCGGTCCTTCTTGGGGAAATATCCATGCCGAACATGGGTTTCGCCACTAATTACCCGACCATGGTGGTTATGAGGGACGGAGACCATGACGGTTCATTCGAGGATTATAATAATGCTGATCCGACAGTGGTGAAAATCGATGGTTTCTTGCCTTTGGTTCAGGACCGGCTAATGCCAGCGGCGAACCGGACAAGGCGATATTGAATACGGCAGAGAGCAGTCAGAACGGGAGGTTCTACCTGTTGGATATGGTTCAACTCGCTACCAAATAATACCTTGAAATCACTGACTGATTCAGGGCTGAATCATGGCGTGCTGACAGCAGGACTATATCCCTATTTTATTTTGCCATGATGAACCTAAGTCCTTCATCAGCGATCCAATAACGGTCGATTTCGATCTCGATTATAATGCGGATGTCGTCTATTTCGGGACAATAAGCGGTGATGCAACGAAGTTGGGAAGGGAAAATGCGTCGCATCATTGTTGATGATCGGAATGATGCAGACGAGGATCAGAATCCTCAAAATTGGGTTGCGAATAGTGTTCTGATAGATCCAATGCAACCGATCACGGCCGCGCCACAATCGCTGTTGATGATGACGGCCGAAATTGGGTATTTTTCGGAACCGGTCGTTATTTTGTCACTGCCGACGCTGCCGATAAAAGTGTACAGGGCTACTATGGTATCAAAGAACCTGTTGACAATAATCCCAATAAAATAGATTGGGATACTATTCCTGTAACAGGTACCAGTCCAGTAACGCACAATACCCTCATGAATGTTACAAATGTTCAGGTATTTGCCGATACAAATAAAACGGTTAACGGTGGTGGCACCCCCTCCACTTGGGCATCTCTGCTCAATGACCAGTTGCAAGAGATGGTTGGTATCGTAATTTTCTTGATGATCGATTGGTAAAATAACTCAAGGTGAGACGAAACCTAGGTCAAGCCGCATTGTTGGGAGGAATACTCTCCTATACCACTTTTATTCCTTCTTCTGATATCTGCGTCGCTGGTGGCGAGAGTTATCTATGGGCTCCATATTACAAGACAGGTACCGCCTATTTTAAGAGCATTTTAGGCACAGTCCAGAACGACTTTTAATGGTAACACACTGTGGAGATGGTTCTGGCCAATGGAGTTTGGGGCAAGGATTAGCGACCTCACCCAATATTCATGTCGGTAGCGAAGATGGCTCCACGGTCTTTGTGCAGACGAGTACGGGAGATATTATCCGTATTGGAGAAGACAATCCTCTGGCAACTAAGTCTGGCAAGGGTTCTTGGATGCAACGGTAAGTTGAGACTTGATCAGAGCACTCGGTTTTTATCAACGAGGCTGCTCAATCATGTTTGTAATCATTCCTGAGAAGTGTCGGGATTTCAGCTCCCCCGACAGAAATATGCCGCAGTGAATTTTAACTCATCTTGCTATCATTTTCCTTGATGCAAGCCATGAGTTTTTTTTCTTGACTTCCGTTGTTCTTCTATATAAATAACTATGCTGACTGAATGCTGGTTCAGTTTTTTTTGCGTTAGGTCGTCTCCGGCACATTTAGCCGGAATTTATGCAGGTTAAATATTCTCACACGAATACAACCAGAGAGGGAAAAAAGTTATGAGCTCAAAATTGGTAGCACCCCACGGTGGAAAAGGTCTTGTTTGCGCCTTGCTTGAAGGTGCCGCACTTGAAGCAGAGTTGAAAAAAGCCGCTGGCTTGAAGCAAGTTGAAGTTTCCGATCGCGCCAAAGGCGACCTGATCATGATGGGTATCGGCGGATTCTCTCCGTTGACCGGTTTTATGACCAAAGCTGACTGGAAGAGCGTTTGTGAGAAATTTCAGATGGCGGATGGCACCTTCTGGCCGGTACCGATCACCCTGGACGTTACTGCTGCCGTTGCTGCTGGCGTTAAAGTTGGCGATGAAATTGCCCTGGTGAACAAAGGCGAGACCTATGCCACCATGAAGGTCACTGAAAAATTTGAGATGACCGAAGCCGATAAGCGCTGGGAATGCGAGAAAGTATTCAAGGGCGAGGGCGAGGAATCCGTTGGTGACAAATTCTGGGAAATCGCTCCGAAGGATCATCCCGGCGTCATCATGGTTTTTGCTCAGGGAGAATTCAATCTGGCCGGTCCGGTTAAAGTTCTCTCCGAAGGCGAGTACAAAAAAGAGTACCCTGGTGTGTATCTGAAGCCTGCCGAGACCCGTGCTATTTTCGACGAGCGTGGTTGGGCCAACGTTGCCGCTCTCCAGCTGCGTAACCCGATGCACCGCTCCCATGAGTATTTGGCCAAGATTGCAGTTGAGGTTTGTGATGGCGTTATCATCCACAGCCTGATCGGTAACCTCAAACCCGGCGATATCCCAGCCGACGTTCGTATCGAGGCCATCAAGATTCTGATCGAGAATTATTTCGTCAAAGAGAACATCCTCAATGCCGGTTATCCGCTGGATATGCGTTATGCCGGTCCTCGCGAAGGCCTGCTCCATGCCACCTTCCGTCAGAACTACGGTGTCAACAACATGCTGATCGGCCGTGACCATGCAGGCGTTGGCGACTTCTACGGTCTATTCGAAGCGCAGCAGATTTTTGATCGCATCCCCGTAACCGGTGATCCTTCCAAAGACCTGCTTTGCAAGCCGATGAAGATCGACTGGACCTTCTATTGCCATAAGTGCGATGGTATGGCTTCTCTCCGCACCTGTCCGCATACCAAGGACGACCGCGTCATCCTTTCCGGTACCAAACTGCGGAAGGCTCTGTCCGACGGTCAGCCGGTTGTTGACCACTTCGGTCGCGAAGAGGTTCTGGTTCGTTTGAGAGCATACTATGCCAGCCTGACCACCAAAGTAGAAGTGAAGATGCAGGGTGCTGCTTCTGGCGCTGCAATGTAATTCTCTGCTCTGCTGAGAACTGTACGTCTAAGGAGATGTCGCCTCGCGCGGCATCTCCTTTTTTATTGTAAAATCCTGGCAACACCTGTGCCACGCAGTGTGGGCAGAGGGTGCCATTGAACAAAGTATGCTGTGAGGGAATGGTGGAGCAGACGATTCAGGTAGGCCTTGGCGAGCGAAGTTACCCGATCTCCATAGGCAAGGGCATCATCCGGCAGATTGGTTCAAAGGTGCAGAAAGCCAAGATCGCCAAACGCTATGGCATTATCAGCGACGACCGGGTGGCCGAGCTTTATGGCCAACAGGTTCAGGATTCCCTGCGTCTTGCCGGATTGGCCTGTGAATTAATCGTCTTTCCACATGGAGAAGCCAGCAAGCACCTGCAAACCATCGGGCAGTTGGCCAGTACGCTAGCCGAGCAGGGGTTTGATCGTGGCGACGCCCTTATTGCCTTGGGCGGCGGTGTCACCGGTGACATCACTGGATTTCTTGCCTCCATTTATATGCGCGGCATTCCTTTTGTGCAGATCCCGACCAGCCTGCTCGCCCAGGTAGACAGTTCGGTGGGTGGTAAAACCGGGGTCGATATTCCCCAGGGAAAAAACTTGATCGGCACTTTTTATCAGCCGCGCGCTGTTTTCATCGATACGGACGTGCTGCAGACTTTGCCGAAAGAGGAATTCCTTGGAGGCATGGCTGAAGTCATCAAGTACGGGGCCTCCATTGATGCTGAGTTCTTCGCCTGGCTTGAGCATAACCGGGATGCCATACTGGAGCTTGAGCCTTCGGTTATCGTACCGATGATCCGTCGTTGCTGCGAGATGAAGGCCTCAGTGGTCGAGCAGGATGAGCGGGAAGGGGGGCTGCGCCGTATCCTTAATTTCGGGCACACCATAGGGCACGCGGTGGAAGCGGCCTCCGGTTATCAACTGATCCATGGATTTGCCGTGGCCATCGGCATGCGCGCGGTGGCCGAATTGGCTGTTCGCTGCGGTTATGCCGATCAGTCGGTTGCGGAAAGCGTTGTGCAGATTCTGCGGGCGTATAGTCTGCCCACCAAAATTCCCTCGGGGTTTGATCGGGACGTTCTGCGCAAATATCTGCAGGCTGACAAGAAAACCATTGGCGGTCGGGTTTTTTTCGTGCTGCCCGAACAAATCGGCAAAGTACGCATCACCGATCAGGTTGAAGAGGCCGATATTGATGCGGTCCTTGGCAATGTGTACTCGCCTGTCTGTTGACGTCTGGAAGCGGGATGTTTTTGATCGTTAATCATTAAATAATCAGATAATTATGCCGATCTACGAATTTTTCTGCGACAAATGCAACACAGTCTTCAATTTTTTTTCCAGCCGACCCAATACCGAAAAACGCCCGACATGCCCCAAATGCGGCCAGCAACAACTGCAGAAGATGATGTCCGCCTTTGCCACCATAGGAAAAGCCAAGGAGACGGACGGTAGCGATCCGTTTGCGGGTATGGATGAAGCAAAGATGGAGCAGGTTCTCGGCGGACTGATGCGGGAGGCCGAGCATATCAACGAGGACGATCCCCGACAGATGGCCAACCTGATGCGCAAGTTTGCCGACAAGACCGGACTGAACCTGGGGGCTCCGATGGAAGAGGCTATTGCCCGTATGGAGGCCGGTGAAGACCCTGAGCAGATCGAACAGGAGATGGGCGATTTGATGGAAGGCGAAGAGCCCTTCAATCTCGAAACAATGAAGAAAAAGGTGCAGGCCGGTTCCCGCCGTGCGCCCTTCCGTGATGAGCGACTCTACGAACTGTAGGGGCTGCCGCTTCTTTCATTGCCGGAAATTGCCGGCTTTCTCAAAGTTCAATCCGGTGCTGCTTCATTTTTTCCCACAAATTTTTCCGACTAATCCCTAATGTGCTGGCTGCCTTAGTCCTGTTGCCGCCCGAATGGGTCAGGGCGTTGACGATGCACTGCTTCTCGGCGTTGGCCATCGCCTCGCTCAACAGCATAGTCGAGCCGTTGGCCAATTGCTGCGGGACGCGCAGATCGGAGGGCAAATCCTCCGGGGTAATGACCGGGCCAGGCGACAGGACCGAAACCCGCTCGATGATATTTTTCAGCTCCCTAACGTTGCCGGGAAAATCATAGTGCAAGAGGCACTGCATAGCCTCGTTCGACAGCGACAACGCAACACCGCGTTTCCGACTGAATCCACCAAGGAAATGGTCGACCAGGAGCGGGATGTCATCAAGCCGTTCCCGTAAGGCTGGCAGTTGCAGGGGAATCACGCTCAGCCGGTAGAGCAGGTCCCTGCGGAAATGACCCGTCTCAGTTTCCCGTTTCAGATCCTTAGCTGTGGAACAGAGCAGACGCACATCCACCCGGATCGTCCGTGTTCCACCCAGTCGTTCGCATTCCCCCTCTTCAATCACCCGCAGCAGTTTTGCCTGCAAACCCAGCGGCAGGTCACCGATTTCATCCAGCAGCAGGGTCCCTCCGTCCGCCAATTCAAAGCGGCCTAATTTTTTTGCATGAGCCCCGGTAAAGGCCCCTTTTTCGTGGCCAAAGAATTCCGATTCCAGCAATCCTTCAGGAATAGCAGCGCAATTGATGCGGATATAGGGCTTTTCCGCCCGATTACTGGCCCGGTGCAGGGCATTGGCCGCCAACTCCTTGCCCGTCCCCGATTCACCGCTGATCAGCACTGTTGAGTCCGTCGGTCCGATCTGGTTGATCAGGGAAAAAATTTTATTGATGGCCAAGCTGTTGCCGATGATCTCCTGATGCTCCTGTCGACAGCGGTCTTCAAGCGAAGCGCAGCGGGCCCGCACAGTCTGCATCTCGAAGATGCGGTTGATGCGGATGATCAGGTCGTCCATTTCAAAGGGTTTGAGGATATAATCGGCGGCGCCGTTGCGCAGACAGGCAATGGCGTCCTCAATCGAACCATAGGCGGTCATCATAAAGATGTCGATCAGGGGCGAATGACGCCGGGCCCGCTCCAGCAGTTCCATGCCGCCCATGCCGGGCATGCGGATATCGGAAAGAATCAGGTGGTAGTGCTTCTGTTCCAGCCGGGACAGAGCCTCGCGGCCGTTGATCGCAACGTCAACCTGCCATTTCTCGCGGACCAGCCGGTCATAGACGGTGATCCGCATGATTTCATCGTCTTCAACCAGGAGAATCTGTTTCATCCTTTCAACCTCGCAGAGAAGGGGTTGCTTTCGTTTGCATTCAGGCACTGGCGGTCAACCGGCAGGGTGACGATGAAAGTGGAGCCCCTGCCCGGTTGGCTCTGAACGTCAATCTGGCCGTTCAGTCGTTGGACCATGGCCAGAGTGACTGCGAGTCCCAGACCGGTGCCCTCGCCGACTTCCTTGGTGGTGAAAAAAGGATCGAAAATCCGATCCAGGAGTGCATGAGCGATGCCGATGCCGGTGTCCTCGATAATGAGCACAACCGATCCGTTTTCCTCGCGGCTGGCAATGTTGAGGTGGCCGCCATCAGGCATGGCCTGGGTGGCGTTAAGAGTGATGTTCATCACTATCTGTTTGATGGCTTCGCTGTCGATGCAGCAGAGATTGTTAAAGCGCAGGTCGAGATTAACCACGATGTTGCGCAGCCGGTATCCCAGAAGTTCAAGGCAGTCGAGGATAACCGTGTCAATGTCGACCTGATGGATCTGCAGAGGCTCGACCCGGCCGTAGTTGAGCAATTGGCGCATGGTCAGTTCGATTCGTTTGAGACCCTTATGCAGCAGCGGCAGGTATCGTTTCTGCAGGTCGAGATTTTCCGGTTCCTGCTGCATCGATTTGACGCAGTTGAGCATCCCGGCCAGGGGATTGTTAATTTCATGGGCGATGCCGGCGGTCAGCTGCCCGAGGGCCGCCAGCTTTTCCGCGCGGAATCCTTTTTCGCCAGCGGCGGCAAGTGCGTGTTGCGAGGCGGACAGTCTTTGGCAGAGAGCGGTGAAACTAAAGCTGAGGCGGCCGATCTCATCCTTGGTCACCGGCAGGTCGAGGGTCTCGACCGCCTGTTCGGGAAAGACGGTCATGGCGTTTGTCAGTTGCTGCATCGGCCTGGTGACCAGCCGGTTAAACAGCAGCAGCATCACCGCAGCTGCTGCCAGCACGGAAAGCAGGCCAAGAAAGAAGATGGTTTGATTGTTTGTGTCGATGAAAGTGTCGGCCCAGGCAATGGGAATGGAGATGGAGAGCGCTCCCCGGATGTCGCCCGGATGGTAACCGTGTTCGCTGTGGCAGGCAAGGCAGGAGGTTTCGGTGATCAGTGGCGCGGCATAGCGCAGCACCCGGCCGTCGTCGTTTCGGTCAATTGCCAGATGCTCGACTTGCCCCCTGCCAAAGCTATGCAGGCTCTCCTGTTCAAAGGCGTCAGGAGCGTTGGCCGGATTGACGGGCTGCAGACTGGTCACTCGAAACCAACCCAGTCCAGTCCTGGCGGCATATTCGGAAAGCTCGCGGGTGACCATGGCCGGATTGCGTTTCACCAGCGTTAAGCCCGTTTCCGTGGTCATCACCGGTTCATTGAGATAGTCGTTGGGCCGGGTGGTTTCCGATTGCACCAGAAACAATCCCTGGTGATCGGCAACCCACTGGCGGGTCAGTAGAATCTGCCTGTACAGCATTCTGGCCTGCTGTTCGGCCTGTCCAATGACCAACCGGTTCTGCAGATGGGAGGTGTACAAGATCAACAGGCCGTAGGACAAAGTCAGAACGGCGACAACGGCAAAAATGAATTTCCCCTTCAGCGTCATGATAACCTCTGTATAGAACCAGGGAAAACGGCAGGTGGCAACTTTTCATCTCTCTTGTATGACTGCAAGGTAACATAACCCCTGTTTTATCGCTACCAAACGGTAACATTTCTTTTACTTTCTTTCTGTATGTATCGGGAAAGAGGCGGATAAATCTTTGGAATAAATATTGCATATTTCTCAACAAGCTGTCCTTTTCCATGAGATGCTGAGAGAAAACGAACCATCAGGAGGGAAAACGTGAAGAAACATGCACTATCGCTGTCCCGATGCCTGCTCACCCTGCTGGTGCTGGCAGGTTGCTGCACTTTGGCCATGGCTGCCGAAAAAAAGGGAAAACATCCCAAGTTATCCGAACAAGAAAAATACATCGCCTGTGCTGAATGCCATGCGGAAACGACCCCGGAGTTGCACAAAGAATGGTTTGACTCCCGCCATGGTGTCGCCATGGTCAAGTGTTACCAATGTCACGGCACGTTTGAGACCTTTCGGGTGACGCCCAAACGCCGGGATTGCGCTGTCTGCCATGAAAACATGATAAAGAAATGTCCGCAGGACAAGGCCTGCTGGCAATGTCATCTGCCGCACACCTTCAAGGCAAAGAAGTAAGGGGGTGGAGACGGGCAAGGGGTATGCAATGATCCCGCCCGGGGTTGTCGGTTGACGCGAACATGATGCGGGCAATCCATGACGGGCGATCAACTTTATTAAGGAGATGGTCAGTATGGCTCAGACACGAAGAGATTTCCTCAAGAAAACGGCGGCACTCTCCGCTGCCTCTTATGTGGGTATGCAGTTGTCCCCAGAGTGGAAAACCGTTGCTTTGGCAGAAGAAGCCGAAGCCTGGCACCGGGGAACTTGCCGCCTCTGCGGCGTCGGCTGCCGGGTAGAACTGGGTGTCAAGAACGGTGTGCCCTTCGGTTTGCGTGGCGTCGCCGATTCCCGGACGAATTACGGCTACCTCTGCATGAAGGGGATGCACTTCTGGAAATGCATGGGGCATAAAGACCGGTTGAAAAAGCCTCTGTACCGAGCCAATAAATCCGAAGTCTTCAAGGAAATCAGCTGGGACAAAGCCCTGGATATTGCGGCCGAACGTTTTGCTTCAGCCGTGAAGCAGCACGGCAGCAATGCCGTGGCCTATTATGGGTCGGGCCAATGTCTCACTGAGGAAACCTACCTCTTTCAAAAGATTATGCGCGGCGGTCTCAAGACCAACAATGTCGAGGGCAATCCCCGTCTCTGCATGGCCAGCGCCGTTGGCGGCTACCTGACCTCCTTTGGTGCTGACGAGCCTATCGGCGGTTATGCAGACCTGGAAAAGGCGCATTGTTTTTTCATCATCGGATCGAATACCGCCGAGGCGCATCCGGTCCTATTCCGTAGAATCATGCGGCGCAAGCTGGACAATCCGGAGGTTAAGATCATTAATGCCGACCCGCGAATCTCCCAGACTTCGCGTATCGCTGACAAACACCTGCAGTTCAAGCCGGGCACCGACCTCTCGCTGCTCAATGCGATGGCCAAGGTGATCATTGACGAGAAGCTCTATGACCAACAATTCCTCACTAACTATGTGGTGTTCAAACAGGGTAAGGAAGGCAAGGACGCCAGCTTCGAGGAATTGACCCAGTTTCTCGCTCCCTACACCCCGGAAGCGGCTGCCAAGACCTGCGGCGGTGGCATCACCGCCGACGATATCCGTCAGGTGGCCCGCTGGTTTGCCACCAGCAAGGGAACTGTCAGCCTGTGGTGCATGGGTATCAATCAGCGTAAACAAGGCGTCTGGGCCAATAATCTGATCCACAATCTTCACATCCTCACCGGCCAGCTGATGAAGGAGGGGGCTGACTCCCTTTCGCTCACCGGGCAGCCTAATGCTTGCGGCGGCGTACGCGAGGCCGGCGGTCTCTGCCATATTCTACCTGGACACCGGCCGGTGGAAAAAGAAAAGATGCGCAACCAGGTGGAAGAGGCCTGGGGCATTCCCCTGGGCCGCATCCCGGCCGAACCAGGGCTGCACACCATGGATATGTTCACCGCCATCAACAGCGGCAAAGTCAAAGCCATCTGGATCAATTGCACCAGTCCGGCTCAGAGCCTGCCCAATTGCGATCTCTACAACAAGGGCCTGGCCGGCAACGATTGCTTTATCGTTTGCACCGATATTTTTAAGACACGAACCACCGAGTATGCCAACCTTATCCTGCCGACCGCCTTTCATTTCGAGAAAACAGGTGTCTACGGCTGTACCGAGCGGCGTTCGCAGCTCACCCGCAAGGCAGTCAAGGCACCGGGCGAGGCCAAGCCCGAGGTCTGGATTGCCCGTGAATGGGCCAAGCGGCTAGCGGTCAAGCTGGACGATCCAGTCATCGCCCAGTGCGTCAAACCTTTTGACGGATTGGAAGAGGATTTTGCCCTGCCCAAAGCGATCTGGGATGAATATACCCAGAAGTTGACCAAAAACCGCGACAACGACCTGCGCGGCGCCACCTATACCGTGCTGACACGGATGGCAGACGGACCACAGTGGCCAGCTCCCACCGAGGAGTTTGCCCTTACCGGGGGCACGGTGAAAAAGTTCGTCAAGGGCATGGATCCCCTTGCAGAGAGCGAATCGAAAAACGATCTGCCCTACCAGTTCTACGGCCCGGCCCACGAAGACCGCAAACTCTGGATCTGGCTGCGACCCCAGGCCGATCCTTCGGAGATTCCGGACGCGGAGTATCCGTTCTATCTCTCCACTGGTCGGATTATCGATCACTGGCACACCATGTCGATGACCGGCCGGGTTCCGGAACTGCTTCGGGCCAACCCCTACGCCTTTGTCGAGGTCAACCCCAAAGATGCGGAAAAGCTCGGCATCAAACCGGGCGACATGATTGAGATCACATCCCGTCGCGGAGTCAATGTATTGCCGGCCAAGGTCTACGAGGGGCCGATTGAAGGTATGGTCTTTGTTTACTGGCACGACCAGGAACAGACCCGCATGATCAATAAGGTGACCAAGGACGACTACGACCCGGCCTCCAAAGAGCCGGAGTTCAAGATCTGCGCGGTCAAGATCAAGCGGATTTCAGGGCCGCAGCCGCTCAAGCCCTTCATCGTCTGAACCGGCAGGCCAGGCTTATTGACCGATATGGCAGGCCTCCGGCCCTGTTGAGAGGCGGGAGGGGGGCTAAACTCGTCCTTCCCGCTTTTTATTGTCCGATGATCACTCATCTATGAAAAGGAGAAGCCCTCAATGCCGATTGGCGGAGTAGTCATCTCGACCAGACCCGACGACCTGGAAGCGGCCCAGAGCTATCTTGCTGATCTGGTCGGCGTGGAAATACACGGTGCCGACGAGCGGGGGAATATCGTTGCCGTGTTCGACACCCGGACCAGCGGGGAGATGGAACGACTGATGGAGGTGGTTAATGCCTGTCCCCTGGTCCTCCATGCCGGCCTGACCTACCTCAACATGGAAGACGTGGTTGAGGATGCCGGAGGGGCTTTTTCTTCGGCAGAGTCGGGCGAACACGGGTCCGGGGAGTGAAGCGTCGAAACTTTCTCACCTTGCTGGGTTCTCTGGCGACCGCCTCAATTTTTATCAGGGTGGAAGTGGGACGTGCCGGGTTGTTCCGCTCTCCGGTCGCCACCAACCGCTTGCGACCGCCCGGCGCGGTATCCGAGGAAAGCTTTGCCGGCCGGTGCATTCGCTGTGGCCGCTGCGTGGAAAGTTGCCCTTACCGCTGTATCACCATGCTCGATATCCGCCAGGGCATTCATGCCGGCACACCGCTTATTGCGGTGGAGCAGATTCCCTGCTACCTGTGCATGAAGTGCGTTGAGGTCTGTCCCACCGGCACCCTCGGCAAAATTTCGCAAGAGGCCACCCGCATGGGCACGGCGGTGATCAACAAGTTCACCTGTGCCGCCTGGGCCGGTATTGCCCTGTGTCGAACCTGCTACGATGTCTGTCCTTTCAAGGGACGGGCCATTGCCCTGCACGAATTACTGCCCGTGGTAGTGAAGGATGCCTGCACCGGTTGCGGCCTCTGCACCCACGCCTGCCCGATCACCACCGATAGCGGCTTGAAGGCGATTAACATCGAACCTCCGGCCAGCAGCAGGTTGTGATGAACGACCTGAACGCATCAACTCCGACTGCGTCGAACAAAAAAAGATGGCGCTACAGTACGCTGCGGAGAATTCTTCTCGCCGCTGCCTTTCTCCTCCTGCTTGTCAACCCCCTGCTCAACTATTACTGGGGCATTGCGTTCATTCAAGGATGGTATCAGTCCCTGGGTATCGGCGAGTTGCGCCTGGTTTCGCCCCTTGAAGGGTTGGAAAGTCTGCTGGTCAGCAAACAAGCGTATACTCCGGCCTTGATGGCCATGATTGTTCCACTCGTGCTTGCCGCCCTGCTTGGCCGGGTCTTTTGTTCATGGATATGTCCAATCAGTTTTTTGGCCGAGATGCTCGCGGAGATCAGGCGGCGAATTGGCAAAAGAACCGTTCTCCGTGACCGGTTGGTACTCGCCAAACGTTTGCTCTGGTTTGCCCTCATCGGCGAGCTGCTTCTGAGCCTGATCCTTGGTGCGCCCTTGTTTGTCTTTCTCTCCCCGCCCGGCCTGGTGGGCCGGGAGCTGATGCTGGCCGTCTATTTTCATAGCCTCGCCTGGGAAGGCCTGTTGGTAATCGTTGTTCTGGCCTTGGAATTGTTGACACGGCGATTCTACTGCCGCTACTTTTGCCCCCTGGGTGGACTGCTGGCCATGGTGGGCATGGTCCGCCGGATGGTCGTGATCCGGGAAGAAAACCGCTGTACCCACTGTGGCCGCTGCGATCGCGTCTGTCCCCTGGGGCTCACACCCAGTGCCGGCGAATCGCTTTCGCCCTATTGCTGGAACTGCGGCACCTGCATCGACAGTTGCGACCATGGCGCCCTGGAATTTATCTGGCGCAACAACCAAGGGGACCGATTGAAAAGTCCGATGGAAATAAAGTTCGGTTGTGGATCAAACACCCGCGACCTTTGATCGAGGAAGCGGCAGTCGATCACGATAAGGGGCCTTGGCAAGGCATTCCTCCCGGTCAGCACATTTTTCCAGCTTTTTTCCTCCCGATTCCTTACTATAAAAGAAACTAAGTTTTGCATCAGCGCTGATACGGCGCCCGACGCCGGGGGAGGATTCATGAAACGAAAACTGGCTATTGTGATGGTAGGGCTTCCAGCCCGTGGCAAATCGACCATGGCGCGCAAGTTGGGCCGCACGCTGGAACTGGATGGCGTCAAGGTGCGTATCTTCAACAACGGTGAGTTGCGGCGTAAACTTGACACCGATGAAAATACCTCCTCATCGGAATTTTTTTCCCCGGCCAACCCCAAAGGCAAAGAACTCCGGGAACAGATCTCGCGGATGAACATCGAACAGGCCCAATCCTTTCTCAGCGAAGGCGGGGAGGTGGCGATTTTGGATGCAAGCAACGTCACCCGGGAACGGCGGCAGTCCATTGCCGCGGCTTTTCCCGATCTGGCGCTTTGCTATATCGAATGCCTCAACGCCGACGAGGAGGCCTTGGAGGCTAATCTGGAACGCAAGGCCGGGCTCAAGGAGTTCCGGCACCTGACCCCGGAAAAGGCGTTAGAGAGTTTTCTTAAGCGGATCGCTTACTATGAGTCGATCTACGAACCGCTCGACACCGAGGCCAACCGCATCTTGGTCGACTCCTTTGACAGTTGCATTCTCCAGGAACGGATCACCGAAGTGCTGCCCTATTACGACCGGATTCGGGACATTATCACCACCCGGGTGGTGCGCAACCTCTTTCTGGTGCGTCACGGCGAAACCCATTTCAACCGCGAGGACCGCATCGGCGGCGATTCCGATCTGACCGACAAGGGTCGGGGCCAGGCCAACGCCCTGGCCGAGCATTTCAACACTATCCGCATCCCCATTATCTTCACCAGCAATTACAAGCGGACCTTGCAGACCGCCACGCCGATCGCCGAGCGACAGGATCCCTGTTCGATTATCGCCCTGCCGGAATTCAACGAGATCCATGCCGGGATCTGCGAAGGCATGACCTACGAGGAGATCCGGCAGAAGATGCCTTATGTGGCCAAGGCGCGCGGGCCGAACAAGTACCGCTATGTTTACCCCGAGGGCGAAGGCTACAAGACCATGGAGGAGCGGGTGCACCGGGGTCTGAAAAAGGTGTTTTTCCTCAACAACTACGACGAGAACATCATGATCGTCGGTCATCGGGCGGTCAACCGGATGATCCTCTCCTCATTTCTCTCCCGCCAAGAAGAAGAGATTCCCTACATCTACATGCCCCAGGACCGCTACTACCACATCCAGATCGATCCGCACAAACGGATTTTCGAGATGGTGGCCTATAAAAATGTGCCGCCGGCCGGTGGTCTTTGGTAATTCGTCGGTCTTCTTTCTGCTCCTTCGGTCCAGCCGAGGAAAGCATTATCTACTGCAAGGTGGTTGTGTCGTCCTCGGAAAATCCGTGTTGAATGCCATGTTTCATCTCCTTTTCCATGAGCTGCGCCTTGGCCTCCTCCTCGGAAATGCCCAGAGTCTTCGCCAGTTCGGCAAGATCGTAGCATGGGCTGCCGTCCGGCCCGTAGCGCTGCGGCTTGAGTTCGGGAAAGCTTTCGCTGGTGGCGTGGCCGCTTGCCTGCTGCAATAATGCCTGTATCTCGGGCGGGCCGTAAAGCAGCAGCCATTCGACCGCTGAAGCCCAGATTGTACTGTCCACGGTCGGGTGTTGCAGAATTTCCAAGGCCGATTCCACGGTCCATTCCTCTTTGAAAGTCATCATCGCTGTTGTCCTGTGTCGTTAACCTGCGGGCGGATTCGAGAGGTGAGGTGAGCCTCTCGTCGGTTTGCGGCAGCCATTATTTTCAAGGGGAAGACATTTCCCTTTGGTCCGTTCTTATGCCGCCACTATAATACAGACAATCGCCACAGCAATCTATTCAGCTAAGGAGCAGGCAATGGGTGTGAATAACATCATCTTACTGGAGTCTCTGGAGTGGTTCGACGAGAGCGGCAAGGAGCTGCTCCATCGGCTGCCGGAGCAGGGGTCAGGGGAAATCAAATTTGGCGCGCAGTTGACCGTGCGGGAAAGCCAGGCCGCGGTGCTGTTTTACAAGGGCAAGGCCTGCGACGCGTACGGGCCTGGCCGTCACACCCTGAAGACCGGCAATATCCCGATTCTGACCAAGGTTCTTTCCATTCCCTGGGGTATGGTCAGCCCACTGCGGGCCGAGGTTTTTTTTATCAATCTCAAGGTGTTCAGCGATCTCAAATGGGGCACTCGCGATCCAGTGGCCTTCCGTGACGCCGAACTGGGCCTGGTTCGCCTGCGGGCGCATGGGGTGTTCAATATCCGTGTGGTCCAGCCGCTGCTCCTGATCAACACCCTTGCCGGGACAATGGGACGCTATACCACCGAGCAGGTTGAGGATTACTTGCGACAGGTTATTGTTTCCCGCTTCAATGATTATCTCGGCGAAAAACTCCGCTCCCTGTTCGATCTTCCCGGCACCTTCGACGATATCGCCGACGGCCTCCAGGCGCGGTTAGCCCAGGATTTTGCCCGATTCGGCCTGGCTTTGGCCGGTTTTTATGTGACTTCAATCACACCGCCCGCCGAAGTGCAGCAGGCCATAGATGACCGTTCCCGAATGAGCGTGATCAAGGACATGGATAATTTCGTGCGGATGAAAGCAGCTATGGCCATGGAAAAAGCGGCGGCCAGCGGTGGCGAAGCCGGGGCCGGAATGGGATTGGGGTTGGGGATGATGATGCCGGCCATGTTTGCTCATCTGCAACCAAACGGCAATCGCACCGCTGGCGGTATAAAATTGCCTGAGGTCGAATGCCAGGAATGCAATAATATGATCCCAGCCAATGCCCGCTTCTGTCCTTTTTGCGGTCACCAGCAGCTGCTGAATCAGCAGTGCGGCAACTGCGGCAAGAATCTGCAGCCAAATGCAGCCTTCTGCCCCCGGTGTGGCCATCCGGCGGATGAACGGGCCCGTGACATTGTCTGCTCTCATTGCCATGCCACCAATTTGCCAGGAGCCGCGTTCTGTAACCAGTGCGGCGAAAAGCTTGTTTGAACGAACAGGCTACGGGTCTGCGGTTGTTAAAAGAGCGGCTTGATGGATATCAGGGTTGAGCAGGGCTGCCCGCAGTGCGGGGCCACGGTTGAACTTCCAGAAGCCGACCATGTGTTGACCTGCGCTTTCTGCGGCACCAGAAACCTTCTGCAGAGCAATGGCCCGTGCCGGTATGTCCTGCCCATGGCTGGCAGGGCCTCCTCGGCCGGGCTGCTGTTGGCTCCCTACCTGCGGTTTAAGGGTACGATCTATCTGGTGACCGCTGAGGGTATTGAGCATCGGGTGATCGATACCACCCAGGCCGCCAACCCGGCACCCGGTCTGCCGCCCTCGCTGGGGTTGCGGCCCCAGGCGATGCAGTTGTGCCGGATAGACCCCGAGGCCGGAAACCTCTATCTGCCGCAAACCCTCAAGGCCAGCGCCATCCTCGAAAAGGCAGCCACCATTGGCAATCTCACCACCCAGGTGGATGAGAACTTATTTCATCGGTCCTACATCGGCGAAAATCTCAGCTATATCTATTTGCCCCTGGTGGCGAAGGATCAGGGCGTGCATGATGGGGTGACCAACGCCAGGCTGATCGAACCCGATCAATTGAGCGGACGTCTCCTTCAGGGGAAACGCTATGACGAGGCATGGCGGATGCAATTTCTGGCAACGCTCTGTCCCCAATGCGGTGCCGGCCTGGAAGGAACCGGGGACTGTCAGGTGATGACCTGCGCCAACTGTGACACCGCCTGGGCCTTCGGACGGGATGGGCTGGCCGGGGTCGACTGGCAGTTGCATCCGGGTAATGGGGACACAGCTCTCTATCTCCCTTTCTGGAAGGTGTCCACCCACATCCCGGTCCTTGACATCTACAGTTTTGCTGATTTTGTCGAGCGGAGCAACCAGCCGTTTTTGCCCCGGCCGCAGTGGCGGGATCGGGTGATGAGTCTATGGATTCCGGCGGTCAAACTGCGGCCGAAGAGTTTTCTGCAGGTTGGTCGTCAGGCAACGCTGGGCCAGTGGCAGGTTAGACCGGAGGAGGGGAGGGTGGTGCCCAACCTGTTTCCGGTGACCCTGCCAGCCTCGGAGGCCCGTCAGGCTGTCAAGCTGATGCTGGCCGCAGCCACCGCCAGTCCGAGGCGCATTTTTCCCCATCTGCCCCAGGTGCGGTTGACCGAGGTGACGATGCAGTTGGTTTACCTCCCCTTCACCGATAAAGGGCATGACTGGGTGCAACCGGACACCGGAGTAGCCCTCAGCAAAAACATCCTGCGATTTGGCCGGTCGCTGTAGTTTTGACAGCAATCCGTCCGTGTGGTATAGCTGGAACTCTCCGATGCGGCGCTCGTGCGCCGTTTTTTCTTTTTCCCGTTTTTCAGGATGATGAGCAAACACGAACACTTCATGCGGGTTGCTTTGGAGGAGGCCCGGCAGGCGCTTGACGGCGGGCGAATTCCCGGTGGGTTGCGTCATGGTCGCCGATGGCCTGATTGTCGGCAGGGGGCGGCGGCACAACAGCCTTGAGGCAAACCGTAACGAGATCGATCATGCCGAGGTGGTCACCCTGCGGCGTCTGAGCGCTGAACAACCGCATCTGGACCTGGGAACAGTCACGGTCTATTCGACCCTGGAACCCTGCCTGATGTGCTACACCACCATGCTGCTGTCCGGCATCCGCAGTTTTGTCTGGGCCTACGAGGACGTGATGGGCGGTGGAACCAACCTTCCCCTCTATATGCTCAACACTCTGTACGCCCAGATGCGGGTCCATCTGCTCGACCGGGTATTGCGAAACGAGAGCCTGCGTCTCTTCCATCAGTTTTTTCGGACCGGTTCCTACTGGCAAGAAAGCCTGCTGGCCCGCTATACCCTGGCACAGACGTTGGAGGCGGAGAAGCCATGAGCACCTCGCCGATCGCCCGCACCGTGGGCTTCCAACCAGGGGAGCGCAATGTCTTTCTTCATCTCCTCACCGCCTGCAATCTTTCCTGTCGCCACTGCTACATCAATCCGGCGCAGCATGGAACAACCACTTTGCCGCTCAATACGGTGCGCCAATGGCTCAAACTCTTTGCACGGCCCGAGCGGCAGACCAATCTCATCCTCCTGGGCGGCGAGCCGACGTTGCATCCCGAGTTGCCGGCCATCATTAGAGCGGCCAAATCGATGCGCTATGCCGTGACCGTGGACACCAACGGCTACCTATTTCACGATCTGCTCGCCAAGGTAACACCCAAAGAATTGGATTATTTGAGTTTTAGTCTGGACGGGCCGGAGGCGAAGGTCAACGATCCGCTCCGGGGCGAGGGCGTTTTTGCCGATGTGCACGGAGAACATCCGACGGGCGGTGGCTGAAGGCTTCAACACCAGCCTGATCTACACCGTTTCCGGCCTCAATATCGAACATCTCCACCGGATGCCTGCCTTGCTTGCCGCTCTGGGCATCCGGCGATTTTTCATCCAGGTGATTGGTCTGCGCGGTAATTCGGCTCTGATCAAGGCCTCGGAAACCCGCAGCTGGCAGGTCGATCCCGGCCAATGGCTGCACGTTGTACCCAAGGTGGCCGAGGAGGCAGCTCGTCTCGGTATCCATGTGGTCTATCCCAAGGTCTATCTCGATCCGGAGGAGGTTTTTCAGTGCGCCGGCATCGTGGCTGAAAATTTTTTCATTTTCCCCAACGGCCGGGTCTATCAATGCCCGCTCTGCGAGGACCATCCCATCCACAGCTACGCCATTGAGAACAACCGGCTCGTCCACCGGGAAGGTCTGAATGAGGATCGGTTTTTTCCACTCGCCATCCCGGAGGGCTGTGTGATGAACAGGCTGCTCCAGCCAGACAATATCAACTACCGCCCCGACGGCGCCCCGGTTCACCGTATTTCCTGCTGCCTCCTCAAGCAGGAGGTTCGTCCGCTCTCCTGAGGATTCGTTTACAACCTCGACCTGATTTGGTTGAAAAACAAAGGGGGGCGCGTCATTAAACGCTCCCCCCTTTTGCTTTTTTTGGTTGGAAACGATCAGGTCTTAAACTTGGCCATCATTTCCTTCAGCCTATCGGCGATGCCCGACAACTCCTCGGCGCTCTCCTTGACTTGGCGGCTGGCCTGGTTCATTTCGTTGGCGCTGCTGTTGACCGTGGCGATATCAGAGGCGATTTCCGCGGAAACCGTCGAACTCTGAGCCACGTTCTCATTGACTTCCGCGATTCCTTGGGAAGCTTGCTGGACATTCTGCGCTATTTCCTTGGTGGTGGCGGTCTGTTCTTCGACTGCCGCAGCGATGGTGGCGACGATCTTGTCGACATCGGCGATGACCTCGCCAATCTCGTTGATTTCTTTGACAGTGATGCCGGTGGCCTCCTGCACGCCCTGGATCTTGGTCTTGATGTCAAGGGTTGCCGCCGCCGTCTGTTTCGCCAGATCCTTGATTTCGTTGGCGACCACGGCAAAACCCTTGCCTGCCTCGCCAGCCCTGGCAGCCTCGATGGTGGCGTTGAGCGCCAGCAGATTGGTCTGCTCGGAAATCTCGGTGATTGCTTCCGTGACCTTGTTGATTTCGTCGGCAGCCCTGCCGAGTTCGTTCACACGCTCTGAGGCTTTGATCGACTGCTTGACCGCCTCGCCGGTGATTTCTTTGGCCTTACCAGAATTGCTGGCGATTTCGTTGATAGTGGCGTTCATCTCTTCGGCTGCAGCGGCCACCATGTTGACATTGACCGCAGCCTGCTCCATGGCGGCGGCAATCGAATTCTGGTTGGCGCTCATCTCCTCAGCTGCAGCGGCCACCTGGCCGGACCGGGTTGCGGTCGATTCGGCCCCGGCAGACATCTGATTGGCGATAGCCGCTAATTGAGTCGAGGATTCATCGACCCGGACGACACCTTTATTGATGTCGCCAAACATTCCCCGCAGGTTTCCGGCCATTTCATTGAGAGACGAAGCTAGAATGCCGATTTCATCTTTCTGGTTGACATCCATAGTTTTGGTAAGATCGCCATCCGCCATGGTCTTGGCCAAATCGACCCCTTTAAACAGTGGTTTGGTGATCAGGCGAGTAAGAAGGAGACCGGAGACGAGAGCGAGGACAATGCCGACAACCAGGCAGATGATGGTGATCAGGCGGCCTTGTGCAGCGATATTCTTGGCTTCTTGAATGGTTACTGCGGCCGTTTTCTTTGCCGTCTCCACCATCTTATCAATGGCGGCAAAGGTGTTGGTCTGAAAGGTGGCTCCATCTTTGAGCAGCAGCGTATTCATTTTGGCGAATTTTTCAAAGGCACTGTCGGTAATCGCCATGATTTTGTGAACCGTGGTAAACACTCCTTCCGATGCAGGAAGGAGTTGTTTGTCAAAGATGTCTTTGGCCTCGGCATGCTGACCGTTGCCGACGAGGTCTTTGATTTTTGCCGCATGCTGATGCAGTTGAGCATGGATGGGCTTGACTTCTTGCACCAGAGCCATGACCTCGGGGTTGGACGTGTTGGTATCCTGCATCCATTTGCCGAGAGAACAGGTGGTGTCGTCGGTGCCGCCCTCAAAAGGAGTGCTCAAGAGCAGGAGACGCGACAACTTGACCAGGAGAGTATTATGAGCGATTTCTATCTTGCTCATGGTCTCTTTCATGAGGGCGGGGTTGGTCATATCCATGGCGATAAGCTCTTTAGAGAGTTCGACCGCCTGGTTGTTGACACCTGCCCATTTGGTGATTTGGGTGTTGAAGTCCTGCCATTCCGTTTTAACCTCATTCATAATGGGAAAGGTCATAAACTTTTCTTTGGCTGCTCCGTACACCTTGCGTGATTCGAGCAGTTGCTGATGCGAATGATTACGGTCTTCCTTGGAAGCATAAGGGGTCAGAAGGGAACGCATCAGAGCGGCGATGGAAGCGGCCTGGCTTTTGACAATGAGGATGTTCTCCACAGCAGGGAGTTGCTCTGTGCCGAGGCGAGCTGCTTCATGCGCCAGTTTTTCCTGCTGGATGATCGAAAGCAGACCCACCGCCAGGATGATGAGGGCGGTCAGAAGAAAGCCGCCGATGAGTTTGACCCCTAATCTGAGGTTTTTCATGTGATGCTCCTGTGGAGAAGAAAAGATGATGAAGTGAGTAAAATATTTTTTCTGAATGGAGTATCGGGAAACAGCCAGGCTATGTCAAGGCTGAATAGAATACAGCGAAAACGTTGCTCTTGAAGATCGGGCGGCGTGGAGCTGGTATTTTTAGTGCTGTCGGATCATGTTTTCTTACGGACGGCCAGGAAGACGTTAGCCGCAAAGATGATGCCGGCGCCCAGCCAACCGGCGGCGGTGAGCGGTGGGTCGGCGACCAGCAGCGGGCCAAGCAGGGCGGCGATGAGGATGCGGCTGGAGGAAATGACCGCACCTTCGACGGCGGTCACATAGAGAAAACCGTAGGTCAGGAGATACTGGCCGAGCACCCCGGCGGCCGAGCAGGCGAGCAGAAAGAAAAGTTCAAGTGCGCCAGGAAGAAAGAGAGAGTTGTGGAGAAAGGGCAGGATGAGAAGCGCCCCTGGCCCGAACATGTAGAAGAGGATGGTCTGCGAGTCGTGGAATTGGCGGCTCAGGTTAAGGTAGAGAATAGAAAAACCGGCGAAAAATCCGGACAGCAGGCCCCAGTAATTCTCCCATTGCAGCGCGTTTGTTCCGGGTGCGAGAATCAGCCAGATGCCCACCAAGGCGATGCCGACGATGCCCACGGCCTTGATGTCGCGCTGCCCCTTGATCAGGAACCAGGAAAAGAGGGCGACAAAAAGGGGATAGGTCATGTTGAGGATGTTGGCGCTGGCCACTGTGGTGACATCGACCGCTTTGTAAAAGCAGAACACAGCCAGGGCGTTGGTTACGGTCCGGCCGATGATGTAGTGAATGCGGGTACAACTTGGGCGCTGCCCCTTGAAGGCCATGGAGGCGCAGACAATCCCAAAGCCAAGGACAAAGCGGGCAAAAGTGTAGAAAGCGGCGTCGATGCGCACATACGGCTGTCCCCAGCTGATGATGGCAGTGGCCAGGTAGAAACAGAGCGCCGAACCAAAAACGGCCAACCAGCCGATGAGACGCCGCCGATCGTCCGACATGAGCTGTGTTGCCGGGGGTGTCGTTGCCGTCATGGCCGAAGTGATTGTCGTGGGGGGCAGGAAAGGGCGGTCGCGCGGCGAACTGCGCTAAACCGAGGATGAATCACTGGCCGCTAGTTCGGGTTTCCTGCCGCCAAAGACGCGTCCGGCTATGATGCCGGCTTCATACAGGGCGAACAGGGGCAGGGAGAGCAGGATGGTGGCGGTCAATTCACCGGTTGTCAGGAGAAAGGAAAGGACGACGATGGCGATGTAGAAATAGGACCGTTTCTTGCGAAAATGATCGCCCTGGATCAGGCCGGTGCGAATTGCCATCACCATGAGAAAGGGGATTTCAAAAGCAATGCCGAAGGCCAGGATCATACGGGCGGTGAAAGTCAGATAGAGACCCAGTTGGATCATCGGCTGCAAGGTGGGCGAGGCATAACTCATAAAATAGTGGAGCATTCTTGGCAGGGCAATGAAAAAGGAAAACGAGGCGCCTCCGGCAAATAGCAGGGTTGCCCAGAGAATAATGGTGCGGAGCATTCGTTTTTCACGGTCAAGAAGGCCCGGCGAGACAAAGAGCCAGATCTGATAGAGAAGGAAGGGGAAGCTGACAGCCAAACCAACCAGCAGGGAGAGTTTGAGGTAACTGAGAAAGGCCTCTGTCAGTTTGGTGTAGACCAGTTTGCCCAGTTGCGGATAGGCCAGATAGAGCGGCTGCATGCACCAGGCTGCGATGTGGTCTATGAACAGGTAGGCAACCGTAGTGGTGAGAAGAAGCACCAGGCAACAACGGAGCACCCGTTTACGCAGTTCCTCCTGGTAGGGTCGGAATTGCTCCAGCACCTCGATCATTTTGTTTTTTCTGCGCTCCGGGGAGTTAGTTCGGCGTCGATGGCCCCTTCGGGCGGCGGAATTTCAGTCGCCTGTCCGGGTTCAATGGTTTCAGGTGGAGAAACTGACGCGGCATGGAATTCAGCTTTATCGGCAATGGCCTCCAACTCCATGTCAATGATTTCCTCTTCACTCTTTTTAGTCGCAGGACCGGAGGCTGGATGCCAGACCGACGGATCAACCTCGATCATCTTTTCTCGCAGTTCGTCCGCTGTCTTGCGCAAGTCTTTCTGGACAGAATCAAGGGGTTCTCCCTCCTGAGTCAGGCTTTCCTTGACCTGATTCAGCGTTTTTTTCATCTCCATCAATCCCTTGGCGAGAGAACGGGCCAGGCCGGGCAGTTTGTCCGGGCCAACCACGATCAGGGCGACGGCAAAGATGACAATCATTTCCGGGAGGCCTATTCCAAACATGGACAATTACCGGGCGGAGGTTGGGGTGAGGTGGCTGATAAACCGTTGCAAGGCAGCAACTCTACGGGATTTGGCGGGAGGTGTCAAGCGCTGGTGGTTCAATCCTTGGGCCGGGCGCGCAGACCATCAATCAGGTGCAGGATGGCCAAGATGGGATGGGAGAGAAGCATGCGCGGCCCGGCGTACCGCATTACTGTTCTTATTCTCTCCCTTTTTTCAGGCGCATAGCAATGGACAGGGCATTTGCCGCAAGTTGTTTTGTGTTGTTGAAAGGGACAGTGCTGTAGGCGTTTTCGGGCATAGGCAAGCAGTTCGCGGCACTCCTCACATGGCGTGATCTTGTCGGCATGGTGATCCCGGCAAAAGCGGCGGATCATGGCCTCGACGGTTCGGGCTTCACGCTGCATGCGTCTTGCTGAAAAAGGGTACGGCATGGGTTTTGGTGCTGGAAGAGTGATTTTTGCAGTGTTGATCGACTTTTGTTCCTATGTACCATTGTTTGAACGGGCAGTACAACAAATCTGTCGCTATTTTAGGGCATTTGTTGTCTGCTTGTTACTGATCGGTAGCGCGTCTCAATTAAAGTGCTACCTTTTGGTAGCGTATTGGCGGGGCCGTTTTCCGCATGGTATTGAAGTTGCCTTATTGTTTTGCCTGGTATGCATTTTGCTTTTAAAAGAGTTGTTTTCGAAGGTTGTAACGTGTTCGAATAATATCAATTTGTATTTGTTTGGGTGCAGTGTTCTCAACCGGGGAGGCGGAAGGGGCGGATGGGAAAGATGAGACGAGGAATGCGGAGGTATCCTGCAATGAGTCATGAAAAACACGACAAACCGAAGCGTTGTCAAGTAAAACAGGTCAGCCTATGAAATATATCGCTCTATTTTCCGTCCTCGCAGTTATGGGGGTGTTTGCCAACTTGGTGTATGAATCCAAGGCGCTGTCCTATCTTTCCAGCGATCCAAAGGTCTGCGTCAATTGTCACCCCATGAACACCGCTTATGAAACCTGGCAGCACAGTTCCCATCGGACTCGCGCCACCTGCGTTGATTGTCACCTGCCGCGGGATTCGTTCATCAACAAGATGCTGGCTAAGGCGCGAGACGGATATCGGCATTCCGTTGCCATGACCTTCAAAACCTATGGCTACAATCTACGTATTACCAATGATGCTGCTAGGAGAATTCAGGATAACTGCATCTCCTGCCACCGGGAGTTGGTCTCGCAGATGCTGACCAACAGCGCCCTCTATGAAAAGGTTGAAGACAGCAGTGTCCAGATGGGGCGTCGTTGCTGGGAATGCCACCGGAGCGTACCCCACGGGACCATGCGCAACTTGACGGCAACGCAGAATAATTTTACGAATAAGGTGTTCTAAGGATCTCAACCAGGAGAATGTTCATGAAAAAATCATCAATTGTCTTCGCCCTTTGTGTACTCGTCACGGTACCGATGGTGTTGTTGACTCTCTCCATCAAGGAGAACAAGGCTGAGCAGCAAGCCATCAACGCGACGCCGACTATCAAGGAGGGAGAGACCCGCTCCTCTGAATGGGGCAAGTTTTATCCGCGTCAGTATGACACCTATATGCAGACCAGAAAGAGCGACGAGATAGCCGATGTGCTGAAGCAGGATCCCGCTCTCGTGGTCATGTGGGGCGGCTATCCTTTCTCCAAGGATTACAACAAACCCCGAGGGCATTACTACATGCTCGAAGATAATATCAACACCCTGCGCACCGGTGCGCCGGTCGACAGCAAGACTGGCCCCCTGCCGACCGCCTGCTGGACCTGCAAATCGCCCGATGTGCCCCGGTTGATTAAGCGAGACGGCGAGATGGAATTTTTCACCGGTAAATGGGCCAAGTACGGCGATGAGGTTGTCAATCCGATCGGCTGCGCTGATTGCCACGACAGCAAGACCATGAAACTGACCTTGACTCGAGATTACCTGAAGCGTGCTCTCGAAGCCGAGGGACGGCTCAAGGTCGCCGACATCACCCATCAGGATATGCGCTCACTCGTTTGTGCCCAGTGTCATTCCGAATATTATTTCAAAAAGACTGAATGGGAAGACAAGGGTGAAAAGAAAACGGCCATGGTTGTAACCTTTCCCTGGAGCAAGGGGTTGTCAGCCGAAAAGATGGAAGAGTATTACGACAGTATCAATTTTTCCGATTGGACGCATCAGCTGAGCAAGGCACCGATGCTCAAGGCGCAGCATCCTGATTACGAAACCTATGTCACCGGAGTGCACGCGCGCAATGGTGTGGCCTGCGCCGACTGCCACATGCCCTATATTCGTGAGGGCGGTGTCAAATATTCGAGCCACAAGGTCGGCAGTCCGCTGGATAATATCGCCAATACCTGCTTGAACTGCCACAAGGGTACCGAGAAAGAATTCCGCGAAACCGTGGAGAGAAAGCTGGCCCGGAAGAACGAGTTGGCAGCAATGGCCACCGATATCCTTGCCAAAGCACATCTTGAGGCAGCCAAGGCCTGGGAGATCGGAGCGACAGAAGCGGAGATGAAGCCCGCTCTGCAGGATATTCGTCATGGTCAGTGGCGCTGGGACTTTTCCGTTGCTGGGCATGGCGCCTTTTTCCACGCCCCGGAAGAAATCCTCCGGACTCTTGCCGGTGCCATCAACAAGGGGCAGGATGCCCGGCTGAAGTTGCGCGCCATTCTTGCCAAGCATAATGCGGTCGACTTTGTCGCCCCTGATTTTTCGAGCAAGGAAAAAGCCCAGGCGATTGTCGGCATGAATTACGGTAAACTGGTCGAGGAAAAAAAGACCTTCCTCAATACACTCAAGCAGGAATGGTTCAAAAAGGCCGAAGAAAAAGGGCTCTATGACCCCGCATCCCGAAAGGACATGGTGTTGAAAACATCCTATAACTGATTTCCCCCGTTTTTTTCCTCCCTTCTCTTCCGGTCCTGCCTGTTTTTCTCTGGGCAGGACCGGAAAATATTGTTGTTTCCGTAGTTTTTTCATTAATGTGTCTATTTTCTTGTTAAAAATTAAGGGGTTCTCTCTCGTTTGACTTTCCATCGTTTTTCTGCTAGATTAGCAAGGTTTGGTACAGGCCTACTCCTTTTTAATGATCTTCTTGCTGCCCTTCAGAGGGGAGACAATGGCCTGTTTGCACCTATTCAATTTGTGGAGAGAACATGGCCAGTGTTGTGGTGGTCGGCACCCAGTGGGGTGATGAAGGCAAAGGAAAAATCGTTGATCTCCTTACCCGGTACGCGGATTATGTCGTTCGCTTCCAGGGTGGAAACAATGCCGGCCATACTTTGGTGGTGGATGGAAAGAAATACATCTTCCACATTATCCCTTCCGGTATTCTGTACGAAGATAAAACCTGCGTTATCGGTAACGGGGTAATTATTGATCCCGGCGTCCTCTTGAAGGAAATCGCCGGTCTGGCCGAAAAGGGGTTTGTCGTTGCTCCCAACAGACTTCTGATCAGCAATAACGCCCACCTCATCATGCCCTATCACCAGAGCCTGGATGTCGCCCGTGAAAATGCGTTGGCCAAGGGCAAGAAAATCGGCACAACTGGTCGGGGCATCGGTCCCTGTTACATGGATAAGGTTGGTCGCGTCGGCATGAAGGTCGGAGACCTGCTCGATATGGCCTTGTTTAAGGATAAACTTCAGGCGGCGGTGGAGGAGAAAAATTTTGTTCTTACCCGGCAATTTGGGGCTGATCCAGTTGATTTTTTTACGATTGTCAAACAGTTTGAGGCGTTTGCCGAACAACTGGCCCCCTTCGTCGGCAATGTTTCGGTGGTACTGGACCAAGCTCGGAAAAGCGGAAAAAATATTCTCTTCGAAGGTGCCCAGGGAACACACCTTGATATCGATCACGGCACCTATCCCTTTGTCACCTCATCTAACACCATAGCCGGCAACGCCTGCATCGGGTCAGGATTCGGCCCCAACCATATCGACGAGGTGATTGGTATCCTTAAGGCCTACACCACCCGTGTTGGCGAAGGCCCTTTTCCCACCGAATTGCCGGAAGGCGATGCCATCGGCGATGCCTTGCAACAGAAAGGGCATGAGTATGGTGCGACAACCGGCCGCCGTCGACGGTGCGGCTGGTTCGACGCCGTAGTTGCCAACGATGCCGTGCGTTTGAACGGGTTGACCGGATTTGCCGTGACGAAGCTCGATGTGCTTTCAGGTCTGCGGAAGCTGAAAATCGCCACCAGTTACCAGGTGGAGGGCGAGCGGTACGAGCACATGCCGGATAACATTCGCAAGGCTCGGTTGGCCGAGCCTGTTTACGAAGAGATGGAAGGCTGGGGACCTGAGCTTTCCAGAATCCGTTCGTATGAGGAACTTCCCGAGCAGGCACAATCCTATCTCAAACGTCTGGAAGATTTGACCGGAGTGGCGCCGGCAATTATTTCAGTAGGGCCAGACCGTGAGGAAACTCTTCTTCTCCGCAACCCCTTTGCCGGATAAAATTGCAGAGGCAATGACCTGGGTATCTTGTTAAGTCAAAGATAATGATTATTCATAAACAGTTTTCTTTCCCGCCGCATTTTCTAATTTTTCTTGAGCGGCAGGTCAGCAGAGATTGTTCTACACTCCCGGAGGAAGCTCGCTCCGGGATTTTTATTCTATGGAGGCAGACAGCATGGCTCGTATTACAGTAGAAGATTGCCTGGAAAAAGTAGGTGACGACAACCGTTTTTCTCTTATTCATTTGGCAGTCGAGCGTATTCGTCAGCACCGGAAAGGGGAACCGTTTCTCGTTGGCGGTAAAAATAAGGAGATTGTTATGACGCTGCGGGAAATTGCCGCAGGGAAGGTGACCTTTGACAACATCCATGAACTCCCCAAACAGCGCAAGGCGGAAAAAGCAGTGGATTCGGCTGCCACCGACAGCGGAATTGAAGAATAGCATCAGAAGATTCTAAGCGACCATGAGTAAAAGTTATTACGAAATTCTCGGCGTCAATAAAAGCGCTTCGGCCGAGGCCATTAAAAAGGCCTACCGCAAGATGGCCATGAAGTATCACCCCGACCGCAACCAGGGAGACGCTGAGGCTGAAGAGAAGTTTAAGGAAGCTGCCGAGGCATATGAAGTGCTCAGTGATCTGCAGAAGCGGCAGATTTATGATGCTTACGGAAAGGAAGGGTTACGCAATAGCGGTTACAGTGGCCCTGGCAACAGCGAGGATATTTTTTCACACATCAACGATTTATTCGGAGACCTCTTTGGTTTTGGCGGGGGGGGGAGAGGTCGGCGCAGGGATCCTAACGGCCCGATGCCTGGCGAGGATTTGCGCTACGATACCAGGATCTCTTTTATGGAAGCGGCGCATGGTGTCAACCGCGAGGTTGAGGTCACTAAAAAGGAAACCTGCTGGACGTGCGAAGGCTCTGGTGCCAGGCCAGGACACAAGCCCCAGACCTGCCCAAGCTGTCATGGGCGTGGTCAAGTCATTCGTTCCCAGGGTTTTTTTCAGGTGAGCACTACATGCCCCCGGTGTAATGGCGCTGGCCAGGTGATTACGGATCCCTGTACTGAATGTCATGGCGAAGGTTTGATCAATCGAAGTAAGAAAGTCAGTATCCGCATTCCGGCCGGAGTCGACACCGGTTCTCGGATGCGGCTATCGGGCGAGGGAGAGGGGGGCCGCCGCGGAGGCCCTCCTGGCGACCTCTATGTGGTCATTCATGTCGATGAGCATGAACATTTCCAGAGGGACGGCCAGACAATTTATCTGCGGTTGCCAATGTCAATGGTTCGGGCAGCGCTCGGTTGTGAGGTCGATGTGCCCACAATTCATGGAACCACAAAACTGAAAATACCCGCCGGCACTCAGTCCGGTGAGCGGTTTACCTTGCGCTCAGAAGGCGTGTCAAGTCTGCGTGGTGGTGGCAGGGGCGACATGGTGGTCGAAGTGCAGGTACAGACTCCAACCAAGCTGACCAAGGATCAAAAAGAACTCCTCCGCGAATTCGACGAGTTGAGTAAGGAGCACGAGGAAGAGGGCTTTTTCGCACGCCTGTTCCATGGGCATCTTGGCAAGCAAAAGAAGAAAAGTGACGACCAGGAAAAGGTAGCCAATGGCTGATGACCGACAATTCACCCATTTTGACGCTAGCGGCAACGCCCTGATGGTGGATGTCAGCGGAAAGGGAGAGACAGCCCGGCAGGCTGTGGCGGCTGGATCGATATCGATGTCGCGGCAGGCGTACGACATGGTTTGCCAGGGCACGGTCAAGAAAGGAGATGTCCTCGGCGTCGCGAGGATAGCTGGAATTATGGCTACCAAAAAAGTGGACCAATTAATCCCCCTCTGCCATCCTTTGGCAATTACCGGTGCGGATATTGCCTACTCATTCAAAGACGAGCAATGCGCCATCGATATTGAGGCAACGGTCTCGATAACCGGGCGAACCGGGGTAGAGATGGAGGCACTGACAGCGGTTTCGGTCGCGGCACTCACCGTATACGACATGTGCAAGGCCGTTGATAAAACCATGATAATTTCGAACATCCGCCTGTTGCGTAAAAGCGGTGGCAAGAGCGGACTGTTTGTTCGACCTTCTGCCGTATGCTATACTGAGCCAACTGATGAGAACCACCTTGCTGGAGAATGAACATGGATGAACAGGAATTGCTGCGTTTCAAAGAGCAGCTTGAGACGATGAAGGCCGAAATCAATATTGATGTTGAACAGACCTTGAACGAAATGACCAGCCATGCCGGAAATATACCCGATCCCAATGATCGAGCCAGTATGGAATCTGACCGTAGCTTTGAACTGCGCATTCGCGGTAGGGAGCGTAAGTTGATGGAAAAGGTCGAAGAGGCGCTGGCGCGGATCGAGGACGGAACGTACGGCATCTGTGCCGGATGCGGGTGCGATATAGCTGTTAAAAGGCTTCAGGCCCGACCGGTGGCAAAGTTTTGCATTGATTGCAAGTCGCGTATGGAGCAACGTGAAAAAGAGCAGGGACGATAGCCGATTTCATGCCTGAATTACGAAAAGATCCGATCCTTGGTCGCTGGATCATTATTGCCCAGGAACGGGGCAAACGGCCCACTGATTTTTTGGTGGAGGACTACAAGGTTAAGGGAGGTTTCTGTCCTCTCTGTCCTGGGAATGAGAAAACAACGCCAGACGAAGTTTTGGTGTACGGCAGGGAGTGGGGCTATCCAAACACATCCGGCTGGAAACTTCGAGTTGTCCCCAATAAATATCCGGCCTTGATTATCGAAGGAAACCTCGATAAACAAGGAGAAGGTCTCTATGACCGGATGAACGGCATTGGCGCCCACGAGGTGATCATCGAAAGCCCGAACCATCAGGATCGATTTTCCCATCTGCCTCCGCACGACATGCTCTTGACCTTCCAGGCTTTTCGGGACCGCATCCGCGACCTGGCCAAGGATAACCGTTTCAACTACGTGGTGGTGTTCAAGAATTTCGGTAAAGCTGCCGGCGCATCGCTTGAGCACTCCCATTCCCAGTTGGTTGCCCTACCCATTTTACCCCGGATGATCACCTCCGAACTCGAGGGCAGCCTCTCTTATTACAAATACAAGGACAGGTGCATTTTTTGCGATATCATCCGCCAGGAGATCCAGCAAAAGGTTCGCCTGGTCTGTGAAAACGACCAGTTTGTCACGGTCGCTCCCTTTGCCCCTCGATCGCCTTTTGAGATGTGGGTCATGCCCAGGTATCACAACTCATCCTATATCGAGCAAGATGACGCCTCTCTGATTTCTTTGGCTGAGATCTTCTCCGAGACCTTGCGGCGGCTCGACGCCTGTATTCCTCACGCCCCTTATAATTTTGTGCTCCATACCCAACCTTTGCGATCCGGTCCGCTGGAGCATTATCATTGGCATTTCGAGATCGTTCCTAAGCTGACCTCCATTGCCGGATTTGAGTGGGGAACCGGGTTCTACATCAATCCCATGCCGCCGGAGGAGACCTGTCGATACCTCCGTGAGGTAAAACTGTAGGAGGTTACCGTGGAAAAGAAACGTATTTTGCTGGTAGATGACGAGGATGGCATCCAACTACTCTATCGGGAGGAATTTGAGGATGAGGGGTATACCGTAGATTCGGCTTATAATGGCGTTGATGCCTTGGTCAAATTCCGGGAAAACCCTCCGGACCTGGTGGTCTTGGACATCAACATGCCAGGAATGAATGGCATCGAGGTATTGCGTCAGATGAAGGAATTGCGTGCCAATCTGCCCATTATCCTTAGTTCAGCGTACCAGGAGTACAAACAGGATTTCGGCAGTTGGGCCTCCGAGGCCTATGTGGTCAAGTCGGCCAATATGGACGAACTCAAGGCCACAATCCGCAAGTATCTCGCCTGATTGGTCGGCTTCAGCCACCAAGCCTTCCAACCTGCCGCAAGAAGGGCATCACCCCGATTCCCGCATGAAAGATATTCAGAGCCTGCACGATTCCAGGCGGATCAACATCCGCAAAGTGGGCGTCAAATCCATCACCTACCCGATCATTGTTCTCGATAAGGAGAGCAAAACCCAGCAGACCTTGGCCCGGATGAATATGTACGTCAACCTGCCACACCGGTTCAAGGGCACCCACATGAGTCGGTTTGTCGAAATTCTCAACCGTTTTCACGGTAAATTCAACCTGCAGGACTTCCGTCTTATTCTCGAGGAAATGAAGGTGCGCCTGGAAGCTGAGTCGGCACATCTGGAGATAGAATTCCCTTATTTTCTTAAAACCCGACGCTCGAACCAGACACCGGGGATGGAGCGCTATGATTGCCGTCTGCACGGTTCGCTCTCGCAAGCATTTGATCTTGTGGTCGAGGTCGATGTTCCGGTGGTGCTGCCCATCCAAAGCGACGCACAGGCCGTAACGATCTTTTCAGGTCTCTGGGGAAGTGTTACTACATCCGTCCGGATGAAGCATTTTCTCTGGATAGAGGATCTGATAGGTCTGATCGAAAAAGGGGCCGCGCCTCAAACAGCCCAGCCGGAAACCGTGGAATCGATGTGCCGTCGTATTAGTTCTGCCCTGCAAGCAAACGGTTCTTTTGATTGGTACAAAGTTGTTGTGAAAAATATTTCCAGCGGGTATTCAACATTTGCCTCCACTGAGTGGCCCGAACCTGCAACGGACCGGCTAAGTAGCGTTTGGGGAGAACATTTTTCATGCAACAACGCGAGAACCGATGCGTCTTTCCCTTCATAATGTTCAAACAATCCAATAAGAGCGGACTGCAATGAGTGAACTTCTTTTTGAAATCGGAACAGAAGAAATTCCGGCCGGATACATCCAACCGGCCCTTGACGCCATGGTGGCTGATGCTGCTAAGAAACTGCGATCCCTTGAACTCGCCTTTGATTCGATTCGCACTTTCGGTACCCCCAGACGATTGACACTGGCCATTGATGGATTGCAGTCCCGGCAGGCTGATCGTCGTCAGGAGCACATCGGGCCCTCGAAAAAGGCAGGTTTTGACACCGATGGCAAACTGACCAAGGCGGCTATCGGCTTTGCTCGGTCGCGTGGTTTTGAACCCGAGCAGATCCAGTTAGTCACCACCGCGAAAGGCGAGTATTTGATGGTGGTGGAAGATGTCAAGGGGCAGGAAGCTCCTGCTCTGCTGCCTGCCCTGCTCGAATCGGTCATCCGCGATCTTGTGTTTCCCAAATCCATGCGCTGGGCCGATTACGACATGACCTTTGCCCGTCCTATCCAATGGTTGCTCGCCTTGTATGATGGCGTGGTACTTCCGCTGAATATAGAGGGATTGGCAAGTGGTGATACCACCCGCGGACATCGCTTTCTCGCTCCGGCCAATTTTTCCGTTACAGGGATAAATTCGTACCTCAGTGGCCTTGCCGGTCGTTTCGTCATTGCCGATCCCGTGGAACGCAAGGCCAAGGTGGTAGAGGAACTGAAACGTGCGGTCAGTGAAGGGGCAGGCGATAGCGGAGCGCAGCCGGTTCTCCATGAAGGGTTGCTTGATACGGTGACCAACCTGGTGGAGTATCCTTATGGAATCTGTGGCCATTTTGATCGGAAATTCCTGCAATTACCCGAGGAAACCCTGGTGACTTCGATGCGCGAGCATCAGAAATATTTTCCGGTTGTCGGTGCAGACGGTAAGCTCCTGCCGCTTTTTGTGGCGGTCAACAATACCAAAGTCGAGGATCAGGCGCTCGCCGCCAACGGCCATGAACGAGTGTTGCGGGCACGGCTTGAAGACGGATTGTTCTTTTTTAAAGAAGACGGTAAGCGACCACTCGTCGATCGCTGCCAGGAACTGCATGGAATAGTCTTTCAGAACAAATTGGGAACCATGCAGGCCAAGAGTGAAAGGATCTCCAGCCTTGCCGGTCAGCTGGCCACTCAAATTGCCCCGGAGCTGCGTGAGGATGTCCTCCGTGCCGCCCAATTGGCCAAAGCTGACCTGCTCACCGCCATGGTGGGGGAATTTCCGTCATTGCAGGGTGTCATGGGGCGGGTTTATGCCCTCAAGGATGGCGAGAAGCCGTCCGTCGCCCAAGCCATCGAGGAACATTATCTGCCGCTCCGTGCTGGCGGCGAGGTACCGCAATCGCTCCTCGGAGCTTTGGTCGGCATCGCCGATCGCATGGACACCCTGGTTGGTTGTTTTGCCATTGGTGAGAAGCCCACGGGCAACAAGGATGCCTTTGGTCTTAGAAGGCAGGCTATCGGTCTGATCAGTCTTATTCGCGGGCTGAATATATCGCTCTCCTTGACGAAAACCGCCACCGCCGCTCTGGCCGGATATGCTGGAACAGTCGACGACAAGACGGAGGCTGCCGCCGAGGTGGTGGCCTTTATCCGGCTTCGCTTCGAAAACGAACAGATTGCCTCCGGCCTTCCCCAGGAGTTGGTTGAAGCGGCTACCGCCGTTGGTTTTGACGATCCGGTCGATTGCCTGGCGCGGATTGATGCCCTGAATCAGATTCACGGCCAGGAGCGTTTCCGGATACTGGCTGGCTCATTCAAGCGCATTCGGAATATCATCAAGGATAACAAAGAAATCGAGATCAATCCTGCCCTGTTGATCGAATCGGCGGAGCAGGAATTGTTTGCAGCCTTGACCAAGGTACGGGACAAGGCTCTGCCATTGCTTGAGAGTCGGGCCTATTCTTCCGCCCTGCTTGAACTGCTGGAGATGAAAGGGCCGGTGGACCAATTCTTTGATAAAGTCATGGTTATGGCCGAGGATGAGGCGATCCGTCGCAACCGGTTGAATCTGTTGACAGCCTTGGGAGATTTGGTTCTTCGCGTAGGAGATATCTCCAGGATGCATGTGGAGAAAGAATAGACAGGCTTGTTAACGACGGACTATTGATACCCCCCTTTTTCCAGGGGTATCGGCAACAAAGAAGGCTGTCCTCTCAAGGGGGACAGCCTTCTTTGTATTCCGGGGATATGGAACGATTACCTGTTATTTTTTATGACAGACCGTGCATTTAACGAGTTCTGGCTTGTTCTTACGGTGGCACCCCTGGCAGAGGGTGTGGGCGGCATTTTTAAAGGTGGAGATTTTATCCGGCAAACCCGCCTTGCTGTTATGGCAGGTTTCGCATTTTTCAATTTTTTGGCCATCAACGTATGCAAGGCGCTTGCCTTCGGCACTCTTGCTATGATGACAAGTTCTGCATTCCAGTCTAGCCTGGTGCTGGCCATGGGGGAACTGCGCCGGCTTAGCCGGTTTTGTCGGGTCAATGGTTGACTGCAGGGTAATTTCCAACGAGCCTTTGTCCGCAGTCGTTGCAATGCCTAAGGAACAGGGAATGCAGCAGAACGCCACGAAAACGCCGCAAATCAGCGTTTTTTTCATGACATGCCTCCTCGCTTCAACTCTTGATATTGGGTTACGAAAACAATGAATACTCTTGTGAATTTATAGCGTAGTGACGAAAGAATTGTCAAGGCGACTGATGACACTCGTTTCTTTTCGTGTTTTTCGGGCATATTGATTTCGGCCATTCAGGCCGAACCATAACTGTGAAGGCCCGATAAGAAGAAATTCACCCCAAAATAGGTGAAAAAGACTGCTAGAAAACCAAGGATCGCCAGCCAGGCAATGCGGCGTCCGCGCCATCCCCGGGTGAAGCGGGCGTGCAGGGTTAAGGCGTAGAGAAACCAGGTAATGATCGACCATGTTTCCTTGGGATCCCAGCTCCAGTAGGTACCCCAGGCTTCATTGGCCCAAACCGCTCCGGTGATGATACCGGCCGAGAGCCACATAAAGCCGAAGACAATTGTCTTGTGAGTCAAGTCGTCGATCACCTTCAATTCCGGCAACGAGGAAGCCAGCGTAGACCCGTTGTTGTTTTCAGCAGACAGCTTGAGGAGATACATCAGGCCCAAGCCTCCAGCCACTGCAAAGGCGGCGTAGCCGATGAAACAAGTGACGACATGGGCGATCAGCCAGTTAGACTGCAGCGCAGGAATGAGCGGGTTGATCTGAGCAGTCGATCCGGTCGGAAAACGAAGCATAGGCCATGGCCACCGCCACACACGGCATGACAAAAGCGCCCATCACCCGCGTTTTAAAACGAAACTCCAAGGCGAGATAAAAGAGGGTGGTGCACCAGGCGAAAAAAACCAGAGATTCGTACATATTGGTTAACGGGGCATGGCCAACTCCCATCTGGTACGACTCGTACCAGCGTAGGCCGATGGCCACGGTCTGCACACCGGCACCGCCCAAGGCCAGCAGCATTCCAATCAAGCCCATACGTTCAATTTTAAAGAGAAACAAGCCAAGATAAAAGGCTGCGGCAAGGAGATAGGCAATCATGGAGATGCCAAAGAGTTGCGAACTGTCCATAGTCTATCCGTTGACAGGCGAAAGGCCTTGGGAATTGGTATAAATCGGGATTATTTTTCTAACTTGCTGATAAGTTCAGAAAATTTGATTTCAAAACCTACCTTGTTTTTATTAGCCTCGCCAGCGAAAAAAAGACGGCAACCCTTCTCCTCAGACTTGATAAAAACGTAGATTTTGCGGTGCGAGAGGAAAAAGGCGATATAGAGGCCGATAAGCATAAGCAGGCAGCCGCCGTAGACCAGCCAAACGCCGGGGTCCTTGGTCGCCTGCAGGCCGGTGGCGTACAGTTGGCGAATGTTGAGCAGGTAGGTGCCTGAAGGGCGCTCTATAGCCGCCTCCTGATTGCTTTCCATCCAGAAAATGGAAGGCTCGCCCTGGTTGTCGGTGAACCAGATTTTCAAACGGCGGGTCACCTCGCCTTGGCTCTCGCGGTTGATGATACCATAACTGACGCCCCCCTCTGGCCAGTCAACCTGCTTTGCGGAGGAGATGATGGCTGTGGTTTCGGCACCGCCAGCCTGTTTTTTTAATGAGACGGAGTAATTTTGATAGGGCTGATAGCTTGACTGGTAAAAGGTGACACCTTTATAGGTCAGGGGTTGGTTGACTTCAATGTCGGTGGTTTGCACCGGTTGGCTGTTCTCGATGACCGTAACCTTGGAGCGATAGGTTTTTGGCATGCCGTTCGGGTAATACTCGATGGCAAAGGCGTCGCAACGCAGCTGAAAGCCGAGTTCAAGGTGTTCGCCGCTCTTGAAAGCGATGATATGGTCGGTGGTCTCGCCCTCCGGCAACATGATCGAACCTTTATAGGCAAACTGCGGATCGTGGAGAAGTTTGCGCGCCACCGTCGAGGAACCGACCAAGGCGCCGGCCAGGATGATCAGGATGGAGCAATGGACCACATAAACGCCGAACCGGGTCCAGCCACCTTTTTCGGCGAAGAAGAATCGTCCTGCGTCCTTATCTGTTTCCCGGGCTTTCCAGCCTTGGGCCTTGAGCAGCGCTGCAACTCGTTCGGTTGCCGCTGTCAAAGCCTGGGTAAGGACCACCTCCCGTCGGAGCGGGAATTTGGCCAATTGCGCAGGGGGCATGGTCAGGCCGTCTCGGCGGAGAGTGCGAATTACCTGGGGAATGCGTTCCAGGCTGCAAACGATCAGGTTGACGGAAAAAAGGGCAAGCAGGCCGAGAAACCACCAGGAATTGTACATGTCCTGTATTTCAAGGAGCCGAAAGAAGTAGGCTGTCTTGTGACCGAATTTCTCGATGTAGAATGTCTGAGGGTTGTTCTGGGGAATGAGCGTGCCGATGATCGAGGTGGCGGCGAGAAGGAAGAGCAGAAAGAGTGCCAGTTGGACCGAGGCGAACAGGCTGAGGATCGAATTCTTTTTTGGGTTGGTCATGGGTCTTTTCCGAGGAATCTACGGTCTATGTAACGTCTGTTACTCGACGAAAGGGTTTAGGTCATGGTCTCAAGGCTTCTTATTAGCACGGAGCGGGTAAGCCAGCAACAGACAATGAGGATAAATGGTGGGCACAATGTGGCATCGTGTTGTTCAGCGGATCAGCATAGAGGCGTTTGTGATCACCGCCAACTCTCCGGCATTGATTGCGCGACGGGCCGCCTCCTTGCCGCTTATCGGGGTGACATCTATCCGTCGGCAAAGATCCTCGTCCAGATCGGTGACGAGAAAAATTCGGATTCGCTCGGTCTTGGCCATCATCGCCAAGGCGGTGCCGCCGTTGCCGCTATAGTGTGCGACGAGATGGTCAAAGGCCGCCTCCCGGTTGTCCATCGCAAAATAGGGAAGAAAGGTGGCGGAACCGATACCGTCGGCGCATTCGGCCAGCAAGATGAGGGAGCCGCCGTCGCGGACAAAGGCGGCGGCGTTGTCGATAGCCTTGTGCACTTGGATGATGTTGATGTCCTTTGGATAGCCGCCTGCTGAGGCCAGTACCATGTCATACTGCTTGCCGGTGGTGCTCCGGTAAAGGGTGTCGTGTTCCCGGCAGACATTGAGGAAGTCATCGTAGGTCGTGCCGAAGCGAAAGGCCGCGACCTCGCCGCGGCTGTCGAGCAGGCCATGGATGGAGAGATAGGCGGGCAGCATGCTATTGATTTCGGCCAGGTCTTCGGCAATGGGGTTGCCGTGCAGTTGGCCTGGCCGGCAGCCGGGGGCCAGGATACGTTGCTCCCCATCAAGAAACAGCCGGTGGTTGTGATAAATGGCCGACCGTTCACCTAGTCCGGGAAACAGCAGCTTGCGACCACCGCCAAAACCGGCGAAATAGTGATGGGAAATTGCACCCACCGTGATAAGCAGACGGGCGTCGAGCAGTTCCTCACGGATGCGGACTGGGGTCCCTCGGCTCGTCCTGCCCAGTTCAACGAACCGGACCGGCTCGATGCTCAGGTGATGGACAAAGGGGTAGTCCGCAAATATCGGGCCGTAGGTGGCCAGGGATTCGGCCATATTTTGTGGGGCATGGGTGCCGTATGCAATGTAGAAGGTGATCTGGTGGCGAACTGCTCCCCGTGCAAGTAAGGCTGCTATCAACCAGGGCAGCCCTGTCGGATAGCCGCAGAGGCGGGTTTTGTCGGCGACGACGATGGCGATGGGTCCTTGGGGCAGAACCGGGGGTAATAATTGGTTCAGCCCGGCCTGGAAGGCCTCGCTGCTGACCGAGCGCACTGGTTCGGAGGTCTCGAGGATCTCGGCATGGCCAGGGACCATGAATTCCAGGCCGCCATGCCCGTAGCGCAGGACAATGGTGCGAAGACCTGTCATTGCGGCGGCTCGGTAAGGGCTTGATGGATCAGTTCCAGGGTGTGCACCGCCTTAACGGGCAAGCCAGCCCGGTCAATGATATCCTGCAGTTGCAGGATGCAACCGGGACAGCCGCTGGCAATCATTGCTGCGTTGCTGGCACGAATTCCCGCTACCTTGCGGTCGCCGATCGTCCGACTGAGTTCGGGATGGGCGGCGGTGAAGGTTCCGCCCAGGCCACAGCAGAGACCGGCCTCCTCCATTTCGACAAAGTCAACTTGGGGCAGGGCTCGGAGGAGTTGGCGAGGCTGCTGGGTGATGCCTTCGGTGCGGAGGTGGCAGGGATCGTGGTAGCTGACCCGGAGGCGCTGGCGCCATCTGGGCAGGGCAGCTAAACGTTCGATCAGGCCCTGTTGCTTGAGAAAGACATGGATGTCAACGAGATCGACGCCGAAGGGGTTACCGGCTTTGGCCGCATAATGGCCGGCGAGCATGCCGTGACAGGAGGCGCAGGCGGTGAGGATGAGGTCGATCTTGCGGCCGCCAAAGGCCTCGACGTTGGCCTTTGCCAGCTTGTCGATCAGCAGGCCATTGCCTGAGGAAAGCGCCGGCATGCCGCAGCAGCCTTGGGTACTCGGGAGAACGACGGAGCAGCCGAGTCTGTGGGGCAGCCGCACCAGGAGTTCCCCCACCTGGGGATAGAGGTAGGAAAGGGCGCAGCCGGCAAAGATGCCGACCACTGGCTTGCCTGCCTCGCCCTCGAGAAATTCCGGAACCCGGGCAAAGAGATTGCGTTCCGGGATGGGCGGCAGGCTGCGACCCTTGAGTGCATCCGGTGAAAAACGCAGCCGCAGGCCGCTGGTTTCCGGGATTTTCTTAAACAGCAGGGGCGACAGCAGGTCCGCACCCTTGAGCAGGGTTTTGAGCAGCGGCTTGGAACCGGTGAGGGCCGCAACCCCTTTACCGATCAGTGAGAGTCCCTGATCGTCCGTGATCCGTCGTCGAAGCGCACCGACAATGCCGTCGGTCGGCACCCGGTTGGGACATTTGACCACACAGGAGGCGCAGAGCAGGCAGAGACCGATCTCTTCCCGCAACCGATCGTCCAGCCCTATTTCGCCGTTCAGTACGGCGGCAGCCAGGACGATCTTGCCCCGGGCCACCGAACCTTCACGGCCTGTTTCGAGATAGACCGGACAATGGGCCTGACAGGCACCGCAGCGGACGCATTGGGCGATTTCGTCCCGGTACTCTTCCAGTGTTTTCTGCTCAACCATGGCGTATCAGGTGGATGGGGAGCCGGCGCCCTTCATCGGCGTCTCCTCCGGGAAGATCTTGCCTGGATTCATGATATTATTGGGATCCAGGGCCTTCTTGATAGCCCGCATGGTGGCGAGTGTTGCCGGGTTCAATTCCATACCGATGTACGGGGCTTTAGCTGTGCCGATACCGTGTTCGCCGCTGACCGAACCGCCCAGGTCCACGGTGGTGCGAAAAATCTCGTTCAAGGCCTGATGCGCCTTTTGCTCCATGCCTGTTTCTCTCAGATCGACCATGACATTGACATGGATATTGCCGTCGCCGGCGTGACCGAAATTGACAATTGGCACTCCGTAGCGGTTTGAAATAGCCTCCAGAGCCCTGATCATCTCCGGCACCCGGGAGCGCGGCACAACGATATCCTCATTGAATTTATGGGGGTTGATGTTACGCAGGCTGGGGCTGACACTCCGCCTGATCTTCCAGATAGCCTCCGACTCCTCATTGTTTTCGGCGACCCTGGTTTCAAGCACACCCAATGGACGGATGATCTCGAGAATCTTTCCGGCCTGGCCGTCGAGCACTTCTTTGTCTCCATCCACCTCGATGATCAGCACCGCCCGACAGGCTATGGGCAGATCAAGCGTGGTGGCCGTGCGCACACAGTCGATGGCCGAAGCATCCATGAATTCCAGGGTCGTGGGAATTATTTTTCCCCGAATAATAGCTGAAACGGCTTGGGCCGCACCGTCGATGGACTCAAACGCGACCAGCATGGTTTTACGGGCCTCGGGTTTGGGCAGGAGACGGAGGATAATCCGGGTGGCAATGCCCAAGGTGCCTTCCGAGCCAACAAAGAGCCGGGTCAGGTCGTAGCCGACCACGTTTTTCATGGTCCGGCCGCCGGTGTGGATAATCTCGCCGGTGGGCGTCACCACCTCCAGCCCCAGAACATAATCCCTGGTCACACCATACTTGACGCAACGCGGTCCGCCTGCGCATTCCGCAATGTTGCCGCCCAAGGTGGAGAAATCCTTGGAGGCCGGGTCCGGCGGATAAAACAGGCCAAGCCGCTCCACTTCGCTTTGCAGTCGTCCTGTGATCACGCCGGGTTCGACCACTGCAACCAGGTTGTCTGTATCGATCTCCAGGATTCGGTTCATCCGGGTGAGCACCAGCACTATCCCGCCACGGATAGGCAGGCTGCCACCGGTGAAGCCGCTACCGGCGCCCCGGGGGAGGATGGGGATGTTCTCTGCATTGGCCAGTCGAACGATCCGGCTGATTTCATCAGCATTGGCAGGGTGCACCACCACATCCGGCAAGCACTGCCGCTGGGTGGCATCAAAGGAATGGGTGATCCGGTCAACAGTGCTGCTTGAGACGTTGGCCGCCCCGACAATGGTGGTCAGTGCGCCGAGGATGTGATTATTTAGCATAAAACTTCTCTCGCTCTTTATGCGCTGGCCAACGCCTTGCTGCCCGAAGGCAGGTGCACGGTCATCTGCGGAAAGGGGATATCCCATTGGTTGGCATTGCAGCATTCCACGCACCATTTAGCCAGGGCACGCTCGATCCGCCTGTAGGCAGGTGCCTGGTCGCCCTTGAAATCGGCCAGCACCACCAGGTCAAGCGAGGAGGCCCCGGCCTGAAAAAAATCCACCGACAGGCTCAGGCAATCTTCGGCGTAGTTATTCTCGTCCAGTTTTTTCTGGAGAAAGGCTTTGAGTTTTTCCGGAACCGTGGTGGTGATTTCAGCCTGAAGATCATAGGAAAGACCAAAAGGGACTCGGATACTGAAATTACGCGACAGGTTGGCAGGCGATTTGCCGAGAAAATCACCGGTCTGGTAGATCGTCCGGCGCCCTCCCAGTTCGACCACCTCCACCTGCTCATGGGAAAGACTGACAACTTTAGCAAAAGGTTTGCCGTCAATGGCCACCCAATCACCTTTCTTGCAAACAAACCAGGGCTCGTCGTTGCTATAGGGGCGGGAGATAAGGCCGATCATGTTTTCGATCGGGATGCGCAGGTGCATGGCCAAGGCCGGGTTGGAGAGCTTGCAGAAGACGTTGATCGCTTCCACCCGCCAGGGGACGCCGTTATAAATGACACGCTCGCCCTCCCTGATTGAGCCCATATTGAGCACCATTCTCACCTGCTGCCACATTTTGGGCAGGGTCTGGCGGACCGTCCATGCCAGGCCGATGAAAAGGATGATGGTGGCGCTGAGTAAAAACCAGTCCTCAGCGGTATAGAGGACAAACACCAAGCCAAATATCGCTGAGATGACCGAAAAGATCTGGAAAAAAATGTCGAGAATACGGACATGGATAGGGCGCTGTTCCTTCCGTGCCCCGGGAAGAACGAAAAAGATCAGGCGGGCGATCAGGCGGAATGCCAGGAGGATAACGACAAAGGCGAGAAAAGCAATAAACAGATACCAGCCGCGATTGCGGAAAAATTCGCGCACGGAATTGCTGGAACTCTCCAGCAATGAAACGTTTTTGTCCTCCAGCTTGGCCAGTTCGCGTTGGGTTAGATCCAGTTTGCTGCTGATCCGTTTTTCCACATTCTGCCAGGCGGGCAGCAGTTCACTCAAGTAGGTTTTGATTTTGGGGTTTTTTGTCTCGTTGATCAGTTTGTTGAGATGCTCAACCGCCCGGCTCGCAGTGGATAACTGCTTATTATAACCGCTGATGGTCTCTCTGAGTTCCGATTTGAGCCGGGTACGGTGGGTAAGTTGTTTGAGTTCCTTGATGCTCGGTTCCAGCAGGGTGGCCAACTCATCCTTCCAGCTGAAGGCAACTTTCTGTTGCTCGGAGAAAACCTCGGATTCAACCCCGGTGGCGATTCGTTCAAAATCGGCGCCGGTCTCGGTGAGCTGTTTGTCCAGCTTGGTCATCTCCTCCTGCAGTGCCTGTTTTTCGGACTCCGAGGTGCTGGTTTTCAGTTTTTTCGCAGTGACCGTTATCTGCTGTTTGATGTTTTTCTGCAGCTCCACTAAGGAGGCGAGCATATCCAGAGTATCGCTTGCTTTTGGAACACCTTCTTCAATTTGCCTCAGCTTCCTGGTCAGCACTGATTCAATCGAGATCTGAGGTTCAGCCTCTTCAGAGGGCGAGGAGATGTGGCGTTGACGGATGCCGGCGCGCAGCGGTGGGGTGGCTGTTACCTGGTGGGTATTTTTCCGGAGAGAAAAAATCTCATCCCAGGGAGGATGTTGTTGCGAGGCCGGTTTCGATTCATGGACGGCGGCAGCGATGAGGGGGGGGACATTGTTGCCCCGGCCAACGTTTTTAGCGGTTGCATTGGCCTTGTTCCGGTGGCCTGATTTCGCTGTATTCTTGGCCTGCGTTCCTGGATCGGTTCCCGTTGCGGCTACATCTTTTTTTTCGCGGGCAACCGGTGGTGCGATACGTTGTGTTCCTGGTTGCCCTTTGTCGAGCAGCGGAGTGACGGGCGATGTGTTCGACGGTTGTACCGGAAGGGGCAACCAATCTGGAGATTTGTTTGCTGGGATCGTTTGTTGAACCGGTGCGGTCAGGAACGGCGGCACAGACGAGTTGTTGGGCCCATTCTGCTCTGCGGCAAAGGCATGGAAGGCAAGGGCGAGAAGGAGCGAGCAAAAAAGAGGTATACGCATGATCAGGTCCGAATCAGGGTGATTTGATGGATTCTGGCGACTGGTTGGGCAGTGGACGACGGCGACTTCCGGTGGGTGTTTGTTCCTTGCTTGCCGGGTCCTGCCGGGGACCGCAGATTTTATGTTCAGGGCGCCAGGCGTTCGATGGTCCAGCCATCGTCTTTGCGGGTATAGAGAAAACGGTCATGAAGACGGCTGGTCTGACCTTGCCAGAATTCGATACTGACCGGTCGCACCCTGTAACCGCCCCAGAAATCGGGCAGGGGGATTTCGCCCTTAAGAAACTTATTTTTGATTTTATCCAATTCCATCATCAGCAACTGCCGGGAGGTGAGGACCGAACTCTGCCTCGATATCCAGGCGCCCAATTGGCTGTCGCGCGGTCGGCTGGCAAAATAGCGGGCCGATTCGGCCGCGCTGATTTTTTCGGCGAGACCGGTTATGGTTACCTGACGCGCCAGTTTGATCCAGGGAAAGAGCAGGGCAACGTGCTGGTTTTCTCCAATTTCCCGAGCCTTGCGGCTGCTGTAGTTGGTAAAAAAGACAAAGCCGTCACGATCAAAAATCTTGAGCAAAACGGTGCGCAGAGTCGGTTGTCCGTCAGCCCCGACAGTGGCCAGAGTCATGGCGTTGGGCTCGAGCAGTTCGCCGGCGCAGGCCTCTTCAAACCACCTTGCAAACTGGCTGAACGGATCAGGAGCCAGCATGTCCCGGCTGAGTACCGGGTTGGCATACTCTTTCCGCAGTCCTTTGATATCCATTCGTTTCTCTCCGTCCTCTTTAATTTTTTAGCATGATAAGCTGAACTCTATAGCAGGTCAACGTTGTCTTGTTAATAGTTTTCTCTTTCACGGAAAACACAGGCATTTCCTGTAACTTCCACAGTTTTCCATCTTCTAGGGCGAGCGAGTCGAGCCGTTGGGGTGGTGAGATATGAGAGCGGCAGCCCCCTGGACCCGACTATCGTCACCATGCTCAATTTGGCGAGTGATATTGTCGAGGTGCTTCCCACTGCAGCTGGACTAAGAGCTGGCCACCTTTTTCCATTGATGATGCACTCTCCATGCTGGCGCCTTTTTTGGGGCTGCTGGAGAGAGGGCCGGCCGGCGCAGCTGCCAGCGACCGGCCAAGGCGGTCAGGCGGCGGTCATGGCCTCGAAAATGGACGGCAGGGCAGAGGCACTGGGTTCTTTGACAAAGAAACCGCGGAGGCTATTTTCGGCCAGTTGGGCAAAAGGGTTGGTCTCGATGTTGACGTCGATAATCACGCCGTCGCGCTGGTAGACCTCGCGGGCCACTTGGTTGGGTAGATTGGTGGCTCCAGCGGTACCGACCACGATCAAAAGGGCGGTGTTCTGAGCGGTTTTGAGTGAGCTGTAGAAGTGATAATGATGCTCGTTGTAGCTTTCGTCAAACAAAAGGATGTGCGGCCTGGATCGCGCTCCGCACAAGGGACAGCGCAGATGCTCCCGGTCACTGTCGGTAAGGTTTTCTTCCTTGGTCTTGGGCCGGACCGCTTCGGGAATCGGATAGAACGCTTGACTGCATTCCAGCGAGCAGCGCATGTAAAAGACATTGCCGTGGATCTGATAGGTTCGGGCCAGGGTGTTGCCGGCACGAAGATGGAGACCGTCGACGTTCTGGGTGATCAGGGTGAAGCGGTCACCGAATCGTTGTTCCATCGCAACCAAAGCAAGATGGCCGGGGTTGGGCTGAGCTACGCCGCAGATGCCCATGCGATACAGATACCATTTCCAGACTTCGTCCGGCTGCTGGGTGAACATCCAGAAGGTAGCCATTTCCTGCGGCTGGTAGACCTTAGAGCCGACCGTCCAGTACCCTTCTGGGCCGCGGAAAGTCGGAATACCGCTTTCCGCTGAGATCCCGGCTCCGGTCAGAACGGTGATTTTACCGGTTCCTCCTGCGATTTCTCGGAGCACATGTTGCATTTCATCGCGCATAGTTTTGTTCCCCGCGTTTTATAGTTGGTAACCTGCGCAGATCGCTGTTCCAGGTAAAAAAATCCATACCATAGTACATTGTGATATAAAGTCCGGTAGCGCGACTTTTTCAAGGGAATTATCTGTTCCTGGTCAACCTTGTCCGATTGATGCATGGAATTGCGCTTTGTGAAGGCATGCAGAGACGGCTGATTTATCAATACCTATTCCCAAGGAGCCGGTTGTTTGATTACCACCAGTGTCTGGTCAATTCGGTTAATCTGGTCACTCTATACAGAGTACTCGGAGGGGCTGGGAGGATGGAACTTGATTGTCAACCTATGCTGTCAAGACTGCATTCAAGTGAGGGGGCTTTTTCGTGGCCAAGATCTAGTAAGCGCATCTTAATTTTGGGGGTAGACGATTTTCTTGGTACCGCGATCGCAGACAATCATCAACACGCGGACGGTTGCTTCCCACTGCCCACACCTGGCCGGACGCCATCTTTTGCGTGATGGATGTTGCTCCGCGGTAACCTGTCTCACCGGTTTTTAAAGTTTAAAGGGCCTTGAATCTAAATTTAAGTGACCGGAAATATTCCATTAGACAGGCCTCCCTTGATCATTATATTGTATGGCTCTGAATGAAACTCAGCCTGATACATTGCCTGCTCGCCTTGTTTCAGCATTTACGTCTTGATGGGGAGATGGCATTAATTTTTTGTGCAATGCCAACTCGGGCAAGGCTTCACCTCAAATTTTGCTGATTTTCATTCAGAGCCATTTATATTGTGTACCTGATGCAAGCTGACCAGCTAAAGTATGATGACAGTTTGGTCAATTCGCTACGCTCAATTTTGCAAGAGGCACATACCTAAAATGCGAAAGGTGCATCAACTCGTAAGTTGATGCACCTTTTTTTTAAGTGGGTATCCTACGCTCAGCTCAACGCATGGAGCGCAGAGCATTTCTCGTTCTTTTTTATGTCTGTTTCATGGGTGCTTGACGCAGTGCCAGGATTTTCTTCCATGGCACTGCGTCCGAAAATACTTCTTGCTATAACCAATTGTCCTTAGTCCTTAACAACAATGATTTTAGTGGTATGACAGGTGTTACAGGCAAACTTACTCCTGTGCTTCTCATGCATAGCCGACCAGCTTAAGGTCTTTTTCTCATGGCATTGGGTACAGGCTTTAACACCGGCTGGAACGGTGTGATATCCCAGTTTGGTGAAAGGTACCATGCCGACTCCATCAGGAGTGGTACCCAGGTTGTTATGGCATTCGGTGCAGGAAGGCGCTTTTGCCTTGGGCTCAACTCCGTGGGTGATCAGCATTTCGGCATCGGCTTTAACATACTTGTAGCTACCGGTACCGGTTGTCATTCCTTGCTCCTTCATACCATCCTGAACAGCATCATCAAATCTTCCGGTCAGGAACATCGACATGATCACCGGCGGCACCATCTTGCCGCTTGAATGCAGAGGCATAACTGTCGAGTGTCTCTTTATGGGGACAATTGAAGATTTGCCATCAAAAGGAGCGCCGTTGGCTTTAGCCATGTGGTAGACGCCATCAGTGCCTGCCGCAATGGTCTCACCGACATTGTAAACATACGATGTTCCATTAAACCATACATATTCTGGTTTCACATTAGCCTGTTTGATCTCCTCGCCGATAAAACCGCCCTGGCCAGAGTTAGGGCAGGACTCCATACCGGTTTGGTGAAGTCCCTGGACATTTCAGTCGCTCCGCCCTTGGCAAATTGACGGATATGACAGACCTGGCAACTGACCTGCCCGGCGGCATGACGATTGAGTGTTGTGTTGGAATGCGGGGCAGATGTGTGGCACGCCTCGCACGTCGGAGCGGTCGCTTCCGTTCCTCGCAAATCAATGCCCCTGCCGGCAATTTTATGATTCAGTGCAGCGTGGCAATCAACACAAGCAAGCTTGGCGCCATTTTGCGACAGATGCACATCCTGATCTACGGTAGGATTGGCCGAATTAAGGCCCATATCGCCACGTTTGGTCCAGTCGGCACCACCGGCTGTCGCATGACAGCGCAGGCATGATTTATTAGTCGGCAGATGAACGGTTCTGGCCACATTGACCATACTGGTTCCGGCAGGCATCTTGGTGTAATCTGGTTCTATGATATAGTTTCCGAGACTGTCGACTTTGCCGAAGACATAGGTCTTGGTTTCATTTCAAAACATTGGTCACCGTCTTGGTATTGGTCGGATCGGCGACAAACTTTCTCTGGTAGGTGTCGCTATGACACATCAGGCAGTCAACATCTTTCGCTTCCATTGGATGGGGTGCATTGCCATCCGATCGGATATGGCAGGTAAAACAAGCATTTTTCGACGACATGGCATAGGTGCAGAAGGTGTTGATACCTTTAACTCCTTTACCAAGCTCTTCTCCCTTCGTGTTGGTCAGTTCCGGCGTCGGAGCTTTCCATTTGGAATGCAGGCTGCTCAGCATGTCCGTTGCTTCTTTCGCGTGACAACTGATGCAGGTGACGGCCCCCTCGTATTTGGTGATTGTGTTGTGGGCCGCTATGGGTCCGGTGACCAGTGGAGGCGCTGGAGGTGTTGTAGGTGCTTTGGCGACAGCGAAGGTGCTGGATTTGATTACGCCTGTTCTGCGATCCTTGATTTCACAACTGAAATTCCAGTTCCCGGACGCAGCGTCCGCCGGGACCGAGTAGTCGTAATTGGCTACGGAACCACTGATTCCCATTGATTGAGCTGAAACAAGGGATGTGCCGCTGGGATTTTTAATGGTCACCTTTGCGGAAACCAGTGGAAAACGCCAATCCCCGGTGGCCGTACACTGCAAGTGCACGGAAGATCCTGCGATAACTTCTTGCGGTGCGGACGCCATTGTAATTGATCGTGCTGCCGCGTGGCTGCTGCTGGCCGTAAAAATGACAATGATTAGTCCCAAAACGGCGATTCTCATGCTTACCTCCTTTTTTTCTGAGAAACTTTTCTTTCTATGCTCCAGGAACAGAAAGATGAATAGCTACTTTGTGGTAGCAATAACCAGACCATTTTTTTAAAATGGGTGTGGGGGATCTAGGGGCATTTCAAAAGAGATTATTGCTGATAAAAATTGAATTGAATATTGCTCAAGGGTGGCACCGACGAAAAATCCGTGAAAGCAAAGTTGGCCAAGGAAGAGCATTCATATCTTTTCGTAAAGGTTGCTATCGATCTATTATATTGTTAATAAAGGATTTTATTTATTTAAGCCTGTTTGCAAAACAGGAAAATTTATAACTCTAAGTATTGTTATTGTATCAGGGGAATTCTTTTCGTCAAGCCACGGTGTGGTATTTTTGAGATTAGCTCTTATTTTTTTTAAGGAAAAAAATCTACCCCTATTGCATTCAACCCTGCTGTAATTCTTGTTTGTGTAAGACTCTAAGGTTGAGTCTTTCCGTTATTTGATCTATATGAAATAGTAAGAATTTATTGGATAATCGAGCGAAGGCAATAATGACAAAACGAGTTGCAATAATAGGCTATTCCTTCAGGTTTCCGGGAACGGATGCCTGCCGATACTGGCAAGACTTACTTGATGGCCGCAATCTGGTGACGGAAGTCGCGTCGGATAGGTGGGCTCATGATACCTTCCTCCATCCACACAAAAAACACCCGGGCTCAAGCTACACATTTGCGGCTGGATCAATCGGTGACGTTACTGGATTTGATGCTGGATTTTTCGGTATTTCCCCTCGTGAGGCCTCGTTGATGGACCCTCAGCAACGATTGTTGCTGGAGATGAGCTGGGAAGCCCTTGAAAACTCAGGGGTTAGGCCGTCAAGCCTTCGCGGCAGCCGATGCGGTGTTTATATTGGCATTGCCAGCGCGGATTATTCGTATCGACTGGCCGACGACCTGGCGGCTGTTGATGCGTCCGTGGCCACCGGCAACACAGCGAGCATTGCTGCCAACCGCCTGTCCTATTTTTTCGATCTATGCGGACCCAGCATGGCGATCGATACTGCCTGCTCCTCCGCCATGGTGGCCTTTCATCAGGCTTGTTGCTCAATCCTTTCAGGGGAAAGCGTGCAGGCATTAACGGGTGGAATCAGTCTACATTTACATCCCTATGGATTTATAACATTTTCCAAGGCGTCCATGTTGTCCAGGCGAGGACAATGTCGTGTTTTTGATGCCGCCGCTGATGGGTATGTACGCTCCGAAGGTGGTGGTGTGTTTTTTCTAAAGGACTACGATCAGGCTTTGGCCGATGGTAATCCGATTTTGGCGGTTGTTGCAGCAACCGCTGTCAATGCCGATGGCCGCAAATCAGGCTTGACCGTGCCCAGTGCCAAACGTCAGGCGGCGCTGCTGGAGCAGCTTTACACCCAAGCAGGGATCGATCCGGCCGATTTGGATTATCTGGAGGCCCATGGTACGGGGACAACTGTCGGCGATCCCATTGAAGCCCAGGCTATTGGCAGCGCTTTGGGAAAACATCGCAATCCGGGTGCGCCACTGCTCATCGGCTCAGTCAAAGGGAATTTGGGCCATCTCGAAGCGGCCTCGGGCGTTGCAGGCCTGGTCAAGGCTCTGCACTGCCTTCGGCATCGAGTAGTGCCGGCGACCATTGGCATGGAAACACCCAATCCTAATATTCCGTTTCGGGATCTACACATCGAGGTGGTCACCGAAAACCGGCTGCTCAAGAAGAGTGGAAAACTCATCGTCGGGGTAAATTCCTTCGGTTTCGGCGGCGCTAATGCGCATGTCATTCTGACAAGTGAGGAACAATCGGTTTTACCAGCAGCTGAATGTCCTCATGCTGCCCAACTCCCGTTCATACTCTCGGCAAAGGATACGCTTTCCTTGAAGGCGTCGGCCAGGGATTTTTCAACCTTCCTCGGCCAGGAAATCGAAGCCACCTCCCTGTACAACATCGCATACAATGCAGCTATCCGGCGCGAATGGCATGGACACCGAGCGATAGTCCACAGCACCGACAGGCACACTGTCGCTAGGGAACTGCGCCAGTTTGCTGACGATATTCCCGAGCATCAGGTGCAGAGCGGTATCATGCTAGCCGCACCAGCAGGCCCCGCGTTCATCTATTCGGGTAACGGGTCTCAATGGGATGGGATGGGCCGCCGGTTATTAGCGGAGGAGCCGCTGTTTAAAGAAACTCTTCTGGAAGTTGATGCTCATTTTTATCGTCATGCCGGTTATTCCTTGGTGGAAGAACTGGACGGGAAGTACGGCATGGGTCTTTACCAGTTAACGGAACGAGCGCAACCGGCTCTGTTTGCCCTCCAGGTCGGAATTACGCAAATGCTCCGCCACCAAGGCTTCGAACCAGTGGCTGTGGCTGGACACAGTGTCGGCGAAGTGGCTGCCGCCTGGGCAGCGGATATCTTGACGCTCGAGGATGCTGTCGAGGTGATTTATCACCGTAGCCGGCTGCAAGGATTGACCAAGGGTAAGGGGCAGATGGTTGCCGTCGGATTGGGCCAGGAGGCTATTCGTGATCTGCTCGACGATCTAGGTCTTGCTGCGGACCTCGTCATCAGTGGCATCAATAGTTCCCGTGGTGTGACCATCGCCGGCGCCCCGAAGTCATTGCTGATAATGGAATCACACTTGGCACGACATGCAATTTTTTATCGGCGTTTGGATTTGGACTATGCATTTCACAGTCCTGCCATGGATGCCATCGAAGAAGGAGTCAGGCAAGCCCTCGACCATCTTCAGCCACGCCCATCACGCATTCCCTTCTATTCGACGGTGACCGGCACCTTGGTAGATGGCAGGGAACTCGATGCCGCATACTGGTGGCACAATATCCGCAACCCGGTGCTGTTCGAGGCGGCCATCAACAGTATCCAGGCAGGGGACACCAATATTTTTATCGAAATAGGACCTCACGCCGTGCTTCGAAGCTATCTCAATGACTGCCTGAAGGACGCGGATACGGAGGGCCGCGTTATTGCCACTCTCAGGCGAGGGGACGATGCCCCCGAGGCAATGCAGAGGGCTTGCAGCCAGGCACTGATCGCCGGGGCGCGCATCGACTGGTCGAAGTTCTTTCCCGTGGCAGCGAATTGGCTCCAATTGCCTAACTATCCATGGAATCGCGAGCGATGCTGGCATCCGGCCACGGTGGAGTCAAATGGGATACTTGAACGATACAAGGTTCATCCCTTACTGGGATACGTGCTCACCCAGCATGATCGAACCTGGGAAAACACGATTGACACAAGCACCAATCCAACCTTAGGTGACCATGTAATTGGTGAAACCATTGTTTTTCCTGGAACTGGCTTTTCCGAACTCGCTCTTGCTGCTGCTCAGTGCTGGATACCCGGTTCCCTGGCAGAGATAGAAGAGCTGGAAATCCACTCGCCACTGATTTTGAGCAGTGATCACAGCCTGTGCATTCGTTTGCAGATCGAGGAACAAGACGGCGGGATAACTATCAAAAGCAGGGCGTATGCCGTCATTGAACCGTGGATTACGCATGCTGTCGGCCGGATTCTGCGTGAGCCAAATGACATACTGCTACGTCGTCAATATCCTGTCTTGCCTACACGGCAACCCGATTTCAACAGTGTCAGCCATGCGATGCTGACCAAGGCTGCCGGCCTTGCCTATGGCCCGGCATTCCAATGTATAGATTACGGATGGACAGAGAATGATTCGGCGCTGGCTGTCTTTAAGGTACCGAATAAGATAGCCGGAGAAATGGAACATATGCATCTCCATCCGGCCCTGCTTGATTGCACCTTCCAGTTGATTATTCAGTTGCTCAAGGAAAATTTGGATATCCACGAGGGGATAATCTATGTACCCGTAAAGATGGGTCGAATCATTTTCCGTAAAAGCCCAGCCAGACCTCATCTTGCCCACGCTGTACTGTTGCATAGGACTGCTCAATCCCTGCGAGCCGATTTTACCATTTTCGACACCGAAGGTGTGGCCATTGCCGTGGTTAAAGAGGCACGGTTCCGTAGCATCCGCGCGGTTAAAAACAGGGCCGACCGACTGTCTTTTCTCAATTATCACTGTGTTCCGAAACCACTGATTGCACCCTCTAGCGTCACACAGGTCATCCCTTTCAAAAAGGTGTTGTCCGCTATGGTCGGAGTGGCAAGGCGAGCGGCGCTTTCGGGATCCCACCGGCGGTACTCGGAGGAAGTTGATCCGTTGCTGGATAGTCTCTGCAGCCAATTTACACTAGAGGCACTGCACCAACTGGCGGCAGATGGCAAACGGTTGTCGTTCCAAAAAATTCAGGTCTTTCAGGCAACCAACCCGACTATAGTGCCATTTTTTGAGCATCTTCTCACCTTGGCACAGGAAGACACGAACATCTTGTCCACTCCAGACGGATGGGAAATTTCGTTTGTCGAGGATGAACGAGCTACCGCCCAAGATATATGGAGCAGCCTTATTGCTGATTACCCCGACTTTTTTCAAATCATTCACGCGGTGGGCCGCATCGGGATGCATCTCACCTCAATTCTTGAAGGGAGGAGGGCTTTGATGCAAACCTGCACTTGGGGCACCTCCTTGGCAGCGTTGACCTTGCAGGTTCTTGGTGCGAATGGAAAACAGAAAATTGGCCAAGCCCTTCGACAGTTGATTACTCAGGGCATAAGCCAGCTCCCGGTAGGCCAGCGCCTGGCAGTTGTGGAAATCGGAGCCAAGTCACCTCATTATGCCGGCGACGTCTCTGCTGTCATGGATTTCAAATGTTGTGATTATGTGTTTGCAAGCACATCCGAAGAAGTATCAGAAGACGCAACTCGCTTGCAAGAGCGCTTCCCCCATATCGATATTCGTCTGATCGATGCGGCCCAAGAACAAAAAGAAATCGCTCACCGCTGCCAACTCGCGATTGTTTCCCTTGATTTCAGTTCCTTGACGAATGCGGTAAGGGCATTGGCTTTTGCCCATAATTGTCTCTCTCCCAATGGCACCCTCATTGTCATCGGGTTGCACCCCGCACGGTGGGTCGACTTTGTGTTTGGACCACATTATTGTCAACAGCCCCTCGCAGACCCCAGCACGTGGCGTTCGAATCAGCGATCTGCCCAGTTTTGGCAACAGCAACTGCGACAATTAAATTTTACTCAAACCGCTCTCCTGGAACTGTCTCCCGACACACTTGCCGGTCCGTATCTGCTGCTGGCGCAATCGGTTAAAGAAGTTGTTCAGGTGGGAAATCCCTCTCATCCCTCAATGCCCAAGAGCTGGATCCTGCTGGCAGACCCGTATGGCATTTCGGCGCAACTGTCAGATCAATTAACAAAGAAGCTGCAAACGAAAGGAGATTTGGTTGTCCAGACCTGTGTCGGTGACACCCAGCAACTCCGCAATCTGTTAATGGAAACAACCGCCAGTTATGGACAACTCGATGGTATCGTCTATCTGGCAGGGATGGCTCCATCTGCTGACCTGGCAGACGGAAAGACCATCATGGAGCGGCAGGTAACCCGGTGCGCATGCGCTGCCGGAATTCTTCAGGCCTGCGAAACAACCCAAACGACGACCACCTGTTGGCTAATCACCACCGGTGTTGGCAAAGATCTGCTCCCCCACCGGAGCCTGGATGAGCGTGCGGCCCCCTCCCTGTTGCCGGGAGATGCTGCGTTGTGGGGTTTCGGACGGACATTGATGAATGAAGCCACCAATGTTTCGTTCCGCTTACTTGATTTGGAAGACCCGACGGCGATTGTAACTGCTGGCATGGCGCTTGAACGTGAATTCGAATATCAAGACAATGAACAGGAAATCATAATCACCAGGAATGGAGGACGGTATGCGCCTCGTCTTGGTCTGGTTCCGCGCCCTGAATGGACGAAACCGCCGCCTTCACAACAGAGCGATGTCCCGCCCGTGACTCTTGGTTTTATGTTTCCCGGCAAATTGCGCAATCTGCGCTGGGTAGCCCACCCTGGCCATCAACTTGCCGATAATGATGTCGAAGTTGCTGTCCACGCCACGGGACTCAACTTCCGTGACCTTATGTATACCTTAGGGTTGCTCTCTGATGAAGCCCTTGAGAACGGATTTGCCGGCCCAACCTTAGGCCTCGAGTTTTCCGGCATCGTGCGTAAGGTCGGTAGTAAAGCACATCCTTTTAAACCTGGCGATAAGGTAGTAGGTTTCGGTTCGTCCAGTTTCAGCAACCTGGTGGTCACCCAAGCCAATGCCATCACCCATCTGCCTCCCGAAATCTCTTTTGAAGCAGCGGCAACCATCCCATGTACCTTTTTTACGGTTTATTATGCCCTGCACCACCTAGCACAGCTCCAACCCGGTGAAAAAGTACTCATCCATTGTGCTGCGGGTGGCGTGGGTTTAGCGGCCATTCAATTGGCCAAATGGCTTGGCGCTGAAATTTTTGTCACTGCCGGATCGGAGGAAAAGCGAGATTTCCTTGGTCTGCTCGGTGCTGAACACATCTTTGACTCCCGTTCTTTGCGCTTTGCCGATGAAATATTGGCAATCACCGGGGGCCAAGGCGTTGATGTGGTGCTCAATTCCCTGGCCGGGGATGCTATTGATCGTAACTTCCGGGTTCTCAAGCCCTTTGGTCGTTTTCTTGAACTCGGTAAACGGGATTATTATGAAAATACCAAAATAGGTCTGCGGCCTTTTCGTAACAACATCAGCTATTTCGGAATCGATACCGACCAGTTAATGCAGGCACGTCCTGAACTGACCCGCGTCCTGTTCGCCGAGGTCATGGACCTGTTTGCTGAAGGCGCGCTTCATCCCTTGCCTTATCACCTGTTCGAGGCGGAAGACATCCTCGATGCCTTTCGCTCCATGCAGCAGGCACGTCATATCGGCAAGATCGTCATTACCTATCGAAACGGCATCAACCATGGAGACGTTCCGGAGTATACCGTCCAGAAACCGTTGCAACTGACCGGAGATGGGGCCTATCTGGTCACAGGTGGTCTGGGCGGTTTTGGCCTGCGCACAGCCCAATGGCTGGCCGAAAAGGGTGCCCAGCATCTCGTTCTGATCAGCCGCGAGGGCCCTGCTTCTGAGGAGGCGAAGATCTGCCTTGGTCAGTTGAAAAAACAGGGAGTTGCGGTGCATGCGGCTTCCTGCGATGTGACTGACAAGGAGGCACTGTCAACTTTATTCAAAGAGATAGCCGAGACGATGCCGCCTCTCAAGGGAATCGTCCATGCTGCTGCGGTTATCAACGATGGGTTGACCCGTACCATGGATGCAGACCAGATTCACAGTGTTCTCGCACCTAAGGCGCTGGGGGCCTACCATCTGCATGAATTACTCGGTGGCACACCGCTTGATTTTTTTATCCTCTTCTCATCGGCGACCACTTTGTTCGGCAATCCAGGCCAGGGAAACTATGTGGCGGCCAACGCCTGCTTGGAAAGCCTGGCGAGAAATCGGCGGGCGGCCGGCCTGGTCGCCACCTGTGTGCGCTGGGGAGCTATTGAGGATGTAGGGTTCCTTGCTCGGAACAGGAAGATCAAAAATGCCTTGCAAAGTCGTATGGGGGGGGCACCGCTTCATTCCGCCGAGGCCCTTGCTATTCTGGAAAACATGCTGGTCGCCGATAGTTCCGGTCTCGGGGTCATGGAACTTGACTGGGGAATTCTTTCACGATTTCTGCCCACTGCGGGAAGTCCAAAGTTTAGCGCCCTAGTCCGGCAGGTCGGTGAGAACAGCAGAAAAGAGAAGGATGCAGACACTTTTCAGCAAATGCTGGAAGAGCTTTCGGAAGCCGACTTTCTCGACGCATGCGTTATTGTTCTTAAAAGAGAGGTTGGAGAGATTTTGCGCATTACCCCGGAGAAGATCGATTCGTCATGTTCTCTGTACGACATGGGGCTTGATTCTCTCATGGGGGTTGAACTAGTTGGCGCCCTCGATTCCCGTTTCGGCGTTCGGTTACCTCCAATGGTCTTGAGCCAAAGTTCAACCCTGGATAAACTGGCAGAACAGATTCTACGACATCTTAAGGGGAGCGATGAAATGGAAGAAACAAACGAGGTTCAGGAGATTCTGATTCAAGCACAACAAGTCGCTGATCAGCATGGCGTCGAGGTTTCCTCAGAATCCCTGATAACATTGGCAGGAGAACTCCAATCCCCGGAGACTATCTCACATAATAGCAGAATTATTCACTGACATGACAGGTAAACGCCACCCCGGTATCACGGCCCAAATCAAGGATAAGCTGATTCATCAGGCCTTTGAACGCCGGCTTCGCCGGGTCGAACAAGACAAGGAAGCCGAGTTGCCCATCCTCCCTCTAAACGGTATTGACAACATTGCCCAGGAACACTGCCATTTTCATCTGCATCCGGGTTATCAGCAAATTCGCATTATTGACAAGGGCGCCGCCCGCTTAGGCATAGGGAACCCTTATTTCAAGTCGCATGAAGGAATTGCTGGGGCAACTACCTGGATAAACGGGAACGAATACATCAACTTCGCCAGTTATAATTACCTCGATCTCTCCGGTCATGCCGAAATCGGTAACGCCGCCAAGGCCGCCATTGATCGCTATGGAACATCTGTCTCCGCCAGTCGGCTCGTTTCAGGGGAACGTCCTTTGCATCGCGCGTTGGAACAGGCGATAGCAGCGATCTATGGGGTCGATGATGCTGTAGTTTTTGTCAGTGGCCATGCCACCAATGTCACCACCATCGGCTATCTTTTCGGGGCCAGGGATCTGATCCTCCACGATGAACTCATCCATAACAGCATCCTGCAGGGCATCACACTCTCAGGCGCCCGGCGCTTGCCCTTTGCCCATAACGATTGGGCGGCATTGGAGAGCCTGCTCATCGAACAACGCGATCACTTCGAACGAGTGCTGATTGTGCTGGAAGGTCTATATAGCATGGACGGGGACTACCCAGAACTGCCCAGATTTATTGAGATAAAAAACAGGTACAGGACCTTTTTGATGGTTGACGAGGCCCATTCTTTTGGCGTGATGGGGAGGGACGGCTTAGGGATCCGGCAACATTTCGGCATTGAGGGGAGAGAGGTCGATATCTGGATGGGTACCCTGAGCAAGACGCTTGCCGGTTGTGGGGGCTATATTGCGGGCGAGACGGCACTGGTCGAACATCTTAAATTCTTTGCCCCAGGTTTTCTTTACAGCGTCGGGATGTCGCCACCGGTAGCAGCCGCTTCTTTGGCCGCTTTGGAGGTCCTGCAACGGGAACCAGAACGCGTTGCAGCCCTTCAAGAACGTGGGTACTTCTTCCTTAAAAGGGCCAAGATACAGGGGCTCGATACAGGGGCTAGTGCTGGAATGGCGGTTATTCCAGTCATTACTGGCAGCTCAATCCGCGCTGCCCGGCTTTCCGCAGCACTGTTTGAACGCGGTATCAACGTGTTGCCCATTTTATACCCCGCAGTGCCAGAAAAAGCGGCCCGATTAAGGTTTTTTGTCTCATGCCGGCATACTGAGGCCCAGATTGAGCAGACGGTTGCGGCTATTGCCGATATTATGGATACGCTATAAAATGTTTTCGGAACCTGGCATCAGGCACCAGCGTCCCCGGAGGTCACGTCAGGGGTAATGCTGTTTTTATTAGCGAGTTCTGTTTTGGGTCTACTGTCGTTTGTTAAGCTTGTCGCTGCTATCGCTTTTTGCTTCCGCCTTCAACTGCCGCAACAGGGACTCAAAGGACGAATAACGCTGCTCCTGCCGCTCTCCGGTTCCTGTCCGGCGCTTCTCGATCTCATGCAAGCCCTTGGTGCTCAGACTCTGCAACCCTACAAACTACTGATTGCCGTAGAATCGACTGATGATCCGGCATACGTCCACGCCCGCGAAGCTGTTGCCAAGGCCGGTTTTCCGGTCGAGATTTACATCGCCGGGCCTGCAGATCATTGCGGTCAGAAGTGCTGGAACCAAATTGCCGCCCTTCGCCGCCTGGACGGGAAGGATGATGCCGTTGTTTTGTTCGATGCGGACATTGAACCGCAACCCTTCTGGCTGTCCCTGCTGGCCACTCCTATCCTGGCGGACAAGGCTGATGTAGTAACAGGTTACCGTTGGAATCGTATCAACCGTCAGACGTTTACCCAGCATCTTGTTGCCGTCATTGACCGCGGCATCGCCATTCTACCCTCTCTGGACAGGGCTCAACTTACCTGGGGCGGCTCAATAGCCCTTTCGACCAGAGCACTGGCGGCTCTCGATCTGCCGGCGCTCCTGTCTCGCTCCCTCTCAGACGATTGTTCGATTGGTATGCAGACGCACTGCCTTGGCTTACGCGTGCTCACTCGAAGGCTGCTTCGCGTTCCGTCCCGACCAGAGAACAACTTTTTCTCCGCCTGGAATTTCGGCCACCGCCAGTATCAGATTATTAATGTCTATAGAAAAAGTTTGTGGCACCTTGCCTTGACAACGCTCACCGTTCGGCTTTGCTCCTGGGGAGCGATTTTTCTTACCTTTTCCACCGTCAATCAGCTGATGGCAACGCTTTTTATTCTCTTGATGCTTTCGCTGACTGTGACAGCTTTGCAGCAGGCGATCGCCCGACGACTTGGAATGCACGACGATCTGCCAACAATCTGCGGTCAGTGTGCCTTTACCCTGTTAGAACCCCTGACCACCTTAATTCACTGGAGCATAATTGCCGTTGCCGCCAGGACCACCGATATACGATGGGGGCACATCCATTATAGAATCCATGCCCCTGATAATATTGAGGTGGTTTCTCGTTCCCCATGGGAATGCAGTAGCAACAATAACACAAAGGGAAGAACGTAAATCAGAGTCTCCCGAGTTGAGAGAGGAGCCTGTGTGTCAAGGCGATCTATCAGGGGCCACTGGATTGCCGTCGATGTTCTGTCAGGGGTGGAGCGGGGAATAACCGGGGTATAGTTGCTCTCAGTATCGCCTCATTTGCGGGGAAGGATCAGGCCCATTTTGTCTAGCAACAGGCCGCCCATATCCTCCACCCGCAGATCCCGGCGGTTTTCGCCGCCCGGAACGTACCCCTTGGCCCATATCAGGTAATCGGTCCTCCCGTCAGGCAAACCCAAGATTTCGTAAACTTCCGGCATGATGGGCACATGGTCGCCATACCAGCAGAGCCATGAAGGGGTTTCCATTGTAGCCAGATGGGCTGCAAGTTTTCCGGCCATACGATCGGCATGAACAAGGTGCCGCAGATAGATAGTCAGATCCTCACATCCGGCGGGCGGTGGAATGGAGTACAACCGTTCCTCATCACCAGAAGCCACCTTTTCCCAATGCAGCGGCCCATGGTTTTCCATGGTTATGACAAAGAGAAATAGCGGTTGGGTGGCATCGGAAGGCAACATGCCGCAAATTTTATCGGCCACGGCTTCATCGCCGACATACGGGCCGCTTTTCGGGGCACCATGAAAATCGTGAATGTCGATGAAATCGTCAAATCCGAGTAAGGCAAACAGCTTGTCCCGGCAATAAAAACTAGCGGGGTATGGATGAACACACACTGTCCGGTAACCGAGCTTCTTGAGCAGGCCGACCAGGGTCCCGCAACCCAATCGGGCTAGCTTTCGGTAGGGATTGAAACGGTGCACCCCCAGCTGATCTGATGACAGACCAGAGAGAAAGGCGAATTCGGTGCGCACCGTGTTTGCACCCCAGGCCGGCACCTCGACCTTGCCGCAAGACATCGCCCCAGTTTTGAGAGCGTCAAAATTCACTAGAATGTCCGGACGAATGCCGGTAACCCATGTTCGGACATCAAAAAACGACTCGCTCTGCACTACGATTAAATGAGGTCGGGGATTGCCGGATTCTGTTCCCGTAGGTCGGGATGCATAAGGTGAAGCGACCGGCTGGCACTTGCGCTCCTCAGCTCCATAGCGCCAAAGACTGGCCAGCAATCCTAATCTCCGGATATCCTTATCTGGAATAAAGGTCAGTAGCAATGTCCTTTTCGCGCCGAAAATGATCAGGAGAAGGCCGGACAGTACTAAACCCGCCCAACCTGTCCAGAAGTCTCCCAGCTCGATGCTGAGCGTCATAGACGACTCGAGGTGCAAACCGGTAATGAGAGCCAGGAGAAAGGCCGCTGTGGCTAATAGTGCTTTGGTCAAGCCAAAAAAGGGAAGATAAAGGCGGGGATGGCGAAGAGTGTCGATAAAGTATTCGAAATCCTGAAAGATGAAAGGCTCGCGCAGGGCGCGGAATTTGGCATTGCTTACCAGCACTAGGGTCGTCAGGAGGATCAATGTTACAGTGGCGGCGAACCACGGCCGCCGAAATTGGGCAAGTTCACAGGCAAAGAGCAACAACCAACTCCCAAAGTGCAGGGCGTGGGCTGCAAAGGGGCGGTGCCGCAACGTTGAGATGCCAGGTAGCAGAAGTCGTTCGACTGGAATGGAGAGAACCATCCCAACGAACACCGGCAGCCAGACCGCTTTCCAGAACAATTCAGCCACAATATCCCAGCAGGCGTACAATTCGTTCTGAGATTGAGGGAGGGAGCACCGACAACCACCAGGTACCAAAATTTAACGGAAAGGGAAAGCTGATGCGCGGTTGATTGCGGGCCAGTCCACGTTTGATATGTCGGGCTGCCTTTTCGGCAGACCAGAGAAAAGGTTTAGGCCCAGGCATCTCGGAGCACATTGGCGAGTCCACATACCCCGGCATCACTACGCTGACCCGAACGCCCTCCGGAGCAAGCCACCCGCGCAGAGCCTCGCCATAGACTTTAATTGCGGCTTTACTTGCACAGTAACTGGGAGTGATGGGCAATCCGTAATAAGCGGCTAAAGAACTGATCAGGGCAATCTGGCCGTGTCCGCGGGCTCGAAATGATGGCAGTATCGCGTCTACAGTGGCAATGGTGGCTAGAATGTTGATTTCAATTACGGCCTGCACATTCTCCCAGCATTCCCCTGTGTGACGAGGCCCGATATTGGTGTTCATACCGGCAGCGGTGATAACCAGATCGATGGATTCCCGTTCACAAATCTCCCGCAACCATGTCGCGAGGAGTTGTGTATGACGGAGATCGAGGCTGTGGGACAACACCCGAGCTCCCCGTGCTATGCATAGGCTTGCCAACTCTTCTAGCCGGGTGGTGTTGCGGCCTTGGAGAATCAAGGTGCATCCGGGTTCGGCGTAGATTGTAGCCAACGCCCCGCCAATGCTCCCGGTGGCGCCGGTGATCAGCACAGTTCGTGGAACAACGGATACGGTCACAGGAGCTCCTCCAACGGGGCTCGTTCACCTGTCAGCGCTCGGCGGCAGTTGTTGACGAGCAGGGCAATTCCCTGCCGGCTGTAGAATCCGCCGTTCACCTGAGTGGCATGAATAACAGTGTTGCGGAAATACCGAAACAAGCTCCTGTCCGGCTTGTATTCCTCGTTCCAGAATACATCCAGCGGTCCCTGGAAGGTTAACCCCGGCAGGTTGTAGATCGGGTTGCTCAGGGTCATGGTTGGACAGTGCAATTCCAATGCAAGGGCACCAACTGTGCTATTGACCGTTACCGTTCCCCGCGCATGCCGCAGTAGGACCTCCAGGTTCCCGGTTTCCAGATAGTGCACCCTGCCTGCTAGTCCGAATCGATCTGTCAGCCTGCGGATTATCCGGGTATAGTCGACCAGCCCTGGGTCCAGGGGATGGTTTTTGATCAACAGTTTGGCGGGGGCAGGTGCATGTCGGACAAAGGATTCCATTACGTGCTCTACCACCGCGGCCATGTCGGGGAATTGTGAGTGACTGCGTATCTGGGCATCCCCTTCCAATTGGAGTGGGAGGATAAAAAAAGGGGTGTTGGCTACAATCTCCTGATTAATCAAGGCATCGTCGCGGTGTCTGTGCAAACTGAGCAAGGGGAGACGGCGTACATATCCAAGGTATTCAACCGCCGCATTCACTGGCGCATGAGCTCGATAGTTTCTAAAAAACAAAGGATTGCAGCATCCTGCGGCATGGTAGAGCACATCATGCAGGGCACGAATGGTGAACGGTGATGGAAAGGGTTGGCCATCACCATAGTCCGGCAGGCATGCACCCACCTTTTTGAACCAGCCTGGATCGCGGGGAAGATGCGAGTAGCCGTTTACTCCGTCCCGTTCCAGGGTGACCCAGTAGGGGCGAAAATAGCCTTCCTCAAAGACATGGGTGCGCACCCCATGGGTTTTTGCGTGAGCCGTGGCGGGACGGTGAACCGGCCGACAGTCGCCGAAGAGAACCTGATCTGTGATCCCAAGCGTACGGTAACGGTCTTCAAGAAAATCGCCCAGTCTGGCAAGCGACCCCCGATAGTTCCATGAGGATCGTCCTGCCCAATAGAGCCAGTCCCCGGCATTGAAATGAATCTTGAAAACCCGGTGCCCCTCGCCTTGCAGGCTGTCTGCCAACCGAGCAAAAAAAGGGGAACACACCCCCTGCAAAAACAAAAAAGATCGTGTCTGGCTCATCGTGTCCCGACTACCAAACGCAAGATCATCCTGAAGCATTGTCGCCACCAGGGCACGGCGCCACCTTCTTGGGAACGCCAGAGCAGCAACTCATCCAGAGCTCGTTCGGGAGTGATAAGCGCATCGCTGGTGCGACTGAGGTAGAGGGGATACATGATCAGTACCCCGGCCACTAATCCATCAATCGTCAATCGTCTGGTTCTTCTAGGATTCTCCACGATGTCGTGGGTGAGTCCCCAACCTGAATAGAAGGGTTGGCCGTAACAGGTTACGAATTTGCCACGCAGCAAAGCCTCGAAACCGGCTAAAGATGTGAGCACATGAACTGCATCCACAGCATCTAGTAGGGAACTCATGTCTATGTCCACCAATTGTTCATCGCACCAACGCAAGGATTCGTCTTCGCCTGCACCCTTAGCCCGAAGGCCGGCTGTGACGTCGGGATGAGGTTTGTAGATGATGTGTGCCTCAGGATTATTATGGCGAACAGCTTGTAACAAATCGATATTCGAGCGAATTTCAGGGGCGCCATAGGCCAGCGATGCGTCACTTTCGACCTGACCGGGCACCAAAATAATTTTTTCCGTACCTTTTGGCCGTTGCCAGCCGGAAACCCCAACGTTGTATTTGGTGATGCCCTCAGCCACGATCCGTTGTCGCAAAGCTGCGGCGCGTAGGAGCATCTCCGGGGTGAACAACGTTTCCGCCAACAGATGTTCGAGATCGGAAGGACGGGTTGCGTCGTAATACATGCCACACCCATCTACTACCCATGACATGGGCCGAATTAAATCTGCGCCCAAACCAACAGAGCGGAGAAAACCATCTTCAATGCGCAGAATCCGAATCCCTGGCGCTACAGAATCGCGCACTGATTTCATCCCCCAGATCGCCAGCACTCCATCTGTTGGGACTATGGAAGGGTTGTTAATGAATTTGATACGTTTGTTTGGAAAACATTGGCGGACAACCGATCTTTTCCAGGGTGAAAAATTGAGTACATGAATGGTTGTAGTCTTGCTGCAATCAATGGGAAACATCTTACAATCGATCGATCAAGGCTTCTACCTGGGCAAAATGTGTTTGCCAAGTGGGAGGGGAGAAATCTGCAATTTTTCGGCATTGAGCCAAGCGAAGCGGATGGTCCATTGATGTGTATGCTTCAATCATTTCACCCCAGCGCTTGCCGTCGAGCTGGTCGACATACTCGGGGATATTCCCGGCGATCTCGCGAAAAACAGGCAGTTCGCTTGCAATAACCGGAACGCCGAGCGCCAGTGCTTCGACCAGCGGCATACCGTATCCTTCTGTAAATGACGGAAACAGCAGTGCCCGCGCATACCGCAACCAGGCAGCCAGTTCGGTATCCGAACATGCCGGATACTCGAAAACATAGCCGCGCAAAGTAGTACAACGTTCTAGCATATCCACCACATTCTCGCATTCCCAGCCCCTTTGGCCGATAATCACCAGATAGGGCGCATCTTTGCCCAAACGCTCTATAAGCTGTCGCCACAATTGAAGCAGTAACCAGTGGTTTTTTCGTGGTTCGATGGTCCCTAGAATAACAAAGTATGGCTTGTTCGTAAGTGGACAAGCTGGGGAAACGGATAAGTCGGCAGGTGCCAGCGGCGCCACCACTGCAGGAGGCAAGGGGAAATGTCGAGCCTCAGCATAGGCGGTCAATTGCTTCAGGGTTGCGGAAGAATTGGTTATGATCCCCTGTCCCAAGGTCAAGATGGTGTTCATCCGTACTTGATGTCTATTGGCTTCACCCGGCCGGCAATATTCTGGATGGGTGAGCGGAATCATGTCATGGACAAAGAACAGCGGCTTTAGTTGAGAGCGCTGCAAGCGATGTACATAATCCTTGCTTTCCAGCCCATTATGTCCGGTATTGAACAAAAATTGGGGGTTGGAAAATCTTTGCCCGAAACTTCGTGGAATGGCCTTGGCCACAGTCCGTCGCACCAAGGAGATAAAGTTGGCCGGTGGTGCTAGCAGTGCCTTGAAAATTAGTCTCGACTGCGACGGCGATAAATCAATCCAGCGTCCGGCATAGCGGACCAAGGCAGTCGAGTGGTACCCGAAATGCCGGACATATTCTAAACTGACGCGATCAATTCCAGTGGCCAACCGTCCCTGCATCCTGCGATCCAGGAGACGAGTAATATCAATGATTGCCTTCGGCACGGGACATAAATCCAACGAGGTTGCCGTCTAATTGTTTCCAATATTTTTCAATCCATCGATGGTAAGGATCGGCGTGGCCACAAGATTCAGAAATTTTTGCAGTTCAGCGGCCGGAGCTGTAGAGACATAGAGCAAGTCTTTATTATTTACAGGGAAACTCTGTGCCACAAAAAAACTGGCCGGATCTCTAAGGTTTACTTGGTAGATGACCGGTACCTTGCCTTCAGGAGTGGTTTTGGGAGGAGTTTTCCAATTAAGGGCTTTCTGGTCTTCAAAACGGAAAACAAATACTGCGCGTGCATCGGCACGGGACTCTTGCAAACCACCGGCGCGACCTAGAGCCTGAGCCAACGTGATTCCTTGAGCCTCAAAATTGATTTCTTCGTTCTTACCTGTTGCACCTAAGACTGTGAAGCTTGAGGACTGGAACAGGGCGGTGATTACATCCCCTGGTTGCAACACGATATTTTGCTTCGGGTCACGGATTATGGTATCCAGTGCAAGCGTGTGTACTTGAGCACCCCGCGTCACTTGCAGGGAGATTTTACCCACTGGTTGACGTACACCCCCGGCAGCAGCCAGTGCATCGAGAAGCCGTTCGCTTCCAGCTGTCAGGGCTATGCGGGAACTTTGGGCCACTTCTCCAACCACGGTTACGTTTGAAGTCGCATTGCGGATCACCCTCACCAAGACTTGGGGCTGATTGGCTTTGCCGGTCAGGCGCTTGACTATATCGTCTTCGATCTGCTGGGGTGATTTTCCCGATACCGGTAACCTGCCGGCAAAAGGGATATTGATTGTTCCGTCACTGCTGACCATTTGTTCTGGAAAAGCATTGACGCGAGCAACTGATGAACCAGCCCGCTGATCAAGAAGGGCATTGGAGCCAAACAGGACGGCAGGTGGTGACTCCCAAATGGAAATTTCCACCACATCTCCGGGCCCGACGATATAGCCGAGGGGTGCTTTATTTCCCAAGGTTTCAGAAAACAGACTGTGCTTCTGACTGGCTAAAATGTTGCGTGCCACTTCATCCGTCACGGTAATTACTTGGATGGCTGGTGCAGGAAGGGTGTTTTTCGCATCAATAACCTGTTCTCGACTCGGACCGGAAGAGGGTATCCAACCGGGAAAAGTTCCGCAGCCGGATAGAACTCCACCACATATAAGACTCAATAGCAATGTCGGTATTTTTAACGAGATGCAATGCGTCGACAAAATCCAATTCATAAGGTGTGATTCCCTGTTACAAATATTTTCTGGAGCAGTATTCCAAGAGGCAGAGGAGAGTAAATTAAAAATTGCAACGTCTTTTCGGCACCTATGCTTTTAATCTGTTCAATGATGCATGTCTAGACTTTCGGGAAGTGCACATGGACTATCAATGCCAGTCAACGAATGATTTCGGCTTCATAAACAACAGCCCAAACAACAATTCCGGGTTGAGTTATTGCTCAGTGTCAGCCCTGAGAGGCTTTTCAGTTCCAGATAGAGGTGATAAATCTAGGCATATCCCACGACTCACAATTAAATGGATTATTTTTTGTACACACTCACTCAATTCAGCTGTACCGGTGTTCAGTATAAGGTCAGGATTTTCCGGCACCTCGTAAGGGGATGATATGCCGGTAAATTCATTAATTATACCATCCCTGGCCATTTTGTAGAGACCTTTGGTGTCGCGGTTTTCACAGATTTCAATAGGTGTGTTGCAAAATATTTCGATAAAATCGCCTGGCGCAACCATGCCGCGTACCCTCTCTCGATCGGCACGGAAAGGGGATATGAAGGCGGAAAGTACGATCATTCCAGCTTCGACAAAGAGTTTGACCATCTCGCCGATGCGGCGAATATTTTCTTGCCGGTCTTTGACTGAAAAATGTAGATCACCACATAGGCCGTGACGCACGTTATCACCATCCAACACAAAGGTACGGCAACCTTTTTGGTGGAGACATTCTTCAACATTGTGGGCCAGTGTGGATTTACCAGAACCGGAAAATCCAGTAAGCCAAATAACAGCGGCCCGATGACCGTTTTGCGCTTCACGACGTGCTCGTGTGACCGTGACGCGGTGCCGGACAACATTGGCTGAAGAAATAAAATCTTTATCTACTGACATCTTGTTGACTCCGTTTACTGGTGAGGTGGTCGGGTTTAGTGAGACATCCTGAAGTGTACAATAAGCCATGTTCCTTTTGTTATACAGTTACGGGCTTCAGGCTGCCTTGCTCAATTGTTCGAGTCGCTTCGAATAAGCCTCATTTGGAGTCTGCTTGTCAATCGATGAATATTTTCTTTTTCGTTATACCAGCTGAACCAGGAAGTCAGGTCCTTGGAAAGCTCAGCTCCCGTTTTATATGCGCATCTCTTCGCGAGTGGCAAAGTGTTCATCATGGATAGCTTCCACTTTCATGGTATGAAAGAAACTTTCAGCACAGGCATTGTCCTAGCAGTTGCCTTTGGCGCTCATACTGCAAACTAGTTGGTGTTTCATCATGAGATTTTGGTATATGGCAGAACAATATTGGCTGCCACGATCTGAATGCAGGATTACCCCTTTGGGCATCTTCCGCGGCCAGAGCGCCATCTGCAAAGCCTGACAAACAAAATCGGCGGTCATGCGCTCTGCCAAAGCCCAGCCAACTACCAGCCTTGAAAACAGGTCGATAATCACGGCAAGGTAAAGCCAGCCTTCACCTGTCCAGAGATAGGTTATATCGCTTACCCACTTCTGGTTTGCAGCCTCGGCACTGAAATTTTGCTGGAGCACGTTTGGTGCGACAGGAAGATTGTGATTCGAGTTCGTCGTCGCCTTGTATTTCCTTGCTGCCTTGGCCCGCAGATTTTGCCGCTTCATGCTGGCTGCAACTGTTTTGCGATCATAAGCGTGGCCCTAGTCGTGCAGATCAAGAACCAGACTAGGCGAACCTGCCCGCTTTTTCCGGGCGACAAAAACATCAGCAACCAGCTTATCAAGAGCCAGGCGCTGTTGCTGTCGTCTTGTTGGCTGCTCTCCTCGTTGCCGCCAGCGGTAGAATCCGCTGCGAGAGACGCCCAACACCCCACTCATGGAAGTAATCTTGCATTCGTCTGAATGGTTATGCATAAAGGCGTACTTCACTTCAGGCTCTTGGCTAAGTACGCTGCGGCCTTTTTTACGATGGTCAACTCCTCGGCTTGCTCTGCCAGTTGGCGCTTGAGGCGAGCGTTTTCTACAAGAAGCCGTTCTTCCACGGCGCTGCGCTCTTGTGAAAGACGAGCCTTGCTTCGCCAGGAATAAACCTGGCTTACATGAAGCCCTAATTGCCTGGCTGCTGTCGGAACCCCAACCTTTTCGGCAAGGGCCAGTGATTCTATCTTGTACTGCTGTGAATGCCGCTGCCTGATCTTGCTTGATTTTGTTTCCGTTGTCATCGAACACCTCCGTTAAGGAATATGCTCGCTTAACACAATGTCCTTCAAGAACGGGTAAGATCAATCTGGGTCGGATGAACCCGGTACTCAGTTGCAAGTTCCGCCAGAGTCTTAGACTCCGACAGGGCAGCCAGGGCTACGGCAGCCTTAAATTCTGCGCTGTGATGTGTACGATTAGGTGGGTTTGACATTGAACTTCTCCTTGCAAAATAGGTTGGTTCATTGCTTATACACCTGTCTCAATAATCGGTACCTCTTCGTGGTCGTCTGTTGGGCAAAGGCTGATTTCTGCGGGAAGATAGGAGTAGCCCTCAAAGGCTTTGCTGGCCTGGTGATAGACCCGAAAGGTGCAAGTCACATCGTGCCACGCTAGTTCCAGTTGGCCATTTTCAGGCAAACGTTCGGCAAAGGAAAAACCGGCGGTGTACTCCGCTGCGGGCAGACTGGCAACCAAATAGATGGTGACCCGGTACGAGCCACCGGGCAACGAATGGTACGACTGCCCGAGCAAAGTGCTGTTAATGCCGAATGCCCGTCGCCGGCCACTATCAAGGATATGGATGCCTATCTCCAGATCTGGCACTTCCCTCGCAAGAATAAAATCCACATCAAAGGTCATCAATTGCCCGTGACGAATGTCAAGACCTTCGCGTAGTACTGCAGTTAAAATAGTAACCTCAGGTGTAGTGATTATGGGCTTACGTACCGATTCGTATTTTTGACACTTAGGCACAATCGATGAAGGGTTCCCATCGGTTTTTGCACAAAGACCTTTCCATGCCACAACATCCGCATAGAGGCGCATATCCAGATGATTCAGCCCCATAATCCGTTCTCGAAAGGTGGATGATATCTGGTCTACTTTGGGGCGTTGACTCGTAATATTTACTCGGCCTATTTCTTGTGGAGGGGGGAGACCAACCAGGGCCGCTACTTCTGCAAGAAATTTGGGCATGTCCTCATATATGCCGACAGCATGATATTGCTGAATTGCCGCTAACGCATTGGCTAAATTCTTGTCGTCGGACTCTGTGTCATTGCCCATGATACGGCAAAAATGTGTCACATAGGTATTGGATATGTAACCGATCAACCCATCAGAGAGGTCCAATCCCTCACTATCCAGAAATCGCCTCACAAGCGGAATGAGTTCAGGAAGCTGTGATTCATCGTGGTTATTAATCATAAAATAGAGCAACGAAACAACTCTATCCACAGGATTCCGGAACAATGTTATATATTGATAGCGTGGATCAAACCCTTGCCCACCCTGAAAATCGACGTGCGCGCTGATAATTGAATACAGTCCACCGTATTGCCGGATGAGGCCGCGGTGTTCACCGATCAAATTAGGGGTAATGCCTCCGGGCCCCAGCCCTTCTTTCAGCCAGGCGTTTATCGCCTGACCGGCAGTTTTTGGCAAATGGTCGAAAATCACCCGCCCGGCAAAAGCTCGATTCAAACTCGTCAAAATTATTCACCTTTCAGTCGAGAAAGCTATGAATCTCGAATGTTATTTTACATAGTAGATCAGCGTTTCTCTCGCCTCTACAGTCATGTGCTCTCGATGAGATGATTTTTTTCGCGCGGAAGAAAAAGGAGGTCTTCGATGCGGGCGAGGCTCCCCCAGCAGTTGAACAAGGCGGAGATCGAGTCTACAGGAACTGGCCTGAGGGAGTCCCGGTCGAGAACAAAGATATTATAATCCATGCTCTCTATCCAGTTGAGAAAGTCAGCCGGAGCGCCTCCGGAAACAGACTGTACCATCGATATGCTGAATTCACATACAATTGCAGGACGGCTGCGTAACAACAGCGCCTCCCCACCCTTCAACGCCTTGTACTCAGCACCTTCGACATCAATTTTTATCACATCGACGTTGGGCAAGGACATCTCGTCGAGAGTGAATGTTGGAACAACAGTTCCATGTCCATGCAACGCGACGTTCTCCTGGCTGACGAAACCGCCGTTCGAGCCGATGTGTGTCGAGAAGTGGGCCCAGCCGCGCTGATCGGAGAGGGCGATCGGCACCAGAGTGATGTTGGAAATGCGATTGTGTTCTGACGCCAACAAGATGAACCGACAGTTTTCCGAGTTCGGCTCGAATGCGTACACTCGTCCATTTTCCCCCGCCATTTTGGACAACAACAGCGAGTGATAGCCCATGTTGGCGCCAATATCGAAGACCACCGAGCCGGGCAGGCATATTTTGCCGAAACAGGCAACGAGATGCGGTTCATATGAACCTGTAGAGGCACTCGGGGCGGAAACCGAGACGTCATGGCGATCAACGGGGCATTCAATGCCGTTTATGAGAGCGAATTTTACGTCCTCAGTTGAAAAACGGACGATCATCGGAGTCGGAAAAATTTGCCGGTCAAGCGCCATGGTGATTGCGCGAATATCGGTTATCGATTCCAATGTATCTTTGCCAAGAGTGTTGCGAATTGTCTGCCGGACACTATCGTTTAGTTCATTATTGTTGCCATAAACCAGTCGCAAAAAGTCGTTCAGGGCGATGGCCAAATTCATTTTCTTTCCTTTTATGGTTGCAGTTGTATCATCTGATGTCTGAACGTCGTTAAATAGCATTTCTTTTGCTGTCGATCGTGGATTAGCCACAGCGATTCCATCCATGTTAATGATCACTAACTTTTCAGAATGCATGCTGTGGGTAGACTGTACCAACTGCGAACTTTGAGTTAACTCCTGCTGCAACACTTTGGAAGTTGCTTCCACCGACATTGCGTCATGAGCGAGTTCGGTAACTATGGGCGCATATGACAGGAGTTGAGCACCCTGTTGATGGCTTGCTGATTCGATCGACACTGTCTCTTGTTCACCTTGCCAAGGGGCAATCTCTATCATCGAAATCTGTAAATCGGTATCATCGTTAACCCAGACTCTAATCTCAAGATCATTGCAGGGCACAACCAGCGTTATTGTCAGCATGACGAGAATGCCGTTGTCGTCGGGTTCGTTTAAAGCAGACCGGCCAATGATGTGGTTGCCTTGATTGACCGTGACCTCCATCCTCGCACCCTGGAGACCGTTTTCACCGAGCGTTCCGCAAATCACCACCCGATAATGGTTTGCAGCTAACGAGATATAGGGACCAAAAATTAGGTGCCCCGCTCGACCTTCGCTAACCATGTCATTCCCTATGCGCTTACCCACTTCAGTCTGCAGGCGGCTATCGCTGCCATCGAAACGGTGTGTGTCACCCGACAATATCCATTGCTTATACCATAGCCCCCCAATTACCACATCCAGCAGGTTTTGTGTGCTTTGCTTCCATGTCAGCCACGGCATTGCTGACGATTTCGGTGCTTGACCTGTCTTTTCGAGGACCAGCCACTCGCACACGCGGTCAGCAAGCGCATTGGGCGTGACCCCCGCGAAATAGAAGCCGTGCTCACCCATAACTTCACGAAAGACGGGAATATCGCGTGCTATAATGGGGAGATTGTGCTGTGCTGCTTCGATGAGCGGTAGGCCAAATCCCTCACCCTCAGATGCGGCAATGAGGCAAGATGCGGCATCATAGATTTTTTCAAGATACTCGTCACTGATACTGTCAAGCCAGAAGAGGCGACGGTTATTTTCAGGATGTAGATTTAGTCTCTCCAACAATGGCACCACCTTCCAGCCACGTCTACCGACCAGCACCAGGTTGACATCGTTGCCTTGTTTCCATAATAAATCGAAAGCAGCTAGCGTTTGCTTATACCCTTTGCGTGACTCAATTGTCCCAACCATCAAAAAGGTAGGGCGGCTGAAAAGTTCCTTTAGAACATTGTCGGAATTATCTGGTAAGCCAGTTGTAGGAATTGATCCGGCAATATCTGCACCTAAATGAAACCATCCCACCTTAAGTGGCAGCAGGCGGTTCGGCCCAAAAAAATTAAGCCATTCAATCAGTTCATGGGCCACAGCTCGTGAGATACAAACAACCCCATCCGCTTTTGCCAAGACGGTTAACCATTTCTTGTGTAACGTATCTGTACCTTTAGGGAAATCGTCAGGGATCAAAACGGGTAACAGGTCGTAGACTATAAAATAAACTTTCCCTCCAATTTCTCTTATATGCGAATAAAAATTGGCTTGTTGCTCGACAACATGATAACCACAATCGAGTGCTAAGAATATGTCTCCAGAATAAGTTTCCACGGGTTCATCCTCAAGTGGATGGTCAGGACATTCCAGAAAGCGTAGTGCGAATTTTCTTGCATAGAAATAACCACCTTGAAAAGGCTTAGCATAGACAGGTTCCACCCTGAAGCCACTCGGCGGGTTTGTGAGGAGTTCTGAAAGTAAACTCCGGACAACTCGTTGGATACCGCTTTTGGAATCAAATCTCACTAAAACTGATATATCCAGCAAGAATTGTTTTCCACTCGGCATACCTTGGTTTTGCGCAATTTTTTCAGCAAGATACAAAAAATCTCTCTCATCATGTGGTGCATCGGCTATTTGAGCAATCGCAAGTGCCAAGCGGTTTTCGCCACAGCTTGCCTTTGCACTTCTTGCATATTTCTCAATAACATGAAAATATTGGTCTGCGCAGTCTCGTGGCGAGTGGCGTACACGGATTGTCTCGCGTGCCGTTTTTCCTAAATTATTTCTATATGTTGCCTCTTGCCAGAGGTGTTCGATGGCCGTGCTTAAAGCAGTGGTCTCAAACTCGTCAGGCAGCATACACACAGCATCTTTTGGTAAGTCAGCCATTGAGCCGTTAGCATTTACAATGGTCGCTAATCCATAGCTCATGCAATCCAGCACAGCAGCTGAAGTTTCACCTCGCGAGAGAGTGCGTAGTTGGACCGCTACATCGGTGGCAGCCAAATAATGACGGAACTGCAAATCTTCTACCCAACCGGTAATGCGGATTCTATGGGAAAGACCACTTTCAAGAATTGTGGCTGTTAATTCCTCTCCATAATTTCCGGTATCATTTTCCCCTATAAAAATAAGCAAACAGCGCTCATCCTTACTGAGCGGCGACGCCAACCAAGCCTCGAGCAACCGCTGGTTTTGTTTGGCTTGGCCGATTCGACCAAAGCTGGACACAACAAAAGCGTCTAATCGTATGTCCAATAGATTTCGTGCTTGGCGGCAATCCGGTCTTCGTGCGGGGATACGCAGGAGGGGAATAACAGACCAATTGTCAGCAAGCGAATCTCCGTACCACTGCTGAGCAAGACGTTTGGACTGGTCAGAGTGAACAATGACTGCTTGAGCACCATCAATGACCGTTTTATTACAGGGGTATTTCCATGCCATATCCCAAATGTTATCGGCGAGAAAACGTGCATGGACGGCTTGATAACCATGCGAATGATAAAGCGTCTTGGTGAGAAAGTTGGAATAATCTTGGTCCTCGATCCCATCCATATGGACAGTGATATGACCAAGGAAAAAATCATGGAGAACGACAACACCTGGTATTCGCCGCAGCAGATCAAACATATGCTGGTGGTATGATGAATTGCCGAACTGATAGAGAACACGATCATAGAGGTGGCCATGGTTTGAGAACCAACGTGCTGTTCGTACCAAACAGTTCTCTTTGATCCATGGTGTAGTGATGGCTTCCTGCTCCACAATTACATCAATATCGTAGTAACGAAGAAGTTCTGATAGGAGCTCTGCACTGTAATTGGCGATACCGGTACGTTCAGGGGGCAGTGGCGAAACAAATGCCAACTTTGGTCTAGAAACAGGACGAGAGCAAAGCATCTGCATCTCTGAGTTTTCCAGGTGTAATCGTTCAAATGCGTTGATTGCTAACTTCGCACTCTTGTCCCAGCAAAATTTTTTTGCCTGCGCCAAGCTGTGTTGAATCAATTCCGCACGATAGGCCTCGTCCGTGAGGACTTGTTGAATTTTTTGGGCCATGTCCCTGTCGTCGTGCGGGTTAAACAATGCATCTTCTCTCTGGAGCACCTCTGGCATGCTTGATGTGTTCGCCGCTATAACGGCAGCTCCACAACACATTGCTTCCAAAGCTGGGAGACCAAAGCCCTCGTGCCAAGAAGGGAAAATGAAAACTTTGCATAAATTATACAGTGCAATCAAATCGCTCTCGGGAACAAACCCTGTCAGTATAACTTCCTCCGAAGCCATCCCCTGTTGCGCTACCAACTCTTCTAATCTGAGACGAGCCTCGCGTTCAACCGAGCATACAATAACGAGCTGATGTTTTTCGCGCAGAGATTGGGGGACCAGTGCATACGCACGGATCAGCCCTTCTACATTTTTACGGTGATCAATACCACCGGTATACAAAACAAATGGGTAGAGCAAACCATAGAGTTCGCTGATGAATTCTTTCCTTGTGTTACTGATATCAATGCACTGAAATTGTGGATCTGCAGACGTGCCGATTTTGATTATCCCGGCGTCCGGGAAGCCAATATACTCGATGCACTCTTGGCGTGCCGATTCGGAAATGGCCAGCAATAAGCTGGCCTTTCTAAGCTGGTGTAGTTTATTTTCATACCATGACTCAACCAGGGGGTCGTCCAGATATGGTTTTCTGTTGATAAGCGGTATCAGGTCGTATAGCGTCACAGCAGTAGGGATAGACGGTGTCAAGCGGCCAATGCTGGTTACTGCGTCATCGTTTGCCCCCTCAAACAGGCTGGTTACATATACGAGGTCGGGCTGCAAATTTGCCAAAAACGCTTCGCGAACCAACTCAGCCGTATTCCTACGCCAGTTATTATCTGAGTCAATGTGGGTTACTGGACCAGGCGCATACCACACACGAATGTTTTCTTGTGGTAAGAGGTCGTTAAACGCGGCGCGAATGGGCTCGATGGTATCGGGAAAAAGGCCGTTAAGCGCGATAATGATTTCATGCTCTCCTTTGTTACGGATAATCGCTTGCGTCAATGACAAGGTGTAGCGACCAATACCCCGGTCGCGGGACCCTGAACTTTGCGCCCCCTGAAAATCTATAACAATGCGCATTATGCGATCCTCCCGGCATATGTGCTTACCGCAGTTTTAATCTGAGAATTTATAGCTCTGACGCGAGGGGAGACCTGATTATAATCATCTGGATCAGATAGTTGTGGGTTACTGCTTGTTGGGGTGTATGGGGTTTTCAAGGGTCTGCGCCCCTGATCCTGAGCTGCGAATCGTTCTTGAGCAGTGATGATTGATTGAGTCTGCTGCTCGATTGATTGAGTCTGCTGCTCGATTGATTGAGTTTGCTTCTCGATTGATTGAGTATGCTTCTCGATTGATTGAGTATGCTTCTCGATTGATTGAGTCTGCTGCTCGACTAGGTAGTGCAAGCCGGCAAGGGCCGTCTCAAACTGGTTGAAGCGACGTTTGCTTTCTTCGCTGAGTAAAAAAATATGGTTTTCAATGCTCCGCAGTTTGCGAGCGGTGGTGTGGTTACTGTCCTCATCATCGCCTTGTTTGAAGAGCCAACCAATCAAGGGGTACTGTCTTCTCTGGAAACGTTGAATTGCTTTATCCAACCCCGGTAGGTTGGCTGCATACTCCTGGCCTTCTTTTGAATGGTGTATTTGTTTGAGAACCCCAATTTTTGCAAACCCCCGATGTAGGCGGCGGATGTAATAATCTAGCCCTTCAGGATCGGGCTCCCTGCCTAATAGGGTTTGATAGGCGAGGCGGACGAAGCGTTGGTCGTGAAAGGTTAAAAGTTCATCCAGGGTGGCGACAGGGATTGAGGAGAGCAGATTAGTCGTTTGTACCGGGGGAAGCATAATGGATGTATGTTGTAAGTTGAGAGACTGTAATCTTTTCATACTAGACATGATTTCGTGGGTTGGTTCATTTTCCACCGTCATGGGGGACGCGGGACCGGAGTCCTTTTTCGTGGCAATTAGGGAGGCCAGCATGCAAAGTGGCGCTGGCATGCGCCAGGGGAGCGAGAGTTGTTTCGCCTCAAAGTTTCGTTGTACTTCAGTAAGCGACTGACGCAATCGCAGATTGGTTTGCTGCTCTGAGAGAATTTCGGCTTTGAGTTGGTCAAGTAGGGCCTTACGTTCAGATTGATGGTTCTGTGTTTGTAATTGCTGGGCGCGATCAAGTTCCTGCTTTTCGCTTTGAAGAGCATCAATTTTTTTATTCAAAGCCTTCTCGTGCTGAACCCAATTCTGCTTAAGGCGGCGCAGTTCTTCTTGCCCAGTCTGCAGTTGCTGGTTCAAGGCATGTTCACGCTCTGCGTACTGGTGGTGCAGTGTTCGCTCCTGTTCGTTGCAGGTGAGTGCCTGATCGGATTTTTCCTGTTTCGCTTGTCGCTGTATCTCCAGCAGCTGCACCGAAAATTCTTGTTCGCGTTGTGCCAAAGTGTGCAGGAGGTTCTCCAATTCCTGTCGGGCCAAGCTGGTTTGTTCTAATAATATCTTTTCACGCTTAGCCCGGTCTTGCTCCAGGTGGCGCAGTTCTTCTTGCCTTTCTTGTAATTGCTGATTCAGTACATGTTCACGCTCTGCGTGCTGGTGGTGTAGTGTCTGCTCCTTTTCATTATAGGTGCGTGCCTGTTCGGCCTTTTCCTGTTCAGCTTGCTGCTGAATGGCCAACAGCTGCATTGAAAATTTTTGCTCACACAGAGCCCATTTTTCTTCGTACTCAATGTTAGTATTATCCTGCGCGGTGAGAGGTAGAGTAAGACGTTCAATCTCCTTATCTGTGGCCAGTTTTTGCTGTTCATTTTGCCTAAGGGTGTCATTCATTTCTTGCTTATAATGCGCCTCAGTCAGTGATAAAAAGGGACCTGGATGTACCGTTTAGAGTAAAGTCGTCAAAAACATGGGGGGCGCGCAACGTTTGTTTAAGTTCAGGATGCGCACCTGAGATGTAATGCCCTATTCACTCTTGCTGTTCAAGACCATCGATGTTGATCTTGAGCAAATGTATTTCGGGCTCGACGCACGATGAAAAAATCGCAGACAATGTGATGCAACTTGCTGTATTCTCATAGACTTCAAAGCGGCGCTCGCGATGCTGTTTTGCAAGGATAGAATCGGCGGTTGAATCCGCTATCGGGAATTTTAAAAATAGTAAAAAAGCAGAGTTAGTACTGACAGCGGCCTGGATGACCGTGTCATCGGAGCGTTGCAGACGTAACAGTTCGGTATAATGTGGTGTCGGCTCAACATGAATGCCGCGCCAACCATGTTCGTGGAACGCGAGGCTGACAGAATCGATGAGTGGATCTTGCGAGCCTATATCCATGTAAAAGCCGTTTTCATTATGCTTAAGAGCACACCAAAACATGACACATCAACAAAGTTTTGGGCATGAGTAATCAAACTCGCCATGGTGTGACTGTTAGTCGTTGTATGTATTGGTTTGCAAAATGTTTATTTATTCACGACCACGCTATGAAGAAATCGCTCCCATTGCGGCAGAATTTTCTCTGGGAGGTATCGCGACGAGACCTTTTCCCCGCGATGACGCATTCGTTCCTGAACACCTGCCGCGTCAGGTGCATAGAGCACTTTTTTAAGTGCATTAACCAAACTTGTGGTTGCGTAGGGATTGAAGTATTCGGCGGCATCTGCATAGACCTCGTGGTGAGCAGGAATATCAGAGGCAACTGTTATACCGCCACAACGCATGGATTCGACACCGGAGAAATCGAAACCCTCGCTCAGGCTCGGGCAGATGGTTGCTGCGGCGTGACGGTAGAGAACACGAAGGTCAGAAGCGGGAACATCGTTGAGCATGAAGAGTTCACCGCGGTCTATCCAAGGCTTGAAGGATGATGTAATTGATGAGTTGTCCCAGCCCAAAGTGCCTACAATGACCAACTTCAAATCTTTGTCCAACTCTGATTTTATAATTTCCCATGCCGCAAGCAGTCGCGTATGATTTTTCCTGGGTTCAATTGTTGATACAATAAGTAAGTATTTTGGTTTCTCTGTTAAAAAAGCTTGCTTGTAAAAGTTCTCTTTCTCCTTTAGGCCCGTGAATTTCGGCAAGATACCTGAGTCCTCGTAAAGTCGGATTCTAATAATTTGTGATACTCGTTCAAAGGCCGAAACCTCACTAAAGTAGTCATGAGAAACCATATTGTGAATTGTCACAGCACTATCAATAGTCTCTGGGAAAAGTTTGATCAAATCCTGCCTTGTTGCCTCTGAGACACAGGCAAACCATGCGCCCGACTTAACATTGCTCCTCAATGCGTTGAAATGAGTCGCCTGGTGTAATGATTTTTCCGGAATCGTATGCGGCATAAACACCGGAATGGCATCGTGGTAGCGGATGACCAAGACCGTGTTCTTGGTAACCCTGCCTGGATAAGGAGTTTGTCCAATGAAAATATCAATTCCCTTCGTGTCCAGCACGGGATATTTCGGTGTATTGGTGATATTCAAAGAGTTTAATCCGACCATATGCATTGTGCGCCATGGTGTGGAACAGATCCTGTGATCCGCCGAGGACACCAGCGCGAAATCAGAAACGGGTAGCGTCTTTGCGAATAGCGTTCGCCAAGTAAAATCTTCAAACGAACTGGATTCAAAGCGAGTTAATCTAACTCGTCCGAGTCCAAGGACTGTCAGCAATAACAGCTTGGTAGCGGTTAGTTGTTTTCCTGCGCAATTAAGAATGACTTCAAAAATATTTCGATGTGGTGTTTCCGTCAGCGAAATAATGACTCTTGAATAGCGATTGATCTTTTTGGCTATGGTAAGTTTATTCCAGAAAAATCGACTATCTTTCGTTCCTCGAGCCAGCACCCGATGCGAGGCTTGAATCATTCCCTCGATATCCACCGATTCGATTTTGCGCAGCCCGCGAAATAACAAGCGAACCTCCTGGGGGATACCGGCAAAGCCCTCCAGCGCTGGGCGCATTTCAAGGAGCACTTTAATATTTCTGTTGGTTTCATTGCTCATGTAAATATTTTTATTATTACGTTTTGTAGCCGTAGTGTTCGAAGAAATACCGAGATCTGAAAATTCACGCTTCACGCGAAGTACCGCAGAAAAGTTAGATGTCGCCGCTAGTGCTGATAGTAATTCTCTCGAACACGGGGTATGACATCTCCCACATTTCACTTCCTTGAGGAACTCTAATTCTTGCCTCTAATTGAACAGTGTGGTGCTTTAGCTCAAATTCAACATTAACCAACCGTAATTTATCGTTGCCATTTAGGACGATAGTTTCATTATAGTGTAACAATTGGCCGGCATTGCTTACAATGTCGAAGAATACTGATGAGTAGTGCTCGCTGCCTTGGTAAGAGTTATCTATAAAATGTAGGATGAAAGATACTCTATAGTACCCCTGTGGGAGTGAAATATATGGCCCATAACAAAGGAATCCTCCACCGTGATTAGAGTTGGTTATTATAGATGGCCTAAGTTCATTTTTTGTTAATCTTCCAATTTGACTGCGATAGTTTTGTACTGAATTTTCACTGTCTGTAGCGGATTTCTTTGTAATTCCTAACGATATTGCATTGTTGATAATTCGAGAAAGTTTATCTGTATTTTTGGAAGTGACTCCACACAACCCACCCTTAAGTCCCGTGTCAAGCAATACCAATGTTAATCCATTCTTCTTGAAACATTCGGTGATAAAATCCCGAGACCATCCTGACTCAAACCATCCAAATTTACGGGCGACATATAATGATTCATGATCCAGTCTTAATCCCCAATGTTTCCACCAATAATTTTGTATTGGCTCTCCACAGAAGGCAATCACGCCGTTGTTTGAGAGTTTTGACTTCAATTCAGCAATCAAATCCCAAGGTCGCAAGGAATGGTGGAATGATTGGAAAAAAAATGCAGCCTGATAGTGATTGTTTTCCACCGTTGAGAGCGAATCAAAATTCATCACTGATCGAGTAATTCTCAAAGACCGGGCATTCGCGCGCCTCGTAGCCAACTCGGAAAGCGCGGGGTCAATATCAATCGCGTGAACGTGACATCCACAGAATGCATATATTTCAGAGCTGAGGCCATGACCTGCACCCAAATCTAATACTGGTGCATCCGGTTCCAAGCAGGACAAAGAGAGCATTGAAGAGATGGCCCTTACATGTCCTGAAATCATATCCACGTTATTGATACCTAGCGGATTTGAACAATTTAATAGAGCATCGACGTTTATTGGGTGCAACTCGCCAGACCATTGATCTAATTGCTTTCCAGCAATTTCCTCGTACAGGTTAACTTGTGATTGAAAATATTCGTCACTGAATGGGTCTAATGATTCATCAATCAAAGTCTTGTATAGAAGGTTTAGCGGAAAAAACTTTTCTGATATTTTTTTGTCGTTCAAATTTTGGTTGCATTCACGGTCTACGAAAGCAACAAATGAATCGAGGTTGTCGGTGGAAAGATTCTTCATTCCTGATAGTTTATTTATTATTTTTAACTGTGAGCACCTTTGGGGCTTTCAGAATTAATTCCTAAGATCAAGTCTTATGTCGTCTTGAATCAGAAATTTGTAGTTGACACGGATTCGTGTCGAGTTGGATATATATCCATATGCCTCTTCCGGCAGCGCAGCTTTCTTCTTGTTGACCTTATTCAGATGATTTATACGCATTGAATTTTACTGGCATCACGTGACTTCTCCGGAATGTGCATTGTAAAAAGCAAAAGCTTCATCGACATCATCGAACGAAAATAGCTTACCTTTAACCAGTACCGATGCGTGCTGGCAGTGGGAGCGAATGAACCCTGGGTCGTGCGAAACCAAAATCATAGCACGATCCTCGCGCTTTTCGAAAAGTTCGCTACGGCATTTTTCATGGAAGCGGCTGTCACCCACAGCGACGACTTCGTCAATCAGAAAGCAATCGAACTCAACCACCATGGAAATAGCGAAAGCAAGTCTGGCGCGCATGCCGGAGGAGTAGGTTTTAACTGGTTCGCGCAGGTATTTGCCCAACTCGGAAAATTCCTGGACAAAGGGGATTTTGTCTTCAGTGGTGGTGCCATATACCCGGCAGATAAAGCGTAAGTTATCCAGTCCTGTGAGGCTTCCTTGAAATGCACCGCTGTATGCAAGCGGCCAAGAAATGGTCATTGCGCGTGTAATCGTGCCCGAGGTCGGGCGCTCTGCCCCACTGATGAGACGAATAAGGGTGGATTTTCCTGCGCCGTTACGACCAAGAATACCAATTTTTTCACCTGGCGCGATTTGTAAGTTGATATGGTCAAGCACGGTGCTCAGACCCTGGCGGGTGCGGTAGCGCTTGACGAGATTAGTAATCTGGATCATTCGAGTATGACAGAGCGCGAAACAACACGAACCTGCGAAAGCGCCAGCAAGGTGAGACAAAGGTTAGCGACAGCCATGTAAATCATGTCGTAATGCGCATGAACGGTCGAGCCGAAGTAGCCTTCCCGCAGAAGTTCAACCCCATGCACCATAGGTAAAAAGAGAATGTATTTTTGTGCTGCAGGGGGAAGCCAATCCACCATGAACGCAGCACCAGATAAAGGAAATAACAGGTAAGCGGTGGGGTGCCAGAGTTTTTCGATGATATCGGATCGTTCGCTCAACGCACCAATCCATAGGGCCAGCGCTGCACCAAACCAGGATAACATGAACCAACTGAATATGATTTTCAAGATGTCTTCTGGGAGGGGGATCCAGCCAATAGCGGTAAAAGCAAATCCTAAGGTAATAAAAGATGCAGTAGTACCCGCTATTTCGAGCAGGATCCGCGAAAAAAAAATATCGATTACGTTAACATGCCGGTGATACATCAAGGCCAAGTTTGGCTCTATTGCCTTGCTGCAGCGGCTTGGCATATTTCGCCATAGTAAAACTGATGAGTAACCAGTCAGTGCAAAAGCCGAGATAGGAATATTAGAGTAATGATGTGCGCCGCTAACCGTCCATAATGTAGTCACACCTAAAGTAAACAGCATGGGTTCGGCGAATAGCCACAAAAAGCCGATATTGTGACGGCCATAGCGGGTAATCACCTCGCGCATCAGGAGCGCGCCGATTACACGAAATTGTATCTTCAAAGAGCGGCTCAGGGGGGTAATGTTCCTCATATTCAAAACTTTAGTCCTGGTGCTCGCGAACACCAGCCAAAAGCATGGTAAGTACTCCCCAGGAGATCAGGCCCAGCATCAATGTTGCCAGGATGTTGCGAATGCGCCTCGGTTCCATCGCTTTATCCGGTTTACTGGGCTGAACGATACGTTCCAGGTATAGCTGTTTGCGTTGTGCTTCGTTACGCGCTTGCTCAAGGGAAGCCAGTGCGCTGGTTAGCTGTTTGTCGGCAAATTCGCGTTCTAGGGCAAGGCGCTGGAATTCAGCGGCCTTGTTTGCCAGTGAGCGGTCTCCGCCGGCTACCCGGTTAGTTTCCGCGTCAATTTCTTGCTTTAAGTTTTGCACCCGATGTTTCAAAGACGGTATTTGAGGATTGTTCATGGTAAAAGTTTGCAACTGCATGAGTTGAGCATGGGTGGCAATCAATTCATCTTGCAGCTTGGCGATTTGTTGCAACTGGATGGTGGATTGGTGTTCGGGGTCGATTACGCCTTTCTGATTACGGTAAGTGGCTAAGACTAGAGCAGATTCTTTGGCCTTTTTCTCAGCGTTGCGCACTTCGTCAGCGGCAAAGCGAATCATGTCTTGCCGACCCCGTTCGTTGAGCTGATTAACTAGCGCTTCGCTCATTTCCAACAATTGCTGATTAATGCGAAAAGCGTCCTCTGAGGTAAAAGCTTGGACATCAAGCGTAGATATTGAAGATACGCTATCAAGTTGTATTGTCACTTTCTTTTTATAGTAGCGATACAGAGATTCAAAGCTATCGTCCCAATCAAGTCCGGCAAAGCGGCTAAAAACATCTATCTTGGGACTAGTAAAGGCTTTACCTAAACCAAGTTTGTCGTCGAGCACCTTGAGCGCGTCACGGGAAAGTATGAAATCCTGGATAGTGTACGTGTCATCCTGCGAGCGGGAAAAGCCAGTGCCTTTGAAAAGCAAGCCTATAGGAGATGTTGTCTGCCTTTCCGGGCTACGCACAACGAAACGGGATTCTGATATATATACATCAGATGCGATTAATCCGAAGTAGATGGCGGATATCAGCGTGGGCAAGATAACTGTGAGTAGAAACAGACGGTTCACACCCTTGAAATGTGCAAAAATCCCTTGCTCGGACAACTTGTCATTTTTATCGAGTTCGTTGTTCAACGTTGTATGCATGGTATTTCTGGTTTAATCCATCGCTGGTTGACATCAGGATGGTTAATGAGTGGATGATATTTCTTCTGACGTCGCATTATTCTCCAACTATACATTCTTTTATCTGATTACCAATGAAACTAAGCCAGAAAAAAATGGTTATGCCTTAGCAGGTTGTAATCCTAGTAAATTGGCAGGCCCCAGCGAAATTTACTGGAAAAGGCGCCTGTAAAGACGGTGTTGGAAATAATCTTTTGTTTCAAATTGTTACAACGTGCATGTCCGCGCTGGCTGAAGTTCATTGGTAATCATTTTTATTATGCATACTTCTTCTGTATTCAGAACAAACTATTGAGTTGAGCTAGGATGGATTCGGCTGAGAATTGCTAATTATATTAAACTGGCGAATCCATATATCTTCAATAAAAAATAGTAAAAATAAGATGCTACCATATCATACCTGAGCCTGAAGCCTGAATTGTTGTGACCTTTGCTCAGTTACTGCTATGGAAATTGATCAATCATGCCTTTTCCGCACCCGTCATTCGGCAGGAAATAAAAAAGGCGATATGGCAGGCTGATCTTTACGGATTGCAAGCAGGCTGACCAATCGCCCGCCGCAAAAAAGAATAATCTACCATAATTCACAAAATCAGGTCGCCGATATTGTTCCTTTATGTAAATGATTTTTTTTAGAATAAAAAAATCAGGGGGGAGGAAAATTCCCTCCCCCCTGTGTGTTATGGCGGTAGGTTGATATTAAGGAGCGACGATGTTGAAGACGTTCGACCAAGCTGATGAACCGGCGAGGTTGGTGGCTTGGACGCGGTAGTAGTACCTGACTCCCGGGGCCACCGACTGCGTTGCCGTGACTGGGGAGGGGGAGCGGCGGTTTTCGCCGCCACGGTACTCGTATTCAGGCCAATCGTGAAAGCCGCATCGGTGGCACGCTGGATAGTGAATCCGGTCTCGTTGGTCGCATTATCCTGCCAGGTTAAGTTTATGGTGTCCGTAGTTCCCGTGGTCACAGTTCCCGTTAAGGCTGAAGGAGCCGTCGGGGTACGGGGTAAGGTCACAGTGTTCGAGGATATGAACGCCGATTGGCCTAAGAGGTTTACCGCTGTCACCCGGTAGACATACACATGGCCAGGAGTCACCTCCGTGTCAGTAATGGTCACATTGCCACCGGTACCAGGCGGTTGCTGGGCTATAAAAGTCCACCCCCCATTGTTATCTATCATCCTTTGGATAATAAAATAGCTTTCGTTGGATGCGTTATCCTTCCAGGTCAAACTGACCTGGGGGCCTGTTAGCAGTGTGGCTGTTACACTGCTCGGAGCCGCCGGTATTGAAGCAGGCATGGGGCCGCCAAGAAAAGGCGAATAAGTTTGGCCAGCTGCATTGTAGGCTATAACACGATAGCGGTATTCCCTTCCTTGTGGGGGGATACTTGTATCAGTAAATGTGGTTGCGTTGGCCCTTGGATTTGCAATGACTGACATTGGTGGGAGGCTGCCAGTCCAACCTATAGGGACGTCCACCCGCTGTATGCGAAAGCCAATTTCGTTATGAGGACTGCCCCAGCTAGCAGTGCTCGTGTAATCAATTGGAGTGCCATCGGGCCAATTGAGCGTCACTGTACCATTGGCATTGCGAGTGTATGATGCAAAGGGCACAGCGGGTAGTCTGGTGTTGACGAGCAAGGACATCGGCCGCATCATGTCCATTTCCTCATGGCTGAGGATGTGGCAATGAAGAACATATTCCCAGCCGAAGTTGGTCACTTGATTGGTAATTGGTGGAGTGAGGGGATTACCAGTGGCATCGACGTTGTTAAAAAGTTCCGTCGAACCGATGGCCATCGCCGGATTCAGCGGCCGCATGTTGTTGGGCACGCCGAAGGGGAGTTTGGGAACGAACGGTCGTATGGCGACGATGGTATCCTCGAGAGGATCTATCCGTACGGTTTCCTTCCAGCCAAGTTCGTTGATATCAGGTTTAAGCATGAGGTTTTGCCAGTCAACCCTGTTTAGAACCTGCACATCTGCCATATGGAAATGGAGAGGGTGAGTGTCGACACCATTATGGGCTATCTTCCAGATTTGCGTGCCATCTGTTGCCGAGGCGATCGGTGTCACCTCAATGCTTGGCGGTAATTGGATGCCTTGGAAAATCTCGGTTACTGGATTGATGAACGGGTAGAGAACCAACTGTTGTCCCAGTCCAGCCGGTGGACGGGCGGCCTCTAGACCGAGGTTGCCGCTCATGCGTCCGTAAATCGGATCCCAAGCAGCATTCATTTCATCGTGGATCGCCTTACCCTGCAGTGGCATCGTGAGCGTAGGACCACCCGCGTAAACGCCATTGTAAGTCCCATTCGCATTTTTTGGGTTTTTTAGTGCTCCGAAGGTTATATCTCCATCCTGGATCTGGACTGTTCCATTTTGGGCGCCGTTTGCCGGAAAAGTTGTTCCATACGCCGTGTTGTAGTCTGCTTGGCCGACAACGATCGGGGGCTGTGATTCCTCGAATGCACCAATCGGTTTATTATTTGCATCGACAGCGTGGGCAAATGCGGTGTTAAGCTTAGTGAGATCAAAAGCATTACCCGGTGCACCGACTACCTTAATCTGCATCAGGGTACGGGTGTTCGGCCCGTAGCCAGCAACCGTTGAGGGAGCGCCACCGGTGGCTTGGTTATCTGCGCTGCCGGTGTAATAGTCTACACGAGAGTCGCGAGCGGGAAAAGCTGCCGGGGCATCGTTGTAGAGAATCAGCGTTTTGCCGGCGTATTGAGTAAGGTCGACGATCACGTCTGCCCGCATTGCAGGCCCGAGATTTAGTGATTGCTTGTCGACATTACCCGCTCTGAACTGCGTTGGGTCGGTCACCCAGGTAGTGGGTTGGGGCGGGATGACCGCCGGATTTGCAAGAAAACCACTTTCTGTGGCGATCTGGATCCAGCTTGGGCCTTCATTGCCTATGACCGGGGTAGGGAAAACAACCGGATCAGCCAGGGCGCCTAGTAGTTCCGAGGTGTTCAGGGCAACTTCGGTACAGGCTACTCCTGAGGGACCAGGAACAGCAGTTGCTGGGGTGCACACTGCACCATTGGCATCTACGGCTTGGTACAGAGAAAGGTTGAAGAATCTGTCGTTCGCTGCGTTTAAAATGCGCAAGCGGTAGGGTTTGGGAGCGAGCGTTATAGTCGGATAGGCTGTGCCGTTGATGACCGGTGTATCATGGTAGGCTTCCATTGTCATAGACGTGAAAGGCGTGCCGGGCATATTTGGCGGTTCACACCATTGTGTCTGTTGGTTACAAGTGTGTGTCATAATAAGGATTAGGGATTTCCCCGACCTGGACATCAGTGCCGACTGTTAAGGCAGGATGGAAAAAAAGTCCATAATTCCATCTGCCGAAGGCGTTAGAACCTGAGGCGTCGCCAGGGTTTTGTGCCGCTATGTAGACATGCGGATACCACAGGTCGCCCACAGTTCCCCAGCGGGTATCATCCCAAAGTGGATCGGTAAGGACAATCTGCGGAATGGGTGGAACAAAGGTTTTATCTTGGATGATCAGCGGGATTGTGTCTCCAGGTCCGGGAATTGTCCCGTTCTTAATCAGATTTTGCTCGGTGGGATCAGTGATCACATATCCGGCAGCCTCACCGGCATAGACATTCAGGCGGGTGATTCCCCAAGCATGATCATGGTAGAACATCAACCGGGCGCTTTGTTGGTTGGTGTAAAAGAAGGTCATCGCGCCAGATCCCGGATGGGGCATGTCGGGAACCATTTGCGTGCTGACACCTGTTAAATAATCGGTGGAGGTTTCACCTGCCGGAACGGTCCATTGATGCGCGGTGCCGTCGCTGACCCAAGGCGAGAAGCCGCCATGGAGATGGAGAGTGGCCCGGTTTTCAGCGAAACATCCAGTTGGTTTAGTAAAAGTTGGAGCTACACCTTCACACATCGGTTGCTGCATGTTGGTTTCCGATGCAGGATTCAGATTCGGTCCCATACCTGCTCCCATGACAGTGACATCCGTCGGGATAAACAGGTGGCCTGCGTCACCCTTGGGCAGAAGGTTGCGGAAAAGGATGCGTACTGGGCGGTCCTTGGTGGCGGCAATGAGCGGTCCCAGGTATTGGGGTGCCCCCAGTCCATACGCTCGGCTATCCGTTAGGAAGCAGAATTGGCGTGTTATCAGGATATGTCAACGCCACGGCATCTGCGTTGGTGCTTGCCGTGAGCTGCACGTAGGCGCGCACCTTAGCCCCATCAGTAACGGTTGGATGCAAATCTGAGTGGAATCGATGTCTAAATTCCACAACTGCGATCTCATAATAGTCCGAGCCCAAATAGGTGGTGGTATCCGGGACCGCAACCGGGATGTAAGTGTCAAGATTGTTTTTTCCGCCCAGACCCAAACCGGGTAGGGTGTCGACAAACTTGCGCATACCTGTACCCGTTGTTACAGCGTCGTAACCGTTTCCTGGGTTGGTCACCGTTATACTGATGATTTTTCCCGAAACGGGCTCGACTGTCGCCGTAGCGGTTGCTGGAGTGGTGCCACCGGTAATAGTGACTGTCGGTGCAGCTACATACCCCGAACCAGGGTCAGTAATGCTAACACCTGCCACCTTACCATTCAGAACGAGTGCGGTAGCTGTTGCTGTGGTGGCTGTCGGGCTTACCGGGGGTGGGCTGATGGTAGTAACCGTAGGAGAAGCAATAGTTGGCAGCTTGCTGTTGGCCCAGTTAGCGACACTGTAATATTTCGGTGCCGGTCCTTGGCCAGCCGGTGGCGGAATTGCAGGATTAATTCCGATAGGAGCTGCCGACGTATTCAACGGCGCTGCTATCTGCAGTATACTCATAGCCAGCCAGCCCGCCCAGTAGAACCAGCATCTGGAGCGTACCTTTACCTTGCGTGACAGGGCGTGAACTCCCTGAAAAGTTGATTTTTTCTGCATTCATATTACTGCCCTCCTTTGGCTTGAGGGGGAGTGCTCGGCGGACTCGATGGATTTATTGATTTGACTTTAAAACCTTTTTTCTTCATCCGTTCTGCCGCAGCCTTCCGTTCAACTTGTTCGTTACTCTTCATGACCACTTTGTTGGTATCCTCAGGGGTCATCGATAGGTCTGTAGGGTTTTCGGGCGGAGTTGAAGGGCTTGCCGATAGGCACTGACTAGCAACTGAACCTAACAAAAAAGTTGCCATAAAAAATACAAGTGGAAACGATAAGCGCTTTTTCATACCCTCCTCCCTAATTTCAAAAAATCTATTTTTGAAAGCCAATGACCACAAGTTCCCATTTTCCACTCCTCCTTGTGAAAATCAATATAAACTGCCAATTGAACACTCTGGAAATAAGGTATTAATATTTGAACATCTTGCTAATATTGCGATGTTTTTAGTTAGAAGTTGGCCCAATATTTGTTTGGGTTAGCGGAAAAAATAATATACACACTGAATAATCTTCATAAATTATGGTACTTGAAAGGCTGATAAAATTCACACCTTGTGGTAGCTAAAAATTAATTCTTTTTTTATGCATACGCAATGTAAAAATTAAATTTCTAATAAATATTATTAATGATGTTAATTATTAATTTAGTGAGTTTTTTATGAAATTAGTGAGGCTAATATTAAGCAAATACGGTGAATATTTCACCTCCCTCAAATTCGGATTAAAACGATAACAAAATTCGTCGAAATACTTCTGAAGGTAACCGGAAAAGACACCATGAAAGGCACCGAGATAAAATTTTCCAGTATGTTCGTTCGTTAAATGTCAGCATAGCATATGTCTTCTCTGTTTGGCTAATTTTATGGTGCGTGGCAGAAAATTCGAGAACATTTCACATCTTAATTACCATAATTATATATAAATCAGGGGGAGGCAATAACCGTTTTTACTATATGAAGCTGATAGTAAATGTATCAGGTAGCGTTGTTCGTCTTGGAAAAAAATTATTTTTTCTGGATAAGGTCTGGGCGAAAAGAAGCTTCATTCCACGCGCTCATACCGGAGGACACTCGGATTTTTTTCCTACGAGTAGTTAGGCCGTCATAGTTAAACTTGAGGATAGGATAGAATATCCGGCAAGTAACACCCATGCCAAGGTGGCAATAATCGAGATCAGCGAGAGTTTCTTTTGCATTTTAGGGACGATTTCCTGGAGGCTTGCAATGGTTCGAAACGGCTGAATGAGGCCTGTGCCCATCCCGGAGAGAGCACTCACCAGAATTGCACCGTACATGGGGTATCCAATATATCCATACTCCTGGTGCAGAATGCAGAATGGGCAATGATGGGTAGGAAGTTCATAAATATACATACTGATGAACGAGATGAGGGCAACAATGGAGATGAGGCAATGGATGAGCGAAGCGAGAGAAAAAAGGATTACCCCCTTGTTTTTCAGGTACACAGACAGCCCCAGTGCGATGGTGATTGCGGCACTGGAAAAAAAGATTGGCTGTGACAATGAACCGTGGCAGGCTGAGGAGATCGGACAAGACCGTATTGGCTTCGGTACTGAACAGTATTGCGCAACAGGAGGTAATAATATTTGGCTTCAGGCTCAGCAGGTATCCTCCCTGGCATGACGGTTTCGGCAATCACCACAGGGAGTAAGGAAAAGCAGCAACCAGTATTTCGTCCGGATTAAGGGATAATCATGAGCTTTGTTGTCGGTGGCGTTGACGATGAGCCACAAACCGGCAAGCAGACAACTGACGATTTTGAAGATAAGGGTCGGATAGCCGAAACCATTGACATTGAGACTCCCGGCCGCACACATGGCACCGATGAACAGCGGGCTGAGAGTGTCGGCCGTATAAATAAACAGAAACAGGGAAAGTAACTGGAAACCCCAGAGCATAACTCATGATCGTCGAAACCAGATAGGTCCGTCGTTCCAGTTCCAACTGCCTGTTCACTGCCGCTGCTGATGTCCCAGTGGCGAATGATCCGTATCCCTTGGCAGGCGGAATACCCAAGCATGGCCGAGGTCAGACCGGAACCGAGCAGCAACGCGAGGATGCCGGGATGAAAGATCATGCAGCATCCTCCGTGGGACACAATCATCCCATCTCGCATCTCGACGATCCGATCAATGACATCCGATTGCGTAGACAATGGGGTCATGGCTGGCAATGAGAATGGTTTTCCCTTCTTCTTTGAGCTGCCGCATAATCTCCATGAATTCCCGGAGAGAGCGCGTATCCAGATGGGCGGTCGGTTCGTCGGCGATGAGGATGGCCGGATTGTTGATCAGTGCCCTGGCGATGGCGGTTCGTTGCGCCTCTCCGCCGGAAAGCCACTCCACCTTCGCAGAGGCCTTACCTGCAAGATTGAGCAAATCGAGCAGATCCATGGCTCGTTTTTTCAAGGGAGCATGTTTCTCCCCCTTGGGATAGGCCGGAATCATCACATTTTCCAGAGACGGTGAGACCTTTGATGAGATTGAACTGCTGAAAGATGATCCCGAAGGTCTCCCGTCTGATTTCGGTGAGAAACCGTTCAGGCAAGACTCGTTATTTCTCTGTCCTTCAGCATGATTCGGCCCGAAGTCGGCCTGGCCATACATCCCAGTAGGCTTAACAGCGTGGTTTTTCCTGAGCCACTCGGTCCCTTCAGTGCCGTGGCTCCATGGGAATCGATGGAGAGATTCACCCCCTCGATGGCCACAAATTCGTTGGGCTTGCCCTGCGTTAAAGACCTTTCGGATATCCTGGAGACGGATCATAGGCTTACATCCTCATCACGGAATCCGGGTCAATCGTTGCCGACCGCCACGACGGCACGATGGTGACCACGGTGTAGGGGATGACCGTTAAGAAAAACAGGACTGCTATCTGATAGATATTGATATGAAGGCGTCAACCTGAAATGGGGATAGAGAACCGACCATCCTTTCAAGAACGGTTCGAACAGAAGGGAGGAGGCGAGAAAAATATGGAGATAGGCCAGAAATATTCCCAGGAAAAAAGCGGTCAGAGACACCGCCGCTCCTTCCCAGAATTTCATCAGCAGAATATCCGAGGTCTCCCAGCCGACTGCCTTGAGGATCCCGATTTCCCTTTTTTCCTCGGCGCTCAATCCGGTGGCCTTGTCCCAGGCGAGGATAATGAAGGCAAAGAACCCGCCCGACAGAACCATGAGGATCACCCCGCTCACGCCAGTCGAAAACCGCATCATAGGTGCGGAGAATATCCTCCCGCAGGATTGGGCGACGTGTCCGGATGGATTTGGGTGATTTTGGCAGCGATCGTCGCAGTTCTTTGGCATTTTTGACCTTAAGGACCAGATCCGTGGCCTGATCATCGGGGAGGGCAAAGATCTTTCTGAAATCCTGCTCCGAAACCAGAATAAGGTCGGCGGTAACCAACTCCGAGGCAGAAGGAAGAATCCCCTTCACCTGCAAGGTCAACACCGAGCCGTCATAGGTCTTGAAGGGGATGAAGATCATTTTTGCGCAGTAGCTGCGTCGGCTTTCCCGGTTCACTCCGCCTGGTCACCCCTCCGCCGATGATCATTTCTCCGTGGTGGTTGTTCAACTCCGGATTGACCATGAGCGTATAATTGGCACCGCTGAGGGCGTCATAATAATATCCCCACAGCCGCGGCTCAACCGATTGCACGCCCCTGATCGCTCTGATCGAGTCAATATAATGGGTAGGGATCAGGTCCTGCCGACCAGCCACCAGCCTTTGCACCGTCATCTCTGGGGCGTCCTGAAGAATCAGGGCCGCCTCCCTCTTGAGTGCGTCGGCGAAAAATAAAACCGACGCCAGCAGGAAGATCACAAAGGTGTAGACAGCGACCAATGCGATATTTTTGCCTTTTCTCCTCCCCAGCGACGAGAGGGTAAAGTCGAGAATATGCCGTTGTTTTTCAATGGCCCCCATTCACTCACCGCCGTCCTGTGGTCTGAGATGAGGCGGGACTGCGATGATGGCGCCAGAAGGGAAATGGTCGAGAGACAGCGGGTGATCCTGAAACGGCGGGTGTGACGATCCGCCATGCTGGGGTGACGGGTGTAACGCGCCTCGGTGAACAGGCACAGATCCGTCAACCCCAGCGCCTTGACGATTGCCCGTCGCTCCCGGACCAATTTCCGATCAATGCGTTGGCTCATCGGCTGCATCGAGAAACATAAGGCCGATCAGCAGCACGCCCAGAAGAAGTGAACAGAAAAAAACATCTGATTTTCGCTGGCAGAATCATTCCAATCCTTGAATTAATTCAGGGGTCACCCTGTCAAAACGAAGTAATTGTTTTCCGGCATGGTCCTTCATAAATTCGGTGGCATCCGTTTCACGTTGAAACGGCATGAGTTCCCGGCCCATCGGTCCGAAGACATCGCTGTCGACCACATACCAGGCTGTCCGACCGTCTATGGGCGCCATGCTGTAATAATCCGTGACATAGATGGACGCGATGTCGGACCGTTTTTTTGCCGCATTATATTTTTCGATGGCGAAGAAGTATTTGAACATATCCTTGGCGCCGTCAAACAGTGCATGGGAACCATCGGTAAAAATGATCTGAGCCAGAAAATCGGGATATTTGGCCACAAACATGCCGCAGACCGGACACTTGTCCGCTTTGGTGGCGGTAACCGGAGCTACGGCAGCGGTCTCGGTCGCCATTGCTTCGGTCAGAAGTGACGAGAAGACTATAATAAAAGCCGCAACGATTCCACGAAAATTCTGCATGACAGCGCCTCGTTATCAAGGATACTCTTATTGGTGTCCGGCCCCTTGCATCTTCTTCATTTTTCTCTTCTCCCGGATCATTTTGGTATCGGCATACATGTTTTCATAGGCCGCTTTCATGGCCTCATCAAAGGTCGCCAAGGTTCCCCCATTCTCCTTGATAAACTTTTCCGCGTCCTCTTTCTTGGCAAAGGCCCACTTAGCCTGCTTGGTCATGACTCCGGGCTTGCTGCCACCAATGATCCAAAAAGCCTTTTCCGCATCAATGAGCTCTTTACTGTTGTAGTCGCCAACCTCAATCGTAACCGGAGATTTGTCGATGTTAACGGCAAGATCGGTTGCCAGGCAGTGAAGACTGCAGGTCCCCAGCTTGGTGCCATCATCATAGGTAACGAGCATTCTGCTGTGGGCAAATTTTTCTCTGTCCATGCCGCAATATTTGCAGGATGGCGCATTTTTCACATCCTCATGAGCCAAAGCCATGCCAGCAACGGCCAGCAGACATGCCATCAATATCGTGGATAAAATTCCTCTTTTCATTGTTTCCTCCTTTGAATTGACCATTCTTTTTTCTCTGTTGTTGCCTCTTTCCAACCATGCACTGAGCACAGCGCTTACTTCTTTTCGACCCCCTCCATTTGCTTGTTTTTTCTATTTTCCCTGACCATTTTGGTGTCGGCATCCATGCTCTCGTAGGCCGCCTTCATCGCTCCATCGAAGTTTGTCAGGGTTCCCCCGTGCTCTCTGATAAATTTTTCCGCGTACACTTTGTTGGCAAAGGCCCACTCAGCCTGTTTGGTCATGACTCCAGGCTTGCTGCCACCAATGACCCAATAGGCCTGTTCCGCATTGATGAGCTTTTTACTGATATAGTCTCCTACCTCAATGACAACCGGAGTTTTATCGATATGGGCTGAGAGATCAATGGCGAGACAGTGGATACTACACGTTCCCACCTTGGTACCGTCATCATACGTCACAAGCATCCTGGTGTGGGCGTATTTGGTTCTATCCATGCCGCAGTATTGACAGGATGGCAGTTGTTTCACGTCCTCCTGGGCGAAAACAATTCCAGCAACGGACAACAAAAATGCGATTAATACGGCGGACAAAATTCCTCTTCTCATGCTCACCTCCTCCTCAAAATATGAATTGCTTTTCCTCAATAACACGAGGCAGCTTGGTCCCAATCAGGTCCAAACCCGAAAAATAATTTTCTTCACCCTGCGGGCTAAAATATTTCCAGGGAATGTTGCTCTTTATATTGCTGCAACTCTGATTTGACTTTAAAAATCGTCATTCGTCCTTTAATTCAATCAATCTCAGAGGATTGGAGAATACATCCTCCGAAAAAAAAACAGAATCGAAAAATGCCCACTTTCCCTGACCCGCCTCTACACACCAACAGCCGGTTGTCCCAAAAGTTGAAAGATCCCGGGTTGTTAAAATTGTAAAAACCTGGCCAGTAAAAAAAAGAGGTCGAAGCAACGCAGTTGCCACAGTCACCTCTGGATCAAGATTACCAATATTTAAACCTGTAGGTGAAATTGAGCATTGCCGTGGCAGCGTAATCCGTTTCCAGCCCATACCAGTTGACATCCTGATAGAGCGGCCGCCCGTAACTGCCGCTCATGGTGAAGTTTCCTCCCAAGGCGGAGAGAAAACGCCAACTACCAACAGCCGTCAAGGTGACAGCTTGGCCACCGCTATTTCCCATGGTTACCCCGTTAAATTCATTCTTGCCAGTATCGGTGGCATCAATTTCCAGGCCAAGCATCACATCATAATTGGGCGTATAGTGCAGGGCAGCACCAAGTTTGGCAACATCGCCAAAATTATAGTTGTCACTATTTTCCTGATTAACAAGAAAGCTCAACTCGCCATGGAGCCAAAAATCCCCGAAACGAAACGAACTCAGCAGCCCGCCGCCAAGGTTGATACTGTCTGTGCCCATCTGCAGGCCAGGCATATTGGTCGTGGCATTGGCAAAATCGGTATCAAAATTACCGGTGGGCAAGGTAACATTTGCCATCAGGGTGAAGAACTTGCTGTAATAGTTGTCCCGCCATACGTTATAACGCAACTTGAGGTCGAGATCGCTGATGCCGTTATTCTCACGCTCTCTGTCGGTGTGGATGCCGTTTGGCAATCTCACATCCGAGGTCATGGTCTTGTCAAGATTCGCGATCTTCGCTGCTAGTGATAACTTGTCAGTAATACCGTAATTAGCCATCAACATAGTTCCAGAGGACTCCATCTTCTTTGGGGCCATCATCCTGCCGGTTGCTGCATTGAACTGTGCAACAGACACCTCGTCAGTCCCCATCTTCAGGGTGTCCATTTTCATCGTCATGTAACCCACACCAATATTACTCGATCCCTTGGGCTGGGGAACCGCTGAGAGCACTCGGTTAGGCATTGTCATGCCCATCGGTGAAATTGCCTGCAACGCCTGGTCAAAGGTTAGGGTTGCTCCGCCATGCTCGGTCATAAAGGCCTTGGCTTCACCCTGGTCAGCAAAGGCGATAAAGTTGGGAATCATGTCTGGTATCAAATTGCTGCCGATAACATACGTGGCATCCGCCGCCGCAATCTCTTTGCCGCTAGCCCAGTCATGGACGATCACCGAAGCGAAAGCGTTCACACTGCCGGCGTCCGCGACCATGCGCAGCATGTCCGCCCCGCCGCAGGTTTTTTCCACTACTCCGGTTTTGGTGGTGATGATCGCACTCGTTTTCTGGTACTGGTCGATATACATGCCGCACAATTTGCAACTCTCCCGTTCTCCGGCCTGGACTGTCGATGCCAGCACCAGTGCTGCTGCCATTGCTATTATGAACACTCCATGCAGTTTTACCATTCCCCTCTCCTTGTGTTTTGGATTTGTCAAAAGATTGCGCGACCCTTGGGCTGGCATACTACTTTGTCGTGCCACCCTCAACAATGCGGCAAATTGTCGCAGGCTGTATCGAAATCCTCAGTATCGACATTGTCGCCTAAGCGTGTGGTGCAAGTCCTTTTGGGCCAAGACGGCTCAGAGCCGGCGGCGGCTTGCTGAACGCCGGGTATACCTGCGACAATTTACCGCATTGACCAGGTTCGGCGGTCTTTATAATGATAGAGAGCATAGAATCGATAAAAAAATGATGGAATTACAGAGGAGTGTATGCAAATGGAGAATCGGGCAACATACAACGAGACATCGAGTCGCCGGTTAACCAGCGAACAGGTGGGGGCTATTCGGCTGGCAGCCGAAATAGGCAACGACATCAGGAAAAATTATCCGGAAATCGCGGAGGAATATCGGAGCGGGCTGACGGCTCCGAAGTTGGTGGCTCAATACGGATTCAATTATCGGTATGGCGTGAGCTTGCAGATGGCGAGCGATGCCGTCAGGAATGCTATTCGTGGCTACTGCGGTCATTATTATAATCCCTATCGAGGACTTATCGAGGACAACTCCGAACGAGAATCGCTGGCGATCGCTCACAACAGGCAGACCGGCATGGAATTGTTCGAGCAAAAGCGGGGGATCCACGCGCTGACGTGTGAACAGAAAGCCGAGGCCGGTCGCAAGGGCGGCCTCATCCGGGGGCCCTTGAGCTACAAGCTTCGGATCGGTTGCCATGCCCTGCCGCCAGAGGTGCTTCGCGAGCACTGCCGGAGGATTGCGCCACTCGGCGGCAAGGCGGGTGGCAAAGCCTCTGTGACGGCCAGGGGTTTGGTGCCATACCTGCCAGCAACTCCCGGACGGGTTGCGGAGATCGAGTACGCGTTCCGTCTGGCGGCGGACCCGCTCTACCTTGGTCCGGTTCGTGCAAATTTCAAAAAAATAGCGGAGAAAGTGAACGAAGTGTTTCACGCCGGCAATCCGCACTATACGCGAACCACTTTGAAAATCGCCCTGCAGAGTTACCGTAGGCGCGATCGCTCAACGGTCGAATCCCTCGCTGATCCGGAAATGTTGTTTGCAGAAATGCTGGCGTGCGATCTCGCCTATCAACTTTCCGCACGTATCAAAGCTGCGGAAATCGCCCAGAAGGTGAATGAGGAATACCATAGCGGCAGGCCGGTCAGAAATCCGCTCGGCATTCGCACTGCCATTCAGAGGTACCGGCGGCAGAAAGCGAACCCTACCTCGGCAACTACGCTCGAATTCATGAGAATAGATTCCTGCCAGAGCTGGGCAGGGGCTACTGAAACAGAGCCTACGAAGGAGCATACTTGGACAACTTGCGCTGCAGGCTGCGGCGATGGATATTGAGTTTGCGGGCCGTCTCCGAGATATTGCCTTCGCAATCGTTCAAGACCCGGTTGATATGTTCCCATTCCACCCGGGCCAGGCTCGGCGGTGTCAGATCTTGCTGCTCAACTGCTATCGAAAGATCATCCTCCTTGGAAAAGGCAACGATGATTTCCTCGACGTCAGCAGGTTTGGGCAGATAACAGAGGGCTCCGAGCTTTATAGCTTGACTGGCGGTGGCAATACTGCCATATCCGGTGAGAATCACGATTTTGATCGCGGGTTGCAGACATTTGGCTGTTTCCACGAGTTCAAGGCCGGAACGCCCCGGCATCCTCAGGTCAAACAGACCCATCTCCGGCTCATGCTCTTTTAAGACTCCCACAGCGCTCTCAAAATCATTTGCCTCATAGACAATGAAGCCTCGCCGCCGAAAGGCCAGCGCTAGTCTTTTCCGAAAAGTCTCTTCGTCATCTACCAGAAGAATCGAATGTGCCTGATCAACATCCTTCATGTTGGTTCTCCCTTTCCTCATCTGCTCTGCATGGTCGATATCCGCCTGTATTGGCAGGCAGCACGACCTTTCTCGCCCAGTATTCCCCTTACTATTAAATCGTTCAGAGCGCCTTGATCCAAAACCGTACCGTAGTGCCAACACCAAGAGCCGTTTCAATTTCGAGACCGCCTCCCAGGCGTTCGGCCAGAGTCTCGGCGAGATAGAGCCCAAGCCCCAGACCCTGGCCGACTGGTTTGGTGGTGAAGAAGGGTTCACGTGCCTGTGCCGCTGTCTCAGGATCCATGCCCCGCCCTTGGTCCCTGACCACGAACCAAACCACGTCTCCCTCGATCCCGACCTCTAACGTCACAGGCATTGTCGCATCAGAAGCATGAAAGGCATTGGAGACCAATCCGCGCAGCACCTGTTTTACTGAACGTCGGGGCACGGTCACCTTGACCTCCAAAACGTTACAATCAATTACGAGCCGGTCTTGGCGCTGGTCGTCCAGAGCGGCTTGAACCTCGTTGATCAGATCCCCAATGGCGAACGTGTGCATGCCTTCGCCCATTGGCTCTCCGGCATCAGCTGCCATCTGATAGAGGATGTCTCGGCAGTTGTTCACCTGAGAGCGAATGAGCCGCAGGTCGTCCAACCAGTCTTCATTGCTGCCTTGACTCATCTCCCGATATAATTCACCGGCTGCCACGGCAATGGTGGACAAAGGGGTGGCTAATTCATGGGCAGCACCGGCAGACAGTGAGGCCAACGATGCCAATCGCTCGTTTTTGAACTGCTCCTCTCGCAATCGAGCCATGGTTTCACGACGAGCGACTAGAGCCTGCTGAATACGGGTGACGAAAAAGATGACGAAGAATGAGGTAATGACATAGGCCACCCACATTCCTTGCAGATGCAGATTGAATTCCTGGGATGTCGCAGCGGTCTGGTGGATGGAGTGATCGGCCATCCCCGACATATTGAGGCCCGGCCAGAAGAAGAGTCCGTAACAGGCTGCAGAGAAAACAGCTAGGCTCCAGGCCATGACCCTGGGCAGTAGAATGGCACCGACAACGATATGGACCAGATAGAGGAAGGTGAAGGGATTCATTGCCCCCCCGGTCAAGGCGAGCAAAGCGGTCAGTAGTGTAATGTCCAGGAACATAACTCCGGTAAACAAGGGGACGGGGATCGTCTTTTTCTCACGGATCAGCCAGGTGAAAAGAAGATTTGAGGCGACCTCGAAGACGATCAGTCCGAGAACCAGAACCGGCACTTCTGTGGCAAAGAGGAAACGCACTGCCGCAAAGAGGAGGATCTGGCACAAAATAGTCCCCCATCGCAGGGTTAGAAACCAGCCCGTCACGGATTTGTCAAAGTGATCACTGACTCCTTGGTGCACAAATTTTTTCAATAAATCCAATAAGGTGAACCCTTCTTGCTGGTTCTGACAACTGCTCGCTGACGGCTCGATCCTTAGATCCTGGTGGGTGGATGATAATCTGGCTTCATTCCTCGACAGGGGCACCCTGAGGCCCGGATCAGGGTTGCCGAGGGCTCCCCGCTTTTTTTTTACGTCACTGTGCCATTTCCACAGTTCAAATATGGCAGGGTAGAGAAGCAGTTCGAGCAGGAAGGACGTAAACACACCGCCGATCAGGGGAGCGGCGATCCGCTTCATCACATCGGAGCCGGTGCCAATGGACCACATGATCGGCACGAGACCCAGAAAAAGGGTGGCCGTGGTCATCAGTTTCGGTCGCAGGCGTGTGACCGCCCCTTGCAACACCGCGGCACGCAGATCGGCCAGATTCGACATCCTGCCCTCCTTTCTGGCCTGCTCATAAGCGATATCCAGGTAGAGGAGCATGAACACCCCGGTCTCGGCATCGACCCCGAGCAGGGCGATCAGGCCGACCCAAACGGCAATGCTCATATTGTAGCCGAGCAGATAGAGCAACCACACTGCGCCGATGGCGGAGAAGGGAACAGCCAGCAAGACGATACAGGTCTTGGTCATCGAACGAGTGTTCATATAGAGCAGCAGAAAAATCAGGAAAAGGGTGAGGGGCAGGACGACCTTCATCCGTTCGTGCACCCGCTCCATTGCCTCGTATTGGCCGCTCCAGGCGACGGCATAACCGGGGGGCAGCTGCATCTTGTCCCGGATCAGACGATCCGCCTCTTCGATGTAGCTGCGGGGGTCACGTCCGGCCATGTCCACATAGACGTAACCAGTCAGCAGGCCATCCTCGTTGCGAATCATGGAAGGCCCGCTGGTGACCTCGATTTCAGCCAGCTGCCCGATGGGAATCTGCTTCTGTCCCTTTTCGTCAGTGACCAGCACGCGGCGCAACGCCGGCAGATCCTGGCGGAAATCACGCTGGTAACGGACGTTGACGCTGTACCGTTCACGTCCTTCGACCGTGGTAGTGACAGTTTCGCCGCCGATGGCGTTCTGCACTGCCGCCTGGGCCTGGTCCATGGTCAGGCCGGCAAAGGCCAACTGCTCTCGATCCCACTTGAAATCGAGGAAATAGCCGCTGCCGGTCCGTTCGGCAAAGGCACTGCGGGTCCCTTTGATGCCGGGCAGCAGTGCCTCGACCTTCGATCCGATGGCCTCGATGGTGGCCACGTCGTCTCCCGAGATCTTCAGACCGATCGGGGTGCGAATGCCGGTGGTGAGCATGTCGATCCGCCCTTTGATCGGCATGGTCCAGCCATTGGCCAGTCCGGGCAATCGAAGGGCTTCGTTCATCTGGCTGATCAGTTCTTCCTGGCTGATATGATCGGGACTGAAACGGCGCAGAACCGATTTCAGCCAGCCGGGTGCCCAGGCGGAATACCAGGTATCGACAGAGCGCCACTGCTCCTTGGGTCGGAGAGTGATGACGGTTTCCAACATTGACAGAGGGGCCGGGTCAGTGGAGGTTTCAGCACGGCCGGCTTTCCCCAGAACGCGCTCCACTTCGGGGAACTGCTTGATGATCCGATCGGTGGCCTGCAGCAATTGCTGGGCCTCGCCGATAGAAATTCCCGGCATGGTAGAGGGCATGTAGAGCAGAGATCCTTCATCCAGGGCAGGCATGAACTCCGAGCCTAACTTGAAGAAGACTGGAACTGTCGCCACCATCAGGGCGAGTGCCGCCGCGAACACCGCTCCTTTCCAGCGCAGAGTCCACTCGGCCACCGGCCGGTAGATCGCAATCAACACCCGGCTGATCGGGTTTTGTTCTTCCGGATGGATGGTGCCCACGACCACGGCGTTGGTGGCCCGGCAGAGCCAGCGCGGCCGAAAATTGAAGTTCCGCAAATGGGTGAAGGTCAGCCGCAGGGCTGGATCAAGGGTGATCGCTAAAAATGCGGCCACGATCATGGAGAGGTTTTTGGTGTAGGCCAGGGGCTTAAACAGGCGGCCCTCCTGCGCCTCCAGGGTCAGAACCGGTAAAAATGAGACCGCGATCACCAGGAGGGAGAAAAAACTCGGTCCAGCCACCTGTTTCACCGCCTGGACCACTACAGCCCGATAGTCCTCCTTTCGGCCCCCCTGTTCCCACTCCTCTAACTTCTTGTGCGTCTGCTCGACCACCACGATAGCGGCATCGACCATGGCGCCGATGGCAATGGCAATGCCGCCGAGTGACATGATATTGGCGCTGACCCCCATCCATTGAAACGGAATAAAGGCGAGCAGGACCGCCACCGGAATCGTGATCATCGGGATCAGGGCACTGGGAATGTGCCAGAGAAAAAGAAGAATCACGAGGGCAACGGTGACCACCACCTCGATCAGGGTGGTTCTCAGGTTGGCGATGGCCCGCAGGATCAGCTCCGAACGGTCGTAGACGGGCACCACGGCCACGCCTTCCGGCAAGCCCGGCGTGATCTGTTTTAGCTTTTCCTTGACCCGTTCAATGACATCAAGGGCGTTTTGCCCCTGCCGCATCACCACGATGCCGGAAACCACCTCGCCGCTGCCGTCAAGGTCAGCCACACCCCGACGCAGATCCGGCCCCAGTTCGACCTTGCCGACATCCTTGACCCGGATCGGATTTCCTCCCTCGCCGGTGGTGAGCAGAATGTTTTCGAAATCGGCGAGGGATTTGGCATAACCGCGCCCCCGGACCATGTATTCGGTACCGCCGAATTCGATTAACCGTCCCCCCACTTCCGCGTTACCGCCACGCACCGCATTGACCACCGTGCTGATAGAAAGGCCATAGGCCTGCAAGCGGTTAGGATCAATGTTCACCTGATACTGTTTGCTGAAACCGCCGATGGGAGCCACCTCGGCCACCCCCGGCACGGCCTTGAGATGATACCGCAGATACCAATCCTGGCAGGCACGAAGATCGGCCAGGCTCTGTTTACCGGATGTGTCCACCAGGGCGTACTGGAAAATCCAGCCCAAACCGGTAGCATCTGGTCCCAATTCCGTTTTCACACCCTGCGGCAGACCGGGAAGCACACCGGAGAGATACTCAAGGGTGCGCGAGCGGGCCCAATAGATATCGGTGCCTTCCTCGAATATCACATAGACATAGGAGTAACCGAAATCGGAAAAGCCCCGCACCGCCTTGACTTTCGGGGCTCCCAGCATGGCGCTGACAATGGGGTAGGTGACCTGATCCTCGAGGATGTCGGGACTACGGTCCCAGCGGGAGTAGATGATCACCTGAGTGTCGCTGAGATCGGGGATGGCGTCCAGGGCCAGGCGCTGCATCGACCACCAGCCGGCAATACAGGCGGCGGCGACCACCAGGAAGACGACGAACCGGTGCTCGACGGAAAAATCGATGATGCGGTTAATCATGCTGGTGCCCGTTATGGGCCGAGGCATCTGTTTGCTTCGGCTTCTCGGCCTGTTCACCCAGGTAGCGCTGCGGCTCCTGCGTGAACTGCTCCTTGCAGTCTGCGCTGCAGAAGAAATACCTTTTCCCGTCCACCTCGGCGGTGAAGCCGGCAGCCGTGGCCTGATCGGGGTTGACGCTCATCCCGCAGACCGGATCTTTGGTTTTTTGCGCTCGTGCTTCTTTTTTTATGGCAGGCGGCACCGCTTGCGGTGCAGACGTTTGTGCCGCAGCGGGCATCTGCTGTTGAAGGGGTTGTTCTGCCTTCTCCTCCATTAAACGAGCAGCCGCCAGCTTCATGCGGCTTTCCGAATCGATGAGAAAGTTGCCCGAAATGACGATTTTTTCGCCGGGCTGCACCCCCTCGACAATCTCAATCCGATCGCTTGATCGCCAACCGGTCATCACTGTGCGCGGCTCGAAAATGCCTTCCCCTTTGACCACATACACGGTCTTCCGGTTGCCGGAATCGATGACCGCGCCCGAAGGTACAGTGACTGATTCAGGCAGGGGAACCAGAAATTCAACATCGACGAACATATCGGGGCGAAAGAGATTCCCGGGATTATCCATCTCCAGGCGTACTTTTAGTGTGCGTGTTACCGCATCGAATCTTGGCGGGATTGAACTGACCACGGCTGCAAAATGCTTGTTTTGCTTGGGCAGAGATATACGGGCCTGCATCCCAGGCAAGAAATATTTTGCCTCGGTGTCATAAATATCCGTTTCAACCCATACTCTGGCCAGATCGGCGATCTTGAAACATTCTGCTCCGCGGTCGATTTTCTGAAGTGAAGAGATTTTGCGCGAAAGAACAAACCCGTCGACAGGGGAACGTATATCAACATGAGTTAAATAGCTAAATTTATAGCTATTTGTAATTTTTGTCAATTGGCTGTCAGTGACCCCAAAACCTAACAGCGCCTGCCTCGCAGCGCTGGTATAGGGTGTATGTTTATATTGGGTGAAGCCGAGCTGTTTATCGTTCTCTAGGGTATTGCTCTCCCTCTGTTCCAAAGGTTCTGCCCCGGGTTGTGCAGGATTATTGTTTGAGATGATGGAAGTTGTTTCAGTGTGATGAGGGGTTGCGTTCTGAGCGTTTTCGGTTTGGCGGGCGGAGTTTGGTGTGGTCGATAGCTCGATTTCTGTTGTTTGAGTAGAGGCTGGTGGGGGCTCCAAAGTGGATGTTTTCGTTTCTTCAGGAAAAGCAGGCATGTGGGGAGATGGCGATTCTGCCATTTGTGGAGTCGCACTAATAGCAGTCTCTTGTGGGGTCTCTACTGGCGGCTCTGTCGCTTGTATCTCGGATACAGAGTCGGGCAGTTTGGCTTGACGTCCGGAGAGCCTCCGTTTGCGAATATTTTCTGATCCGGAAATGTTCGTTGTTGAAGCTTTTCTGCGCTCGGTATCGACTGTTATGTTTGTGAGACGGTATTGAATCCCAAGTAATTCTGTGTGATACTTTTTTTGCCAGGTGAAAAAGTCCTCATTATACACTTTGATTTGGGCAAGGAGCTGATTTGCATTGACCAGACTGCCCGTAGTGCTCTCGTTGATTTCTTCCATCCATCCATCCGTAGGCGCGATCAGTAAAAATACCCGATTCTCATCCGGTATAATACGACCAAATGCTCGAATCTTAGAGGTTTCCGAAGTCCTCATGACTTCACCGACTTGCACGCCTATAATTTGCTGTTTTTGAAGATTGACCTGAACTGTGCCTGGGGTGGTCGAGAGTGCTAGTCCAACAGTGCCTGAATTGCCAATTGCATCTTTATCAGCATATACCGGTTCCATAGGCATGCCACAGGGTGCAATGCCAGGTTCTTTGGATGTGTGTCCCGGGTTCATTGGGTCGACATAGTGAAGAATTTGGCGACCGATAGTAGCGGCACTGCCTTGACTGGATTCTCGCTGGTTGAATCTGGCACCTGCTAAAAAGACAACAGCGAGAAGAACCAGAAACGAAATAACGTATAGAGATTTTTTCATAGTTGATGTGGGCTGTTAATACGAAGAAGTGTTTATCGTTCCGGTAATTAAGCAACTTGACCTGGCCCTCCAGAGGTGGCTCAAGTTATTCGAACAAGAATCTGTCATTTTAAAGTGAAGTCTCTACTTGTTTTATGCTGCTAGTTCATCCTCCATCCCACACCGGGTAGGGGTTTGTCTTTTAGACGAGGGGGTATCTCTTCATGTTTTCCAGCTTTCGGTAAAAGGTCTCAACTCCCATGCGCTTCATCAACATCCCGATATGCTTGCGGCCCATGTCAAGGTCCGCTCTGTTGAGCACTTCAAATTGCTACGCCAATTCGGCCAGCCTCTTGTCGCAGAGTGGAATTACACGCTTCGCTGGAATATAGAAAAGTTATTCATTTGGTGGAAGTGGTACCTCGTAGTTTATTGGCGTGTGGTATGGAGACCATAAAGTCAGCATCAAAACGCCAGTCAACTTCGAAACAAGATCTGAACGAAACATGCATGATCAATTCACGTCTAGATGAACTTAGCCAACAATCTACGCACATGCTCTAGGCACTCAGGTGTATCTACCCCCGGACCGGATGGCATGATCTCGAAGACTCGAATACGTAATCCTGCAGCCAGCAGGCGCAATTGCTCCAATTGTTCAACTTGCTCAATTATTGGTTGGGGAAGTCTAGCATACGATTCTAGCACCTCATGACGGTAGGCGTATATCCCTACGTGTTTGAGGTAGTGTGTCACTCCATCATTATTATGAGGAAATGGAATGGGGGCGCGGCTGAAATATAAGGCATCTCCATTTGTCGCTAAAACCACCTTCACGGCATTTGGATTGATCGCTTCTTCGGGAAGGAGAGGGTGACAAAGAGTGCCCACTTGCACTGAATCATCTGCCTCCATGCACGCGGCCAGTTTGGTGATGTCGGCTGGCCTCACTAGCGGTTCGTCGCATTGAAGGTTGATGTATATGTCCGCCTCATACTGAGCCATGACTTCGGTTATGCGGTCGGTTCCTGTAAGATGGTTAGGCGAAGTCATTACGCAGCGACCGCCGAATGCACGCACTGCATCCATTACTCGTGCGTCATCAGCAGCCACTAATACAATTTGAGCCTGCGTTACCTGCATTGCCCGCTCATATACATGCTGCACCATAGGTATGCCAAGAAGGTCGGCGAGAGGTTTGCCCGGTAGTCGTGTGGACTCGTAACGGGCCGGAATGACAATAATCAAGTTCTTTTTCATAGAATAATTCAATACGGGTATCGGCAAGAATATTATGAAGCCGATCTTTTGTCGTCATCCCAGTCTTTCGCAGGACTAATAGCACGCACTTTCAATAAATATAGGTGCGTTCCATGGCCACCACATCAGGTTTAAATTGCTCAGCTCGTCAAGTCAACTACCCGTAATCGTAGGTTAATATTTAGAATGCCTTGGATTGATTCCCCCCGACACCGTCATCGCCAGCGGTAATTGAGCAGGCGGTCACCTGTTATTTAGAAGATTAATAAAAATGGCTCTGAATGAAACTCAGCAAAATTTGAGGTGAAGCCGTGCCCGAGTTGGCATTGCGACAAAAAATTAATGCCATCTCCCCATCCAGACGTAAATGCTGAAACAAGGGGAGCAGGCAAGGTATCAGGCTGAGTTTCATTCAGAGCCTTATTAATAAATGTCGAGTTCAAAGTCATTTTCGCGCATATGTATGGTTACCATTGTTCTCGTTATATATTATAATTATTATCGAAATGGTCGAGTAAAATCGGTTTTCCCATGCAGTGTGCTCATTATTCTTGGCCCTGTTGGCTTACCCTTTAAAGGACAGCTATTTGGGATGCGAAGAGAGGCACTAGGCTCGCTAGATGTCCTGACCTTGGCCGTTTTTGTATCTGTGCGCCCTCTCTCGACATGTATCTGGAAATATAGGATATGGATATTGATGGTTAAATCCTATGAATGAAACGCAACAGAGCAAGGAGTCAAAGGGGAGTCGTCGCCGTATGCTCTCGCTCCTGGTTGTGGTCCTAGCTGCGGAAGAACTGTTCACCTGGCTTGTAGCCGATCTGGATTCTGGGTTCACTCGACTACCTGCGGCTCAAAGATCAAGTTGGCCGCTATTCGCACTGCCAATTCCCAGTGCCGGTTTGTCTATCTCACTGACCGCAGGGTAGATGGCACATTTTTTTAGACATCGTGAAGCCCGATTTAGAGAAATCTTCTCCAGCCGTTAAGGCCTAAATAGTGAGCAGACGGCTGATTTAATAAAGATGCTTGATATCAGGGCGGAGATAGTCGAAGGGCCGGTCAGCGACTGCCGGGGCACCTGGGTCTTAGCTCTGATCCCGATTGAAGATCGCCCGACAGCAGTGTCCGGTGATGTTGCTCCGGCCGATACTCAGGAGATGGTGCGCAAGGCAGCAGACTATTACCGCAAGAACCGTCGCATTCGTTTTATTGAAGAGATCAATACTCCTCAGAGCGAATTTCACAAGGCAAGTCTCTACGCTTTTGTGTACGATCTGGATATGATAGCCAGGTGATCATTCCGCTGATCAAGCTGACCAGCAGAAAGGTGGCCTACCTGCACGACTCTTTATGGATGCCGTCTTTGATACCAAGCGGATTGAAGACTCCAGCAGGGATTTGGGGTTTATTCCGATCACCTATGGAATCGGAAGAGGCAAGGTGATCGTTCACATGGCGCCTCAAGAAGCTAAGCGCTACAAGGCTCCATCCGGTGCGGAACAGAACGGTCGAACAGTCGATAAAAAAGACCTCGTCGGGTCGGATAAGTTTCAAAGATTAATAGGCGTGGCTGGGTCCAAACTTGGCATGCTGTTGCATTTTGCAAAAGGTTCTTTCATCAGACTGTTTGGAAACTCCGTGAAAAAATATTATCTGCTTATCATCCCGTTTATAGCTCTTGGCCTTTTTGCCGGATACCGCTACTTGACTAGGGAAACACCGATTAAAGTGTCGGTGCAGACAGTGGACAGTGGCGCAGTGGAGGCGACGGTTTCCAACACCCGCGCCGGTACGGTCAAGGCCCGGCACCGAGCCAAGCTCACCCCTGCCATCGGCGGCCAAATCGCTACCCTCAATATCCGCAAGGCCGATACGGTCAAGGCCGGGCAGGTACTGCTGACCTTGTGGAACAAGGATCTGCAGGCGGAACTGCAACTGGCGAAAAGTGAGGCAATCGCCGCCGAGGCCGCCGTCCGGGAAGCCTGCCTGATGGCCGATTTGGCCCAGCGGCAGGCGGGGCGCCAGAACGATTTGCGCAAGTCCCGTTCCACCTCTGAATCCAACTACGACGAGGCTCTGGCCGCGGCTCGGGGGAAACGGGCGGCCTGCGAGGCGGCCACCGCCCGGCGGGCAGTGAGTGCAGCCAGGATCGAGGCGGCCAGCGCCACTCTGGAGCGGACCACCCTGCTCGCACCCTTTGACGGCATCGTCGCCGAGGTCAACGCCGAGGTCGGCGAATACATCACCCCCTCGCCACCTGGAATCGCCACTTTGCCAGCGGTGGACCTGATCAACATGGAAACCCTCTATGTGGCGGCACCCATCGACGAGATTGATGCGGCCCAAATCCGGCCAGGCATGTCGGTGCGGATTACCCTCGACGCCTTTCCCAAAGAGAGTTTCAAAGGCCGGGTGCGGAGCATTTCACCCTATGTGCTTGAAGTGGCCAAGCAGGCCCGCACCGTCGAGATCGAGGCCGATTTTCTCGAAGGTCTGACCAGCGGTACCCTGCTCGCCGGCTACAGCGCCGATGTCGAGATCATCCTCGATGCCCGTCCCGAAGTCGTGCGTGTCCCGACGGAAGCAGTGCTGGCCGACGGCACGGTTTATCTGCTTCCGGCGAGTGCCGACCGGGTTGAGCGCCGCCCAATCAAAACCGGGTTGTCCAATTGGAAGTTCACCGAGGTGCATTCCGGATTACTGAAGGGAGATGCCGTGGTCACCACCATCGACCGCCAAGGATTGGCTGCCGGAGTGCTTGTTCAGGTGGAGCAACCTACGTCCAAGGCGACGAAGAAATGATCGAATTGCATGAGGTCAGCCGTGTTTTCACCGTCGGCGGCCAGGAAGTGCGGGCTATGGACCGGATTTCGCTGGCCATCGAACCGGGGGAGTACCTGTCGATCATGGGGCCGTCGGGTTCGGGCAAATCGACTCTGCTCAACACCCTTGGCCTGCTCGACACACCCAACAGCGGCAGCTATTTCCTGGAGGGGCAGGATGTTACCAGCCTCGACGATATCCAGCTGGCCGCCACCCGCAGTCGTACCATCGGCTTTATCTTCCAGTTTTTCCATCTTATCCCGCGCCTCACCGCCCAGCAGAACATTGAGCTGCCCCTATTGCTGGCCGGGGTTTCTCGCCGGGAACGCAATGAGCGGAGCACCCGCCTGATCGAGGCCTTTGGGCTCGGTGCCAGACGGCACCATAAACCGGATGAACTTTCCGGCGGCCAACGCCAACGGGTGGCCATTGCCCGGGCGGTGATCAATGAACCTGCGGTGCTGCTGGCCGACGAACCCACCGGCAACCTGGACCGCACTGCCGGAGGCGAGATCATCGAGCTGATTGAAGACCTGAACCGCAAGGGGTTGACTCTGGTGGTGGTCACCCATGACCCGGAGATAGGCGAGCGCGCCAGTCGGCGGATCAGGGTGGTGGACGGTCGCATCGCCAGCGATACCCGAAGGGGTTGAGTCATGCGGCCCCTTGACGTTATCGGTTTTGCCCTGCTGAGCCTCGGCAGCAACAGGGTCCGCACCCTGCTGATGCTGCTGGCCATGAGTATCGGCGTGGCAGCGGTGGTCGTGCTCACCGGTATCGGCAACGGGGCGCGGCTGTATATCGTTGACCAGTTCTCCTCGCTCGGCACCAATCTGGTGATCGTCATTCCAGGTCGGGCTGAAACCGCCTCGAATACCCCGGCCACCCTGTTAGGCGAGACCCCGCGCGACCTGACACTGAGCGATGCCAAGGCCCTGGAAAGGGGCGACGCCGTCCGGCGTTTAGCGCCGATCAACATCGGTGAAATGAACATCTCCTGGCGCGGCAAAGAGCGGCGAGTGCCCTTGATCGGCTCCACCGCCGCAATCCTTGAAATCCACCATCTCCGCATGGATCGCGGTTCATTTCTGCCTGAAGAAGGCATGGAAATCGCCCGACCTGTTTGCGTCATCGGGGCCAAGGTCTACCGGGAACTGTTTGGTCAGCAGAATGCACTGGGGGAACTGGTGAATCTCGGGGGGTTCCGCTGCCGGGTGGTCGGCATCCTCGGCTCCGAGGGCCGGTCGCTCGGTCTGGATACAGAGGAACTGGTCATTGTGCCGGTGGCTTTTGCCCAGGGACTGCTCAACACCGAGGGGTTGTTCCGCATTCTTATCGAAGCTAAGGATCTTGCAGGCATTGACCGGCTGAAAACCCATATTAAAACCACCATCGCCAAGCGGCATTACGGCGAAGAGGATGTGACCATCATCACCCAGGATTCGGTGCTGGCCACCTTTGATAAAATCCTCAAGGTCCTGACCCTGACCGTGGCCGGGATTGCCGGCATCAGTCTGGTGGTGGCGGGCATCCTGATTATGAATGTCATGCTCATGGCCGTGGCCCAGCGCACCGCCGAGATCGGTCTGTGCAAGGCGTTGGGCGCCGGCCAATTGCAGATCATGACCCTGCTGGTGACCGAGGCCCTGCTGCTCTCAACCATCGGCGGCCTCCTCGGTCTGGCGCTCGGCTTTACCGGCTCCTGGCTGGCCGTCCAGTTCTACCCGACTTTGCAGACTACGCCACCGGCCTGGGCCATCGCCGCCGCCCTCGGCACCGCCTTGGGCACCGGTTTTATTTTTTCCCTGCTCCCTGCCCGCCGAGCAGCCAGACTCGATCCGATCCAGGCCCTGGCCAGGCATTAAGCGGTATGGATATTCTCGATCAGGTCCAATTCATTACTACCTCCATCCGAGCCAAACGGCTCCACTCTTTTCTTACCGGCCTGGGAATTGCGGTGGGCATTGCCGCGGTCATCCTGCTCACCTCAATGGGCGAGGGTTTGCAACGTTTTGTCCTGGCCGAGTTCACCCAGTTCGGCACCAACTTGATCGCCATCAATCCGGGCAAGGTCACCACCATGGGCACCTCATTGGGGGTGATCGGCTCGGAACGGCTGCTGACGCTCGATGATGCCGAGGCCCTACGCCAGCTGCCGGGGATCGAAGCAGCGGTGCCGATGGTGCAGGGCAATGCCGAGGTCAAGGCAGGAAACCGGACAAGGCGGATTACTATCTACGGGGTAGGTCCGGAGATGGACCGGGCCTTCCGTATGCAGGTGCAAAGCGGTCGTTTCCTGCCACCGGATGACGCCCGCGCCGCCCGGCCCTTTGTCGTCCTCGGCCACAAGGTGCAGCAGGAATTGTTTCCTGATCGTAATCCGCTGGGAGAACGCATCCAGATCGGCAATCAGCCGGCCAGAGTGATCGGGGTGATGGAGTCTAAGGGGCAGATACTCGGCTTTGACATGGACGATACCGTCTATATCCCGGCAGTCCGGGCCCTGGATCTGTTCAACCGTGAGGGTCTGATGGAGATCGATATTCTGTATCGGGAAGGGGCCGATGCCGAGGAGATAGTAGCGGCGATCAAGCGGCTGCTGCTCTCGCGCCATGGTCAGGAAGATTTCACCATTACCACCCAGCAGCAGATGCTCGATGTGCTCGGTTCGGTGCTGGACATGCTCACCGTGGCGGTCGGTGCACTGGGCGGAATTTCACTGCTGGTTGGCAGTGTGGGTATCTTCACGGTGATGACCATCGCCGTGCGCGAACGAACCGGCGAGATCGGGCTGCTCCGGGCAGTGGGGGCGACGCGGGCCCAGATCCTGCTTTTTTTTCTCTTCGAAGGAACTTTGCTCGCCGCCTTGGGCGGCGCGGCCGGGCTCTTTGCGGGCTTTATCTGCGCCACCCTCATTCACGCCTTTGTGCCGCTCCTGCCGGTCCATACCCCGTGGAGCTTTGTGGTCCTGGCCGAACTGCTGGCCCTGGTGATCGGCATTCTCGCCTCGATCCTGCCCGCCCGCCAGGCGGCGTTGCTTGATCCGCTCGAGGCCCTCCGCTCGGAATAAGATATCAACCAAGGGGCAATCGCCTTGATCAACCTCGATTTTATCGATGAGAAAATCTCGTTCCATCAGATAGTTCTTTTAGATGGTGCAACCGGTACCGAACTTGAACGACGTGGCGTCCCCATGAACAGTTCGGCATGGAGTGCAGAGGCCATTCTCACTGCTCCGGAAATCGTCCAAGCTGTCCATGAAGACTATATTCGGGCCGGTGCCGATGTCATTACGAGCAATTCTTTCTCACTCGCCAAGCACATGCTTATCCGAGCCGGGCTGGAGGCAGATTTTTATCGCCTGAATGCGGATTCAATTGCAATTGCGATAAAGGCGCGAGAAAAGATGGCGAGACATCCGGTCGCCATTGCCGGCTCTATCGCGCCGACCACATTCTGTGCTGATCCTCGAAAATGCTACCCTCCCATAGACCAGGCTTTTTCATGGTATGTCCAACAGGCAATGATCCTTGCTGAGGCGGGAGCGGATATTCTGATTGTTGAAATGATAGAAGAGATCACTCAGGGATCGCTGGCTGTCGAGGCAGCTTTACAAACCGGGCTTCCGGTTTGGCTCGGAGTGTGTTGCAGAAGAAATGCACAAGGAAACATTATGCTGTGGGAGCTTGAACATACACTTGAGGAGGGGATCGAGGCTTTGGCCCGAATCGGTGGCGATGCGGCTTTCATCATGCATACCGAAACTAAGGACGCGGCCGAAGCTTTCGCCATTCTCAGCACGCGCTGGCATGGCAAACGAGGCGTTTATGCTCATTCCGGCAATTTCATCATGCCGAACTGGCAGTTCTCCAATGTGATTGCACCTGAAGACTATGCGAGTGCAGCAAAAGATTGGGTTGACATGGGGGCTAACATCATTGGTGGGTGCTGCGGCATCGGGCCTGCCCATATACGTCTGTTAAAAGCAGTGCTCTGATAAGATCGGAGTAATCGCGCCGCGTCAGTCTGTTTACCGACTCAACGCCCAACTAATGGATTGCCACTCTCGAATGGAAGAAACACGGTCGGGGGCGGCCGCGGTCTCTTCGATCATTTCTGCCCTGGCACCGCTCCTGTCGGTGCGCACACCCTTGTATTGATTGACCGAATCCGAGAATCTACCAGTTCTCCTGGTGGATCAGTTCCGGTTTGAATCTGTCGAAGGATTGGAATGGTCCCGTCGGCCAGCCCACTGGGATCAGAGCAAAAGGAAAAATGTGTTCAGGGATGGCCAGCAGGCTGCGGAATCCGGCCATGCGATCCTCAACAGGGAAGATCCCGGCCCAGACCGTTCCCAGGCCGAGATCCCTGGCGGCGAGAAGGGCATTTTGGGCCGCGGCGCTGCAGTCCTGAACCCAAAAATCCGGCCATGGTTTTCCGGTGGGGTCGCCACAGATCAGGATGGCAACCGGCGCCTGCAGCACCATTCTGCTGTGGGGATGGAACGAGGGGATGGCGTTGAGTTTTTCTCGATCCGAGATGATGATGAAATGCCAGGGCTGCTGGTTGCCCGCCGAAGGCGCCAGCATGGCAGCTTCGATGATGGTCTTGATGTGGTCTGCAGATACTGGCTGGTCCTGAAACTGACGGATGCTTCTTCGTGTTTTAATCGCTTCTATGAGTTCCATATTCTTTTCAAGGGTTGAGGGTTCATAAAGAACGCAACGGTTGCAGAGCGCAGGGAAAGGCCGGCCGGCGCGGCGCTGAACTTGGTTGATGTGGATATAGTATTCCCCTGTCGAAAAAAGGCGCGGGGTCGATCGATGGAACGATCCAACCCCGTGCTTTAATCGATCATCAACGGATAAAATTCATCCAGATTTTGTTTTCTCGTTCCGGCGGGGTAATAGCCCCCTTGCCGTGCTCGACCAGCTTCATCAGCCAGGCCATGTTTTTGCCCAGGGTTCGCATGATCTGAGTACCTTCCTCATCGCGGGTCGCCTCTCCCGGTCGCCCCCCATGGATGACGTTCCAGTAGTTGGACGAAGGCAGCAGCATTTCGGAATAGCAGAGGAAATTGTTGAGTTGATTAAAGGTCGGCAGGCCGCCGGAGCGCCGCACTGCCACTACCGATGCGCCAACCTTGTGCCTGAGCATCGAATTGTTGACGCCGGTCACGTAAAAGGCTCGATCAAGGAACGACTTCATCGTGCCGGCGATGGCGGAATAGTGAACCGGCGAGCCAATGATGAGGCCGTCGGCCTCTTTCATCAGTTGTATCCATTCATTGACCGGGTCCTCGATCTGGATGCACTGCTCGTTTTTCTTTTTGACGCATTGGCCGCAGGCCAGACAACCCCGGACAGCCTTGTTGCCGACATGGATGATCTCGGTGGCGATGCCCTCCTTCTCCAACTCGTCGGTCACCATCTTGATAGCATGCCAGGTGTTGCCGTTTTTATTGGGACTGCCGTTAAATGCCACTGCTTTCATCGCTGTTCTCCTGTGGTTGAGTAATGACGCAACGTTTACTTCCCTTTTATAGTCATACCGCCTATAATGAACCATAGGATTCGTTGCGTCAATAACGAACTTTTTAGGTACGTAGTACCATTTTGTAAACGTCGTAACCTTATAGGTACCAATGGGCAAGCGCGAACAACAATCCCAACTGTGTCAGGCTTCCGTAGACCTCATGGTCTATCGGGAAAAGGAATATTCCTGTGGCATCGATGTCACCTTGGCGGTGGTTGGGGGCAAATGGAAGGCCTCGATCCTCTGGCATCTGGCGCGGGCGACCATGCGTTTTTCCGATCTGCAACGGCAATTTTCCGAAACCACCCGCAAAATGTTGACCCAGCAGTTGCGGGAACTGGAGGCTGACGGTCTCGTTCATCGCGAAGTCTACCCCCAAGTGCCGCCTAAAGTCGAATATTCGCTGACCGAAAAAGGAAGAAGCATCTCGCCTATCTTAGAGCTGATGTGCGACTGGGGGCGGGATTATTTACACACATAAACGGCACGGTTCTGCCGCCGGTGGCGGATTGCCTGCCGCAACTGCACATGCAAGGCCCGCCCTTGCCGGCTCAGGTCTTCCGAGGAAAGCCGATAGTGCACAACAGGCCACAAAGGTAGCCCTTGTTCGCCCTCATTTCTCGCATCCGTCTCCCGACAACATGTCCGTTTGCTCTTCCTTGTGCAGCGATATGCTTGCCGGCTAATTCATCGCCACGACAATCAGGGAGATAAATGGTCTATGGCTTCCTTGGACAGTAAAAACGAGCATTCCGCCTTCAATCAACTGACGCCCGAGCACATTCTGCAGCAGGTCGAATCTGCGCTGGGCCTTACCTGCACCAATTTGTGCCGACCCTATAACAGTTACATCAATCGCGTCTATGAAGTGGAGGACAAGACCGGCAACGGTATGGTGATCAAATTCTATCGACCTGGACGCTGGTCACGCCAAGCCCTCCAGGATGAGCACGACTTCCTCTTGGAACTGGCGGCGGAAGAAATTCCGGTGATTGCACCGCTTCCCTTACAAAAAGGTGGCACGCTCGGACAGTATGAAGACATGCATTTTGCCGTTTTTCCACGTAAAGGGGGGCGGTGTGTCGATGAGTTCGATGATGACCAATGGCTGGCGATTGGACGCCTGCTCGGTCGCACGCACATGGTGGGTGCGAGAACGCTGCCGAGGGACCGGACACACATGCACCCGGCGGTGACGACGACGAACCAGGTGGAATTCATTCGCAACAGTGGTCTTGTCCCAGAAGATTTGATGGGGGCATACACACAGATTACGACCAGAATCATTCAAGAAATTGAGCCCCTCTTTGCCAACATCGAATCCATTCGGATTCATGGCGATTGTCACCCAAGCAACCTCATCTATCGTCCTGGTGAGTCCTTCTTCCTGATCGATTTTGATGATATGGTCATTGGTCCGCCGGTTCAGGATTTCTGGATGCTCCTGCCGGGAACTCTTGATGATTCTTTTGTTGCAGTAGACTTGTTGCTCGAGGGATACGAGACTTTCAGGCACTTTGATCGAAGTAGTCTTCGTCTGATCGAACCCCTGCGGGCCATGCGTTTTATTCACTACTCAGCCTGGTGCGCGCATCAGGTGGTCGAGGATGGGGCAACCAGCGTTGTTCCTGATTTCGGCTCGCGCCACTACTGGCAGGCAGAGATCGATGATCTCGTTGACCAGTTGGAACGTATCAGAGAAGGTGGGCGACCTGTCGGCAATATGCTGTAAAGAAAAGGCGCGAAATCAAAGGGCGAGCTTATTTTTTTCCGGGTTGGCCCCCCGAGGGAAAACAGCGCTGCCTGCATCAGGTACCAGCTGTTCTCTCGGCAAAGGGATACCGCTGCCTTTTCCTCACCAGCAGAGCCTGTTGCGCTCCATCTATCATTTTATGCCTGAACACACTGAGGGGGCGTGAAAATTTAGCAGTTGTGAAGCGCTTCATTGTAAAAAAAACTTTCGCAAACCGTTGGGATCAATTACATGTTGTCTCGGCCTGACGTGGCGCTATCCGTCGGCTTTCTATTGAAAAAGCCCAATCAAATCGAAGCCCGCAAACCGCGAGTTAGACCGGATGTGAGGCATCAGAAACCGTGTTCATAACCAGGAGAACAGATCATGAAAAAATTGTGCATGTTTTTTGTTTACGGAGTTGTTGCCGCAGTCCTGGCTGGTTGCGGCGCGGCCACCATCGCCCCTAACTACGCTTCAACCAACCCCGACCTGATGCGTATCGGCGGAGAAACGCCGGGCAACAAGGAACCGGAGACCATCAATATGGGGTCCTATTGCCTCCAGGTAACCGATAAATGGAAAGCCGATGGCAAAACGCCCGATGGCCAGATGATCTGGACCAAGGACAGTTTTCGCAAAGTTATTCCTTGCCGGTGAGTTCCACGCCTCATGCCCAGAGTTTTGCTGCTTTTCCAGTCTCACCCCTGGAACACAGAACAGTATAAAACAGTCCTGTCCCACTAGTCTTCAATAAAGAAAGCAGGGCATGATCCACCAAGAAAAGCGGTTGGGGCCAAACGGCTCCAGCCGCTTTTTTGCGACACAGCGTCCCCAGTTACTCTTTTCCTTTTGGCCGATTTCCAATTCTCGGTGGAAACAGGTTTTTTGCCAAACCCGCCGTTGTAACATTCAAACAACGGTGATCTGCTCGACTTCTCCGCTTCTCTGACATCCCCTGCCGACAAATTTGTCCGCATCCTTCATTTTTGTCGAACAATCGACAAAAACCCATCGTGCACCTGTGCGTCTTCCACTTTGCTTGTATTGTCGTAACAAATTGAAATTAAACACTATGAAAGGAATTGAGCTGCCTGGCATGCATCTTGCCCAAAGAGGGGCAAGGTACATATCACTCAGAGAGGGCGGCCATGGAAGCAATTGCACTGAAGGATCGGGAAAATCAGATTTTCGTCAAGGGTGAGTCCTCCTTTGACATCGTCTGCAATAAAGACAGTTTGGCCGGAGCAGTCAGTCAGAGAGCCTGCGTGTTCTGTGGCTCGCGGGTGGTGCTTTATCCCATCGCCGATGCAGTCCATCTGGTCCACGGCCCGGTCGGCTGCGCCGTCTATACATGGGATATCCGTGGGGCGCTAAGCTCCGGGCCAGAATTGCACCGCCTCTCTTTTTCCACTGATCTCCAAGAAACCGATGTCATCTTCGGCGGCGAGAAAAAACTGACTGCAGCCTTGCGTGAACTGATCGAGCGCCACGAACCCAAGGCAGCCTTTGTCTACTCAACCTGTATCGTCGGCATCATTGGCGACGATATGGAAGCAGTCTGCCGAACGATAGAAGCCGAGTACAAAATTCCGGTGATTCCGGTCAAATCCGAAGGCTTCAAGGGCAACAAACGGGCCGGCTACCAAGCTGCCTGCGACGCCCTCTTTCGCCTGATTGGCAACGGCGACACCACGGGCATCTCCAAATATTCCCTCAACATCCTTGGCGACTTCAACCTCGCCGGCGAAATCTGGATGATCCGCGAGTACTACGAACGTATGGGCATCCAGGTCGTGGCCAACATTACCGGCGACGGCCGGGTGGCGGATATCGAGCGAGCCCACGGTGCCGCCCTTAACGTGGTTCAGTGCTCAGGCTCGACCATGCAGTTGGCCAACATGATGGAGGAAAAATACGGCATCCCCTCGCTTCGCGTCTCCTATTTCGGTATCGAGGATATGGCCGAGGCCCTCTACGACATCGCCCGCTTCTTCAAGGATCCCGAGATGATGGAGCGCACCAAGAAGATAGTCGAGGGGGAAGTGAAAAACCTGGCTGTAGCCCTGGAACCGTATCGCAAGGCCCTGGCCGGCAAGAAGGCAGCCATCTATGTCGGCGGTTCGTTCAAGGCTTTTTCGCTCGTCAAGGCTTTCCGCCTGATCGACATGCAGGTGGTCATGGTCGGCTCCCAGACCGGAACCAAGGAAGATTACGAAGAACTGGCCGCAATCACCGACCCCGGCACCATCATTGTTGATGACTCCAACCCTTTGGAGCTGACCTCCTTTCTCACTGAAAAAGAGGTGGATATTTTTGTTGGTGGGGTCAAGGAACGGCCCATCGCCTACAAACTGGGCATCGGCTTCTGCGACCACAACCATGAACGGAAAGAAGCCCTGGCCGGATTCGAGGGTATGCTCAACTTCGCCCGCGAGGTCTACTCATCGGTGATGAGCCCGGTCTGGCAGTTCGTGCCGCGCAAGAAAAGCATCGAACACAGAGCTGAATGATTGGCAGAGCACCAAAATGTTTTTGCCCCGCACCCTCGGCTTGCCATTTCGACCACAGGGAGAAATTTCCGGACGAGCAAGGGTAGAGATCTCTCCCGCTGGTCGAGATGACAGCGCACAGTCTATGAGACGAAGGAAAACGCCATGAGCACCAATCCGCCTAAATTCAAAAAACCCATTCGACCCAACTACATCTCGACCACCAACGCCTGCAAACTGTGCACACCGCTCGGCGCCTGTCTGGCCTTCAAGGGCATCGAAGGCGCGGTGCCCTATCTGCATGGTTCCCAGGGCTGTGCCACCTACATGCGGCGCTACATCATCAGTCACTACAACGAGCCCATTGATATCGCCTCCTCATCGCTCTCCGAGAAGCACGCGGTCTACGGCGGCGGCCCCAACCTCAAGCTTGGCCTGACAAACGTCGCCGCCAAGTACCGGCCCAAACTGATCGGCATCGCCACCACCTGCCTGACCGAAACCATCGGCGACGATGTCAAAATGTACCTGCACCAGTACGCAGAGGACACCAAGGGTTCGGTTGGGTTGCCCACCTTCGTCAACGTCTCCACCCCCAGTTATTCGGGCACGCACATGGAGGGCTTCCACGCTGCCATCCGTGAGGTCGTTGCCCAATTGAGTGAAGGCGGGCCGCGGAGTGCGATGGTCAATCTCCTGCCCGGTTTCGTCAGTTCGGCCGATTACCGCCTGCTCGCCGAAATCATGGCCGACTTCGGCTTGGGCTGCACCCTGCTGCCCGATCTCTCTGAAACGATGGACGGTCCGGCCTTGCTCGAATACGAGAAAATCCAGAGCGGCGGCACCCCGATAGCGGCAATCAAGGCCATGGGCCGATCCCAAGCAACGATCGAATTCGGGCCAACGCTCGGCACAACCGGCGGTACGGTTCTGGCCGAAAAATTCAGCGTTCCGCAGCACCGGATCGGCATGCCGGTGGGCATCCGCGAGACCGACACCTTCTTTAGCCTCGTGGAGACCATCAGCGGCCGTCCGACCCCGGAGAAGTACGCCAAGCAGCGTGGCCGCCTGGTCGATGCCTATGTCGATGGTCACAAATACGTCTTTGGTAAACGGGCCGTGGTCTACGGCGAAGAGGACATGATCGTCGGCATGTGTTCTTTTCTCGCCGAGATCGGCATCCAGCCGGTTCTCTGTGCCTCGGGCGGCACCTCGGGCAAACTAAAGGCTGCGATTGCCGCCGCCACCGCCGATACCCTGACCGAGCAGCCGCAGGTCTTTGAAGGCATGGATTTCTTCGAGATCAGCGAGATGGCCGAACAGATGGACCTCGACCTGGTGGTCGGTCACTCCAAGGGCTATCCGCTGGCTAAAAAGCTGAATATCCCGCTCATCAGGGTTGGCTTTCCCATCCATGACAGGGTTGGCGGCCAGCGCATCCTCCACCTCGGATACGCCGGAGCGCAACAGCTGTTCGATACGGTCGCCAATGCAATGATCGAGAAAAAACAGGACGACTCTCCAGTCGGCTATTTCTATATGTAATGACAACGGTCACTTTCCCCCAATAAAGGAGCCCCGTTATGCTTAGCGAAAAAGATTTCAATCGCCATCCCTGCTTCAACGTCAAGGCTAAAGGTCAGTACGGTCGGGTCCATCTGCCGGTTGCCCCGAAATGCAACATTCAGTGCAACTACTGCAACCGCAAGTACGACTGCGTCAACGAGTCGCGGCCCGGCGTCACCTCCACCCTGCTCAGCCCAGACCAGGCCTTGGTCTACATGGGCAAGGTGCTGGAGAAGGAACCACGCATCTCGGTGGCCGGCATTGCCGGACCGGGCGACCCCTTTGCCAACGCCGAGGAGACCCTGGAGACCATGCGCCTGATCCGCAGGCATTATCCGGACACCATTCTCTGCCTCTCCTCCAACGGCATGAATGTGGCTCCGCATGTGCCGGAACTGGCCGAGATCGGCGTTTCCCATGTGACCATCACCATCAACGCGGTCGATCCGGAGATTTCCCAGCACATCTACGCCTGGGTGCGAGACGGCAAGGTACTGTACCGTGGCAAACAGGGCGCGGAACTGCTGCTCGCCCGTCAACTGCAGGCTATCGCGCTATTGAAAGAGCACGGTATCACCGTCAAGGTCAATACCATCGTCATTCCGGGCATCAACGATCACCATGTGCCGGTCCTGGCCGCAACCATGAAAGAGCTAGGCGTGGATCTGCTCAACTGCATGGCCATGTTCCCCAATGCCGATACGGCCTTTGAGCACATTGTCGAGCCTTCCAAGGAGCAGATGGATACAGTGCGCAATGAGGCGGAACAATTTTTGCCGCAGATGCGCCACTGCACCCGCTGCCGGGCTGATGCGGTCGGCCTGCTCGACCATGACCGTACCGATGAGATGCGAGGTTGTCTCAGTGCCTGCGCCCAACTGCCTAAACCGGAAGAAACCGCGCGCCCTTATGTCGCCGTGGCGACCCTGGAAGGAGTGCTGGTCAACCAGCATCTGGGAGAGGCAACCAGGTTTCAGATCTGGGGCGAAGATGGTCAGGGCGGTTATCGACATATTGAGGACCGTAAGGCACCGGCCGCGGGCGGAGGTAGCCAGCGCTGGTTTAACATCAGCCGCATTCTGGCTGACTGTCGGGCCATCCTTGTTAACGATCTCGGCGATTCGCCCCGAGAGATGCTCAAGAAACGAGGCATCCAACCCGTCACTATGGTTGGCTTCATCGAACGTGGTCTGGAAGCGGTCTACACCGGCAAGGGACTGACTGGCCTGCAGGGACGGATGCGCAAATGTTCCTCCAAGGGTGCTTGTGCAGGCGGTGGCAACGGGTGCGGCTGATCGATTTTTCTCAATCGTCGCATCTCCCGTAGCCGGGTGCAGTTAGCAAGAGTCACGGGAGTCTCGGAACGGACGCGTTGCAAACCGTCATCGTGATCTCTTTGTCAACCGGCGATCAGCATCATGCCTACACCCCGGAGCGGTTCGGCGGGTTCTGTTATTTTTGGAGGTTGCGGGCCATAACATGGGCATCCATCTCAGCGGGCTTGAGATTCGCATGGTCGAGAAGTTCCGGCAGTACTCCCTTAGATCATGGCCCCGATTCCCAGCATGTGGGTGGCGAAACTGTGCCGCAGGGCATGGCAAGCCACCTTTTTGTCTATTTCAGCCTGAAGGTGGACTACTTTTCTGCCTTTTGCAGCCCTGATTCAAACACATGAAGACGTTGCCCCTTGCCTGAATTCGGGTCAGGAGAACTCAACCCCTTGCCGGGAACATCTACCGCCAGCTGATTTTGTGCTCGGATCGTGTGTGTTTCTTGGCCTACTCCTCTGGTTAGTGCATCGCTCCGAATCCTTCTGTCAAATCCTGATAGTGCCGCGCATTGACTGCTTTTACCTGCCCGCGCCATTCTTGTTCCACATTGGTCGGCCGAAAAAATTCTATTGCTCCCCACTTTTTCCATCCTGGATAATGATGAATGATGGCCCTCTGGCCACAATTCACCTCCTGAATGTGCAAGTGGATGCACACCAGCAACGCAGGCTCTCCGCGAGAGCGGTGTCTCGCCATCAGCTTTTTTGCCCATCAAGGCGGTGAGCAATCCTCTGGATATCCCTTAAACACTAACCGTGGTCGGCCTTGGTTGTGAAATACTTTGGATCGGAGGAATCCTTGCGGTCAGTTGCATTGCGAGACCATCGCGATAGAAAAACCAGAGCATTCAAGGTTTTCCATAGTGTGGAGGCTGATACCTTGCCCTCAGTTATGAGATGGAAAAAAGCTCAACATCCTTTTCCTCCAACCTGTTCAGACGGGACGTGCCGCCGAAACAAGAGATGGAACCGAGCATCAACTGGCAATAGTTATTCTCCGTGCAATAGGCGTAATGACGATACCGCAGTATAGGCAGACTTGTCTTCCACCCGCAAGGGGTGGTATGATGAACACAGTTGCACTTGTCGACCTGTTAATCAATTCTTGACCATGAAGTGACTAATCCTGTACAGTTTCAGGGAAATTATGAATGGTAAGATATCAGGTTGTCTGTAAAATGGGATTTATCGTCTTGTCGTCCGGTCTTGAGTATGACTCAAGAGTAAGCAAAGGGAAGCTTGCCCACTCAGCTATCAGCCCCTTGTTTCTTGGAAGATATATTTCTTGAATTGAAGGAGGGAAATTCAATGCAGAATTACAGCAAAAGATTTTTAGCGTTTCTTTTACTCACTGTTGTGACGATTGGTTTTTTTGAAGCTCATGGATTTGCCAAGGATTGTGTGCCAGAAAATCATGACGATTCGGGCTTGATGACTGCTGATATTGCTGTAGCCAGACCAGTCGGTGCGGTGGCGACTGTAGCCGGATTGGCTATCTTTGTGGTTTCTGCTCCTTTCTCAGTACTTGGCGGCAATAGCAAGGAGGCGTGGAATAGTTTGGTTGTCTCACCAGCGGACTACACCTTTAAACGTCCCTTGGGTCATTTCGATTGCGAACAACCGATGCAGGAAAAAAAATAATACGAGCAGTCAAATCTCAATCAGGGCAAGCGGAGGGCAGCCTGATGGTGTCAGATAGATTGGCACGGGCACCCACAACCATCGCGAATAACCCACACATGGGTGAAAGAGAGTGCTCGCTGGAAACCGTCTGGATGAATGTGTAAGAATAAATAACTGATTTAATAGTTAAAAAGCACATAGAAAATATATGAGGATTGAGACAAGGCATGACCTCATTGAGGAGATTCTCGCACAATGGAGAGACCGGATCGGAGATGACTATCCGGGCTACAGGGGACATGTCTATCGCCTTTTTAATTTCTGTTTGGCGCTGTATCCATGTACGGAGGAGGAAAAGACCAAGTTAGCTATCGCAGCGTGCTTCCACGATATCGGTCTCTGGTCAGACCATACGGTTGATTACATCCCACCTTCGGTTGCCCATGTAAAACAATACCTGGCCGCTACGGGGCAATATTTGTGGGCTGAAGAAATTAGCCTGATGGTTGAGATGCACCACAAGGTACGCGCCTATAGAGATAACCGGTATCCTCTCGTCGAACTCTTCAGGAAAGGTGACTTGGTTGATTTTTCCCTCGGATTTTTCACCTTTGGCATTCCTCGGTCGTCCATCAAGGAAGTCAAGAAAACCATCCCCAATAACGGCTTTCACAAATTCCTCCTGAAAGGCGCGGCAGAGTGGTTTGCACAGCACCCGTTCAGCCCTCCGCCCTTCATGAAGTGGTAACGAACAATTCGAGTGCGCAAGGTGAGGTGAAGGGACGATGCCATGCTCGTAACCCATTTCAAGCCGGAACTCATTGAAAGTAACAACTCCTTAGAACAATCGAATAAACAAGCTGCCCGCACCTTCCCTCAATAGGAACTTCAACTGCCAACTTGAACATTTGAGAAAAAAAAGATGCAACCGTCCTCTTTGATCGCGATTTTCGTGTTAGTTTTTGAGATCGTAACCTCCCACGCAGCGGACAACATGAAGGCCTTTCCTCCAGCTGAAAAGGGGATGATTCGATATGTCCTTCAACTTCAACCTCACGCCGATGAAAATACGCTCAAGGTGGAGTTGATTGTCGGCAAGACGGTTCAGCTTGAAGAGCGGAATAGATACTTTTTCGGCGGCAGAATTGAGGCGGAAAACATCGATGGCTGGGGGTATACACGATACAACGTGGCCCAACTAGGTCCCTTGGCTGGCACGCTGATGGCCGTCGATCCGAATGCGCCGAAGGTGGACCGATTTATTCAGCTTAGCGGCGAGCCGTATCTCATTCGCTACAACAGCCGGTTGCCCGTAGTGGTCTATGTGCCCGATGGCGTCGAGGTTCGCTATCGCGTCTGGAGCACAGGCACGGAGGCAAAAGCACTTGATCCGGGCTAAGCCTGTGTGGTGATGGTAAATACTATCAAGCAGGTCTAAAGATTCAAATCGAGCAGCCGGATATTTTTAACAGAAGCCGGATCTCCATCTGCGTTGCCCGAATTCCTTCTTGCAATCCCCCGCCGCATCACGTTTAGTATCAACAGGATACGTTTTACCCAACGGCAAAACCACCCATCTCGGAGGTGCGATGAACCGGCGGATTGTTCTAGCCTACGATGGATCGATCAATGCGGACTGGGTTGCCCGCTACGCCCTGCAGATGGCGGCGAATCTCCCGGCCGGCAACTGCTCCTCGTTCACATTCTCGACGGTTCCTTCGCCCGTGAGCGCATCGAGGCAAAATTTGCCGCCATTGCCGCCGAATGCGAGCAACACGCCGTTACCTGCCAGAACCTGATCCTGCGACCTGAGCGGCGATGTTTTTTCCAGTCTGCTCCAGGCGATCCCCCCAGGTGAACAATGCACCTGCCTCTGCGGCACGCGCATCGCCTCCAAGGGGAAGGGCTTTCTCGCCGGCACCATTGCAGAACGATTGCTCCGCTGCCAACGGTTCAACGTCCTGGCCATCCGGGTGGTCAGCCCCGGACTGCTCGGATGTCCTCGCACCTTGCTCTTTCCTTTGGCCGGTCATCCGCGTGGATTTCAAACAGCCATGCCCTTTCTGCAGATGCTGGCCGCCTCGGTCAAACGGCTCTATCTCCTGCGGGTGATGACGGTCAATCCCTTCCATTTCCGTTACATTTCCACCCTAGCCGCCAAAAAGAAGATTGCCGAAGGCCATGCGTATCTCAGCCGGATTGTGGCGGAGATCCGGCAGCAAACCGCTGGTGCCTCCTGGCATCTCGACCGCCAGGTAGTGCTCTCCGACGACTGGGCCAAGGAGATTCTCATCCAGGCGGGAAAGATCAATGCGGGTATGATCCTGCTCGGAGCTACGGAGCGGAACCTGCCCTCACGCTACTTCTACGGCAATCGGATCGAGCAGATCCTTCGCACCACCTCCTGCGACGTCGGTATCTACCGCACAATATGACCCCGCAACCCGCCCATATCGGCCAAATTTCGCCGGACCAGGTCTATGCCGCGCTGCATAGCGGCCCAGAAGGGTTGACGCCGTCCGAGGTGACGGAACGACTCATCCACGTCGGCCCCAATCTCATTGAAGTGATCGACCGCTGGAAGCTGGCCCGCACCCTGGGGCGGCAGTTCACCAACTTTTTTGCCATCCTCCTTGTCATTTCGGCGGTGATCTGTTTTGTCGCCCACCGGATCAATCCTGACGAAGGCATGGGCGTGCTCGGTTGGGCCCTGATCGCGGTGGCACTGCTCAACGCCCTGTTCAGCTTTATCCAGGAATACCGGGCGGAAAAGGCCATGGAGGCATTGAAGAAATTTCTGCCCCACCTGGTGGAGGTCTGCCGAGGCGGCTGCATCAGGCGGATACCGGCCTCCGAGATCGTTCCCGGTGATGTAGTGGTGCTTTCCGAGGGCGACAAGATTGCCGCTGATCTGAGGATTGTCAGCTCGGATGGGCTGATGATCGACAATGCGCCGCTCACCGGCGAATCAGCTGCCATCCGGTTGACTGCGCAGAGGCAGGAAAAGAGCCTGGAGGAATGCGAAAACATCGGGTTCGCCAGCTGTACCGTCGTCAAGGGAAGCGGCCGGGGCGTGGTTTTCGCCACCGGTCTGCGCACCCGTTTTGGCCGTATCGCCCAGCTTTCCCAGACCATCCGCCGCACCGGTTCGCCGCTTGAACGCGAAATTTCCCGGATGATCCGCATCCTCACCACCATCGCCTGCACCATGGGATTCTCCTTTTTTCTCTACGGGGTGATGAGCGGCAAGCCCTTGTGGATGAATCTGGTGTTCATGATGGGCATCATCGTTGCTAACGTGCCGGAAGGACTGCTGCCCACTCTGACTCTGGCCCTGGTGATGGGCAGCCTCCGCATGGCCAAGAAAAATGTGCTGGTCACCAGCCTCAACGCGGTTGAGGCCCTGGGTGCGGTGCATGTGATCTGCACCGACAAGACCGGCACCCTGACCCTGAACCAGCTGACCATCACTCGGATGGTGGAACCGCACACCGGCGAGGCGATGACGGTTGAACGCGAGCAGGAACTGGCCACCCTGGCTCTGGCCGCCTCCGATGTCCGGGATTCAGGGAAGCAATTGCTGGGCGATCCTTTGGACGTGGCCGTGGCCAACAAATGGATGCGCCTGGGGCTGGGGCAACTGGTCAAAGCACAGCAGCTGGTGGAGCACTCCTTTGCCTTTGATGTTGAAAAAAGGCGCTCCGGCGGCATCGTCAGGATAGGAGAACAACCTCTCTTTGTGGTCAAAGGGGCGTTTGAAGCCATCCGGCCCATGGTGACAGTGGTCGGTGCAAAGGCAAAAAATGAGGAAGATATGCCGCTTGCCGATCAATTGGCGGCGAGTGAGGTCGTCATGCAGCGGTTGGCCGCTCAGGGCCTGCGAGTGATCGCCGTTGCCTATCGGCCTTTGGCCGAGGGAAAAGAAAGAAAAGCGACAGCCGATGAGGCAGGTGCCGAGAGTCTGGAGCACGACCTGATCTTGGCTGGATTTCTTGGCATCGAGGACCCGGTCAGGCCTGAGGTGGCTCCGGCGGTGGCGAAATGCCATGGGGCTGGGATCGAGGTGATGATGATCACCGGCGATCATCCGGCAACCGCGCTCGCCGTGGCGGTCAAGGCCGGGATCGTTGCGCCCGACTGCACAACCCATCTCACCGGTGAGGCGCTCAAGCAACTGACCGTGGAGGCCCTGGTCGAACAACTGCAACTGGGGGTGCGCGTTTTTGCCCGAACCACGCCGGAACAGAAGATGAAAATAGTGACCGCCCTCAAGCATATGGAGAAGGTGGTGGCCATGACCGGCGACGGGGTCAATGATGCCCCGGCCCTGCGGGCAGCGGACATCGGCATCGCCATGGGCAAGATGGGGACTGATGTGGCCAGGGAATCGGCCCAAATAATTCTCCTCGACGACAATTTTGCCTCCATCGTCGATGGTATCGAAGAGGGACGGACCGTGTTCGAGAATATGAAAAAGTTCACCAGCTATGTCCTGGTAAGCAATGGCCCGGAGATTCTGCCCTACCTGTTGTACATCGCCCTGCCGGTGCCGCTCGCGCTCAACATCATTCACATTCTTTCCATTGATCTGGGCACGGACCTCGTGCCCTCCATGGGGCTCGGCCAAGAACCCTCGGACCCGGAAGTGATGGACAAACCGCCGCGCAACCCTAGCCAAGGGTTGCTGAACCGGCAGTTGATAATCCGCAGCTACTGTTTCCTTGGTTTGATCGAGGGGATCTGGTCGCTTTTTCTCTTCTTTTACGTGCTTATTGATGGCGGCTGGCGCTACGGCATGCCGCTGGACGCCTCTTCACCACTCCACCAATCGGCCACCGGCATTACCCTGTCCACCATTCTCCTGATGCAGATCGGCAACCTGGCGGGGCGCCGCTTCGAGTCCAGGTCCGGTCTTGACCTCGGCCTGTTCCGTAATCGGCTGGTTTTTGCAGGTATTCTCATCCAAATCATTCTTTCCTGGGCGATTCTCTACTGGCCGCCGCTGACGAGGGCGCTAAACACCGGGCCGGTGGCACCTGAGATCTACGGTCTTGCCTGGCTGGGAATTGTGGTCATTTTTGCCATCGATTATCTCCGTAAAGTGGTGCTGCATCGTCGGCAGGCAGGGTGGGGTACAGGCGGATAAACCGGTCGAGTCGGGACGGCTGTCGTCATCGTCCTGTTTTCAGTTCGGGTTGAACCCAGACAAGGAGCAGGATGGCGGCTGTCAGGGCGCAACCTCCGGAAAAGAAGAAGGCGGCCCGCGGTTGAAAGCTCTGGTAGAGCCAGCCGAAGAGGATCGATGCCGGGAGCAGCAGGGTGCCGGTGACCAAATGAAACCAGCCAAAAGCTGTGCCCTCTTGCCCGTCCGGGGCGAGGTCGGCGACCAGCGCTTTTTCCACGCCCTCGGTGGCGGCCATGAACAGTCCGTAGCAGCCAAAAAGGAGGAACAGGATGAGGCCATCGTGGCGCATCTGTCCCATGGTCAGATAGAACAGGCTATAGGCCAGATATCCGGCGCCAAGCAAGGGGACGCGTCCGAACCGGTCAGAGAGTGCCGACAACGGTGTGGAACAGCACATGGCCACCAGCGAGACCGCAGCCCATAAAAGCGGTATCTGGGCTTGAGTCACACCCAGTTCTTGAGCCCGCAGCAGCAGGAACATATTGGAGGAATTTCCCAGGGTGAAGAGGGCCACCACCTTGAGGTAGCGCCTGAAGGCGGGTGGCATATCGCGGAGGCGCCAATCGAATTTCCGGATTGCGGGGCGGGTGACCGGCTCTGGTTCTTTGATCAATAGAGCAAGGGCCAGGCAGCAGAGCGCAGGCACTATGGACCACAGGAAAATTGCCTTCAGGCCCAGACCCGCACTGAGCAGGAAAGCCGCGAGGATTGGGCCAACAACCGCGCCGGCATTGTCCATGGCACGGTGCAGGCCAAAGGCGAGACCGCGATTTTCCGTTCCAGCGCTGGCGGCCAGCAAGGCGTCTCGCGGCGAAGAGCGCAATCCTTTGCCCACCCGGTCGGCAAAACGGATCATCAGCAGTGCAGGCCAACTGGAGACCAGAGCGATCAACGGCCGTCCCAGGCCAGCCAGCCCATAGCCAAAGATGATCCAAGGTTTGGCACGCCGGGTGCGGTCGACGATTACGCCGGAGAAGAGCTTGAGCAGGCTGGCGGTCGCTTCGGCAATGCCTTCGATGAGGCCCATGGCTTTGGGGCCGGCCATCAGCACGGAAGAAAGATAGAGTGGGATCAGCGGATAGAGCATTTCTGAGGCAGTGTCATTGATCAGGCTGATCAAACCAATCAACCAGACGGCGCGGGGCAGGCTGCTGAGGTTGCGCAGCATTCAGCATTCCCCGGTCATGCCGTACTCGATGGGTGTTTTGACAAAAAAAATGTTGATCTTTTCTTCCTTGAGCCGGGTAAAAAGCCGATTGGCGTCGGCCTCGCTCACAGCCATGGTCACCTCCAGCGGTTGATCGCTCAACTCGAAAAAACCGGCGGAGCGGAGCTTGCGGTCATGGCCGAATCCTTCTGCTGCCGGAATCAGGGTGGCACCGCCGATACCGAGATTTCTCGCCTCCTCGATCAGCCACTTGGCCAGGGATCGTCCCTTGTGGCTACGATCCTGCTGGGTGAAAAAGGTCAGTTGATAGCCGAGCATCGGTGTTCCTCCGAATCAGAATCGTTGAATGAGGGCGACTGTTGCCAGTCCCAGCAAGGTCATGGCCAGGGATCCGACCACATGGATGGAGACAGCAGCTCCGGCCCAAAGCAGGCGGCCTTGCTGAAGCAGGGTGGTGACTTCGGCGGAAAAGGTGGAGAAGGTGGTGAGGCCGCCGAGGAAACCGGTAATGATCACGAGTCGCCACTCCGGGGCCAGGCTGGGCATGGCTGCAAAGACGGCCATGGCGATACCGATCAGGTAGCCGCCGATCAGGTTGGCGGCCAGGGTGCCGAGCGGAATGGTAGGAAAGAGGGTGTTGAGCGAGCGGCCGAGCAGCCAGCGCAGGACCGCTCCGGCTGAAGCCCCTATACTGATGGCTAGAATGGAATGGAACATTGGTTCAATGCACTCCTTGCGTGAAGTAATGGCAAAACGACGAGCCTGAAACGCTTATCAGCGGCGGACTTGATCGAGGGTTGCTCCGTCCGGGCCGATCAGCTCAATCACCAGGGGCATGGTTCCAACCGCGTGGGTGGAACAGGCCAAGCAGGGGTCAAAGGCGCGGATCACGGCTTCAATCCTGTTGAGCAAACCCTCATGGAGCGTGGCGCCATTGAGATAATACTGTGCCGCCTGGAGGATGCCCCGGTTCATGGCCAGGTTGTTGTGGCCGGTGGCGATGATCAGGTTAGCCCATTCGATCAGGCCATCCTCGTTGATCTTGTAATGGTGGATCAGGGTACCGCGCGGGGCCTCGGTCATACCGACCCCTTCCAGATTGTTTACTCCGGCCACGGCCCGGACATTTTTATCGAGAATTGAAGGCTGGGTCAGCAGCATTTCAATCATTTCAACCGCATACAGCACCTCCACTAACCGGGCATAATGATACTGAAAGGAACTGAGTATCGGGCCTGGTTCGAGGCGGCGAAAGGCGGTCAATTCCAGGTCTGCCAGCTCGGTGCCGCAGCGGGCGGCGAGATTGAGGCGGGCGAGCGGACCGACCCGGTACATACCGTTTGGATATCCTTGTGGCTTGTAATACGGGAATTTGAGATAGGTCCAAGGCTCGACGGCCTCGCCGATATACTCCTGGTAATTTTTGGCTTCGAGATGATCGCCAATGGTTACACCTGCATCATCAATGATGCGAACGCGGCCGTCGTAATATTCGAGATTGCCCTCGTTGCTGACCAGGCCCAGGAACAGGCTGGGGAAACGGGCAAACACCCGGATATATTCCTCATACTGTGCCAGCGACTGTTTGAACCGTTCCAGATGGGTGCAGACGAGAGTTTTGATTTCGGGGATTTCGTTGAGAGTGGTGATCCGTGCTGTTTCGTTGAGCGGCGAGTTGACGCCACCGGGCACCACCCAGGCCGGATGGATCCGTCGTCCAGCCAATCGTTCGATCACCTGCTGGCCGAACTGGCGCAGCCTGATACCGTCGCGGGCAAACTGGGGATCAGCGGCAGCAATACCAAAAAAATTGCGGGTTTCTGGTGGATGATCCATGCCGAGCAGCAGGTCCGGGGCGGAAAGGTAGAAAAAGCTGAGCGCATGCGACTGGATGAACTGGCCGAGGTTGAGGATGCGGCGCAGCTTTGTAGCGGTTTCCGGGATAGTGACCGCCAGCAGTTGGTCGCAGGCCTTGGCCGAGGCGAGCGCATGGCTGACCGGGCAGATGCCGCAGGTCCGGGCCGTCAGTGAGGGCATTTCGAAAAAAGGCCGGCCTTCGACGAATTTTTCAAAACCTCGCACCTGGGTGACCTGGAAATGGGCGTCATGGACCTGGCCGGATGCATCGAGAACCAGGCTGATTCGAGCGTGTCCTTCAATGCGGGTGACTGGCTCGATGGTGATGCGTTGTTCCATGGCGGACTCCTAGGCACCGAACCGGGTGTTCAGCTGCAGCTCGGCGGTTTTCCCTGCAACCAGGGCGCTGAGGGCGGTGTGCAGGGTGTCGGCTGCAGGCGGGCATCCGGGTATGAAAAGATCGACCTTGACGAAATGGTGCAGGGGCAAGGCATGGTTGTTCAGGGTTGGCAACTCGGTTGCAGGAATCTGCGGGTTCAGCGGTTGTCGTTCGATATAGATTGATCGCAGCATCTTGTCAGTTCCCAGACTATTGCGCATGGCCGGGATGTTGCCGGTGACGGCGCAGTCGCCCAAGGCGATCAAAAGGCCGCTTCGCTGCCGTACGGTTTGCAGTTTGCGTTCATCCTCGGGCGAACTCACCGCCCCTTCGATACAGGCGACATCCACGGCATCGGGGAAGTGTTTGACGTCAACCAGCGGACTGTAGACAAAATCGACCGAGGCAGCCAGGTCAAGCAATCGATCGTCCATGTCCAGGAGTGACATGTGGCAGCCGGAACAGCCGTCGAGCCAGAGAGTGGCGAGTCGCAGCTTTTTCATCGATGCTCCAGGACGCGGTTGGCGACAAGGTAAGGGAGAAAAGGTCGTTTTTTCAGCATCTCGGCCACTGATTTACCCTTTTCAAACAGAGCGCCGGTCGGGCAGACGTGAACGCATTTGCCGCATCCGGTACAGGTTTCCGAGGCACCCCAGGGGGTGTCGAAATCCGAGACGATGAGGCTGCGGATGCCTCGATGCTTCACGTCCCAGGTGTGGGCGCCCTCAATCTCGCCGCAGACCCGGATGCAGCGGGTGCAGAGAACGCAGCGGTTGTGGTCGAGGACAAAACGACCGTGGGAGGCATCGACGGTCAGAGCCGGGTAACGGTAAGGAAAATCGACATGATCGACTCCCAATGCGCGGGCCAGTTCCTGCAACTCGCAGTGACCGTTGGAAACGCAGACCGCACAGACATGGTTGCGTTCGGATAAAAGCAGTTCGATGATTGTCCGACGATAGTGAAGAAGTCGAGCCGATTGGGTGGTCACCTCCATGCCTTCTTGAATGGGGGTGACACAGGCGGGATGAAGTTTTGCGCTGCCGCCAATCTCAACCATGCAGAGGCGGCAGGAGCCTTGGCTGGAAAGCCCTTCCAGGTAACAAAGAGTGGGAATGGCGATATCGTTTTCACGAGCCACCTCAAGGACAGTCTCCGAGGCCGAGCCGCTGACAGGCTTGCCGTCGATGATCAGAGTAAGGATTTGGGCGGTCACCGGTCACCCTCCAGTGTGGCTGCAGGGGGCAAGATCCGGACAAGATACTCCTGTCGGAAATAGCGGAGCGTGCTGAGCACAGGATTGGCGGCCGACTGACCGAGGCCGCAGAGGCTGGTATTCTTCACCAGATCGCAGAGCATTTCCAGTCGGCCGAGATCGGCCTCGGTGGCTCGGTATTCCTGGAATTTGGTGAGCAGGCTATGGATCTGGAAGGTGCCGACCCGACAGGGGATGCATTTGCCGCAGGACTCGTCCATGCTGAACTCCATGAAATATTTGACGATGTCGACCATGCTCGAGGTTTCGTCAATGACGATCATCCCGCCTGAACCCATGATCGATCCCAGATCGCTCAAACTTTCATAGCTCACCGGGGTGTCCAGGTGTTCGGCCGGTATACAGCCGCCCGAGGGGCCGCCGGTCTGGATAGCCTTGAAGGTATGGCCGTCGGGAACGCCACCGCCGATATCGAAGACGATCTCGCGCAGGGTTATGCCCATGGGCACCTCGATCAGGCCGGTATGCCGAATCTTGCCGGTGAGGGCGAAAACTTTGGTGCCTTTGCTCTTTGTCGTGCCCAGAGTGGCAAACCATTCCGCGCCACGTTCGATGATTGGCGCCACATTGGCATAAGTTTCGACATTGTTGATCAGGGTGGGGCAGCCCCAGAGACCTTTTTCCGCTGGATAGGGCGGCCTTGGCCGGGGGATACCGCGGCGACCTTCGACCGATTCGATCAAAGCGGTTTCCTCGCCGCAGACAAAGGCGCCGGCGCCGAGTCGGATCTGGATGTTAAGATCAAAGCTGGAACCGCAGATGGCGTGGCCCAGGAGATTTTTTCGTTCTGCCTCACGGATGGCCAACTTGAGCCGCTTCACAGCCAGTGGATATTCGGCCCGTACATAAATGTAACCATTGCTGGCACCGACCGCATAAGCGGCGATGATCATTCCCTCCAGCACAGCATGGGGCGTGCTTTCAAGAACGGATCGGTCCATGAAGGCGCCGGGGTCACCCTCGTCGGCATTGCAAATCAGGTATTTCTTGCCAGCCGCCGCTTTGGCGACGGTGGACCACTTCAGCCCGGTGGGATATCCGGCGCCGCCTCTGCCACGCAGTCCGCTCTCTTGGATGCGGCGGATAATGTCAGCCGGCCGTATCTCGTTGATGGCGGTGAACACGGCGCTATAGCCGCCTGCAGCCAGATAGTCGTCAATATTTTCCGGATCAATTCGTCCGGACAGAGCTAGGACATTTTTGTACTGCCGGGTGAAAAACGGCAGATCCGGTGGCAGGAGCAGGCGTTGTACCGGTTCCTTGCCCAGGGATTCGACAATTTCGGTGGCATCATCGGGGTGGACGGTCTGATAGGAGATTTCCCCAGGCTGAATAAGCACCATCGGTCCAAGGGCGCAGATCCCCATGCATCCAACCTTGCGCACCAAAATACGCTCTTCCAGTCCCTGTTCGGAAACAACCCGCCGCAGGGCGGCAATGATCTCTTCATTGCGCGGACATCCCAGGCCTGCGCAGACCAGAATGCGATGAGCGAAACTTTCCAGATGGGCCTGATGTTCATCCGCAAGATGTTGTAGTTCTTCACGTTGCATTGCCCAGCCACTCCCCGATGATGGTCGTTGCTTCCTTGAAGTTCTTCTTGCCGATGATCGCCCCGTCCGGGAGGATTACCGGTGCCAAAGCACAGGCGCCGACGCAGCGGACCTCAAGGAGCGAGAGTCTGTTGTCCGGTGTGGTCTCGCCGGGGACAAGGCTGTATTGGTCGCGTATCCAGGCCAGAATCCGATCATTCCCCTTAACGTGGCAGGCGGTACCGGTACAGACCACCAGGGTATGGTCACCCTTGGGTTTGAGCCTGAAATGGTTGTAAAAGGTTGCAACTCCATACACTTTGCTTGGTGGGGTCTTGAGTTTGGATGAAATATAGGCCAGTGTTACAGAATCCAGATAGCCGAAGGCATCTTGAGCAGCATGCAGGGTCTCAATGAGGGCGTCTGGGCGGTAATCATGGCGCTGCATGGCCTGATCGATATCTTTCCATCGCCTGTCGCCTGCTGACAGGTGTTCGCTCACACTGGCAACCATGCGGTTCCTCCTCGTGGCAAAGGATGGGTGCTGAGAAAGGTTATTTAACCCATCACATCTTTTCCTATTTCGCTGGCAGATGCAATCCTTCTTTTCGTGATCCCATGCACCGTGTCTTCCATTTTGCACCCATGTTGCCATAATTGTCATTTTAAGTTTAAAATAAATACAAAAATGAATTATTTTGTAATAATTTCCTGCGTAAAGTTTAAATTTTTTTATATAATAACCCAAATTTATTAGTTTTTATTTTTTTATGATGAGATGGCACTGTTTTTGTAATATTTTGGACAAGTTCATTCAACATCTCTGAATCAGAGGCTATGCAAAGAATAACTTCAAGCAAAAGGGGGGGGAGAAAAATTGGTTCAGGGATGGTCACCGGAACGGGCTATAACGGTCTACCCCGGTATTGTAAAAAAGGTTTTTTCAACAGGTCTATCGGATTGTACCGGTAAAAGTTTCAATCAACAGGGCAGGGCGGAAACGCTAAACGACTGCCGGAAAAGGAGTGATCAATGAAGTTTATCAGTGCGATAATCAAACCCTTTAAGTTGAACGAGGTGCGGGAGAGTCTGACAGCGCTTGGCGTCAAGGGCGTAACCGTAACGGAGGTCAAAGGCTTCGGTCGTCAGAAAGGTCATACCGAAATGTATCGAGGCGCAGAGTATGTCATTGAATTTTTGCCGAAACTGAAAGTCGAGGTAGCCATCGATGACGATCAGCTCGATCAGGTTGTTGAAGGTATTAAAAAGGCCGCCTGCACCGACAAGATCGGTGACGGAAAAATCTTTGTTTTCGATCTTGAACACGTAATGCGCATCAGAACCGGCGAAACCGGTCCGGAAGCACTTTGATCAATAGGGAGCCATCCATGAAAAAAATAATCGTTTTTTCTTCTCTGATGTTGGCGGTCTTGGCCGTCTTTGCAGTCGGTACTGGTATTGCTGAGGAAGCAGCTACGGCGGTAGCGGCTGCTCCTGTTCCAAATAAAGGCGATACTGCCTGGATGATTGTTTCGACCCTGCTGGTCACCTTAATGACCATCCCCGGCCTTGCTCTTTTCTACGGCGGTCTTGTGCGCAGTAAAAACATGCTTTCCGTTTTGATGCAGGTCTTTACAGTTTTTTCACTCTGTACAGTGTTGTGGGTCATTTACGGTTACAGTCTCGCCTTCACCGAGGGGAACGCCTTTTTCGGCGGCTTCGATAAAATCCTGTTGAAGGGAGTTACGGTGGATTCAGTGGCTGCGACTTTTAGTAAGGGTGTTGTAATACCAGAGTTGATCTACGTCTTTTTCCAGGCCACCTTTGCTGCTATCACTCCGGCCTTGATTTTGGGCGCCTTTGCCGAAAGAATGAAATTCTCTGCTGTGCTCGCCTTTATCGCCTTATGGTTCACTTTCGCTTACCTGCCGATCGCTCATATGGTTTGGTATTGGGCCGGTCCTGACGCTTATACCGATGCTGCCGCCGGGATCAAAGCGGGCGAAACTGCAGGTTTTCTCTTCCAGAAAGGGGCTATTGACTTTGCCGGTGGTACCGTTGTTCACATCAACGCCGCTATCGCCGGTTTGATTGGTGCCTTCATGGTCGGTAAACGTGTTGGTTACGGCAAGGAATCCATGGCGCCGCATAGTCTGACCATGACCATGATCGGTGCTTGTCTGCTCTGGGTTGGTTGGTTTGGTTTCAATGCCGGTTCCAACCTCGAAGCCACCGGTCTGGCTGCCCTGGCTTTTGGCAATACCATGACTGCCACCGCAGCAGCAGCGCTTGCATGGACCTTTACCGAATGGATGATCAAAGGGAAACCGTCCATGTTAGGTGGAGCCTCCGGTGCGGTTGCCGGCCTGGTAGCGATTACTCCCGCCTGTGGTTGGGTCGGTATCGGGGGCGCGCTGATCATCGGTCTGCTCGCCGGTGTCATCTGCCTCTGGGGTGTCAATGGTCTGAAGCGTATGCTCGGCGCTGACGATGCCCTGGATGTTTTCGGCGTCCATGGCGTCGGCGGTATCCTCGGTGCTATTATGACCGGTATTCTTGCCGATCCGGCTCTAGGTGGCGTGGGTGTCTATGATTATGTTGCCAACAAGGTGGCCGATTATTCCATAACTACTCAGGTTATCAGTCAGCTTTGGGCGATAGGCACAACTATCATTTGGTCGGGTGTGGTTTCCATTGTGGCCTATAAACTAGTTGATCTGACCATCGGATTACGAGTGACCGAAGAAGAGGAACGGGAAGGTTTGGACACGGTCAGTCACGGCGAGTCTGCCTACCGTTATTAATCCAATCGTTCTATTCATTGAATGAGTATAAAACGGGTGCTGAAAGGCGCCCGTTTTTGTTTTGTTTAGATGCGGCAGAGTGTTGGGGAGTGGTGGGCTCGAGGCTGAACAAGTTTTGCAATAACTGACCAATTGGTATATATTTCCGCCGAAATAAGTTGGGAGAAACGGTTAGTCGATCCTTTAACAACACTCTACCCGCAGGTGAGCAATGATCAATAAAGTGATATTAATCGGTAATCTGGGGGCGGATCCAGAAATTCGCTATACTCAGAGCGGAACATCGGTGGCCTCTTTTAACGTGGCGACCACGGAGCGGCGAAAAGGTCAGGATGGTCAGGTCCAGGAACTGACCGAATGGCACCGGATAATAGCTTGGCAACGGTTGGCCGAGATCTGTGGCGAGTATCTTTCGAAAGGCTCTAAGGTCTACATCGAGGGAAGGCTGCAGACCAGAAAATGGAAGGACAAGGACGGTAACGACCGTTACACCACCGAGATCGTCGCCCGCGAAATGAAGATGCTATCTCCGCGGACCACGGCTGGCGGCGGAGGTGGCGGGGCCGAGTATGGTGGGGCTGCCGGCGGTTTCGGCGGCGATCCCTTCCCGGAACCGCCGCCTATGGGGGATGATGTCCCTTTCTAAAGTCAACAGCTGCAGTTGCAATGTGCAAAGCCCGGATGGACCAATGGTCTGTTCGGGTTTTTTTATGCCTGGAGTGAGTTTCGTTTGTATCCGCCTCTGATGCAATATTTTTTTGGTCGTGATGAGCACGTTGCCCTGTACGGTTTGTGCAAAATGGGCATTTGCTTGATAGGCCCCATTGCATGAAGTCTCAATGCTTGTCATGTCGTCACGGCTGGGAAAAGATTTAGGATTGCTGTAGGTGTTGACGCGCCCGGGAACGTTTTAAGGGATGACTGATCCGAGATATGTTGCGTTAAAAAAAACAGTAAGCACAATTTGCACAAATGTCTTTTTGCCGGGTGTCGAAAGGTTGCTTGGAGCTCCTTAATTTCCAAGGCTATTTTTCTTGACAGATCATAGCTGTACCGGTAATGAATAGCCGTTCATTTTGTATTGTATGCAGTAACCTGCTGTTCACAGAAGGTTTACGTTTATTCTTTTACGTCTATGGGAGAGGTCTGATTCATGGTAACGGAACTGGTACTTTCAGCAATGGCCCTCATCGGAATTGCTATCGTTATCCCACTGTTCATGCTGGCGACAACGGTCTTCGGTCCCCGTGCCGGCGGAAGGGCTAAAAATGATCCCTATGAGAGCGGCGTCAAGCGCACGATCGGGTTGGCCGAGCAAAAATTCAGCGTTAAATTTTATTTGCTCGCCATTTTGTTTCTGCTGTTTGATATCGAGGCGGTGTTCATGTACCCGTGGGCAGTAAGCGTACGCGAACTTGGTTGGTTTGGGTTCACGGAAATGGTTGTCTTCATGCTGCTGCTTTTGACTGGACTTATTTATATTCTTAAGAAAGGGGTGCTCAATTGGCGTTAGGATTAGAAGCAAGTTTGGGTGATACGGTACTGACCACCAAGCTCGATGCAGTCATCAATTGGGGGCGTGAGTACTCTCTGTGGCCGTTTGTCTTTGGAACCGCCTGCTGCGCTATCGAATTCATGAGCGCAGCCGCAAGTCAGCACGATATTTCCCGCTGGGGTGCAGAGGTTGTGCGTTTTTCACCTCGGCAGGCTGACCTGTTGCTTGTCTGTGGCACTATCAGTTACAAGCAAGCGCCGGTTCTCAAACAAATTTATGAACAAATGCCTGAACCCAAGTGGGTCGTGGCCATGGGTGCTTGTGCCAGTTCCGGTGGAATCTATGACAACTACTGCACTGTTCAGGGAATCGACACCATCATTCCGGTAGATGTCTATATCTCAGGGTGTCCTCCACGGCCCGAGGCGGTTTTGGATGCATTGATGAAGATTCAGGATCAGGTCAGGGGTGAAAGTGTGCTCAATGATCGCCACAAAGACTTTAAAGGGATTTTTGACTGATATGAATACGACGGCACTTGAACTAATCCAGGCCGCGTTTCCGGATGTCTCCTGCTCGACTTCTGTCGATGCGGTGGTACTCACGGTGCAGCCTGCGCAACTCGAAACGACGCTTGCCCGCCTGAAAAATGATCCGAGCCTCAATTTCGGATTACTCCTTGATGTGACTGCAGTCGACTACCTCGATTATCCGATCCAGCAAGAAGCGCGGTTTTTTGTTGTGTACACCATCCGTAACTGGCAACAGAACTTGCTGGTTCAGGTGCGGACACCCGTTGCTGATCCTGAAATCGGGATACCCTCTGCCACTTCACTGTGGGATTCAGCCAATTGGGGCGAGCGCGAGGTGTTCGACCAATACGGCATTCATTTTCAGGGACATCCTGATCTCCGCAGAATCCTTAATCACTGGCAGTTTCAAGGGCATCCCCTGCGCAAGGATTATCCCATTGAGCAGGGGCAAATTTGCTATGAGACCGACAGTCTGGAAAAGGAAATTAAGAATCGGTTGCAGGTGAAAGGTGTTGGTCAGACCGTCATGGAGGACATTAACACCGAGATTATGTATCTCAACTTGGGGCCGTCGCATCCTGCCACCCATGGCGCCATCCGTATCCTCACTGCGCTTGACGGCGAGACTATCCTCGCCAATGTCAATGAGATCGGTTATCTCCATCGCGGCTTTGAGAAAACTGCAGAAAACAGGACATACAACCAAGTCATTCCGCTCACCGATCGGCTCAATTATTGTTCCGCGCTGATGAACAACATTGCCTACGCCAAGGCCGTCGAATCTTGGCTCGGCATTGAAATCACCGAACGGGCTAAATTTATGCGGGTCATCCTGTCCGAGTTCTTTCGCGTTCAGGATCATCTGGTGTGTATTGCCGCGAACTTGGTTGATATGGGTGGTTTGACCAATTACTGGTATTTGTATAACGAGAAAGAAGCTTCCTACGATCTTATCAGCCGTTTAACAGGTGCCCGTCTTACCAGTTCCTTCACACGAATCGGCGGTATGTACCGCGATTTTTACGAAGGCTGGGAAGGGGACATGGAAAACCACATCCGCGGCATAGAAAAAGGCGTCAGCGACTCTTTGAAATTGGTATTGAAGAATCGGATTGTCCACGACCGGACCCAGAATGTCTGCGTCATGCCGGCTGATCTCGCGCTTTCCTACGGGTTTACCGGACCTTGCCTGCGGGCGAGCGGAGTGCCCTTTGATCTGCGCAAGGATAATCCATACTACAATTATGAAGCCTTTGACTTTTCCATTCCGCTTGGCTCAAAGGGCGATATCTATGACCGGATTATGATCCGCTATGAGGAGATTTTCCAGAGCATTAGTATTATTCGGCAAGCGATGAAAATGATCCCCAAGGGACCGGTTAACATCAGTAATAATAATGTAATGTTGCCACCAAAAGCTGAAGTTTATCAGAACATCGAAGGGCTGGCCAGCCACTTCAAGTTGATCTTTGAGGGTGTCAAGGCCCCGGTCGGTGAATGGTACGACTCCTTTGAGGCGGCCAATGGTGAGTTGGGCTTTCATTTCATCTCCGATGGGTCAGGACGCCCCTATAAATGCAAAGTGCGGCCGCCATGCTTTTACATGATGAGTGGATTCCACGAAATGGTTGAAGGCGAGATGATTGCCGATGCCGTTATTAATCTCGGCAGCATCAACATTATTGGCGGAGAGTTGGACAGATGAGTGATCGATCACAGCTGATAGAGACGGGAAAACCGTTCATTTTTGATGCGCAGCGGGACGCGGAATTTGAGCGCCTCGTTAAACGTTATCCCACTAGGGAATCCATGATTTTGCCGGCACTCTGGCTCACTCAGGAGCAAGAGGGATGGATCAGTGCGGAGGCAATGGCCTATATTGCTGATCGCATCGGAACATACGCCAGCGCCGTGTACGAGGTTGCCACCTTCTACACCATGTATAATCTGCGCCCCACTGGCAAAAACCATATCTGTGTTTGTCGGACACTCTCCTGTTATCTGCTTGGGAAACAAGAGATTGTTGACTACATCCGACAAGAATTGGGCATTAAACCTGGAGAGGTCAGCGCGGATGGACAATATAGCCTGGAGGAGGTGGAATGCCTTGGACACTGCGGTACCGCTCCCGTGGTTCAGGTAAACGGAGAGTTCTACGAGAACATGAATGTCGATAAACTCAAAGAACTCTTGTCCACACTGAAATAAGGAGAGCGAACGATATGCAAGTACAAGTACTCAGTGCAAGGTTTGATATACCGGACGCCCACAAAATTGAAGTGGCGAAGGAACATGGCGCCTATTCCACTTTGGAAAAGGTCTTCGCGATGCAACCCGAAGAAATCATTGAGCTGGTTAAAGCGAGCGGGTTGCGTGGTCGTGGCGGTGCCGGTTTCCCTACCGGTCTGAAATGGAGCTTCTTGCCAAAAAATATCGATAAACCGGTTTATCTGGCAGTCAACTCCGACGAATCGGAACCGGCAACCTTCAAGGATCGCTACATTCTCGTGCGCGATCCTCACATGTTGATTGAAGGCATCATTATTTGCTGTTATGCGATTAAGAGCCATGCCGCCTATATTTATATCCGCGGTGAATATACTACCCAGGTCAAGGCATTACAGGCGGCCATAGATGAAGCTTACGCCGCCGGTTATTTGGGGGATACCATTGCCGGGAAAGACTTCAAGCTCGATGTCACCGTTCACAGGGGGGCCGGAGCCTATGTCTGCGGTGAAGAAACCGCACTGCTCGAATCGATTGAAGGGAGAAAAGGACAGCCCCGCAGCAAACCACCGTTTCCTGCGGTTGAAGGTTTGTACGGGTGCCCGACCATCATTAACAACGTACAGAGTATTGGTTCGCTCCCGTTTATCCTTGCCAACGGTTCCGATGCCTACAAGGCATTTGGCACCGAAAAAAGTCCTGGCACGCATCTGTTTGGCATATCAGGATTGGTGAAAAAACCTGGTATGTATGAATTACCTTTTGGTTTGCCGTTGCTCGAGGTTATCGAAAAAGTTGCCGGTGGCATGCGGGATGGGCGCACCTTGAAAGGCGTTATCCCTGGAGGTAGCTCGACCCCTGTCCTGACGCCTGACGAGGCCCAGACGGTAACGCTTGATTATGAGTCAATGGCGGCTCATAAAACCATGTTCGGCTCAGGCGGTATCGTGGTCCTGGATGACACCGTGGACATGGTCAAATTGGTCGAAAATCTTATTCACTTCTATCACCACGAATCTTGCGGACAGTGCACTCCCTGCCGAGAAGGACTTGGCTGGATGCTTAAAATTGTCAAAAAGATTATCCGAGGTGAGGGAACAACAGCCGATATCGATCTATTGACCGAATTGTGCGATAACATCGAAATGAAGACCGTATGCGTTCTTTCGGCAGCTTGTACCATGTCGACACGCAGTTACTTGAACAAATTCCGGCATGAATTCGAGGCGTATGTCACCAACGGCGCTTCGATTCAGGCCGCGATGTAACAGGGATAAGGGTTACCATGGCTGAAAAGGTAAAACTGTTTGTTAATGGTCAAGAAGTCGAAGTTGAATCAGGGAAGAATCTGATCGACGCTATTGGCGCTGTCGGCATTGAAATTCCTCATCTTTGCTATCATCCTGCCTTGGGCGCAGACGGCAACTGCCGCATGTGCCTGGTTGGCATAGAAGATGGCAGACCTCCCCTCGTCCCCGCATGTAAAACCCGGGTGGCTGAAGGGATGAAGGTGCAGTTGGATACGGAAAAAATTACCAAAATCCAGCACGACGTCATGGAATTTGAGTTGATCAACCATCCGATTGACTGCCCTATTTGTGATCAGGCAGGTGAGTGTAAGCTGCAAGATTACTATATGAAGTACGATGGGCAAAAAAGCCGGATGACGGTCAAACCGGTGCTGAAGGCAAAAAAATTAGATTTTGGTTGTGGGGTAGTGCACGACCAGGAGCGGTGCATTCTTTGCGCTCGCTGCGTTCGCTTCACCCGCCTCATTACAAAGACCGGAGAATTGGGCATCGTCAATCGCACCGACGCCGCTCGGGTCAACATTTTCCCCGGTCGGCCGCTGGCTAATCGTTATGCATTGAATGTTGTCGACCTTTGTCCGGTCGGAGCTATGACCAGCAGAGACTTCCGCTTCAAGCAACGGTCTTGGTTCCTTTCTAAAAGCCCCAGCATCTGTCATGGATGCAGTAAGGGATGCAATATTTTCATCGATCACAATCGAGAAAAATATAAAGACGATATCATCTATCGATTCCGGCCTCGCTTCAATGAAAAGGTGAACGGCTACTTCATGTGTGACGAAGGCCGAATGACCTATAAACTCGAAAATGACAATCGTTTCAATGTTGCTCAGGTGGCCGGAAGGGACTCCGACTTCAATGAAGCCGTGGAAACGGTTCGACGGGCTGTGAGCCAGGCTCACAAAGCAGTGATATTAGTCTCACCCAATGCTTCTCTTGAACAATTGTTTACGTTGCAGCAGTTAGCCGTCGCCATCAATGCAACACTTACGGGATACAGCGACGGTTATATCAAGAATGGTGATGGCGATGATTTCCTCATCAAGGATGACAAATCAGCCAACCGTAAAGCCTTCGCTCTTCTGGGGATTGACAGTTCTAAGGCGGGTTTCGATGCTGCCGTCAACGGAGCAGATCTTTTAATCAGTTTTCAAAATGATCTGAACCGGTCATTGAGCGAGGGGGAATTCGCCAACTTATTGGAAACTGTCAAATTGATTTATATTGGTAGTCAACTCAATGCCAGCGCCTCGAAGGCTGTCGTTTCACTCCCGGTCGCCTCGTATAGTGAGGATTCCGGCAGTATTGTCAATGCAGACAATATCCTTCAACGGTATGAGAAAGCGGTTGTTAAAAACAATCCTGCCTTTGACCTGATTCATGTTGTTCATCTTTTGGGTGGTGATATGAAAAACAGTCAGGAGATTCGGACCGGTTTAAGCGCCGCAGTGGCTGCATTGAAGGATGTCGATTTGGAGCAGATCCCCGGCGAAGGATTAGCATTAACTGAAAACGAGGTCGCAAATGTCGCAGCTTGATATCCTATTACTTATTCTCAGAGTTGCATTTGCAGCGTTTATACCGCTCTGCTTCATTGCCGTCTGTGTCTGGATTGAGCGACGTGGGTGCGCATTTATTCAAGATCGGTCGGGGCCTAACCGAGCCAATATTTTTGGATTCAGGGCAGGTGGTCTGGTGCAGAATCTCGCCGATGCAATTAAGCTCATCACCAAAGAAGATGTTATTCCCGGGCATATCAAACAAAAATTTTATTTTGTCCTTGCTCCGGTGATCGTATTTGTCATTGCTTTAGTTTCTTTTGCCGCTGTACCTTTTGCAGATGCACTCATCATCAACGGCAAACAGTATCTCATGCAGGGCATCCCGACGGATCTGGGCATCCTGTGGTTTTTGGCTCTGGCCGGATTCGGCGTATACGGCATTATCCTTGCCGGTTGGTCCTCCCACAATAAATACGGGGTATTGGGTGGCTTGCGAGCCGCAGCACAGGTCATCAGTTACGAGATACCCATGGGGTTGGCAATAATCAGCGCTTTGGTCGTCTACGGGACCGTTAACTTAACGGAAATAGTCCAATTCCAGGGGCAGTTGCTGTTCGGCTTTATCCCCATGTGGGGCGTGGTTTTGCAACCCTTGGGAGCGATCATTTTTATTATCGCCGCCTTTGCCGAAACCAACCGAACGCCTTTTGATCTCGCCGAAGGTGAGAGCGAATTGGTTGCAGGCTTCCATGTCGAATACAGTTCCATGAAGTTCGGCATGTTTTTTATGGGGGAATATGTGGCCATGTTCACCTCCAGTGCCCTGATCGTCACCCTCTATTTTGGCGGGTTTCAGATCCCCTGGTTTGCTACTGAAACCCTGGTGAATTTTGCTCGCCCTGTGGCAGTGCTGCTCATGCTGCTCATGCCGGTGTTCGCTAAATTGTTCACCATGTGGATAGCGAAGAACAACAAAAGCCATTATGAGCGGATCGATGACCCCAGAGTCAGAGAGGCACAAGTTTATATCAAAGGTATATGGGGCCTGGTCGCCGCTTTGGAGATCGTCCTTTTTATCTATCTGATCACCGTTTCCGGTGGCGTGGCTGACCGGGTTCTGGTCACCATCTTACAAATTTGTACCTTCCTGGTAAAGACGACCCTGATGTGTTTTGTCTATGTCTGGGTTCGCTGGACCTTACCTAGATTTCGTTATGATCAGCTGCAAAAATTAGGATGGCAGATCCTACTGCCCCTTTCGCTGTTGAACATTTTTGTTACGAGTGCAATCGTTGTCGCATTGGTTTAATAGGAGCTGGCATGAGTGGAAAAATCAGAATAATGGAGCGTAAAGGAAAAGACCTTTACGAACGTCTGTATCTTATCGAGGTCTTTAAAGGGATGGTCGTGACCTTCGGCCATTTCCTAACCAACCTCCTTGATAACTCGAAACTGTATGTTCGACATTATCCCGAGCAACAGCCTGAAATTACAGCTCGGTGGCGAGGCCGCCATCGCTTGACCAGACACGAAGACGGGACCATGAAATGTGTGGCCTGCTTTATGTGCCAAACCAACTGTCCTGCAAAATGTATCATTATTGAGGCAGGAGAGCGGGTCGACGGTAGAACTGAAAAAATGCCGGTCAGATTTGACATTGACTTGCTTGAATGCATTTATTGCGGATATTGCGTCGAAGCCTGTCCCATGGATGCCATTCGCATGGATACGGGGATATTTTCAGTCACCGGTAACGAGCGCACATCTTTTGTCATGGGACTTGATGGGTTGCTCGCCACACCAGGTGCATTTACCGAAGAAGAGTATAAAAAAGGGGGCGCTTGATATCATGTTTGCCGACGGGCTATTTTTAGGATTTGCCGTTCTGGCCGTACTGGGTGCGGTTGGGTTGGTTCTGTTTCGACATCCGATGAACGGAGCAATGAGCTTTGTCGTGACGCTGATTTCTTTGGCGGGACTGTATGCACTGCTCTCAGCCAAACTGATTTTTGCTCTGCAGTTGATCGTCTATGCAGGGGCCATCATGTCGCTAATTGTCTTCATCATTATGTTCTTAAACATTCAACCCTCTGACCTGCCCAAGGAGGAAACTAAACTCTTCTATATCCTTGGCGGGAGTATCGTTGTTCTCCCTATCGGTCTTTTTCTTGCTAAAATTGTGAAAAGTCTTCCTGAACGTTCGACCGAAATTATTGGCAACAACTTTGGCGGCGTCAAGGAAGTCGGTTTACTCCTTTTCAAAGATTGGTTGGTGCCATTTGAAATCGTATCGATTCTGCTTTTGGTTTCATTGATGGGAGCGGTAATCCTGGCTGGAAAAAGGGGGACCATTAAATGATTCACAGTTATCTTTATCTCAGTATCATCCTTTTTTGTCTTGGAATTGTCGGTGTTATTTCGAGGCGGAATGTTTTTTCAGTCTTTATGTCCATTGAGTTGATGTTGAATGCCGCTAATCTTGCATTTGTCGCATTCTCTAGGATTCATGAAAATATGGATGGGCATGTTCTTGCAATGATGGTTATGGCTGTAGCCGCCGCTGAAGCGGCTTTGGCACTTGCCGTAGTGATTTTACTGCACAAACATAAGGGCAAATTGGACACAAACGTGTTCAGTCTGCTGAAAGGGTGATTCCATGGAACAAAGTGTAAATTATCTGGGTCTGATTCCGCTTTTTCCATTGCTGGGAGCGGTTTTTATCGGACTTCTTCATGTCTTTACCTGCCGCAGAACCAAGCTTCCGGAAAAAATATACGGTATTTTGGCCTGCATCGGCCCTGTTCTTTCCTTTGTTTTGGCATTGAAGGTTTTCGTAGCCTTAAAATCTTTGCCGGTAGATTCGCGATTTTTGAGTCACAAGGCTTTTACGTGGTTCAGCGTCGGCGACCTCCACATTGATATGGGTTTTCTTGCCGACCCCCTGAGTTGTTTGATGCTGTTATTTGTCACCTTCATCGGTTCACTCATCCATATTTACTCGATTGGGTATATGGGCGGAGACAAGAACTACGGCAAATTTTTTGCCTATATGAATCTTTTTCTCGGCAGTATGCTGGTTCTGGTTCTTGGAGACAGCCCTGTTGTTATGTTCGTCGGCTGGGAAGGTGTAGGGCTGTGCTCCTACTTGCTGATCAGTTTTTACAGTGAGGATCGCCAGAATGTTTTGGCCGGTAACAAGGCCTTCATTGTCAACCGTATTGGTGACCTCGGTTTTGTCCTTGGCATGTCCTTTCTCTTTTGGGGGATTGGCGCCAGTGGTTTTGATTACCTCTCGCTGAAAGCCAATGTCCATAATTTGCAACCAGCCATTGCATTAACGGTTTGCTTACTTCTTTTTGTCGGCGCCACAGGTAAATCAGCTCAGATTCCGCTCTATGTCTGGCTTCCCGACGCTATGGCCGGTCCCACACCTGTATCCGCGCTTATCCATGCAGCGACCATGGTTACCGCTGGTGTCTACATGGTCGCTCGCTTCAGTTTTCTTTATGCCGGTGTTGAGCTGGCTGGCAACATTATCGCCTGGGTCGGTATCCTTACGGCGTTGCTTGCAGCCATCTTCGGTATGTTTCAGGAAGATATTAAAAAAGTTTTAGCTTACTCAACGGTTAGTCAGCTGGGTTACATGTTTGCTGGTGTTGGTGTCGCGGCTTATTCAGCCGGTATCTTTCACGTATTCACCCATGCCTTTTTTAAGGCGCTGCTCTTCCTTGGTGCCGGCTCAGTCATCTATGCCCTGCATCATGAACAGAACATCTGGAAGATGGGTGGCTTGAAGTCCAAGATGCCAAAAACCTACATCACTATGGTCATCGGTTCTTTAGCTCTGGCAGGATGTCCCCCGTTTTCCGGTTTCTTCAGCAAAGATGAAATTCTCTACAGCGCACTTGCCAGCGGCCACTATGGCATTTGGGCAGTAGGGGTCCTCGTTGCCGGGATGACAGCCTATTATACATTCAGGATGATCTTCGTCGTTTTCCATGGCAAACCTCGAGATCAACACGCCTTCGAGCATGCGCAAGATGCACCGTCGGTCATGACGGTACCTCTGATTATCCTGGCTGTAGGTGCTTTATTCGCAGGTTTTCTGAATCTTCCCGCTATCTTCGGCGGAAATCAAATCGTCACTCACTGGCTTGCGCCAAGCTTGACTGAACATCACCCTCATTCCAGCTTATTCATTGAAATTATAGCCATTCTGGCCAGTGTCGTCGCTTTTGCCATTGGTATCAAGATTGCTTACACAAAATTCGGCCAGGGAGCGCCCGAACCTTCATACAAAGGGTTTGCTGATTTTGCGTACCATAAGTTCTACGTTGATGAATTGTACAACGCCTTGATCGTCCAACCTTATAAAGCAGTCGGAACCAGTATTTGGAAAGTGATCGAACCGAATGTCACCGACGCTCCTGTTCAAGGCGTATCCAAACTGTATATGCTGTTGGGGACCGCTTTTAAGGTCTTCCAGGTCGGTTACGTTAGGATTTACGCAATATATATGGTCCTGGGGCTGAGTCTCATGAGCCTGTTCCTCTCTCAATCGTTGAACTGATAAGGTGAAAGAATGTTCGAACATGCCCTTTCTGTCATAATTTTTTTACCCATACTTGCCGGGTTGTTGCTGCTAGCAACTCCAGCAAGTAAGATTATCGCTCGATTCACAGGCCTCATTGTCTCTCTGGCTGTCCTCGTATTGAGTCTTGATCTCTATGTAGGATTCAAGTCGACTGGTCATCTTGAATTTGTCGAGAACATTCCCTGGATAAAGTCTTTAGGGGTCTCATATTTTCTGGGTGTTGATGGCATCAGCCTTTTTATCCTGATGTCCGGCTCCGTCCTGTTGCCGATGGTCTACTTCATTTTCGCCACCAAGGAAAAAGGCTATTACGCCAACCTGCTTATCGTTCAAGGTGCCATGGCTGGAGCCGTCTGCGCCGCTGACATGATTTTGTTCTATATTTTTTGGGAAGTCATGCTCTTGCCGGTTTTTTTCATGCTTGGATTGTATGGTGGACCCAAAAAATTACCTGCCACCTTGAAAATAACGCTTTATACGATAGCCGGTTCCTTGCTCATGCTCGCCGCAATTGTCTATCTTGGGGTCAGTTATCATACCCAGTTTAACGAGTGGAATTTTGCCATTGATAAAATGGCGCAACTCAACCTCTCCGGCAGGGTGGCCGCAATTGCGTTCTTTGGGTTCATGATCGCCTTTGCCATTAAGATACCGCTTTTTCCCTTTCACACCTGGTTGCCGGATGCCTATACCGAGGCACCGACCGCAACCACCTTTGTCCTTTCCGCCATCATGGCTAAAATCGGTGTATATGGCGTTATTCGCTTTGTCGTACCAGTATTTGATCTTGAATTCGCCCGATTTGGCATCTTATTGGCATATTCGGGTGTAATTGGCATGATGTACTGTGGTTTGGCTGCTATTACGCAAAAAGATTTCAAGAGGATGTTGGCCTTTTCCTCGGCTTCCCATATGGGTGTCATCGCACTAGGTGTTTTCTGCATGAATGTGCAGGCCCTAACCGGTAGCATTTATCAGATTGTTGCCCACGCCACAAGTACTGGAGTCCTCTTTCTTTTTGCCGGGATTCTTGAGGATCGTACCAATACTCGAACCATTGAGGATCTGGGCGGCATTGCTGCAAAGGCACCTGTCTTTGCCCTTTATTTTGCCATCGCCATGCTGGCGTCCGTTGGGCTCCCGGGTACCAGCGGTTTTATCGGCGAATTCATGATCGTTCTTGGAGCGGTGAAGTTTAACACCGTTATCGGTGTCCTTGCCGGGACGACATTGATTATCGGCGTTTGTTACATGCTTTGGATGTTTCAACGAGTATTCTTTGAGAATCCCAAACCTCGCTCCGAAAATTTTAAGGATTTAAGTTTTGTCGAAGGCCTGACTTTTTTACCAGTCATTATTCTGATAATCGTAATGGGAATCTATCCACAGCCCTTCCTCAATAAAATTACGCCTTCGACTGCATTACAGTTTGCACACTCTCAACCTGTTGTTGCCCAGACAACTGCAACCAATGCTCAGAATTTTGGGCTCACCATTGAACAGAAATAAGGCCGGATTTATATCATGACAAACGATTTAATGTTATTGATGCCACTGATCATTGTTGGTGCCGGAGCGATTTTGTTAATGATCGCCTCTGCCTACGACAAACTCAATCATGAAATTGCCGCTTATGGAAGCGCTGGTATTTTCGCCTTGGCTTTTCTCGTTCAACTCGCTTCCTGTATCCCTGGGAATACCGCTCTTTTCTCCGATACATTTAATGGCATTCTCGTGGTGAGTAATTTTTCAAAAGCTGCAGGCCTGATTATTTTAGCCTGCGGATTTTTTACCGCGATGAGTTCGCAGACGTATTTTAAACAGAATAATTTCTGTACTCCAGAATACTACAGCCTGATAGCTTTCGCTGCCTCTGGTATGCTGTTGCTGACCATGACACAAGAATTGATATCAGTCTTCATTGCCCTTGAAATCATGTCACTGGCTATCTACATCCTTGTCGGTTATGACCGTAAAAATGTTATCAGTACAGAGGCTGTTTTGAAGTATCTCCTGCTTGGAGCCTTTGCCGGCGCCTTTTTTACCATGGGCAGTGCTTTTGTTTATGGAGCTGTCGGCAGTACCAAATTTATCAAAATCGGTCAGTTTCTCTCCCTGCACGGTTTTCAACATTCTCCTGCAATCATCGGCGGTTCCTTCTTTATCTTAGTCGCATTTTTGTTCAAAGCTGCGGCGTTCCCATTTCACGCGTGGGTAGTTGATGTTTATGATGGCGCCCCTGTACCGGTCACCGGATACATGGCCACAGCGTTAAAAACAGCCATCTTCGCAGTGTTCGCCAATTTCCTTGTTTTTGACGACACCCTGCAGAAAGGCTGGATTACTTATCTGTTCTACATATCTGTCTTCACGATGTTTGTCGGCAACCTCATTGCTATTGGACAGCAATCACTGAAACGGATGTTGGCCGCTTCTGGTATTGTTCACACCGGGTACTTGCTGATTGCGCTTGTAGCTGTGAGCAGCAAAGATTTCACCGGAAGTGTCGTTGCCTTTTACCTTGCTGCTTATGCAGCCGGAACATTAGGTATTTTCAGTGCTCTTTCTTATCTTGGTGGGTCCGGAGAAGCGCGCAAGACCTTCGATGATTTCAAGGGTCTTGCCAAAACCAAGCCCTACTCCGCAGCAGCAATTTCCATCTTTTTACTGTCAATGGCCGGGATTCCACCGACCGCCGGGTTCATGGGGAAATTTTACATTATCACCAGCGCAATTGATGCTGGCCAGATAACACTGGCCGTCCTTGGAATAATTAGCAGTATTATTTCCATGTGGTATTATCTACGCCTGATCATTAATATGTATTTCAGAGAAGCTGAGGGTCAATTCAACGAACCTATCCCATCTTCTCTCGCTCAAATTTGTACATTTATTCTAGTTGTATGTGTTTTTGCCATTAGTCTGTACCCCATAGCGGTTTGAAATTCCGAACATGATTTTCCTCGCCGACTGGTCTGGGAAAAGTCTCAACGCACTCTTTTGAGGAGTTCTAATATGAAAGTGAAAGACATCTTAAAGGTAAAAGGTACCAAAGTTTATACTGTTTCCGAAGACAGTACACTCATGGCTGCTACTGCAAAATTTTTTAGCAACAAAATCGGCTCACTCGTTGTCGTTAACGATAAAGATGAAATCGTTGGCATAGTTTCTCCTAACGACATCCTCAAGGCTATCCATGAAGGTTGTACCGAAAATTGTGCACTGCAAAAAGTCAGTGAAGTAATGAGTAAAAGCATTATCTGTGCTTCTGAAGAAGATGGCATCGATTATATTCAGGCTGTTATGACCGAAAACAGAATTCGGCACATTCCGATCATGGATAAAAAAGAACTGAAAGGACTTATCTCCATCGGTGATGTGGTCAGCGCCCAAATTAATATTCACAAAGTTGAAAACCGTTACTTGATCGATTATATAGAAGGGAAATACCCTGCCTGAACTTAACGATTCCTCTATGTTCATTCTCTAAGGAAGATGGTGTTGAGACATCATCTTCCTTTTTTTTCTCCAGATGTAATGTAAATAAAAAAATAATGCATCGTACCCCTCATCTGTCTCCATAGCTTTTCAAACTCCTCTGTTGAGCCCTTGTTCAAGGTTTTTTCTGTAGGTTCCTGAATGCAGCCAAAGACAGAAGATATTTCACGCCAGCATAATCAATTACCACCCTACAGTTCTCGTTCTAAAACAAAGCTTGTTGTCACTGCTCTCTTTACACTAATAGGTAGCCTGCTTGCTGTTTTCGCATGTGAGCACGTTTCTTTGTTTTTACACCGGAAACACCAGCGACCCATAACAGAAACTCTTGCAACTGAACTGAACACCTCCATCGTTCAATTTTTTTCTCAGTCCCTCAATTTTTTAGCGGCAAGAGAAGAGATTGCACAAGTTTGTTCTGGAAACGCTGCTGTCGATAACCCCGAGTTATTGCGGATTCTCAACACTGCGCAGGGTGCTTTGAATGTGTCCCTGGTTTATGTGATGAATCGTGACGGAACCGTCATCGGTTGCTCCAATATCCCTGAAGAAATAAGTCTAACCGGGAACAACTATCGTTTCCGCCCATATTTTTTTCTTGCCCTCGCTGGTAAACCCTGCCTCTTTCCCGCTGTTGGCGTCACCACCAATAAAAGCGGTTTTTATTTCAGTTCCCCTGTCTATGGTTTTGAGAGAGATAAACCAATCGGCGTAATGGTCATCAAGACCAAGAGCAACGCCCTTGATTCCTTCTTTTCTTCGCTGCAGGGTAAACTGGAAGCTTTTATTCTTTCTCCTGATGGAGTTGTTTTTGCCTCTACCCAAGAGCAATGGAATTTTCGGACAGCGTGGCCTCTTCCGTCGAATAGGATGCAGGAACTCAAATCATCAAGACAGTTTAGTAATTATGACTTGGCACCATTACCTTTTTCATTAAAGCAATCAATAATACACTTTGACGGTTTGCATGCGACCGTAGATTTCCATCCCCTGCAGATCGATGGTTGGAATCTTGTTACCTTGGAACCGGTTTCTTTTCCATGGTTTGCTGTTTTATTCCTTTGCGGCATTGTGTTCTCTCTCGGAACACTCAATGCACTTATCGTTCTGCACGCCCACAAAGAAGAACACCTTGTCGGGCAATTGTTGGCTGGCCAGGAAGCTAGTCAAATCACTAAAGCGGCGCACAGGACCTCCGTCTTGGAACTAGAAACCATCTTCAGCACCAGTCTCGTCGGTATTGTTTTGGTTCGGGAGGGTCGGATTGTCAATGCGAACAAGCGCATGAGCGAAATGTTCGGTTACGATCTGCAGGAAATAATAGGTAGCGATATCCGCCAATTTTTTCCTGGCCGACGTGTCTTCAGAAGGTTTATCCGGAGACATTTGCATCTCCTGATTGGTAGTAATATCGAACAGGTCGAATATGAGCTTAAAAGAAAAGACGGGTCCCACATTTCCTGCACTCTCAGTGGTAAGGCAATTGATCGATCTAATCTTGCTCAAGGGACAGTGTGGGTTATTGAAGATATTTCTCGCAGAAAGGCTGCTGAACACCAACTCGAACAGGCGCGGGAAGCCGCAGAGGCTGTCAGTGTTGCTAAAAGTGAATTTCTGGCCAATATGAGCCATGAGATTCGTACCCCCATGAACGGCATCATCGGTCTGACCAATATTTTGCTCCAGCAAAACATGCCGGAGACCCAACGCGAACACTTGGCACTCATTCAACGTTCTGCCATCAGGTTGATGACCATTATTAATGATATCCTTGATTTTTCAAAACTTGAGGCAGGACGGTTTGAACTTGAACAGCGGCCCTATTCTCTGCGAGGTTTGTTGCGTGAAGTCATTCAACCCATGGAAACCACCGTTCGCAGAAAAAACTTGCAGCTCAGGCTGGATGTTGACCCCGCTGTTCCTGATATGGTGCAGGGTGACCAGACCAAAGTTATGCAAGTGCTGACAAATCTGATCGACAACAGTTTGAAATTCACCAAAAAGGGCTATGTAAATGTGCACGTCAATATTGTCAAACAGGGTGATGCAGACACGCAATCACTCCAGTTCTCCGTAGCTGATAGCGGCATAGGAATTGTTCAATCATATCAGACCAAGGTCTTTGAGTCGTTTTATCAGGCTGATTCCTCGCACAGCCGCAAATTCGGCGGCACCGGTCTTGGCCTTTCCATTTCCAAAGGTCTGGTTGAACTCATGGGCGGCTCTATTTGGTTTGACAGTGAGCCCAACAGGGGCACCTGTTTTTATTTTACACTTCCGTTCAAGGCGTCGGGGAATGACGTAACCCAGCCGTATGATCGCTCCGTGACATATCGATGGGACAGTGACCTCCCGGCGCAAGGAAAATGTAAACGCATACTGGTGGCCGAAGATGAGTATATCAATACCCTCCTTATCAGCACCCTCCTCAAGCAGGGCGGTTACCATGTCACCGTCGTGCGAAATGGTAGAGAAGCTTTTGAAGCTTGGCGCGGCGGTGTCTTTGATTTAATTCTCATGGACATTCAAATGCCGGAAATGGACGGTTATGAGGCCGTGATTCGTATCCGGGAAGCAGAGCCGGCCGATCAGCACATTCCAATTATTGCCATGACTGCGCATGCTATGACTGGCGACCGGCAAAAATGCCTGGATGCTGGTATGGATGAATATGTCAGCAAACCGATCGACGGTGTCATGGTGCTACAAATGCTGCAGCACCATCTGCCTGCTCCTTCAGGCAGCACACCGTCGTGATGCAAACAGGAACGGTATGACCCGTCTGTCGATTCTGCTTCTCCTGAGTCTGCTGGCTGGGGTGGGCAGCTATTTGTTGACCATCCATCTCCAGCCTGCGATTGAATTTTCTGACTATCTGCCGGAGGATACCCTTGCCGTGGTCGAATGGGATGATTTTGCCCGATCTTGGGAGGTGTGGCAGCGTAACCCCGCCCGCGAAAAGTTGGGCCAGGGAGAACCTTTCAAATTTTTTGAGCGGTTCGATGTTCCACCGAACTCCCTTGACTCTTTGAGAGAAACCATCACTTTTCTTGCAACTTTCACCAAACGACCTTCTTTTCACCTTCTTTTCAGTGAAAAGGCGGTGCTTGCTTTACTCCCAGCTCCCGTCGAACAGTCATCCGTCTCTCCATTTTTGGCTAAGCAACTGGTTCTCATCCTTCAGGTGGAAACCAGTCTTTCTCCGCAACAGCAGTTACAGGACTTGTTTGGATACGCACAGTCGCAGCAGGCTTTTATCTATAAAGAAAACCCTCTGGTGACATTTGTTTTCCGGGAAGGGCAGTCACTGTCCTGCTGGCTGCATCAGGGTGTTTTGATCTGTGCACAGGATGTTTCCCTTGTGCAACAGTGCATTGATCAGGCATTGAAGCGGAGAGCGCAGGTGCGATCGGGGTTTCAAATGAACGCAGCCTATCAGCGATTAAAGCAACTCAGTCAGGACCCTACGGATGTATTTTTTTATGCCGACCTGGAAAGATTGCGGCTCTTACCGATGTTTCGGGAAGGAGAACCCGGAAACGGCGGATTGCTGCCTCGCCATCTAGCTGTTTTTCATCGAGCCAGAGCAGAAGGAGAACGATTAGGGATCATTGCTTTGGCCAACAAGGATGCAGGGACTGCCTTTATTGCTCAGCACCGGTCGGCGACACCGGTCGAGGAGCCGGTGAATATGCAGATTTCCAGGGAAACCGTGTTTGCTCTCTGGACCAATTGGTTCAAATTGCAAAAACTGTGGGATCTTGGCCTGCAATACAGTAATCCCGATATCAATGCCATGATGACCTCGGTGGCCCAGCAGCTTTCTGATATCACGGGTCAGTCTCTTGACGCTTTTTTTGATGTATTTGGTAATGGATTCGGGGTATTCATAAATGAAGAGATGGCTCCGCACCAGGCGAATCGCTCCATGGGGTGCCTGTTCATTGAAGTGCGTGATCGACCCGCAGTTGAATCCATGATCAAACAGGTGGTTGCTGGTCTGCAGGTGATCAAAGTGACGTCGGGGGAAACGGAAATTGCCTCGGTGATGCTGGCTGGCGGACTGCTGCAACCGGCGTATGCACTGACCAACGATTATTTAATTCTTGCCGATGGGGTGGATCTGATAGAACAGGCGCAACAACAGATCAAGCAGTATCTGGACAACGGCAAGAACCAACAACTTTTGGTTGATCAAAGAGGCGGTAATGGTTTTTTGTTTGTCCGTACCGGGGAATTGATCGAACGCATGATGCCGGTGCTGACCCTGCTGGCCAAGGAAACCGGCGAGCGAAGCAGGATCCTGCCATCCGAGAGCAGGCAGTTTTTCCGGGAGTTCGGCCTGCCACTGCTGACAAGCTTGCGCGGAATTACGACCAGTCATCTTCGGGGCTATACTTCCGGCGATGCATTCCTGCTGGAAATAGACTATTCCCTGCGCCGAGAATAAAATTGTCTTTGCCCGCGGGCAAGGCTAACAAAGAGCGATCACGCAGATTGCAGAGAAGAGCCGTTATGGAACAACTGGTTGCCGAACTGAAAAAAATTCTGCCTTTTAAAGAAACAACCGTGCCCGGCGATCTTGTCGTGGTTGTGGCCAAAAAACCACAAATGCTCCTCTATGCCCTGGTGGGAGACATCAAGCGCGACGAAACGCGTGAAGATGAGTGGTGGCAAGTGACGCTGCATCTGCTTACAATCCCGATGCAGATCGTGGTCTGGACCTTGCGGACGGCTCAGTTCACCGGCCAGGAGATTTTTACCATGGGCGGAGAAGGGCGGTTCATCAAGGCGGTGCGGCTAGAAGATGCGCCTTCCCCGCCCCTTCCCCATTTGGGCCAGGAGGACAAGGGAAGTGGAGGGGGGCGAAAGCCGGGCTTGCGGATCGTCAAATGACCAGGAAGCAGATGCAATTGATTGTCGGCAATGAACGGGGTGTGCATGGTCGGGTGGCCACCCGATTGGCGGAAATTGCCGCCGAATATGGAGTGGTCTTGCATGTCTGTCGAGGAGAGGAGATCGTCGAGTGTACCTCGATCCTTGATGTTTTAGCTTTGGCGTTGGTGCAGGGGACAACGATCAGTGTGCTGGCAGAGGGGCTACGGGCCGAGGCAGCACTGGCCGCCGCGGCCCATCTCATTCTCTCGCAGGATAATCCATAAGATGATGAACACACAAAGGGACGGAAATCGCAAATCCAGCTCCCGCATCCTGCGGGGCATCGGTGTTTCTCCCGGGATTGTGGCCGCCCGAGTCGTGGTGCTCAAACGTCAGACCATGAGGGCCGGCTGGTATCATCTGCCTGCCGAGCACATCGAAAAAGAGGTGGAGCGCTTTTCTGGTGCTGTCAAGGCCGCCGGAGAGGAACTGGGGCAACTCCGTGAGAAACTGGCTGACGACTTGGCCGACGCCCTTTCAATCATCGATTCACATTTGCTGATGCTCAAGGATCGGATGATCCTCGAGCGCACCATGGCTATTATCCGCCGCAACAATGTCAATGCCGAATGGGCCCTGGCCCAGGCACTGAGCGAAATCAAGGAGCGTTTCGACCAGATTGACGATCCCTACATCAAGGAGCGGTACGCGGACATCAAACATGTGGCCGACCGCGTCTTCGGGCTGCTCGCCGGCCGGGAACACGATCCGCTCATCAGGGATGATGAGCCTGCTATTCTGGTCGCTAACGATTTTTCTCCCGAGGATACCCTGCGGATGCAGGCCGGCAGTGTCGTGGGATTTCTGAGCGAAAAAGGAGGCATGACCTCCCATACCGCCATCGTGGCCAGGTCGCTCGGGCTTCCGGCGGTGGTCGGGCTGGAACATGCAACTTCCATCTTCGCCACCGGCGATCTGATTGTTATTGACGGCGGTACGGGGCAGGTCATCCTCCATCCCGCACCCGCCGAGGTCCAGCGCGGCCAGGAGAGTGACCGACGCAAACGGGCTTCGGCTGACGAACTGGATCGCTATATCCATCTTGCCTCCGAGACTGTGGACGGTTACACGATCCGGCTGAGCGCCAATATCGAGATGCGGGAGGAGTTGCCCGCCGTGCTTCGCTACGGCTCTGAGGGCATTGGCCTGTTCCGCAGCGAGTTCGATTATTTCCATGGGCGCCGACCGCCGACTGAGGAGCAGTTGCTGGTCACCTATCGCCGGTTGCTGGAAACCTTGGCGCCGCATCCTGTGACCGTGCGCACCCTCGATGTCGGAGGCGATAAATTTCTCAACAGATTTCCGGGCAACAAGGCCTGGCTTGACCGGGAACGCAATCCGGCTCTGGGTCTTCGTTCCATCCGTTTTTCACTCTATGAGCGGGACCTATTCCGCATCCAACTGCGGGCCCTGCTCAGGGCCTCGGTGTACGGACGGTTGCGGATTCTGTTGCCCCTTATCTCCGCCCTGGGTGAATTGCGGCAGGTTAAGGCTATAATCGGGGAATTAATGACAGAGCTGGACCAAGAGCGCCTACCCTTTGTCGCAGATGTCGAGATCGGCATGATGGTCGAGGTACCCAGTGCCGTGATCATGGCCGATGTCTTTGCTGTTGAAGTTGATTTTTTCGCCATAGGCACTAACGATCTGATCCAGTATTCGCTCGCAATCGACCGGGGCAACCAGTATGTCGCCCACCTGTACGATCCCTTTCATCCGGCGGTGCTGCGGATGATCAGGCAGACGGTCGACGCCGGTCATGCCTCTAATATTCCAGTTTCACTGTGTGGTGAGATGGCTGGCGATCCTCTGTGCACCCCGGTACTGATGGGGCTTGGCCTGGATGAACTGTCGATGCGTCCCGCGGTCATTCCCCGGGTCAAGCGTCTGCTCCGGCACTCTCGCAGCAGTGATTTGCGGCAGTTGGCCAAGCAGATTCTGCAATGCGCAGACAGCAGCCAGGTCAGCGCGTATCTGGCAGCGACGTTGCCCACTTATTACCCCAAGGACTTCTATCAGTCGTGAACGAGCGTCAGATTATCGAATGCATCGCTGGCCTTGCCGGCCCGACTGATGCGCAGCTCTTAAAGGGCATCGGTGACGATTGTGCCGTGATCCGCAAGGACGATCGCCAAGTCTGGCTCCTGACCATGGATACCTTGATAGAAACAGTCCATTTTGATTGTGCCTTTCATCCGCCGGAAAAGTTGGGTCGTAAGGCGGTTTCAGTCAATGTCAGCGATGTCGGGGCTATGGGCGGCAAGCCGCTGTTTGCCCTGCTTTCGGTGGGCATGCCCAAAGGATTTGACGAATCTTGGTTTCGGTCCTTTGCCAAGGGGGTGACCGATGCCTGCCGGGAATACGGCTGTCTGCTGATCGGGGGGGACACGGTTGCCAGCCCGCAGGGGCTCACTTTTACCCTGGCCGTTATCGGTGAGGCTGAGGCGGAGAGTGTTGTCTATCGCAGCGGAGCCCAGCACGGTGACACCATCTGGGTCAGCGGCCCTTTGGGGTTTGCTGCCGCCGGCCTGGAGTTGTTGCGTCGAGGAATAGAACCCGGCAACCCGGCCTTTGCACCGTTCCGGGAACAGCATCTTAACCCCCGAGCCAGAGTCGAACTCGGCTACCGGTTGGGGGCGAGCGGCCTGGTTAAGGCGATGATGGACCTCTCCGATGGTCTGGCCACCGATCTGGCCCATCTCTGCAAACAGTCCGGCGTGGGGGCGCGTCTTGCAGCCCGTGACCTGCCCGGTGTCACCGCCCTTGCCGAAGCAGCCCGCTTGATCGGCGTGGATCCGGAACAGTGGGCAATCTCCGGCGGCGAAGACTATGAGCTGCTGTTTGCCGCTCCACCTGATGCGCATTCCCGCCTGCTTGAACTCGGTCACCAGTGCGGGTTGTCGCTCACACCGGTGGGGACCGTGGTCGTGGGTGAGGGCGTCACTCTGATTCGGCAGAGGCCTGACGGTACAAGTGAAGAGGTTGCCATCGCTTATCAGGGCTTTGATCATTTTCGCAGCAGGGGAGGTGGATAATATGCCGGTCGGCGCCTTGTTCAAACATTGGTCAATGCGCCTCCTTGCCCCTGATCGGGTCGTGCAGCATACCTATGAGGCCTTCAAAACTCTGCTCGGCTTTGACGGGAAATGCCATGAACTGATGGCCGAATTCGAGGTTCTTTACCACGAAGGCAAGCTTGAGGATCTGGCCCGCACCCGTACCCGTTACCGTCTTTTTGCCGAGGCGGTCGGGGGCATGATCACAGCCTTGGAGGCAATGCACCCTGGTCAGGCGGGGGCTCTCCGCGATTATTACCACAAGTACGATTTTTATGTCCGCCTGCTGCTGGCCCCGCCCGAAGAGTTTCTCATCCCGCCCTATGTCCTTGCCCACGACAGCCTTGTCCAACCCTCACTCGCGGGCAACAAGAGTCATCACCTGTCGCTGCTCAAACATGCTGTCAAGGCTCATATACCGGAGGGGTTTACCATCGCCGCCACCACCTTCGGTCTGCTGGTGGCGCATAACCGGCTGCGCCCGGCAATAGATCTCCTTCTGTCCAGGATCGATCCCGAATCAGTCGCCAGCCTGGAAGAGATTTCGCAGGCCCTGATGACTCTGGTGCGGCGGATGGAAATCCCCGATCAGGTCGGACAGGCGATTCTTGCCGCATTCGACCGGCTGGCCGTCCTGGAGTCCGGCGAGGCTCCGACGGTGGCGGTGCGTTCCTCAGCCCTGCACGAGGATGGCTCCCACAGCTTTGCCGGTCAATATCACTCGGTCCTCGGGGTTGATCGGCAAGGGCTGCTGGCGGCCTACCTTGAGGTGGTGGCCTCTAAATACTCGCCCCAGGCCTTGTTGTACCGGATTCATGCCGGAGTAGGCGACGAGGAGGCGGCAATAGCGGTGCTGGTTCTGGTTCTGGTCGATGCCAAGGCCAGCGGCGTTGTCTACACCCGAGACCCGGCCGCCATTGATGACGGGGCACTGCTGGTACACTCCATTCATGGTCTGGGCCTCCCCTTGGTCGGCGGTGAGACCGTACCGGATGTCTTTGTGTTTCCGCCGGAGAGCGAAACGCCTCTCCTGATGAGCGCCGGTTCGCAGCAACGGCAATTGGTCTTGCGCAGGGGGAAGGTCTGTGAGGAACCAATCAACAGAACGGACAAGCAGCAACTCTCGCTCGGCCGTGAACAGGCCATGCAACTTGCCGCTGTCGCCAGGAAGTTAGAAGATTTCTTCAAATGTCCGCAGGATATAGAGTGGGCGCTGGATGCGGAGTACAAGCTGTATGTCCTGCAATCGCGGCCGCTGCGGCTGGAAAGTCATCTGTCGCCACAGGAGGTCGTGATGCCCCTTGCCGGCAATTCCCAGCCTCTATTGACCGGGGCCAGACGGGCTGCCGGTGGGGTCGCCCACGGACGAATTCACCACTTTGGGCAGGAAGAGACGGAACTTCTGGCCGACGGTACGATCCTGGTCACCCGACATATTGCTCCTTCCCTGGTGCGCTACATCCCGAAATTGGCGGCCGTGATCTGCGAGCAGGGCTCCGTCGCCGGCCATTTCGCCACGGTTTGTCGGGAATTTGGTGTGGTTCTTCTGGTAGAGGCCTCCGAAGCGCTATCCCTGCTGTCCCATGGGCTGGAGGTGACTGTCGATGGCTCTGAGGGGAAGGTCTACGCCGGCAGGATTCCTGAGCTGCTTGGACGTCGAGGGGGGAGGGAAAAGAGTCAAAATGCCGCCTATTCCCGCAAGCTCCGGACCCTGCTCGACCATATCACTCCGTTGCACCTTCTTGATCCCAGTGATCCGGGCTTTCGGCCACAGTCCTGCCGTTCGCTGCACGACATCATCCGATATGCCCATGAGAAGGCGGTGCAAACCATGTTCGGCTTGGGTGATATCGCCGGCGGCACCTCTTCCCGCTGTCGCAAATTGGCCACTGATCTGCCGCTTGACATCTTTCTGCTTGATGTCGGCGGAGCCTTTACCGACAGCAGCCAGGATACGGTAAAGGTCGAGGCCCTCCGTCCTGGGCCCTTTCTTGCTCTTTGGCAGGGACTCAGCCATCCGGATATCGACTGGCAAAGCCGCCTTCATTTTGATTGGAAAGGGTTTGGCGACATGGCCCTTTCCGGTGGCATTGCTGTTGGCGGGTCCAAGGATTTTGCCTCCTATGCGGTGGTTGGCGCGGACTATCTCAACCTCAATATGCGTTTTGGTTTTCATTTTGCTCTGATCGACTGCCTGTGCGGCGATGACATTCGGGCCAATTACTGTCAGCTGCGCTTTGCCGGTGGTGGCGGTGAGTATCAGGGCCGGTCGATGCGGATTGACCTCCTGCAGCGAATTCTCAGTCGCTTGGGGTTTGAGGTTCGTGTCCGGGGCGACCTGCTCGACGCCCGGGTAATCGGCTATCCGGTTCCGGAACTCCTCGCCCTGCTGACCGAGACAGGGCGCCTGCTAGGCATGACCAAATTGCTGGACATGGTGCTGCGTGCAGAAGAGATCGAACAGCGGGTCGAACAGTTTTTCCATGGGGTCGGCCGCTTCGACGGCCCCGCAATTTCTCGCCCTTAATAGCCCATGTACCAACTGAACTGGATCACCGATCATCTGGCTACCGGCCATGCTCCCATGTCCTACGAGGATCTGGATTTCATCCGCGAACAGGGGATTCGCGCCATCGTCAACCTCTGCGGCGAGTTCTGCGATCTCCACCAAGTCGAAGAGGGCAGCGGTTTCGAGGTCTACTACCTGCCGGTGGTCGACGAATGCGCCCCTGACCTCGAGGCCATGGAAAAAGCATTGGACTGGATGGACGAATGCATCTACCTCGACAAAAAAGTACTGGTACACTGCCGCCTCGGACATGGCCGCACCGGCACTTTTATCGCCGCTTACCTGTTGCGGCGGGGCTTTGATTTCAAGCTGGCGGAAAAGACTATGAAGGGCAGGAACGCCAAGCCCGCTACCTATGAACAGCGCAGTTTTTTAAAAAATTACGGCAAACAGGTGGGACCGCTGCAAACCGCGCCGCCCAAGATAGACAACCGGCCCGCCCTGGATGTCTCGCCGCTGCTCCATGCCTATGAACAACTGATCGACCGTCTGGACGCGGGGATTGGTGATGCCGAGCGCGCGGCTTGCTGTGGACGCGATCAGAGTGAATGCTGCCGGTACCCTTTTGATCTCTTGCTGATTGAAAGCATGCATCTCAGTCAGGCGATCAACAGGAACCTCAAGCAGGAGCAGCGGCAGGCGGTGATCGAGCGGGCCTTTGACCTGGCCCGCCTTCTGAAAGAGCTGCATCACCGGCAACCAGGCTTGACCACTGATGCGCTGGCTGCCCGTTTTTCCGAAGAACCGCTCCAATGTCCCTTACTGGAAGAAGGGCAATGCCTGGTTTTTGCCGAACGGCCGCTGCGCTGCCGTTCCTGGGGTGGGGAATATGGTAAGACCCGGATAGAAGAAATTATCCAGGCTGTAGCCGCCCTTTCCAGGCAAGCCTATCAAACACTGACGGGCAGGATGCCACCGGCAGAGGATCTGCGATTTTCTTCTGCCGACACTATCTCCGGCAAGTTCGTCCAGCTCTATTTTCAGGCAATGACCGGCGAAAACGAGTAGAGTAGCGGCATGAGCGAGACAATCCAACCCAAGATCCTGGTCGTTGACGATGAGCGCGACATGCTGCATTTTCTGGCCAAAATGTTGACCAAAAAAGGGGGATACCTCGTCGCGACCGCCGCCTCAGCCGAGGAGGCTCTGGAAAAGGTCCAGGCCGATCCGCCCGATGCTGTCCTTACCGACATTAAAATGCCGGGCATGGATGGTCTCGAATTTTTGCAACAGATGGGCATGATTGATCCGGCCGTGACCACCATTCTCATGACCGGCTACGGCACAATTGAGATGGCGGTACAGGCCTTGAAGGACGGGGCCTACGATTTCATTGAGAAGCCCTTTGACAACGAGCGGATTCTCCGCACCGTCGGCCGGGCGATCGAACGGACCCGGCTTTTGCGGGAAAATGTCCAACTCCAGCACAGACTTTCCGATCAGAACAATCTTCACGGTTTCATCGGCGGCTCGCGACGAATGATCCAGACTGTGGAACTGCTGCGCCGGATCGCACAGAGCAGCGTCACCGTGCTGATTCGCGGTGAATCGGGCACTGGCAAGGAACTGGCGGCCAAGGCCCTGCATGCCTTGTCGCCGCGGGCCAGCCGAACTATGATCACTGTCAACTGTCCGGCACTGCCCGAACATATTCTGGAAAGCGAGTTGTTCGGCTACCGCAAGGGAGCCTTTACCGGCGCGGACCGGGATAAGACCGGATTGTTTGTCGAGGCCGAGGGCTCGACCATCCTTCTCGACGAAATTGCCGACATCCCAGTGAGTGTGCAGACCAAGCTATTGCGCGTTCTGCAGGAGAAAGAGGTGCAGCCCCTGGGGCAGAACAAGACCTTCAGCGTCGATGTGCGGGTGATTGCCTCCACTAATCAGGATCTGGAGGCCAAGATCCGGCGGGGCGAGTTCCGTGAAGATCTCTTTTACCGCCTCAATGTCATGTCCGTCACTATGCCGAATCTGTCGGCCATGGCTGGTGATATTCCCCTGCTAGCTCAGCATTTTCTGGAACACTATAGCAGGGAGCACGGTCGCGAGAACCTCGAATTCAGTACCCAGGCCCTGCAATCTCTGATGGAGCATCCCTGGCAGGGCAATGTTCGCGAGTTGCAGAATGCCGTCAACCGAGCCGCTCTTCTCTGCGAGAGTACCGTCATTGCGGCTGAAGACCTCTGGGATGAGCCGAGAGAAATCTTGGGGTCGCAGGGCGATGAAGCGATTGCGGCAACCTTCGAGGCGGCGGCATTCAGCCAACTGCCCTATCGTGAAGCAAAAAACAATCTGTTGCACCGGTTTAATGCCGCCTATCTCGCCGGGGCCTTGAGAGCGGCAGGCGGCAACGTCACCGTCGCGTCCCGCGCCTGCGGCATGGAGCGACAGGCCTTTCAACGCCTGTTGCGACGCTACGATATCGAATCGAGGAGTTTTCGCTGATGCAGAATCCACCGGCAGATTACGTCCTGGCCCGCAATAAGACCTATTGCAACTACTGCCCCGGTTATTGTTGTTACCGGTTGCCTGGCGCCAGCCTTTCTCTCGATGCTGAAGACATCAACCGCCTGGCCCGGTATTTCGGCATCAATGACGGTGAAGTTCGCAGCCGCTACCTGGAAAATAAAAACACCTTCAAAATCAGGGCGGACGGTTCTTGCGTCCTCTTGGCAAGCGACCGGATGTGCAAGCGCTGCACCATCCATGCGGCCCGGCCCAGGCAGTGTCGCAACTTTCCTTATGAAAAACCCTGCCCGTATCTGGAAAATTCCGATCTGCTGGAGATCATCCAGCCCCGGGTCGAACAGAGCCTCACCAACAAAAACGACGACAGCCGTTAATTTTTGGTCATTTTTACAGTCGGCAGAACCCCTCTATGCACTGCTGGAGCGCCTCATCAACTCTGCCGGTGCAATCTTTTTGTTTCTCCTGCAACATGTTTGTTGCGTCTGAGGGCGGGTTTTGGGCAGATTCTCAATTGTTTTTCTAACCTGATTGACCAATAAAAATACCTATTTCCAGTTGGATAGCGTTTACTGTCGATCTGCATTCACCTTCTGGCATTCGATATGCTTTACGATGCCAAGAGCAATTGCGCAGTGAACCGCATCTCGGACAGGAGTTGATGAGCAAGGGAAGATTCAACATCATGTGGCTTTTTATGCCGATCCTTTTCGGCATCATGTTGCCCGGCGAGGCTCTGGCCCTTCAGGTACACAGCGAGCCTGAGGGTTTGTATGTGCATCAGATGGCGCACCTCTTTTATATTGTGGCGCTCGGGTATTTCTTCTGGGATATCCGGCGTACTTCCTTCACCGACCGCGGGTGGCGTTTTCTCCAGATGTTCTGCCTCTTGATGGCCTGCTGGAATACGCTGGCCTTTATCGGTCACCTCGCCGGGGTGTATCTGGATCCGCAGTCACTGCTCCCAACCGACTGCTACCTGCAAACCCAGTTGCTCAGCCCCTTTACCCTCAACAAGTACCTGTATTTCATTGCCAAGCTGGATCATCTTATCTATGTGCCGGCCCTATTTTGCCTGTTTCTCGGGTTGCGGTCCTTTTATCATTCCGCGGCACAAACAACTCCAGGGGAAAACGAATGAACGGCCTGCCCATGTTGCCGACCATCCTAGTCGACATCATCGGCTCAGCCGCCAATATCCTCTTTTCTTTTCTCTCCCTCTGGTACGCCTTTCGTCTTACCCGTCTCAAGCCCGACAACTTCCTTTGGGGCTACCTTTTCTACGTCACCTTGGCCATTGTCGCCTTTGCTATCTCCAGGGCCGTTGGCCACATTGTCAAAGAATTCCTTTTCATTGCCGGCAGGGGAGAACTCTGGCAGCCCATTGCCCCCTATTCCGGTGGTTTCAACACCCTGTTTATGATTTCGGTAGCGGCGGTGATGATTTTCTACCACAAAGGCGTGCAGGCCTACGAGGCCATCGAACAGGAAGCGGCCAAGCTGAAACAGTCAAAAGTCCGCTTGACCCAGGCCGCCACTGAACTCAGGGAATTGAACCTCAGTCTCGAGGACAAGGTCGAGGAGCGGACCGCGGAATTGTCCAAGTCGGAAAAGAAATTCCGTCATCTGTTTACCGCCTCCAAGGATATGGTGTTTTTTTCGGACAGTAACCACGTTATCCTCGATATGAACGCCTCGGGTTCGGAAATGCTGGGCTATTCACGGTATGAAACTTCATTGCTCGCTCTGCGCGATATCTTTCGCCACGAGGGTGATGTGACTGTCTATGCCAAGATGCTGGAACTTGACGGCTATATCCGTGACCTTGAGATTGAGTTTAAAAAGAAGGACGGATCGACCATCTATGTCCTGATCTCAGCCACCGCCCTCTACGACGAACAAGGCCAGTTGATCGGTTCCGAGGGCATTGCCAAGGATCTGACCCGATTGAAAACCATGATGGAGCAACTGGTTTCCAGCGAAAAGATGGCCTCAGTCGGCCAGATGGCGGCCGGCATCGCCCATGAAATCAACACGCCGCTCGGCATCATCCTCGGGTATGCCCAGTTAATGATGGATGACTTCGATAAGGATTCGGAAACCTACCAGAACCTCGAAGTGATCGAGCGTCAGACCCAGGCCAGCCGCAAAATAGTTGCCGACCTGCTCAAATATTCCCGCCAGTCGGGTAGTGCCCGGGAACAGATCGATCTTAATGAGATTCTCGACGATGCCGTCGCTGTCACCGAGCACAACCTCAATCTCAGCCACATCAAGGTTGTTCTTGAGTTGGCAAAAGATCTCCCGCAGGTCGTCGGCGATCCGGAAAGATTACGGCAGGTGCTGGTCAATCTGATCAATAACGCCCATCATGCCATGGAAAAGGTCGAAGAAGGAAGGCTACTGCTCCGCACCCGCTGGGATGCGCAAGCGGCCAAGGTCATCGTCGAGATCCAGGACACCGGGCACGGTATCCCTGAACATATCAAGGCCCGTATTTTTGATCCGTTTTTCACCACCAAACCGGTGGGCAAAGGGACTGGCCTGGGGCTCTCCGTTTCCTATGGCATTATCCAGGAACACGGCGGCACCATTGCAATAGAGAGCCCTGTTTTCGGTCCGGGCAACACCCTGGTCCAGGGAACGCTGTTCCGGCTGGTGCTGCCTGTGGCCACGGAAACGGCAGCCATCAAAGAATAATCGATACATCAACCTGTGCAGGAGGAAGGAATGGCTGAAATTCTCACCTTGGACGATGTCCTTGACGCAACCATACTTGTCGGCAAGATTTTGAAGAAAAAGGGGCATGTTGTCCATACCTTCACCGAGGAGGACGAGGCCATCGCCTTTGCCCGTCACCATCCCATCGATCTGGCGATTCTCGACATCAAGCTGAAAAAAATGAGCGGCATCGAGGTGCTGGCCATCTTGAAAGAAGAAAATCCGACCATGCGCGCCATCATGCTCACCGGCTACCCGACTGTGGAGACCGCCCGTGAGGCCATCAGCCTGGGGGCTGACGAGTACTGCGTCAAACCGATCGACCGGATGGAGCTGGAAGAAAAGGTGGAAAAGGTTCTGGCGGCAAAAGCCAGGTCGTGACAGGATGGTCTAAGATCTCCATGGCGGCAGTGGATACACAAACGGTAACAGAAGGAATGACCGTGAAGAGCGCACAGTCCCGTGAACAACAGTTTCTTGGGGTGTTTCAGAAAATCACCCGGCTGACTTCCATGGTTTTCGACCATCAGGAGGTAATGGACACCATCGTTTGCAGTCTGCCGGAACTGTTGCTCATCGACGCCTGCACCATCAGACTGCTTGACAGTTCCACCCGTTCCTTTGTTCTTGGTGCCGCCCACGGGGTTTCTCTGGAATATCTCTCCCGCGAGGTGATCGACACCGAAGAAACCCTGGCCATGATCCGCTCCGGTTATCCGGTCTACAGTGCCCATGTCGACGAAGATCCTTTCCTGCCGTTTCGCGAGGCCGCCAGTCGCGAAGGCATCAAGAGTGTGCTCACCCTGCCGATTCTCTCCCAGGGGGAACTGATCGGCATCATGCGTCTGTTGACCCGCAGCGCCCGCAGTTTTTCTTCCGGGGAAATCTCCTTTGCCATGGCTTTGGCCGAGCAAGCGGGGATAGCTATTTCCCATGGACGGATGTTCAAGGAGATGGAGGCCCAGCTGACCTTTCTCCGCGAAATTCAAGGTATCTCAACCCTGGTTAATTCGACTCTGGATCTGGACGGCATCCTTGGCTCCCTCGCCGAGCGGGCGGTCGTGACCATGGGCGCCAAAGGGTGCACCCTGCGGTTAATCGATCCCGAATCTGGTCACTTGGAGCTGGCCGCCTCGTATGGTGTTTCTAGCGAATACCTGCAGCGCGGTGAGGTGGAAAACGAACGCAACATCAAGATGGTCCTGAGCGGTGAACCGGTGGCCATTTATGACATCAGTCACGATCAGCGCCTCGAATACCACCAGCAGATGGCGGTTGAGGGCATTGTTTCCCTGCTGGCTGTGCCGGTGAAGGTGAATGGTGAGGTCATCGGCGTTCTCCGCATCCTCACCGCTGCCCCTCGGGTGTTCACCGACACCGAGGTCCGTTTTGCGGTCACCCTGGCCGAGGTCGGCGGTACTGCCATCCGTAATGCACGCAACTATCGGCGGATCAAGCTTCTCGTGGAACAGGCCAGGGCGCACGAGAGATTTCTCGCCAACATTCTCAACAGCCTGCAGCATCAGTTGCTGGTGCTTGATCGCGACCGCCGGGTGGTGCTCGCCAACCAGGTCCATCTCGAGGCTGTGGGCAAGAAAGAGAGCGAGGTCCTGGGGACCCATTACGGCGAATTGTGCCGTGCCGCTGACGGAGTTTGTCCGGTCGATCAGATCCTCCATGGCAAGGAGATGCGGCCTTTTGTCCAGGAGTTCCGGTCCGATGATCAATCGCGTTGGTTCGAGCGCACGGCCTCACCGATTTACGATGCCCACGGCAACGTCGAATACGTCATCGAAATTATCCGCGACATCACCAGCGAACATCTGCTGGCGGAGGAGAAAAACCAAAGCAGCAAGCTGCAGGCAATCGTCGAACTGGCTGGAACCGTGGCCCATGAGATCAACAGTCCGCTCTTTGCGGCCCTTGGGACCGCCCAACTGCTTGCCGACGAAAACCTGCAACCCGAGGTGAGCGAAGAGTTGGCGGTGATTGTCCGTAATCTGCAACAGATCGGTGAATTGACTCGGAAGATGGCTGCCATGACCGGGTTTACCAGCAGGGACTATGTCGGCGAGAGTAAAATACTGTCATTTACACAAAACCAATAGGACGCGCCGTTGAGCGGCGTAAAGGAGGTGCGGCAAACGGGGGATGGCATTCTGCCGGCGGGTCGAAGGCAACGGAGTTTTGCAGAGACCGTCTGATCCGGTGGGAGAAGACAACAGCGTGGACACAGTGCCGCTTGATGCCGGAAACGGTACTGAGTGGACCGAACTGAATACAATCAGAGGAGATTGAGCATGAAAAAAAGGACAGGAATCGTACCATGGCTTATTGCGGCAATGGTGATGCTTTTTGGCGTCAATGCGGCGGTCGGTGCGGAATCCGACGCCCAGCCGGCGGCGGGTCAGCCGACAGCAATGGTTGCGCCGACGATCACTATCGATAAAAAAGAACTCAACAACGGCGGCACCATCAAAGTCAGCGGTCAGGCGGTGGCCGGTAAGCCGGTGTATCTCGAGGTCTGGGCAGATGGGCACGATGTGCGCGCCAACCGTTTTGACGCCGATCCCGACAAGGACACCGGCAAGCGGCCTTATATTTTTTATATGACCACTGAAATGCCGGCCTACTACAAGATTTTCGTCCCCAACACCCTTAAACCGGTCATTGAGGAGGAGAAGAAATTGGGTAGAAAGTGGAGTTATTCCAAACTGCTCAAAGACCTGGGGGCGGATGTTGCCTATACCGTTCCGGCCAAGATCAATATCGAGCGGTATCAATCCACCCTGATGGCCAGTGTCATCGGCAGTCGAGGTGATCTCCTCCCGGCCATGGACGAGAAGCAGAACCGAAGCCGTTCCATGCAGTTGGTCAAGGCCCGTTTCCAGAGCATTGGCAATGTGGTGGCCCCTGATATCGACATCAAGCCCGATGGTTCCTATTCCGCCGACATCAAGATCCGTGACGGTATTGCCCCCGGCCAGTACAAGATTGTCGCCTATGTCGACAAGAAGTTGAAGAGCGAGACCGTGACCTTTGACAACAAGATCGCCTTTCCTCTGGTGTATTTGGAGAATGCCGGCACCAGCCTCAATATCTTTTATCCCTTTTTCCTTTCCCTGTTTGTGGCCATCTTTGGCGTGCTCATGGGCGCGGGCGGCGGTTTTATCATGAATCCGCTTCTTCTTGCGCTGTTTCCGGCTCTGCCGCATACCATCGTTGCCGGTACCGTCACCCCGACGGTGCTCTTCTCCCAGGGCAGCGGCATCATCAACTACTCGAAGATCAAATTCATCAGCTGGAAGCTTGGTTGCGGTATTGGCTGCTCCATGCTGCTTGGGGCATTTATCGGCCCTAAACTGACCGAGATGGTCACCCTGGATCAGTTTAAGTTCGCCTTCGGCTGGATTCTCCTTGTCCTCGCGGCTCTTATGCTCTGGCAGACATTGCCCGGGTATCTGGCCAAAAACAAGAAGGAGCAGTCCATTCTCAAAGAGTTCAAGAGACGCGCTGAAGAATCGAGCAAAGGCAAAAACTAAGGATCATTCGAGGAGGATTCCGTTATGAAAGTAGATTTTTGGGGACAAGAATTTGAAGTGAACATGTTCGTCGGCTGTATCGGCGGTTTTTTTATCGCCATCATGTCGTCGATGTTCGGTTTCGGTGGTGGCCCCTTCATGGTGCCGCTGATGACCGTGGCCTTGCGTCTGCCCATGTATCTGGTGGTTGGCAGTTCGCTCCTGGCTATCTTTTTCAGCACCACGGTCAGTTCCGTGCGCCATTATCAGTTCGGTAATTTTGATCTGTATTTCTTCCTGGCTATGTTTCCCGCAGCCATCTTGGGCGGCTACATTGCGCCGCAGATCGCCAAACGGGTCAGCCCGCTGGTCATTAAGCGGATCGCCTGTGTCGGCCTCGTGCTGCTGGCCCTAAACCTGCTGGGCGTGTATTGATGTTTTTTCGTCTTTCGGGGGCATCATCGCCTGGTTGACCTCTGATGCCCATCGGAGAGCTGGTTTATGCCAGGACGGTTTTTCCGTCCTGGCATTTTTGTTTGCCACGGCAAAGACTTTGGCAAAAGGGGCCTTTCACCTGCGACCCATGAATGATAAGAGGATAAAAAATAACGTGCAGAGTGAGCAGCTTTGGTGTCGAGTATTGAGGAACAACACGTATTCATTGACTCTGCAGAGAGCTGTTCCCGCAGTCTCGCAATGAACCTGTTTTCGATTCAAGAGGTGCTGAGCCTTTCTTGTTCCAGGGATGAATGACATCATGCAATTCAAGTCGTTTGTGAAAATTGGCGGTGTTTTTGTGGCCACGATGGTCCTTCTGGCGGCGGGAGCGATTATGGCCGCCAAATTCGTTAACTTGGATCAGGTCAAGGAAATATTGACGACCCAGGTCAAGAAAAACACCGGCCGGACCCTGACCATTGCCGGTCCCCTGGAACTGCAGGTAGGGCTGGTGCCGAGTTTGGTCGCTCAGGGAGTGACCCTGTCCAATCCGGTCGGCTCGACCCATCCCGAGATGATGAAAATTGACCGTTTCGAGATGGGCATCGCGCTGATGCCGCTGTTGAAGCGGGAGATTGTTGTCAACCGGTTGATTCTTTCCTCACCTGATATTCTGATTGAGACCGAACCTAAGGGGCCAGGGAATCTTGATTTCAGCCTCCCAACGGAAAAAATCGAGCCACCAGCGAGTGGGCCAACACCCTCAGCGGCAAAGGGGGAAGAGGCGGCCTACCTGTTTACGGTAAAGGATCTGAAAATTACCAATGGACGGATGGTGTGGTATGATCGCGCTACCAAAAAAAGTCAATCGATGGGAATTCAAGAATTCACCCTGCAGCCGGGTCGTGCTGCCTCCGGGCTGCTGGCAACACATCTGCTCGCCAGAATAAACGATCACAAAATTGACATCAGCGGCACTGTCGGCGGTTCCGACACCGTACTCGGTGGTACCCCCTGGCCGCTCAATCTCAAAGCGCAGATAGACGGGATCAACCTGAACGCAGAGGGGAATGTGGCCGATTTGGCAGCCTTCAGCGGTGTCAAGGTAAATGTCGCGGCTCAAGGTGCCGAACTGATGCAAGCGATTCGCCTTGTCGGGATGACCAAACCTGATCTGCCGCAAAGGTTCGGGCCCTTCAAGGTTGCGGCAACGCTGAGCGATGCCGGCCAACAGCTCAACCTGAGTGATGTGGTTGTCGAGGCGGGCAACCGTGACCTCCTGTTGCTCAACGCCAAGGGTACGGTTAAGGACCTGTCTGGAACTGCTACTGTGGATATGGTTATGAGCCTTGAGAGCGCTAATCCGTCAGCCGCGGCAAAACTCGCAGGATTCGAATTTGCGGGTAAAGGCCCGGTGAAACTCACCGGCCAAGTGCGTGGCAGTGATAAAACGTGGAAAATGAATGACCTCAATCTCATAGCGCACATAGACGGGGTTAACCTGAACGTCGAGGGAAATATTGCTGATTTAGCAGCTTTCAGCGGCATCAAGGTCAAAGTTGCAGCCCAGGGTGATGAGCTAATCCAAGCGGTTCGTCTTGCTGGAATGATCCAATCCGCTCTACCGCAACGTCTCGGGCCTTTCAAGGTTTCAGCGACCCTGAGTGATGCCGGCAAGCAGCTCAACCTTGCCGATGCGGTTGTCGAGGCGGGTAACCGCGATCTCCTGTTGTTCAATGCCAAGGGAGCAGTCAAGGATCTGGCCGGAACGGCTACAGTGGATATGATTGTGAACCTTGAGAGCGACAATCCGTCAGCCGCGGCACAACTGGCAGGTGCCGAATTTTCGGGCAAGGGACCGGTGAAAATTGCCGGGCAATTGCGTGGCGGTGATAAGACCTGGACGTTAACCGAACTCAAGTCCTTTGTCGGCGGCAGCGATGTAAGCGGCGAGTTGACCGCGCATCTCGCCCCGCGGTTGCGTCTGTCGGGCAAATTAAAAAGTGCCTCCCTGAATCTTGCTGATTTTACCAAACCGGTGCTAACGCCCCCATCGGCGGCAATCTCATCTTCAGAAAATCCGGAATCGCAACCTGCCAAGGCCAAGGCTGGCCATGATCGCGTTTTTTCAGATCAACCTCTGCCTTTCGCCCCGTTGCGATCCATGGATGCCGATCTGGCCTTGCAGGCAGGAAAGTTGCATCTGGATGACCGGCAATTTGCCGATGCCACTGCTCTGCTGCAGTTGAACGCCGGCCGGCTGACAGTGAAATCTTTTCGCTTTGCATTGGCCGGCGGCGTTATTGAAGGAGATGCCAGCCTGGATACGGCCGGTAAAACACCGGTGGCCACGTTGCGGCTCAATGGCCAGCAGGTCGAGCTGGGCAAACTCGACAGTAAAGGCCCGATAAGCGGCGGCAAAAGTGATCTGAACGTCCAACTGAAAAGCAGCGGTGATTCCGTGCGCGCCCTGATGGCCTCCGCTTCGGGAGAAACGAGTTTACGTGTAGGCGAAGGGCGCTTGCGGAACAAGACTATGGAATTTGCCACCGGTGATCTTTTGTCACAGGTACTCGGGGCACTCAATCCTTTTGCGAAAAGCGAGGACACCACCCATATGAGTTGCGCTGCGGTCCGTTTTGTCATGCGTGATGGCATCGCCACCGCCGACAAGGGCATAGCAATGCGCACCAGCAATGTCGATGTGGTGGGTTCCGGCACCATCAATCTGCGCTCGGAGCAGTTGGATCTCGACATCAGACCCCGGGCGCGAGGCGGCTTGGGACTTTCGCTGTCCTCGTCTTTGGTTGGACAGGTAAAGGTGAGGGGTACGTTGGCCAAACCTTCGATTGGTATCGACGCGGCCAGTACCCTGCGAACCGCCGCCTCGGTTGGGGCAGGCATTGCCACCGGCGGCCTTTCCGCGATTGGCGAAATACTGGCCGACAAGGTCACTGCTGATAGTGACCCCTGCCGAACAGCCCTCGGACAATCCCCGCAGGAGCAGAGCAAGCAGACACCAGCGGCGCAAAAGCAGGGTTCAGGCAACCCTCTGCAGGGGATTTTCGGTCATTGAGAATGGAAGTCGAATCCGGTGGCAATCCGGCAGGTTTTCAGTTCGGGGCTGTTCGTGCGACCATGCCGTGAACCGGTTGTTTGGGAAACAAAAGAAATGCATGAAAACGAGGACCAGTTTTCACCCGGCTCTTAGAGGAGATTATATTTCTGTTTCATTTCTTTATAGATGAATGAAGAAAAGTTACGGATAACCCCGCCGCTGGCGAACATCCACTGTTCATAATTTGCTGGTGTTGATGGACGTTCGACAATCCCGACTATTGCATAAGGAATCCTTCGGCCGTCCTTGGCGAGCGGTACCAAAATCCCCATGTCACCGCAAAGATGGGCCGTGGTTCCAGTTTTATTGTAAACCAAGGTGCCACTCGGCACTTCTGTGCCGCACAATATCCGGTCGCGACCCGGCAGAGCCATCACGCGAAGCAGTTCTTTGGAGTAGGGTAATTGAGAGTTCCAAAGAGCCTTGAGAAACTGAATATAGTCCGAAGGTTGGGCACTGTTTACATAGGTGCGTCCGCCAGGGGGAATGTATTCTTTGATGGAGACCTGTCTGAAAAGATGACGATACTCTTTTCTTATAATGGCCTCGCACGCTGCCGGGCCGCCAATCTGCCGGATAAACCAATTGGTCGCCGAGTTGTCGCTATGCTGGATCATGGCTTCCATCATCTGACGGTGTTGAGGGGTGTAGGACAATTTCCCCTTATCGACTTGATGAAAAAAAGCCAGGGCAACAAAGGGCTTGATCATGCTTGCCGCTTGAAACGGCCGATATGTGTTCATGCTCACCACATAGGTGTTGTTGGTGAGATCATAGGCCACCCAGGCCGTCCTTTCATCTTGCCGTAATCCGCCTTTTGTTCGTTGATCCCGGAGAAAGCCTTCCATTCTGCTGTTTATTCCTGCAAGGGTGCCGGCAGGAATGGATTGTTCTTGTAACGGGTTCAGTTCCGTACCTGTCTTTTTTTGATTGCCCTGAAGGGTGGACGAGGATGGAACGACACGGTCATTTTGCCGGCCGGATGGTGGTTTTGCTCGGCTAAGGAGGTCGGATGGACCATAGGCAACCGGTCGATCCCCGGCAGATATCAAGGACGCCATGATTTTATTCTTTTGCAGTCGTATCCTGTGCTGCTTGGCAATCATGAGCGCTTCGGCGCTGCTCTTCCAGCACCGGTAAACGACCGTGAAATTGCGAGCATCGATTTTCTCGATGTACAGGTTGTCCCCTGCAGGTTGGCCAAGGGTATGTTGGATTTGTGAGTACATCTTTTTCAGCTCAGCAAGACTTGGTCCCGAAGAGTAGCTGATATGATAGAGAGGATGATAGCCGGTTTTTTCCGTGGGCTGGGCGCGTTGCAAACCTGCTCGCTGCAGGTTCAGATTGTCCTTTTCGGCTGCAGCTTTGGCTTGTTCAAACGTTGTATTGACGTGGCGGACGATTCCGAAATTCTTGCCGCGCACGACGGCGTCGAGTTGATTATCGGTTGCCGGACCAAGGGGCGGTCTCAATTTTTCTCGATATTCAAGCACACGATGCATATCAGCATCCCAAATGTATGCCACGTCATAGCGCTGGGATTGCCCAGCGAGAGCCACTGTTACATTGCAGAGAAGAAGCAGGAGGAGGATAAGGGAGAACAATTTAAATAATTTCATCGGCGTATTCTGCATAAATTTTCCGTTTGCGGCTCGACAGGTTCACCTTGAACGTACCATTGGTACATGATGCTTGGAAAGTATTTTCCCTCTGAGCCTAGCGGAGAAGGGCAAATATGTACCACAAATCTGTATCAGGTACTGCGTGAGGCTAGGGAATGGAGCAGCAGAGGGCATCGCGGCCAATAGGACGAAAGTTCGCAACCTGAAAAGAAAGGATGGCTACAGGGTGGGGGGAAAAGAGCATCGCGCTCACCTTGATGAAATCCAATATCTGGATCCATGAGGCCCCATACACTTCTCTGGCCGGAATGACGACAGATCTTTGCTGTTTGTCATTCCGGCGTTAAAGGCAAGGTGACAGACAGAAACCCCGTCATCCCCATCAGAGCATTCTTTGGCTTGGATGCGGGACATGGGAACGGATTTTACCGCTTGAAGTTCTTTACATTCCAAGGGGTTTAGTCGTTTTCAGAAGATATCCTCCTTGGCAAGATCCTCCAGTCCTCCTGCAACATATTTCACCGAGATTCCGCTGTCTGCCAGTCGTTTCTGCACCGATTGGCTGACCGAACCGCCGCGAACACAGTATACGATGACTTCCTGCTGTTGCGGGATCGTCTGTATCCACTGGTCTATTTCGGCCGGGTTTTTCCATTGCGCTCCAGCGATCATCGCGGGGGATGTCTCGTAATCTTCTTTTCGCCGGACGTCGAGGACTGTGATTTCCTTGCCGGAAGCAAGCAGATGTAGTCAAATCGGCAGCAGTGATGCTCTTTTCCATGGTGTTCTCCTACATGAATGTTTTCCAAAGAAATCCTATCCCTGCGCAACCAATAAGGACAGGGATCATATCCAGTTTTAAATATTTCATGGCAAGGTACGAGAGTGCGGCTAGCATCAGAGCAAACCAGTCGGCGGTTGCCAGATCGGGAACTGGAATGGTTGCACCGAACAGATGCACCTCACCGGTACGACCAAACATGGCATTGATGCCAAACCAGATGGAGAGGTTGAGCACGACGCCGACCACCGCTGCGGTGATTCCCGAGAGCGCTCCGTTCATCACTTTATTATTGCGGAGTTTCTCAACATACGGTGCGCCGAGAAAGATCCAGAGAAAACAGGGTGCAAAGGTCACCCAGACGGTCAGGAATGCCCCGAAGATACCGGCCACATAGGGATTGAGGATTCCAGGAGACCGGAAGGCCCCGAGAAAGCCGACAAACTGCACCACCTGAATCAATGGCCCTGGGGTCGTTTCGGCAAGCGCCAGGCCATCAAGCATCTCCCCCGGCTTGAGCCAGCCATAGTTGGCAACCGCCTCCTGCGCCATATAGGCCAGGACCGCATAGGCCCCGCCAAAGGTGACGGTGGCCAGTTTGCTGAAATAGAGCGCGATTTTGCGAATACACATGATCCGGACCCAGCATGAGGAGCAATAAGAGGACCGGACCCAGCCAAATCCCGCCCCAGACCATCAGCACCTTCAAGCTCCTCATTAAGGTCGGGGCAAATTTCCCGTCCGTATCAGAGGCCAAGAGGATGTCGATAAGTCCATCCTTCTCGCCTGAAGAACTCCCCAGTGTTTTGCCGCCGTGAATCCATTTGGGGCAGGCCTCGCCCAGGTAATGGGGACAAACGCTCAAGCCCAGATAGCCAAGGATACCGGAACCGAAAATGACCAACGGAAAAGGAACCTGATAGAAAAACATAGCGATGAAGGAAAGCACGGCGACAGCCACAAGATAGGGGGTTTTCAGGGACTTGCTCGCAATGCGAAAAACCGCCATAACGACGATGGCCAGCACCGCCGGTTTCAGCCCATAGAAAAAAGCCTGCACCGCAGCAACCTGATTGAATCCTGCATAGAGAATGGTCAACGCCAGGACGGTGAACATGCCGGGGATGACAAACAGGAGCCCGGCGGCCAAACCTCCCTTGGTACCGTGGAGCAGCCAGCCGATATAAATGGCTAACTGTTGCGCCTCGGGTCCGGGAAGAAGATTGCAATAATTCAAGGCATGGAGAAAACGGTCATTACTGATCCATTTTCGGTCGTCCACCAGCATCTTGTGCATCAGGCCGATTTGACCGGCTGGACCACCAAAACTCAAAAATCCGATCTTCGTCCAGACAGCAAAAGCTTCCTTGAATGAAACTGTTTCCGGTGGTTGAATGTCTTCTGTATATGACATTTGCGTTCCTCTTTAGTGTATAAGACGAGTCTGCCCGTCTTTGGCCTTCATGGCTAATTCTTTGAAGAGAGTGACAGAGTCCGCCTTCGTCCACAGGCCGAGATATCCACTCAAGCTGCGTTCAGCCTCATATTCCATGACCTGTTGGTCGTTAATAAACGCTTTTATCTGCTGTCCTTCCGTTTCCACACGCAAATGATGCCACTGCCCAAGGGAAACAGGGATCTCAATGCTCCCGCGTTCTACACGTTTACCATTCTTGAACTCGAACAAGACGGCATTGTCTTCCAATGCATTGACCCGAAAGACAAAATAATTAGCCCAGTCTCTGATTGCAAAAGCCAAACCTCCGGCCTGATCAATAGTTCCGGCCATGGGCTTGACCCATACTTGGGCAGAGCCATCAGCCATGCCGCTTTCCTTGGCGATGATCAGAGGGAAATAGTAATAGGCCTCGATGTTGTCGAGGAACTCCTGATAGCGTTTGCCCATGAAGCGGGCCATGGCCTGGGTCACGCCGATGGAGATCGAAGAGACAAAATGTGAACCATCCTGGAGAATTCCTGGTTCCAGCTCCGAATCATTATTTTTCCAATCGCCGGTGATCTGGTAGAAATTGGCTGGCGCATCCGGGCGTTCGGGTTCAAGAAAATCATACTTGCCTTGGAAGAAGGATTCAGTGAGTGCCATGACCTGCTCGGGCGTCTTCAAGGCCATGTCGAGCAACCGGCTATCCAAAAAACCAGATTGAGACAGGTATTAATCCGACGTTAATAGTAGCCTTGAAAAGGTGCTGCCGGATTCTCGTGAGCTCACGGGACCGTTGGCATCAACAATGAGCTTTTTCTTCGGGTGGGCGTATTTTTTGAAACATCCTATAAAGGCACAGGTCGTAAACAATTTTAAGTCCCCCAGCGATCAGGAAAGACGCACTGAAAAGTAGGGGGTCAGCCATGAGGAGCCCGCCGAGGACCGGGGAAGCTGCTGCTCCCACCGATCTGGCAACATTGGTCACACCGGAGGCCGCAGTTCTTTCATCAGGATTGACCACAGCCATGGTATAAGACTGCCTGGTGGGGACATCCATCTGGGAAATACTGAATCGGAGCAACAGCACCGTTATAGCCGACCAGAGATTTGGCATCAACGGCACCAGGCAGAGCAGGATATTAGAAGGAATATGGGTAAACACCATGGTATTTACCAGCCCAATGCGTGCAGCAATGCGCGTGGCCAGAAGCGCAGAAACGCCAGCCAATAGGTTCGCGCCAAAGAAAAGGCTTCCCAAGGCTCCCTCGTCCATTCCGTACCGAGCATGGAACCACCAGGCAATCATGCTCTGAACAACAAACCCTCCTGCAAAAGCATCCAATGCAAACAGCGAACTCAGCTTGAACACCACCTTCCTGGATTGATGCAACCCGAGGTAAGACCGGGTTGCTCCTGACTGCTGAATCTCTGCGATTGGATACACTTCAGAATCTTTCGACAGCATGCGAAAACAGCAAGCAGGAGGACAACACCACAACCTGCATATCCGGCCATGATATATCGATAGGATTCCAATGCACTCAAGCCAGATTCCTGAAGTAATTGTGCCAACCATCCACCGGCAAGAGCTCCTGCGGCAGTTGCAAACGAACCGACGAGGTTATACCAGCCAAACACGGTTGTGCGCCGCTTATCGGGAACCAATTGGGAAAGAGCGGCCTGCTCAATCGATAAAAAGGGGCCAATCTCGTTGCCGCTGGGGCTGATGATGCCGATGATGGCAGCAGACGTTAACCAGATCGGGTTGCTGGTGACGAGAAAGACCAGCCCCGCCATGACCATGAGCAATGAACCAAGAAGCAGCATCTTCTTCCGGCCCATACGATCTGCGATCATGGTGATCCAGAGCGAAACCAGGATATCTCCAGCAAGGGTTAAGGTCAGCATTGCCCCTATGCCGGAACCGCTCAAGCCCGTTTCCGCAAGAAAGAGGACTAGGATGACGGAGACAAATCCGTAAGCAAACAGCCTTGTGATCCGGGCTGCAAAGAGGAGTTTTGTGTCCGATTTGTGCGCGTTCATGTTGCTCGCTATTGGTGGCTCCGGCAAGGCAAGTCTTGTCGGAGCCACATTTGGTTATACCATCCAGCCGTGAATTTCTTCGTGCAGTGCGAGATACCGCTGCATCGTGACCGGATTCTTTCCGTATTTTGGATAAGTCCGTAGAATCTCAACGAACTGTTCTTCTGCTTTTTTCTCGTTGGTATCCGGCACGATACCGTCCATGTAGATGTCCACCATCCGATCAGCATAGATGACGATCTTCTCTTCAGGCGTCTTTAAGGTATAGTCCCGGATAGGGAGGCCAAGCTCTTTCGCCTCCGCCTCGGTCAGGCCGCCGCGAATATGCTTGAGGATGATTTGCCGGATCTCCTCTTCAAGACCCAACTCTTCCGCCATTTTTGCGCCGATCTCGCCATGCTCCATGCCATAGGTTTTGGACTTGCCGAGATCATGAAAGATGGCGCCTCTGGCGATGAGTCTCTTGTCCACGGGAATCTTTACCCGTGAGGCAATTTCAAGGGCTTTTCTCGCCACTTCAAGACTGTGCTGCACAGCCTCTTCCGGGCATCCAGCCTTGGCAAGAGTGGCAATATCCTTCATGAGGAGGTCTTCAGCGACATGGAGCAAAAACTCGGTGACTGCTTCCTCTCCCCAGGTGGAACGAACATATTCCCTGTTTTCAGTGAGGGTTCCGAGATCATGTCGGGCAGCTTTGTCATCAGGATGATTATCCAGCCAGTCATGCAATTCCTGATAATCTTTTCCGGTTCTTTGTGCGCTTGTTTCGAGATGTTTTGCATAGGGAGGCATGTTCTTTCTCCTTGATATGGTATTGTTGCAGTTCAAATAAGCCCGGATAAATTGACGGCATTGTCAATGCCGCCTGTTCACTGGCATGGCCTTACGCACCGAAATACTTGAGGCAATCGGCGTGCAGCTTCTGATGTTCTCCCAGCACCTTGTTAAAGCGGCAGTGCATATCCTCAACCAGATGCAGAACATATTCCTGGGCCGCTTCTTCACCATATTGTTCAGTGAACATCTTGGCGTTTTCCAGGACCTTGGAGAAATCGTGCCGTTCATACTTGGTGGGTGGATTGTCGATCCACTCATGAACTTCACGGTATTCTTTGCCGGTACGGTTGACACTTGATTGAATGTGAATGGCTAAGTCAGGCATGGTTCAGCTCCTCTTGGAAGTATTTGATGCGTTATAAGGTTGCGTTACACATTTCCCGTTTCCGGTTCTTCCCGAACCGTGACAAGAAACATCGGGACCGATGCCACCAGCACTGCGGCAACGATGATAAAGGCCCAACTGTACCCGAGGGACGCCACTAAAAGACCGGTGACTATAGGGCCTGCTGCATGGCCGACATCAAAAATAGTACCGAAGGTTCCCATGGCCGCGCCATAATGTCTGGCCTGGCAATAGTCGGCGACTAGGGCGGCGGATGACGAGGTAACAAAGGCCTCGCCCAGGCCAAAAAACATCCCGGCAATCATCAGGGGAATGAAGCCGGTTAACTGGGGAATAACGGCCATGGGCGCGGCACAGAGAAACATGCCGGCCACGATCAGGGGCCGCCTGCCCCAGCGGTCGGAAACCTTTCCCATCAGCGGTTTGGCAATAAAGGTGACGACGATCTGCACCGCCCAGAGCAGGCCGGCCTCAAAGACATTGAGTCCAGCCACGGTGACCGCATAAACCGGAAGAAAAGCCTCCAGCGCGCCCATACTGATGTTTTGAATACCTTCCATCGCCGATGTCATCAGGACTCGCCTGTCGGCCACAACCTCTCGGATACCACGGGCGAAGAGATGAAACCGCTCCGCCAAACCCTTTCCTGCCGCCGGTTTATCGCCGTTACGCAGAGTAAAGAGGCCAAGGATGAGAGCCGCCACTCCGGTGACCGCACTGAGCAGGAAAACCATGCGATAGTCCCCAAGGGTGGTGGTGCCTTTGCCGCCAAGCAGGAAAAGGACATAACCACCGATGGGGGCACCCAGCAGGGTTCCAGCGATACAGACCGATGAAAACCAACTCAGCAGCTCACCCTTCCGGTTCCCGGCGACATCGGCCACAACGGCCATGGCGACAGGGCCGTAGATGGCTGTGGCCAAGCCATGGAAAAATCGAACGACTACCAGCGCCGAATACTGACTGATAAACAAGTAGGCAAAGGGCATCAAACCGAAGATGACAAGTCCCGCCAGCATGGTCCTTCGGCGACCGATGATGTCGGAAATGGCTCCGGAGGGCATTTTGAAGAGGATGCCGGTGACGGTCGAAATACCAACTGCCAAGCCTATTCCTTCCGGCCCGGCCCCCAGTGAGGCGGCGAAAAGGGGAAGCACGGGATTCCGCGCCAGGGCATAAGAAAAACGGGCCAGAAAACCAATGGAACAAAGCGTGCGGAACAAGCCTGTGCCGGCTTGTGCTTTTTCAGTTATCAGGGTTGCAGCATTCATGGTTTCTCACCAACTATTTTTTGTAGGAATATCCTGCATGGAGCGCATCAAAAACGAGCAAAGCGCGTTCCAGCAACTCATGGTCACTGGATGAGAGGGCAATCAGGCCATCGAGTAAATTTTTCAGGAGACCTGCATCATCAGGTAGCGTTGTGCCCTCCTGGATATCGATAAACCGGACGAGTTCACTTATCTTGAGGACAGCGGGAGTAAGGAGCCCAAATCGCCTGGACATAACTTCGAAAGTGATCAGTTCGCCTTGGTGCGTGAATTCACCGCCCTTGACATCAAAGGCGACTTCTCCTTGTTCAATTTCAGCTTTTTCCCCTGGTTGCAGGAAGCGGAATTGCGCCTTGTTATCGATAAACCGGCTGATAAGCCATGCACTGCTCAACCGATCAATATAGGGATGGGCGCGAGTTGCCCAGAGGCGGTTTTGATATGCTGAACGATCCAAGAGCACTGCCGGGACATTTGCATTGTCTTTACTGCGAAGCTTTTCAGAAACAGTATCGAGAATCGTGAGGATTTTGGCTGCAGATCCAGAGGGAAAAAAATCCAGGTTTTGGAGTGCTTCACATCTTTTGCGCAGCTTTCGTACAACCGAAGAAAATTCCTTTACCTTTTCATCGCTCACTGGACGAGACGTTTCTGCCAATAACTCTCTCGCCTCGGTCTGAATTTGGAGAAATTCCTGATCAATCTGAGTCTGAAAGAGTTTTTCAATCTGGTCGTCTTCCATCCCCTCGATCCGGGCGCACTGAATAGCCAGTGCCTCACCGCCCAAAGCGTTTACCTCATCAATCAACCAAGTGATATTCTCCAGGAGGTCATCACGGTTCGGAAGAATCTGCAGGCCAGTTTTGAGCTGGACTGCGCCACTGGCCGAAATCCTTCGCCAGATGCGCATTCGTGCTTTGGCATGAGTGGCGGGGATTGAATATGAGAAGAGAATCCATTTATCTTTCATTGTGAACGGAATATATGTTATACTTATAACAAAATCAAGGGCAGTGTCGTAATTATTACCATTTGGTCGCGCGCATAAAAGAGTGGCTCTGAAAAAGCGATTTATTTAAGGTGCGTTCTAGAGGATCAGGCAGGACCTGCTTGCTTACCGGACGAGGAGATCAATTATGAAAGGATTGCTCAGGCTTTTCACACAGGGGGACAGTTGTGTGCTGCTGTCGGAAACATCTGGAAAGCATGTGGAGAAATATCAGCACTTCAGAGAATTTCTTCGCAACAACCGGAATGCTCTTCGTCAGTTGGCTGAAATGGAGATGCTCTATTATAGCGGACAGTCATTTACCGCAGCCGATATCGGCTACCAATATGAAAACCTGTTTGCGTATGTTCGCGATCTTGTCCGTTCGCTCAATGCCCTTGCTGATGACCGTTTTGTCGCATTGAACCTGAAAGCCGCCGAGGTCAATGCCAGCATTACCTCAATTTTAAAACCAGTTATTACCAGAGAACCCTTGGCTCTCGTCATCCCTTTAAAAGAGATATCTTCAGCCGCTGCCGGCAGTGTGGGCGGCAAGGCGGCAAATCTTGCTCATATCGGCAAGCAGACGGATTTAAACATTCCCACCGGATTCGTGGTGACCGCTACCGGTTATGATCTGTTTTTGCGGGCGAACAGGATCGATCAGATGGTTTTGGATGAGTTGGCCGGCATATCCCCAGGCGATTCTCGGCTGGAAGAGGTGAGTCACCGTCTCACAAACCTCATTCTTGCCGCACATGTTCCCGATGAACTTGTTGCGCTGTTGCATGCGCATTACGACGCCATCGAACAGCAGACCCGACCCGATATCCGCCTTGCCATGCGCAGCAGTGCGGTGCGCGAAGACTCCGACGCCTCGTTTGCCGGTCAGTATCGATCCGTCTTGAATGTTGCAAGGGAGCGACTTGTTGATGCCTACAAAGAGGTGGTGGCAAGCTCTTTTTCGCCACGGGCTATCGCCTACCGGCAGATGGCCGGGATCGATATCACCGAGACCCCCATGTGCGTCCTCGGGCTTGCAATGATTGATGCCGCCGCCAGTGGCGTGCTTTATACGGCGGACCCATCAGGAAATGATGCGGAAACGATGCAGATAAGTGCGGTATTGGGGCTGGGGGAGCAACTTGTCAGCGGCACCGCTGCCGCCGATACATTCATGGTGGACAGATCAACGGGCAGCCTTAGACGTCAGGAGATTGTGGCAAAACAATTCCGCCTTGACGCGGTTACAGAGGGGACCGCAGAACACCAAGTCCCTTGGTTGGAAGCACAGGAAGCCGCTCTGAGCGAACAGGAAGCCAAACAACTTGCCAGTGCCGGCGTATTGTTGGAGCAGTTGTTTGCCGGTCCTCAGGATATTGAATGGGTCATCGACAACTCCCGAAGGATCTTCATTCTCCAATGCCGTCCCCTGCAGGTTATATCCAAGGCCCACGAGTTGCTTCCAGAACCCAGCGATGCCGTTTTGTTGATGAAAGCCGGTACCAGTGCTTCCCACGGCGTTGTTGCTGGGCCGGTGTATGTCGTATCCGGGCAAGAACCCCTGACATCCATACCGGATCACGCCGTGCTGGTGACCAAGACCGCTTCACCTCGATACGCGGAGGTGATGGGGCGAATCAACGGTCTTATTGCCGAAGTTGGCAGTACGACCTGTCATCTCGCCTCGGTTGCCAGGGAGTTTGGCGTACCGATGGCCGTCAACGTCACCGATGCCACCAGGATGCTTGCATCGGGACATTTGATCACCTTGTATGCGCAGGGAGAACCTGCGATATACCAAGGGATTATTGAGAAGGACCAGCAAACGGTCGGACCGGCAAAGAAGCGTATTATGGAGAGCTCTGTTCATCAGAAAATGCGTTCGGTGCTTGATCTCCTCTCACCGCTTCATTTAACCAACCCCGATGACCCCTCCTTTCAGCCGGATAACTGTTCCTCGCTTCATGATATCATCCGTTTTGCGCATGAACAGGCGATACGCGAGATGTTTAACCTTTCAGCCCTGGCAGAAGAACAGTCCGTCGCGGTCAAGCTCTCAACCCATATTCCGCTTACCCTGCATCTCATCGATCTTGGCGGCGGCCTGAAACCAGGACTCACCACCTGTAACACGGTCACCGCCGAACATTTCACATCCGAGCCTATCAAAGCACTTTGGCGTGGGTTTACCCATCCCGGTATCAATTGGAGCGGGACGGTCCAATTTGATGGCAGCAGTTTTCTTTCCCGCATGGCCGCTTCGGCAACCTCGGAATTCGGCCCGGAGCCTGGAGGAGACAGCTATGCGCTCATCGGCACCGACTATCTCAATTTCTCGGCGAAATTCGGCTACCACTTCGCCACACTTGATACCTTCTGCGGCGACGATCCGGATCACAACTACCTCTCTCTGCAATTCTCGGGAGGAGCCGGCACCTTTTTCGGCAAGACCCTGCGCCTGCAATTTCTGGGAAAAGTCCTCGGAGCGTTGGGATGTGCGGTGACCCTGCGGGGGGATTTGCTTGAAGCCTCGCTCAATCGTTTTGCCCGCACCGAGATGTTGGAGCAGCTTGATCAGATCGGCCGACTGCTGGCCAGCAGCCGGCTGCTCGACATGGCCATCGCCAACCAGGAGGATGTTGATGGCCTGACCGCTGAATTCATGCATGGCAATTATGACCTGCTCAATCATAAAAGGACGCCGCCGCTCAAGTCATTCTATACCCATCTTGGCCATTGGCGGCAGATTGAGGATGCCGGAACAGCATGCATTCTCTCCGACGGCTCGCCATGGATGAGTTCACTCTCCTCAGGGGTATTCGGCATGATCACCAAAACCTTTGGCCGATCGTATCAGGAGTTTCTGGACACCATCGGCGCCTATTATTATTTCCCTTTGGCTATCGCCAAATGCGGTGCTGTCGGCAATGCCAGGCTTTCTCTTGCAGTGAAAGCTGTGCAAGGCACTATTGACCAGGCAGGAGGACTGGTTTTCGGCCTGCGGGATATCGGCAACTACTTCGTGTTCAGGATAAACGCCCTTGAGGATAACGTCATGCTCTTCGAATTCGTCAATAACAAGCGTCTGGAGCGTGCACGGGTCAACATTGCCATTACCAGGGGCCAATGGCATACGCTGCATGTCGTAGTGCAAGAAAATCAGGCATCTTGCCGAATCAACGATGTGCATGCTTTTGCCTACCAGGCGGAAAGGCCCCTGCACGGCCATATCGGCTTGTGGACCAAGGCCGACTCTGTTACCCTTTTCAACGATCTGATGGTCGATGATGGAGTTGTTCGCATTTGCCAAGGGTAAAAAGATACCCGGCAAGAGCGCGTTTTTTGAAGCAGGTGGCGCGGAGGATAGTGTTCGAGACTGTAAAAAAGATACCGCAACAAGGGGCGCATAACCACCCTTGTTGCGGTTTATTGGTGAACTTACTTAGCAGGCGTAAATTGTGTGATTTTGCTGCCCTGGATACCGAGTCCGGCCATCAGGCCCTGTTGATCGAAGAAAAAGGCGTAGATCCCTTTTTGGGCTGTGCTGGTGGAAAATGAGCTGGCAGCACCTTTGTCCATAACTACAATGGTCGGTCCAACCCCAAGTTCCCAACCTTTGCTCTTCTTGAGATACTTTAAGCTTTCATTATCGAGGAAAAACAGGGCGTAACCAAAGGATTGCGCCCCAGCCTGCAATCCCCACGATGCGGCTATAGTATTGTAATAAGCGGTGGTTTTGCCGCCGACAAAGAGCGCCCCTTCACCGTACTGCCCGCCAAGAATAAATCCTGCTTTGATCACCTCGGGAAACACGAGGATTCCCTTGGCCATTCCAGCCATTTGTTTTGCGATCGGAGTGGACTGGTAGAGGTTCTGTAGGGCATTGTTCGCTTCACGATCGATTTCCTTGGCAGTGGCGGCCGCCGAGATCTGGGGACCGGTCAGGATGGAAAGCGTCAGGATCAACGCAAAACCAATGAGGGCTACCAGTTTATTACTCTGTGTTTTCATGTTGTTCTCCTTTGTTGTAATGGATGACTTTTAGAATACGACCGCATCAACGGTGGTAACGCTATGATTCCTCAGACGACAGGGCTGCTTGGAACAGCAAGAGCGGCAGGTCAGATGGAAATGTGAGGCGAAAGAAAACGGAGTATCTTTTCCTTTCATTCCAATTGTCTATTCATTACCCGCACCCTCTTATTTTTTCAACAAGATTTATGGTTAGGGCTCAATTGTGTGCTGTTCTCTCCCGCCAAATGCTTGGATGCCGAACCGGCTGCCTGAAAACTTTCGGAAGACCACAATTTTTTGCAGGTCGGCCTCTATCTTCTCTGCAACACTCTTTTCTAAAAATAAGTCTCATCTGGTTTCCAGATGGACAAAGTCCCAGTACCCCCCAAGGGGAGAGCTTAAGATCAGCTTCTATCGGGGAGAGCGGCCTTTCGCAAGCGCGGCACGGAGTATTTCAGCGATCTCAGGGTTATTCGCTTTAACCGCACAGTCTAAAGCAGTCACGCCATCCTTATTTCGAATGTCCAGTTTGGCTCCCTTGTCAATTAACAGTCGAACGATATCCTTGTTGCCATTGATCGCTGCCACCATAATCGCGGTGTTTCCATTCTTGGTCTGACTATCCAGCCTTGCTCCCTTTTTTATCAACATTCGGGCAATATCAGAGTTATCGTTGGCAGCCGCCGCTATAAGTGCTGTGTCGCCGGATGCGTTCTGGATATCAAGAACGGCACCTTTGTCGATGAGCTTTTTGGCGATTTCGGTGCTACCTTTGGTGGCTGCGGCAAAGATCAACGCTGTATCACCATTTTTATCCTGAATATCCATCTTGGCACCTTTGCCGATGAGCTTACGGGCAATTTCGATGTTGCTTCTGGCCGCCGCAAACATCAATGCCGTATCGCCATTCTTGTTCTGGATATCCACCTTGGCTCCCTTGTCGATAAGTTTCCGGGCAATTTCGGTGTTACCTTCATCCAGTGCTAAAATAAGGGGGGTGTCACCATCAGGACTCTGTGCGTCAATATCCTGACCGGTGCCAACGAAAGTTTCCTGATGGGATACTTTTCCATCCTTCATTGCCTTTGATGGAGTTCGAGCGCAACCATACACAACCAGAAGAGCCACAATAGGCAGGCAAGTTAAAAACCGAACAACTTTGTTTCTCATTCCGCACCTCGTTCAAGTGAGATTATTTTAAGGTTTTCCCGTAATACTATAGGGTAGTAATGATTTTGGTGGAAACAGCACTAATGACTTGCCCAACCTATCCAATCCACTTTGAATGTCGCCCGGATTCTTCACAATGAGATCTGAAAAAATGAGGGAAAGTGGTAATATGTTGTAATAGATGAAGAAAATTGAAGTGCTACCGGGAGCCGCATGAACGCAGTTTGCCACGAACAGATTGAGTTGAAAAGTCTTTTCGGTGATTTGGTTCCAACTTTACCATAGTCAAAACATATGGCATTGTTCGAATTGTACATGGAGCGGGGCGATGTTTTTGGGAATAAGCGTATCTTTCAGCTTTATGCCCACAAGGAAAGGATCGCGCATGCATTTGGCGCCGCTTCCGGGGAAAAGCTCGACACCAAACGTGTATCCCGTATTCAATACGTGAGAGAATGCGGAGGATATCGCAGTCCGGAGTCCCAGTGGTCAGAGCTCCAAGCGAAAATAAATGGTTGTAACAATGATGATGCTTGAAGGTGTACGCAAGCCGTCATTGGATTCATGTAATCTGTAACAGGCACTTCAGGTGCAACCATTCCATCACCTTGGGAAGTTATCAGGAGGACCAGGGATTGTACTGGATGGTTAAGGGGGCAATGTGTGATGCGTGGGTGTGAGATGGGAAACAGCAAGGCGGGGCATAAAACTGCGCAACCAAGGTCCATCCCTTTGCAGCGATTTATTTACCGCACCCTCACTATTCGGCTGGCCCTCATGGCCTTTGCCATTGGGCTGTTGGCCGCCGGGGTTGCCTACATGGTGGAGCGGCAGAACCTCAGGGCCCTGGTGGTTGAGGAGACCCGCACTGAAATCCAGTTGCTGGTCTCGAGAACCGTTGGGATTATCAAGGAGTCGGGGGCAGAGAAGCGGTTAGCCTTTCGTCAGGCCCTGGATGAACGAATTGCCGTCCGGTTGAAGAGGGAAAGCGGCACCTATGTTTATGTCTGCTTTTATACTCCGGGCAATCCGGATATTGAGGAGCGCCGGGACGCCGGATACGACCTGGCCGACGAGGTGGCGCGGTTTGTCAGTTCGCAGCCCCGTTCCGCCCCGGAGATTGGTGAGAGGGCCGAGATCGTCACCCTTGGCAACAGGATGCATGTGTATGTGGTCATGCCGCTGCTCGACCAGCGGCAGCAAAAAATCGGCTACGCCCAGGCGATTTTTGCCCCCTCCGAGGCTGCCCGGATCGGTATGCAGAACAAACTGCGGCGCACCGTTCTTCTCACGGTGCTGATTGTGCTCGCCACCAGCGGCCTGCTGTATCCGGTCATCCTCCATCTGGTGGGCAAGTTGGCGCTTTTTCCCGCAACCTGCTGGATGCCAACCTCGAAACCCTTTCGCTTCTGGCCAGTGCCATTGCCAAACGCGACAGCGACACCGACGTCCATAACTTCCGGGTCACGCTCTATGCCGTGCGCCTGGCCGAGGCGCTGCACCTGGCAAACGACGAAATCCAGTCCTTGATCAAGGGCGCCTTTCTCCACGATGTCGGCAAGATCGGCATCCGCGATAATATTCTGCTTAAGGCCGGCGGCTTGGACGAGGAAGAGTTCAGCCTGATGAAGGAGCATGTGCGCCACGGCATGGATATCATCCGGGATTCGGCTTGGCTCAGCGACGGGGCCCTGGTTGTCGAAGGACATCACGAAAAATTCGACGGCAGCGGCTATCCGCGAGGCCTGGCCGGCGAGGCGATCCCGCTGCTGGCCCGGATCTTTGCCGTGGGCGATGTCTTCGACGCCCTGACCTCGCGAAGGCCCTATAAGGAGCCGCTCTCCTACGAGGCGGCGATGTCGATTCTGCGCCAGGGGCGCGGGACCCATTTTGACCCGAAGATTGTCGATGCCTTTGCGGTCATCGCCCCGGAACTCTACCGCTCCTGCGCGGGACGCGACGATCAGGGATTGCGCGACGAACTCAAGGCGGTCATTGCCCAGTATTTCAGCAAGGGGGAGATTTTGTTGTACTGATCAGACAGGTCGATGCAAGCTGTGCAGGGGTTTTCACCTATTTTTTCTCCTGCTCGATTTGCAGCGACACCAGCCGTGCAATAAGAATGGCCGGATACAAGGTGCCGATAACCGCTTCGAGTGTGACCAGTGATCTGGCAACAGGATGCGCGGCGGTTATATCACCAAAGCCAACAGTGGTGAGGGTAACGAGACTGAAGTACATGAAGACGTCGGCGAGGTCCTGCCCTTGCTGAACAAGAGTTTGATTGAGAGCCTGCACAAAGGAGCCGGGAACCATGTAATTGAGCAAACGATATGCGGCGGAAAAAAGGAATCCTAGCAATAAATAGGCTGCAATCGCACCGCGCACGCGATGCGCCGACACCGGACCATTTGTGTATACCATGCGAAGTACAACAACGGTAAAGCATACCGCATAACAGAGTGCGAGAAAACTGTCTGCGATCAGAAGCCGGTGCGAGGGGGCAAGCAGCGTCAGCCAGCGCACCGTTATGGAGGCTGTGACCAAACTTGCGGCCAGCAAACGAATCAGACGGCCTTGTGTAATGGTGAGCAGGCCGGCCAGTAAGAAAAGGGAAACCACAACCCCGTTCATCATACTTAGAAAAAGCTGACCGTCTGTTGCTAGCGGGGCGAAAATAAAGATATGGATGACGATAAGCGCAAGGAAAGCGCTCAGGCTTTTTTCTTCCGTCCAGAAGGACAGTATTTGACGGATCATGCGGTCATGTTTCCTGGAAGTGGGTGGTTTCGGCAAGAGGTCCGAGCAGCCGGAGTACACTTCCCCTTGAGCGGCACCAAGCGGGGAGTATTGATCGGAATTTCTTGTGTGTCTGCGATTGTCGCTCCAACAGAGATCAGCCCTGCAGACATTCTTGATTAGGAGATGGAACGTTCCGCTTTGCCGTCAACCTCTGCTTGCATGGTCTGAAAGCGTTCGATCGCTGCGCGCGCGTTGAACAGCATGCGGTCGTGGCCAAGGCGTTCGGCCAGCCCGGATTTCCGCACGACCTCGAGTACGCCGGGATTAAGTGCCGCCAGCCACAGGCTCACGCCTCGCTCCGCAAAACGTGTTTCGCCTTCCATGAGCATCTGCAGGGCCGAGAATTCGATATCCGGTATCCGGCTCATATCCAGAGCCACTACCTGCGGTTGGTGTTGGGTAATCAGCGCGTTGATCTGTTCCCCAACATACGGGGCATTGACGAAGTAGATACGTCCCTCGGGCCGCACAATCAGCAGGCCGCCAAAGGTTTCGTCGTCCGGATGTTCCGGCGACAACGGCCGCAAGACATCGGCTCCGCGCTTGCGGCCAATGACGGAGACGCGGGGTTGTGCAGTCTGGCTGGACAGGCCGATCAGCGACATGATGATCGCCACGACGATGCCTTTCAGGGTACCGAAAACCAACACCCCGAGGCAAGCAATGATCGCCCAGCGGAACTCCATCGTCCGCACCTTGAGGATGGCGCGGAATTCCGCCGGCTGGATCAACCCGATCGAGTAGACAATGACGACAGCCGCCAGGGTGGCCTGCGGCATCAGGCCCAATAGGGGCGCGAGCAGCAGCATGGTCGCCGCGGCAACTCCGGCGGTGACCAGGGATACTTTCTGCGATCGCCCGCCGGCGGCCCGGACCACCGCAGTCTGGGAAGTGCCGCCGCCGGCCGGCATGGCACCGAAGAGCGCGCCTCCCAGATTGGCCGCACCGGTGGCGATCAGCTCACGATTGGCGTTGATCTTCGGCTCTCCAGGGCCGGCAAACGCACGTCCTGCCGCGATCGATTCCGTGAAGCTCATGAGCGCGATACCGAGGGCGCCCGGCAGTAACTGTTCGATCAAGGCAAGGTCCGGCAGGGTCAATGAGGGGAGTCCCCGGGGGATCAGGCCGACGGTCGTAACCCCTTGCGCTTGCAGGCTGAAAAGCCACGAGACGGCAATGCCGCCGCCCACAGCGACCAGCGGTGCCGGAGAATGCGGCCACAGACGATCCATGCCGATCAGCACCGCCAGCGTTGCCACGGCCACCGCCAGTGTGATCAGGGACGAATGGGGCACTTGCGAGGCAAGGCTGAGCAGATCGTGGAAGAATCCCTGCTTGGTGATATGGACCCCCAGGAGTTTCGGCACCTGATCGAGCACGATAACACAGCCGATGCCGGCCTTAAAGCCGGTGAGGACAGGAGTGGAAATGAAATTGGCGACAAAACCCAGACGCAACAGTGCCGCCAGCATCAGAATCAGGCCTACCAGGGCAGTCAGCGTCGCCGCGGCAACCGTTAATCGTGCCGGATCACCGTCCGAAACCACCTGGCTGAGCTGGACACCGGCAAGGATGGCCAGGGTAGTGGTGGAACTGACGCTGAGCACGCGGGATGTGCCGAGCAGGGCGTAGATCACCATGGGGAGAAAAGCGGTGTAGAGGCCGACGGCAACAGGCAGGCCGGCGACAGTCGCGTAGGCCATGGCTTTGGGGAGGACGACCGCCGCCGCAGTCAGGCCGGCGACCACGTCAAATCTGAGCGTCGAGGAGGAGGAGGTCGTTGTGTCCATTGGGTCTTGTCGCATGTTGCCTGTATTCTTGCTGTTGTTCGTGTTTATGGCCGAGATGGAAGGTGTTGGGATCTGCTAGTAACACGTTGAGAGAGATGGATTGTTCTTATTGTACATTCATCAATAAATCAATTAGTAAAGTCGCTGTTTGGGGGGCGATAATCGGTTCTCCGGTTCTCCGGTTCTCCGGTTCTCCGGTTCTCCGGTTCTCCGGTTCTCCGGTTTTTCTGGATAGTTTTCACTTAGTGGTTCTATATAAAACTCAGCAAGAAACGTGGTGAAATCCTATCCATGCAGGCATGGCAGTAAAAAGTTCACGTCATCTTCCCGTTTAGTTGCGGATGCCGTAATGAGGCCTGAAAGCGATATATCCTGCTGAGTTTCCTTCAGAGCCATCTAAAATAATAGAAAATAATCGTTTTTGCGGGGAGCAGTGTTGATTTTAAATTCAAGTTTAAGGGGGGCTGTAGCGCTATGAAAAGATTGATATCTGGCCGGTCGATGGCATTGGGTGTATGTATGGGATTATTTTCTTATGGTTCTGTTTTTGGTAACGAGGTTATAGTCTCCTTTGCCCGTGAGATAGATGAGGATATCTCCTAGTTATAGCAAATCAAGGGATTCCTGGAGCAAGGCAAGCAGGCCGGGTTCGTGAAGGGTGCCTTGGAAGCAAGTTGAAAAAGGAAAAAGTCTGAGCCGAACGGTGGAAATACTGGCTAGGATTCTAAGGCGGACGACATGACGATGCGACACAGGACCATCTTCACGGTATTGGCACTTCTTGTGATCGCAGCTACAATACCGTTTGCGATTATGGATACCATCGAGTCGGGGCGCGTGTATCTGTTCTCAAGGCAGTTCCTGGAAGAATTGCCGCAGCGGTTCACGGGACCTGGTCATTTTCGCTTCATCCTGCAGCCGATGGTTGCCATCCTGCTGGGGATTCTCGGAGGCGTGGCCGATGCCAAGGCTGGAAATCCTCCTTACTTGTTCGGTCTGCTCTTCGCTGCTGGACGCCGAAGAGAATTGCTGCAAAGCGGAGTGGCCGCCATCAGTAATCTGCTCACAATGGGGATAATACTGGACATCGTGTTTCAGCTGATTATCTACCGGTCGGTGCATCCAGGTGCAGCCGTGGTGATTGGGCCTATCCTCATTTGCGCCCCTTACGCACTATCCAGAGCACTGACGACACGGTTGGCACGGTGGTTTGGGGGGAAGTAAGGATCTGTATCAGGAGAGTGCCGCAAAATTGTGCAGCTGTATGTAATGGCTTTTTTCGCTCATAGAGATGGCGTCTTTGGACTAGCAGTGCCGATCTCTACTTCATCACCGAAGCAATAGTAGCTCTCAAGCAAGATTGAGATAAACATTTAACTTCAAGGGCAAGGAGAGGCAGATGGAAAGTATAGGGGCATTTCTTAATACTCAACCATTCATTGCGTTATTCCTGGTCATCGGCCTGGGCTATGCCGCTGGCCAGATCAAGATCGGCGGTTTGTCGCTCGGCATCGGCGCGGTCCTCTTTGTCGGTCTCGGTGTGGGTGCGATAGCCCCGAAAGCAGCACCGCCTGGCTTGCTGGGAACGGTTGGCCTGGTGCTCTTCCTCTATGGCATCGGTATCCAATACGGCCGGGATTTTTTCAGGGGGTTGATGAGCCCGCTGGGTATCAAAGCCAACCTCCTGGCGGCTTTTGCCGTGGTCATGGGCTGCGCGGTTGCAATCGCCATGGCCCGTTTTTTTGGCTTCGGGTCCGACTTTGTCGCCGGCATGTTCGCCGGCTCGCTGACCAGCACCGCCACGCTTCAGGCGGCAATGGAGGCTTCCGGCAGCAAAAACCCGGCGGTCGGCTATGCGATTGCCTACCCGTTCGGGGTTTTTGGTCCTATTCTCTGTTTTTATCTGGCCAAATTGCTGTTCCGGCCGAAGATCGAAGTACCACCGCCGAGTCGTCTCGTCGTTGCCGAAGCCCGGGTCGGTGATCGGGGACTCACCGGCAAAACGGTCGCCGAACTGGTCGCCCTGGCGCCCGAAGGCGTCGATCTCCTCATGGTGCGGCGCAACGGGATGAATATGCTCCCTGAACCGACGATGGTGCTGCAGGCCGACGATCAACTCGCGGTTGCCGGTTTCCCCGAAGTCCTGGCACAGCTCAAGGCTGGGGATACAGGAGCAGCGAGAGATGCACGGGATGACCGCCGCCATTTTGATTACATGCGTGCTTTCGTTTCCAAGCCTGCCTTTATCGGCATGCGGCTCTCTGCTCTCCCCTTTCCCGAAGGCGTATCCATCAAGATCGTTCAGGTGCGGCGCGGTGATATCGATCTGCTGCCCAAGCCCGATATGCTGATTGAATACGGCGATCAACTCGGTGTCCTGGTTGAATCGGCGCATCGCGCCATTGTCAGTCGTTTTTTTGGCGATTCGATCAAGGCGGAAGCGGAATTCAGTTTTGTTTCCCTTGCCCTTGGACTGGTCGCCGGCGGCCTGATCGGACTGATCCCTATCCCGGTCCCGGTCATCGGTAGCGTCAAGCTGGGAGCCGCCGGTGGGCCGCTGATCGTGTCCCTTTTCCTGGGGTATATCGGCCGCCTCGGTCCTTTAAACTGGCGGATGCCGGTGGTTGCCAATCTCATTTTGCGAAACCTGGGCCTGACCCTGTTTCTCGCCGGAGTCGGTTTGTCCTCCGGTGCCCCGTTCGTCCAGAACATCGGCGGTTCCGGCCTCTACATGCTGCTCGCCGGCATGGTCGTGCTGCTGACCGTTGTCCTGACCGTGCTGCTGATCGGTTATTATGTATTGCGGATGAATTTCGACGACGTGCTTGGCATCGCCAGCGGCGCGACCGGCAACCCGGCTATCCTCGCCTATGCCAGTCAACTGGCACCGACCGGCAAACCCGATATCGGCTACGCGATGATCTTTCCCGGCGTAGGGACGATTTTAAAAATAATCGTGGTGCAGGTGATGTTGGCCATGGCAAGCGGCTCAGTCCCTCTGCCTTGATCTTTGGCTGATACAAAGCATTGCATGGACAATTAAACGGAGAACGCCATGGCTAACAACCTCTATATCACGGCAATGGAAGCAGACAGCGGCAAGATCACCTTGGTGCTCGGCGTGATGGAAATGCTCAACCGCCACATCCGCAATGTTGGCTTCTTTCGCCCGGTGGTCATCGCGAGTGATCCACCCGACAACGATATTCAGCTTATTTTGAGCCGCTACAACCCCAACCTTCCCTATGCCGACACCTACGGTTGCACCTACGACCGCGCGCGCGAAATGATTGCCAAGGGGCAGTACACCGAACTGCTCGACACCATTGTCAGCAAATACAAAAAGCTGGAAAGTCAATGCCGATTTGTGCTGTGCGAGGGGACCGACTATTCTGGGGTGTCGAGCGCCCTGGAATTTGACGTTAATGCCGATGTGGCGAGCAATCTGGGTGCTCCAGTGATGATCGTCATCAATGGGCAAGGAAAGGCCCCGGCTAACCTGCCGGATGTCGTGCGGGTTGCCCGCAGCGGTTTTGAAGAACGCAACTGCACCGTATTGGCTGCCTGCGTCAATCGCATTGAGCCTGCACAACTGGAAAATGTTGCCGCCGCGTTTGCATCTTCCCAAGCAGGCGGCGAACCGGTTTTTCTTTTGCCTGCGGACAAGCATCTGGAAAAGCCCACGGTTGGCGATATTTGCAGGGCTCTTGATGCCCGCCTGGTGAACGGCGACCCGGAAGGATTGGACCGGGTGGCGCTCGACTACAAAGTGGCGGCAATGCAGCTGCCGCTCTTTCTCGAACATATCACCGAGGGTACTCTGGTGATTACGCCTGGCGATCGCGTCGATATCCAGATCGGTTGCCTGGCGACCCCTTTTTTCCCCAACTGCCCTTCAGTATCCGGGCTGGTGCTCACCGGCGGCATTGAACCGCCTCCCCAGATCCTTGGGCTGCTGGCACGACTGCCCAAGCCATCCCTGCCCGTCTTAAGCGTGACCGATGACACCTATGCCACGGCTGTGAAGGTCCATGAGGTGCGTCCCGTGATAACTCCTGGCAATGAAAGAAAAATTGCCTTGGCCTTAGGAATTTTTGAATCTCATATCGATGTAAAGGCCCTGGAGGAGCAGATCCTTCAGATCAAGTCCGAAAAGATGACACCGATCATGTTCCAATACCAGCTGATCGAGCGCGCCAAGGCCATGCCGCGCCATATCGTCCTGGCTGAAGGCACGGAGGATCGCATTCTGAGAGCCACTGAAATCCTGCTGCGTCGCAAGGTCTGCGAACTCACCCTCCTGGGAGATGCAACCGAAATCGCCAGGAGGGTTGCCACCTTGGGCCTGGACCTTACCGGTGCCCGGTTTGTTGATCCGATCCAGAGCCAGTGGCTTGATGCATTCGGCGAGACTTATTTCGAGTTGCGCAAGGAAAAAGGCGTCAGCGCGGAAATGGCCCGCGACACGATGCTCGATCCCAGCTATTTCGCCACCATGATGGTCTTCAAGGGGTATGCCGACGGGATGGTCTCCGGCGCGGTGCATTCTACCGCCAACACCATCCGACCCAGCCTCCAGATTATCAAAACCAAGCCTGGTTGCGCGACGGTTTCCAGCGTATTTTTGATGTGTCTGGCGGACCGGGTGCTGGTGTACGGCGACTGTGCCGTCAATCCCGATCCAAACGCCTCCCAACTGGCCGACATCGCCATCAGTTCGGCTGAAACCGCACGCAGTTTTGGAATCGAACCGTTGGTGGCCATGTGCTCCTATTCCAGTGGCGCCTCGGGCACCGGCGCAGACGTGGATAAGGTGCGGCAGGCCACCGAAATGGTTCGAAAGGCCCGGCCCGATTTGAAAATCGAAGGCCCGATTCAATACGATGCGGCGGTCGACGCCGAGGTGGCCAAGACCAAGATGCCCGACAGTGAAGTGGCCGGGCGGGCCACGGTGTTCATCTTTCCCGACCTCAACACCGGCAACAACCTCTACAAAGCCGTGCAGCGCTCGGCCGGAGCAGTGGCCATAGGTCCGGTTCTGCAAGGACTCCGAAAACCGGTCAATGACCTTAGTCGCGGATGCACCTTGACCGACATCGTCAACACGGTCGCGGTCACCGCTATAATGGCACAGTCGGCCCCTGAGTGACAGGTGGCATCAGTATCAAAAATATTCAACAACGACCGCGCCATGCCCTGTGGCACTGATGAATAAAAACTATCAGGTTGGCACCACCAACCTGCGAGAAGTCCGGCTGCAGCCGTTGAACGCTTTCAGCACCTGAACGGCCTCATGCCGGCGCGGTGCGAACAATTCCGCCCAGCGCGTCATGAAAATAATTATTCCAGAGGCACCTGCCTTTCACCAACAACCTAAAGGAGGAAAACATGAAAAAATTCTTGAACCTGGCAACGATGATGTTTTGCACCGTCACCTTAATGGCCTGCGCTCAGTCAGAACAACCAAGCAGCCCCAAGGATGAACCGCGCTCCGAGCTCAAAGTCGAACGCGCCGAAGTCAGGACGGGAGTGGCTACTGTTGAAGCCGTGGACCTCAAAACCAGGATGGTCAGCTTGCGGAGCCTGGAGGGCAGGCCTTTTACCGTCCATGTGAGAAAGGAAGCGGTCAATCTGCCGCAGTTGCGCAAAGGCGATCGGGTCGAAGTCACCTATGGCCAGGCCCTGGAAGTCAGGATGGCGGAACCCGGCGAGGTCAGAAACGAAACCGAAACGATTATCGGGCGTGCCAAGCCAGGCTCCAAGCCGGGGGTAATCGTTGGCAACGAGACCACGATCACAGCCACGATCATGAACATTGACAAGGCTAAAGAAATGGCGACCTTGAAGATGGCGGACGGCGTGGTGACCACCGTCAAAGTGCAAAATCCGGCCAATCTCGACAAGGTCAAGGTCGGCGACACCATTGTCATTACCTATTTGGAAGCGCTTGAGATTTCGGTCAAGGACAAAAAACGTTGAACCACCCGACGCCCTTTCGTCGCTCGACCGGGTTGGCACCATTTTGTGCATGCCGCCGGTTCCGCAGAGAACGTCACCTGATTCGGAAAAACTCACAATAACCTCTCGAAAAAGGAGCACCTTATGCAACTAACCATGAATAATAGCATTGTTCGGCAATCTAAACGGTCGGTGGCCGCTTATTTGGGACTGGCATTCGCTGTTGTGCTACTGTGCCTGCCGGGGATGTCGCTGGCCGATACCGCCTATCAAATCAACAGCGATGCCAATCTCGCCTTGAAAAGGCTGTACCAGACCACGCCGGAAGCTAAAAAAATGGCCGCCCGCGCCAAGGGCATCTTGGTCTTTCCCGAAATCATCAAGGGTGGTTTTATCATCGGCGGACAGTACGGCGAAGGTGTGCTGCGCGTTGGCGGCAAGACAACCGGCTTTTATCGCTCGATAGCCGCATCCTACGGATTGCAGGCCGGGGCGCAATCCTTTAGCTACGCTTTGTTTTTTCTCGACAATGAAAGCCTTCAGTACTTGAAAGACAGTGATGGCTGGGAGATTGGGGTAGGTCCGAGCGTGGTGGTCGTGGACGAAGGCATTGCCCGCTCATTCACCACCACCACCGCCCAGTCGGGCATTTACGCCTTTATCTTCGCTCAAGAAGGATTAATGGCCGGCCTGGGCATCCAGGGAAGCAAGATAACCCAGTTTCAGCCGGATAAATAAAACCCAGCACCGCATCGCCGGATGTCCAAAAAGAGTAAGCTGTACCCGATAGTTTGGATGTTTTCATGCAGGGGATGAAGACAACAATATGAATCCCTTGATCCCTTGCCACTGCTGTTCCTTTTGAGCCTCGTCCTGGTACCGGCGCGCTGCCAGGCGACGACAGGAGACAGTTATGGCTACCCGATTCCGGGCTCGTGCACGGCCTGGTATTGAAGGCTTTTCTTGAGCATGAATCATGCGTTGAGCTCACAAGCCAGTCAGCACTGGTTGTCGGGTAGACAGTATCGATGCGACCGCAGATCCCACTGTTCACAAATAACCCCATGCAACGAGGCGAAATTCTTCTTGAAAAACTGTCCGGGTGTCAAGGTGGATGGGAATAATGATGGGGTGCCTTGTGAGCGGCATTGGTGAAGTGGCCATTGTCATACTTTGGATATATTCAATACTCAATTCATATATATTTATTTGGCATTGAAAACCTCAAGATATGAGTACAAAGTATTAATACCGAGCCTTCCCATACAGATTATTGATCGACCATAATAAGTATAAATTCACGGGGGGGAACAGGAGGGAAGAAAGTGACGAGGGGCTGCTCATGAAAACCACCACAAGGCCCAGTGATATCTTGCACCGGGATCATCCGGACTTTTCGCTCGTCCTGGGCGGGCCACTCTTCCAACTCCTGCGACGGACCCACCTGACCGATGATGCCCTGTTGCTGCTGCGCCAGCGTATCCTCTTTATTTCGCTCTTTTGCTGGCTGCCGCTGCTGGCGCTCTCGGCTTTAGAAAGCACGATGCTGGGAGGGAAGGTGGCCATGCCCTTTCTCTGGGATGTCGAGGTACATGTCCGTTTATTGGTGGTGGTGCCCCTGTTTATCGCTGCCGAGATGGTGGTGCACCGGCGCATGCGTCCCCTGGTGCAGCAATTCCTGGAACGAAATGTGATTCCCGTCGAGGCCATGGAGCAGTTTGATGCCGCCATTGCCTCGGCAATGCGGTTGCGCAATTCGGTGCTCGCCGAAGTGTTGCTGATTGTTTTTGTGTATGGGATCGGCAGCCTGTTCATCTGGCGCCATTACATGATGGTTGTCGACACAGTCACCTGGTACGCGCAGCCATCCGGCGATGGGATGAAATTCTCGGTTGCCGGTATGTGGTATGTCTACGCCAGCATCCCGATCTTCCAGTTCTTGCTGGGGCGCTGGTATTTTCGGCTGTTCATCTGGATGCGTTTTCTCTGGCAGGTGTCGCGTATCGAGTTGAGCCTGGTCCCCACCCATCCGGACCGTTTCGGTGGCATTGGATTTCTGGCCAACACTGCCTACGCCTTCATGCCGGTACTGATGGCCCACGGCGCCTTGCTTGCCGGAAATCTCGCCAACCGTATTTTCCATCTTGGAGCGGCCCTGCCGAATTTCAAGATGGAGATTCTGCTCCTCGTCACGCTGCTCTTGGCCATTGTGCTTGGCCCGCTTCTGGTGTTCGCGCCGCAGCTGGCCCAGGCGAAACGCACAGGAATGCGAGAGTACGGTGCCCTGGCCGAGCGTTACGTGCGCGAATTCGACACCAAATGGCTGCGTGGCGGTGCCCCTGGCGATGAACCGCTGGTGGGCAGTGGTGATATCCAATCCCTGGCCGACCTGGGCAACAGTTACGAGGTGGTCCGGAGCATGCGCATCGTACCGGTGACCAGGGATACTATTCTCCAACTCGCCGCCGCGACCCTTGTTCCGTTTCTGCCGCTCATGCTGACCATGATGCCATTGGAAGAACTGCTAAAAAAGTTGTTCGGCATCCTCTTTTAAATCCTTTTTGTGGTGGGCTATGCCCCCTATTCAAAAAATTCAGAGAAAAAATAACCAAGAAGCAAGGAGGGGATATGGCCGATAATTCTCCATTGCTTTACCAGATCAACACCCGTATCTGGTTGACGGAACTCTCTCTCGCCCACGGCAGGCGTGCGACCCGGGACGATATTGCGGACGCCAAATTGGATCGCCTTGCCGCACAGGGTTTTGACAGGATCTGGCTGCTGAGCGTCTGGCAGACCGGTCCGACGGTGCAGGCCATCTCTCGGTCCAATCTCCAGTGGGGCCGTGAATTCGCCGTAACCTTGCCGGATCTCAGGGGCGAAGACATCGCCGGCTCCGGGTTTGCCATCCAGGGCTACTCCGGCACAAGTTTGTGGACAACTGGGGGCCGGCGAAATCCTGCTCAACTGCATTGATAAGGACGGAACCAACCTGTCGTCAACCGGTTTTCAGAAAACCAATATTCCCGGTATTTACGCCGCAGGTTATTTGTTGGCCGTGGGCGAGGAATGCGTTACCCCAATAGAGGCTCAACGTGCACCGAGAAGAAAAAAGACAGATTGATTGAACTTGGAACAGGGGGTTGCTTCTTGGCCGGCTGGGCACAATTCTGCTACTGTTCAACCTCCTGCAACTTCAATGCACCTTTTCCGGAACTTGCTGATTCTCCTTGAGATGGGCAAGGAGGATGCGGCGGACTTCTTCGATCACCAAAGGCTGCCCCTGACTCGAGTGACCCGATCGCACGAGAAACTCGGACTCCACATAATCCACGTGAGCGCTGGTGTATTTGACGACGCCGTCATCACCTGCAGGCGGGTTTTCTTTGCCGTCAATGGCGACGATGGAATGGCCTTTAATCCCAGGGCCAAGGGGGATTTCCGCCAAGGTCTTGATCGTTGGATTGTCAGGCGACATGGTATCGAGGCTGGTCGTGCTGATGAACTGCTGAGCCTGGGCATCAGGAATGCCCATGTTCACAACAACTTTCATCAGATTGGATGTTGACTGGAGCACCCCTTGGGGGAGTTTGATCATTTTAAGGACAAGGGTGCGGACCCAGTTCTTGGATAAATAGCTGCCCCGATGGGGAGTCGAAATGAAAATCACGCGTTTGACAAAGGGCAGCGGGGTAAATACCACCTCTTTTTTGATACGACTTCGTTCTTCATCCGACACCTTGAGATCCGCCAGCGATTTTCCGGTAGCCATTCGTATAAAGGTCTCTCCCGTGTCAGTGGCGGTCAGTTTGGTGAGCAACCCTCCCTGGCTGTGGCCGATGACGACCATTCGGTGCAAAGCGGCATTGGTCCCCTCCGGATCAAGCTTATGCACCTGGGTGCTCAAGGCTTCTCTCAGTTCTTGCGCAGAGAGACCGATCCGTTTGCCGCTATCATAAAAAAAATTCCAGATCTGGTATCTCTGGTTGATGACGGGATCGGCGCGGAGAGTGTTGACCATTTCCGCCCAGGCAACGGGACTGCTGAAAGTGCCGTGAACGAGGACGAGGGGAATCTTGTCCGGTTCATAAGGCTGCATATAGAAAATGCTGGTTTTGATATAGCTTGTCCCGTGCAGAAACTCGTTAAAGCCCAGCCCCTGGACATACGGCTGATTGAGCGTATACGCAAGCTGCGCGGTGACGTCGCGCTCCAGAGGAATTTTTTTGTCGCCGACCTCGATCTCGGTTTGGTTGTAGGCAGAGTACAGTTCCAACTTGCCGGTGCAGGTGCCTGCCTCGATATCCTTCAACTGGCAGTTAAACCGTAAGAAGAGGGTCCCCGGACTGGTCCGGAACAAGGGCGCCCCCTCCAGCTTTTTTTCGACCGCAATGATGGGCGCCCCCACTCCTGATTCACGGTTCCTTCGGCTTAAGCCTCTGACGCCGAATTGATCCGTGGAGACTATTTTCTCGAAGTTGCCTATATCCTGATGAAATTTCTTGGTATCAACGGAAAAGGCAAACCGACCGACCGGTAGCACCACCTCGGCAGGCGTAATCTGGAGATTGCCGTCGGCATCAGCCAAGGCTTCAGCCAAGCTGCTGTTATACAGATCGCAGGCGATTCGGAATCGTCGATCAAAAGGATTGGCTGGCTCAAGCCATTCTTTCCCCAACAAATAGAAATAGGCATAGATAGCCGAGGCGAAGAAATGGGGCTGCGACTGTTTGACTCCATCTGGCCGGTACCGCATGCCGATGAAATAATTGAGTTCAGCCAGGGCAAAGAGCAAATCGTTGCGGTAATCTTTCTCCGCCTCGTGATGAAGAAAGGTGAGAACCTGCTTGGGATCCTCGTTAAATGTCTGGACCAAGTTGTAACGAGTAAGGACATCACGGGAAAATCGGCTGTAGTCGTCGGCACTGATGGCACTGACAGATATCTGGGCGTAGGTTTCCCGGGGGTCGTTTCGATCAACCCCCACCGAAGTGGCGCAGCTGGTGAGGCTCAAGGCTGCAATGCAGAGCAACAGTAGAAGCGCTGCCTGGTGCATCATGCTAAAATATCCTATTCTTGAATTGGTGAAATATATGTGAACATTTTCTAAAATACTCTTTCCATAATGGCTGTTGTTAAATTCACATTGGGGGTCAAATATCACAAAGAGGTCAAAGTCAAATGACTTCCTACATAGAACTCCCAGTTTCGTCAATGACAGTTTGGAGCGTAACCCCAGCTTTTCCAGCCCTGTACACTGTCATGCCAGCACAGGCTAGGGCAATGAAAGCCAACGCCAGAAAAATGAGGGCAGGCGGGTGCGTATGAATGGTCACCGTCCGGGTGGTCACTATATCAATCATCTCGTTTAAAGCCGGGATGAGCAGAATGCGTGCGGAATTGTTTTCCGTCCCGCTGCTGGCCGTCAGCGCCCTGGTCCAAATACGTTGCTGCAACTCTGTTGTTTTTGCCAGTTCGGCCAATGCCGCGGTTTTTTCTGGAATTTTTTCATAAAATGCGGCGCGGGAAAGCACGTACTTCCTGAAATCCTCGCGCAACGGCGCCTGCGTTTCCTTGGGGAGCAGATCCAAGAAAATGCTGAGTTTCATGCAGAGTCACTTTTCACTTTGATCTACCATTTCATTAATGGTAACAAGTACGCATCCAATCGGCATCGGAAATGAGCTCTGTCCTTTTTTGGGGTGAGTAAATGGAGGCTCAAGCCTGGCTCCGGGGCGCCAGACCCGAAAACAAAAAGGGTGTTTCTGAATACGATGCCTCATAGCAGGCCTCATCATCTACCATTGAAAGGAGTTTTTATGAAACGTCTCATCATTTTGGTGTGCTTCCTTTTGTCTGCCTGTGCGGGACAAAGCACCCCACCGCAAAACGCCGCCGATCATTTTTTAGGCAGTGATTATGCCCTGCTCAAGGCGGATCCAGCACTGAAAGGTGATCTGGTGTGGAGGAGTCCGGAATTCAATCCAACGAACTATACAGCCTTGTACATCGAACCCGTGCAACTCTGGAATGCCGAGAAGATGGTCAAAGACTCGGGGCTTTCCCGGCAAGACCTCGACACCTTGACCAACTATTTTTATCAAGTCCTGGCTAGTGTCCCCGAGGGCACCAAATTGAAACGGGCCGACATGCCGGGCCCCGGCGTTATCAGCGTTCGGGCTGCCGTGACCAACGTTGAAGCCAGCAGTCCTGTTTCCAACGCCCTGACCTCGGTTGTTCCGATCGGCATGCTGATTTCAGCCGGCAAGCAGATGACCACAGGGCAGGCTATCGGTGTTGGCACCTGTTCCATTGAAATTATGTTTGTCGATTCCGTCACTGGTAAAAAACTGGTGCTGTTTGCAGGGACAAAGGCGGGTGATAAGTACAGTACGGCCAGTTACAGCACGACGGGACAGGGGGAGGCGGCCATGAAAACGTGGGCCGCTCTTATGCGTGAACGTATTGATGTTCTGTGGAAGAAATAGATCTTCTGGTCAAGTCTTTCGGCCCTCGACTGTTCAGCGGGTGAGCAGTTCAGGGGGACATGTTTTCATGCATAACCCGTCGCTCTTCCGTTCATGGCGGGCAGGCCGCGCCATGGACGGAAGAGTTCTTCTAAACTCTCAACAGGGCCTTTTTTTTCGTTCTCTTGTGGCGGCAGCTCTACCTGCCTGGAGCAGAACTGTTCAAATCTTATCTGCCATCAGAGGGTGAGATCATACCGGCCGGCGTGACTCTTTGTTGAACTGTATGAATTTATAGTATATTTATGGCTGTCGCGTACATTTTAAGCGTAATGTTAGTTTAAGGGGGACATATGGGGAACAAGGAATGTAATTTTCTTCCTTCGAGGGGTATCCGGACAGCTGTGGGAGCGGTATCGGTCCTGCTGGCCATGTTGGCATTGCTGGCTGTCGGCGGGTGCCATAAAGAGGATGTTAAATCTGCGCCGCCGCCACCGGTGGTTGATGTAGTGGCGGTTGTCCAGAAGGATGTTCCCATCTACACGGAGTGGGTCGGCGCCCTCGACGGTTCGATCAACGCGGTCATTCGCCCCCAGGTCACCGGTTATCTGATCAAGCAGAATTACCGCGAAGGTGAGCTGGTCAAAAAAGGCCAGGTCCTTTTTGAGATTGATCCCCGCACCTTTCAGGTCGCCCTTGATCAGGCCAAGGCGCTGCTCTCCCAGAAGAAGGCGCTATTACGACACCGCAAAAGCCAACCTGGCTCGGATCAGACCTCTGGCGGCAAAGAATGCGGTCAGCCAGAAGGATCTGGATGATGCCGTCGGGGCAGAACTGTCCGCCAAGGCCTCCGTCGAAGCCGCCCAGGCATCGGTTGAAGAGGCCCAGTTGAACCTGGAATTCACCAAAATCACCTCGCCGGTGGACGGCATTGCCGGCATCGCCAAAACCCAGTTCGGCAACCTGGTCGGTCCGAGTATGTCCGAGGAACTGACCTCTGTTTCCACTGTCAACCCGATCAAGGCATACATCAACGTCAGCGAGCGGGAATATCTCGCGGTAAGAGACAGCAGTCAGAATGTGGAGAACATCCCCCTCGAACTTGATCCTGGCCGACGGCAGCACTTACCCGCACAAGGGCAAGCTCGCCCTGGCCGACCGGCAGATCGATCCCAGCACCGGCACCCTCAAGGTGGGCGCTCTCTTCCCCAATCCAGGAAATATGCTGCGCCCCGGCGGCTACGGCCTGATCCGGGCGTTGATGGCGGTCAAAAAGGGGCGCTCCTGATTCCGCAGCGGGCGGTGGGCGATATCCAAGGGAAATACCTGGTGGCGGTGGTGGGAAGCGACAACAAGGTTGATATGCGCCTGGTGAAGGTCGGCCAGCGGATCGGCTCCGACTGGATTATCAGTGAGGGGTTGAAACCGGGTGAAAGCGTGATTGCCGAGGGGATCCAGAAAGTCAAGCCGGACATCGTGGTGAACCCGCAAGCCGTTCACCCCGGTACGCCGCCAGCCGAAGGCAGCGGCCAAGCCTGAAGCGAAACCAGCGCGGCACGCCGAGAAGAGGTAGCCAGCCATGTCAAAATTCTTCATTAATCGCCCTATTGTGGCCATGGTGATCTCGATCTTCATGGTCATCCTCGGCGCTGTGGCCATGTCGGGACTTCCCATTGCCCAGTTTCCCAACATCGTCCCGCCGGCCATCCAGGTGAACGCCATCTACACCGGCGCCGACGCCCTTACCGTGGAGCAGTCGGTGGCCACCCCCATCGAGCAGCAGATGTCCGGCGTCGACAACCTGGACTACATGTACTCCATCAACGCCAACGACGGTTCCATGACCCTCTACAACTACTTCGAACTGGGGACCGACGCCAACACCGACCAGATTCTCGCCCAGATGCGCGAGAAGTCAGGCGGCATCGCAACTGCCGCCCGATGTCATCAACTACGGGGTCACCGTGGCGAAGTCCACCTCGGCCCCGTTGCTCATGTTCGCCCTCTACTCCCCCAATGGCACCTACGACAACATCTTCCTGGCCAACTACTCCTACATCAACATCAACGACCAGATGACCCGCATCAAGGGGATCGCCAGCGTCTCGGTCTTCGGTGGCGGCCAGTACGCCATGCGGATCTGGGTCCGGCCGGACCAGCTGGCCAAGCTCAACATCACCATCCCGGAGATCATGAACGCCGTCAAGGCCCAGAACACCGTCAACCCGGCCGGACAGGTCGGGAGCCAGCCGGTGCCGAAGGGCAGGAATTCACCTACACGGTTCGCGCCCAGGGACGTCTCCAGAGCGAGGAAGAGTTCGGCAACATCGTGCTGCGGGCCAATCCGGACGGTTCCATCGTCCGGGTCAAGGACGTGGCCCGCATCGAACTGGGGGCGCAGAACTACAACATGGAAGGCGCGGCTCAACGGCAAGCCCTGCGCCCTGATCGCCCTCTACCAGATGCCGGGGACCAACGCCCTGGATGCGGCCAACGGCGCCAAGAAGCTGATGGAGGAGCTGAAGAAGAGCTTCCCGCCCGACCTGGACTACACGGTGGCGCTGGACACCACCCTGGCGGTCACCGAGGGGATGAAAGAGATCAAGCAGACCTTCTTCGAGGCGCTGGTCCTGGTCATCCTGGTGGTCTTCATCTTCCTCCAGGGGTGGCGGGCCACCCTGATCCCGCTCCTGGCGGTGCCGGTGTCGCTGGTGGGAACCTTCGCCCTCTTCCCGCTGCTCGGCTTCTCCATCAACACCCTCTCCCTCTTCGGGCTGGTCCTTGCCATCGGCCTGGTCGTCGATGACGCCATTGTCGTGGTCGAGGCGGTGGAGCACCATATCGAACAAGGGATTGTCACCCAAGGATGCGGCCTTCAAGGCCATGGAGGAGGTCTCCGGACCGGTCATCGCCATCGCCATCATCCTGGCGGCGGTCTTCGTGCCGACGGCCTTCATCCCCGGCATTACCGGCCAGCTCTACCAGCAGTTCGCCGTGACCATCGCCGTCTCGGTCATCATCTCGGCCTTCAATGCCCTCTCCCTTTCTCCGGCCCTCTGCGCCCTGCTGCTCAAGCCGAAGGTCAGGGGAACCGGCCCGCTGCAGAAGTTCTACGACTGGTTCAACCGGGTCTTCGGCCGGGCCACCGACGGCTACGTTGGCGTCTGCGGCGCTGCCATCCGCAAGAGCAAGACCAGTCTGCTCCTGCTGGTCGGCGTGACAGTCCTGGCCGGGATTTGTGGGCAAGAACGTTCCCACCGGCTTCCTTCCCGACGAGGACCAGGGCTTTATCTTCGCCGGCATCCAGCTGCCCAACGCCGCTTCGCTGCAGCGGACCAGTGAGGTGGCCAGTCAGGCCGAAGAGATCATCATGAAGACCCCCGGGGTCAAGTACTGCTCCTCGATCATCGGCTACAGCATGCTGAGCCAGGTGCAGAACACCTACAGCGCCTTCTTCTTCATCTCCCTGGAGGAGTGGGCCAGAGCGCAAGAAACCGGAAGAGCAGTACGAGGCGATCAAGAAGGATCTCTCAGAAAATGGCCGGCTATCCCCGGCGCCATCGGCTTCGCCTTCCCGCCGCCGGCCATCATGGGGGTCGGCACCTCCGGCGGGGCCACCTTCATCCTGCAGGACCGGGCCGGCAAGGATATCGACTTCCTGGCCGCCAACACGAAGAAGTTCATCGAAGAGGCCAGGAAAACGCCCTGAGCTGGCCAGCGTCACCACCACCTTCCTCCCCACCGTGCCGCAGCTCTTTGTCGATGTGGACCGGGACAAGGTGCTGAAGCAGGGGGTTCACATCGCCGACGTCTACAAGATCCTGCAGAGCTTCATGGGGAGCGGTTTCATCAACTACTTCAACAAATTCGGCCGCCAGTGGCAGATCTACATCCAGGCCGAAGGAGACTACCGGACCAATATCGAGAATATCGGCCAGTTCTACGTGCGCAACAATGAGGGAAAGACGGTCCCCCTCTCGGCGCTGACCTCCGTCCGCAATATCACCGGGCCGGAGTTCACCATGCGCTTCAACCTCTACCGCTCGGCCCAGATCAACGCCACTGCCGCCCCCGGCTTCAGTTCGACCCAGGCCATGAAGGCGCTGGAAGAGGTCTTTGCCCAGACCATGCCGCGGGAGATGGGCTACGACTACAGCGGCATGTCGTTCCAGGAAAAGAAGGCCCAGAAGGGGATTTCTCGCCGATGGCTGATCTTCGCCTTCTCGTTCCTCTGCGTCTTCCTGATCCTGGCAGCCCAGTACGAAAGCTGGTCCCTGCCGTTCTCGGTCCTCCTCGGCGCTCCCAGTCGCCGTGGCCGGTGCCTTTGCCGGCCTGCTGTTCCGGAGTTTCGAGAACAACATCTACGCCCAGATCGGTCTGGTCATGCTGATCGGCCTGGCGGCCAAGAACGCCATCCTGATCGTCGAATTCGCCAAGCTGGAATACGAAAAAGGGGAGACCGCTCATGGAAGCGACCCTCGACGGGGCGCGGCTGCGGCTGCGGCCGATCCTCATGACCTCCTTCGCCTTCATTCTCGGCTGCGTGCCGCTGGCCATCGCCAGCGGGGCCGGCGCCATCTCCCGGCAGGTCATGGGATACCACGGTCATCTTCGGGATGCTGGCCGCCTCCTTCATCGCCATCTTCCTGATTCCGGTGACCTTCTTTGTGGTCGAAAAAATAGGACACAAGGGGGATGTCGGATCCCATCCCGCCGATGGCAAACCTTCGGCCGGCACCGAGAAGAAGGGGGGCGATCATCATGCATAAGAAGATATCGACCGCTCTCCTTCTGCTCTTGTTTGCCGGGGGATGTACAGTCGGCCCCGATTACAAGCGGCCGACTGTCGCTATTCCTTCGGAGTGGCGCTTGAACGAAAAAGAGGCGAAAAACGTCGCCGATACTGCCTGGTGGCAACAGTTCAACGACCCGGTGCTCAACAATCTGATCGTGGTTGCCCTCCAGGAGAACAAGGACCTCCTCATTGCCACGGCGAGAATTGAACAATATGCGGGGAGGTACGGGATTGCGAGGGCCGACCTCTTCCCCCAGGTGGGCGCTGCCGGCGAATACAGCCGGCAGTTGGTCACCAAGACGGGGGACAACGGGCTCTCAGCCGGATATAAGAACCCAAACGACTCGTTTTCGGCCAACCTCAATGCCAGCTGGGAGATTGATTTGTGGGGCCGGGTCCGCCGGAGCACCGAGGCCGCTCAAGCGGAATTTTTGAGCAGCGAAGAGGGGCAGCGAGCGGTCATTCTGTCCCTGGTCGGCAATGTCGCCAGTGCGTACATTAACCTTCGCGACCTGGATCGTCAGCTGGAGATCAGTCGAAAAACCACCAAAACCCGCTTGGAATCGTATCTTATATTCAAGGACCGGTTTGCCGCCGGGGTTATTTCAGATCTTGAACTGAGCCAGAATCGGTCTCAATATGAAGAGGCCCTGGCAACCATTCCTGCTCTGGAGAAAGCGGTCACGCTGCAGGAAAACGGGTTGTGTGTTCTCCTTGGCCGCAATCCGGGCCCGATCGTTCGGGGAAAAAGCATTGATGAACTGGCGCTGCCCGCCATTGTGGCCGGTCTGCCCTCGGATCTTCTTGAAAGGCGTCCGGACATTCTCGAAGCGGAGCAGAACCTGATCGCCGCCAATGCGCGGATCGGAGTGGCCAAGGCAGCTTATTTTCCGACCATTTCTCTTACCGGCAACTACGGTTCTTCCAGCGGTGAACTAAACGACCTGTTCAAAGGCCCCTCTCGTGCCTGGCAGTACAGTGCACCGTTGACCATGCCTCTCTTTACCGCCGGCAAGATTGCGGGCAGCGTAAAAGAGGCCGAGGCCGTGCAGAAGCAGGCGCTGATCGGCTACCAGCAAGCGATCCAGAACGCTTTTCGCGAAGTCGATGATGCCCTGGCGGATCAAGCCCAGACCAGCAAGCAGTTGGCCGCCCAGAAGAGCCAGGTCGATTCGCTCCAGCAATATACCGATATCGCTCAACTCCGGTATGACAACGGCTATTCCGATTATCTGACGGTGCTGGACGCGCAGCGGAGCCTGTTTAATGCTCAGCTGGCCTATGTGCAGACCCAGGGGAAACTCCATCTTGCCCTGGTCAATCTCTATAAGTCCATGGGCGGCGGCTGGGTCACCAAGGCCGAGCAAATGGCCATGCCCAAGACCCAACCGTGAGGTCGGGTTCGGGGGACAGAGGGAGAGGAAAACCAGCCAGCGGGCGGGAGAGAAGAGACCGCAGACATTTTGCAGGAGCCATCCTTGAGGAAAAGGAGGCTCCTGCATTTGTGTTCGAATATCTCAGTATTTCTCGGGAATGTACTTGAAGTCTGTTTCCTTTGAGCTCTTGCTAATCTTCCGTTTAGGCAGTTTCACCTTCTCCACTTCAAGTTTCTTGTATTCAATGGAACTGAGCAGGTGACTGATGATGTTCAGGCGTGCCCGTTTTTTATTGTCTGAAACAGCGACGTGCCACGGCGCCCAAGGGGTGTCGGTCGCTTTGAACATCTCGTCACGCGCCTTGGTATATTCGTCCCAGCGAGTATAACTTTTTATATCCATGGGCGAGAGTTTCCATGTTTTTCTGGGATCGTCAATCCGCGAGGTCAGGCGTTTTGTCTGTTCCTCGGGGCTGACCTCCAGCCAGTATTTCAGCAGAATAATCCCCGAAGCAATCATCATCTTCTCGAAGTTTGGCACAACTTCAAGAAACCTGACCACCTGGTCTTCAGGGCAGAAGCCCATTACCCGCTCGACCCCGGCCCGGTTGTACCAGCTCCGGTCAAAGATCACTACCTCTCCGGCTGCAGGAAAATGGGGGAAGTAGCGCTGCGCGTACATCTGCGATTTTTCTCTCTCCGTGGGGGCGGGTAGGGCAACGACGCGAAAGATTCTCGGACTGACCCGCTCAGTAATTGCCTTGATGACGCCGCCTTTGCCGGCACCGTCCCGTCCCTCGAAGACAATGCAGACCTTGAGCCCTTTGTGCACAACCCATTGCTGCAGCCTGACCAGTTCGCCGTGCATTTTGGCCAGCTCAGCCACGTATTCTTTATTGGTCAGTACCGCTTTGTTCTTCCCTTCTTCCGGTTGTTTTTTTGCTTTCATCTTGCTCATCGGAACGCCTCCTCATTGGCATGATTGCAACTCGACCATAGTTGTCCCCCGATTCGGTTGCCAGAGACAGCCGGTTCCGGGCGGGCGGCCTTTCTATATTATTGTCCGCTTTGCGTCTTCACAGGCATGATGACCAGCTCTTCGTCTGTAATCGAAGTCTGTACCGGGTATCCAGCTTTCACCCAGGCAACGATCCCCGTATCGACGTTGACGGCGTTCTTATAGCCAAAATCGTTAAGTAGTTTTGTCGCCAGGGCGCCTCGTCCTCCGGTCTTGCAGTACACGAAAATCTTTTTTTCTTTATTGGGCACCAAGGTCCAGATATTGAATTCTAAAAGTCCTCTGGGGGCATTGATGGAACCGGGAATATGAGCCGCTTCGAATTCGTTTGGTTCCCGCACATCGAGAATGACGACGTCCTCCTGCTTATCACTCGCATTTTTCAGGTCAACAATGGTTACCTGTTTTGTGGCTGCCCTCGCCTGGTCGACCATGACCTTGGCTGGCGTTGTCGTCCACTTCGGTGGTTGGGAGGGTTGGGCATTGACTGTCAGGGCTGCAGCAATACTTAGCACTAGTACTGCTGATACAAAGAATCTTCTCATGGCGTCTCCTTTTTCAGGGGATAGGGTGTTTCTTTTATTCGGAATTGTTAGGCATTTAGTAAAGACTATAACACTTGCCGGTGGATTTTCCAGGCAATTTAGTGGAAAATACAATGAATAGTCCTCTATTCCGATTCTTACTACGAATTGATTAGACCTGATGACGGGCCTTTCGCAGGGTGTTCATCAGGTGAGCAAACATCACCACCGATTTTTCTTATCCTTAATTTTTCTTTGTTGAGTTCTGTTCAATCAATGCAGATAAGGAGTAAACCCATGAACAAGGCAAAACCCCGCTCCCCGCTCAGTTGGATGCCCGGATTGGCCAGCCTGTTGCATTATCAACGCAGTTGGTTGGGCTGTGATCTGGCGGCAGGGTTGTCGGTTGCAGCTATCGCCTTACCAGTGGGAATTGCCTATTCGAGTCTGGCCGGTGTGCCGCCGGTGGTGGGGATCTACTCCGCCATTTTTCCCCTCCTGGCCTATGCCCTGTTCGGTTCCTCCCGGCAACTGATGACCGGGCCGGACGCTGCGACCTGTATCATGGTGGCCGCCAGTCTTGCCCCGCTAGCGGGCGGTGACCCACAGCACTACATGGCGATGCTGGTCATGCTCACCCTGATGACCGGGGTGCTCTATGTGATTGCGGGCATGGGTCGACTGGGCTTTATCGCCAACTTTTTGAGTCAGCCGATCTTGACCGGGTACCTTAACGGCATTGCCCTGATCATCATCGTGGGGCAACTGCCCAAGCTGTTTGGCTATCCCAGTCGCACAGGCGAAGTGTTTCCCCAATTGCAGGAGTTTTTTCTCCACATCGACCAGTTGCATCTCCCTACGACGCTGTTAGGATTAGGCCTCCTGGTACTGCTGGTGCTGATCCGGCGATTTGTGCCCGCTGTTCCGAGTGCTCTGGTGGTGGTCATGGTCGGGATTTTGTTGATTGTTGGGCTCAAATTGGAACAAAGCGGCATAGCGCTCCTGGGGCATGTACCCGCAGGGCTGCCTACTCTTCATTTTACTGTGTTTGATTCTGAAACTTACAGGAAGCTGTTTCATAGTGCGGCGGGGCTGGTGTTGATCAGCTTCACCAGCGGGGTGTTGACCGCCAAAAGTTTTGCCCGGCGTAACCACTATAACATCGACCCCAATCAGGAGTTGATCGCCTTCGGTGCCTGCAATATCGCCGCAGGCCTGGCGCAGGGATTTCCCGTCACCGGCGCCGACTCACGTACAGCAGTCAATAACGCCATGGGCGGCAAGACCCAGCTGGTCGGGGTGGTCGCAGCAATCAGCATGCTGATGATTCTCTTTTTCCTGACCGGGCCGTTGGCCTATGTGCCGATAGCCGGGTTGGCCGCAGTGATCATCATTTCGGCCATCGGATTATTCGATATCGGCTCCCTGCGCGATCTCAGAGAAATCAGTACGCGAGAACTGTTTTTTTCCCTGACGACGACAGCGGGGGTTCTCATCCTGGGAGTGTTGCCGGGGGTATTGCTGGCCATCACCCTCTCGTTGATCTGGCTGCTGTCGGTGGGGGCGCATCCGCAGGATGAAGTGCTCGGACGCAAAAAGGGACTGAAGGGCTTTCATAACATTGAAGGTGACCCCGAGGCAACGACGGTGCCGGGATTGCTGCTCTACCGATTTGACGCTGATCTGCTTTTTTACAACATCGATTATTTCGCCGAGAGAATTCGTCAGGCCATTGCCGCCGCAACCGAGCCGGTCAAGTGGGTGATAATTGATGCCAGCCCGATCAATGTTATTGATGTTACGGCCTTGCAGAAAGCTTTGGAGTTACGGGAAGCGTTGGCTTCAGAGGGGATTTTTTTGGCGTGTGCCCATGTCAAAAGCAACCTGGAGCGTTTCTTTAACAAACAATGGTCCAAGCAGCAGGATGGTCGTAAGCTCTACGGGTTTCCGACAATAAAATCAGCTATTGCCGCCTTTCATCAACAGATGGGTGAACCAGACGTTCGACAGGCAAATATGCCGGAGGAAAGGCCGGCAGGGAGTGAAGAGAGGGCTTAGCCCATTCCCCGTCTGTTGATGTGAGTGATGCCCGACTCAACGCCTCGCAGGTTTGCCGGAGAAACGCATAAGCTCGAAGCGGCGAACAAACCGGATTTAAGGTCGAGGCGTTCAGAAATGGAAGAAGGATGAAAGGAATGAAACGAGCTTGTTACGGTTTGACACCTCCGCGAACAGCTCAAAATCTCAACGTGTTTTCAAGGAAGTGTTAAATGGGCAGTCCTTCCAGGAATAGGAAACAACTGTCCGGGTAGTCTTTTTAATGCCACATATTTTCAGACCGGTGCAGTCAGTGATGACCGGATAGGTGGCCGGTATTGTTGAGTACGGCCGTAAGCTATTATCCAGTTGGTTCAGGAATACGTTTTTAACGGTCGCTTTTTCCGAGTGCCCTGTTTTGGGACAAAGGAAATTTTTGGTCGAGATGGTGCTAGGTTGTACAGTGCTCATGTCTGACTCCCGGACATTAGATTGCAGGATATTTTTTTAGTATACAGGAGATCTCAATAAATAGTTAAAAAAACATTGAAAATGTGAACTCGGTAATGCTGGGGATAGGGGCAGGTGAAGCGCTTCCCCCTTCGTAAGGTGGGAGCCTGTTGGAGGATGCAGCGAAAAGAAGGCGAGCCGGTCGGGTTGACCAGGAGGAATGATTCTGTCTCGAAGATGAGAGAAACATCGGATGACAGTGTTTTTCGGTGGCAGGCTGGAGTGAAAGGCTAGGCAGATAGTTTTCCGACCGTCTGGTCGACTGGATTTGACCGTCGGCGGAAAAGCTGTTTGATTCCCCGCCAGAGACGGGGAATCAAACAGATGGACACGAGAAGAAAGAGGCCGAAAAGAAAGAGAAAAAACCAAGGGTGCTGAGCAGCGGCCCAAAGCCCGCCGAACACCACAAGGTCCTCGCTGATCGACAGGGCCCAATTGCTGAACGGTTCGGGCGAGGCGTTTGCCACGATCCTGGTGCCGGCCTTGAGCGCATGGGCACCTGCGGACACTGTTCCCCCAAGGATTCCGGCCGCGAGGGTTATGGCCGGATCTGCCTGCCCTACCGCTGCCGCCGCCAGTATCGCTCCGGCAGGTATGCGAATGAAGGTATGGAGGGTATCCCAGGCCGTATCGACTCCCGGCACTTTATCTGCAAAAAATTCAATCAGATACATCAATCCTGCCGCGCTGATTACCCAAGGGTGAGCCAACACCTGCAGGTCCGAGGGTACGTACATCATCCCGTTCATCGCCATCAGGCCCAGTATGAGCATGGCAGCATAGAGGTTAATGCCGCTTGCCCAAGCCACACCCATGGTCAGGGCAATGATGTTGGCAATCTGGCCGGTGCTGTCCATCCTGATCTTTTTTTGAGTTCTCAGTTCTGCTGAACAGGCTTAATAACAATATTCACCCGCCGATTCATGGCATCGCTGGATGAGATCGGTTGCGATTTGCCGTAGCCGATTGCCTCAATGCGTCTGGGGTCCACACCACGCTGCGCCAAGGCATTTTTTACTGCTAAGGCTCGTTGCTGGGAAAGTTGCATATTATATTGTTCGCTTCCCTTTTGATCCGTATGACCTTCGACTAGAATTGTGGTCTGCGGATAATTGTTGAGCACGTTCGCGATGCGATTAATTTCACTATAGGCACCGGGTTTGAGTTGTGCGGAATTGAAATCAAAGAAGAGATCGCTTTTAAAGGAAGCTGTCAACACGTCCTGGTCACGCCTGATACTGGCGGCCTCGGATTGAGCCATAGCATTGCGCAGGTCCTGTTCCTGGCGGTCCATGTACGCACCGATCTGGTTGCCGGCGATACCGCCCAGAGCGGCACCGATGCCTGCACCAACCAAGGTGCTCGTGGTGTTGTGGCCGATCGCCTGTCCCAGAATTGCACCCAAGCCAGCTCCGGCAACGGCTCCGACTCCGGTTCCCGTTTGTTGATTGTTTGCTCCCGCACACGCGGTCAGCATTGCGGCCAGCGCGATAATGGTGGTCAATCTCATCACTTGATTCATAAGAACTCCTTTTAGCAGTTTGGTGTGAATGTGAACCCTGGACAACCAGAAATCTGTTAAAGCATCGCATACCGTTGAGTCATGCTCACGGTTTGTGATAACTGAAAATCATAATGCACTTTGAAGCAAAATGGAAAATGAAATCTACACTCGCGATAAGTGAAGAATAAGAAATCAGCTCGTGCAATGGTGCCCTTTAATAGAGGGTCCGCATGGATACTCCCCATACGGGAAGAACGATCAATGCCTTTGCTAACATACCCCCCTGATAGGGTTTTTTCTGTAAAAAGGGCTGGGTTTGCCGTTGAGATAGATAGCTTCAAGATAGGAAAACTTACGCGGAAGTTGAGCCGGCGTTCCCCGGGTAACAAGGAAATTTGCCGGTTTTCCTAAGGCGATAAGGCCCGCATCCAGGTCGAGCAATCGGGCGCCATTGCCGGTGGCGCATTGGACAGCCTCGACCAGGGGATAGCCCGCCTTGATGAGAAGTTTAATTTCGCTCACCACCGCCTCTCCGTGCAGAATGCCCGGGCCGCCCGAATCTGTCCCAAGGGCGACCATCACTCCCAATTCTCGTGCCAGCGCCGCTAGTTCCAACTGACGGGCAAGATCCGCCAGCGCCCTCTTGCGTTGATCGGAGGTGGGCGCTGTTTCCGCATAGGCTTTGAAAGCAGAGAGGGTCGGCACTAGAACCGCCTGTTGGTCAGCCATCCGTTGCAGATTTTCTCTGCCCATGCGAGCACCATTTTCAATGGCCCGACATCCGGCTTCAAGAGCATGCCTGACCGGGATCCTGCCAGTGGCCTGCACGAATGCTTTTTTGCCGATTTCCCTTGCATGGTTGATGCTCTGCTGCAACTCCTCCAGAGAAAAGAGCGGGCTGACTTCTTTTTCACAGACATGCGGTGTGTCGATCTCCGAATTGACCAGGTGCACCAGGTTGCCTTGCCCGGTTTTGGGGCAACAATCCGCCGCATTGGGCAGCGAAGAATCGGCCAGCAGTTCGCCGTGCTGTTCCTGTTGCCGCAGCAGACCGCAGCTGGTCTTCACAACCAGGGGTTCCGCGGAATCTCCTTGAGACTCGGTCAGATAACGCAGGGTATGACCCTTGCCGCCGTCAATATCGCGCACGGCGAGGACGCCGTGCCGGAACAGGTAGAGGATGTGCCGGTTGATGATGGGCTTCACTTGGTCAAAAGAAGCTTTCTCCTGTTGCTTCCTCGCCGTCTGATCTGTCGTTCCGGAGCGGGCGAGGTGAACGCGGCAATCGATGAATGGGGGCACAAGGGTGGCAAAAGACAGATCAGCCACCAGGGCTTGGTCCGGAGGAGTCTTGCGGTCAAAGGGTGCAATGGCAGCGAAGAGACCGTCTTCAATTGTCAGGAGGACATCTTTTTTGATCGGTGCGCCGCTGCCGTCAATCAGGTAGCCTGCATGAACGAAGTGGGTGGTCATAAGGGATCATCCTCCTCTGGACGGTGTATCGGGTAGCGAGCAATGAGGCAATGGAACCATCTTTCCATAGGTCTACAGCTAAACACTCTTTGATTACCGGACAAGTCAGAGGATGTATTGATTGACTGGTGGCGCTTAGAAAAGACCAGATGCAGGAAACGGAAAAAATTACAATTTGTACGCAACGATTCTTCATTATTCTGATCAGTACCACTTGCTATTTGATTTCCCTGCGTCGCCTCTTGTGGTAGGTTGTCGAGATAGAAAATGGTTTACTTCTAACGGACTATCAACTCTCTATGAAGACTGCCCTTATCCCCCAGTTGACACTGGCGCTGCCTGAAGAGGCGGTTGCCGGTTTTGCTTCCCTGCTCCAGCACGGCATTCTTTTCGCAGTCGACCGGTCGGTGGCGATCCTGCCATTTCTGCTCACGCTTCCCGGTTTTACCGCAGAGTATATCGAGAAGACCGTGCAGACCATTTTCATTAACGGTGTGGCCGCCGACAGTCTGGATCGATCCTTGGCCGCCGGTTCCACCTTGGCCCTTTCTGCGGCCATGCCGGGGCTTGCCGGAGCAATTTTCCGGCGTCAGGGGGTGCACGGTTCCCTCCGCAGCCAGCCCGCAGCCAAGGTGGAATCCAATCCCTCCGCCTCCGGTTTTATCACCTTGAAACTGTTCAACAGTATTGCCGCCGACCGGGTCCAGGATCTCTTGAACCACGGGATACACCTGTCCGGCAAGGCCTTGCATGACTTTGCCGCCAGACGGGAGCACCTCTTTACCCCGCCGGTGGTGCTGTCGTTTGCCGGCCAGACCTTGAACTCTGCTGATCTGCTGCGCACCGTTGCCGAACACCCAATTTTGCTGGTGAAGGCGAGTCTGCTGCCGGAAGATTAACGCGTTCTCGCTGTTTTAAGAGGAGTTTGGCAAAGAGGAATTCGGGGTCAGCCGTTTTTTCGTTTTTTTTCTTCAGGCAACCTGTTTCAAACATTAGCTAGCGCCATTCATGCATGCCCGTTGGTTCATCTTCGCAGCTTTTGTCAGCATTCGTGCGGCGGCTGAATTTTTCACGCCTGAACTATTGGCTCCTGTGGTGGCAGGGTCAATCTACCTCCCGCTCCTGCCCCTAGAGGCAGTCGGCGTCCCCGTGTTTGCTCCCGCAGAATCTGGCGACTGGGCCTCACCTTCGTTGTTTGGCTGGGTGGTGGTTGTTTCTTTCTGGTCTGCCCTGTGGTTGGTGATGGCGACGTTCCTGTCGCGTTTTTTCGCAAAGAAGCGTAGCTCAGCCTGACCACTCTCAGTCATTCCGGCTCAGGATTTCGTATCGATTCTCTTCTGCCGAAATCAGACTGTCTGACTCAACAGGGTAACGGCGTCCGGTGCAAATCGCAGGCTCATTGTTGCGCCAATAGCTGGAGATTCCTGCTGGTAGCTGGCTCGGTCCATGAGCACCACCATCAGGACGCCGATGTTGACCACCACTCTGATCTTCTCCCCCTCCGCCATGATGAGCACAATGGTCCCCGTGACTCCTTGAGTGGAACTGCCTGGATCGTCTGTCCGCCTCAGTGCTATTTTTTCGGGATCGATGTATACCCTGCCGTTTTGTGTCGGCAGGCTCGCACCCGGCGGCAGAGCGAAGGGAACCTCCACCCGGCCATGCAGGATGCAGCGGAGGTGACCGTTTTCTCCTGGGCTCAAAGTGCACGCATAGCTGTTCTCGTAGGTCGTGGTCGCCAGTCGTCCGTTTTCCAGCACCAGGGTGTCCTGGGCCAGGGCAGCGGCCTGCAGCCGGTCGTGGGTGGTGAAGATGATGGTGGTGCCCCGGGTCGCATTGATCTGTTGGAGCAGAACGCTGATCACCGCCTGGTTTTCAGCGTCAACACTGGCAGTCGGTTCGTCGCAGAGGAGCACGCTGGGCGAGAGCGCCAAAGCGCGGGCCAGGGCAAGCCGCTGGGTCTCGCCGCCGGAGAGCTCATGGGCACGCGCTGACTTGAATGGCCGCAGGCCGACGGTTTCCAGCACCTCATCGACCACCCGCTGTCGCTCCCCTTTCGCCATTCGTCTGATTTTCAGCCCGAACTCGATATTGTTGCAGACCGTGGTGGAAAACATGATCGGGTGCTGATCCACCAGAACAACCTGGCGGCGCAGGTCCAGCATCGCGGCCCGCGAGGTTGCCACCGCTTGACCGCGAAAGGTCATCCTGCCGCTTGTCGGTGTTTCCAGAAAACTGAGGATGCCCAGCAGGGTGGTCTTGCCGGCACCGTTGGGACCGAGCAGGGCATAGATGCGGCCGCTCTCGATCTCCAGATGATCAATGTCCAGAACCAGCCGCTCGTTGTACCGCTGGGTCACCTTGGACAGGCAATAGAGCATCATCGGCTGCTTCTCCCCTGGACGAGATTGAAGAGCACATTCATCCCCAGGCTCAGGGTCATGAGCACCAGCCCCAGGGCCACGGCCAGGGTGAAGGAGCCTTTGTCATATTCCAGGGCCATGGCGGTGGTCATGGTGCGGGTGAAGCCTTTGATGTTGCCGCCGAGCATCATCGAGATGCCGATCTCGGAAATCACCCGGCCAAAGGCGGAAATGACGGCGGCGGCGATGCCGAACCGGCCTTCGCGCAGCACCACCATGGCGGTCTGCCAGCCATTGGCGCCTAAAGTTCGAGCGGTTTTGCGGTAGCGCTCATCAACCCGGCTGATGGCGGCGATGGTCAGGGCGGTGATCAGCGGTACAATGAGGATGAACTGGCCGATGATCATTGCCGGTTGCGTGTAAAGCAGATCCAGCGGTCCGAAGATGCCGCGTCGGGAGATAAAGACATAGACGAACAGGCCGATCACCACCGTGGGCAGAGCCAGGAGGGTGTTGAGCAGGGTAATGACAATTCGTTTTCCTGGCAAGCGGCCGTGGGCGATGGCAAACCCGGCAGGAATGCCGATCAGGGCAGCAAATACCGTGGCCAGACAACTGACCGAGAGCGAGACACGGACGATGGTCAGCAGTTCTGGATCGAGTGACCAGGCCAAGCGGCAGGCGGAAAGAAAGCTCTCAAGAAAAAAGGACATAGGCCGGAATGCGTGAAAATGTGGCGAAAAATGGCGGGCGAAATCGATGATTCCGCCCGCCCGGTTGGGATAAAACTAACGCGTCCCTTATTGGGCGTCGGGGAAGAACAGCTGCTTGCCGTGCAGTTTGTAGTCGGCAATAACCTGCTGTCCTTTAGCAGAAACCAGCCACTGGGCCATCTGCTCGGCCAGGGCGGCTTGCACATGGGGATGTTTGGCCGGGTTGACCGGAATGATGCCGTAGGGATTGGCCAGTTGGCTGCCGCCTTCGCAGAGGATCTCCAGGTTCACCGGCACTTCCCGGCCGAATTTGTACTTGATGTAGGTGCCTCGATCAGCCAGGGTGTAGGCCTGTTTCTCGTCGGCGATGGTCAGAGTTTTACCCATGCCCTGGCCAACGGAGAGGTACCAGTCGGTGCTCGCTGCCGGATGGACAGATTTGATTTCGACCTGCTTGCCGTCCTTTTCCATGGAGGAGGAGGTCGTTTCCAAGGGCAGGTTTGATACCTTCCACAGTTCCTGCTCCTTGGCGTGGGTGCCGGAATCATCGCCTCGGGAAATAAAGGTGGCCTTGGCGCTCGCGATTTTCTTCAGGGCTTCGGTGCCTTCGACTGCGCCTTTAATTTTTGCCTTGTCATTGGCTGGGCCGATGATGATGAAATCGTTGTGCATCACCGCGTACCGTTTGGTGCCGAAACCGTCCTTCACAAAGGCGTCTTCTCTGGGCCGGTCATGGACAAAAATGACATCGACATTGCCATCAATGCCGTCACGGATAGCGGCTCCCGTACCCTTGGCGATCACCTTGACCGAGATGCCGGTGTCTTTTTCCAGGGCCGGCAACAAGACATCCAGCAGGCCGGATTCTTGGGTGGAGGTGGTAGTCGACATCTTCACCACCTTTTCTTCGGCCATGGCCGAACTACTGGTCAAAGCAGCCAAGATCAGACCATAAAACACCAATTTTCCACATTTCATAGCATACTCCTCTTGCTTGATTTCAGGCAGGCATCCACGCCTGCCCTTTACATTGACTGGCTATCCTGGAAAACAATCTTGCCCGTTAGGCTTAAATCGTATCCCTTGATCGAACGCCCGGCCTTCTTGAAGGGGTCGGACTGCAACAGGCCAAAAAAGGCTTGGATCCCTTTCTCGAAAAAGACTTCCTTGGAAACAAGGAGGTCGAATCGTTCCCAGCGCAGAGGCAGGAAACCGAGATCCAGGGCGCCGGCTACTGCCTCGATTCCCGGCCCGACGTCGGCCCGTCCTGCCAGGATCTCCAGACCGACATCCATGTGTCGCTGCACCTCGTAGTCATACCCGATGATTCTGTCACCCCGGATACCCGCCTTTTGTAGTTCCCGATCCAGAAGCAGGCGGGTACCGGTGCCCAGCGACCGGTTGATCATTCGCAGGCCAGGACGGCCGAGATCAGTTACGGACAAGATATCCCGAGGATTGCCTTTTTTGATAAGCAGGCCCTGAAGGCGGCGGCAGAAATTGACCACCACCGGCATTTTTTCGAACTCTTGGGCCGCGAACTGAAAATTGTAATCCGCCTCATCGTCTTGAATGAGATGGCTGGCGGCGATATGGCAGAGATTGTTGCGTAGGGCTTGGACTCCGCCCATGCTGCCGATGTTGCCGAAAACCGCAAGGTGCCCGGAAAACGAACGGTTGAACAGGGATATGGTCTGGTCGAGGAGGATGTCATTGCTGCCGGCAAGAACGATCAAACGCTGGTTGGAGGTCAGGGGACGGCTATTGTCGGGAAAATTGATAGTGTTGTTTTCCACCCACTGCTCGATCAGGTGCTGGGGAAAGAGCCACTTGCCGGCTATTTTGGTGGCCGGCATAGCCTTTTCGGCTACCAGGGTGTAGACCATCTTTTCATGAATATTGAGGAATTCGGCGACCTCTTTGGTGGTCATCAAGCGTTTCATAAACAATCCTGGAGCAGAGATAAGAGAAGCTGGTGTTGCCCCGGCAAGATGTCCTTTTTCGTCGCTTTCCGTCAATACTATTTCGAATTTTTGGCGCTCTTTTTCCATTACCGACTCATTTTAACCAAAAACGATACATGTGCCGTTTTATGCCAAAAATCCCCTTCGCCGATTGGACGAGGAGTTCAATTACCTTGTCCCTTTGACTCCCTCATCTCCCGGCCCTGGAGAATTGACCAGTGGCGGAACCGGCGCGGCATGTGGCTGCCGATGCAGCCGCTGATCACGATCAGCCAGAGCAGTGGTATGGTCAGGGGCGGCATGAGGTGAATGAGGAGGCAGAGGCTGAGGTGGAGAAGGGCGAGCAACCCCTTGCCCCGATGTGGCCAGCGCGAATCGTGGAGCCATTCCAGGAGCAGGAGGATGCAGCCGGTGAGGATGGTCAGGTGATGCCAGAGAGCCAGGCGGGCAAAAGGCACCAGCAGGAGCGAACCTCCGAAGAGCACTGCCGCCACGCTGATATGGCTGGTGCGCGCAGTAATGCCGAGCCAGCGCATGGTGCCGGAAGGCTTGGCCTGCCCGCGGGGGGCGAACGTCTCTTGCCCTTCTTCTCCGGATTGTGGTGACGGTTTCATCTTTTTTTCCAGTGAGTTGTTCGGTGTTGCGCATCCGTTCTGAAAGAGGATGCGAAGCGATTGACAGCGGGTGCGGTCGTCGGTACCTTGCGGACAATTAATTATCCCTTTCTTTTCAAGGCCGCAGCCATGCCATCTTTTACCGACTATTTTGCCCGCAACCAAGGAAGTCTCTCCGATGCGCAGCAGCACCTGCTCCAAAAAAAGAGGGTGGCGGTGGTCGGTTGCGGCGGTTTGGGCGGTTATGTGATCGAGGAGCTTGTTCGCATCGGCATTGGGCAGTTGCACCTCTTTGATCCCGACGTTTTTTCCCCGAGCAATTGCAATCGTCAACTCAACGCTCTTGTTTCGACCTTGGGGCAGAACAAGGCGGAGACGGCGGCTAACCGGGCGGCCAACATCCAACCTTTCAACGTTGCCCGAGCCTTTCCTGCGGATTTTCGCACCATCCTTGACGAGGAACCGCTGCAGGTTGACGTGGCGGTTGACTGCCTGGATAACATCCAGGCCCGGCGCGATCTGGCCGCCCTGTGCAACCGCAGGGGCATACCTCTGGTGCACGGCGCGGTCAGCGGCTGGTATGGTCAAGTGGGGGTGCAGCTTCCTGGCGGCGATTTGATCGAGCGCCTCTATCCGGAGCGCATGGCCACGAGTGCACCGCCCTCGGTGCTTTCCTTCACCGTTGGGGTTGTCGCGAGCCTGCAGACCGCTGAAACCGTTAAACTTCTTCTGGGCCTCTCCTCATCCCTGCATAACAGCTGGATGCATATTGATCTGAAAGATTCCGATTTTCTGGTGAACGAGCAATAAGCAGGCGAACGATCATCCTCAATCCAATGGGACCAGGTTTCCCGTCTCCCGAGTGGAATACCCACCCAACGCTTCCACTGTCTGTTTGAACAGTGGTGTGTTGATGACTGCCAGCATTGCCTGGATCATCGGCGTGGCCAACATCTCGCCGGGAATGAGCAGGTCGTAGCGTTCTTCCACAAGCGGCACAAAATCAAGTCCTAGGGCTCTGGCCGCACTCTTGATTCCCAGTCCCACATCCACCTTGCCTGAGAGTATTGCCACCGCCACCGCCATGTGGGTGTACTCGTCCTGTTGATAGCCCTGGATGCCATCCGGATCAAGGTTGTTGCGGCTTAGTTCGTAGTCGAGGAGCACACGGGTACCCGAACCGGCCTGGCGGTTGATGAAGCGGATGTCCGCACCGAAGAGGTCGCGGACGCCAGTGATATTTTTCGGATTACCCATGGGCACAATGAATCCCTGTTCGCGGTGGACGAGCGTGACGATGCGGATGTCGCGGTCTGCCAGGTGTTTGCGGATATAACTGGTGTTATAGGAACCGTCCGAGGGGTCGAGGAGATGCGATCCGGCAAAATGGCACATTCCCTGTTTGAGCGCCATGATGCCACCCAGGCTGCCGACATGGGTTGAGGCCAGGGGATAGGCGGGGTCGTCCTTGCGGAGGAAATCGTTGAGTACGTCCAGGCAGAGATCGTGGCTGCCGGTGCAAAGAAGGGTCCGTTCCACCTGCGGCTGGGGGACAAGCAACTCGATGGCCACTTCACGGCCGTGCATTTCACCCTCGGAGGCGGCGGCTATGCGCAGGATGCCGTTGGCACGGGTCAGGGTGGTGATGGCACCGGCCCCTTGCTTAAGCGGCACGGCCACGAAATGGGCGCCGATGCGGCCGACGATCATCCGCCGGAATTCTTCAATGCCCGAGCGCGAAGGCAGGTCTTTGGCCAGGATCGCGTTGATGGTGACCGGGGGCTCCACGTAGACCCCCTGCATGTGGGCCAAAAGGGGAACCACCAACTGCTCCATGGCAATGATCGCCGACACCGGATAGCCGGGAATACCGACCACCGGTTTGTCTGCAATCGCTCCCAAGATGGTTGGTTTGCCGGGCATGATGGTGATTCCATGCACCAGTACCTCACCCAATTGTTCGATGATCTGAACCGTGTAATCGGCACTGCCGGCCGATGAACCGGCATTGATAATCACCAGATCGGCCTCGGAGGCGAGAACAGAGGTCAGATGGTTTTTAATCGAGTCGAAGTCGTCGCTGATGATCGGGGTGATCTCGACCTCAGCCCCGGCCTGTTGAGCCAGACCGGCCAGAACCACGGCGTTGGATTCGATGGTTTTTCCTGGAGGAATGGCATTCGGGTAATCTTCCAGAGCAACAAGTTCACTCCCGGTGGGGATGATCGTTACTTTAGGCTGTTTGCGCACCCGGATTGCGGCGCAGCCGCCGGTGATCAAGGCGCCGATGTCGGCCGGCCGAAGCTGGTGGCCGGTGGGGAAGAGCAGTTCAGTCGCGACGATATCCTCACCCACCTTGCGAACATGCTGCCAGGGATAGACCGGAGCACGGATCACTCCTTCCTTGCCGTCATCGCTGATCAGGACATTTTCGATCATGATCACTGCGTTCTTGTCGGGCGGCAGCGGGTAGCCGGTATTGATCATCACCGCCTCGCCGGAATCGAACCGCAGAGTCAACGGCGTCTCGTCGGTGGCACCAAAGGTGTCCTCGGCCAACACCGCGAGGCCGTCCATGGCGGCAGAATGAAACGAGGGCGAGGACAAGCGGGCGCTGACCGGACCGGCGGTCACCCGGCCGATGGCCGAGCGCGAGGCAATGGTTTCCTCGCCGGTCACATGGTCGGTGAAACGGGACCAGAATAGCTGCTGGGCCTCTTCCAGGGAATGCATCTGGAGATAAATTTTTCGCTGCATGGCGGGTATCCGATTGTAATGGGTTCTTAGGGAAAGAGGAGGACGGAACTCATGACACCCCGATCCAGTCCTTCGATATCGCGGCCGATGGGCAGAAGACCGTCGGCCTTGACCAGGGGATTGAGCAGGCCGGATTTGCCGTAGACCGGGGTGGCCAGGGGAGGGGCGTCGTTGTCCTGCGGGGTCAGGCGGACGCGGACATAATCTTCTCGGCCGATGACCGAGGGAATCTGTTGGGCGGTGATCGCCTTGACGGTCCGGAGGCCAAGTGTTGCGCCCAAACCAGAGTATTGGCGCAAGAGCGGCCGGACAAAACAGTGAAAGACTACCAGGGCCGAGGCGACGTGGCCGGGGAGGCCGAACAGGGCTTTGTTGCCCTGGCGGGCGAGGATGGTGGGTTTCCCCGGCCGGACCGAAACCCCATGCACCAGCATCTGGCTGTCGGGGACGGCGGCAAAAACCCGCTGGGTGAAATCTCGCTGCCCCACCGAACTGCCGCCGGAGAGCAGCAGTACGTCGGCCTCTGCCAGGGCTTGGTTACAGACAGCCAGCATCCGGTCGAAATCGTCGTCGCAGATGCCATACGAAAGGGCGATACTACCAGTTTCTTCGACCAGGGCCGCCAAGGTGGTGGAGTTGATGTCGCGGATTTTTCCCGGAGGCGGTGTCTGGTCGGCAGGAACCAGCTCGTCGCCGGTGGAAAGAATCGCCACCCGTGGTCGGCGATAGACCGGAACCGAGGTGATGCCCAGGCCGGAGAGCACACCTAGATCCTGAGGGCGCAGCCTACTGCCTCGCTCCAGCACAACCGTGCCCAGGGCATAATCCTCTCCTGCCCGAATAACGTTTTCTCCCGGCGCCACTGGCCGAAAAATAGCCACTGTTTCATGGTCAAAGGGTTGGGTGTATTCGACCATGACCACGGCATCGGCCTTCTGCGGCAACTCGCCTCCAGTCCAGATACGTGCGGCCTGGCCTGGCCGTAGGCTCAAGGCCAGGCCGGATGCGCCCATGGCAACCTCGCCGATCACTGTCAATAAGGCCGTTTCCGACTCGGAGCAACCGAAAGTGTCGGCGGCCCGGACCGCATAGCCGTCCATGGTGGAACGGGAAAAGGGCGGCAAGGCTTCACTGCTGACCAACTCTTCGGCAAGAATCCGTCCGCGGGCAGTGGTGAGCGAGACGATCTCTGGTTCAAGCGGGGCAAAATCGGTAAACAGTGAGACAAAATCGGAGGGACTGATCAATTTGAAGAAATCGTTCATATTTTCCTTGCCTGGGCAATGCTCCGTTGCGCATTCGGAGCAGGGAAACAGTGGCCGGATCCGAATGAGACAGGCAATCGGTGGTATCGCCGGCTAATAAACGGAAACCATGCGTTCGACTGTAGCACAGAACCGGTGAACTGGATCAGGGGATGTGCCGCCTGAGAGGGAAAGTGTAGAAGGATAATCGGCGGGGAAATCATCCCCCGCCGATATTGGGAAAAATGGCCAACTGATCGCCTTCGGCCGGAATCTGCTGCAATTCGCAGTGCCGTGAATTGATCATGGTGACGCCGACCTCATCGAGCGGCACCCCAAGGGAGCAGATGATCGTCTCCACCGTGGTGCCCTCGGGAAAGTCCATGTTCTGCTGCTTAAAACGGTTGTCCCGGAAGTAGGCGAACAATTTGACCGTGAGCTGCATGAATCAAGTTTTAGATTAAAAGTTCCAGAATGAGTCAATGGCCTCGTCGGTGATGTCCCAGACCACGTTATGCGGTGCAATCGGTTCCTCGGAGAAGAACTCGGGCAAACGGTCGTCCTTATTGGTGAACCCGGCGGCCAGATTGAAGGCCCGTTCTGTTTTAAGGATGCTCATGCCGAGATTGGTGACATCATTGGCAACCAGATGAATGCCGTAGCGGGCATTGAGCAGGTCGATCAGGGCCGGCAGACAGGTCGGGTCATCAAGGGCGGCAAAGGCAACAAACAGGCACATGCCGGTGGAATCGATGGCAGCGGTGGCGATCTGCAGGTTGCGCGACAACTCCACCTGGCCTTCCTTGCTCAGCGGATCGACCTTGCCGCCGACACCAAGGATGTTGGTGGCAATAGTGTAGCCCATGGTGTGATCGGCGCCCTGGGTCGAAGTGGCGTAGGTGATGCCGATTCCTTTGATGGCGCGGGGATCGTAGGCCGGGATCGCCTGGTTCTTGACCACCGGAACCCGAGTGACGCCGAAGGCCTTACCGACTGAACCGGCGCCGTTTCCGATAATCCGACCCAGCGGGGTGCCCTTGGCCACATCTTCTTTGAGGATGCGGCACAACTCAGCGCCGTCGCCGAATTTGAGTACACCAGCCTCCATGGCCACACCGAAAGCCACCGGGATTTCGATCGAGTCGACCCCGATGTCGTCCATCAGACTGTCGGCCTCGGCAACATAATCGAGATTGTCGATGCAGCAGTCGGCTCCCAATGCCCAGATAGTCTCATACTCGAAACCGGAGGTTTTGTACTGACCCTTGGCATCGGCATAGATCTGCGAGCAGTTGATGACGCAGCCGGGGTGACAGTTGTGCTTCGGCTTGCCGCCGCGGGCGACGATGGTGTCGTGCATGGTCTCGCCGGAAATGGCTTCGTGGCCGGCAAACTGGCCGCTTGTGAAGTTGCGGGTGGGCAGGCCACCTGATTCATTGATGATGTTGACCAGGACGTTGGTGCCGTATTGGCCCAAGGCCTTGCTGATGGGATTGTCAATCAGGGCCTTGGCAAAGGTGCGGCTGGCAACCTTGAAGGCTTCGGGGTCGGCTATGGCCACCTTCTGGTCGGTCGGTTCGATGGCGATGAATTTGACTCGTTTGGAGCCCATGACTGCACCGAGGCCGCCGCGACCGTGGGAACGAATGTGGCTGTCCGGGTCCTTGACCGAAATGTTGGCGCCGCACATGAGCATCTCGCCGGCCTGGCCGATAGTGATGACCCCGACTTTGCCTCCGAATCGCTCGTTCAGCGTCTGGACCACGGCGAAATTGCCCTGGCCGACAACCTCGGTCTCTTCCTTGATGGTGACGCCGCTGGCATTGACGTGCAGGCTGTACCATTTGCTGCTGTCAGCAGGTTTGCCTTCGATAATCAGGGCCTTGACGCCCAATTTGGCCAGCATCTGCGCCGAAGTGCCGCCGGAATTAGATTCTTTGATGGTGCCGGTCAGCGGGCTTTTGGCACCGACCGAGAGGCGGCCGGAGTTGGCTGCCTGGGTGCCGGAAAGCAGGCCCGGCGCAAAAATCAGTTTGTTGTTCTTGCCCAGCGGATGACAGGTGGGTTTGACTTCAGCGGCGACGATGGTCGATGTCAGAGCCGCGGCCTCCCAGGCCCATCCATCCCTCGGGTACAGCTTCGACCTTGGTACTCAGGTCCGACATGTTCACGCGAAAAATTGTATCAGCCATTGATAACTCCTATGGAAAAAAGAGAAAAATCGGATTCCAACGAGAACCCGTACCCGTGACGATCGACGGTGCTGCCTTATTGTAAATAAATCAAAAATTCAATAGGTTGTCTCGATATTTAGCTCAGTTTTCGGTCTTTGTCAACACTCGTAGGAATCGGTATGTCATGGTTGGTATCAGGATCAGAGGAGCAGGGGCACAAGGAGTGAAAGCCCCTGCTCCTCCTTTCCGGGGGGAATGTGAAACGCGGGACGTGTATCCACGTCCCGCAACGCCAACCACAGCGTAACTGTTTTATACAGAGTGCACAATCGGTGCAGCCCGCCCAAGCAAAGTCGGGGAAAGCAGGGGCAGGCTGCACCGGAACTTTTTCAACTGTCGTTGATTACAGAGCTGCGGTATAGATTGCCTTGACATCCGCATCCTTGGGACAGCGCGGATTGGTCAGGCCACAGGCGTCCTTCTGGGCATTTCCGACCATGGTATCGATATCGGATGCCTTGACATCCTTGCCGTACCGTTTGCCCAACTCGATCAATCCACCCGGGATACCGATATCGGCGGACAGCTTCTTGATCGCCACCAGGGCCAGCTCAGCGGCATCGCGCGGGGCCAAGCCGGTGGTGACCTCGCCCATCAACTGGGCGATCTTGATAAAGCGCTCCATCTTGGCGATCAGGTTGAACCGCTCGACATGGGGCAGGAGAATGGCGTTGCACTCACCATGCGGCAGATCATAGAAACCGCCCAGCTGATGGGCCATGGCGTGGACGTGGCCGAGACTGGCGTTGTTGAACGCCATGCCGGCCAGGTACTGAGCAAAGCACATGCCTTCGCGGGCTTCAATGTCCTGGCCGTTGGCCACGGCCGGGCGCAGGTACTTGGCGATCAGCTCGATGGCTTTCTCGGCAGCGGAGTCGGTCATCGGGTTGGCGATGGTCGACACGTAGGCCTCAACTGCGTGGGTGAGGGCGTCCATACCGGTGGCAGCGGTCAGTGCCGGCGGCATGCCCATCATCAGGATCGGATCGTCAACGGCAATGCCCGGAGTGACGCGCCAGTCAACAATGGCCATCTTGACGTGCCGGGAGGTGTCGGTGATGATACAGAAACGGGTCATCTCGGAAGCGGTCCCTGCCGTGGTGTTGACGGCCAGGTAAGGCGGCATGGGTTTGGAGGATTTATCGACACCTTCATAGTCATGGATCTTGCCGCCGTTGGCGATCACCAGGCCGACGCCCTTGCCGCAGTCATGGGAGGAGCCGCCTCCCAGGGTGATCAGGCTGTCGCATTTTTCTTTTTTGTAGACGTCAACACCGGCGTGCACGTTCTTGTCAGTGGGGTTCGGGATTGTCTCGTCATAGACCACATACTTCATCTTGGCGGCATCGAGCAGGTCGGTGATCTGCTTGGTGATGCCCGCACCGGTGATGCCCTTGTCGGTGACGATCAGCGGCTTGGAGCCGCCGAGAGCCTTGATTTTTTCCGGGATCTGCTTGGAGGCGCCGATGCCGATGAGGGTAACGCTGGGAATGAAATAACCGTAGACTTGTTCACGAACTGCCATGATAACACCATCCTTTTGAAAAATATTTTGGGGGATTCCTTCTCGTCCTACAAAAGTTCCTGCCTCTTTTTGGATCCAAACATGCGCTGCTCTTGATAAAGCAAGGACCGTGCCAAGCATAAAAATACGGAATTTTAATTAGTTAAATCGATTGAGCGAGATGGTGTACCGTGAAATGTCCCGCTCGATACGGAGGGAGGGGGAATTGGGAGGAGGCAGGGGCATTCTTTGGCATCAAAACGACCGAAAACAACAGGCTCCAGGGCTGTTGAGTCATAATGGGTCGGCAATTAGTCTGTGTGGGTCATTGTGACCCGGAGGGTGAGCTGCGATGGGCGATGGAGGATATGGCTGAGGGAAGCAAGATTGAAGGATGGGGTAAAATGTAGGTAACTTATTGAATAAATATTGTTTTCATTTTTGGTTAAATGTCAGTAACCGTTGGGTGCCGGCAGTGCAGCATGCCGGCTTTCACCGGCCGAGGTGACCAGCACCGCCGCCGAACCGCTGATGGGACATTTGTTCTCGCAGATGCCGCAGCCAATGCAGAGGTGTTCGATCACGTACGGTTGCCGCACACTGACCCGTTCTCCCTTGTTGTTTTCGATCTCGACCTCCCGGAATTTGATGGCCTTGTCGGGCGTCGGGCAATGCTCTTCGCAGACGATGCAGGGGACGCCGGCGGCATAGGGCAGGCAGCGGTTTTTGTCAAAGTGGGCGCGGCCAATAACAAAGGACTGCTTCTTGGCCTTGTCCAAGCGTTGGATGGCGCCGGTGGGGCAGACCTGGCCGCACAGCGTGCAGTTGTATTCGCAGTAGCCAATCCGGCCGATTAGCCTGGGCGTGAAGATGCCCTCCAATCCGGCCTCAAGCCAGGTGGCATGAAGGGCGTTGCCGATGCAGACCTTCATGCATTCGCCGCAGCGCACACATTGACCGAGAAATTCCTTTTCCGCCAAGGCGCCGGGCGGCCTGATCAGCATCGGGTCGGCATGCCGGGCATGCGGCCGGGTGGGCAGGACCAGCGGCGCCAGCGCCCCGGCGGCCAGCGAGGCAACCAGAGCCCTTCGGGAGAGATCGGGAGCCTGGCGGCCCGATTCAAGGCGCTTCATGCCGTAGTGGATGCGGGAGCGAGGGCAGTGGGTCAGGCAATCAAGGCAGAGGGTGCATTCTGCCGGTGCAATCGTTCTCGTCTCGTCTATGGCCGCCATGGGGCAGACGGAGCGGCACTGCCTGCATTGGCCGCATTCGGCGGTGCCCCCTGTGAGCCGCAGGAGGGAAAAACGGGCGACAAGTGCCAGCAGCGCTCCGAGCGGGCAGACCTTGCGACAGAAAAATCGGCTTTCTACCCAACTGAGGCCCAGTACGGTCAGCAGAAGGAGCAAGGACAAAACCGACACTCCGTACACTTTGTCGCTGAAGGGCAGGACATACCGCTTGAGCAGGGCATAGACCGGCTCTGTCAGTTCATTGATCCATGGGGGTGCCTGTTGATAGGTCCAGGTAAACAGTGTGGTGGTGGCATGGTCCAGGCTTGGATGGACGGCAAAGGTAAAGCCGCGCACCAGCAGGGAGAAGGGATCGAGGTAACCGGCAAGAGGGAGGCCGAAGCAGGCGGCGGTAAGGAGAAATAAGAGCAGATAATATTTGATCTGCAGTCGTCCCTGCTCCGGGAGAGTGACTGCGGGTCGGAAAAGACGACGGCTGGCATCGATCAGGGCGCCCATTGGGCAGACCCAACTGCAAAAAAACCGACCGAACAGCAAGGTCAGGCCGAGGGTGACCAGAGCAGGCAACATCAGGGCGATCAGCGTTTTTGCTGCCAGCATGGCGGCAAAAGCGAGGAAGGGGTCGATGCGGAACAAGAGGTTGACCGCCCAGTTCAGCTCATCGATTCCGGAATAATCGGTTTTGATGAACAGAACGAGGAAAAGGAGAAAGAACAGGCTTTGGCCGATCTTTCTCCAGGCGGACGGTGACAGAAGAGGAGCGGAGCGTCGCATCAGGCCTCCAACACCTCAATCCGGTCAAGGGCCATCTCGCCAAGTCCCATCTTGTAGGCGGCCACGGTGGAGTCAATGGCATCGGGTGAGAGCCCGAACAGGGTTGTGGCGTACGCGTCGGCCGCCACCGGGTCGGCAGAAGCGATCAGGGTGTCGGTCTTGCGCACGTCCTTGAGGTCGCCCCCTTGCGGGCCGTTGTTGATGAGAATGCGGGTGGCGTCGATGATTGTCAGTTTCGGCCGAATCACCGTGGCCAGGTCAGCCAGGCTCTGGCCGAGATCATGATGGAGCGAACCCCGGTTGCCGCCGATTACTCCCATGCTGTTCTTGAGTCCCAGGGTCAGCCGGGAGAGGCCGTGATGCTTGGCCACCGGCAGGTTGATGTAACAGTCGCAGTCCAGGGCATCCTTGTAGATTTCCCATTGGGTGAGTGACTTGCCCTTGGCGATCTGCATCGGCACGAATTTGCGCTGGTCAATATGTTCGATCGTGGCGCGAGCATCGCCCAGATCGAGGATCGCCCGTTCGATACCGCTGTTGGCATAGCAGCGCCGCTGTTCGTTGCAGGTCCGGTCGAACACCAGCACTCTTTTTGCCCCAGCTTCCAGAGCTTGGGCGACAACAGCCTTGACCACCAGGGGGTGGGTGTTGGCTGCCTGTTCCGGGCTGCGGTCCCAGCCGATATTCGGCTTGACTACCACCCGATCCCCTGGTCGGACAAACTGTCCCATGCCGCCCAAAGGAGCGAGAACCCGCTGGACAAGGGAGGAAAACTCCTCGCCTTTGGCGACGCTGAGCAGAGCCCGCGGTTTTTCTGCGGCCAGGACCTCAGGGAGAATGGTGAATCGGGGAATGACCAGGGTTGTGCCGGCTGACCAAAGAAAGACCTCGCGGATGAATTGCCGTCTGTTCATGGACACCTCCTTCTGCCTTCAGGATTCGGGGATATGATGGGAGAGGAACGCTTCTATCCTTCCACAATATGAAGCTGATCTTACCCTGTGAGAGATGGAAAAACAACGGATTGGAAAGCGAGCCGGAAAAAGTCAGCCCGCCCAATTCCACAAGGGTTCAGTCGGGCTCGGCGGGGAGGGCGAGGAGTGTCGGTGCCTTGGTGTTCAATCAATCGCGTATTGGGTCAGTTTCCGGTACAGGGTCTTGCGGCTGATGCCCAGGATATCGGCGGTTTTCTGGCGGTTGCCGCCGTGGAAATCGAGCATCTTGAGGATATGCTGTTTCTCCATCGATTCCAGTGTCAGGGCGACCCCGCTGCTTTCCGAAGATTCCACCAGTTCGCGCGGCAGGCAGCGTTCGGTGATGATACCGTTTTCCGCCAGGATGATGGAGCGCTCGATGACATTGCGCAGCTCCCTGATGTTGCCGGGCCAGTTGTAACTGAGGATGCAGGCCATGGCCCGCTCGACGATCCGGTAGTTGGTGTTGTCTGGACTCAAGCTGGTCAGAAAATAATCCACCAGCAGGGGCAGGTCTTCCTTGCGCTGCTTGAGTGAAGGGAGCTCGATACTGAAGGCGTTGATGCGGTGAAAAAAAGCCTCGTTGAACCGCCCTTTTTCGACCTCTTCGGCCAGGTGGCGGTTGGTGGCGAAGAGGAAACGGATATGAACCGTACGCTCCTCCTTTTCCCCCACCCGTCGGTAGGTGCCGGTCTCCAGGACCCGCAGGAGTGAGGCCTGCACCTCAAGAGGCAGTTCACCGATCTCATCGAGAAAGAGGGTGCTGTCGTGGGCAAAGGAGAGCAGCCCTTCCCGCGATTCATTGGCGCCGGTGTATGAGCCCTTAATGTGCCCGAAGAGTTCGCTGCGGGCCAACTCCTTCTGCAGGGTGGCGCAGTTTTTGATGATCATCGGATTGGCGGCTAAAGGCGAGCGGTTGTGAATAAGGCGGGCAACCACGTCCTTGCCGGAACCTGATTCACCGGTGATCAGTACCGGTATCCTGGCCGGGGCCACCTTGTCGATGAGAAACTGGATGTCGCGGATGGCCTGGGAGTTGCCAATGAACCGCACTTGATTCTGTGCTTGGCCGGTACTATGGCGAAGCATGGCATTTTCCCGGGAGAGCAGCACCCGCTGGTGCGCTTTTTCGACGACCAGATCGAGCCGGTCGAGATTGAACGGTTTGCGGATGAAATCGCAGGCGCCCAGTTTCATGGCATCTACGGCGATGTCGACATCCCCGTGACCGGTGATCATGATCACTTCGATGTGGGGGATCGATTCCCGGATTCGGATCAGCAAGTCAAGATCTGAGATATCCGGCAGCCACAGGTCCATGATGATGACGTCGAACCAATGGCTGCGGACCATGGCCATGGCCTCGGCGCCGTCTGCTGCAGTGAGAATCTCACGACTGCTGCTCGCCAGTTCCTTCTGCAGGAGCCTTCTGATCGATTCCTCGTCGTCAATGACCAGGATGGAATATTTTTCTCTGTCCATCATTGCTCCATGCCCGGCAGGGAAACCCGGAATGCCGACCCTTTGCCGACGGCACTGGTGACACTGATTTCTCCGCGGTGATTGTTCACGATCGAGTAGCAGGTGGAAAGGCCGATGCCGATACCTTTACCGACCGGCTTGGTGGTGAAAAAGGGTTCAAACAGCTTATCCTGCACCTCCAACGGAATGCCGCAGCCATTATCCTCAATGATCAGCGCCACGCTCTTATCCTCCTCGACCTGAGTCTTGATCAGGATGATGCCGCCGGACTCGGTGGCGTCGAAGGCATTGGTCAGCAGATTGATGATCACCTGCTTGAGCTGCGACTCATCGCCGAGGATGGCAGGCAGATGATCCTGAAGTTCGGTTTTGACAATGAGGTCGTGGTGTTCCTTGAAGTGGTGCTTGAGGATGAACAGCGTGTCGGTGACGCACTGGTTGAGATCGACTTGACCGATGCTGGAGACGGTCGGGCGACTGAAGGTCAGCAGGGTTTGGACGATATCACGGCAGCGCAGGCACTCCTTGATGATGGTTTCGGTATATTCTTTGAAATCGGCGTAGAGTTCTTCGTCGATTGTCCCCTGGAGCTTGGAGTTGCGACGTTTAAGGCCCTGGGCGAATCCGAGAATGGCCGTCAGCGGGTTATTGATCTCATGGGCGACGCCGGCGGCCAGGGTGCCGACCGTGGCCATTTTCTCGGCCTGATAGAACTGGGCCTGGAACTCTTTTTCCAGGGTGACATCTCGTTTGAAGAGCAGAATCTGGCGCTCGCCGGTGAGGCTGGTCTTAAGCGGCGAGGCGATGATCTCGTAGTGTTTGAAATCCCCGCCCACCTTGTAAATACAAAGGTCTTTGACGATCTGATCCTGGTCAAGAGCACGCATGGCCGGGCAATTGTCACAGCGGTCTTGATTACCCCTGAGAATTTCATGACAGTGACGGCCGATCGGGTCAATTCCAGGAAACCATTCAACAAATACATGGTTGACTCGCTGGATGGTCAAGTCCTCATTGAGAACCACCATCAGATCGGTGATACCGTCGAGCAGGGCCTGGATTTCCTTCCGTTTTTTCTCCAACTCAAGGTTAGAGCTCTTCAGTTGCTCGACCTTCTGCTGCAGATCCTGGTAAAAACCGAGCTTGCAGTGTTCGATGCCGACCAAATCTTCCAGGGTTGTCAAATGAGGCATTACCACACCTCCTCGCAGATTCTTAAGAATTCCTCCCAGGTGGCCGGCCGGGGATTGGTCAGGTTGCAGGCGTCATGCACCGCCATTTTGCAGAGGGGTTCGAGGTGATGGCGTTCACTTTCCGGGATTAATTGACCGAGGCGCAGTGCCACATCGAAGGAAGCAAAAAATTCATCGAGCTGTTCAATGCCTGCCAATCCGGTCTCCTGGTCGGAACCCAGTTGGCGTTTGACGATCAACCGTCCGATATCAGCCATTTTCTGCGGATTGATTCCAAGGTTGAACCGCATGACGCTGGTGAGGAGAATAGGGTGCACCACCCCGTGCCGCATGTCGAAGTGGCCGCCCAGCGAGTGGGCAAGGGCATGCTCGGCGCCAAGGCCAGCGTTACTGAAGGCCATCGAGGCGGAAACCGAGGCGATGCTCAACTGTTCCAGTGAGTCCAGGGAGCGAGTAGCCACGGCGCGCGGCAGGTTAGTCAGGATCAGGTCGATAGCCTTGAGTGAGTGCATCTCGGTAAACGGCGAGGCGATCCGCGACATGTAGGCCTCAATGGCGTGGGCCAAAGCGTCGACAGCGGACTGGATGATCAGGGACTCACTCTTGGTTCGCAGGATCAGGGGATCGACAATGGAGATGTTGGGCACCAGCGTCCGGGTGATGATGGACATTTTGACCCCGCGCTTCATGTCAGTGATAATGCAGAATTGGCTGATATCTGAACCGCTGCCGGCGGTGGTGGTGATCAGCATCATCGGCGGCAGGGGACGCTGTACCCGGTTGGCTCCCTCATAATCTTGTATCCGGCCGCCGTTACTGGCAATGATGGCGATGCCCTTGGCTGTGTCCATGGCGCTACCGCCGCCAATAGCGATGATCACATCGGTACCGTTTTTGGCGTAAAATTCGGCCCCCTGCTCTACCTGAAAATCACGTGGATTGGAGGTGACGCCAGGATAGTAGACCCACTTGATGCCCTCTTTTTCGAGGATGTCCATGAGGCGTTGCAACCAACCGGCCTCCTCAATGCCCTGGTCGCTCACCAGGAAAACTTTTTTGGCGCCGAGCCGGAGGGCGCATTGACCGGCATGGTTGAGGCTGCCGCGGCCGAAGATGATTTCGGGGATGGCAAATTTCGTGATGTCCATGAGTCCTGTTCCGCTAAAATGTTTCCGGGGTACTGCTGCGGGGTGATCGTGCAGTGAGAGCAATCCGCTCTTTGTCGTCTCGTGCAGATGGTAATTTGCATCTTTCATGCCGGGAGTCCTTTTGGGCCGCGCAATCAGGCGGTTTGTTAAGCGCACGGGTTCAAATGACCCGGACTCGGTCAGGAGTAGGGGGCCGAAATACCGAATCTCTCAATAAGTTACCACGATTAAGGAAGAATAGGAATCTCGATCCAGGGCATTTTGACCCAATCGGTTGGCGGGTCGGGTTAAATCGACCCGTTCATGCATCCGCAGTTCGAGCCAGGCGGCGAAATCGGACCCCAGAATAATGCTTGCTTGCAGTGCGGGAGCTGCCACGGTAAGCAGGTGAGATCGCATAACCGTCAGCAGCAGGAGGAATACTTTCGATGATCATCAGCGCCAGCAGGCGGACCGATATTCCTGCTTTTTACAGTGAGTGGCTCCTCAACCGGTTGCGGCAAGGGTATGTCTTGGTGCGCAATCCCTTTAATCCGCGTCAGGTTTCCCGAGTGTCGCTTGATCCCCAGGGTGTGGATTGCATCGTTTTCTGGACCAAAAACCCGGTGCCGATGTTGCCTTGCCTTGACGAGATCGATAGGCTCGGCCATCGTTCGTATTTTCAATGCACCCTTACCGCCTGTGATCGGACTCTGGAACGACATGTCCCGAAAAAGGCGGAGCGACTTGCCGCCTTCCGCAGGTTGGCGGAACGAATCGGTCCCGAGCGTGTGTTGTGGCGTTTTGACCCGATCCTGTTCACCCGCACCCAGGGGCCTGATGCAGTGCTCCGCGAATTTGACGATCTCGCCAAGCAGCTGCACCCTTTTACGCGGCAATGCACGGTCAGCTTTCTCAGCCTCTACGAGAAGTGCAAACGCAATCTGCTGGGTGTTGATCTCCTGACTCCTGATGATACAGAAAAATCAAATTTTGTGCGGCAACTGGCTGCTATAGCCGGACAATATGGTATCAATCTCAAGGCCTGCTGCGATCCCTTTCTTCAGGAGCAGTGCGGTATCGAGGCAGGCCGATGTATCGACGACCGTCTGCTGGCTGCGATCCTGGGACAATCCATCCGGCTGCCCAAAGATAAAGGGCAGCGGCCGGGTTGCGGTTGCGGCGTGAGTGTTGATATTGGCGCCTACAATACCTGCCCGCACGGCTGCCGCTACTGCTACGCCAATGTCAGCGATCGGGCCGTAGCAGCCAATCGGGCGGCCCATGATCCATGTGCGCCCCTATTGACCGGTGTGTTGACCGGGCAGGAGACCCTCACTGAACGGAAAATCGCTTCCTGCTGTTCACCGCAAGGTAGTTTCTTTTGACTGCCGACTCGCCGATTTTCGAACCTAACAGGAAATCCGAGAACCTTGACAGCAATGCCAGAGGTTTGTAATGCTTGAGGTATTGATCATGTGCTCATTCAGGCCATCCAGCACCTCATGCTGTGAGGTGACGATGGCTGTAATCGCGGCGTGGCTCTCAGGCCACAGACCGGAGGGAAATGCGGGATGTACAAAATAATTCATGAAAAGGATGAGATGCTCATCCGTTTTGAAAAAGACCTGGTTGATGGCGAAACCCTGTCTCGCTTTTTAAGTCACATCAATCTCCAATCCATGCTGAAAAAAAGCGCGGTTACCGATGCCGCCGCTCGTGTCCGGGCCCGCAGCCATCTTGCCGGGCTGCCCACCGGCATTGCCTTGCTTCGCGACCCAAGCATAAACAAGGGCTCGGCCTTCACCGAGGAAGAACGGGAGGCCCTCGGGCTGACCGGACTTCTGCCGCCCCGGGTCCTAACCATGGATGAACAGGTGCAACGAGTATTGGAGAATCTGCGCAAGCAATCCACCGATATCGAACGCTACGTTTATCTGATTGCCCTTCAGGACCGCAACAAATCCTTGTTTTATCGGGTGCTGCTCGACAATATCGAGGAGTTGATGCCCATTGTCTACACCCCCACCGTTGGCCAGGCCTGTCTCCAGTTCGGCCATATCTTCCGCCGTCCGCGCGGCATATACATCACCGCCAATGATAAGGGGCGGGTGGCGGAACTGCTCGGTAACTGGCCATTCAACGATATCCGCATCATTGTGGTCACCGACGGCGAACGTATCCTTGGACTTGGCGACCTCGGTGCCGACGGTATGGGAATCCCTGTGGGCAAACTGGCCCTGTATTCGGTCTGTGCTGGCATTCACCCTTCGCTCAGCCTGCCGATTACTCTGGATATGGGCACTGACAATGCCCGATTGCTGAACGACCCGCTCTATACCGGTTTGCAGCATCCGCGTATTCGCGGCGAATTGTACGATGAGATGATTGAGGAGTTCGTCCTTGCTGTCCAGCAGGTTTTTCCTGGCGCCCTGATCCAGTTTGAGGACTTTGCCAACCGTAACGCCTTCCGTTTGCTTCAGCAGTACCGCGATCAGGTCTGCTGCTTTAACGACGACATTCAAGGTACAGCCTCGGTCACCGTGGCTGGGATTTTCTCAGCCCTGCGGATCACCGGCGGTTCGCTCAAAGACCAGCGTTTCCTCTTTCTCGGTGCGGGCGAGGCCGGGCTCGGCACCGGCGAACTGTTGGTCTCGGCCCTGGTCGAGGAAGGACTTTCCCCGGAGGAGGCACGGCGTTGTTGCTGGTACGTCGATTCCAAGGGGTTGATCGTCAAAGAACGAACCGATCTTGCAGGACATAAGTTGCTCTATGCCCACGACCATCCCCCCATTGCCGATTTTTATACTGCGGTCGAAACCCTGAGGCCGCAGGCTATTATCGGCGTTTCCGGCCAGCCCAAGCGATTCACCCCCGAGATTCTTGGAGCTATGGCCCGGATCAACGAGCGCCCTATTGTCTTTTCCCTCTCCAACCCGACCTCAAAGGCCGAATGCACGGCCGAAGAGGCCTATACCTGGACCGAGGGACGGGCTATCTTTGCCAGCGGCAGCCCCTTTGCCCCGGTCGTTACCCACGGCCGGAAATTGTTTCCGGCTCAGGGCAACAATGTTTATATCTTTCCTGGTGTCGGCATGGGTGTGATGGCCTGTGGTGCGGTCCGGGTCACGGATGAGATGTTCCTGGTTGCGGCCCGTGTGGTTGCTGGCGAGGTTTCAGAGGCGGATCTTCAATACGGCCGTGTCTATCCGCCGTTGCCGAGAATTCGCGAGGTCTCGCTGGCTGTGGCGCTGGCCGTGGCCGAGGTGGCGTACCGAGACGGGCTGGCGGCAAAGCCCAGGCCGGACAATCTGGAAGAACATATTTCTTCCTTGATGTTTGAACCGGAATACCAGAGTTATATTTGAAAAAATCTGCTCCGGCGCATATCCGCCCGTGTTGTGCGGAATTACACCGGGGTGCAGGGGCAGATCAAGCGGCTTGTTATCCTTACCAGGAGGAACCCATGGATACCTTTGAGGCTATTGTTCAGCGTCGGGCGGTCAAGGAATATGATCCCCATCATCAGATGACTGAGGTGGAGGTCAAGCAGTTGCTCGCCCTGGCCATGCTCTCACCTACGGCCTTCAATATCCAGAATTGGCGGTTTGTTGTGGTGCGCGATCCGGAACTCCGACGGCAGATCAGGGAGGTGGCCTGGGATCAGGCCCAGGTGACCGACGCCGCGCTCTTCATCGTGCTCTGCGCCGACCTCAAAGCCTGGAGCAAACATCCCGAACGGTATTGGCAAAATGTTCCCGACGATCTGCGCGACTTCGTGGTTCCGGCCATCGACAGCTATTATCGTGGCAAGGAGCAGGTGCAGCGGGACGAGGCCATGCGTTCCTGCGGCATGGCGGCTCAAACTTTGATGCTGGCCGCCAAAAGCATGGGCTACGATTCCTGTCCCATGGACGGATTCGATTTTGAAGCAGTCGGCCGATTGATCAACCTGCCTGCCGATCATGTCATTGCCATGTTTGTGGCCATCGGTAAAAGCACGGCGGCCCCCTGGCCGCGCGGCGGTAAACTGCCGCTCACCGAAGTGGTGATTGCCGACAGGTTCTGATTCCGGCGGCTGACGCTCTCTGACCCCAGGATATAATAACCGGAGAGGTTTGTTGGCCCTGCCCCCTGTTGGGCCAACCGCGAGGTGAATCTTTGTCGCAGGGACCTCGACCTGATCGGTTGCCGGGTCATGCTGCAGGGAAATCAATCAGATCGATTGTGACTGAAGGGACGAGGTGAAAGTTGTTTGGGAAAGGTATTGATCGGCGAGATTGGTGCCCTTACACCCACCTCTCACGTTGATTCATTTTTTCTGACAAAGTCCTCCAGCCGGGGGGATATCATGCAGCAACCGCCCATGCAGTCGCCGATGGCGCTGATCTCCGCTTCTTCGAGATCGATCAAGGCCGCAATCACATCCCCCTCGTTTTTTCCGGCAAAAACACCCTCCAGCGAATACCACCCGACTCCTTCACGGTAGTGAAAACGAGTTCTCACTTCTTCAATCTGCGTTTTTCTGGGCAGATCAACAAACTTCTCGTCGTGCATGCTGTGTTTCTCCGGGGTGAGTTGGAGGGGTGTCGCCGGGCGCAATGGGCAGGCGGCTTTACCAGAGACTGGGATCAACCTTGCCCAGGAAAACTTTGGTGCAGATGAGGATGTTGCGAGCGTTGTCGCCGGCCTGGATGCGGAGCAATCCCTCGCGAATGATGATTTTTTTCAAGAGTTCCCGTCCGTTGGATTCATTATAGTAGATATCTGCGTCGAGGATATCCTGGACGTTGTCCGGCTCGGTCTTGTCGACGATCAGTTGGATGCCGAGTTTGAGAAACGGATCCTTGATCTGCATCAGTTCACCTTCCAGGGCAAGAAGACCCTTTTTAAAGGCGGTTTCGCCCAGATCGCGCAACTCTTTCACCATCGGAATCAAACTTTCCTGATCTTCCCGACTGCAGGCAGCTTTTGCGGCCAGTGCTAAATCTCGTAACATGGAACAACCTCACTGTAGGAGTAGTGTTTAGAGGAATGGAAACAGTAAAGAAGAGGTGCTCGTCGCAAGCACCCCGGCAACTCGAGCGAAGATACTATAGCAGAGATGAGGCGAGGGGGTGAAAAAGAAAAAAAGGTGGGATTCATTTCATCTCATAGTTCATGAGAACGATTTTCTCGTTTCGAGAAAGGAGCAGATCATTTTCTCCCTAATATGGATGGGTTGATTTCTGCGTGCACATCTTTGCGGTGTGGAAAATAATTATCACGATAACGAGAAGTTGGATTATACAGTACGCGTAACGATGCGGATTATAGCGAGCAAAACACTCTTGAGCAGTGACTGGCAGGGAGATTGTGCAGCAACCATTGCGATCGGAAAATATTGAATTTGGACACTCCTTGTAACCTGTCACCACGGTGGAGAAAGTCGACAGGATATTGAGATCGTCGGCCTTGAAAAGTATTGTGCTGCAGTGCAGCGATACTTCTTCAGTTCCAGCGGAGAGAAATAGGCGGTAATCGTTGACTTGCCAGAGACTTTTTGTCATAACAACGCAGTTAAAATGTTAGGCAGAAGTCTTTTTCAATAAAACTGGAGGAGCGAATGAAAAGGGTAAATTGTGCACTATGGTTCCGGTGCGTCTGGTGCCTGGTTGTCTTGAGTCTGTCGTTGATGACATCCTATGCCCAGGCAGCCGCTATCAAAGTTGGCGCTATTCTAGCCGAAACCGGTCCCGCGGCCTTTTTAGGTGGTCCCGAGGTTCGGTCCCTGAACATGTTGGTCGATGAGATTAATGCCAAAGGGGGCATCAACGGAAAAACCATTGAGTTGATCGTCAAGGATTCAGGCGGCAGCCCGGAGAAAGCGGTTTCTTTTGCCAAGCAACTGATCGAGGAAGATAAGGTTTTTGCCATCATCGGACCGTCCACCAGCGGCGAGAGCCTCAATATCAAAAAGATCGCCGAGGACGGCAAGACCATCATGATATCCTGTTCCGCCGCCGAATCGATCGTCAATCCGGTGACCCTGTATGTGTTCAAGACCGCGCCGAGTGATAGCTATGCGGTCCAGCAGATTTTTATGACCATGCAGAAGAAGGGGATTAAAAAGATTGCGGTCCTGGCCGGCAACGATGGCTTTGGCAAGGCCGGTAAAGAGCAGTTGGCCAAGAATGCCCAGGATTTCGGGATCACCATCGTTGCTGAAGAGGTGTATGATAAAAGCGCCACCGATCTGTCGGCCATTGTTGCCAAGCTGAAGGCCATTCCGGAAATTGAGGCGGTGGTCAACTGGTCGATTGTTCCGGCTCAATCCATTCTGGCAAAAAACATACGGCAGGCAGGGTGGGATGTCCCTATCTACCAGAGCCACGGCTTTGCCAATATTAAATACGCCGAGGCTGCCGGGGCCGCGGCTGAGGGTATCATCTTTCCGGCCAGTCGCCTGCTGGTGGCCGAGGCACTGCCCTCCGGGCCGCAGAAGGATTTCCTTCTCAAGTATAAGACTTCCTATGAAACCAAGTTCAACGAAAAGGTTTCAACCTTCGGTGGTCATACCTATGATGCCATGACCATCCTGGCCAAGGCCATAGCAGTGGGCGGCGATGATCGCGACAAAGTACGTACCGCCATTGAGAACACAACGGGCCTGATCGGTACGGCCGGAACCTTCAATTTTTCACCCACCGATCATGGTGGTTTGGGTTTGGATGCTTTTGTCATGCTCACCGTCAAGAACGGTCAATTCGTCCAGCTGGAAAAATAATCGAAATCTTTTGTCCGCTTGCCGTTTTCCGTTGGCGGGAATCAGTCGTAGGGGGATGGACCCGGTCACATCGGGTCGCATCCCCCATGCATTTTCAGAACCTGAACCGGGATTGTTGCCGTTGGACCGGGTTCATGGTATAGCTCCCCGCAAATTTGTCATAGCCGCTTCCGTATCCAACTCGCGAAGCGTCCCATCCGAACACCACGTTGAGTAAGGAGAACGTTGAACCATGGAACGAACATTTGCCATCATCAAGCCCAATGCTTTTATCGCCGGTAACGCCGGAAAAATCATTGCCCGCATCTACGCCGAAGGTTTTAAGATCGTTGGCATGAAAAAGTTGTATCTCAGCAAGCGCGAGGCCGAAGGATTTTATTATGTCCATAAGGAGCGCCCTTTTTTCGGTGAACTGACCGATTTCATGTCCAGTGGTCCGTGTGTTGTTATGGTTCTGGAGGCGGAAGGGGCGATAAAAAAATGGCGGGATCTGATGGGCGCCACCAACCCGGCCAATGCCGCTGAGGGCACTCTGCGCCGTGAGTTCGGCGATTCCCTGGAGGCTAACGCTACCCACGGCTCCGATGCCCAGGAAACCGCTGCCTTCGAGATCGGCTACTTCTTTTCCGGTCTGGAACTGCTGGTCTGAGCGTTCGAACCGATAAGCTCATCGCTGACAAAAAAAGGCGGTCCCTGGAGGGGCCGCCTTTTTTTGTCTATTTCTGAAGGAAAAGGACGTACCGCCTCAGCGCGGATGAATAAGGGCAGACAGCTTCGAGGTATTCCTGCGTTTGAACCACTGCTGCACCTGCTCCATATAGAGGTAAAAGACCGGCGTGACGTACAGGGTCAGGGTCTGGGAAAAAAGCAGACCGCCAACCACGGCCAAGCCCAGCGGCTGCCGGGATTCAGCGCCGGCGCCATAGCCGAGCGCAATTGGAATACCGGCCATCAGGGCGGCCATAGTGGTCATCATGATCGGCCGGAAACGGATGACGCAGGCCTCGTGGATGGCGTCATGGGCCGTCTTGCCCTCCTGTTGCGCGGCAATAGCGAAATCAATCATCATAATGCCGTTTTTCTTCACCAGACCGATCAGCATGATAATGCCGACAAAGGCGTAGATCGACAACTCGACCTTGAACAGCAGCAGGGTGATCAGGGCGCCGAAACCGGCAAAGGGCAGGGCCGTGAGGATGGTCAGCGGATGGATGAAACTCTCGTACAGAATACCGAGCACGATATAAATGACGATGATAGCCAGCCCGAGAAGCCAGCCCATGCTGGCCTGCGAGGCTTGAAACTGTTGAGCGTTACCCTGAAAAGAGGCGGTGACCCCGGCGGGCAGCAGCTTGTCGGCCCGTTGTTGCAAGTCGGTCAGGATCTGGCCCAGGGCGAAACCGGGCTTGATATTGAACGACAGGGTAACCGATGGCAACTGGCCCGAATGGTTGATGGAGAGCGGGCCGAGACCTTCGCGTAATCTCGCCACGGTGGAAAGCGGCACCAGTTGTCCCTGGTCGGAGCGGATATTGAGCAGGTCCAGGGCCGAGGAGTCGGTTTGGAAGCGTTTCTGGAATTCGACAATGACGCTGTACTGGTCGTTGGAACCGAAGATGGTGGAGACATCGCGGTCGCCATAGGCACTATACAGGGTGTTTTCGATACGTTCCGGCGAAACGCCAAGCAACAGTGCACGGTTGCGGTCGATTTCCACATTGAGTTCCGGATTGTCCATCTGCAGGTCGCTGGAAACATCGATCAGGCCGGGCAGCTCAAGCATCGCCTGCTCGAGTTTGCGCGACACCGCATAGAGTTGATTGGTATCAATGCCCTGCAGGGTCAATTGATAGAGACTGCGGGAGCGCCGGCCGCCAATGGTGATTGGCAGCGGATTGACCAGCATGGCGCGGATGCCGGGAATCGTGTTGAGTTTGGGCCGCAGTTGTTGGATGATTTCATCGGCGTTCAGGTCGCGCTCCGCTCGGGGCTTGAGGATGACCATCATGATTCCCGAGGTGTTGGCGCTGATCATGAAGCGGTCGATGTTGGGGTTCTGCTGCGCGATGAGACCCAATTGCATCAGGTGTTCCACCAGATTGGACCAGGAAATGCCCTGGTCGGTCTGGGTGGAGACCATGATATAGCCACGGTCTTCCGAAGGGATAAAACCCTTTGGAACCGCAACAAAGAGGTAGCCCGTAAACGCCAAGATAACCATGGAAACCAGCATGGTGGCCCGTTTATAGCGGAGCACGGTGCGTAGGCTGCGGTCATACCGTTGCACCATCCATTCGTAGCCGGCCTCGGTCAGCCGGTATATTCGCCCGTGCTGGATGTGACTTCCCTCGCGGAGAAAACGGCTGCAGAGCATGGGTACCAGGGTCAGACTGATGACACCGCTGACCAGGACCGCGACACCGATGGTCACCGAAAATTCACGAAACAACCGCCCCATAAGGCCGCCGAGAAAGAGCAGGGGGATAAAGATCGCCACCAGGGACAGGGTCATGGAGATGATAGTAAAGCCGACTTCGCGGGCCCCGTCGACGGCGGCCTCCATCCGGGCCTTGCCCATTTCCAGGTGCCGGACGATATTTTCGAGCACCACAATGGAGTCGTCGACTACAAAGCCCACTGCCAGGGTCAGGGCCATGAGCGACATGTTGTTGAGACTGTAGCCAAGCATATACATGACGGCAAAGGTGCCGATCACCGACATCGGCAACGACAGGCTAGGGATTACCGTGGCGCTGATGTTGCGGATGAAGAGAAAAATGACCAGTACAACTAGAGCCAGGGTCAGCAGCAGGGTGAACTGAATGTCCTCGACTGAATCCTTGATGGCGATACTGCCATCGCGCAGCAGGTTCAGTTGGATTGAGGCCGGCAATCCTTCGGCGAGTTTCGGCAGAAGATTTTTTACCGCATCGGCGACCTCGATGGTGTTCATGCCGGGTTGCTTTTCGATGGCAAGGAAGATCGACTGGGCCTTGGTCGTTGGCGTGAAAAACCAGGCCCCGGACTGGTCGTTTTCGACACTGTCGATCACCGAGGCCACTTCCGACAGGCGGATGGGCCGGTTGTTGCGCACCGCCACGACGATGTTTTTGTACTGCTCCGCCACCTTGAGTTCACCGTTGGCCTGCAGAGTCATGTTACGATGCGTACCGATCAACTGGCCCATTGGCAGGGTGGCGTTCTGAGTACTGATCGCCTTGGCGACCTCGTCGGCGTCAAGATCAAAGACTTTCAGCGCTCGAGGGTCGAGCTGGACGCGGACCGCATATTTTTGGCTCCCGCGAAGAGTAACCTGGGCAACACCGTTAATCATCGACAGCCGCTGGCTCATGGTCTGGCCGTACTGATCAAGCAGGGAGAGCGGCAGAGTCTGGCTGCTGAGCGAGATGAACAGAATGGGGTCGACAGCGGGATTGGTTTTGCGGAAGGAGGGTGGCGTCGGCATGGAGTCGGGAAGGTTGCGGGCCGCGAGTGAAATGGCGGTCTGTACATCCTGGGCTGCGGCGTCAATATTGCGCTCTAGAGAAAATTGCAAGGTAATCTGAGTGCCGCCCGTAGTGCTCACCGAACTCATGGAATCAATTCCTGGGATGGTGGCGAACTGCTTTTCCAGCACGGTGGCGATAGTCGAAGCCACGGTGTCGGGGCTGGCACCGGGCAGGGTGGCATTAACCAGAATGGTGGGGTAATCGACGTTGGGCAGGTCGCTGACCGCCAGTTGCCGGTAGGCGATCAGCCCAAAGAGCAGGATGCTGATCATCACGAGCACGGTCATCACCGGCCGACGGATAAAGAGATCGGAGATGCTGGTCATTGCTTGCCTCGCGCCTCAGCTGCTCCGGCTTCAACCTCTTTGTTCATGCCCTCGGCCTTGTCCTGCGCCCGTCCCCGTTCTTCGATCTTGACGCCGTCGGCTAACTGCAACTGGCCGTCGGTCACCACGCGTTCGTTCTCCTGTAAACCGGCCTCGATTACGGTCTCGCCCCTGAAAAGTATGCCGGTGGTCACCGGCCGATAGGTTACCGTCTGATCCTCCTTGACCACATAAACATAAGCGCCGTTCTGGCCGACCTGGACCGCTTGTGAGGGCACAACTATGCAGTCGCTCCTGTCGGTCAGGTGGAGGCGAACATCAATCAATTGTCCGGGCCAAAGCCGCTTTTGGTTGTCGATAAAGCTTGCCTTGAGCCGGATTACGCCGGTGGTCGGGTCCACGGTGTTGTCGATGAAAGCGAGTGTGCCGGTGAGCGGATTTTTGTCAGAATAGGCGTCGGTTGCCGCCACTTTCAAGGCACCGGCGGCTGTATAGCGAAAAATATCCTGGAGATGCTGGCCGGGAACAGTGAAGGCGGCCAGAACCGGATGCGTCTGGTTAATGGTGACCATGGGGCTGTCGGCATTGGCCTTGATCAGGTTGCCCTGGTCGCTCTTAATTTCTCCGGTGCGACCGGCGAACGGTGCGCGGATCGAGCAGTATTCAAGCTCCAGGCGGGCGCTATCGACGACCGCCTGATTCGCTTTCACTGTGGCCGAAAGGGTCGCGACTCTGGTAGCTGCCTGATCAGACTGCTCCATCGAGACATAGCCTTTTTGTGCGGCAAGGGCATAGCGGTCAGCCTCACGTCTCGCATTCTCCAGCTCAGCTTTATTTTTAGTCAATTCAGCTTCAGCTTTGGCGAGGTTGGCAGCAAAGGGGCGTGGGTCGATGGTGAACAGCAATTCTCCAGCCTTGACCTCGTCCCCCTCCTTGAAGTGCACTGCCTTGAGAGTGCCGGTCACCTGGGAACGGACATCCACAGTGGCCGACGCTTCGACATGGCCGGTGGCTCCGATTTCAACCGGCACTGTTTTTTTGGTGCTGCTCGACACTGTTACCGCAGCTGCCGCTTTCTTTTTCTGGCCGCCTTTTTCCTCTCCCTTCTTGCTGGTCGAACACCCCATTCCAGTCAGCAGAAAAAGGAGGCAAACGAGCAGGGATAGAACTGAGAAGGGGGATGAAAGGGGAAAGGGCCGGGAAACAGGGGTTGGGTTTGTGCTGAAGGAGGACATCATGGAGCGTTCCTTGCTGGGTAGGTGTATTCCAAGCTCTTGCTAGATACGGGGGGATTGGGCGAAAGGGGTTGATCGCGCCAGCCGCCGCCCAGGGCTTTGTACAGCGCAATCATATTGAGAGCCAGACGCTGGTCGCTTTGCGCGAGTTTATCCTGGTTCTGATACAGGGAATTTTCGCTTTGCAGGACATTGAGGAAGGTGGTGATCCCCGCCTTGTACTGGCCACGGGCAATGATCACCGCCCGTTGACTGGCATGCACAGCCTCTCCGAGCCGTTGCTGCGTTACCCGTTCCCGGTCAAGGGCAACGAGGGCATTCTCCGTTTCGGTAAGGGCCGCCAGTACCGTTTTTTCATAGATCACCTGGGCGCGCTCACGGCGGGTCTCGCTGATTGCAATATTGGCCCTGGTCTTACCGCCATCAAACAGTGGCCATCGGACCACCGGACCGGCCGCCCAAAAGTTGCTGCCCTTGGTGATGAGTTCATCAAGCGAGGAACTTTGCACACCAATCAAGGCGGCCAGGGAAAAGCGGGGGAACAGCGCAGCGGTGGCTGCGCCCACGTTAGCGGTGGCGGCGGCCAATTGACGTTCAGCACCCCGAATGTCGGGACGCTGCCGGAGAAGTTCCGAGGGCAGGATGGCGGGTATCTGCGGCGGAACCGGCAGGGGAGGACCGGGCTGTGTCAGTTCGGTTTTCAAGGAATGCGGCTGCTGGCCGAGGAGAAGGGCCAACTGGTGCATCGCCTGAAGGGCGCTGCTGTCGAGAGCCGGGATCTGGGCAGTTGTCTGGGCAAACAGGGTTTCGGCCTGGGCAACTTCCAACTCGCCGCCAAGCCCGATCTGTAGTTTATTGCGGACCAACTCCACCGTCTGTTCCTGGGTGCGGCTGTTTTCCCTGGCAATGGCCAACCGATGCTGGCTGGCACGCAACTCGAGGTAACTCCTCGCCACTTCGGCAGTCAGGGAGACGCATATATCGCGCTGGCTTTCCACGGTTGCGGAGAGGAGAGCATCGGCCGCTTCGACTTGCCGGCGAATGCCGCCGAAAACATCGATTTCCCAGTCGGCGTCGAAATCCGCCTGGAAGAGATCCTGGGTCTCGACATTGGAGACCAGGCGCTCGCTGCGGCGACTGTTGGTGTAACTGCCGCCGACGTCAAGGGAGGGCAGTCCCGTCGCCACGGCCAGGCGACGCTGGGCCCGGGCTTCGCGGATACGGGTCTCGGCTATCTTGAGATCGGGATTGACGGCAACAGCTCTGGTGATAAGCGAATTAAGTGCCGGGTCCTTGAACAGGGTCCACCACTTGTGGAGTGCCGCCGTATTATCTTCCAGGACTGGTCCGGAGGCCTCACTCCACTGGGTGGGCATCTCAGGTCTGGGCCCCTGGTAATCGGGACCGACCGGTGAACAGCCGGCAAATGCAGCCAACCCCCAAGCCAGCAGCAGGACAGTTGGGACGGAGCTGTTTTTATTCGCGGGGATCATTGGCGTGTATTCGAATATCTGCCGGAAAAAGAATTGTGAGTACGGCTCTTAATCGCCATGCCCCTCCAGACTTTCATTCAACCTGAACAAACCGAAATCGAACAGTTTATGGCAATAAAATGAGCGAGGGCTATGGCTACGGTTCGGCGATCAACGTCGTTATTGCTCAAGGGTAGAGAAGGGAAGGCTTTTCGTATTGTTTCGGATGCTGGAATCCTTTTCCTCGTACCCTGTTCTGCCGCATAAGAAAGATGCACAATATATAAAACTCGATGGTTGCACAACAGATTCCTGCCTGACCAATCCGCGATCAGCCGGATGGTTCTTGTCGTCCCGAGGTTTCGCATCCCGAGGAGTACCTCAAGAGGTTCCAGAGTGAACAGGTCGGAGTATTGTTTTTCTCTAACATATCGAATCAATTAGACTAGTATAAGGGAGGTGATGTGCTGGCAGTTTATTGGAAAACTGTCAGCAGACTGTTTTTTTGGTGTCATAATCATGTTAGGAGGGTAAAGTTGACGATGTTCTAAATGTCCGTTCGTGTCGTCCGACAATCGATTTCTGTCCAGCGGTACGAGTGCAATATTTGGGGCATGGGCCGTGCCAGCCGCTGTTCCCGCCGAGCCCATTCATTGTTTTGAATTTTGAGAGGAGAAAAAACGATTATGAGCCTTGGTTTTCTCGCTAAATTACTGCCACCGCCAGAGAACAAATTTTATCAACATTTTGAGGACGGGGCGGAGGTTTGTGAATTGTCGTCCCAGCTGTTTTACCAGATTGTCCATTCCGCCTTGACCGAGCGTGAAGAGTATCTCATTCACGCCAAAACCTACAAGCGCCGGGCGTCTGCGGCCATGGAAAGCAGCCTTGTTTTGCTCAACTCCTCGTTTATCACCCCGATTGACCGGGAGGATATTCAGTTAATCTCCTCCTATCTTTACAAAAATACGAAGGTCATTCTCAAGGCCTGTGTCAACCTGCGTATTTACAAGATCGATTCTTACAACGATATCCTCAAGAAGCAGGCGGAAATTTTGATCAAAGCGGCGGAAGAGTTGCGTATCATCATCTCCATGCTGAAAAACAACGCCCCGCTCAAAGACATTGCCGCCTGTAACTACCGGATCATGGATATCGAAAGTCGCGGTGATGAGATTCTGTTTACCGCCACGGAAGAGATCTTCTCCGGCAATCATGATGCCCTCTATGTGCTCAAAATGCGCGATATCTACAAGGGCATCGAAAATGCCCTGGACATCTGTTCGGTTATTTCCGACCTGATTGTCAATATCGCCCTCAAGCACAGTTGAGATGTTCCCATCGTTTTTCCGCAAGCGGCAGGATGCGTTGCCGCTCATCAGTGTGCCACGGAAAAAAGGAAGAGACTAAATGGTTCTGACTCTGCTTATTTTGGTTGTTATTGCTGCCCTGATTTTTGAATATATCAATGGGTTTCACGATTCCGCCAATGCCATCGCCACGGTGGTCTCGACCAAGGTGCTGACCGCCCGCGCCGCTATCCTCTATGCCGGAGTACTCAATATCGCCGGAGCCTTTCTTGGGCACCCACGTGGCCAGCACCATCGGCAAGGGTATTGTCGCCACCGAGAGCGTCACCCAAGGCGTCATTCTCTGCGCCCTGTTGTCTGCGATCATCTGGAACCTGATCACCTGGTACTACGGTATTCCCTCCAGTTCCTCTCATGCGCTGATTGGCGGATTGATTGGGGCGGCGATATCAAAAGCCGACTATCACGTTGTTTTGTTTGACGGCGTTACCAAAAAAGTGCTCCTGCCGATGGTAACCTCGCCGCTGCTTGGTTTTGCTATCGGGTTTCTCTGCATGGTGACGATCTTGTGGGTATGCTCCAAGGCCAACCCCAACACGGTGAATAAATATTTCAAGAAAATGCAGCTGGTGTCTGCCGGGGTTATGGCCTTGAGTCACGGCAGCAATGACGCCCAAAAGACCATGGGTATTATCACGCTTGCTCTGGTCAGTTATCATACCCTGCCCACTTTTGAGGTTCCCTACTGGGTCATCCTCGGATGTGCCCTGACCATGGGTCTGGGCACCATGGCAGGCGGCTGGCGAATTATCCGCACCATGGGCAGCAAGATGATCAAGCTCAAGCCGGTCCACGGTTTTGCCGCCGAAACCTCTGCCGCATGTCGTCATTCTCGCCGCCTCCCACTACGGTATCCCCGTCAGCACCACCCACATTATCTCCACCTCGATCATGGGGGTGGGCAGCACCCGGGGTGTTCATGCCCTTAAGTGGGGGATTGTCGGCAACATCGTTATGGCCTGGGTGCTCACCATTCCGGTCTGCATGGTCATCGCCGCCGTTCTCTACCGTATCCTGCCAGTCTGATATTTTTCGGAAAGAATAAAAAAGCCGGGTCGATGACCCGGCTTTTTTATTTCACACTGTTTGAGAACCCAATCAGAGTTTGCTGAGGATATTCTGGGTTTCGGTGATCTCCTCGGCAGTGACACTCTGCCGAACCCGTTCCATCCGTTTCATGGTTTCGGCGAAGCGAATACCTTCGGCAGCGCTGATCCATTCAAGCTGCAGCGTTCGGGGCGCAGACCGATCTTTTCCATCTTCTTGTGGATGCGGGCGACGCGTTTTTCGGTCCAGTGGTTGGCGTCGATGTAGTGGCAGTCGCCGATATGGCAACCGCTGACCAGAACAACCGGCGCTCCCTGGCGGAAGCCCTCCCAGATGAATTTTTCATCCACCCGACCTGAGCACATCACCCGGATTAAATGGACATTGGACGGGTACTGCAATCGGGAAACGCCGGCGTAGTCGGCCCCGGCATAGGAGCACCAGTTGCAGGCAAAGGCTAGGATCTTCGCTTCCGGGGCGGTCTCCAGCATGGAATCGACCTGGCCCATGATCTGGGCATCGGTAAAGTGGTTCATGCTGATGGCATCGAACCGGCATTCAGCCGAGCAGGTGCCACACCCGGCGCAGGCCGCCGAATTGACCACCGCCGGTTTTTTGGCCTTCACATCCACCGTGATCGCGTTATACGGGCAGACCTCGGCGCACTTGCCGCAGGCCTTGCATTTCTCGGTAATGATCACCGATGTGATCGGTTCGGTGGTGATTTCCCCCTTGTGCATCAGGCGGACCGCGCGCATGGCCGCAGCCGAGGCCTGGGTGACGCTCTCCTTGATATCCTTGGGGCCTTCGGCGCACCCAGCGTAAAAAATTCCGCGGGTAGCGGCATCAACAGGCTGCAGTTTGGGATGGGCCTCCAGGTAGAAGCCGTCCGAGGTCAATTGCAGGCCCATGATTTCCTGCAGTCGCTGGGTGGAGGGCGCCGGTTTCATCCCCTGGGCCAGGATCAGCATGTCGAGGTCGTGAAATTCGAGTTTGCCGGTGGTCGCATTCTCCACTGCCACCCGGAGGCTCTTTTCCTCGCCCTCTTCCACCGAGCCGGGCAGGCCGCGGATATACTGGGCACCCATGCGGCGGCTGCGGGTGTAGAGGTCCTCGAACCCTTTGCCGAAGGCGCGGATGTCGATATAGAACACCTTGACCTCGACATCGGGATAATGCTCCTTGATGATCAGGGTCGATTTAACGGTGTTCATGCAGCAGATATTGGAGCAGTAGTGGCCGCCTTTCTTGGCCGAACGCGAGCCCACGCATTGGATGAAACCGACTGATTTCGGGTGCTGACGATCCGAGGGCCGCACCAGCGATCCTTTGGTCGGGCCGCTGGCATTGACCAGTCGTTCGAACTCCAAACTGGTGAGGACGTTGTCGAACCGGGTGTACCCGTACTCGTCCATCTCGGTCGGATCGTAGGGTTGCAGGCCGGTGGCGACAATGATCGTCCCCACCTCCTCGATGATTTCCTCGTCCGACATGTGGAAATTAATGCAGCCTTTGGCGCAGACATCGACGCACTTTGAACACACCGCCGGGTTATGGCCCAAACACTCCTTGCTGTTGATCAGATAGGAGGACGGCACTGCCTGGGGAAAGGGACTGAAGATCGCCTTGCGCGAGCCCAGGCCCATGTTGAATTCATCGGGTCGCACCACCGGACAAACCGTGGCGCAATCGCCACAAGCGGTACAACTGGTTTCATCGACATAGCGGGCTTTTTTGATAATCTTGACTTTAAAATTACCAACATAGCCTTTTACATCAACAACTTCGCTCAACGTCAACAACTTTATCCGTGGATGTCGACCGACATCCGTCATCTTAGGACCTAAGATTCAAATAGAGCAGTCCATCGTTGGAAAAGTCTTGTCAATCTGGGCCATGATGCCGCCGATGGAGGGGTTTTTCTCCACCAGGGTGACATCGTAGCCGGTGTCGGCCAGGTCGAGCGCCGCCTGGATGCCGGCAATGCCGCCGCCGATCACCAGGGTTTTCGGTGTCAGGGGCAGGGTATCCTCATACAGCGGTTGCAGGTTGCGCGCACGGGAAATGGACATGTTGACCAGGGTTTCGGCCTTGAGGGTGGCATTGTCGCGGTCGTTCATGTGCACCCAGCTGCACTGCTCACGCAGGTTGGCCATGTCGAACATGTAGGGGTTGAGCCCAGCCGAGTCGATCATCTTCTTGAAGGTCGATTCGTGCAGACGTGGCGAGCAGGAAGCGATGACCACCCGATCAAGGTCGTTGTCGATGATATCCTGCTTGATCTGCTGCTGTCCCGGCTCGGAACAGGCGTAAACGATATCCTTCGAGATGACGACGCCGTCGGCGTCGGCAACGTCCCGGGCGACCTTGGGACAGTCGACGGACTGGGCGATATTGAGGCCGCAGTGGCAGACATAGACGCCGATGCGGGGATCCTGGTCACCGGTTGCGGCAGGTTTGGCAGGTGTTGGTTTTGACATGCTCATTCTCCGAAAAAAACTGCTGAGTTAGGTAAAGAGTCTGTAGCTATTTGGTCTGGAGTAAAGAATCTGTAGCTGGTTTTATGAAAACCTGAGCGCCTACAGGCTATCCACCACTTTCATCATTATTCCCAGCGGATAGTCTGGGCGATAACGCTGGTCAGGTCCATTGTTTCGATACTCAGTTGCTCGCGGCGGAAGGGGTCTTCCATGGCGCACTTGAGGTGTATCTGGCATTTGGGGCAGGCGGTGACCAGGAGGTCGCTGCCGGTGGCATGTGCCTGTTCGAGCCGTTTGACCTGCATTGCCTTGCTGTAGGAATCGCAGCCGGTCCAGGCGCAGTTGCCGCAGCAGATGGCAGCCCCGCCTGACTCCTTCATCTCCTCAAATTTGATCGGTTTGAGCCGTTTGAGCAACTTGCGCGGCAGGTCGGTCCGGTTCTCCAGGCGGCCCAGGCGGCAGGAATCCTGGAAGGTGATCGAACGATCCAGCGGTTTGAAGCCGACTGCGCCCTTGTCGATCTGTTCCTCGAGAAAATCGTAGAGATGTACCACTTTGAAGCGAGGGGCAAACCCCTGCTCGGCATAGGTGGTATGCAGGGTCATGTAGCATTCCGGGCAGGTGGTGATCACGGTTTCGATGCCGAGTTCGTGCAGCCGGTCAACATTGAGTCGGGCGAGTCGGATGAAATTCTCCTTGTCGCCGGACCACAAGAGGTCGTGGCCGCAGCAGCGTTCATCTTGCCAGCAACCGGGGGGCAACATCAAAGAAGTTCAACAGCCGCAGGCTGTCAAGCAGGATCCTGTTGGTCTGCACATCGCTGTGCTTGCCGAAGAAGATGTCGTAATAAGGGGCGCAGCCGCCGAAAAAGAGCGTCGTGCTCTCCGGATCGATGCGGATTTCCTCGGGCAGGCCGGTCCAGCGTTTGGGGGTGATCGAGGGTGAGGTCATCGAGCGCATCAGTGAATGGAAGAAACCGCCGTGCACTTCCTGCCCGGGGAGTTCGGTCTGGCGGTAGATGTGGCGCAGGTCCTTGATGAAGGCCGGAAAATTAACCGCCGAGGGACAACGGTCGTAACAGAGGCCGCAGGTCAGGCAGGACCAGGCGTTTTCCTGGACACCGGGGGCATGGATGCCGCCGGTGATGACCGCCGAGGCAATAGCGCGGGGAGAAAAGGGTTTGCCGATCAGTGCCAGGGGGCAGGCCGAGGAACACTTGCCGCAATCCTGGCAGGCGTGAATGTCGTAGGTCTCGACCAACTGTCTGCAATTCCTGTTTGCGTGCGACCGGATCAGGCACGGCAATCACGGGCGCGGCCGCAATACCGGCTGGGCCGAGAGTACGGATATCGGCGCTGAAGCCTTCGAGAAAAGCAAGCATCTCTTCCGATTGTTCGGGAAGAAAGGCGGCAAAACGCAGCCGTTCGCTCCCTAATCCAACGATGTCGAGGATCTGCTGCACATCCAGGGTGTTGCGCTGGGAGGTGGCGGTACCGCTGCCGTAGCGGCAGGTTCCCGGCTCGCAGCCGACCAGGGCGACGCCGTCAGCCCCCTTGGCAGAAGGCTTTGAGCATCATGGCCCGGTCGATGCGGCCGGTGCAAGGGGTGCGCACCATGCGGATCTCATCCGGGATAGGCCGTCGCTGATCCTGCAGGGTCAGGAAAGCGGCATGCGCTCCCCAATTGCAGAGAAAGAGGAGGATGTTCAATTTGGTGTCGGTGGTTGTTTTATTCATGGACACTGTCCCTGGAGAGAAGTTCCTCGAGGGCTTGCTCGAGATAGGCGCGGTTGCGGTAGGGGCTGTCGGCGGCTCCGGTCGGGCAGACCGAGAGGCAGTTGCCGCAGCCCTTGCACAGGGCTTCGTCGACATGGGCATGCCAACCCTTGACTTCGTTTGGTTGCAGGATGACCGCATGGTAGAGGCAGACATTGGCGCATCGGCCGCAGCCCCGGCAGAGTTTCTCATCGACGGCCGCGGTGAAGCCCTTGGACTGACGCGGCCCGCGCGGCATGGCTGCTGCGACCATCATCGCCGCCGCTGTTCCCTTTTTTAAGCTTGGAGACCTTGATATCCGGTGGTTCGGCCAGGAAAAGGCCGGGGACCGAGGTGGCGCAGGGGTAGGCGAAGGGGATGCCGTTGATGCCACGCTCCTGGACCACGGCTTCGACGGTGGCGCTCGGTAAACCTTCCTGGTGGGTGTAGGCGATGCGCCGCCGCGCCTTTTCACCGAGGATGACCGTGCCGGCCCGGAGGACCTGGCTGTGGCTTTCGGATTCGACCAGGATCTGGAAGTCGCCGATGGTGCCCTTGATGCCCTTGACGTACCAGTCGGGAAAATTGTGAATATTGGCGTGGTCGACCAGATCGCTGAGCGGTTGTTCGGCGGTGCCGAAACGGAAGACCTCATGGTCAGCATCGGCGAGGGTCAGGGCGCTGGTGATGGTTGCCGGTGAATTGCCGATGACGGCGGCGGCAAAGTTGTAGTTGCGGTCCACGGCCAGCAGCGGTTTGAGATGCAGGGTCCGCTGGATCGAGCGTTGCAGAAGGCCCTTGAACCGTTCCAGGGCCAGGTCAGGCTTGGACTCGACCAGTCGCAGGATTTCGCCGCGGAGGTTGCAGGTTTCGACCATGGAGCGGCTGATGCCGGTGCCGTGGAAAAGGTTGTTTTTCAGCCGACTGCGCTGATCGGTGCAGGCGCTGCAAACGAAGTTGAGCGGGCAGCAGACGCAGGAGGCGAGGACGAGGCGGGTGATGCCTTTTTCCCGCACTGCCCGGATAATGGCCGAGGATCCTTCTTTGACGCAGGCCGAAGTCAGCATCTCGGTGTGCACGATGGCCGGATTGGTGGCGGGCAAACGGCTTAGATACGCGTCCATGCCATCCAGCCAGCCCAGGGAATCGTTGCAGCGGCAGGCAAAGACGCCGATGCGGATTTCCGGGGAAAGGCCGGCATCAGGAACGGAGACGGAGAGACCGTGCCCTTTGGTTTTTTTAGAGGCCCCGCCCAGAAGCAGCATGGTCCGGGCGGCAGCGTCGAAGCCGCGGATAATCATGTCGTTGACATCGGAACGGGCCGCTTTGGGACCATAGGCGCGGATGATGTCGTCGCCCTTGATGTTGGGGGCAATGGCCGGATCAGCAACAATCACCACACCGCATTGCTCAACGATCTCTTCTTTCGTTCCTGAAAATGGTCGATGGCTTTGAGCGCACCGCAGGCGGCCACGCACTGCAGGCATTCGGAACAAACGCCGCATTGTAGGCAGCGGTTGGCCTCGGCGGTCATCTGCAGGGCATTGAACCCCAAGGCCACTTCGTGAAAATTACTGGCGCGCTCAGCGGCCTGCCGCTCAGGCATCGATGTGCGCTGCTGTTTGGGCAGATCTTCGGGGATGCAGCGGAAATCTTTCGATTCGGGCCGGCTGACAGACTGCTCTTCTTTCTCGCCGGTGAGATCGAAGTGAATTGTCCGGGCGGCTTTGCGGCCCGAGGCCATGGCCTTAACCACCGAGGAGGGACCGGAGACGCTATCGCCGGCGGCATAGACGTGAAGATGCGAAGTGTGCAGGTCCTGGTCGGTCTCGATGAAGCCGCGTTCGCTGACCGCGATCCGGCCACCAAACGTTTTTGAATTGAACCCTCCAACCTGGCCGATGGCGACAAAGGCGCGGTCAAAGGCAAGGGTGAAAGACTGCTGGCCTTCAGCAAAAACCGGCCAGGCGATGCCGTTGGCGTCGGGAGCGCCGGGGGCGGTACGCATGCATTCTATGTGACTGAATTTGTTGTTTTCTCCCTGGAAGGCCACGACTTGGGTGGCATCAACGATGGTGATGCCTTCTTCGACCGCCTCACGTACCTCGTCCGGGTCAGCCGGGATATGCTCGACGCCGAACCAGGAAATGATGCGTCACGCTCGGCGCCCATGCGGGCCAGGGTGCGGGCGAGATCGAAGGCGGAATTGCCGTCGCCGATCACTGCCACCCGCTCGGGCAGGCTGGTCAGGTTATCCCACTGTCGGCGGGCAAGGAAGGCAAGGCAGCCTTCGACTCCCTCCAGATCCTCACCGGTTATGCCCATCCTGCGGTCGTGCCAGGTGCCCGTAGAGAGGATCAATCCGTCGTATTCAGCAGTCAGGCGGTCAAAATCGCCAGCCAGATCGACGGCGTGATTTGTGACAAAGGCGACCCCCATCCGTTCGATCAGTGCGATTTCCCGATCAAGGATGGAGCGGGGCAGCCGATGGGCCCCAATGCCGTAGCGGAGCATGCCGCCGATTTCTTTTTCTTTCTCAAAGACGGTGACGCCATAGCCCTTGCGGGCCAGATCAGCGGCAGCGGCGATACCGGCCGGACCGGAACCGATCACGGCGATCTTCTCGGGCCTTGTCGGTTCGATTTGTGCCGACGGATCCTGATCGGTCGTTTCCTGCTGGGCCGCTTCAGCGCCTTCGAAGTCGGCGAGAAACCGTTTGATCGCGCGAATGGAGACCGGATCGTCGACCCCACCTCGCCTGCAGGCATCCTCGCAGGGATGGGTGCAGATGCGGCCGCAGATACCGGGGAGGACGTTGTCCCGGCGGATCAAGGCCAGGGCCTCGTCATATTTGCCCTGGGCGGCCAAGGCAATATAGCCCTGGGCATTGACTCCGAGGGGGCAATTCTCCTGGCAGAGCGGCTGCTTGCGCTTGTCGATATAGGGGCGGCCGGGCAAACTGGTGCGGGCGTAGGAGCGCAGAGCCTTGCCGTTTTCCGGATGTTCCACCGGGCAGGCGGCCACACATTTGCCGCACAGGGCGCAGCGGTCAGGATCAATAAAAGTTTGCTCCTGGTCGATACGGACGCTGAATCCCTGGGGTGTGTGTTTGATCGAGGTGATCCGGGCCGGCAGCAGGGTGCGGATCGAACTGTTGCGCATGATTCGGATCAATCCGGGCCGGTGGGCATAATTGAAGCTCAACCCGGAGGGGAATCGGTATTCTTCGGCCGCCAGTTTGCGGTCAAGGTCAGGATCGGCATCGATCAGGGTGACCGGGATGCCCAATTCGCCCAGTTTGTTGGTGGCAGCAATGCCCTCCGGCGTGGCGCCGGCGACAATCACCCGGTAGAGGCGTTCTTTCTGTCGTTTCATTGCGCCAAGGCTCCTGTCTGGCCGGCGGCCCGTTTTTTCCGGCCCTTGAGGGTGGAGAGGCCGTAATCGAATCCCTTGGTGTAGGCCTCGATGTTCCGTTCCACCGTCCCCTTGGGCACCGATTCGGCGATGGTCGCCTTGGCCGCCTCACTGGAAACCGCCTCGGTGATCGCGGTGCAGAAACCGATCATGATGATGTTGGCCATCATTTTGTTGCCGAGATTCTCAGCCATGCGGGTTGCGGGGATGGCGAAGTGGTCGCAGGGAACCTGTTCCGGGATGCACCAGATCCTGGTCGACCAGGAGAACCGAGTCTTTCACCAGGGTTGGGGCAAATTTATCGTATCCGGCCTGGGACATGGCCAGCAGGATCTGCGGTGTGTTGACATAGGGGTAGTGAATCGGTTTGTCCGAGATGATAACCTGGGCGTTGCAGGCACCGCCGCGGGACTCCGGCCCGTACGCCTGCACCAGAGTGCTTTCTTTTTTGTCACCGAGCGAGGCCGACATGCCGAGGATACGGCCGGCAAGGATGATGCCCTGGCCGCCGAAGCCGGTGACAATGATCTCGGTCTGGTTGTTTTGTGTTTGTCTACTCATGGTTGTGGTCATTGCCGAAGATGGGTGAGGGGAAAAATCAGTCGTCGCTACAGGGACGGTGCATCTCGGTGTAGCGGTCGTCGCAGGTGGAACGATCGATATCGATGAATTTGCCGATGATCACACCCTTTTCAAAATCAATGTCCGCTCGGGCAGGATCAGCGCCATTTTTGATAATGGTCCGGTCCTGGTAGAGTTTGAGGGTGTCGAGCGGTTTCTCTTTGTTGCGGCGGCCGTAGTTGATGGGACACGGGGACAGAACCTCGATGAATGAAAATCCTTTGCGGACTATGGCCTCATTGATGGCGGTGGTCAGATCCCTGGTCTGGAGGATAGTCCAGCGGGCGACATAAGAGGCCCCAGCGGCATAGGCGAGCAGCGGCAGGTTGAAGGGGGCGTCCGGGTTGCCCAGCGGCGTGGTCGTTGATTTTGCCATATTGGGGGTGGTGGCCGCACATTGGCCGCCGGTCATGCCGTAGGTCAGGTTGTTGACGCAGATCACGGTCAGGTCCATATTGCGCCGGGCAGCATGGATGAAATGATTGCCGCCGATAGCAAAGAGATCGCCGTCACCACTGAACACAATCACCTTCAACTCCGGATTGGCCATCTTGATGCCACTGGCAAAGGGGATGGCCCGGCCATGGGTGGTGTGGAAGGAGTCGAGTTTGATGTAGCCCGCCCCGCGCGCCGAGCAGCCGATGCCCGAAACCATGGTGAATTTGTTGTACGGAATTTCGGTGGCCTTGATGGCACTGAGGCAGGAGGAGAAGACCGTGCCGATGCCGCAGCCCGGACACCAGATATGGGGAATGCGCTCGGTGCGGATCAGGTCATCGAGAGGATGTTCCGGTTGTTTGGTCAGTTTTTTTGGATTGGTGGTCATAATCTCAAAACTCCTCCTGGATACGGGCTATCACCTTGTCCGGGTGGATGATTTTGCCGCCGGCACTGCCGACGAGGAACGCCTTGGCCTTGCCGCCGGTACAGCGCTCGACCTCGTAATGGATCTGGCCAAGATTGATCTCCACGGTGATAAAACCTTTGACGCGGGTGGCGATCTCCCGGATCATCTCTTCCGGAAAGGGCCAAACTGTGACGAGCCGCAAGAGGCCGGCCTTGTAGCCCAAGGCCCTGGCCTGATCAACAGCGGCCAGGCCGGTGCGCACCGAAATGCCGTAGCTGACGATCACGATTTCGGCATCCTCCATGCGGTAGCTCTCGGTTTCGATGATGTCGTCGAGGTTGTTGCGGATCTTGCCTTTGATCCGGGTCATCATCTGTTCCTGGGCCTCGACGGTCATGGCCGGGTAGCCGCGCTCATCGTGGGTCAGGCCGGTGACGTGGATATTGTAGCCGTCGCCGATCGCTGGCATGGGAGCCACGCCGTTGGGTCCGGGTTCGTAGAGTTTAAACCGGTCCTTGCGGCCGGTGGGTTTGGGCCGGTCGACCAGACAGATGGTGCTGGCCTCAGGGATAATGACCTTCTCGCTCATGTGACCGACGATCTCATCGGCCATGATCAGTACCGGTACCCGGTATTTTTCACTGAGGTTGAAGGCGCGGATGGTCTGGTAGAAGCAATCCTGCGGCGAGGAGGGGGCCAAGGCGATCAGTTCGTAATCGCCGTGCGAGCCCCAGCGGGCCTGCATCATGTCGCCCTGGCCGGTCTGGGTGGGCAGGCCGGTGGAGGGGCCGGTCCGCTGAACGTTGACGATCACGCAGGGTGTTTCGGTGCAGACGGCGAGGCCGAGATTTTCCATCATCAGGCTGAATCCGGGGCCGGAAGTGGCGGTCATGGACTTGACGCCGGTCCAGGCGGCACCAAGGATCGAGGCAATGGCCGCAATCTCGTCTTCCATCTGGATGAAAGTGCCGCCGATATCAGGCAGTCGTTCGGCCATGTGCTCGGCAACCTCGGTGGCCGGGGTGATCGGGTAGGCGCCGAAAAAAAGGCAACCTGCCGCAATCGCGCCCTCGGCGCAGGCGACATCGCCGGTGATATAATGTTCGCCGGTGAGAACAGCTGGTTTCATAACAGGGGTCTTGCCTCGTTGGGGAATTATTTTTGGACGACCGCAGGATCAATTTCCACCGAATAGATGGCGAATTCGGGACAAATGATCTCGCAGTAATGGCAATTGACGCACTCGTCGGGTTTAGTCACCACGGGCGGGTGATAGCCCTTGCGGTTGAACTTGTCGGAAAACTGGAGAATATCTTTGGGGCAGAACTCGATGCAGTAGCCACAGCCTTTGCACCGGTCGTCGATGATCGTGACCAGGCCCTTCGTGACCTGTATTTCCTGCGCGTCAAGCGGGACTCGCCAAAATGCCATATTGTCTGCCTGTGGTGGGATAATGGTTGCAATCGTGCGAACAGGAGAGTGAAAGCGGCTGTTTGCACTGAAAAAGCGGGGGCCCGGACGGACCATGCCTTACAAGGTGAGGAATAAACTGGAAAATCAGGCAGGTGTCAAGTGGCATCCTGTTGTTTGGCGTAAAATAAAAGACACCGTTGTGGTTTTTGTCACGGTGTCTTCAATTTTGTTCCTTGACGGCCCTTTAGTTGAAGAAAGGTGTTTGTGGGCTGATGAGGTGGAGTGCGGTCTGGCGAGTTTCTCTGTCGTAAACGGCGGGGTGGATGGTTGACCGTCAGGCAAGATGGGGCAATGTTATTGGCAGAAAAAGGATTTGAACGACTCCTTACTCTTTCTCGCCACTTTCAAAGCCGGGCAGTTCCAAAGGGCTGACCGCCGGTTTTTTGGGAGTGCCGCTGATGTCGGTGATGCGACGGACGGTTCGGTTGGCGATGCGTTTACCCTTGGCGCTTGCCCCTTTGATGAGAAAATCGTCCAGATTGATTTCCACGGCATTATGTTTGGCTCTGGCCGAGGGCGCCAGGCTGGCCCGGACCCGCAGTCCTTCCTTGCCGATCAGCAGGAGGAGAATGGTGGAGCGCTTGTCCGCATCAAACAGTCGATATTCCCGGTTGAGAATAAATTTTGGAGTGGCAAAACGTTTGACATAGCCCAGGTTTTCCGGGCCGTGGCGGTAGATCAGGTTGAAGACCAGATCGCTTTTTACCACACCCATCCAGAAAAGGTCCGGGCCGACAAAGAGTTTATCCGGCACATGGATGACCTTGTAGAGGCCGTCTTTGAAAATCAGGAGCAGCCGGTCATACTCGGAGCAGCACAGCTCGTGTTCGCCGCCCGCCTCCTCGGCCTTGATTTTATGGCCGATAAAGCCGGATTCCCGGTGGTAGCCGACCGTGAGGTTCGAGAGGGCAGCCGCCCGCGCATCAATCTCATCAAAAGCGCGGAGTTCGCTTTGACGGGGAAATATCGACCCGTATTTGGTCACCAGGTCTTCAATGTAGCCAATGGTGAAGCCGACCATGTCGGTCAGATGGGTCTTGATCTGGGCAATGGCCTTTTCGATCTCCCGCAGTTCCTTTTCCTGGCGGTTGATGTCGTAGCGGGAGATGCGGCGGATCTTAATCTCCAGCAGCCGCTCCACATCTTCGGTATTGATCTTGCGCTGCAATTCTTCGGCATAGGGGGCCAGCGACTGGCGGATGGTGCTGACCACTGCCTTGTAGTTGATTTTCTCCTCGATCTGCTTGTAGAGCCGCTCCTCGATGAAGATCTGCTCCAACTTGCGGGCATGCCATTTTTCTTCCAGCCGCCCCAGTTCGATGGTCAGCTCTGCCTGGAGATTGTGGAGCAGCCGGTCGGTGTTGCGCTTGAGGATGACCTCGACCTCCAACTGCCGGGGCATGTTTTCCTCGATGGTCACGAGGCTGGGGGAAACGCTCAGCTCGCAGTCGGTAAACGCGTAAAGGGCGTCGATGGTCTCCTCGGCGAGCACGCCGCGCGCCAACTTAATTTCGACCTCGACCTTTTCGGCGGTGTAGTCGTTGATCGAGGCGATTTTGAGTTTATTGGCCTTGGCCGCCTTTTCAATCGATTCGATCAGGGACTGGGTGGTGATGTTATACGGCAACTCGGTGATGACGATGGTCTTGACGTCCGGTTGCGCCATCCGAACCCGGCAGCGAATGCGGCCGTTGCCGTGGTTGTAGTCGGCGACATCGATGATTCCGCCCCGGGGAAAGTCGGGATAGAGGACAAACTCCTGGCCGCGCAGATAATCGATCTGGGCCTGAAGCAGTTCGCAAAAATTGTGCGGCATGATCTTGGTGGCCATGCCGACCGCAATGCCTTCCGCACCCAGTAGGAGCAGCAGCGGGATCTTGGCCGGCAGCCGTACCGGTTCCTGCATCCGGCCGTCATAGGAGTCGATGAATTCGGTCAGATCCTTGTTGAAGAGGGTTTCGCGGGCCAGCGGCGACAGGCGGCATTCGATGTAGCGGGGGGCCGAGGCCTGATCACCGGTGAAGATGTTGCCGAAGTTGCCCTGCCGATCGACCAGGTATCCCTTGTTGGCCAGATTGACCAGGGCATCGAAGATCGACTGGTCGCCATGCGGATGTAGCTTCATGGTCTCGCCGACCACGTTGGCCACCTTGTGGAAGCGACCGTCGTCCATGTTATGCAGGGTCTGCAACAGCCGCCGCTGCACCGGTTTGAGACCATCGTCGACGTCGGGAATGGCCCGCTCCCGGATGACGTAGGATGTGTAATCAAGGAAATTGGTGTCGAACAACTGGTGCAGTTTGCCGCGCTGCGGCTCGGTGGTTTCGCTCATACCGGCCTCACAATCAGGTGATCCATAATGTACTGCTTGCGTTCCGGCGTGTTCTTGCCCATGTAGAACCGGAGCACCCGGCTGACCTCGCTGAGACTGTCGATCCGTACCTGTTTGATGCGCATGTCTGAACCGATGAACTGCTTGAACTCGGGCGGCGAAATCTCGCCTAGCCCCTTGAAGCGGGTGGTTTCGATACCGCGGTCGGCCTTGCTCTTGGCTTTGAGGGCGGTAATCGCTTCGTCCATGTCCTGATCGGAATAGCAGTAGAAGGTTTTTTCTTTATTGCGCACCCGGAAGATGGGCGTTTCCAAAATATAGACCCGCTCATGCTTGACCAACAACTCGAAGTAGTGGAGGAAAAAGGTGAGCAGCAGGTTGCGGATGTGGAGACCGTCGACGTCGGCGTCGGTGGCGAGAATGACCTTGTCGAAGCGGAGATCGTTGATTGAGTCCTCGATATTGAGGGCCTGCATCAGCGAGTACATCTCCTCGTTTTTATACAGGATGTCGAGCCGCTGACCGAGCACGTTCATCGGTTTGCCCTTGAGCGAGAAGACCGCCTGGGTCATGGGGTCGCGGGCGCTGACGATGGAGCCTGCCGCCGACTGGCCCTCGGTGATGAACAGCATATTCTCGCGGCCGGGTTTGGAAGGGTTGCCGCGTGTGGGATGGTATTTACAGTCCTTGAGCTGGGGGATTTTAAAGGCGATTTTTTTGGCCTTGGCCTTGGCGTCGCGGCGGACCGACTGCAACTCGCGTCGCACCCGCTCGTTGCGCTGCACCTTATCGACTAAAACCTCGGCGGTCTCCGGATATTTATAGAGATGGGTAGCCACCGCATCCTTGACAGTGTTGACGATGCCGGTGCGGATGTCAGTGTTGCCGAGCTTGTTTTTGGTCTGCGATTCAAACACCGGATCCTGGACCTTGACCGCAAGGATGCCGACGATGCCGTCGCGGACGTCGAGGCCATTGAATTTCTTGCCGGTGAACTCGTTGACCCCCTTGAGGATACCCTCCCGGAACGCGGAGAGATGGGTGCCGCCCTCACTGGTGTAGGTGCCGTTGACAAACGAAAAATAGGATTCGCCATAGTCGTCGGTGTGGGTAAAGGCGATTTCCAGTGATTTGTCGGCAAAATGGATCGGCGGGTAGATCCGCTCGCTGCTGACCTCGCGATCAAGCAGGTCAAGGAGGCCGTTTTTGGAAAAAAAGAGGGCGCCGTCGAGGTACAGGCTGAGGCCCGCGTTGAGGTAGGCATAGCGCCAGAGCCGCTGTTCCACATATTGCGGGTCGTACTGGTATGCAGGGAAAAGTTCGGGGTCCGGGAGAAATTCCACCAGAGTGCCATCTTTTTCCTTGGCTTCCCCTTCTTCCTCGTGCTGGAGGATGCCTTGAGCAAAGGTGGCTGTCTTAAAGTGGCCGTCGCGGAAGGCTGTGACGACGAAGCGGGTGGAGAGCGCATTGACCGCCTTGGTGCCGACGCCGTTGAGGCCCACGGAAAATTGGAAGACTTCGGTATTGTATTTGGCGCCGGTGTTGATCACCGAGACGCATTCCACGACCTTGCCAAGCGGAATGCCGCGGCCGTAATCGCGCACCCGGCAGCAGCCGTCTTCAGCCACGGCAATGTCGATCCGCTTGCCGCACCCCATGATGAATTCATCGACGGCGTTATCGAGAATTTCTTTCAAAAGGATGTAAATGCCGTCATCCGGATGCGAGCCATCGCCGAGGCGGCCGATGTACATGCCCGGACGTTTGCGGATATGCTCCAGCGAACTCAGCGTTTTGATCTTGGATTCGTCGTATTGGTGTGCAGCCATTCGTATTGAGGGGAAGTAGGTGGTAAGATTGGAGCTAAAAAGAGGAGACAATCAAGGCGGCGGGCCGGTTGATCACTCCTCATTGCTGTTCAACATGCAACTTATTCAAGAAAGCAGCAGCGGCAACCATGCAGCCGGCGCACTGTACTTATCTCGCCTCTGCAAGTCAAAGAAAAGCGTGCATCCGCTTGGCTGCGATTTACTCCATCATGTGAACGCGCTCGCAGTCCGGACAGATCCAGGTGGGACCATTGCTCATGCCCCATTTGTTTTCCTCAAAACAATCGGGGCAGATCTGGAAGCCACAGCCGCAGTTCCAACAGAAAGGTTTTTCCTCTTTGCAGCAGTGGCAGTGGAATTCTTTTTTTCGCCTGCGGCCGCGCATCGGAGGGTTTGTCGGTTGATCCATCAGGCCATGTCCTCCTTGGGCGGCCGCAGTTCCTGGCCCAGCCAGTGAAGATAATCCTCGCCGCCGGCAACCACCGGTGAAGCCAGGATTTCGGGTACCTGGTAAGGGTGAAGGACTCGAATAGCCCGGCAAAGGTCGGGGAAAAGGTCGCGTCGCGATTTGATGGTGCAGACCATTTCCTCACCCTGTTCGATCTTGCCTTGCCAGCGGTACCAGGAGGTGCAGGGGCTGATCTGGACGCAGGCGGCAAGGCGTTGCTCCAGAAGCTGTCCGGCAAGGCGCTCCGCGCTTGTTTTGTCGGCCAGGGTCGTGACCACTTGGATAAAAGGTGTCATAGTATCCTCCAGCAAAAACCAGTGACAAGTAAACCCGCTCCAGCTCAGGCTGGAATATTTTTGCAAAGTGGAATATCTTACCAGCGCTTTTGAAAAAAACAAACCACAGCTTTCTTCTCTTACCCTTCAAACAGGTGATCCTATGCTCTTTGCCGTGGATGTCGGAAATTCCCATACCGTGAGCGGTATTTTTAATAAAGGTAAATTGATCGGCAACTGGCGCCTGCAATCGCGCCAGGACCGGACCGCCGATGAGTTGGCCATCCGCTACCACGCCCTCTTTCAAATGGCCGGCATCAAACCGGAGAAGATGACCGGGTTTATCATTGCCTCGGTGGTGCCGACCCTGGAAACGAGCTGGCTCCATTTTGCCCGCAGCTATCTGACCAAGTTGCGTCAGCCGCCGCTGGCCGTCACCCACACCCTCAAACTGGGAATGCGAGTGGGCACCGAGAATCCGATTGAGGTCGGCGCTGACCGGATCGTCAACGCCGTGGCGGCTTGGGATCGCTTTCATACGCCGCTGATCGTCATCGATTTCGGTACGGCCATCACCTTTGACTGCGTCAACGATGAACCAGCCTATGTCGGCGGCACTATCCACCCGGGCATCGGCATTTCCCTCGACGCCCTGGCCACCCGGACGGCCAAGCTGCCCCGGCTCGACATCGATGTGACCCCGGATCATCCTATCGGTACCACCACGGTCAAAGCCATTCATTCCGGGGCCTTGTACGGCTTCGGCGGCCTGGTCGACCGGATGGTGGAGGTGTTGAGCAAACAACTGACCCCGGACCGGGAACGGGCTCAGACCATCGCTACCGGCGGCATGGCAGGGTTGATCAAACCCTACACCAAAACTATTGACGAGATTGATCCGGAGCTGACCCTCAATGGCCTGGAGCTTATCTATCGACTCAACTGTGCAGGGAAAAATGATTGAACGACCAGTTCTGCCGCCTCGGTTACGGAGAGGAGACACCATCGGCCTGTTCTGCCCGGCTGGACCTGTCCGTGATGTTCAGCGGCTGCGGGCAGGGATAAAGCTGATTGAAGATTTGGGTTTTATGGTCAAACTGCGGGGACCGGTTGAGCCGCAGGAAGGATATCTGGCCGACACTGATAGCCAGCGGGCGGAACACCTGCACGGACTGTGGCGTGACGACGAAGTCAAAGCCATTCTGGCGATAAGGGGTGGATTTGGTTGCCTGCGGATGGTCGAGCAGTTGGACTGGGAGCTCTTTCGCCGGCATCCGAAATTCCTGGCCGGTTTCAGCGATGTCACGATTTTACTCAATACTTTTCTGTATCGGGCAGGCCTGGTCACAATTCACGGGCCCGTGGCGACGACGCTGGCACGAAGCAACGAGCAGAGCCTGGTTTCGTTCTTTGACCTGCTGACCGGTGAGTTTGAGGAACGGATCAAACCCAGAAATCTCGAGGTATTACGTGGCGGCACCGGCAGGGGACGGTTGGTCGGAGGTAATCTGAGCACCTTGGTGCATCTCCTGGCCACGCCTTATGACAATACATGGGAGGGTTGCATCCTCCTGCTGGAAGACACCAATGAGTCCCTCTACCGGATTGACCGGATGCTGACCCAACTGGCCTTGGCCGGGCGATTACAGCGACTGGCGGGCCTTGTTCTTGGTGATTTTGATCCGGGCGATGACCGGCTGGCGAACCTGCGTCTGCAGGAGGCTGTCTGGTCACGGGTGATGGAACTGGCGGGTCCGGGGTATCCAGTCTGGGCCCAGTTCCCGGCCGGTCACAGGGAGAACAATCTGGCCTTGCCCATCGGCATGGAGGCGGTGATGGAATCCGATACCGGGACTCTCCGGCTTTTGCCTGAATCCGTTGCCAGGGTGTGATCTCGACGACGATTCCATGCTGAAACGATTTGTTCTCACCCTCTTTTCTCTGCTCCTGCTCCTGATCGCAGTGCTGATTAGCCTGCTGCCGTTGCTGTTGGTTCGCGTCAAACTGGAAGACGCGACCTTTGTCTGGGCGTTTTGCCTCTGGGCGGCGTTGGCTATCCTGTCGTTGATTCCCCTTTCGGGAAGGATCGTGCAGAATATATGGTTTTTCAGGGGGATAGGCGATCCGGTGACGCTCGAATCGCTGCGGGAGCGCTTACTGGCGATTAATGCCATGGATTGTCCGGTAGCCGTAATAAAGCAAAGGAAGAAACTGATTCTAACCTGGCGCTACCAGGAAGCCCAGTGGTGTGAACTGTTCAGCCGTTTGGACATCAGCCGGCTCTACGAACTGCATTGCCGTTTCGATACCGCCACCCGCACGGTTTTTCTCGTCGATCGGGTGCGTAATGCCGATTTTCTCATCTGCCCGGATGAGATCAAGGTCGGATGGTCCCGCATTCCTCTGCCCCTGCTGCGAGCAAATTTGCGGCGGCTCAGCACCGTTGAACAGTACGCGACAGTGCCAGCAGACGACTATACTTTTCACCCCCGCGAAATCAAGTCCCCGGTTCTGGGCACGGTTGTAGCCTGCGGCTGGAATGTTCGTTTCAGCCTGTGGTGAGCAATTCCGGCAAGCCCCACCTTTTCCTGCGGTAATCCGAAACTGTTGTCCGCCGGTTGTGACAAACTGTCGACACTCCCTTCCTGAGTTCTGGCGGTTTGACATATGTGCTTCGTCCAGACTGCCACCGAATCGTTGGCAGTTGTGACTATCGTCGCTGTTAAAGACAGCCATCCACCGCCTCCGGGGGCAGGATATTTTTTACGTCATAAACAACGGCAGCGGGTTTACACATTCTGTGGAGTTCCTCGGCCGTCAGTCCGGCAAACTCGCGGTGAGCCACGGCCAGGATAATAGCGTCATAGCGGTTTTCCGGCAGCCGGTCGACCATGGTAACGCCGTAGAGCCGTTTTGCCTCTGCCTGATCCACCCAAGGGTCATGAACCTCTACCTTGGCGCCGAAGGTGTTCAACTCTTCGATGATGTCGATGACCCTGGTGTTGCGCAGGTCCGGGCAGTTTTCCTTGAAGGTGAGACCGAGGATGAGGATATGGGCATCAGCCACATGGATGCGACGCTTCAGCATCAGCTTGACCGTTTCCGAGGCGATGTAGCGGCCCATGTCGTCGTTGAGGCGACGGCCGGCAAGGATCATCTCCGGATGATAGCCGACCTCCTGGGCCTTGTGGGTCAGGTAATAGGGATCGACGCCGATGCAGTGGCCGCCGACAAGGCCGGGGCGGAAAGGCAGGAAATTCCACTTGGTGCCGGCCGCTTTCAGGACCTCCAGGGTGTTGATGCCCAAACGGTTGAAGATCAGCGCCAGTTCGTTGATCAGGGCGATGTTGACGTCGCGCTGGGTATTCTCGATGACCTTGGCCGCCTCGGCCACCCGGATCGAACTGGCCTTGAAGGTGCCGGCGGTGATCACCAGAGCATAGAGAGCATCGACAAAATCGGCGATCTGCGGGGTCGAACCGGAGGTCACCTTCATGATGGTTGGTAGCCGGTGTTCATGGTCGCCGGGATTGATTCGCTCCGGGCTGTAGCCGGCGAAAAAATCATGATTGAAGACAAGGCCCGAATTGCTTTCCAGGATCGGCACGCAGACCTCTTCAGTGGCACCAGGATAGACTGTGGACTCATAAATCACCACATCGTCTTTTTTTAATACTTTGGCCACAGTCTCCGAGGCCTTGATCAGGGGAGTGAAATCCGGCCGTTTGTTGTTGTCGATGGGGGTTGGGACAGCGACAATAAAGACGTTGCATGGACGTAACTCATCGATGCTACAGGTGAAGTGCAGGTTCTCAGCCTGTTGCAATTCCTCGCTGGTGACCTCACGGGTCACATCGACATGCCGCCGCAGTTCCTCGATCCGGTCAGCTTTGAGATCAAAGCCAACGGTCGGTTTTTTCTTGCTGAATTCCACGGCCAGTGGCAGGCCGACATAGCCGAGACCAATGATCCCTATGCGGGTGTTTTTCAATGAGGGCATGGCTGTATATCCTGTCGAGATAAAGAGAAAGAGAAGGAGGGTAATCTGATATTCTTTAGTGATTATAGGACGAAGCTACCCGAGCTGGAAGCAGTTTTTGCAAAATTCAGACACCCCTGGTTCGCTCCGGCCAGAGCAGGGTGTGGAGCTGAAGCTGCAGGCGGACATGCAACCGATGGTGCAGCAGCAGGTGAGCCAGGGTGGCTGGATCGAGCAGGGGGCGTACCGGCGAGAACAAAACCGGAATCGAGTGAGTGAGCTGTTCCTCCTCCACCCTCTTTCGCGCCCAGTGAAAATCCTCTTCGGAACTGAGAACAAATTTAATTTCATCCTGACACCCTCGCCGGTTCCGTTCTTTCAGCAAGGCAAGATTGTCCTGCAGATTGTGGGCGGCCATTCCCGAATCTGGACATTTGATGTCCATGATGATTCCGATTTGATCCGGCACGTAAGCAAAGACGGCAGGCTGCCGTTGGTTTCCAGCAACACTTGGCGTCCCGCATCGACCAGAACCTGCATCAACGGGTAAGTACCGGCCTGTGCAAGCGGTTCTCCACCGGTGATCTCCACCATGACTCCAGGATAGCGCTCGACCCAGGCATGGATATCGGCAGACGCCATCGGCGTGCCTACCTCCTCCCAGGTGTAGCGGGCATCGCAGTAGGCGCAGCGCAGATTACAGCCTGCCAGTCGGATGAACAGGCAGGGCAGGCCCGCCCGGGTCGATTCGCCCTGGATCGAGTAAAAGAGTTCGGAGACCCGCAGCGGTTCAGTCACCGAAATAGACCACGCCGCTGGAATCAGTCTCCCGCACTTCGACGCTGCGCAGGCTGTACCGCTCTGTTTGCAGGGGACCTTTCAGGCTGTGAAAGAGGAACATGGCGATATGCTCGGAAGAGGGGTTGATCTGGTGAAAAGCAGGATGTTCATTGAGGTCGTGATGGTCGAGTTCATCGACTACAGTGTTGACTGTCGTTTTCAGTTGCTTGAAATCAATACCCATGCCGAGAGGATCGAGCTGTACTGCCCGCACAGTCACCTTGACCTTCCAGTTGTGGCCGTGGGGATTCTCACAGTTGCCGGGATAGGCGCGGAGATGGTGGCCGCCTGAAAAATGGGTTTTTATAAAGATATCCATCGTCACTCCTTGTCTATAAGTCAGGTCACGCTCTGAAGGGCGTCCAGGGGCGAGCCGGCGAAAAGCGGCTTGCGTATCATTATCTTAAAATGGTAAACAGATTCTTCGTGCTGTCCAGAATATTGCCGAAAGCGGCCAATTGTAGCAGGAAAGTCGCCGCTTTGCCAGCCCTGTTCCCTCTCTTCTTTAAGCTGGAGTCATTCCTTGCCGGAAACGCAGCAAACCATAACTGATCTGACCGAAGACACCTTGTTTGCGGGGCGACTGATCTGCCGGCAACGCCGGCACGGCTACCGTTTTTCGGTGGATGCGGTGCTGGTCGCCCACTTTGCCATCCCCAAGCCGGGGCAGCGGGTGCTGGATCTCGGTTGTGGCTGCGGCGTGATCGGCCTTATTCTTGCCCATCGTCAACCGCAGATTACTGTCAGCAGTCTGGAAATGCAGGAAGAACTGGCGGCCTTGGCCGAGGCAAACGGTAAGCTCAATGGGTTTGGCGACCGCTTTCGCGTCATTCGAGGCGACGTCCGGAAAATTTCCGGAGCAGTGGCCCCGGAAACCTATGACCTGGTGATCTGCAATCCGCCCTACCGTAAAAAAGGGAGTGGCCGGATCAATAGGGGTGACCAGGCAACCCTTGCCCGTCATGAGCTAAGTGGCGAAATCAATGATTTTGTCCGGGCTGCCGCTTTTTCCGTTAAAAACCGAGGCAAGGTTGGTCTTCGTCTATCCGGCCCGGCGCAGTAATACCCTGCTGTTAGCCCTGCACGAGTATCGATTAACCCCCAAAAGACTGCAAGCTGTCTATTCCTATCCTGGTGCCGAAAGTGCCTGCCTGGTGCTGGTCGAGGCAGTCAAGAACGGTGGCGAGCAGATCGAGATCCTTGCTCCTTTCTTCATCTATGAACGCAGAAACGGGAACTATACCCCGGCCATGCACGCCCTGTACGAGGTTGAGCCATGCTGGCCAAGGTAATCAGTTGCTCGGTGTCGGGTGTCGACGGGCTTCCTGTTCAGGTGGAGGTGGATCTGGCCCAGGGACTGCCCTCTTTTTCAACCGTGGGCTTGGCGGAAGGAGCGGTGCGCGAGGCCAAGGATCGGGTGCGGGCCGCTATCAAAAATTCGGGATATGAATTTCCGCAGCGCAGGATAACGGTCAATCTGGCGCCAGCGGCGGTGAAGAAAGAGGGGACCGGCTACGATCTGCCTATTGCCCTGGGTATTCTGGCGGCCGCTGGTATCCTCCAGAGCAGTTTGCTCGAACAAACTGCCATTACCGGCGAACTCTCCCTTGACGGTTCGGTCCGGCCAGTGCCCGGCGTACTGCCCATGGCCCTGGCTGCCCGCCAGGAAGGGATCAGCCGTTTCCTTGTCCCGGAGGCCAATGCGGCCGAGGCCGCCATTGTCCAAGGGCTGGCGGTGTTCGGCATCGAGCGGCTTGATCAGGCTGTGGAATTTCTTGCCGGTCGGATTGAACTCACCCCGCTAACCCTCGATCCGGCCGAGATGTTTGCCCGGCACGACCACTATCCGGTTCGATTTTGCCGACGTCAAGGGCCAGGAATATGCCAAGCGGGCCATGGAGATTGCTGCTGCTGGCGGACACAATTTGCTGCTCAGCGGCGTTCCGGGAACCGGCAAAACGATGATGGCCCGCCGTTTGCCGACTATCCTCCCGGATCTGACCCTGGAGGAGGCCATCGAGACCACCAAGGTGTTCTCCACTGCCGGATTACTGCCGGAGAAGACGCCGCTCCTCGTGACCCGTCCTTTCCGTTCGCCCCATCATACGGTTTCCGATGCCGGACTGATCGGCGGCGGCCAGATCCCGCGGCCCGGCGAGGTGTCACTGGCCCACAACGGAGTCCTCTTTCTCGATGAATTGCCGGAGTTCAAGAAGCATGTCTTGGAAGTCCTACGTCAGCCCCTGGAAGACGGCACGGTGACCATCGCCAGGGCCGCGACCAGTCTCAATTTTCCGGCCCGCTTCATGCTAGTGGCGGCAATGAATCCTTGCCCCTGCGGATTTCTGGGAGACCGGATCCGTTCCTGCACCTGCAGCCCACTGCAGGTGCAGCGCTACCGTAGCCGTCTTTCCGGCCCACTCCTCGACCGTATCGACATGCACATCGAAGTGCCGGCGGTACAGGTCAAGGAATTGATCGGCCAGCCCTCGGGTGAGACATCCGCCGCCATCCGCGAGCGGGTCAATCGGGCGCGTGATCGCCAGCGGCAGCGCTTTGCCGGGGCAGCGAAGCTCTACTGTAACGCCCAGATGAGCGCCAAGGAGGTGAAGAAATTCTGTCGCCTTGATGCTGCCTCCGCCGATCTGCTCAACCAGTCGATTACTCGCCTAGGGCTTTCAGCCCGGGCCTATCATCGCATCCTTAAAATCGCGCTGACCATCGCCGATCTTGCCGAATACGAGTCGCCGAATATCGCCCACGTGGCCGAGGCAATCCAATACCGCCGCATCCAGTACGAACTCTAACGGCGGCCGCAAGGTGGTTGGGTCAGGCTCTTCTGATCTTTCCGGGAACCTCTTGAAGAAGCGATGTTTCCGCATTCATATATTCTTGAGTCGTGCAACCTTATATGCGATTCCCGCCTTCTCCGGAAGAACCCGACGGGCAACCGTGGGATTGAAACATTTCGTTACCAAACGTAACCATTTGATGATCGAATTGTGATATAATCAGATTGATTGGACACGAAAAGTCAGCTGTAACCTGACCCGCGACGATACATTGCCGCAATGTATTTTTGGTCAGGACATTCTTTTCGCTTTTATCGGCTTAACATTACAACCATGCACAACTATTGGGCGATATGCTGATTTGAAATGCAAGGACTTGGCTTAGAAACTTTCAGGATACTGATGCGTTCGTGTATCAACACGAAAATTCTCGAAAGTGAGAACAGTGAAACCTTGAGAAAGATTTTTGTATTAAATATTTTTCTTTTTCTTGGTTTTACACTGGTCTTGCTTATGGGCGTTGTTGCCCTGGCACAAAATGCCCTGCTTCTCGGTATTGCTGATTTTTTCATGGCGCTCTTCTTTTTAGCCCTCTTCATTTATCTCCACCGAACCGGGAATGAACCTGTTGTTTCCCTGTGCGGTGTCGGTATGTTGCTTGTTTTTTTCTGTTACCTTTTTTTTATTGGAGGAGTTCATGCTACAGCGTTCATGTGGCTCTATACCTTTCCACTCTTTTCTCTTTATCTGCTTGGAATGCGAAAAGGTGCAAGGACAACCGCCTTTCTTTTCTGCTTTTGTGCAGGGTTTCTTGTTATTGATGTTTCGTCCGACATTATAAATGTTTACAGCAGAGATTTTGCGCTCCGGTTTATCCCTTCATATCTGGTTGTTTGCATTTTGGCTTTTCTTGTGGAAAAAAGCCGCTCCGAAACCCGGGACGCCCTACTCAACAGGCAGCAACTTCTGGCTGGGACCATTGAAAAATTGCAGATGAAAGAGGCGGAACTTGAAGAGGCCAGGAGCCAGCTTGAGATGAGGGTTACACTCAGGACAGAGGAATTGGAGGGAGCGAACAAACAGCTGAAGGCTGAAATTGAGGAACGAGAATGGGCACAACAAGAACGTTTGCGTTTGGAATCGGAACTGCTGAGGGCTGAAAAAATGGAATTACTCGGCCGGTTAGCCGGCGGTGTGGCGCATGACCTGAATAATGTACTCTCCGGTATCGTCAGTTATCCCGACCTGCTCCTTCTCGATTTACCACCTGAAAGTGAGATGCGTGGACCGCTACAAAACATACGTCGTGCCGGAAAACGGGCAGCTGTCATTGTTCAGGATCTGTTGACGCTGGCGCGCCGGGAGATACTTATCAGGGAAAGGGTTCAACTTAATGATATCGTTGGGGATCATCTCCAGAGCCCTGAGTTTGTAACTCTGCAGAAAATTTATCCCCGGGTGACGGTGGAAGTTCATCTTGCTCCTGATCTGCTCAGCCTGTCCGGATCTCCAGTGCATCTGGAAAAGGCACTCATGAACCTTCTCGTCAATAGTTTTGAGGCGATAGAGCAAGAGGGTAAGGTTTTAGTGAAAACTGAAAACAAGTATGTCGATACGACTATCAGGGGGTATGAAACCACCACTCCCGGAAAGTATGTTGTCCTTTCAATCAGTGATAGTGGCGTAGGTATTCCCCAGGATAAACTGGATAAGATTTTTGAACCGTTTTACTCGAGCAAAGTTATGGGTCGTAGCGGCACTGGGCTTGGCATGACGGTGGTATGGGGTACGGTAAAGGATCATGGCGGATATTTGGACGTGGAAAGTTCTCCTGAGAAGGGGACGACCATTACAGTCTATCTTCCTGCTCTTAAGGATGATGAAGAAAAATCGCCACAGACAAAATATTGGCCACAGGCTATCAAACCGGGAAATGGGGAGACCGTGCTGCTGGTCGATGATGATTCGGAACAACGATTGCTGGGCAACACCATTTTGACCACCCTGGGATACAAAGTAGAGACGGTTGCCAGTGGAGAAAAAGCTGTAGATCTGCTGCAGAGTAAATCTTTTGATCTTGTCCTTCTCGATATGATCATGGAGCCCGGAATGGATGGTTTGGATACATATCAGTGTATTGTTGCAATCCGGCCTAGCCAGAAGGTGATTATCGTGAGCGGCTATTCGGAGACCGAGAGGATGGAGACAGCTCTTGAGATTGGGGTGCGCAGTTATATCAAAAAGCCGTATACCCTGGAAGAGATAGCTGCGACCCTCCACAGGGAGCTAACAGGTTAAAGTAGATAATCATTTTAGAGAAATTGAGGCCGTGTTGTCGAATGACAACACGGCCTTTTTTTGGGCTTATCATTAAAATTAGCATTCAAGTTGACACTTTGGTATAGTGCCGCCATGGAGGTGAATCGTGGCAAGAACTGTATGCATCAGTCCCGATGAAGTGCAAAAAGCTAAGCAGTTGCGTGATCAAGCAACCACTGTGACCGAATACCGAAAAGCTTTAGCGGTCATTCTGATTGCCGAACATGGCTTTGACGCGAACCGAACAGCAGTGGCCTTGGGGGCGAGTCGTCGCACAATTTTCCGTGATCGAAACCATATTCGCAATCAAGATGACTCTCTCAGGAAGACATGGGGCGGTCGTCGTAATTTTTCCATGACCATTGAAGAAGAACAGCAGTTTCTTCTTCAATGGAGCAATCAAGCCGTGCAAGGAGGCGTGTTCACTGTTCTGCCTCTCCATGCGGCGCTGGTAGAAAGGATAGGTCATGACATTCCTTTGTCAACGACGTACCGGTTGCTCGCCCGACATGGTTGGCGCAAGGTGCAACCTGACACCAAACATCCGAACAGCGATCCTGCTACGCAGGAGGAATTTAAAAAAAACTGCCGGAAGATGTGGCTGCCGCCTGTTTGAGCAACAAAATCGATCTGACGGTGCGGTTCATGTTCCAGGATGAGGCCCGCTTGGGACGGATGCGCGATCCCTTGTCATGCTGGGCTCCCACGCCCCATTTTCCGGTAGTGAATCTAGCTATGGCCCGAGATTTTCGGTACGAATACGCACTGTCAGCCCCTGGGACCGTTGTCTCGATTTCATGACAGCCGAGAACATGACGCGCTTCCTTGCCCAAATCAGCGAAGCGCACAAGAAAGAGTATATCGTCATGGTCCTCGACGGAGCGTCATCTCACAGAAGCAAAGATTTGGTGATACCGGAAAATGTTGCTCTGATACGGCTGCCCCCTTATTCGCCGGAATTAAACCCAGCGGGACAAATACGGAACATCTTGCGCCGGAACTATTTTGCCAAAAAAGTTTTCGATTCTCTTGACGCTGCAATTGCCCAAGCGGAATTGGGGTTAACGGAGATGGCGACAGGCATGGCAGCTGTCAGCAGATTAACAAGCTGGCCATGAAATCTTGACATCATGGAAACAAAGTGGAATCCGAAGTTCCGCAGCGCAGGAAGGCTTCAAACTCCTGCGAACATCTATTCATTCCCTATCGAATTGCCGATAAGAAAATATCCCATTTGCCGTTTCATCCGCCGTCCGGCAAATGTATTCCGATATAGAAACCTCAAAAAGGAGAGAGAGATGAACAAATATCTGCGACAGTTTATTTTTCTGGTGTGTGCTTTTTTCCTTCGATGGCCGATCTGGTTGCTGATCTGGATTATCGGTCGCAGCGGAATGTTTAAAACCTTGTTTCTCCTCTATCCGACAGACAGCTCCGAATGCCTTGATTTTTGTCCTGACATTAAATGGTTGCGAAATTTTTTGTCCGGTCGCCCCACGCCTGCCGGCCTGATCATGGATGGATGGCGGCCCATGGGCATATATCTTGTGATTCCAAACCAAGCACTGGAGTTGATGCGCAAGAAAGAACGTGCCACGGTTGAGCGTATTCTACGGCGCCTGCTCTGGATTCAGAAGCTCTCTGGGACTGTAGCAATAGGACTGGCTGGGCAGCTCGGGTCGATCTTCGAGAAACGTCACGGTATTCTCATGGCGCCCCCCTTTTACAGCAGTACTTTCGGGAACATTTTCAGTATTCAGAAGGCGATTAATCATCTGGTCATGCAATCAAAGAAACCCCCCTGGCAGGTTTCAGTGGTTCTTCTCGGCGGCGGTGAATTGGGTGCGCAGCTCGAACACTATCTTCGTGGCGATGGCTATCTGATGTCGATTGTTGATGTGAGATATACCAGGGGAGGGGACGTCAAGCTGACGGATGAAATAGTAGCTGACCAGCAACTCAAGAAGGTAGATTTTGTCATTAACCTCCTTCCAAGAGGGAAGGATTTTATCGATTGCAACCTGCATCGGCTCATTCCGGAGACATCAACCATCATTGATTTTTCACGCCCGCAGATTTGTGCGGAAACCGTTGGGCAGAATGTGGTTATGGGGAACAGGGTACGTCGTAGTGGGCTTCATTTTTTCATGACACTTCCAGGCGGATGGCAACGTCATGAACTGCCGGCTTGTTCTATGCCGTGTCTGGTGGCATCGCTGAACACCTTGCCTCTTGGGAATATAGAAGAATTTCGGCTGGCTGCCAGTCAACTCCAGTTTTGTACAGCGCTGTCCAACGCACCTACTCGGCCGCACGCAATATTTGGAAGCAAGTTGCGTGGGCTTCTCGGTTCCTCTTTTCTCTTCTCTCGTTTTATGCTGTTTGTGAGGAGTCGGTAGACTTTCAGCGGATGAGCTGTTGTTCAGCGGCCAAATTGCGCCCTTTGCAGTGTGGAATGTTGGCCATTTTGCCCGCTGATGCAGAATATCGTTGCTCTTTCAAGCCATGATGCCAGCGGATTAAAGAATTTGAAAGAGCAACAATATGCGGACTCGAGGGTTCATTTTCGGCGATTTTTAACAGGCGGATCCTAAAAAGCAGCTGCCGCAAGGGGTGCGTTCATCTCTCCAGGACTATCCTTATCTTGTCCGCCAAGCCTTTGATGGAAAAGGGCTTCTGCAGAAAATGAACGCCTTCGTCCAGTACGCCGTGATGGGCGATCACATCGGCCGTGTATCCAGAAATATAGAGTATTTTCAATCCTGGATACAGAGTGGCCAGTAGATCAGCTAATTCCTTGCCATTCATCACCGGCATGATCACGTCGGTAATAAGGAGATCAATCCGTCCGGGCAACCGATCGGCCACGAGGATAGCCTCATCGGCGGAAGGAGCCGCCAGCGTTCGGTATCCCAGTTTTTCCAACATGGTCTGACCAAGACGCAGGATTTCCGGATCGTCTTCGACCAGGAGAATGGTTTCACCCTTTCCCTGCCGTGGCGGTTCCAAATGTTCTTCTGAATGCGGGGCCAGATCGTATATGGGAACCGGCAGGTAGATCGAAAAGGTTGTGCCCTTGCCTGGTTCGCTGTCGACAGCGATGCCGCCCTTGTTCTGTTTAACGATGCCATAGACGGTGGCCAAGCCCAGCCCGGTGCCAAGTTGGCCTTTGGTGGTGAAAAAAGGCTCGTATATTTTTTCGATCAGGTGCGCATCCATACCAGAGCCATTGTCAGTGACCGAAAGGACAACATAATCTCCGGGATCAATTCCTGGATGTTCAACCCAAAAGTCGGCATCCAAAAGAGCGTGTTCGGTTCGGAGAGTGATTGTGCCGGCACTGTCGATGGCGTCGCGGGCATTGACGCAGAGGTTGGCCAGAATCTGGTCGATCTGGGCCGGATCCATCTTTACTGACGGCAGGTTGGGCGCGGGCGACCAAATCAGTTCGATATCCTCACCGATCATACGTTGCAGCATCTTCACCATCCCTGCCACAATCTGGTTCAGGTCGATGATTATGGGCGCAATGGTCTGCTTGCGGGAAAAGGCCAGCAGTTGACGGATGATATCAGCGGAACGCAGCGCCGCCTCATGAATTTTTTCCAGGTCGGTATGCACTCTTTGGCTGGGGTCCGTCTTCTCCATAGCCATTTCGGCATAACCGATGATCACTGCCAGGATGTTGTTGAAATCGTGTGCCACTCCGCCGGTCAGGCGGCCGACGGATTCCATTTTCTGTGCCTGCAGGTACTGCGCCTCCAGCTTGAGTTGGGCGGTGATGTCTCTTTTGATGGCGACAAAATTGACAATTGCGCCCTGATCATCAAAAACGGGCGAGATGGTCGCCTCCTCTGTGTAAAGGGTGCCGTCTTTTTTCTTGTTAATCATGCGACCGGCCCAGGTCAGGCCGCTGGTGATGGTTTCCCAGAGAGCCTCGTAAAAGGCATCGTCATGCTCGCCGCTTTTGAGGATACGCGGATTTTTCCGGAAAGCCTCGTCCAGGGTGTAACCGGTCACTTTGGCAAAGGCCGGGTTGGCATATTGGATAGTGCCCTCCGCATCGGTGATGAGGATCACCTCGCCGGCATGCTCGATCGCCACCTTGAGCCGTTCCAGGTCGGCTTCCGCCTGTTTGCGTTGGGTGATGTCCCGAGTGATCGAAATGAGGTGAGGCACATTTTCCAGGAGAAGGGGACGCGCTGAAAACAGGCCAGTTTTGAGGCTGCCGTCCTTTTTGCGAAACACTGCCTCGAGATTTTCGCAGAATCCGCGTGTCTGAATATCCTCGGCCATCCGCACCCTATCGCCGGGATCATGCCAGATGTTGAGGTCAAAAGAGGTTTTTCCGGCAACATCCTCACGGGTATAGCCGGTCAGGTCGGAAAAGCCTTTGTTGATTTCCACAAACATGCCGTCCTCGAGGCGATTGATATTGACGGCGTCCGGGCTGGCGGTAAACGCCAGCGCAAATTTTTCCTCGCTTTCCCGAAGAGCCTGTTCCGCGTGCCTGCGTTCGGTGATGTCGCGGTAGATCGACTGGTACGATCCGTCTGGCATCATCTTGGTTCGCATCTCAAAGGAGATCACTACGCCGTCAGGACGTTTCAAGGTCCGTTCGTTGATGACGATCTTCCCCTGTTGCAGCAGGTCAAAACGAAAGGGCGCCACGGCTATGCTCTCTCGGGTGAAGGGCAGTTCGCTGATGTGCCTGCCAATAAATTCGCTGCGCTCCATGGCGAGCATGGAGCACATGGAGCTGTTGCCTTCGGTGATGATCCCTTCGTGGTTGCCGAGAAGGATGCCGTCGACCGCGAGTTCGATCAGGGCACGATACCGTTCCTCACTCGCCCGCACGGCTAATTGCGCCTGCTTTGAAGCTGTAATGTCAATGGCCGTGAAGGTAACCCCTGCAGCCAAGTCTTCGGAATAGATAGGGGTGGAACTGAGGAGAATATCAATGACTGTACCGTTTTTCTGTTGCCACCGTGTTTCAACCGTGCCAGTTCCGTGCAGGGAGATCTGACGATATTTCTCGGTGCCGACGGATTCGTAATCGCTGTCACTCGGGTAGAGGATACGGGCGCTGCGGCCAATCAGCTCATCTTTGTTGTACCCGGTCATGGCACAGAGACGGTCATTGACCGTTATGATGATGCGATTGCTGACCACCCCGATCCCGGCGGGCGCAGCCCGGAAAATGCTGCCGAGGTAGTGTTCGTTGTTCTGCAGTGCATCCTGTGCCCGACCCAATCGGGTCATTTCTCGTTTGGACACGAGAAAAAGGACCAGCGAGGTCACCGCAACAAAAAACCACCCTTTGTACGTTTGGGCACGCGACACGGCTTGGGGGCTCTCGAAGAGAACAAGAATGGCCTGATCGGAGAACCAGATCCAAAGAACAGAGATGACCAGGTAAATCAAGGTCATCTTGACGGCAAGTCGACAGGGTTGAAACAGAGATAACAGATCGTTCATCCGAGTTTTTATTGGAAGAGGTGCACAAGAGCGAAAAGAACGGCCGGTTTCCGGCCTCTTCGGCGCACATGTTACTCTGAGACATTTTAAAAGTATAGGTTTTCCAAACTTCTTCAGGCAGACAGCCTCGAGTATCGTCGAGTTGCAATGGCAATCTACCTGGCATGGAAAAGAACGCGGGCCGGAAATTTTTCCTTTGTTCGTTGTTCGTTGAATTGTGACATATCGGTTGAGGTAGGGCGGAGTCAGGAGAATATCTGTTCGCCTTGCCCTGTCAGGGTGCTGGTTGCTTCTTCGCCAATTAATTGCATTTCTTTACATAAATGTTGTTATTTCTCCAAAAATGAAAACACCCTTGGCCTAGTTATGCCCAACTTCTACGGTCAGCAGAAAAGAGGCTATTAAAAAAATTTGTTATATCTGATAGTAAATAACTTTTTGTGGGACCGTTGCGAACGGTTGTTTTTTGGCGTGCAGTATGCATATGTAAATTCAAATGGGTATCTCACGCAACAGGCCGGAGTCCAAAACCGGATTAAACGGAAAAGATGGGACCGGTATTGTCGAAATGTAGTTTTTTCGCCACAGGAGAATAAGTATGAAAAGAATTGGAACTCTCGTAGCAATGGCCTCTGCCTGCCTGATGCTTGTCCTGCCTCCCCTCCAGGCTGCGGAGGAAATCAGAATTTCGGTCCCCGCCAGCATGACCGATGCCGTGAAGGAGTTGATCGCCCAGTTCAGCGCTTCGAGTACGCCTGCTCCGGTCGTCACCAATTTCGGACCATCCGGAACGTTAGCCAAACAGATCGTTGAGGGGGCGCCCGCGGATCTGTTCATCTCCGCCAATCATAAGTGGATGGATTATCTCCTGGAGGAGAAGCAGATTGACTCGGCCACGGAAAAAATTCTCGTCGCCAATACCCTGGTTTTTGTCGGCACGAAAAATGCGGCGATAAACAGGATGGCGGATATTGCCGCTCTCAAGCAGATCGCCATCGGCAGTCCCAAAAGCGTGCCTGCGGGTGAGTATGCAGTTCAGGCCATGCAAAAGGCAGGCGTCTACAAGCAGTTGGAAGAAGGAAAGAAACTGGTAATGGCTAAAGATGTGCGTCAGGCGTTGACATACGCCGACCGCGGCGAGACCGATGGTGCCTTTGTTTACAAAACCGATGCCCTGATGGCCACCCAGGCGGTCATTCTCTTTGAGGTCCCGCAGGAACTGTATGCTCCAGTCACCTATCCCATCGCGCTGACGATTGCCGGCGCCAAGAAGGGGGAAGCAAGAGCCTTTTATGACTACCTCCTTGGACCTGAGGGGACAAAGATCTTTCTAAAATACGGTTTCAGCCCTGCGAAGTGACAGGAAACGATTTACCAAGGTCAGGCCATGTCTTTTCTGCAGCCCTCGGATTATGATGCGATTCTTCTCTCCTTCAAGGTGGCGTTCACGGCTACCCTGTTGGCGACTCCTCTGGGCATTGGTGTTGCCTATCTGTTGGTCCACACGCGCATTCCCGGCAAGGCCCTAATCGAGGGTGTCGTCAATTTGCCCCTGGTCCTGCCTCCTGTCGTTATCGGATACCTGCTACTGGTGCTTTTCGGCCGCCACGGTTGGATCGGCGCCTGGTTGATCCGTTTTGATATTCAGATCATCTTCACCCTCGCCGGTGCCATTATTGCCTCGGCCGTGGTCGGTTTCCCTCTTCTGGTGCGCTCGATTCGTCTGGGCATGGAATCTGTCGACGCCTCTTCTCACAGGGCGGCCAGGACTCTGGGGGCCAGCGCCTGGGACGCCTTTTTCACCATTACCCTGCCCTTGTCCGGCAGGGCGGTCTTTGCCGGCATGACCCTGATGTTTGCCCGCAGTTTGGGCGAATTCGGGGCTACCATCATCCTGGCCGGCAACATCCCCGGGGTCACCCAGACCATTCCATTGGCCATTTACGAATACACCAGTTCGCCCGGTGGCGACCGCATGGCGCTCTCACTCTGCCTGGTTTCGATCCTGCTTTCTTTTATCGTGCTGCTTGCAAGCGGTGCAGCCAGTAAACGTTTTGACAGGAAATAACGATGCAATTGGATGTTTCGGTACAAAAAAAGCAGGGTTCCTTTCAATTTGACGCCGAATTCAGCCTTACCGGTCATCGCATCGGTCTGTTCGGTCCTTCTGGCAGTGGCAAGTCGACCCTGATGCACCTGCTGTCCGGTCTGCTCAAGCCGGACGCAGGTTCTATTCGTCTCGATGACACAGTGCTGTTTGACAGTGCGGCTGGTGTCAATCTCCCGCCGGATAAGCGCAGAGTGGGAGTGGTCTTCCAGCATTCGCATCTCTTTCCCCACATGAGCGTTCGGCGCAATCTTCTCTACGGTTGGCGGCGCACGCCAGAGCAGGAGCGCCATATTCAGCCGGAGTCGATCATCGAGGTGCTGAACCTCGCCCACCTTCTTGACCGGGGAGTAAACCTGCTCTCCGGCGGTGAACGGCAGCGGGTCGCCCTGGCACGGACGGTGCTGACCTGTCCCCGCCTAATCCTCATGGACGAGCCGCTGACCGGACTGGACGAGGAACTGAAATTTCAGATCATTCCCTATCTGAACAAAGTGTTTGCCAGTTTTGCTATCCCCTTGCTGTTTATCAGCCACTCCTTGCTGGAGATGCAGTTGATGACCGAGCAGGTGCTGGTTGTTGCAGAGGGGAGGGTGGCATGGAAAATAGCCACCGAGGAATTGGCTCGATCGGTTTGGGCGGAGTCCCGGCAGGATTACGTCAATCTTTTGCGTTTGGGACGGCCGCAACCGCAAGGCGATCTTTGGGCATACCCGTGGGGAGATGTTCGGCTGGTGCTCACCGATGAAGGCGACAATGAGGAAACCATCGTGGAATTAAATGCACGGGAAATCCTCTTGTTCAAACGGCACCCTGAGGCCACAAGTGCAAGAAATATGCTGCCGTGTACGGTGCGCAAAATTGTCTCGATCGGTAACCGGGTGCGGGTGGAACTGCAGTGCGGATCGCAACAGTTGAGCGCCCAGATAGTGCCTGAATCAATGCGTGAGCTGGAACTGGCTGAAGGGAAAGAGGTGGTGGCGGTGATCAAGGCTTCGGCCTTCCGGCGATTGGGATAACCGGTAGCAGAACCGAAAAGACTCGGCGGGTTGCCCGATTAAGAACAGCCCGCCGATATTGGAAAAACAGAGTGTGTGCTGCGTCTATTTTTTATGACAGACGCCGCACTTGGCCAGTTCCGGCTTATTCTTCGTGTGGCATTCCTTACACAGGGCATGTGCCGCATTTTTAAAGGTGTTGACCTTCTCAGGCATGCCGGCCTTGCTGTTGTGACAGGTTTCGCATTTTTCTATTTTCTGCCCCTCGACATAAGCAACCTGTTTGCCGTCCGCGCCCTTGCTGTGGTGACAGACACCGCATTCCAAACGACCCTGATGCGCTGCATGCGGGAACTGGGCAGGCTTAGGCGTGCTAGCCGGGTCAACAGTGGCCTGAAGAGTAATTTCTGCCGGGCCTTTGTCGGCAGCGCCTGCCAGGCCAACATAACCGACCGCGCAGCAACAAAACAGGAAAGCGCCGCCCATCAACAATTTTTTCATTATACTCCTCCTTTTGATTCTTTGGACAACCATAAACTACGGCTGAAAGGTTTAAACCAGGGCCGCAGCGACAAAACCAACGATCAGTCATCGGCATGCAGGATAACCGCAAAGCCGTTGAACACTGCCCAGGCAAAGTCGCCTGCCTTGAGAGCAAGCGCTGTACCGTTGCTGGTGGAAATAAGGGCGCACAGTTCCGTGCCGTCATCAATGCGGACGACATATTCCGAATTCACCTTGCCTCTGTTGATCCGGATGATTTTTCCCTGAAAACGATTGTCGGCACTGCAAGCGGAGGGAGCTTCACCGCGCTGCAGAATAATCCATGGCGCCTTAACCTCTGCCGTGACCAGCCGCCCCGGCTGCAGTTGCAAACGGTTCAGGCTTTCACTGGTGATGATCGAGGAAACCCGGTGACCGCTGAAATTGATGAGGGTTATTCGGGCCTGGACATCACCGCGTTCTATCTCCACGATCTTGCCGAAAAATGCATTTCTGGCGCTCGTTTTCCGGATGGATTCCCGCTCAACATACAGTTTGGTCACTCGTTGCAGTTCGTCGTCTGAAAACGAGACATGGGCTGTGGTCAGATTGGGGGTTGAGTGGCCGAGCAATTTTTGCACCGCCGGCAGGGGCATATTGCCGCGCACCAGTTCCACCGCCCGCGCCCTGCGGATCATTTCCGGGCCGCCCAACCGTTTTGGGAAACCGCAGGCCTCGGCGCGTTCATAGAATTTGCGGCGGACAAAGGCGGGATCGATGGAAAAGAGATTGGTCAACGATACGCGGAAATAGGGATCCGCAAGGGTCTCGCGAATTTCTCGGCTGAGGGACTCGGCGATGGATATTTTTCGCACGCAGGGTTCCTCGGAATCAAGAATTCGGATGCAGACCGTCCTGTTCATCGATATCGGTGAACGGGTCAAGTCTGAGGATTTCGTTGAGTTTGGCGCCGGTATAGCGAATGAGGAGGAAAACCAGCAGGATGCGGCGGCGGGAGAGGCGGACGTCCCGCCGGGACGAGGCATCGATCCAGTGGCGAAAGGACTGCTCTAATTGAGCCAATTGGACGGTGTCAAGGCAGGGGCCGTCTTCTAGAAACATTTCGTCGTCTCCCCGCGAGAAACGGTCATCCGCTGCGTGCACTGGTCTGACTTTTTTTGAATTTTTCTGGTTCATCAAGCAGCAGCGGGGTTGAGGAAATCAAAGCCGAATGCTGGGCAGATTACCACATATGCGGCAAATTGCGAAGTCCCTCGTTCTACCATTGTCTGCATGGCCAAGAAATCTGCTGGCCATAGTGTTGTTCGTGGAACGACGGTCGATTTGAATGCCATTGTTGCACTGACCTATTCATTGCCGGTATACATGGGTGGGGTTGTGATTTGGTCCTCGTGGTGAGGCCGGACAGGACAAACAATCACGAGAAGGCGAGAGGGCCGTGACAGATAATTCTGCAGCAGGGGCAGGGCGGGCAGCCTTTGATGAGGTCTCCAGGGCAGGGCGAGTTTGCCTCCATGACGCGCTCACCGGACAGTGGCTTGATTTCTCCAGGCCGCATCAGGTAATAGCCACCGCCAGGGTGGACGAGGTAGTTGATTGCCTGCGTGAAATCGAGCGGCTTGTGGTAAGCCGTGGCTGGGCCGCAGCCGGCTTTTTGGCCTACGAGGCCGCCCCGGCCTTTGACGCCGCGCTTCGGGTCAGGTCGGGCAGCACTTTTCCGCTGCTTTGGTTCGGGCTCTATCCACCTCCCGGAATCGTGGATTTGCAGGAGCCCGCCCCTGGACCGTCCGATCTTGCCTGGTATCCAACGGTTGATCAAGCGGAGTATCGGGAGGCCTTTGAGCGCGTGCAGCGCTATATCGCCGCCGGCGACACCTATCAGGTGAACTACACCTACCGTCTCCGCGCTCCTTTCAGCGGTGACGCCTGGTCCTTGTTCACTGATCTGGCCACTGCCCATGGTCCTCAATACGGCGGGTTTATTCAAACCCCGGATTGGGCGATTCTCTCCCTTTCGCCGGAGCTGTTTTTCCAACTCCGAGGCGAGGAGATTGATTCCATCCCCATGAAGGGCACCATTGGGCGTGCCTTGACCGTCGCCGATGATCTCCAGCAGGGAGAGCGGCTGCAAATCAGCGGCAAGGACCGGGCGGAGAATGTGATGATTGTCGATATGGTTCGTAACGACTTGTCCCGCATCGCTCGCCCGGGTTCGGTGCAGGTCGCAAATCTGTTTTCGGTACAGCGGTACCCAACTCTCTGGCAGATGGTTTCCACGGTATCTGCCCGCACCGGGGCTTCTCTGGCTGATATCTTCTCAGCTCTGTTTCCGGCGGCTTCAATCACCGGCGCGCCTAAGGCTCGCACCATGGCCATTATCCATGAGCTGGAAAGAGAACCCCGGCAGATTTACACCGGCACGATCGGTTTTTTGTTGCCTGACCGTCGAGCCCAGTTCAATGTCGCTATTCGGACCCTGCTGGTTGACCGGAAGAACCAGACAGCAGAATACGGGATAGGCGGGGGGATCACTGCCGATTCGGCAGTTCGCACCGAGTGGGAGGAAACTCGATTGAAGAGCCTGATCTGCCGGACCCGGCTGCCTGATTTTTCTTTGCTCGAAACCCTGCTTTGGACACCGGAAGAAGGCTATGCTTATCTCTCTGAGCATTTGCATCGTTTGAACGGATCGGCCGATTATTTTTCCTACCCCTGCTCGGTGGAAAAGGTCCGTGTGCAACTCGCTGCAGCTGGGGACGGATTTCAAAGAAAATCCCACCGGGTGCGGCTTCTCCTCAACCGGCAGGGAGAGGTGCGAATCGAGGCTTTTCCATATGCGCCGGTCAATGGGTCGGTACCAGTAAGGGTGGTGCTCGCCCCGCATCCCATCGATGAGACGGATGTCCTCCTTTATCACAAGACCACCCGCCGGGAGGTCTATGATCGGTTGCGCGCAGGATTTGGCGGGGAAGTCGACGATGTTCTGCTCTTCAACAAGCGGGGCGAAGTCACCGAAACCACCGTTGCCAATATCGTGGTCTCGATCGATGGTCGGGAGTACACGCCGCCAGTGTCCTGCGGCTTGCTGGCGGGCACCTGCCGGCAACACTTGATTGCAAAGGGCAAAATAACTGAACGGGTGATCCCTCTTGATTGGTTTCGTTCTCAGGGTACTTTTACCCTGATCAATTCGGTCCGGGGCCGCTATCCGGCCATACTCGTATCTGCCGGTTGAACGCCGCCGAAGTTGCGGCCTTGCTGGTGTTCGCTTGAGCCGATCATCTTCGTTGTCTTCTGTTGCAGAATATTTTTTCTCTCTTCAGACTAAAGGATCTTTTGCGGCATGCACCTTAAATTTTTTAATAAATCCTGATGGGTTGTAGCTGAGTTTGGCCTGGCGCAAGCCGGGGTTGCCTAGGTCCTGCTCCCGATTGATGGTTTCGTAATCTTCCGGCAGGATGGCGGCAAAGGATTGGTTGATGAATTGATACAATCCTTTGTAGCCCGCTACTGCTTTTTCAAAATGGATGACAAAGCTGGAACCACCGGCCAGTTCCTCCCCCAGAACATAGGCTACGGGCCGTGATTCCACGTAGTAGATTCCACCACAGAGTTGCAAGTCTTCCATCATTTCCAAGGCCTCTCGAGCCGCCTCATAGTCCCCTTGGCCAACCTCGTTCCGCCAGTCCACAAGAACGCGCAAGGCGTCGTCACGGAACTCCTCGCGCAAAGGTTTGGCAGCAAAGGCGTGCGAGCTGACAAAGGCCTTTATCAGATTGCGTTTTTTGTGATAGGTGCGGCCACCCAAGAGTGCCAGGTCCTGCCGGCGGTAGAGATAATCGAAATTGTCTCGGTCTTCGACTGTGAAGTAGCCCCTCAGTTCTAGTGCTGCCGCTTGTGCCCTGGTGGCGCATTTCATCGTCCCCAGGTCTTGGAACAATTGTCTCAGCAATGGATGCTCAGGCAGGGAGAAGGGCAGCATGAAGAAGCTGGTGGCTTCATCCTGACCGAGAATGACTATCGTGGCATCAGCCAGCGACGAGATGGCATACTGGTGGTTGTTCCGGAACAAGTAGAGATTGGCGAAGGTGAATTCGGAGATGCCGTCCCGCAGGTGCTGGAAAAGTGGGTGCAGCCAGGGGCGGAGTGCGAGGGTGAGGGGAGCGGTTTCAGGATAAATGGGGAGCATGAAAATACACGGTGCTTGCAACGGGGGCAGGGCGTTGTGCATGGTGCGGTACAACTGGGTGCCCGGCCCAGATGGCGACGTATTAAAATTTTTGCAAATTAGAATAAAGCATACCCATCATCGATACAATCGGCAAGGAATGCTCGTAACCGTGATAAACAGCGGGGGGCGGGCGACATCATCGGTGAAAGAGGATGTCGGCGGTCCGGATGACCAGGGCACTGGTGAAATCATCCATGCCGTTGATGACCTGATTACCGGTCGCGTGCATGGCGCCAAGAAAGGCTGATGCCTGTTCGCCGTAGGCCGCAGTAATGGCTCCGGCAACTTGGGGGCAGAGATAATGGATGCACCGGGGCGACTTGAACATTCGCAATGTGCAGCCGATGCCGGTCAGGTGGCTGCAGTAATCCGGCCTGGGAAGACCACCCTGCTGCACGGCATAGCTGTGCTCCTTATGTTGTAAGCCAGTGAGCACATGGGCCAAGTGGAGCGCATTGTGCGTCGGCCGGGAAAAAATGACGTCGGAAAGGGAGAGGATGACGTGGTGCTCGCCATTGCAGCAGCCTACGGGCGGGCGGTGACAATTGTTGGCACAAAGGTGATGGAGAGCGCCTTCCTGTTCATGGATGGCATCAAGTTGGCGCACATAAAGAGAATACTCGATAGCAGCTTGTCGAATCCTGGTCGGTTGAGAACCGAGGTGCATGCTCAACCGTTCGATCTGGTACACAGCTTGATCGTTTTTGAGAAATGGGCGTGGAGCGGTGGTCAGAACCGCGAGATCGTCTCGGACATAACGAACAGAATCTTCGGAAAGACTGTGAAGCCAACCATCAAAGGGCATGTGGCCCCAATCGTGCACAGGGGAAGGGGGTGATCGGGTTGGTGAAGACCTGGAGTAACGCCAGCTTGGAGCCCAGCGGGCAGAGGGGCGACGGGGGGTACGAAAGTGCAATGTGAGTGGCGCGGAAAGGGTGCGGCACCCGAATGGGCGAAAAGCAATTTATGCAGATGGGGGGCATGCGTTCCGTCCGTTGGGGGAAACCGGTACATGAGGAGTCCTCCCCAAGGTGCGGAAGAGTAGGCATCAGCCTATCGTATACAGGGCTTACGACGGCTTGTCAAAGTGTTTAGCTTTGCTTGCTCATGGTACCCCGAAACGGGATTATTTTATGCAAATGGTCTGCATTTTTAAGAAGGATAGATTTCCCGAATTGCTCGCCGGCCGTACGTCTACCCTTGAGCAGGAACTGGCGAACTGTGTCTGGTGAGCGCCTTATGCTGTGCCGTGGACTTGCATGCATAAAGGCTGAGGGGTTCTCCCTCCACGTCGAGGACAGGGATGCGAACGGACTGAAAAAATGGGAGGAGAAGGTAAAAGGTGCGGCGGTGACTATTGCTGTCCGCCAAGAACCTTAGTGGTAATCATCTCCTTGGTATAGAAATCGGGTTCAGGGGTCTTCCAGCTGATGAACTGTTTTGTCACCCGGAGGTAGTCGCCGTGATCCTCTTTGCACTGGTCGCAGATGGATTCGGCATTGTCCCGGTACATGATGATCTTGCTGGCAGGTTCACCGGATTGGTTAATTGCCGCCATTTTCCGGCAGCCGCAATCAAGCCGGATCACCGCCACGCCCACAGCGTCAGGGCTCCCCTCAAGGATGCCTTCAATCATAGCCTGTTCGCCTTTTTCGGGAGAAGGGACAGCCTTGTTGCTTGTGTGTTGTTTTTTTGCCATCGTTGTCAAACCTCGGGTGTAATTTGCAGTGTCAGGCTCTTTCTTACCGTGGTTTTCTGCAATAGCAAGTTAAAAAAGCGGCATCGTCGGCAAAGAAATACCCGTCAGAGATGGGTATCAGGGGTTGAAACATCTATTGATCCAGGATGAGCTGGATGGGCAATCCGTTTGGCTGGGAAATATCTTTTAACTTGACAAACTATGGGCTGTCTTTTAAAGGAAAGCGATTCTTGCGTATTGTTTTGCCTTGTTGTTGAGGTTGCAATTACATCGTTACTCATGTTTCTTTAATTCATTTATTGTGGAGGTTGTGCCATGTGGGAAATTATTGTTGATAAAGACAAATGTTCCGGTGATGAAGAGTGTGTAAACGCTTGCCCCGCACAGGTTTTCGAAATGCAGGGTGGCAAGGCCGAGCCCGTGAATGCTGACGAGTGTCTGGGCTGCGAGACCTGTGTAGAAGTTTGCCCTGAAAGCGCCATCACCGTTACCGAAATCTGATCTGACCAGAACATCGGGTCAGTCAATAAGCCCATCCCTTGCTGGGGGTGGGCTTATCTTGTTTCTGGGGCGGAGAGACTATCAAAAGAGGTAACGATGAATCCCCTTGGGCAAACCCGGCGTGTCGCGTTCGGTCCATCTGTTTGCCGCTCCCTTTCTTTGGACCGCCATCGGCGGTCTGCTGCTGTATCGGGGGTGGGGATGGCTTGTTCCAGGACAGGGCCGACTTCTGATACTTGCAGCCGGATTGCTCGGCACCCTGAAATCGGTGTTCATCCTTGACAGGATAGCCCGACGCTCCCTGGAACGGATTGTTTTATTCAAGGATGGTACCTGTCTGGGCGCAGTCTATTCCTGGAAAACTTGGCTGCTGGTGTTTCTGATGATGACTGCGGGTTTTGTTATACGAAAGGTAACCCAGCCGGGGCCCGTTATCGGCACTCTTTACTGCGCCATTGGCTGGTCCCTCTGTCTGTCCAGCCGTTTTGGCTGGCAACAATGGTTCAGGCAGTTGTAACAGCATGAAATCGCTTAACCGAGTGGAAATCAGCCGTTCGGCGTTGATCCACAATTATCAGGTCTGTCGGCGATTGGCCGGGCCGGCAACAATCCTGCCTCTGGTCAAGGCGGACGGTTACGGTCATGGCATGATCGACTGTGCCCGGATCTTTGCCGACCAAGGTGCGGCGGCTTTTGGCGTGGCCGAGGCGGTGGAAGGTCTGCGTCTGCGCGAGGCAGGTATTACCCAGCCGATTCTGGTTCTGGCCGGTGTGATCCCCCAGACCCTGCCCTTGATTATCGAAGCCGGGTTGACACCGGTGGTGGTTGATCCGTCGATCCTGCCCGAGTTGTCGCAGCTGGCAGGTGCGCAAGGCGCTCCAGTCGGTCTGCATCTGAAACTGGATGCCGGCATGGGACGTCAGGGGGTGTTGCCGACGGATTTTCTTGACTTGGTCCGGGCGGTGGAGGCAGATCCTCATTTGCGGCTTGATGGCGTCATGGCTCACTTTCCTTTAGCCGATGACCGACATTCGGTTAATTCGGCGGAGGTATTGCAGACCTTCGTTGCAACAACCGCAGCATTGGCCGATTTTGTACCTGGGAAGTGTTGTCTCCATCTTGCCAATTCCGGAGGTTTATTTTATGTTGCCGGCGCCCGGCTCGATATGGTTAGGCCGGGGATCGCCCTCTACGGCTACTACCCAGACGGTTCTGTCGGAAAGATTGCAGCATCGCCGCCTTTTTTACAGCCGGTCATGCGTTTTTCCACCCGGGTCATCCAGGTGCGTCAAGTTCCGGCGGGTCGCGGTCTAGGCTACTGTCATCTGTTCACCACTCATCGGGCCTCTACCATTGCGGTGTTGCCGGTGGGCTACGAGGATGGCTATCTGCGTGCTCTTTCCAATCGGGCACAGGTGTTGATCGGTGGTCTTCGGGCGCCGGTGGTCGGTCGGATTTCGATGAATCTGACCCTGGTCGACGTCACCGACCTGCCCGAGGTGCGGGTGGGAGATGAAGCTGTTCTCCTCGGTCAGCAGGGCGAGGAAGAAATCAGCGCCGATGAGGTTGCCGGCTGGATGGACACCATCAGTTACGAGGTTTTGTGTCTGTTTGGCAATTTAAACGAGCGGGTGCTGGTCGATTAACTGTCAGTAGATTCTCGTTGCAAAATATTTGGACCTTGTGCCTGAATGGTTGCCTGGTTTGATTGAACATATATTGTCTCTGCTTGGGCCATGATAAAATCGAAAATTAAAGACATTGTCGATCACTGCTTCAATGAGGGCGTCCGACTGGGTTACTGGAGCAAGGGTGCAGAGGGGCGCTACACCATTGAGGTGCCCAAACGCGAGGGGCAGGGAGATTTTTCTACCAACTTTGCCTTGGTGGCGGCCGGAGTTGATAAGCGCAAACCTCGCGATCTTGCCGGACTCTTTGCCGAGTTGCTCGGCAGCCAACGGATGATCGAAAAGGTGGAAATCGCCGGTCCGGGTTTTATCAATCTCTTCCTCAATAAAGCAATCTGGGCCACGGTGCTGGCCCCGATTTACGAGCAGGACACCCGTTTCGGCAGTTCCAAGGACTGGCTGCGGCCGCAGGGTACTGGTCGAGTTTGTCAGCGCCAATCCCACCGGGCCCCTGAGCGTTGGCCATGGCCGCAACGCCGTGCTCGGCGACGCCATTGCCCGGGTTCTGGCAGCAAGCGGTTATGATGTGCAGCGCGAATATTATTTCAACGACGCCGGCCGCCAAATGCGGATTCTGGGGGAGTCGACCAAGGCGCGTTACCTTGAGTTGCTGGGCCTGGCTAATACCTTTCCCGAGGATGGTTATCAGGGCGGTTATATTTATGATATTGCCCGCGCTATGATTACCGAGGGCGGCGATTCGTTCAAGGATGCCGATGTTACAGTCTTCAAAGACAGGGCCCAAAATGCCATTTTTACCGATATTGACGCCACCCTTAAGCGGATCGGCATCGGTTTCGACACCTATTTCAATGAGCATACCCTCTACGAGGACGGCCGGATCAGCGAGGTAGTCGACACCCTGCGCGCACGAGATCTGGTCTACGAAAAAGAGGGGGCCACCTGGTTCAAGACTTCCAGTTTCGGCCAGGAACAGGATAGGGTGATCATCAAGAGCACCGGCGAGCCCACCTACCGATTGCCGGACATCGCCTACCATTGCGACAAGTTCAAGCGCGGCTATGACTGGATGGTTAATGTTTTCGGCTCCGACCACATTGCCACCGTGCCAGATGTGATGGCCGGGGTCCGGGCGCTCGGCTATGACGACAACCGGATCACCGTGGTTCTTTACCAGTTCGTCACCCTTCTCCGCGAAGGCAAGCAGGTGAAGATGTCTACCCGCAAAGCCACCTTTGTCACCGTCGATGAGCTGGTCGACGAGGTCGGCCCCGATGCCCTGCGTTTTTTCTTCCTTATGCGCAAGCCAGACAACCTGATCGAGTTTGACCTTGATCTCGCTAAAAAACAGAGCCAGGAAAACCCTGTTTTTTATGTCCAATACGCCCACGCCCGCTTGTGCAGCATTGAGAGGCAGGCCCTGGAGCAGGGAGCAGCCGTTGATTCGGTGGCGGATCAGGCGCTGCACCGGTTGGCTGAACCAGAAGAATATGCTTTGCTCAAGACCTTGGCCGATTATCCACAGATGGTGGCCGGGGCTGCAGCCGATCTGGCACCTCATCGGGTGATTTTCTATTTGATGGAACTGGCCGGTCAGTTTCACGGTTTTTATAATAAACACAAGGTATTGTCTGAAGACATTGAGCTGACCCGGGCACGTTTGGCTCTCTGCGGCGGATTGAAGCGGGTCTTTCGCAACGGCCTCCATTTGGTCGGTCTGACCGCACCGGAGAGCATGTAGGGAGGAGTGTCTTTGGTAATGGTTTTTTGGTGTTCCAGACTTGCTTTTCTAAGCACAATACATACTCATAAGCGCTTGAAGCCATTCGAAACAACAAGGAAAAACGATCCAGTGACTGTAGTCTGGGCCGGCACAGAGGGCTGTGGGACTCTTTAGGAGAAAGAAAGTGGAGCCGGCCGAAGGGAGCAGCAAATCCTTCCGCATTGAGCTTGGCTGGCGAGGGATGTTTGGTCTGGTCATCGTCTGTTTTTGTCTTTTTCTCTGGATGTTCCTCCTCGGTATCTGGGCGGGACAGACCATTCTCCTCCCGCCTAGGGGCAAACAGGCCGTGCAGGTCACGGAATCCCCAAAACAAATGCCGTCCAGCAAAACGATTCAGGAAAACAACACATTACGGTAAGAACAACGATTACAAGCACCCAAAATAATCACCAGCGATGAGAACCAAAAGAAATCAGCGAGGAGTGCAAAGGGCGCGCGTTCCCCTTGTTTTGGCGCTGCGCAAGGTCATAGCCCGGCATGTCAGAAAATATCTGGCCGTCTATGTTCCAGCCCTGTTGCCGTTCGCCTTCGTTATTTTGGCGCATTTTCTTATTTTGTTCGTTTGGGTCCTTATGAAAGCAGGGATACTGCGACCAGAGCATCTGGCCCTCAAGACCGTTGTCACTTGGGCGTTTTATGGATTCCCGCTGCTTCTTCTCAGCTCGTATCTTTGTTTTTTTGCCGTTGCCCGACCGGTCATCGGGGTCCTGGAACGTAAATTTCCTCTCTGGTCCGTAACGATGCTCAATTTGTCGTCCGGAGGCGTTTATGGAGCGACTATCGGGCTTTTCCTGCTCCTGCTGCTTGAGCCAAGAAGCTGGCTGAATGCAATTTTTCTGCTTCTTATCGGCATGGCTGTTGGTCAGGGAAACTGGTATTGCTATCGTAAACTGACGGTTGTTGACGCATCAATGAATGGACAGCAGCCGAAAGGCTCTTTGCCGTCCTGAAGTTTGCAGTAGCCTCACAAGAGTCTGCCGCTGCATTCAGCCTATGAAGGAAGTGTGTTATGGCTGCTCCACCAGTACATGAGAGAACCGGCAGGATTCGTCCCGCGCGGATGGGCGATGTTCGGGCTATTCATGCCCTGCTGACTCTATTTGCCAGCAAGGGGTTGATGCTGCCCCGTTCGATCAGTTCCCTGTACGATCATCTGCGCGATTTTGTCGTCTACGAGGAAGTCAGGGACTATTCTCGGGATCTGCGCCCTGCACATCTGCTGGGACGATCTGGCCGAGATTCGCTCGCTGGCGGTGGCCGAAGGCAATCAGAAATGCGGCATCGGCGCCCTGCTGGTCGAATCCTGCCTGGACGAGGCGAAAAGCCTGGAGATCAACAAGGTCTTTGTTCTCACCTATCAGGCCGCGTTTTTTTCGGAAATTTGGTTTTCAGGACCGGGACAAGCAGGATCTGCCGCACAAGATTTGGAGTGATTGCATTCATTGTTCCAAATTTCCCGACTGTGACGAGGATGCTCTGATCCGCACCACTGGTCCGGCAACCAGCACCGTGATCCTGCGACCGGAACTTTTTTATTTATCCTGAGGGCTCTGTGCCCTTGATAGGAGACACATAATGGTAGGAAGGGTACTTGCCAAAATATTCGGCAGCAAAAACGACAGAGTGATCAAACAATACCGCCGAATCGTCAAGACGATCAACGATCTGGAAGCCACGGTCGAACCGCTTTCCGACGCTGAACTTGCTGCCAAGACAGTCGAGTTCCGGGAACGGGTAGCCCAGGGCGCAACGCTTGACGAACTTCTGCCGGAAGCATTTGCCGTGGTTCGCGAGGCAGCCCGACGGGTGCTCGGCGAGCGGCATTATGATGTCCAGCTCATCGGCGGCATTGTGCTCCATCATGGCAAGATTGCCGAGATGAAAACCGGTGAAGGGAAGACGCTGACCTCAACAGCGCCGGTCTACCTCAATGCCCTGAGCGGTAAAGGGGTTCATGTGGTCACGGTCAACGACTATCTGGCACGCCGTGACGTCCAATGGATGGGTGAGGTGTACCGTTTCCTCGGAATGACCACCGGCTGCATCCTTCATGAAATGAACGACGAAGAGCGGCGGGAAGCGTACGGTGCGGATGTCACCTACGGCACCAACAACGAGTTCGGCTTCGACTATCTCCGCGACAACATGAAGTTCTCCTTGAAGGACTACTGTCAGCGCGGTTTCAGCTATGCCATCGTCGATGAGGTTGACTCCATTCTCATCGACGAGGCCCGAACACCGCTGATCATCTCCGGTCCGGCGGACATGTCCACCGATCTCTACTCAAAGTCGACCGGATCATGCGGCATTTCAAGGCTGAGGAACACTTCACCAAGGAAGAGAAATCCCGCCAGATCATGCTCACCGACGAGGGCGTGGCTCTGGGTGAGGAGCTGCTGGAGGTGGATAATCTCTACGATCCGCGCAACATCAATCAGCTGCACCACATCAACCAAGCGCTCAAAGCCCATTTTATTTTCCAGCGCGACGTCGACTATATCGTCAAGAATGGCGCCGTGGTCATTGTCGACGAGTTCACCGGCCGCACCATGGAGGGCCGTCGCTACTCCGATGGCCTTCACCAGGCCCTGGAGGCCAAGGAGGGCGTCAAGGTCGAGAAGGAAAACCAGACACTGGCCTCGATCACCTTCCAGAACTATTTTCGCATGTACAGCAAACTGGCGGGCATGACCGGCACCGCCGACACCGAGGCGCCAGAGTTCAAGAAGATCTACAACCTTGATGTTGTGGTTATTCCCACCCATCAGAAGATGATCCGCAAAGACTATCGCCGACGTCATCTACAAGAACCAGCAGGCAAAGTACCGCAATATCGTTCATGAAATTAAGGAGCTGCACGAAAAAGGGCCAGCCGATCCTCGTGGGCACGATCTCCATCGACATTTCCGAGAAGATCGCCAAGATGCTGACCAAGGAAGGAATACCCCATGACGTGCTCAACGCCAAGCAACACGAGCGCGAGGCTGAGATCATCGCCGGTGCAGGCCAGAAGGGCAAGGTCACGATTGCCACCAACATGGCCGGTCGCGGCACCGACATCAAACTGGGCGAAGGCGTGCGTGAACTTGGCGGTCTGCATATCCTCGGCACCAGCCGGCACGAGAGCCGCCGCATCGACAATCAATTGCGCGGTCGGTCCGGGCGTCAGGGCGATCCCGGCACCTCCCGGTTTTATCTGTCGCTGGAGGATGACCTGCTGCGTATCTTCGGCTCCGACCGGTTGAGCAGCATCATGGACAAGCTGGGGATGGAGGAAGATGAACCCATTGAGCACTCGATGGTTTCACGGGCGATCGAAAACGCCCAGCGCAAAGTCGAGGGCCATAACTTCGATATCCGCAAGCACCTGCTTGAGTACGACGACGTCATGAACAAGCAGCGCCAGGTCATCTATAGCCAGCGGCGCGAGGTCCTTGAGGGAGATAATGTCCAGCCGATCATCAACGATATGATCACCGATTTGCTTGATCAGGTGACAGGGGAATTTACCTCGGCAAAGAGGTCTGCCGATGAGTGGGACTGGCCGGCGCTTGAAGAACGGATCGGGCAGGTGTTCAATCTCCAGCTCGATTGGCCGGCAGAGGAACGGGCTGAACTCGATCAGGAGTCTTTTGCCGAGAAACTTGCGGGAGACAGTTCAGCGGACCTATGCCCTCCAGGAAGAACGCAACGGCGGGGAGCAGATGCGTCAGCTTGAGCGGATGATCTTGCTCCAGATGGTTGATACCCTATGGAAGGAGCATCTCCTGCACATGGATCATCTCAGGGAGGGGATCGGCCTGCGCGGCTATGGGCAGAAAAATCCTCTGAACGAGTACAAACGGGAAGGCTACAATCTGTTCCGCAATTTGATCGAGGCGGTCAAACTGCACACGGTTGCCAACCTGATGCGCATTCAGTTAGTCCAGGATGACGAATTGGCAACGGTTAGAGGAGGAGCAGCGGCAGCAGCGAGAACGGGAGCTGGCGGAGGCCAAACGTTCCACGGCCGAGGAACCCGGTGAGGTTGACAGGCGCCCTATCCAGCGGGCTGAAGATAAAATTGGTCGTAACGCCACCTGCCCCTGCGGATCGGGGAAAAAATTCAAAAAATGCTGCGGTCTGACCGGCTGAGAATTTCTTTCACGCACCGAGCGAAGTTTTTCATGAGCAGCGTTAGCCGTCAGCCCCTTACTCAAGGGGCTGGCGGCTTTTTTTATCCTCTGAGCCGCTCCGGATCAAACAGATTTTTCTCCATGTGCTTGATCTCATCAATGCCGGAAATGACGATTTTCGGATCGGTGGCCAGTTCCTTGTCGGGCAGTTTTTTATCGTAATCAATATGGGTGAGGATGTGTTTGATACAGTTGAGCCGGGCTTTTTTCTTGTCATCGGACCGGAGGATTGTCCAGGGGCTCAGGGTGCGGTTCGATTCGTTGAGCATCTGGAATTTTTTAACAGTGTACTGATCCCAGTAGGTCTGGGCCAGATTGTCCACCGGTGAAAGCTTGTACTGCTTGAGGATGTCGGTTTTACGGGATTCGAAGCGTTTGGCCTGCTCATCCTTGGAGACTGAAAAGTAGAACTTGAACAGTTTGATACCGTCCTTGACCAGCATTTCCTCAAAGAGCGGCACATCCTTCAGAAACCGTTTGTGCTGCTCGTCGGTGCAGAAGCTCATGACCGGCTCGACCATTGCCCGATTGTACCAGGAGCGGTCAAAGAGCACCAGTTCGCCGGCTGAAGGCAGGTGAGGCACATACCGCTGGAAATACCACTGGGAGACCTCGCGGTCGCTGGGCGCCGCCAAAGCGACGACGCGGGTGTTGCGGGGATTGAGAAAGGCGGAGATGCGTTTGATGGTGCCACCCTTTCCGGCGGCGTCCCGGCCTTCAAAAATGACCAGCATCCGGGTGCCCCGGTTTTTCATGTCCTGCTGCAGCTTCATCAGCTCGATCTGCAGCTTTTTTAATTCCATTTCATAGGCTAAGGCCGCCTTGGTCACCCAGACAGCCTGGTGGTCGTCGTCCTTCTTTTCATCCTTGAAATGGAGCGCTGTACCTTCTTGGAGCCTGAAATCGAGGGTTTTGTCGTTGTCGTGTTTTTTTTCTTTGCCTTCGTCTTTTTTCTTTTTTTCACCCATGCGTATCTCCTGTGGCCAATAATGGTGGTTGATTGAGCCCCTGCTTCACTCGTCGCTTTCAACCCCAGGGTCAGGAAGGACCGGAAAGGGCTTTTTGAGTGGTCCAAGACGTTATTGTGATATATATGAGCGTAGCACAGAAAGTGGAATAATCCAGGTAGATAATGTTTTTTTGAAATATTTCGATCCGCTGAAGTGGGTGACGGCAGCGGGCAGGGAGCGAAGACGATGAACGAGGTGAAAGCGGCGGTTGAGGCATTTTTAGGGACTTGGAAGGAAAGCCCGGACTGCAACCGGCAGGGATTTGTCCGATTGAAGGATTTGCTGTTTGGCAAGGAAGGCGTCGCTTTCGAATTTCATCCCCGGCCAGGTGTGACCTATTCGCTCCGGGCCTCGGTTCCCGGACGTAGTCAGCCCCTGTTTGCCATGGTTGACGTGATCGATGACCAGCCGCGTTGGCTGTCGGTCTGTTTTTTCAGGACTATGGTCCGGGATCCGGAAGAAAGAGGGGCTTTGGTCCCAGGAGGTCTGCTTGGTGAGGACGCCCTCTGTTTTGATCTCGACGCCTGCACCGAAGAAGCGGTAGGCTACGTCGTGGAGCGAATCGAAGAAGCCTGCCGTGCCTCCGGCGACTGACGCCGGAACGGCCTTTTTCGTCCTAATTGCGTTTGCTGCCGGTGCGGAACATTTCGCCGTAAATTGCTGGCAGCTGGTGGTCATTGATAGCTCTGACAACGGCCTCGACGTCATAAGGGCAGCGGTGGTGACTGACCAGTATTTCCCCTTGGGTTAATTCTAGAATGGCGTAAGAGGCATCGGGTCGGCCGTCGAACATTCTGCCCACCGAACCAGGGTTGATGAAGTGAACGCCACTCACATGCCGATGATATGGGACGTGGGAATGCCCGGTGACCACCACCTCGCAGTTGGTTTCTTTGGCCAGTTCCTTCAATCGTTTTTCCGGAGTGTCGTCACAGAGGAATTCTTCGTGATCGGCCGGACTGCCATGAAAAAGGCCAATGGAAGTCTGGCCAAGGCGGAGGAGTTTCTTTCTTTTTCAGTTCCAGGAGAAATGCGCTGTTATCCTGCGAAAGAGCCGCCGCCGTGCTGGTGTACATGATCCTTTTTTCCGGCTTGGACGGTTTTTTGAAACTCTTGCCTTTGAGCAGTTTGATCACTCGGTCGTCGGTGTTGCCCCGGATTGTGAAGGTGTGATGGTTGCGCAGCCAGTCAATGGTTTCGTTGGCAAAGGGGGCATACACCAGGGAGTCGCCACAGTTGAGGATATGTTCGCACGCAAGGGGCGCCACCTCGCAGCTGACTGCTTCAAGGGCCGGGTAGTTACCGTGAATATCGCTGATCAGAAGGATTTTCATGGGCAGTATTTTTTCGTTTTAATAACAGTTGGTTAGTTGTCTTGTGAAAAAGCTGTTTGATCGGTACCTCAACGGCATCAGCATTCAGAGGAGTGGTCCCAGCAACAAGGCAATGTTTTCCAGTAATCGCTGCCGGTAGGGGCGGGTCCGGAAGGTCGTGGCGTCATGTTCGCGGGCTTGCCGAAGATAGGCCTGCTGGAGCTCTCTGACACGGGCGGTGAATTCTTTGTTATAGACGACCGAAGTCATTTCAAAATTGAGCCAGAAACTGCGCATGTCGAGGTTGACCGAACCAATGAGGCAAAAATCATTGTCAACCGTAATACTTTTGGTGTGGAGCAGGCCGCCGGCAAAGGCCATAATTCGAACCCCTGCACTGCTCAGAGCTTCGAAGCGGGCACGGCTGGCATAATGAACCAGGCGGGAATCGTTTTTTTCGGGGATGATGATGGTCACCTCGACGCCGCGTTGTGCCGCCGACTTGAGCGCCGCCAGAATGGCGTTGTCGGGGACGAAATAAGGGGTGGTAAGGATTAATTCCCTGCGGGCTGCGTAGATGCTCGTGAGCAGCAGATCATGAATGGTGTCCTCGCCATAGCCGGGACCGGAAGGGGCCAACTGTATCAAGGCGTTGCCGGTTGGTGCCACCGGGTGGATGTCCGTGGTTCCTTTGTAGTTGGCGAGATTCTGCCTCCGTTCCAGCAGCCAGTCGAACATGAAGGCGGCGGTCAGCAGTTCCACCGCTGGTCCGGTGATTCGGACCATGGCGTCAACCCATTCGCCCACCCCGTCCTCCTGTTTAAAGAAACGTGGATCAACCAGATTCTGGCTGCCGGTGTAAGCGATTTCTCCGTCAATCACAGCGATTTTGCGATGATTGCGCAGGTCGATGCGGACAAACAGGGCGCGGGTGAGTCCCGCTGGCAGGGCTTCAACCACCTCGATATTCCCCTTGCGCAATCGCGAGGCACCCTCCGCCGCGTAAAAACAGTTTGGAGCCGATGCTGTCGAGTAATACTCGGCAGACAACGCCCCGCTTTCGCGCCGCCAGCAGGGTCTCGAGTAGTTCATCGATGCGTCCGCCCTCGCTGAGGATATAAAATTCGAGATAACAGCTGGATTGGGCGCGGCGGATATCGTCGATCAGCAGAGAAAAAAAACGGTCGGCCGTATCGATCAGTTCAAGCTGGTTGCCGGGCATGGTCGGGATGCCGGTGGTGGCCACGATCTGCCGGTCCAAGGGCAGGCATTCAGGATTGATCGTACTCCAATCGACTTCCGCTTTGTTTCGCAGGGCGCTGGACCACTCCCTGATGATCGGCCGATCCTTGATCAACCGGTTAGCCCTTCGTTCACCCAATCTGTTTTCACCGAAAAGCAGGTAGATTAGGGCACCGGCGAAGGGAATTAGCAAAATGAGCACCAGCCAGGCAAAGGAGACGCTGGGGGCCCTTTTACGCATGATCACCCGCAGAGACAAGCCGAAGCGGATGGTGAGGTCGGCGAGAAAGAGCGAATTGGTCAGCCCCAAGGTAAAGGTATCAATCATGATGGAAAAAGGAGAATTCCGCCGAAGGCCGGTGCTGGTGTGTCTGCCCTTGATTGCACTGGGGATGAGTGTATCTGCGTGTGGGAAGAAATGGTTTGGATCTCTTGAAACGGCCGCTGTTCGTTCGGATCGTTTGATCGCCTGAAACAGTGGCATGAAATCCTGCTGCTGGTCAAGGAAAATTACCGTTTGCGCAATTCTTCACTCTTTCCTTTTGCACGGTATCTGGTAGAGTGATGAGCAATAATTTTTTGATAACTTCAATAGAAAACAGGATGTTTCATGCATGTGAAAGGTTTTTCAGCCGCAGCGGTGCAGGCTGGGATACGGTACGCGAGTCGGTTTGATCTCGGGTTGATTTTTTCTCAGGTACCGGCGGTGACCGCCGGTGCTTTTACCACCAACAAGGTCAAAGCAGCGCCGATCCTGCTCGATATGGAACGATTGCGCTCAGGTCAGGCCCAGGCCGTGTTGGTCAACAGCGGCAATGCCAATGCCTGCACCGGAAAAGAAGGGATGGACGTGGCCCTGGCCACCGGTGCCCTAGCGGCGCGAGAACTGGGGATTGATGAATCGCTTGTGCAGGTGGCCTCGACCGGGGTGATCGGCCAGCAGTTGCGAACCGAGCCTTTCGCCAAGGCCATGCCGGAATTGGTGGCCAACCTCTCAGCCGATGGCTTTGATCAGCTAGCCCGGGCGATCATGACCACGGATTTAGTCCCCAAAGTCGCCACCGCCACGCTCATGGTCAACGGGGTCGAGGTCTCCATCCTTGGTGTGGCCAAGGGCTCGGGGATGATCATGCCTGACATGGCCACCATGCTCTGCTTTGTGGTCACCGATGCTCGGATTGTTTTTCCGATGCTCAATCAACTGGTCAAATCCGGGGTTGATCGCAGTTTTAACCGGATCACGGTGGATGGCGACACCTCGACCAACGACATGGTGCTGGTCATGGCCAACGGTGCCGCCGGTAACGCCTGGATTGATGAGGAGAATCCGGAAGCAGTTGACCTTTTCGGCGCGGCCTTGGAGGGCGTCTTTAAGGACCTGGCGTTGAAGATTGTTGCAGACGGCGAAGGCGCCACCAAGCTGGTCACGATCAAGGTTACCGGTGCTCGGGACGAGAACGAGGCCATGAGTGCTGCCCAGACCATTGCCAACTCTTCCCTGGTTAAGACGGCTTTTTTTGGCGAGGACGCTAATTGGGGCCGGATCATAGCCGCTTTGGGGCGGTCGGAATGTTCTTTTGACCAGAATAGGGTGTCGATCAGTTTTGATGCAGTCAAAATGGTGGAAAATGGTCTGGCACTGGGAGTTGAGTTGGAGGCAGCCGCCACCGAGGTGCTCAAGAAGCGTTCGTTCACCGTCACCGTGCATCTCAGCGAAGGCAGCGCCGAAGCTGAAGTGTATACCTGCGATCTTTCCTACGATTATGTAAAGATCAACGCCGATTACCGGAGTTGAGGGATGTGAGTGATGCTGCAACCTGGCGCGGACACCTGGTACCTGCCTGATTCGCTTGAGGTTGACGCGCTCCTGTCCGTGCTGGCCGTGGAGTTCGGTTTTATTGTCGCTCCGGAATATGCGGCCAAGGTGGTCTACACCGACACCTATGACTGGCGGCTTTTTCAACAAGGCTATTTGCTCCATTGTCATGAGCAGGCCTGGACCTTGTACCATGGCGACAGTTGCGAAGTGACGGTGCAACAGGGTGGCCCGGCACTGAAAACCGCTTGTTTCGCCGGTGATTTTCCATCGGGTCGACTTCGGGAGATACTGGAACCCATTCTTGGCATCCGTTGTCTTTTACCGTTGGCGACCGTCAGCCTGAGCGGTCGCCAGATTCGTTTGCTCAACCGGGATGAAAAGACCGTGGCTCGAATTGTCTTTGAAACCCAGCATCCTGCGGAAAAGGACCTGCTTTTCGTTTGGTCCGCCTGTTCGCTATTCGTGGATACGATCAGGAAATACTGCTTGTTCGTCGTGTCCTGGAAGAGAACGGTGTCCGCCAAAGCGCCTCGCCCCTGATCGGTTTTGAGGAGGGGTGCCGGGCAGCGGGGCGGCAGCCTCTGGATTACAACTCCAAATTCTCTTTGGAACTCGACGCTGCCGGCACAGCCTATCAGGCAATGATTCATATCTACCAGGCGCTCCTGGACAACATCAACCGCAACATTCCCGGCGTGCTCGCCGATTGGGACACCGAATTTCTTCATGACCTCCGGGTTGCCATCCGCCGCACCCGTTCGGGGCTGAGCCTGGTGAAAAAGGTGCTGCCCGATGCGGTGGTGGCCAGGTTCAAAAGAGATTTTGGTCTTCTCGGCAGTCTGACTGGGCCAACCCGTGATCTCGATGTCTATCTGCTCAACCGAGGACGACTATTTGAGCCGACTGCCGCCGAGTTTGCGATCTGCGTTGAACGGTTTTTTTCATGAACTTGCCCTGAGGCGGCAGATCGAGCAGAAAAAAATGGTGCGGGGCTTGCGGGCCAAAAAGAGCAGGACCATCTTGGGCGCATGGTATCGCGCCCTGCACAGTAAAACGCCACAACCAGCATCTTCAGCAGGGGTGCCGGTCGGGGAACTGGCCAGACGGATTATCATAAAGCGTTTCAAGAAGATTCTGCACGATGGCCGAACTTTGGACATCAATACGCCCGACGCTGAAGTGCACCGGCTGCGAATCCAGTGCAAAAAACTGCGCTACGCCATAGAATTTTTCAGCTCACTCTATCCTAAAGATGAAATTCAGATAGTGGTCCGGCAATTGAAAAAATTGCAGGATATTCTGGGCGGCTTCAATGATCTCTCGGTACAGCAAGAGATGCTCCGCTTGACCCTGGAAGAACTGCGCGCCGGGTCACGGCGCAATCTTGAATTGGCGGCAGCCCTGGGCGGTCTGATGCAGAGTCTACACCAGGAACAGCAGGCGTTGCGCCTCCATTTTGCCGAGGCGTTCGACCAGTTCAGCGACCCGGAAACCATCGCGCTCTTTCACAAACTCTTCCGGAAAAAACAGGAGTCTTCATGAGCATTATCGCTGTTTACAATATCAAGGGAGGTGTGGGGAAGACTGCCGCTTCAGTCAACCTGGCCTACCTTTCTTCGAGACAACGAGGCAAAACCCTGCTTCTTGACATGGATCCGCAGGGGTCGGCATCCTACTATTTCCGCATCCGCTCACCAGAGAAGTTCAGTACCAAGAAGCTGCTTAAGGGCGGCAGGCACATTGAGGAGAATATAAGGGGCACCGATTATCCGGGTCTCGATATGCTGCCGGCCGATTTCTCGTACCGCAATATAGATATCGCTCTCGACGACTGCAAGAAGTCGCAAAAACGCCTGAGGAAAGTGCTGCAACCCCTGCTGGACGAATATGATCGGATTATTCTCGATTGTCCCCCTAATCTTACCCTGCTGTCCGAAAACATCTTCTATGCCGCCGATTGCATCCTTGCGCCGGTGATTCCCACCACACTTTCCCTGCTCTCATTGGAACAACTGTACGTCTTTCTCGATGAAATCGATCAAGGGCGCGAAAAAGTGCTTATTTTTTTCTCCATGGTCGAGAAACGGAAAAAGATGCACTCAGAGTTAATGCAGTCCATGCAGGAGAAGGAAGGTGTCCTGCAGGCTGCTATTCCTTACTCGGCCGATGTTGAACGGATGGGCGTTTACAGGCAGCCTGTTGTCGCCGCCCTTCCCGGTTCGACCTCCGCCGCCGCCTATGAGAGATTGTGGCATGAAATCCAAAACCGCCTCCGTATCTAAAAAAAAGCGATTGTTGATCTGTCGCCATGCCAAATCGAGTTGGCTGGAGACGAGCCTCAGCGATTTTGAACGCCCCCTGAACAAGCGCGGCGAGCGTGATGCCCCGGAAATGGGCAGACGTCTGATGGAACAGGGAATACGGCCGGACCTGATTCTGACCAGTACGGCGGCGCGAGCCCTCAGCACCGCCATCCACTATGCCGGTCAATTAGGCTACCCGCCGGATCAATTACAGTGCAATCCCATTTTGTATTCGGCCACGGTTCCCGTGCTGATTAAGATTGTGCAGGAAATCGAACCGCAGGTGAATACACTTTTTCTTGTCGGCCACAACCCGGAAAGCACGTCCTTGGCCAATACCCTCGGCGGACTGATGATCGACAACATTCCGACATGCGGCATTGTGGCGCTTGAATTTTCCATGGCCTCCTGGCGTGAACTCGCGGCGGACAAGGGGACCCTTCTTTTTTTCGATTTTCCCAAGAAAACGGAATGAGCCGCATTGCCGCCCGTTGACCGAATGAAGTTGAGGGCCCGCTTGCAGACTCGTGTCGAGGAACCCGATAAATACAAGGCAGCGATGTGGTTGATGTGATTGATCGGCGAACCGGAGAGGCGCCGGACTGTCTCAAGTGCAGGAATTTTTTTATCACCTATGATCCTCGTCAGCCTAGAGGCTGCCGTGCGTATGGCTTTAAGTGCCAAGATCTGCCCTCACGCGTGGTTCTGTCCACTTCCGGCATGCCCTGCCATTTTTACGCGTCTCGTTTGTCGTCCTGAGCCGGAAAATCTAGCTCTACATATCAGGTGGTTTTTTCCTTTGAACCTGATAGAATTAGCTCGTTCTATCCTTTTGGCAAAGGGGCAGGTCTGATGTGACCAAACGGTGCTCCTGCCAATTTTTCGGGGGAAGAGTGTCTTTTTTGTTCAGAGTTGGGGTTGGTGCTTCATGAAACTTTCGGCATTTGGTGAAAAGCTCTCTGCAGGCGCTGGCATCCTTTCATTGATGGATGATCTCGGCAATGCCCTGGCTGAGGGTGGAAAAATCATGATGGGCGGCGGCAATCCAGGCCATATACCTGAAATTCAGGCGGTGATGGCAGAGCGGTTGCGCACTTTGATCGAAGATGAGCAGTTGCTGCGGCGATTGATCGGTATCTATGATCCGCCTCGGGGTGAACCGGAGTTTCTCCAGGCCCTGGCGGGCCTGTTGCGCCGCGAATACGGCTGGGACCTGACGGAAGAAAATATTTGCCTGACGAACGGCAGCCAGGGTGCTTTTTTTCTCCTGTTTAACATCCTTGCCGGGACAACGGCCGATGGCGGCAAGCGTAAAATTCTTCTGCCGATGGCACCTGAATACATCGGCTATGCCGACCTTGGCCTGGTGGACGATTTTTTCATCTCAGTTCGGCCTCGCATCGAATTGATCGGCGACCATCTTTTCAAGTACCGGGTCGATTTTGAGGGGATTACTCTCACCGACGAAATTGGTGCCATCTGCGTTTCCCGGCCGACCAACCCGACCGGCAATGTTCTCACCGATGATGAGATCGCCGGGTTGACCCGCCTGGCCGATGAGCATGGCATTCCTTTGATCATTGATAATGCGTACGGCGTTCCTTTTCCAGGGATGATCTTTACCGAAGCAACTCCCGTCTGGAACGAGAATATCGTTTTGTGCATGTCACTCTCCAAATTCGGATTGCCTGCCGTCCGCACAGGTATTGTCATCGCGGGCAAAGAACTGATCCGTCTTCTTTCCGGGGTGAACGCCGTTGTTAATCTGGCACCCGGCAGTTTCGGGGCCATGCTGACCACTGAAATCATCCGCTCCGGTGAGATTATCCGCCTGAGTCGAGAGGTGATCAGGCCTTTTTATCAGCATAAAATGGAGCTCGCCCTAGCCTGTCTGGAAGAGTGTTTCAGGGGGGTTGCCTATAAGGTGCATGTTCCTGAAGGTGCGATGTTTCTTTGGCTCTGGTTCCCTGGGTTGCCCCTTTCTGGCCGGCAATTGTACGAACGGCTGAAGAAGAGAGGTGTCGTGGTGGTGTCCGGGGATTATTTTTTTCCAGGATTGGCTCCCGGATGGCGTCATACCGACGAATGCCTGCGCATTACCTACTCGCAGGAAGAAGAGGATGTGCGGCAGGGCATCTGCATCATTGCCGAGGAACTCCGGGCGCTACTTGTCTAAGAATCACTGCAAAAGTTTGTAAGAGAGTGGTTTTTCAGGCACGGATGCAAGGAAATCGTTTCAACCCGACCCATGCAAGAAACCCGGCTGGTTTGACCAGGGGGTGTCGATCAGAGATCAACACCAACAGGAGAGCGAAATGTTGTGGCAATACCGGACCATTCTTTTTGAATTTAAGAAAGATGGCCTGCTGGGCGACAAATATGTCGATGACGAAGAGATGGAGAATACGCTTAATCAGTTAGGCGGACAAGCCTGGGAACTGGTCAGCGTGACCCTGCTCCAGGATGGGGTGTTGGCCTTTCTTAAAAGACCTGCTCAAAAAGAAAGGGTTGTCGAAGAGCCGGTGGCGGCCTCATCGGCACAACAACTCCCGCCGATCGTTACGCCGCGTTCAGTCGTTCCGGCTCCAAGGGTGACCGCCGCTGAGCAGGTGCAGGATGACGAGGAACACCCTATCCGTTTTCCTGAGCGACCGCGGCAAGCAACCGTGCACAACGAGGAACCGGATTTTATCGGCGGCATCAAGATTTCCTGAATGAATGCATTCGCGATTCTCAGTGGTTTCTGTCCATGGCACCTCGTATTGTTCAGGCATGTGGTGAGTAGAGACTGATGACGTTGTATATCCTCAAACGATTATTGTTGATGATCCCAACCCTTTTCGGGATCATGCTGATCACCTTTGTCATCACGCAGTTCGTGCCTGGCGGACCCGTGGAACGGCTGATGGCGCAGTTGAGCGGTTACGGCACCGGCGGTGAAACAGCTGGTGGCGGGTTATACCAGGGAAACAAGGGGCTGGACCAGGAGCGGGTCGAACAGTTGAGAAAACTCTATGGCTTCGATCAACCGGCCCTAACCCGTTTTGCCGGCATGATGCGGCAGTATCTGGTTTTTGATTTCGGACGTTCCTACTACCATCATATGAGCGTTGCGCAATTGGTTGTCTCCAAGCTGCCCGTGTCGATGTCGCTCGGGCTCTGGAGTTTTTTCATCGTCTACACGGTGTGCATCCCGCTTGGCATCGCCAAAGCGGTTCGTGACGGTTCTACCTTTGATATTGTGACCAGTGCCGTTATTCTTTTCGGCTACGCCATTCCCGGCTTTGTTCTCGGCATTGTGCTGATTGTCCTTTTTGGCGGCGGCAGCTTCTGGAGCATCTTCCCTCTGCGGGGGTTGATCTCTGATAACTGGAACGAATTGAGTGTCATGGGCAAGGTTTTAGATTACCTCTGGCATATGGTGCTGCCGGTCATTGCCTCGACCGTCGGCAGTCTGGCCGTGATGACCCTGCTCACCAAGAATTCGTTCCTTGAGGAGATTCGCAAACAGTATGTGGTCACTGCCCGGGCCAAAGGGACTTGATGAAAGACAGGTGCTCTACAAGCATGTCTTCCGCAATGCCATTATCCCGATCATTACCGGCTTCCCCGGCAGTTTCATCACCGCCTTTTTTACCGGCAGCCTGTTGATCGAAACCATTTTTTCCCTGGACGGCATGGGACTGTTGGCTTACGAATCGGTTATGAACCGCGATTATCCGGTGGTATTGGGTACCCTCTATTTTTTCACAATTATCGGCCTTATCTCACGGCTGCTCTCCGATCTTTCCTATGTCATGGTCGATCCGCGCATCAGTTTTGAAGGCAGGCAATAGGCAGATGAGACAGGGAAAGAACAGGGCCAACAGTCTTGGGCGCAAACGCTGGATTCGATTTAAGAAGAACCGTCGCGGTTTCTACTCCTTTATCCTCTTTGCTCTGCTCTTCGGCATCAGTCTGTTTGCCGAAATGCTCAGCAATGACAAGCCTCTGCTCGTCCGTTATGACAGCCAGTTGTACTTTCCATTGTGGCAGATGTACCCGGAAACAGTTTTTGGCGGTGATTTCGATACTGAGACCGACTACCGTGACCCCTATATCCTTGAACGCCTGACAACCGGCTCCAACTTCGTTGTTTTTCCTCCCAACCCCCACAGTTTCAACTCGATCAACCAGGACCTCGATCGTCCGGTGCCGGCGCCGCCCAATCGGGATAACTTTCTCGGTACCGATGATCGCGGTCGCGATGTCCTTGCCCGGTTGATTTACGGGTTCCGGTTGAGCGTTCTTTTTGGCGCTGTTCTGACAGCGGTTGGAACCTTGTTGGGCATTGCTGCGGGAGCCCTGCAGGGGTATTTCGTCGGCCGGTTTGATTTGATTTTTCAACGGTTCATCGAACTCTGGGGCTCCATGCCCGAGTTGTATCTCCTGATTATTTTCGCCTCCATTTTCAAGCCCAGCATGCTGCTGCTGCTGATTCTGCTCTCGATGTTCGGCTGGATGGGGCTGTCTGATTATGTCCGGGCGGAGTTCCTCAAGGGCCGGAACATGGAGTATGTCAAGGCAGCCAAGGCGCTCGGGGTTGGCAACGGCACCATTATGTACCGGCATCTTTTACCCAACAGCATGACGCCGGTGATTACCTTCCTCCCTTTCCGCATGTCCGGGGCAATTCTGGCCCTGACCAGTCTCGATTTTCTTGGCCTTGGTGTCCCGCCTTCCACGCCAAGCCTCGGGGAGTTGCTGGCTCAGGGCAAGTCCAATATCGAGGCATGGTGGCTTTCGCTCTCTACCTTCGTGGTCCTCGTCGGCACCCTGGTTCTGCTCATTTTTATCGGCGAGGCCCTGCGTGAGGCCTTCGATCCGCGGAAATAAAAAAGGGACCGGGAAAAATCTCCGGTCCCTTGAATGTGTTAATGGGTGGAACGATCAGGTCTTGTGATGGTCCATCTCGTGCCGTAACTTGGAAAATTCCTCTCGCATATGGGCTCGAAGTTCGGAAAGCTCGAAGTACAACTCCTTGGCCGTGTAGGCAAACTTTGGTTCACCCTCCTGATCCACAGCGGTCGGGACTACCGGCATGATGGTGCTGGCCTGCTGCAGCCAGGCAGTGAAACGGCCAATGGCCACAGGGAGGATGTCAGGGCGGCAGGGTTCCGCAAGGAGTTGCTCATAGAGGTAATTGACCAGTTGCTCCGTGGCTGCAGCATCCTTGGTGGGCAGTCGGACCAGCATGGTGATCACCGATTCGAGCAACTGCGCCAGAGACTGCTGCTCGACCGACAATCCCGCCTTCTTTAAGGTGGCGACCATAGCTGCGGATTCGGCAATTTTCTCGCGGGACGGGCTGCGCACGACAACGGGGAGCAGGGCGCCCAGCGCGGCAAGCTGTATCTGCCTTGATTCTGCCAGTGGTGCCTGCTGACCGTCGTCAATGGTTGTTTCCAAGGCCAAGGTCAGTTCATCAACCGCTGTTGGGACGGATTCGGTTTTTTCCTGAGCGTCAGTAAAGAAGAGATCAAGAGCCCCTTCAAGTTCCTTATCAGGCTGGTCTTTGCTTGGGAAAAGTCTTTTTTCCTCTTCCCTGTCTTCTGTTTCCTCTGGCGAAAATCCGGCGAGGGCCGGCGTGATTGCCGGCTCTAGGTCAGGCTCACCAAAGGTCAGATCCAAGGATTTTTCCATTGCATCATTGAGCAAGGATTCGGGTTGTGACTCCACTGCCTCGAGTTCTGTATCGGCATCTGTTCCAAAGAAGAAATCGAGTTTTTCCTCAATTTCGCCCATGGGCGTAAAACTCAGGCTTGCCGCTTCAGATTCTTCGGAAAAACCTTGTTCCTCAGTGCTGTCGGCAAGGGCCGCTTGCACACCATCCTCTTCATTGAAGAAAAGAGATTGTTCTATTTTCTCTACCGCTTCTTGAGGAGTAGCGATGGTTGTCGCAGATCCTTCGTCAATATCAGCAAAAAAACTATCCAGCTGGCTTTGGATTGCGAGAGAATTCGGATCGATTCCCGTTTCTTCGATCCCGATGTCGAAATCGGATTGATCCATCGGATCAGCCGCACCGCTCAGGGCTATCTCGACGGTATCCGGTTCGATTGTCTGGTCCACATCAGCGAGTGCGGCAACGGGTTCTTCTTCCCTTTCGAGAGCTATCTCCAATTCATTTGAGTCGAGCGCGGAGAAGGTGAGCGCCGAGTTGCCATCCAACGCTGTGTCGGAAAAGAGAAAATCCAACTGCTCGGCCAAGTCACTTTGTATGGGCAGGTCAAGCGGTTCTGCATCCTCGTCGAATCCAGAGGTTTCGTCGGAGTCGGAAAGCGCCGGCATCAAGCCGCGTTTGGTGCTGAGTTGGGCCTCAATCAAGTCGTCGGCCAGTTCGTCATCAACAGGCTGGATGGCTTCAGGAGGGAGAATTTCATCCGGATACTGGACATCGGCAGATTCCATTGCCGGCATTGCGTCCATGGAAAAAAGATCGTCAATTTCCGCCCCCAGGGTATCGGTCAATTCCGCATGGCCGCCCATTTTTGGGTCAACGGGGAAATTCGCTGGTTGCGAGACTGAGGCAATGACCGCCTCTTTTTCCGGTTGATGAAAGGGTTCCGTTCTCTGTTCTGTACTGGCAGGGGCTTTAAATTCCTCGAATATTTCCTCTACGCGCTGATCGTCAGCAAGGGCGCCCGGTGGGGCGGCAATGAGCAGTTTGAGCGTGTTGAGACGATTGACTTGGTCAACCAGGAGATTCTGAATCTGGTCACGCTCCAAGGCCTGCTCGTCAGTCTTCAGCACCTGTTCCAGGGCCTCGTTGAAAGAATGAAGGAGGACAAAAGATTCCGGATGCGCGTCCGCTCGTTCGTCCGCTATGTAGTCACCCAAAGCTTGCAGTCCTTGAATCAATACCAGTGCCGGTTTGTTTTCGGCCACGCTTTGATGAAATCCGGCAAGCCTTTCATGGAATTGTTGCAAGCTCTCATCCGTCACTTCCCAATCAAGGCTGAGGATGGCGGCTTTAAGCTGTTTGGAGACATCCGCTCCCTGGGATGCGATGGATGTGTCAATTGTTTCGGTTCGTTCTATTTTGTCTTCTGTTACGGGTAGAGACTCGATTTCATTTTGATTGATCTGATATTGCAATATTTTAAATTTACGGACATCAACTTTTAACAATTGGGTGATCTGTTCACCGGAAATCTGATCAGAAGATGTAATTTTTTCAAAATTGTAGAAAAAAGTCAGGAGCAGTTTGATGGAATTCGGATGGGCATAGGCACCTTTGATACGAATATAGTTGCCAATTTTGCCCAATCCCTGCAGGTAGACTTCGGCCACCTTATCGTCCTGCCATATGGACTGGAGATAGTTCAGTTCATCATCCAACTCTTGGAGGATGTCATCATTGATTTCCCAGTCAAGTGACAGAATAATGGATTTGAGCCGTGTCAGTGGCGAGGATTCTTCACTTGTAAATTCAAAAAGATCGACATCCTGCGTATCAAAGGATTCGTTGGCAAAAAGTGTCAGATCTTCAAAGTCATCGATTGAAGAAATTTGGTCACGTTGTGATTTTTTCATATACCGACTCTGGTGTTGGCTTCCACGGTCCCCTACCATTACATGAGTTTTTTCTGAATGGAAATGACCGTGGATGAAATAATTTTCTTTAACGTTTCTGGTACGTTGTATCCTGTGAGGGCGCTCGCTTCAAAAGTGGGAACCTTGAGTTTGCTGTTGAGATCCTTGTCAAGAACAGAGGTCGGCAAGATGGGGATGCCCTGATTTCTCAGGTCGACTTTGTTGTATTGCAGCACCAGGGGAATTCTGAAAATGGATTCCTTGTAGCTCATGAGGTTTTCGTGCAGTTGATTGAGTGAGCGAATATTTTTTTCCCGCATCTGCTCTTGCGCATCGGCAACAAAGACCAGGCCGTCGACACCCTTGAGCACCAGTTTTCTCGTCGCGTTGTATTTAACTTGGCCAGGAACGGTATAAAGCTGAATTTTTAAGTCATATCCCTTAATCTGCCCCATGTTGAAGGGCAAAAAATCAAAGAAGAGAGTCCGGTCGCCATGAGTCTTCAAGCTGACCATTTCAGATTGGATCTGTTTGGAGAATTTTCTGTTGATATATTCAAGATTGGTGGTTTTGCCGCCACGGCCGGGGCCGTAATAGACAATTTTCACCTGCACGATTTTTTCTCTGAGGTTGATGAAACTCACAATACTCTCCCGCGGCCTTCAGCTGATCGCCAATGCTTAAAAAAACTTTTGTCAGATGCCATAGACCTGAAAATCAGTTATTTGCGGGCCCAAATCTTTTTGATGCGCTCAATGGTTTCAACCACATTGAGCCGGAGAAAACCCAGCGATATGCTTTTACCGAACATGGTGATGAGAAGCAGTTCATCATCGATTTTCGAAAAATGGATGTTGCACTCCTGGCCTTTGTGGAACAGCAGAGAAAACTCCTGCTCGCCGACAAGTTTGGCCATGGCGTCAACAGTGGCAAAATTTCCGGCAGCCAGTGCGGCAAAGGAGTAGACGTCATATTTTGACGTGCCATTGTCCTTGGCAGTAATGATGTTGCCAGCCATATCGATAATGATAACGCAGTCGACACCTATTTTTATGAGCTTTTCAGTCAGGATGTCGTCTATTTTTTCTAGTTGTTCCTGGCTAACAACTCCATAGTTCATATTCTACCTCGTACACGTTCAAATAAGTTGTTATGGGAGAACTCAAATCTTGAGTTGGCAAAGGGAAAAAACATTTCCCCAAAAGGGGATGGCCATTGAAGCTATTTTTGTAAAAAGTGAATTTTTTCAATGGGATCTTTTATGCTTTTTTTCAATTATCAAGAGTATACGTCAGAAAAAAATATATATGAAGCGGTTTTTTCTCATGATAATCTTTTTTCGATTCCCTGAGAAAACAGAGATGTTGCGGTGAGGCCTAATGCTCACGTTTTCCCTCTTGCACTTACGTCAGCCTTCATTTTGTACGTGTTATTCACGGCGTAAACGAAGGCCAGAACCTCTGCGATAGTCTGGTATAATTCGACGGGGATTTCTTCGCCAATCGGAATTTTTGACAGCAGTTCGACCAGATCACGGTCTTCCCTGATGTGGACTCCAGCCTCGGCGGCTGTGGCGATAATCTTTTCAGCAATAAGATTGGAGCCGCTGGCCACAACTTTCGGTGCCGCTGTTTTCTTTTGGTCATACAGCAGGGCAACAGCTCTTTTCCCTGTAGTCTGTTTTTCAGCCATCACACATCTCCCCGGCGACTTGATTCAGGCCCTGGTGTCGATCATTCCAGTGCCGCCACTCGTGATCTTTTCCAGTAACGTTTTGATCGGTTCTTTCGCGCCCACGAGGAATTGAACCGAATCCAGGCGGCCACTGGTGATCCATTGTTCCAAGTCTTCGCGATAGCCAGCAACAAACTTCGCTTTTTCAACATTTTCCGTCATAAACCTCAATTCTAAATGATCTTCTTTTTGACGAATATTGATCTGCAGGTTGCCGAGCCCTTCAAGCTGCAGGTGCAGCTCGACAGTCTTGTCGGCTTGGTCGGCCTGATTCTGTCCTGATTCCTGTTGTCCGCCGGAATGATCGTCCTCGACAAGCAGGTATCCCTGATTGAGGAAGGAGAAGGGCAGGGGAAGGAAAGAGAGCGCGTCGTTTGCCAGCCGAATCTGCAGCAGCTGATACGCCTCCAGGGTTTTAATAAGCTGCTCTGCGCTGACCGTACTCTTGTCACTGGTCACTGCTTGTTGGGATAATTCAAGTAAAGCGAATTTCAAGGTCCGACCAGCCGCTTGGGTTTCGTTTTCAGCCAACAGATGCTCCATGTTGATGCCCAGGCGGTTGAGGTACTCCTCCATCTGCCGTCCTGGTGTTTGCTGAGTGCCGGGTTGAGATTGTCCGCTTTCTGTTTTTATGAGAAAAGAGAGCAGCTGCCGTAATGGATTCGTGGTCGGCAGCGTGGTGTATATCTGAACGAAAGGAAGCAGTTGGGAAAATGTGGTCGAGTTGGCCGGGTCGTTTTGGGTCAATCTCCCGATCAACGTCATTAACGCCTCGGTTTCCCCCTCAGCAGAAGGAGTGAATATTGAGGCGGCTGTCAACCGGGCAGGATCTGCCGTCTCTTGCCCGCCGGTCGCCTGAGTGAAAAGAGCGGCAAGATGTTTGGCTTGTTGGGCTGCATCCGGCGTCAGCGATGGGGAAAGGGAGAATTGCTGCAGCAGTTCACCTATTTTTTCATACTGGCCTTGGAGTGTTTGTTCGGGAGGCACCGTTGTGAGCTTGAGGGCGAATTCGAGGAGTTGCGCGGTTATTTGGGACACCGGTACCGTGCTCTTTCCGCCGCTGTCCTGCAAACCTCCCGCATAAAACTGCAGGGTTTCCTGCGTGGTCGGGCTGAGCTGCGCCATGAGTTGCGCGTCGCCGGCAAGGGCACGCCACTTCAGGCATCAGGAGCGATTGCTGGGCAAGCTGGGGGATAAAGTTACCCAGCCAGCGGTTGACAGGATTGTTGTTGACGATCTGCAATTCCATCCGCGGCACAAGTGAGGCAACCTGGAGATCAAGTTTCTGGCCCACCTGCAGCTGCGCGGTTGACTCTGCCGTTATTTTCTGGCCGTTAATTTCAAGGGTAAACTGATGCGAATCGTCTTTTGCCGTGATCACGCCCTGGAGCAGTTGGCCTTGGGCAAAAGGAAGGCGCTGGTGTTGTTCACCGGCAAAATGGGTGGAGGCAAGGGGTTTTATTTCGGTGATCAGGGTTAATGGGTCCAAAACAATTCCCTCTTTTTATGAACAGTCCTTTTCTCGAGCAGGCCACTTCTTGCCCTTGGCAAGAGGTGGCTTTCTCCTGCGTGTATGCCAGGGAACTCTGACTGGACGGAAGAAGTAGCGGTATGGCAGATAAGATATGCGAGGGAGAATTCCCATGTTGAATCCACCTCGTTGAGGGTTTTTACAAAAGGTTCTAGGGGGGATTGCTAAAGGGGGCGAGCATTCTCCCTGAGTTGACGCCGTTGTTCGTGCAAGCAGCAGGAAATGACAAGATCTCGTGTTTTCGTCGAGATGTTCTCAAAGTGAAAGGCGACCTGAAATCGGTTTTTACGGATTCTGTAGGAGCGGACCACATTTGCCAGGCAGACAATGGGCGCTTCTTGATCCGGTGGGGTGATGACCAGCTGGATACGATTATTGCTGGGCGGTTTTTCAGCAAAAAGCGCGAGCAAACCGCTGCCGCTCATGTCGAGGGTCGAGCCGATCATTTTCCAGGTCCGTGTGTTTGTCTCCTTGGAACCGGCGATATAACTGGCTTCAATGGGGATGTTTATCGACACTCGAAAAAAATCGCGCAACGATTCAGGTGTGACAGGCTCTCGCGCTGTGAAACGCAGGCGTCGGTCTCGCACCACTTCATCAAGTCGGGCAATCAGGTTGACCGTCATGCCATTGTGCTCAACGGCCAGATTGCAGTCGGCACCTATTTTAAGATCATCAGCCACCCAGGAATAGGGGGGGAAAACAAGCTCCAAGGTGGGTGATTCTTTTTTGATGAACAGAGCTTTGCAACGGAAACTCTCCCCACCTTTTCCCGGAATATCGACAACCGCAGGGGCGTTGTCGTTCAATTTTTCTAAAGATTTCATCGATTCTTGCCACGTTGCAATCACTATGAGGCAGAGTATGAAGCGGGTGATCGGTTAAGAGGTTTTGAGGCTTTCCAGCCGTACCCTCATCCGCAGATGCTGGCGTTGCAGCTCAAAACAACAGGCCATGATTTTGTCCTGGCTTTCGGGATCGATCAAGTCGAAGTGCAAGGCAATGTGATACAAGTGGTTCTCAATTTCCCGGCAGCGGACCACATGGCCAAAGGCTGTTATAATCTCCATGTCATAGGTCGGGAGGGTCAGTTCGATTTTGACCTGTATCCCTTCTGCCAGCGGTTCGCCGAAACTGCACAGCAGGCCGCTGCCGCTGAGATCGATGGTGTCTCCAAGAAGCCGCCAGCTTTCCGCCTCGGGTGCCGTTTCTTCAGGTATAAGTGACGAGGCGGCAACTTTGGTGGCTGCATCAACCCTGAAATAGCTGCGCGATTGCGCATGGATGACGGTTTCACGGGCGACCAATTCCAGCGTTAACGAATCCTTGATGGCACTGATGTCAGCGGAGACGGAAATGGTCTGGTTGGGAAAATCAAACATCACCATGCACGATCTGCTGGTATCCACCCGATCCGTCTCAAGGACGCCGTAAGGAAAAAAGAGCGTGAATCCAGAATGATCTGCTTTTCCAAAAAAACAGTTCAACCGTTCTTTTTCCGTTGCGCCCAGAAGTGGCACAGCGGCTCGCACAGCCATACCCTCTTTGATTTTTTCGAGGAAACTGTTTGAATGATGGCAAGATGATACCTATCCTTGAAGGAGAAAAAGTATTTTATTTATAACTTGCCACAAGGAATTTGAGAAAGAAAGAAATTTTTAAGGAGTACAGGGTGATACGGATAAAAAAATTCATTCTGAATAAGGTGAGGTGATCCGGCAGGGCGTCGCTTCTTTTTTCAATAGTCTTTAAAAATAGTGCTAATTAGAACTGTTAATAATAGATCCGGTTCGTGCAGGTCGTTGTGAGGAATATCCTTTTGCGGTTTGTATACCTAAATGGAGCTGATTGAGTTCGCTCTTCTGCATTGCTGTAATTCCCTGTATTCGGCCCACAATGAGCGCATTTTTTTTCAATATCATTTCGATGATCGATCGCTGGGAAGCGGTCATCGATGAGGATCGCTGACGATCTTCACTCTTGATATTCTCAAGCATTGTTTCCATATCTTGCGAGAAGTTCTTAGTGGACGAAACATCAATGCGATCAAGGGAACGCTCGATTTCATCGAGTTTGTCCAGCATCAGGTGATATGTATTGGTTGAATCTTCAGGGTTCATATATTTTTTTCGACTTACATAGATTCAGGTTACATGGATATAGACAAAGATCCTGCAACGGTATGTTGTATTGGAGTCATTCCTTTACATTTTTCTATTCTCACTTTTTCGATTGCCTTTACCCAAGTTTCACGCAGTCCGGAAAGCATCGCTTCCACCCTCATCAGAGGCTCGATGGAATTTTTTATAGTTGCGATGTTCAGCTCATTGAGCATGTAGGCGTAAAGAGCGTCAAGATCTTCGGCAATCTTTCCGCCAATCGAATGGTCGAGAGTCGCATCCAATTCCGCAATAACAGCGTTTGCTTTTTTGATGCAGTAATTTCTGTCCTCAATGTCGCCTCTCTCTATCGCCATTCTCGCTCTGGCAGTGAAACGGATAGCGCCATCATAGAACATGAGCAGCAACTGTTCCTTTGAGGCAGAAGTGATTTGATTGCGCAGGTAATCGTTACTGTACATGTTCATGTCTTCAACCCTTGCTGGAATTCATGCTGCTGATTTGCTGGGAAAGATAGTTGCTGGTCGAATTCATCGAACTCATGAGTAGTTCGAGGGCGTTAAATTGGGCCCGCATTGATTTTTCCCGTTTTTCCAGCCTTAGCTCCATATTGTCAATATTCCTGTCGATTCCTTTAATGGCGCTTTCAGTGCTTTTCTTTCTCGAAGAATACAAGCCAGTTGCTGAATCCGTCATTCCTTCCAGATACGTGAGGAATTTTGTGTTTATCCCTTCAGCGCCTGTTTGGCCGAGAAAGAGATTTTCCAGGCTCTGGTAGTCATTGCTGATAATCTTGTCGATTTTGGTCGTATCCAGCGAAATGGTCCCGTCATCCTTGTTCGTCGAGATACCGATTTCGGCCAAGCGTTGCAGGGATCCTGTGCCGCCCGTACTCTCCACAAGCATGCCCTGCAAACGCCGTTTTGCAGACTGCAAGCCCGGAGTCATTCGCCCAACTACTGTCTTTCTGGTCCGAGATGAATTTGATGATATCGTTGTAGGCGGAAACGAACGTTTTAAGCTTCGTCTTGATCCCTTCGCGGTCAACGTCGACACTCAGTTGGGTTTTTTCTCCGGTGGTGTTCCCTTTGAGAAGTGTGAGATCGACCCCGGGAAGTGCACCTTTGATGATGTTGTTGTTGCTGACAATGGTAATGCCGTCGATGATGGCCGTGGCCTGGCGGGCTGTCTGGTTGGTGCTGAAGGTCAGCGCCTGGCTATCGGCAGTCACACCGCTGGCGCTTGCTGTGAAAGCAGTCGATGCATCCTTGCCGGTCAGGACCATCCGGTAACCGTTGGCGGTGCCGTCGTTGATAAGAGTTGCGGAAACGCCGGTTGCAGTGTCGCCCGTATTGGCTGTGTTGATCTTGTCGACCAACGTGGACAAGGTATCCCCTGCATCCACAGTGATGGCTTTTCCGTTGATAGTGATCGTCCCGGCGCTGAAAGTTGATGCGGACGGGCTGGCATACCCGATGCTGCCTGATTTTTGCACCTGGGCAAGGTTGACCACTTCAATGCTGTAAGATCCCTGTTTGGCCAGGCTGTTGGTCTGGGTGGTGAAATAATTTTCGTTGGCCGCCTTGGAGCTGTAGGAACGGAATTTATCGCTGCTGTCGATGTTTTTAAAGGCAGATTCCAGCGCTTCGAGTTTCTTGTCAAATTCAGAAAACGCCTTCAGTCTGGTGTCGAGAAAACTTTTATCGTTTTCCAGGCGGGTCAGCGGTTTCTTCTCAATGTCCATGAGGGCCTTAACTATGGATTCCGTATCCAGTCCACTGGCCAATCCCCCAAAGTTAACAGATGCCATGTCCGCCTCTTTGTTTGTGCTTAACTTTCCGTCTGCAACAAGTTGCCGCGAAGATCCGACAAGCATCTTGTGCATGCCGAGAATTTCCTCGGACGGGATCTGGCGAACAACTTCGCCGGATTGCTGATCGACCAGATTGATGACCAGTTCGTTGGTTTCTTTATGCATTTCAAAACGAACGCTATAGGTGCCCTGGTCTGTAAGCGCCTTGATGCTCTGCAGCAATTCTTCCGGCTGCACTTCGTTTGCCTGGCCTTCTTTTCCGGAGGTTTCCCCGGCTGCCTGGCTCTTTTCGGCGGCTTCCCTATTCCGTTGGATTTTTTCAGCCCCAGGGATCATGGCGGAAGTTCGGTTGTATCCGCTTTGCCCTGGTGATAATGCCTCGATATTCATGATTCCCTCCATGGAGTTGTTGATCGACTTGTGTTCAAATAAACGAGGGGACGGACAAGGGAGCGTCCCCCCTTGTCCGGTTGAAGTTGTGTTTACTGGAGCAGTCCCAAGGCCAAGCTGGAGCGTCTGGTTGGCCTGGGCAAGGACCGAAACACCTGCCTGCTGCAGGATGTTGTTCTTGGTCATCGCCGAGGTCTCCTGGGCGATATCTGCATCAAGGATCCGTGAACGGGATGCGGTCAGGTTTTCAGAAACGTTGCTCAGGTTGGCGATTGTCGATTCCAACCGGTTCATGGTAGGCGCCCAAATTGCCGCGCATGGAATCAACCGTCCCGATGGCTTTGTCAATTGAGGTGATTGCAGTGTTTGCGGCTGTTTGTGTACGCACAGATATCGTGGCAACACTTAAAGCAGCGGCAGTGGCAGCACTTATAATCAGCTGAATGGTCTGGCCAGCATTGGCACCAACATGGAGTAAGTTGGAGTGTTGTTGTTTTGAGAATATCCTTGTTGTTGAATTGGGTGTTGTCTGCAATTCGACCGATTTCTGCAACTCAGTTGTGCAAACTCGGCATTGATGGATTTACGGTCATCGGCGGTGTTGGTATCGTTTGCCGATTGAACAGCCAGTTCCCGCATGCGCTGGAGCAAATTGGTGGTCTCACCGAGCGCACCTTCCGCCGTCTGCGACATGGAGATACCATCTTGGCATTGCGTGCAGCCTGATTCAAGCCGCGGATCTGCGAGGTCATCCGATCCGAAATAGCGAGTCCGGCGGCGTCATCCTTGGCGCTGTTAATGCGCAGACCTGAAGACAGGCGCTGCATGGACTTGGCCAGTCCGAGTTGCGAAGTGTTTAAGTTGCGTTGAGCGTTGAGTGAAGCAATATTGGTGTTAATTACTACTGCCATGATCTTTCCTCCGTGAAAAATTGGCTGGGCATCCTTGCCCGTTTGTTTAGGGTTTTTTTCTTAGAATCCGTTTGTGCAGTGTGATTTTATCTTCTGGCACTCCTCCTTCTGTTGAGTGTTGTTTGAAAATTGGTTTTCCTTCTTGCTTTTCTTATCGCCACTCAGGACTGAGTTCTTTAGCTCTAATTTTAAAATAAAAGCAGGCAATGGTTAATTGCCTGCTTTTATGAGGATTATTTTTTAGAGAGCCTTTTAGAAACTTTATCCTTGGAGCAGCTGGAGGGCTAGTTGAGGCGTCTGGTTGGCTTGCGACAGGATGGCAACGCCTGCTTGCTGGAGGATATTGCTTTTGGTCATCTCCGAGGTTTCCTGGGCGATATCGGCATCCAGGATGCGGGAACGGGCCGCCGACAGGTTCTCGGAAACGTTCTTCAGGTTGGCAATGGTGGACTCGAATCTGTTTTGGGCTGCGCCAAGGTCGCCTCTGACGCTATCGAGAACACGTATGGCACTATCCATGGAAGCGATTGCTGACTGTGCTGCGGAATAGGTTGCTATGGATCGTGCGGAAATAGCCAAACCGGATGCGGTGGCCCTGCCAATTCGTACAGAAATGACCTGATTGGCGTTGGCGCCAATCTGGAAAATTGCGCCTGTTGCGGAAAAGCCCCCTGACAACAGAATTTTACCGTTAAACGAGGTGGTTTTGGCAATTCTGTCAATTTCCAACTTGAGACTCTGGAATTCAGAGTCGAGCGATGCTCTATCGGCGGTTGTATTGGTATCGTTTGCCGACTGAATGGCGAGTTCGCGCATGCGCTGCAGCATGTTCGTGCTTTCATTCATGGCCCCCTCTGCGGTCTGCGCAAGGGATATGCCGTCGTTGGCGTTACGTGCTGCCTGGTTCAAACCGCGTATCTGGGAAGTCATGCGGTCTGAAATGGCGAGTCCGGCCGCATCGTCTTTCGAGCTGTTGATACGGAGACCTGAAGAGAGCCGCTGCATCGATTGATTCAATGTGCGTTGGCTGTTTGAAAGGTTTCGCTGGGCGTTTAACGAACCTATATTGGTATTGATAACAAGAGCCATGGGTTTCCTCCTTGAAGGGGATATGTCCAATTGTTACCAATAGTGCTTCACTACTCACTACTCATCGCTGATCATTTATCGGTCAGCAGAGAAAAAGGTTTTAGGAAAAAAGGAGGCAGATGAATTTTTTTGATCAAAGGGGGGAGAAATTGAACGGAATTTTATTGAGGAAAATGTCGGCTTCGTCGTCGTGCTGAGGGTAAAAGGAGATGGCCGGCTAGTCAAGGCTGACTCCGCCTCCATCAGGTCAGCTATAGGAAGTCAAGCTGGATGATTCGCAGAATCAGGAAGAAAAGAGAGATGAATATTCAAAAAAATAAAAATTTTGAACACATTTTTACCTGTCGTTTTCAAAATCAATATCAATCTTTTTTACGGGAGTATTTTTACTGATATATTTATTGACCATTTTCCCTTTAATTGAATCTATATGTTTGGGTGGCAATCCATATCCTGGGCGCACAATTTTGATGCATTCTTCTGTAATTACATCTCCAGGGTTCATGTCTTTGACAAAATATATAGATCTGCGGAATTTGTTGTTGTTGAGTTCGCTCGATTTTTTTTCATAGTTCACCTGGCCAAAAGCTTGCCACGCTGTTCGACAATCCAGGCACAAAGTTGCGAGTTCTTCAGGTTCTATAGAAAAACTGTCGTCGGGCCCACCACCATTGCGATCAAGCGTGACATGTTTTTCGATGATGGAAGCCCCGAGGACAATACTGGCAATAGCTATTGTGTTGCCGACCGTATGATCGGATAAGCCAGTGACTAAGCCAAAACGGGCGATCATGTCGGGGATAGTTTGCAGATTGTAGTCGGCTGCGGGGGCTGGATAGCCGCTGACGCAGTGCAGGATAGCGAGTTCTTTGCAGCCTCCTTCATGCGCAGCGTCGATAGCTTCTTGAATTTCCTCGGCATCAGCCATGCCAGTTGAAATAATCATAGGTTTGCCGGTTCCGGCAACATATTTGATCAGTGGCAGGTCGACCACTTCGAAGGAAGCGATCTTGTAAGCTGGAGCGTTGAGATCTTCGAGGAGGTCAACGGCCGTGTTGTCAAAGGGTGAGCTGAAGATGGTTATGCCAAGCTTGCGAGCATGCTCGAAAAGAGGTGCGTGCCATTCCCAGGGCATATGCGCTTCACTGTAAAGGTCATAAAGGGTGCGTCCAGCCCACAAACCACCTTGGATGCGGAAATCATCGCTGTCGCAGTCGAGAGTGATAGTGTCAGGCTTATACGTTTGTAATTTAACGGCATCTGCACCGGCCTTTTTTGCTTCTTCGATGATACGCAATGCTCTTTCGATCTTGCCGTTGTGATTTGCCGATAATTCAGCAATGACATATGGTGGTGCATGTCGGCCGATCCGGCGTCCAGCAATTCGGATATCTTTCACTTTAGACATTGTGTTAACCGCCATTGTTTAAGGCCCATTCGTGGCGAAGGAGTCCAAAGTGGATCAGGTTATGGTATGCGGCACCGATTTTGTGTTGATCGCGCAGTACTCCTTCTTGTTGAAAACCGAGCATACGATGAAACCGGATCGAAGGTTCGTTGAACCCTAATGCCTGCCCACAAACCTTATGAAGCATTAAGGTTTGAAAAGCGAAGTTGAGTGCCATCAGGCCGAGTTTTTTGCCGGACCCTTTCGGCGCATCGGGTACGGTATAAAAGCCCCAGTCGGCAACCCCATCGGGAGCGACTCCATTAAAGTGGACAAAACCGATTGGTATTTCAGTATGTTCGACGATCAGTAGGCGCCGCTTGGAGTCCTGTGAGGTGAGTTCAAACCAATGGCGGTGTTCATCAAGTGAAATTTTGTGCTGGCTCAGCATGTACCGCCGGATTTCGGGATGATTCCGCCAGGCAAGAACCGGTTCAAGATCGGTTTTATTCATAGAGCGGATAATGCAGTCATCAATCATGTTGTATTTATCAACATCTCAGAGAGACGAGTAACCCCGCTTCCATCGATTATTGAAAAGCAGGAGTGTTGCATGGATTGGAGCCTATCTGGGCTGGCAAGCAGAGGCAATGCCTCTTGCAGTTCTGCGGCGAGTTCCTTGTTGTTCATTATAAGCGCTATAGCACCTATCATTGCGAGCGCTGTTGCGCTTTTGGATTGATTATCCGCCAGGACCAACGCTAGGGTTGGCAAACCAAGACAGCAACGTTCCCAGGCCGTTGTCCCAGCCGCCCCAATTGCCAAATCGCTTTCTGCCATTAGTCTTGCCATGTCGCGAACATTCACGAGAACTTCAGTCTTCCAGGGCATCTGCCCAACTTGGTTGAGCACCTGTTCTAGCCAGGGAGCATGTGGGCCCATGACGACGGTAATGCGGAGGTCATCGGGCAAGCGGCAGGCCTTTAGCGCTTCGAGCACCTGGCCTGTGATATTGTATTTGTCGACGCCCCCCATGGTGATCAGCAGGTGTTTGAGTCGCGGTGGTGAGCGGCGAGCAAGGCTGTAAGGCCGCAATGTGGCGAATTCAGGGCGAAGAAGAGCGTATTTGGTGCCTGCTAAGATCGTGCAATGTGCCGGAACGAGACCGGTGTAGTCGGCGGCTGTGCGCCCCAAATTTTGATCAAGCAGTAGATCGCAGTCATGGGGCCGATCAGCAAGATCATCAATAACCATGAGATGACGGCAAACCGGTCGGAGGGCGCTTTCCCAGTGAACATCGAGGGCGTAGTGATCGACGATTAGCCAGTCCACTGGGGTTTTCCTCAACAGGTTCAACGTTTGATTCGCGTCCGTCGTTCCATCCGCGCACAACCAGTGAGCATGTGCAGGGCGGGCTTTTTTTCCCAGTGTCATTTTTTTGCTGTTCACCAGCTCAAGGGGCAAAACATGTGCTTCAAAGCCTTGTTCCCGGATTAATTCGAGAAGGTTGCTAGGGTGTCGGCGACAAATAAAACAGCAGCCCGCGCCTCTTTCCCGCAGAGAGGCGGCAAGGGTGAGGCAACGCATGACATGGCCGGTGCCGATGTCGAGAGATGCATCGACGCGAAAGGCAAAAGTAGGCGCGCTCATATTTGCTTGGTCTGTTGCAATGCTTTGAACATCAACTCGGCGTACTCCCAGTCTTCGGCGGTATCGATATCTTGAACTCGGAGGCGAGGAAGAATGACGGGAGCTGAATCAGGTCCAAAAATTATCTTGCCTTCTACCCATGCACTGGCGCATCCCCAGTAAAATTGTCCTGCATCATGGTAGGCTGCTTCAAGATCCTGAGAGCGGGTGGTGAAATACTCAGGGCTGAACATTTCAATACGGCCAACTTGGGTCATCCGAATTGCCCTTTGAATGGGGAAGGCATAGCTCGTGACGGAGAAGGCGTAGTAGCTGCCTGTCTTGTCGAGAATTTCAAGCCCTCGGCGCAAATCCTCAGAGCGTATGAAGGGGGCGGTAGCGTAGATGCAGCACACCTTATCCGGCGCCTCGTTGTGTTGGCGCAGCCATTCGATCGCATGGGTTATGACCGGAATGGTGCCGGTATGGTCGTCGGAAAGCTCGGCTGGGCGCATGAAGGGCACGGTTGCGCCATGTTGCCGGGCGACTTCAGCGATTTCGAGATCGTCAGTGGATACAATGACCCGGTCAAAGCTGCCACTTTGCAGAGCGGCTTCGATTGACCAGGCGATAATCGGTTTTCCGTAAAAAAGTTTGATATTTTTCCGAGGGATTCTTTTGCTCCCCCCTCGTGCAGGGATGACAGCAATTTTCATGCTTGCAGGGCCTCAGATAAAACTGTGACAATGTGCTGTTGCTGGGCATTCGATAATTCGGGATACAGTGGAAGGGTGATGGCCTCGGCGTAGTACTGTTCCGCTTGGGGGAATAACTGGTGCTGAAAATCCATTGTTTGAAAATAAGGCTGCCGATAGATCGGAATGTAATGCAGATTGACTCCAATTCCTGCTGCGCGCATAATTTCGAATATTTCCTTATGCGTTCTGTCGATAACGTCTAATTGAAGTCGAATGATGTAGAGGTGCAGGCTGGATATACTATCCGGGGTTTGCCGTAACGGGACTGTTACCGGTAATTCTTTCAATAGCATATCGTACTGTCTCTGCTATGGCATGTCTCTTGTCCACAAACTGATCCAGTCGGCTCATCTGGCTCAGACCTAAGGCTGCCTGTATGTCAGTCATGCGGTAATTATAACCGAGATCGATCTGTTCATAATACCAGGGGCCATCTGGCGGGTGAATCATTTCCCTCGCTTCACGGGTGATGCCGTGGCTGCGAAGCCGCCGCATCTTAGTAGCTAAATGCTCGTGTCTGGTTAGCGCCGCACCGCCTTCGCCAGAAGTAATTATCTTAACCGGATGAAAGCTGAACACCGTGATATCACTATATCGGCAGTTGCCTACAGGTTCACCTTGGTATTGCCCGCCTATTGCATGTGAAGCATCTTCAATGATCTTGAATCCATAATATTGGCCAAGATTATAGATTGGTTCCATTTCGCAGGGCAGCCCGCTCAGGTGAACCGGGATAACGATTTTAGGAAGCAAACCGTTTTTCTTAGCCTCTTCCAATTTCGCAGTTAAAGCCCGAATGCTCAAATTATTGGTGGAAGGATCGATATCGACAAAATCTACCTGAGCGCCGCAATAGAGGGCGCAATTCGCGGTGGCAACAAATGATACAGGCGTAGTCCAGACGAGATCACCCGGTCCAACATTGAGGGCGAGGCAAGCAAGATGAAGCGCGCTGGTGGCGCTATTGACGGCTATTGCCTCTGCTATTCCGCAGTAATCGGCAAGTGCCCGTTCAAAAGCGGGTACTGCTGGACCCTGGGTAAGGTATTCTGAACGAAGGATATTGACGACGGCTTGGATGTCGTCTTCGTTGATGTTTTGGCGGCCATAGGGAATCTGCATTTGCCTGTTCAATAATCCTCTTTTCTTCGAGTGAGACTGGGCGGGACATGCTTTTCTATCAGGTGTCGCAACTGCTCAACCGAAAGCCATTCGCTGTTTGTGCCACTATCGTACTTGAAACCGATAGAGCATGGGGTGCCATTAAATGTCTGGGTGAACTTATTGACGTCCCAGAGTGGGGTTGCCGGAAGGATGACAAAATAATCCTTGAATTCTATCGTGTTGTGAGCATCCGTTTCGGTGATCATCTCTTCATGCAGTTTTTCACCCGGGCGGATACCCACAATCGTCGTCTCTCTTCCAGGGGAAACGGCTTCTGCAACATCGGTGATCCGATAACTTGGAATTTTGGGGACAAATATTTCACCGCCCCACATTATTTCGAGAGTTCGTAATACCATATCGACCCCTTCCTCGAGGGAAATGTTGAAACGGGTCATGCGAGGATCGGTGATGGGTAATGTCTCACCACTAAAATGCTTTTTAAGAAAAAAGGGGACAACGCTGCCGCGGCTGCCCATGACGTTGCCGTAGCGGACAACGGAAAAACGAATGTCTTTCTTGCCCCGGACATTGTTGGCCGCCACGAAGAGTTTGTCTGAGCAGAGTTTGGTGGCCCCGTAAAGGTTAATGGGGCCGGCTGCTTTGTCTGTGGAGAGCGCGACTACCTGTTTGACTTCCGTATCATAGCAGGCTTCGATTAAATTCTGCGCCCCCAGGACGTTTGTCTTAATGCATTCAAAGGGGTTGTATTCCGCAGCGGGCACCTGTTTCAAGGCGGCTGCGTGAATGACGATGTCAATGTCGTTCAGCGCTCGTTTGATGCGTTCTTTTTCGCGGATATCGCCAAGAAAAAATCGGATCTGAGGGTATTGGCTGACAGGAAAATCCTGCGCCATTTCAAACTGTTTTAATTCGTCGCGGGAAAAAATGACCAGTCGCTTGATCCCAGGGTATCTGTCCAGGACAGTTTTTGTAAAATGCTTGCCGAAGGAACCCGTGCCTCCAGTAATCAATATGCCTTTGTTGTTAAGCATGTGGTCTCCTTATCTGCAGAGCAGTAGCGTTCGTTGGGTCTTTTACCAAAATGTGGTCAGTGAGTAGTTTGACTCCGTCCTCTATACCAAGTTCCTGGTAAAGTGCGGCCATCTCGAGCATCTGCTCGAGATCGTCAGGGAAATGTTCGATATATTCGGCGTGGATGTCAAGTGCATCATGAGGACGGCCAGTGAGCTTTAAGAGTTTGGCATACTGGGGAGCATACGACAAGGAAATGTCGAACAGGCATTTCAGGGCCAGAAGGCTGTTTTCGTAGTCCTGATTGTCCAGAGAGAGCGAGGCAATGCGCTTGAGTGTTTGTTCGAGCAGCAAGCGGTCAGTTTCCTCGCCGAAGCTTATCGCCTTATTGTACAGTTCGCTTGCTTCGGCGTGGATGCTGCTGCATCTCAGCGAGCATGCCTTGAGCGAAATAGAGAAAGGGCTGCAGTTCTTGATGATCAATCTGAGCCGTATTGTCAACGAGCTGTTCCAATGCAAATTCATCTTTTTCGGAAAAAAGTTCGATGAATTTTCTGAGCAATTTGTTTCGTCGTTCCTCTGTCCATTCTGACCAATTCAACGAAGAAATTGCGCTGTAATGTGTCGCCCCTTGCAGGAATTGGTTGAACTGTTCTTTCAATTCCGCGCACTCTTCCTTGAATGATTGCGGAGAGGCGGAAAAGGTCTCAGGGAACAGGAGTGGGAAATTAGACGCTCTTCCCGGAAGGTTATATTTTTTCCAGTGTTTGACGAGAGCATTGAATTCAGGGTTTTCGCTCTGTTCGTTTAATCTTGATTCAATAATTTCAAGCGATTCGTTTGTTAAGTCTAATAATATTTTTGAGCTTTTTTTATAAGATTCATAATATATGTCTAGGTATTGTTCTGTTTCTTTATCATTTAATGAGTATTCGTTCTTGTGCGTAATTATTTTTAAGAAATTATCAATTCCAAATGTTTTTATAAGCTGAGATGTACTTCTGAATTCTAATGAATCCAGTTCTTTCTGGACTTTATCTATTGTCTTTTTTGATTTTGAATTATTTTTCAATCTATTTTTAAAAAATAATTTATTTTCCTTCTTAGCCGTTGTTGATAGGTTTATTATTTTTCTTAATTTTTTATTTATCTTTAATAATTCATTTTTTATGACTGTACAATGTGTGTGAAGATTGCCATCAATTTGAGTGGTCAAAAGAGTATCGTTTTTCAGTTCATCCGTTACCGGTATGTCCGCTAGTTCCATGAATGTTACGCCATCGATTTTAGCCGCGTGTCTACTCGGATTAATCAGGGTGCAATTCGTTGCTACCTCATGGGTAGCAAGGTAAGCAATGTGCTGGGATGCGGTTTGGTAGGCATACGTTGTGTCGGCAAACGTACCGGCATTTGTCTCGATAACCGTTTCCGACCCTTCCACGGCTCGGCCATCGTCGCTATTTTTTGAACAGGAGGCATGGGTTCTGCCATCGCTGGCATGGCAAAGGTCAACGCCGCAGAGAATAATTTGGGAAAACCCCATGGACAAGGCGCATCCCAGGGCGGTGTTGGTCACGGTCACGCCGCCAGAAAGTTGGTCAGGGATGTTGAGAGGGGATTCCCAAGGGAGCAGGGGGCCCGTATACGCCATTCTTCCCGACCATTGGGCAACCATGGGGTGAATGGCATGATAGGCGTGGATGAAGAGTGATTTATCGGCAAAATGAAACATTTCTCGGCTCAGATCGAGACTGATTTCCTGAGGATCAACAGAAAAGATGATATCCGGCTGGATCGAAGCATTGAGCAACCGTCGGCAAACTCTGGAAACAGCAATGATTATAAAGCGATCAGCATGCTGCTGAATCCACGGAATGAAAAGATCCAGGGAGGGCCCCCCAGCAAGGAGCAGCGCTGACTGACCGCGAAAGCGACCATAGAGCTTTGAAACATGGTTGACGTTGTAGGGGAGGTTGCGCAATTGGTTGATGATGAACAGTTTGTTGTTGAGTTGAGCGGTCGTATTCCAATGGAGGGTTTGAAGTTCTCCGGCTATTTTTTTATTGAGGAAAAGGTAGTCGTCCAGATGACAATCTGTAGCCGCAAAAGAAGGTATATGATAAAATTTATTTATGTATATATATTTTTCGGCTTCACATTCGTTGAGGTGCTCGCTCAATTGATGAGGCGGGATTAAAGAGATGCTTTCAGGGATATGCAGCTTTTTCTCAGCATGAACCCAATCGATTATTTCCTGAAACTCAACGAAAATTATTCTTGTTCCTTCTGGTATTTCTTTATTTATGAAATATTCGAGAAATAAACCGGAATCCGTCCCTGTTATAACATAGAGCGAACTTTCTTTGAAAAAATCATTTGAAAATTTATTGTTGTATATACTTTTTGAGTCAATTTTGAAAAATAAATTTCCATTGACTGAATAAATATATTTTTCACCATGTCTGTTTGTGCACGATGTTGATAGTATTTTGCTGAAATCTGTCATTGTTATATTTTTAAATCCACTTCCATGTATGGAATGAGTTCATATTGAAGAAGGTCAGCCAATTCTATCCAGTTTGTATTTTCCTGTGCTGCAAGTACTTTTGTCAGGATATTATTGAGTTCAAGTAACTGACTGTGCGGATAACCAACTAGGTGTCGCAACAAATGGTCGATAATTGTGGTAAGTTTGGTGTTGCCGCTTGCCTCCATACCTAAGCGAAAATAGAATTCCGCTTCGTTGATCTGGTCAATAATCAGGTTGTCGATTTTGCTGCCTTGAACTGTCATGGAGTGAAATAGTCCGTTCCTTTGATTGATGCTCCATCCCTGCTGGCATTGATGAATGCGATTGCCGGATTTCTGGCAATATAAGCTTCCAGGTCCCGGAGATAACCAATGAGGTTGGGCTGCGAATTGACGTGCTGGCCATGGCCGTTGATGACTTTTCGCTGTTTCGAGGCGGTGACAAGGGTTGGTTGATAGCGCAGCCGTCAGCGTGTGTTGCCTGATTGGGAAAGGAGAAGTCAGCTCCAAAGAGGAGGATGGTTGTGCCCCCCATCTTGACCGCCAGATCGATGGCAGGATGGATGACGCTACCGGCTGAAAACAACTCTCCTCGAGGGAGATCCTCTTTCATTTGACGATATACCCGACCATGGGTATATGCCGCACATCGCGGACCGTGCCAGGACGTGAGAACATTTGTGTGAACCGTTGGGAAGTAGATCAGTGTTTTGTCGGTCAGTTTTGAAATGTTGGAGGTGAAAAAAAGTTCGGCTATCGCCGCCTGAGGATCGATAGTTACGGTGTACTCGGGATGTATTCCGTTGTTCACAAGAGGTGTAAGCGCCGCGTCTACAGCGATGAGGGGATGCTTTTGATGCAGTTCGCTGAGCAGTGTCATGTTTGTGGATAACGTGGGGCCTGCTCCAGCCACGAGGATAGTGCGATTTTTTTGTGTGCCGAAGAGCGCGGCCACATCGCCATCATCGGCAATGAATGATGCATGCTCGTTAACTCGTGCAGCGAGGTATTCAATATCTTCGGCTTGTTTTTTTGTATTGATAAACAGGGTCGACAGTTCGAGGCGGATCCAGTCACTGATCCGTTCGGCGGTTGACTCTGCAAGGGTCAGGCAGGATATCAGAGCCGTGAATGGAAATCGTGGCAGGGGTTCATCGCCTCCCAAGGCTCAGTGAAACACGCTGATCTGCCAGCCATAATCCTGACAGTATGCCATGTTCAAGCAGTGTGCGTGTCAGGACTTGATTGAGAAGGACAATATTGAGTCGTTTCAGGGCCGGTCGGCATAAAAGTAACAAGGGGAGGTCATCGGTGGTAAGACCATACAGTGTAGCTTCCTCGGCATCCTCTGGAATCAGAGAGGCCTGCATATGTGCTTCCCTGAGGCGATCGAATCCGGTACAGAGCTGGATTCCTTTATAGACTGGAGCTGGTTGAGGTGTATCTGTAAAGGTGAGCGGGCTTTGACCCGTGGAGGTATTTATTAAGAGTCTATGAATATCAGGCCATCGACTCCTTATGATGGCGATTGCATCTTTGGCCATGAGGCATTTGAGTGCATTAATAAGGAGTGTCTTTGCCTAACATTTCGCAATTTCTGGAAGTCTTGTCTGGGTTGAATAAGGGCTATCCTGCAGAATTACCTGTATCGCCCTGTTTGTTTTGGGAGAAAAAAGAATTGGTGCAGCTAGATTCAAGGTGATGTCTCTGGCTTCAGAAACAGTGACTATGCTAAGCGCCATCGAGTCATCTGTTGTTGTGATCCCGAGGAGTTGCATTTCTGGCGTATCGGGCAATACCTTGTAATCAAGGAAAAAATTTGTTGGATCTGTCAAAATGAACGCCATCATCGGGTCATCTGTACTTTGAATCCAAAAAAGAGGCCCTTGTTTTTGGCTGGGCATGACGATGAAGTTGTGCAAATGGTTTAAGCCAACTAACCCATCAGGAAAGAACAAGGTATTGTCAGGGTTATATTCGACTTCTCCAAAACGAGTTGTAATCTTTTTCATTTTTTTAGTGTCCTGCTCTCAAGGTTACCAGTCAAGGCGTCAAGATCATCTATATTCCAACTGGCTGCAGCCGTAATATTCTCTTTACAAATACGACTATAGACTTCTTCACGATAAATTTTCATTTCCGCCGGGGCATCAATACCTATTCGAATACCACCACCTTTTACCTCAATGATCTTGACGGTAATGTCTTCACCGATAAGAAACCCCTCGCCCGGTTTTCTGGTTAGAACCAGCATTGCTCACTCCGTGAGAACGAATACGACATCGAACTCGATAACTGAGATTAATAAATGTAAAATAATATAAGAATATTATGAAGGAGTGTGGACGGGAAAAACAAGTTTTTTCAATGATCCAGAGAGATAATTTCTTAAATATAATCGAGGATGGAGAGTTGCGAAACCTTGGAGGTGACGCTGAGAGCAGCCTGAAAGGCAGTTTCCTGTTGGACGATGGCATTGAAGGACTCGATGGCGTCGGCATCTTCATAGCGGGAGAGGATTTGTTTGAGATCGATGCGTCACGCCTTCCTGGTAATCCATGGCTGTTTCAACCCGGCTGGCACGGTTGCCGAGCTGGGAACGGAGCCGCCGGTTTTGTTCGGCCGCACCTTCAAGATCGTCCAGGCTGTGTCTGCATTGCTGGTCAGATCATTGGTGCGAATGGCTTCCTCTGCCTGAGTCAGTTCAGTGAAGAGATCGTAGCGTCCCGGCTTCGGTGACTGTTTCGGGTTAGTCGAGGGTCCCAAGTTGAGGTGCCAAAAAAGAGATCGTTCCCTGTCAGGTTGACCTGAATCAGTTCACCGCGTGGAAATTTCCAGTGAGGTGGCATTTTCATCGCCTTGGTATAGAGACAGGCCAGGTGGTGGAATTGGCGGGATCATATGCCGACGGAGTATAAGCCAGATTTTCGATCAAAGGGTTTGGTGTCTTCCTCATATCCGGCAAAAAGATATTTGCCATCCACCGCTGCCGTTGGCCGTATCAAGCAATTCTCTGACGGAGTTGGGACAGTTCATCGGCCAGTGTGGTCCGATCTTCATCATTCAAGGTGCCGTTGATGGCGTTGGTCATGATCTCCTTGGCCCGCTGCATGATGTTTTCCACATGTCTCAAGATGGCCGTCGGTCGCCTGCATGGTGTCGAGCGATTTGCCCATGGTTTCCATGTAGCGGTCGACATTGGAGAGCTGTTTGCGGGTATTGAGCACCGGACGGATCGAAGCCGGATCATCCGAGGGTTTGTTGAGTTTTTTGCCCGTGGCCCCGATGTTTCGTAGTTCTTCCAACTGCGTCGAGACGTCATTGAGGCGCGAACCCAGCATCCGGTAGGTGGTTCCCTGTGTGGCTTTCATGGCTTATCCCTTGAGCTGAAGGAGTGCATTCATCATTTCATCGACCGTGGCCAGAAATTTGGCCGAGGATTCGAAGCCTCGCTGGTACTGGATGAGATCGATCATCTCTTCTTCCAGGGAAACCCCGGAGTAGCCGTCCCGGAGATTTTGCAACTGGATGGTTGCATCTTTCGCGCCCGAGAGGGCCAGGTCGTTGCGGGCGGCCTCGATGCCGACCGTGGCCACCATCTGGCTGAAAAAATTATCGAAGGTGTCGTTGGTGCGTGCCGACCTTATGGGTGACTTCCAACTGGGCGATGCGTAATGCGGCTTCGTTGTCGCCCGGAGCGGCTGCGGCATTGCCGGCGGCAGCAACCTGGGAGGCATCGGTGAGGGCGACCCTGACATTGCGGCTGGGCACATCTGTCGGACCCAAGTGTCGCCATATCCAGGAAAAAATTTCTATTGTTCACGCCGTCCGAGCCGTATCCTGTAACATGTTCCGCATTGACCGCACTGGTCAGGTCAATGGCCAGGGTATTGAGATCGTTGCGCAGATCGGCGATGAAGACATCGCGCATCTCGAACATGCCCTTGAATTTTCCGCCGAGATTTTCGAGAGGAATGTCGAGGGTTGAACCGGCGATCTGCAAGTTGCAGGTTGACGTCGGTGCCGATGGTGACGGTTTTGATGGTTGCGGCTATGTTGCCCTGGACCAAAGGCATGCCGCCCGGCAACTGGACGCTCAGCATGCCGCGGTTATCGGTATAGGTCTGGACGCCGAGGGTTTCGGAGAGATCCTTGATGATCAGATCACGCTGGTCGCGGGCGGAATTGGCTGTTTGCCCTGAAATCTCGACCAGGTTGATCCGGTCGTTGAGTTTGGCGATCTCAGCGATTTTTTCGTTGAGCGATGACACCTCGGAAATGATCTCGGTGTTCATATTCTGCGCCACCGTATCGAGTTCGTCGGTGATGCTGCCAAAGGCTTCGCCCAGCAGTTGTCCCCGCTGCATAACCACATCCCGTTCGACCTGGCCGCTGGGGTTGGCGGTCAGTTGCTGCCAGGCGTCGAAGAAATCATTGATCTGCGAGGCCAGGTTATTCTCGGAAACATTGAAGATCCGCTCCATTTCGGTCAGAGATCCCGATTTGCCGGTCTCTTCGCCGTATTCGATGGATTTGCTCTGCAGCTGCCGGTTGATGAAGACGCTGTAGTCGCGGCTGACGTCGGAAACCGTTACTCCTTGGCCGATGAAGAAATCGCCGAAGTTGACCGCCGGGATCTGCATCAGCTCGGCGCGTTGCCGGGAATAACCCTCGGTGTTGACGTTGGCAATGTTGTTGCCGACGATCTCAATCGATTTCTGATTGGTCAGCAGGCTGGTCTTGCCGGAGTTTAAAGCGTTAAGGAGGCTGGTCATGGGTGCTTTTCTGTCCCTGTCATCCTGATGGCTGTCCCGAAGGTGAGGTTGCGGCTTCCTTGCGGGTGCGGCATGGTCCTACTGCGGCAATACATTAATCCATTATGATACTATCGGCAGAACAGCGGTCCTAGTTTAGCCTTGGGACGAGAATATTGGTGCGGTGCAGGTTGAGGAAGATCGGGGGAAAAACGGAAACGAAGACGCAGCCATGCGGAATGGCTGGTGAAGATGAAGGCGAGGTGGAGGAGGGGGTAGGTCGATCAGATTCGACCGGAGAGCAGGCGGCCGTTGATGGTGGTGTTTTGCGAGAGGCCGCGCTGGCTGTAGGTGACCGGTACGGTTTTGCGGCCGAAGAATTCCATGGTGTCCTGGATCCAGTTCAGGGTTGCGCGGAAGAGAAAGGCGTTGCGCCGGTTTTCCTGGCGAATTTCCCGGGCAAACTGCTGGTCATCGGGGTGAAGGACTTGGACCGCATTCGAGCGCCCGGAGTAGGGCCTCCTTGCGTTTGACATCCGCCATCATGGCCGTAAGATCAAGAGCTTTGGCGTGTTCACGTTCGTCGCGGATGGTGTCGCGCAGTTGGACGAGTAAATCCCTGACGGTTTCACGGTCCATGTCTATCAACCCTCGACAAGAAAGCGCAGCAGGCTGGAGGCAACCTTGTTCAGATCCGGTTCATACTGGCCGCTGGCTACCTGCGACTTCAGTTCCTGGACGCGGGAGGCACGCTCAGCGTCTTCAGCTTTGCCGGTAGATTGGGCCGCAGTTGCGCCTTGCAGAGCCGATGTAGAAGGAGGCACCTTCCTTGCCTTCGGCTCTTCGCCGTTTTCTGCGCGTCACCGGCTTGGCCAATTTTCTTGAGACCACCGATCTGTCCCATGCCTCGTACTCCAAAAAATTCCACGGTCATCACATTCACCTATAAGAAAAAATGTCAGGCCACAGCCTTGGATTCCGCCACCCAGTCATCGAGCTTCTTCATCACCGCATCGTAGGTGTCGTAGGAGATATCGGGCAACCAGTCGCCGAAGACCTTTTTCGCTTCGGCAAACCCTTTGTCGATACCTTCCTTGATCGCATCGATGCGAGAAGGATCGCCGCCGGCAATACCCACGGCAAACTGAAAGATCCGCTCGGATGTCTGTTCCACACCAAAATAGCCGTCATCACTCACCAGATCCTGGGCTTCCGCAGGAGTGATGGCGGCGATGTCGATTTCCTTGTCGCCGACAGCTATCTTAATGTTGATGCCTTGTTCTTTGAGCAGGTTGGCTACCAGGTTCTGCAACATGCCAAACTTGGCCTCGTCACCAGCGTTGAGCTGCATGCTGCCGGTGTACGTAACGGCTGAGGTGGATTCGCTTCGCAGACTGATTGTGTCGGAAGTGGTTGTCTGCGTGCCCTTATCGCTGGAACTGGGCACCATGGATACATCCTGGCTGGAGTTCTGATAGGCGTGAAGCGTGTTGCGAATCTGGTTGTGAGCTGACGTTTGTTACCATTGTTTTTCTGCCTCCCTGCAGTGCTTTCGGGCCATCCTGGCCCTTTTCAACAGGAGTATTTTCTTCCTGTTGAGACTGTATCGGTTGCAGCGGAAAAAAAGTTTAAGAGAAAAATGATTTTTTTTGAAAAAAAGAAGCGGGGGGAAATTATTTTTTTACGGGGAGCCTCTGTTCTATCTGGCGATACATCTGCTCAGCCAGGCCAATGCTTTGTTTTCGGGATACATTCGTGGCGATTTCCTGATCAATCATTTCCTGAAACATATCGACAGCATTGTCGTTTTTAAACAATTCCCCCTCGGGAACGGTTTTACGCATGGCTTTGAAGAGCGATTGCACGAATATCGCTTCAAAGTCCTGGCAGGATTTTTTCAATTTTTTTCTATCGCTTTGCGAACCGGAGGTGTCAGGGGTTTTCTGCGCGGCGCTGAGTAATGTCTGTGGGTCGAGGTTTGTTTTCATGTCGCGGTCAGTTTCTCGATGCTGTTGAGTTGCGTTACAAAGTACTCTTAGATAATAACCAGTTCGCCCCGCAATGCTCCCGCCGCCTTGATTGCCTGGAATATGGCAATCAGGTCCCGTGGGGTGGCGCCGATCGCATTGAGTGCTCGCGCAACATCACCGAGATTGACTCCCATGGGCATGACAATCAGATTGCCTTCCACTTCGACGGCGGTAACCGTGGTTTTTGCCGTGGCAACGGTTGATCCGGCGGCCAACGGGTTGGGTTGGGAGACCGCGGTTGATTCCGAGACAACCAGGTTGAGGTTGCCGTGTGAAACCGCCACGGTTGAGATCCGGACATCCTGCCCCATAACGATGGTGCCGGTGCGTTCATTGACCACAATTTTAGCCAGCCGGTCCGGTTCCACTTCAAGAGTCTCCATGATCGGAGATGAACGCCACCATTTCACCCTTGAATCCGGCAGGTTTCTTTACCTTGACTGTTCGAGAGTCCGTTGACAGGGCAGTACCGTTGCCAAAACGGCGGTTGATGGCATCGGCCATCCGGGAGGCGGTCGTGAAATCTGTTTCCCGAAGTTGATAGAGGATGTCGCCCGAGGGGGGGAGGGCGTAATCGACGGCACGCTCGACGATTGCCCCGTCAGTGACTCTTCCGAGCTGTCGGGAAATTTTTCTGGACTTTTGCCGCCTTGCCGCCAAAGGCGATACCCCCCACAGCAAGAGGGCCCTGGGCGACGGCATAGGTGCTGCCATCAGGACCCTTGAGCGGAGTCATCAGCAGGGTGCCGCCAGAAAGGCTTTTGGCATCTCCAAGGGCCGACACCTGAATGTCGATGGCTGATCCCGGACGGGCAAAAGGCGGTAATTGGGCGGTGACCATAACTGCAGCCACGTTTTTGGTTTTCATATTCTGGAAGGTTTCGGGCGGGATTGCCATGCCCATCCGTTTGATCATGTTGATGATCGCCTGTTTAGTGAACACCGCATTTTTAATGTCGTCGCCGGTGCCAGAGAGGCCGATGACCAGACCATACCCCATCAACTGATTTTCGCGCACTCCTTCGATGGTGGCAAGGTCCTTGATGCGGGTTGCATGGGCACGAGTACCGCAGCAGAGAAAAACAGCCAGCAGGACAAGACCGGTTAAGCAGAATCGTTGCATCATGATACGTCGAGTAGGGTTATTAAAACGGCCAGGTATGGTTAAAAATTCGCGACAACCAGCCAGGTGACTGGACATCAGAAACCACACCCTTGCCGGTATAGGAAATCTGGGCATTGAGAATATTCTGGGAATCGACCTTGTTATCGGCTGTGATATCGTAAGGTCGGACAATACCGGTCAGGTAGATAATTTGATTTTCGTTATTGACGGTTACCGATTTGCCGCCCCGGATTTTCAAATTTCCGTTCGGATAGATCTCGACTATCTGGGTCGTCAGGGTGGCGACCAGATCTTCTGCCCGGGTCGTTTTACCGCTGCCGGAAAATTTATTGTCGGATTTGGCATCAATCATAGAAGATGGATTGAGGTTATTATTCTTTTCCGCCAGCCATGTCGTTGAATCCGAAAAAATCGGTGATGCCGGCAGAAAGGCTGGATGAACGGTCGGTATCCGTGGTGGCCTGTTTGGATGCCTTGGCCTGCTCCCTGATCGTGACCGTGACGATATCACCGACCCGGCGGCCCTTGACGTCGGAAATCCAATTGCCCTCATCTCCGTTCCAAATGGTACCCGGTGATTGGGGTTTGGGATTGATGGCCACCGGGTCCTCCAGGGGTTGGATAGCGGTCACATCTTTGGTCTGGGCGCAACCGGCTACGAAGAACAAACTGATCAGCGTCAGGAGCAAGAAGGCCTTTTTTCCCCTCTGTAAACGGGAAAAGCCTAAATGAGCGATGAAAGACAGGGATTGCTGCATGATTAAAACTCCACGGAAACAATGCCAGGGCCATCGACCCGGCCGTGAATCACTTTGTTGGAACTGATGTTTTTCACCTGGATGTTCTCACCCATTCGCCCCTCCCCTTTGGCGAGACCGTTGGTGGAGAGCTGCAGGGCGCCTCGGCGGGCAAAAATCTTGACCATTTCCCCATCCTTGATGATCGGTGTGGAGACGATATGCGCCTGCTCAATCGGTGTTCCCGCAGTGATGCTGCGGGCCGTCTGCATGCCGGTGAGCTGTTGCCCTGAGGTGAAAGGGGTGTCGAGACCGCCGATATCCCGCTGCTGCATGATGATGCTCTTCTCCGTCAGCACGTCACCCTTCCGCAAGTCGACGGCGGCGACCGCGATCTCGGCGATGGATTCCAATTTTCCCCGGACACGCGGTTACCGGCGGGTTGGCCGTCAACAAAAAAGGCAATTGTAAAACTGGTGCTGCCCAGAATCCCGGGCCGGGAAGGCGTGACCTTCCAGCTCACTTGACCAGCCGGCAGGGTCAGTTCTTCCGGGGCATGGTTCGCAGTGAAGCGGATTTCGGTTTTGGGCAGTTTGGCGCTGTTTTCCTTGAGGTAACCGGCGATGATCTGTTGCAACTGTTCTTTGTTGAGCGTGTTGCTTGCACGCTGGACCACGATGGTCTGGCTGCCCTGCCAGTCAACGTCGGCAACCTCTGGTCGATTGCGTAAGGAGGTGATAACGGAGACGGTGCTGAGTTCTTTTTTCTTCCCGGGAGCAGGTGCAAGGGCCACCGGCAATTGACCGATGGCCACGGCTTCGCTGCCGCCGGGCTGTGATAACCGCAATGTCGGCAAGCACGATCTTGGGACCCGCAACGTTGGCATTGGCCTGGAAATTGACCGAGATTTGTGCTGCAGCGTCCCGGCAACAGAGCAACAGGCAGAATGAAACAATGAGGGCTGACCAGTGTTTCAAGCAATTACACCATTTGGTCGACGGCTGACATCATTTGGTCCGAGGTCGTAACCACCTTGGAATTGACTTCAAAGGCACGTTGCGCTGTAATCATCGCGGTCAGTTCTTCTACCAGGTTGACGTTCGAATTTTCGACATAGCCCTGGAGCACGGTGCCGATGCCGTTGGTACCAGGTACGCCGATTGCGGCGTTTCCGGAGGCTTCGGTCTCGCGGAACAGGTTGTTGCCAATGGACAATAGTCCAGCATCATTGACGAATTCAGCCAGCTCTATGTTGCCGAGTTGTGTGGAGGTACTTTCATTGCCAAGAGTAGCGCTGACCAACCCGGACTGGCTAATGGTTATTTTCTCGGCATCTGCGGGGATGGTGATCTCCGGCTGAATGGGATAGCCGTCCGAAGTGCAGATTCTCCCCTCGCCGTCAAGCTTGAGATTACCGGCCCTGGTGTAGGCGGTGACTGCCATTGGGCATGATCACTTGAAAAAATCCGGAACCCTCAATAGCAAGATCAAGGGTATTGCCTGTCTGAACGATATCGCCTTCGGTGAAAATTTTGGTGACGGCGGCGGGTTTGACGCCCAGCCCCACCTGGATGCCGGTGGGCGATTTGGTGGTATCCGAGGTCGGGCTGCCTGGCACCTTCAAGGTTTGATAGAGCAGGTCCTGGAAATCGGCCCGGCTTTTCTTGAATCCGGTTGTTGATACGTTGGCCAGATTGTTGGCGATGACAGCCATGTTGAGCGTTTGGGCATTCATGCCCGTTGTGGCGGTAAAAAGTGATTGCATCGTCTTTGTCTCGTGAAAAGTTTTCTCGTTATCTGTACGTTGGTCCGATTAACCTACCGACCCGAGTTCGTCTTGTTTGTCGTTGATTCTTCGATAATTTTCTAACAATTTCGTGTTTGCTTCAAAGGCCCGATGGTTGTCGATCATAGCTGTCATTTCTTCCATCATGTTGACATTGGAGGTCTCCAGGTTCTCCTGGATGACCCGGTAGTCTTCCATGGGCTGGCCTGTTCCTTCCTTCAGCTTGAACAGTGAATTTCCGGCTTTGATCAGCTTGCTGGTATCCCCGATAGCGAAGACTTGAATCTTGCTGTCGATTTGGGTGCCGTTGACGGCAATGCTACCGTTTTGGGCAATGAAGATGTCCTTGCCCAGTGCGGTGTCGATCTGCAGGGGTTCGTTGCCCGCACCGAGGAGATTCATTCCACCCTCGGTCTTGACCATGCCGTTTTCGTCAAGCATGAGTTTTCCAGCGCGGGTGTAGAAAATTTCATTGTTTTTCTGGACCTTGAAAAATCCTTGGCCCTCAATGGCCACATCCAGCTTTCGGCCGGTGATTACCATGCTCCCCTGGCTGAAATCAGGGGTGATTGTACGGATGCGCGCATAGTTGACGCCCTGTGCCTCGCTATCCTGTGTCGCGCCTTTCAAGAGGGCGCCAAAACTGAGGCGGTCCTTCTTGAATCCGGTGGTATTGACATTGGAAAGGTTGGCGGCAACATTTCTCATTGACTGTTCCCGTGCCAACGCGCCACTGAGGGCACTGTATTTTCCTGAGACCATGGGGCTCCGTCTTGGCGTGCTGCAGATTGAAGAGGTTTTCTTTCTTGTCGGTATTTTTGCCGAGCTTCTTAACCGTAAAGTGCGGGCCAGGATGGGTCAGCGCCCGAATTTGGCCATGTTGCTCAGGCTGAGCAATTGGCTGGCCTCGATCGGGGAGATACTGAGGATAGCGGCGATCTCATCGGCTCCCATTCCCTGCGAGGCCAGTTTGCCGAGGATCCGGTATTTTTCCGGTGGTTGCTTGTCTATTTTTGCCATGTTTTCCAGCCGGGGACGCTGCAGGTCGGTGGTCAGGCTTGCGGTTTTCAGGCTGGCGCTGAATGCCTCACGGACCGTATCAAACCCCTCGTCGCGGAGCGCCGCATCGATCTTGCGTTGGAGAACCATAATTCTCTCGGTTTCCTGAGAGCGCTCGGTTCGTTGACGTTTGACGAACACCAGGAACGTTGAGAGGCAGGCAACTGCGGCAAGAAGGGCGCCGCTCGTGAGAAGAGGGGTGAGTTCCGGCATGGTGTCCTCGATGTATCAGGGTTCAGGGTTCGTAGAGTTCGGAATTAATCAGTTTGACCCGCAGTTTCAGCAGTGCCTGGCTGTGCAGTTGCGAGACTCTCCCTTCGGAAACACTGAGCACCTCGGCAATTTCCTTTTGGGTGAGTTCCTCGTAATAGTACAGCGCAATGACCAAGCGTTCCTTTTCCGCCAGTTCATCCAGAATATCGGCCATCATGCGGGTCATTTCCTCTTTTTCGAGGAGATCGTCGGGTACCGGACCGCCGATGTCCTCCAGGCTGTCAAGAAAGCTGCGGCCTTCCTCGGAATGATCCAGGGTTTCATGAAGGCTGACGCAGCCCAGATGACTGACTTCACCGAGCAGATCATGGTATTCGTCAATGGTCAGAGTCATCTCCCGCGCCATCTCGTCCTCTTCCGGTGAGCGTCCAAGCTGCCGTTCCAGCCGGAGCATGGTCTGGGTCAACTGGTTCTGTTTGTCCCGCATGGAGCGGGAAAACCAGTCGAGCTTTCGCATCTCGTCAAGAATGGCGCCGCGCACCCGATATTCGGCAAAGGTTTTGAATTTCACACCTTTGGTCGGATCGAACTTATTGGCGGCATCGATAAGTCCGACCATAGCGGCGCTGATCATGTCCTCCTTGGTCATAAAGCTCGGCACCTGAGGGACCATGCGCTGCACCACCAGCTCGACCAGGGGCATGTTCTCCCTGATCAATTGCGAGCGGTCATCGAGGGGCGGTACCGGAGGAAACATAGAAATCATCTGTTATAAAAGGGAGAGTAGCTGCACGGCACAAACTATTTGGCGCCGAATTCCAGCAGTCGTTTCCAGAAAAATTGTATTGAACCTTTGGGTTCCAGATTTTGGGGCTCCTGGACAATGGTACGAGCCAAGGCTTCGAAGGCATGGCTGGTCCGGCTGTCGGGAAAGAGCTGCACCAGGGTCTTCTGCTTGCGGATGGCGTCTACCATCAGTTTGTCCCGGGGGATTGAGCCGATATAGTCAATCGATATGTCCAGGTAGCGGTTGGCCACCATGGTGAGTTTGCGATAGACATCCAGGGCCTCTTCCTCATTCTTGATAAAATTGACGATCAGGTTGAAGTGTTTTTCGTGGTACTGGTTGGAAAGCAGCTTCATCAGGGCATAGGCATCGGTGATCGCGGTTGGTTCCGGCGTGGTGACGACCAGAATTTCCTGGGCCGCAGTATTGAAATAGGTGACGTTCTCCGAAATGCCGGCCTCGGTGTCGATGAGAACGAAATCAAAATCGTTGTTCATCGTGTCGAGCGCTTCCAGGAGTCGCATCTTCTGCCGGGAATCAAGTCGGGTAAAGCGCTGGACGCCGGAGCCGGCCGGCAGAATCTTGATGCCCTCCGGGCCGTCGGTGAGAATCGCCTCCAGATCCATGTTCGCCGGTGAAGAAGTGGTTGAGATTATGGCCCGGCGCCAACCCGAAGACGACATCGATGTTGGCCAGGCCGAGGTCGGCGTCAAGGATGAGGACGCGTTTGCCCATGCGGGCGAGCAGCACCGCCAGGTTGGCGACGACGGCTGTCTTGCCGACACCGCCCTTGCCGCTGGTGATGGAGAAGACCCGGGTAGTGGTCGTCTGCCCGAACCTTTCCGCAGCTGTCTCCGGGATGTTCATGGCCCGCAAGGTGCCTGCCTGATCTGTGGGTTGTAATGCTTGGTCAGCCATGCGTCAGGTTCCCGTGGTCATTCATGATAAGGTCTGCGATATCCGTCGGCGAAGGTATGAGCAGGTCCTCCGGAACCCTCTGGCCGTTGGTGAGAAAGGAGATCGGGGTGTCATTTTTATAGTGGATGTTGAGAAGCACGCCCAATTGGTCGCATTCATCGATTTTGCTGAAAATGAAATTGCTGATCGGCAGGATCGAAAAACGGCGGATGGTCTCTTCGATCTCACGTTCCCTAGTGGTTGCAGACAGCAGCAGATTGTTTTCGATCCCCAATTGCGGCCGGAGAAAGGCGGCCAGTTCCTGAATGTCGAGACCGTTTCTCGGGCTGCGGCCGGCGGTGTCGATGAGGATCAGGTCGAAGTCGCGAAATTTTTCCAGGGCCTGTTCCAACTCGCGGGGATTGATCACCACTTCCACCGGCAACCGCATGATCTCGCCGTAGACCTTGATCTGCTCAACGGCCGCGATGCGGTAAGTGTCGATGGTGATCAGGCCGATGCGGCCTCCGTAGCGGCTGAGGTAATGGGCTGCGATCTTGGCAAGGGTGGTGGTCTTGCCGACGCCGGTGGGACCGATCAGGCTGATACGCCGCTGCCGGGTCAACGGGCCGCCGAGCAGTTTTTCCGTGGTAAACAGACGGGCGATGGCTGCCTTGAGAATGGCGGTTAAATCAGAACTGTCGAGATTGTGTGTCTTTTCGATAGTATCGCGGGTGAATCTGGCCACAACCTGGGCTGTTTCCTGGTTGATACCGTAACCGGTGAGGAACCCGGTGACCGGATCAGTCATGCCATTGTTTCCAGAGGGAGCGGTAAATTCCGGTTCAACGTAAGGTGTGCGCAGGCTTGGGGAGTCAAGACCGGTGATCCGGTTGGACAGTCCCTTGACAAGTGTTCGTAGTTCGGCCAGTTCGTTGTGGATATCCTGGCCGGCCGGTGCCGGTTCACGGCGAGAATACGGTGCGATCGCCGGTCGTTCCGGTTCGTTCCGGACCCAGATATCCTCGTAGGAAAGGTCGCGTTGGCGTTCAATCGGCTCCGGCGGTTGGGCCGCCCACAGGCGTCGCGAACTGGGGCGAGCAGGTTCCGGCGCTGTTTCCGGCTCCTGCCAGGCATTATCGACAGCGGCGGTAATCTCCATCATGGGCTTGCCGATCATACCGAATTTGCCGCTGCTGCGGATGGGGCGGGTCGAGAGGATGAGGGCATCCGGTCCCAGTGCTTCTTTGACCATTTTCAGGCCCGTGGCCATGTCTTTTGCTTCAAAGACCTTAACTTGCATTGATGGTCACCGTTCCGATTGATTGTATGCGGATCTGCGAGGTGATCTCGTTATGTGACAACACCGAAAGGTTGGGGAAATAGCGTTCGGTCAGGCGGCGAACATGCGGCCGGATCTGGGGCAGCACCAGCAGCACCGGCTGCTGTCCGCCGGTGAACGAGGTGAGCATGGCGCTGAGGTTGTCCAGGATTTTTTGCGCCGTTTTCGGCTCCAGGGCCAGGTAGCTGCCGCGCTCACGGTGTTGGATGGCGGTCTGTATGGTCTCTTCCACCTTACGGTCCATGGTGATAACCGGCATGACGCCGTCGTTCTGAATGTGGGCCGCGGAAATCGATCGTGACAGGGCATGACGGACGTACTCGGTGAGGATATCGGTGTCCTGGGTCATGGGCGCGTAGTCAGCCATGGTTTCCAGAATGGAGCGCAGGTCGCGGATGGAGACGCCCTCGCGCAGCAGATTCTGCAGAACCCGCATGATATTCCCCAGATTGAGCACATGGGGCACCAGCTCCTCGACCAGCTTGGGATAGCTTTTGCCCAGATTGTCGAGCAGGGTTTGGGTCTCCTGGCGGCCGAGCAGTTCATGGCCATGTTTCTTGATCAACTCGCTGATGTGGGTGGCCATGACGGTGATGCAGTCGACCACAGTGTAGCCGGCGATCTGGGCTCGTTCCCGTTTGTCTTCGGTGATCCAGAGGGCCGGCAGGTCAAAGGCCGGCTCTCTGGTCGGTAGCCCTTTGATGGTCTCGGTCACCAGGCCGGGGTCCATGGCCATGTAGTAGCCGGGCATCATCTCGGCGGTGGCGACATTCACCCCTTTCAGGCTGAGGGTGTATTGGTTCGGGTTGAGCTGCAGGTTATCCTTGATGTGGACCGGCGGCACAATAAAGCCGCTGGTCAAGGCGAACTGCTTGCGGATCGACTGGATGCGAGTGAGCAGTTCGCCGTCCTGGGCGGCATCGACGAAGGGAATCAGGCCGTAACCGACCTCGAGTTCGATCAGGTCGACGTTGAGCATCTTTTCGTAATCCTGATCCGGCTTGACCACCGGCTGCGGCCGTTCGACCACAGCTTCTTCAAGTTGTTTGGCGGCCTCTGCCTTGTCAAGACGATAGGCGGTGTAGGCAAGAGAGCAGGAAATAACGAGGAAGGGGAAAAAGGGCATGCCGGGGATGAAGGAAAAACCGAGAATAATCGCCGCCACCACCCACAGGGCTTTGGCGTAGCGCGTGAACTGGTTTTTGAGTTCGGCGCCGAAATCCTCATGGCCGGCGGAGCGGGTGACCAGCATACCGGCGGCGGTGGAGATGATCAGGGCTGGTATCTGGGCGACCAAGCCGTCGCCGACGGTGAGAATGGTATAATTTTTTGCGGCCTCGGCAAGCGGCATGCCTTTCTGGAGCACCCCGATGATGAAACCGGCGCCGATGTTAATCATGGTGATGATGATGCCGGCAATGGCATCGCCACGGACGAATTTAGAGGCACCATCCATGGCTCCGTGGAAATTGGCCTCATTGGAGATTTCTTCGCGCCGTCTGCGGGCCGTGGTTTCGTCGATGAGACCGGCATTGAGATCGGCGTCGATCGCCATCTGTTTGCCCGGCATGGCATCAAGGGTAAAACGGGCTGCCACCTCGGCGATGCGGCCAGCGCCCTTGGTGATGACGATAAAGTTAATAATCACCAGGATAATGAAAATAACCAGGCCGACCACATAGGAACCGCCGACCACGAACTGGCCAAAGGCCTCGATCACCGAACCGGCCGCATGCATGCCCTCGTTGCCGTGGAGGAGAATCAGCCGGGTCGAGGCGACGTTGAGGGAGAGGCGGAAGAGCGTGGTGACCAGGAGGATGGAAGGGAAGATGGAAAATTCAACCGCTTTTTCCGTGTAGAGACTGATGATCAGGATGAGGATGGCGATGGTAATGTTGAGTGAAAGGCAGAGGTCAAGAATCATGGCCGGCAGGGGGACGATCATCAGCATGAGGATGCCGATCAGCCCGAGCGAGGCCATGATATTGCTTTGCTGCAGCAGGTCTATCGATCGAACCCGACCAAACAGCGTTTGCACCCCTGTTGCTTCCATTATCTCTTACCTTTTAACGAATAGACATAGGCCAGAATTTCCGCCACGGCCTTGAACAGTTCATCCGGGATCGACTGCCCCACCTCAACTTTAGAATGCAATAACCTTGCCACTGGCGGGTTCTCAACCAGGGGGATATGGTGTTCCCTGGCGATTTCACGAATTTTTTCCGCAACCAGTTCCTGTCCTTTGGCCAGAACGACGGGGGCCTCCATCTTGCCGGCCTCATATTTGAGGGCCACGGCAATATGGGTAGGGTTGGTGATGACCACATCAGCACTGGGCACAGCGGCCATCATCCGTCGTCGGGCCATTTGCTGCTGGATGGAACGGATTTTTGACTTGATGATGCGGATCGCCCTCTGTCTCCTTCATTTCCTCCTTCTGTTCCTGCTTGGTCATTTTCATTTTTTCCTCCATCTCCCAACGGACAAAAGCGTAGTCGAGGATGGCGAGCGCAATCATAATTGCCGCTACCTTGGCCATAACCAGGGTGGCGGTTTTAGCCAGGTAGAGGATAGTCTCATCGATCGGCATTTCGGTGAGAAGCAGGGCTTGGTCAAATTCGGCCAGCACGGTCTTGTAGGCGATCCAGCCGATCAACCCAACTTTGAGCAGGGATTTGATGACCTCAACAAGGGAGCGTTTGGAGATGAACCGGGCCATTCCCTTGATCGGATCGAGTTTGGCCAGATCGGGAATGCAGCGGCTGGGTGGTGAAGAGCCAGCCAATTTGGAGAAAGGTGGCGAAAAAACCAACAACCAGGGCCACCAGGAAGAGCGGCGCCAGAGGCCTTGGCCAGGCTGGCGCCGAGATAAGTAGGCCAGTTGCATCAGCGAGCTGGGGGTGATCGCGTATTCGCCGCTGGTTTGCCAGATGGCGGTGATCGTTTCTCGGATGTTGCTCCCAGAAGATAGGGGCAAAGAACATCCAGAACAACAGCAGCAGGGTGAACATGGCTGCGGTCTGCACTTCGCGGCTCTGGGCGACCTGGCCCTTTTTTCGGAAATCGGCTCGGCGTTTCGCCGATGGGGTTTCGGTCCGTTCTCCGGAACTGTTTTCTTCGGCCATGGTGAACAACTGTGAGTTGGCATTCGTTGGCACGAATGACGGTTTATCAGCGAGGCTGTCAGCTGCATGTATGCTGCAGTCTTAATTGTAGAGTATTTTTGCAAATAGCAGACCTGAAAACAGGGAGCATGACAGTTGGTCAGCTTGGAAACAGGGAAGGACTGATGCGAAATTATTTGAGTAAATGCATGATGTTGAGGATATTCTCTCCCATGGTGTCAAATTCACGGCGCAGAACGGAAAATGTGCCGCCCAGTGTCAACCCGATGACAAGGAAGGCGATGCCGATGTTGAGCGGAAAGGAAAGCATGAAGACGTTGAGCTGGGGAAAGACCCGGGCGAGGATGCCAAGAACCAGGTTGGTGATCAGGAGCAGGGCCAGGATCGGGGCGCTGAATTTGACCCCGAGAACAAACATGTGACTGGCTAGGCGCATCAGTTCCTGGACCGCGCCCTGGGAAAAATCGAGGTAACCCGGGGGCAGGAGGCTGTAGGATTCGACGATGGCACGGAAAAAGAAATGGTGCATGTCCATGGCAAGGAAGGCGAGCAGGGCGAGGATGTTGACGAACTGGCTCATGAGCGACAGTTGCTGGGTGGTTTGGGGGTCAAAGATGTTGGCGGCGGCAAAGCCCATCTGGTAGCCGATGACCGTGCCGCCGAAACTGATTGCGGCAAAAACCATTTGGGTCACCAGGCCGATCATGACGCCCAGCAGCACCTCGTTGACAATCAGCAGACCAAATCCGGTCAGGGTAAAGGCCACCTTGGGGGTATAGGGGGCCATGGCCGGGAAAAGCAGCAGGCTGGTCATGACAGCCAGGCCGATCTTGATCCGACCGGCGATCTGGCTGCCGGCAAAGGCGGGAATGGCGGCGATCAGGGCAAAGACCCGGGCCAGGCAGAGGAGGAAATCCTGGAACTGCTGCAACGGAACGAACGGCAGGTCCATGGGCGCGCTCTGGACGAAACCTTATCGGCCCACAGTGGCGATCTGGGTAATGATGCCGGTGGTAAAGGTGATCAGCAGGTCCATGATCCAGGGGCCGAAAATCAGCAGGGTGACAAAGACCGCGACGATCTTGGGGATAAAGGTCATGGTTTGTTCGTTGATCTGGGTGGCGGCCTGGAAGATGCTGATCACCAGACCGATCACCATGGCGGCAAGCAGCATGGGGGCCGAGGTGAGCAGAACGGTTTCAACGGCTTTTTTGCCGATATGGATGACGGCCTCCGGTGTCATGGCGTTCCTCGAGGGGGCAAGTGGGTTATGATTCAGCCGAAACTTTTCATCAGAGAACCGACAACCAACTGCCAGCCGTCAACGAGGACGAACAGCAGCAGTTTGAAGGGCAGGGAAATGACAACGGGCGGCAGCATCATCATGCCCATGGACATCAGCACCGAGGCCACCAGCATGTCGATCACCAGGAAGGGGACATAGATCATGAAACCCATCTGGAAGGAGCGTTTCAGTTCCGAGAGCATGAAGGCGGGAATGAGGATCGTCGACGAAACCTCTTTTTTATTGGCGGGCTGTTCTTCCTTGGTGATGTCGATGAGCAGTTGCAGCTCGCTTTCCTGTACCTGGGAAAACATGAATTCGCGCATCACCTCAAGCGAACGTTCCAGGGCCTGCTGCTGGGTGATCTTTTCCTGCATGTAGGGCTGCAGGGCCTGGTTATTGATGCTGTTGAAGGTCGGCGCCATGACGAAAAAAGTGAGAAACAGAGCCAGTCCGAGCAGCACCTGGTTGGGCGGTGTATTCTGGGTGCCCATGGCCTGGCGGACAAATCCGAGGACGATAATGATACGGGTGAAGGCCGTGGTCATCAGCAAAATGGCCGGGGCCACAGTGAGAATGGTCAGGACGAGCAACACCTGAAGCGCGGTCGAAACCTCGGTCGGGGTGTTCGCCTCTTTGATGCCGAGCGAGAGGGTGGGCAGGTTGACCGCCGAAGCGAGTTCCGGTGCGAGCAGCAGGAACAGGCCGAGGCAGAGGGTGATCCGGTTCATTCCTGTTCCGCCAGGAGAGTGGGGAAATCAGTGGGCTGTTTGCCGTTCTCGCTGGATAGATCGGCCAGCAGGTGAATGGAGCCAGTGCTGATGCCGAGGAGATATTCCCGGCCGCGAACCTCCACTAAGGCCAGGGTCGATTTTGGCTGCAGCGGGCGCAATTCGATGATTTTAATGGCGTTGCCGCCAATCTTGCCCAGCAGCAACTTTTTTTTTGACAACCCGTAGATGGCAAGAATCAGGCCGACGACCAGCAGCAGTGCCCAGGCGGTCTGCAGTACGGCCGAGGACATGGTTGGCGGTTCGGCGGCCCAAGCCAACGCCGGGAACAAGGTGAAGAGAAGGAAGCAGATCGCCGGCATAGGTCAGCCCAGGTTTTCGATCCGGTCCGATTGACTGACCACCTCGGTCAGTTTGATGCCGAATTTGTCGCCCACCTTGACCGCCTCGCCTCTGGCGATGAGCCGGGAGTTGACGTACAGATCCAGCGGCTCGCCGGCCAGTTTGTCGAGTTCGACTACATAACCCTCGCCCATCTGCAAGAGGTCCTTCAGCAGGATACGCGCCCGTCCGACTTCGACCGAAACCTGGAGCGGCACGTCGTAGAGAAATTCCATTTCCCGGCCCAGGCTGCTTTGGCCGTTGCGGTTCGAAGGTTCATGCTGGTTTTCCTTGAGCAGGGCAGCTGTTTCCTCAGGGTTTAAGGTGTTGGACCTCTGCGTTTCCAGAAGCATCAGGTGCCGCCATGGATTCCTCCTAATCGGTTGCTGTAACGGCCGGTGACGTGAAAGGCCTTTTTGCCGTTTCTCTCGCCGGCAACGGCAAGAAAGAGCGGTTGATCCTCGACCATGACCGTTAACGGCTGGTCGGGGTTGTAGTGCAGGTCGATAATGTCGCCGGGCTGGAGATCAAGAATTGCGCGAATAGTCATCTTGATCTGTCCGGAACGGGCAATAACCATGTTTTCCATTTCCAGTGCCTCATGGGCAATGATGTCGGACCAGGATGTGGTGGCGGCCTGTGAGATGGTGGCCAAGGCCTTGAATTTATCCCGCAGCGGTTCGAGGGTGAGGTAGGGAATGATCAACCGCATCTGGCCGCAGAGTTCACCGGCCAGGCGAATGTTGAACCGGGTGACCAGGACCTCGGTTTCCGGCTCGACGATATTGACCAGGCGAAAATTGTTTTCCACCTTGGAGAGATGGATCGCTAGTTCGACCACCGGCCGCATCGCGTTTTGCAGTTCATTGCAGATGTCGGTCATGATGGTTTTGAGGATGGCGATCTCAATGGTGGTCAGATTGCGATCAAGAGCGAGCGATTCGCTGGACTGCGACGAGCCGAGCATGATCTCCAGCATGGTGAAGGCCATGAGCGTATCGAAATGAAACAAACAGCCGTGTTTGAGGGGGGAAACACTGTAAATACCCGCTGCCCCCTGGCTTTTGAGATCAGCCAAACTCTGCTGAAAATCGGTGGTGGCAATTTCTTCGCGCTCAACTACAAAATTGCGCTGCATCGTGTTGGTCAGACTGGTGGAAAATTTGCGGGTAAAACTGTCCAGAATGATGTCCAGGTTGGGAATGCGCATTTCGCCGCTGATCCGGCTGCGCTCGTAGGTCCTGAACAGATCGACCTCTGCGGAAACGAGATTATGTCTCGATCGAGGCTGGCTGCTCTCGACCAGATCGGTCGAAATCTTGCCTGCTTTGATCGCCGCGAGCAGGTCGGCTATTTCTTCTCGGGTGAGTATCGGTTCCACAAGGCTCACTGCACGACGAAATCGGTCAGGTAAATGTTGCTGACCTTGCCGGTTTTAAGAAACGAATTGATCTTACTCTTCAACTCGGCCTTGACCTGGTTTTTGCCCTGGATATCCTGCAATTCCTCAAAAGTCTTGTTGCCGATGAGCAGGAGGATGGCGTCCCGTATCTGCGGCATCCGTTTGGTGACCTCCTCCATGGTGCTGTCTTTGTCCAACTCCAGCGAGAGCGAAGCCTTGACATAATGAGCCGCATCTGTGCCGATAATGTTGACAACAAACTCTTTGATCTCAACCATCGGCCCTATTTTCGATTCCTCTGGAACTGCCCTGATCAGGGCGGCAGCCTTACTGTCCTCTTCCTGCTTGCGCTTCATCTCCTCCTTCTGCGGTTTGAGAACGAGGAAATAATAACCGCCACCACCCCCGGCCAGCAGGAGAATCAAGGCGACCGCGATAATGACGATCAGCTTCTTCTTGCCGCCTTTATCCTGTTCTTCTTTTTTCTCAGTCTTTTCTGCCATAATCGTTTCCTTTTCGATCCGTACCCTTCAGAAGGGGATGGGATCGCTGGTTGGTCTGTTATCAGCGAGGATGCAAGTAAAATGCCAAGAGGGAGGAGTCGAACTGACGAAGCCGGGTGTATGTTCTTAAGCGGGGACAAGCGGACGGGTTCTGCAAAAAAAAACGACTCCATTGACAGCAGGGTCAATGGAGTCGTGTGTCGGAAAAATGACTCTGGTTAACGTTTGAGGTTAATCAATTCCCCCAACATCTCATCGACGGTGGTAATGATTTTCGAGTTGGCCTGGAAGCCGCGCTGGATTGTGATCATTTTGACAAATTCTTGACTCATGTCAACATTTGACTGCTCCAGGGAGTTGGTGAAAATCTTGCCCAACTCCGGTCCAGGCAGACCGACCCGGATGGTGCCGACATCTTTCGAGGCAATGTAGCGGTTGGAACCGGCCAGTTCCAGGCCGCCTGGATTCTGAAATTTGGCAAGCACCAATTGGGAGATGTTGATCTGGCGACCGTTGGAATATGAGGCGACGACTGTTCCTTCGCCATTGATGGTTACGTTGGTCAGTTCGCCGGCACCGTAGCCGTTTTGGTCCTGTCCAATGACGATCGATTCGCTGTTGTATTGGGTGCAGTTGAAGCTGAGGTCGATAGTGGAGGCGGCGGCGCCGTTGCTCCATGCGGGCAAAGGGATCGTCACGGTCGCCGGATCGGGTTTGCCGTCGCCTGTGATATCCTGGAGTTGCCCCATATTGTTGAATGTCAGGGGTGGAGTCATCGCTGGCACGGTGGCAATGGATGCCGGATCATTGTCGATGGTATAGGCGGCTTCCCAGGTGTTGGCAAGATCATTGGTAAGGCACCAATACACAGAGATCAGATGGGATTCTCCTAGAGAGTCAAAGATTTGGGAGGAAGCTGAATAGTTGTATGTGGCCTTGTCAGCAGGATCAATGCCGGCCGCGCCACCAGCGATGACATCCGAGTTTTCATCCAGGTTCGTGGTGAAAGTGATTTCAGTCGTGGCGCTACCCGGAATCAGGCCGACGTTGTCCACCTGGATATCGACCGGATCAGAGGGGAGCAGTTCAGTGTTGTTGATAGGATCAAACTCCTTGCCCTGCACCCGAAGGCCTTCAGGATTGACCAAATAGCCTTTGTCGTCGAAACGGAAGGCGCCGGCCCGGCTGTAGAAGGAGGTGTCGTTGCCCACTTCCTTGAGGACAAAGAATCCGCTGCCCTCAATGGCGACATCGGTATCCGAAGAGGTGGTTTCAAAGGTTCCCTGGCTGAAAATACTGTCAACAGACGAGAGGCCAACGCCGCGGCCGACCTGGGAGTTACCGCCGGAACCGGAGACGTTGCTCGACAGAAGGTCGGAAAAGACGCTGCGAGAGCCTTTGAATCCTATGGTGTTAGCGTTGGCCAGATTGTTGCCGATGACGCTCATGGACTGGGAATTGGTGTTGAGTCCGCTGACTCCGCTGTACATTGCACTTTGAATGCCCATGACAACCTCCTGCGTGGTTGGTGAAAATTGGATAATTGATGGTGAAGAGTCGGTGGAGAGCGATGAACAGCAACCGTGAAGTTGTTGTTTGCATCGTTTGTCTCTCCTCAATTATCCCCGCGCCATCCGTTGCTCAGAGATATTTTTCCTCTTACCCTGCTGATTGCCGATCCTTCGGCGGTGATGAGGGAAAAAGGTCGTGCTTGGGGCAGCGGCATGAGAGGCCGTCGATCGTTTAACCGGACTTGCCGGTGGTTGTAACTCTGTTTGCTGTTGTAAGCGCCGTGGATGGAAGATATTTTGTATTCTCCCAACTCGGTGACTATTTTTGGTTCTGTGCCGCTCAAATCGATGCCGGTTACCGCCGACCGCACCAGGGGGGCGACGGTGGCGTTTGTTCCGTCTGCGCTTCCGGCATCGATGGTGATGGAATATTTTCCTGGAGTCAGGGTGTTACCACTGCTATCCTTCCCGTCCCAGGTGAGGTAATGGTTGCCCTCCGAGAGATCCTTTGCCGAAAGGGTGGCCACGGTTTTCCCGGATTTGTTTTTAATCAGCAGATTGGCATCAGTGGCCGTACCGTCCACTTTGTAGCCGATCTGCACGGGTTCGGCCCCGAGCGAGAATTCGCTCTCTTCGACAACCACATCCTGGCCGATCAGGCTCAGGGCAGAGAGCCGCTCCGAGTTGTTCTGGGCCGATGACAACTTATCCATCGAATCGTTGAGGTTGAACAACTGCTCCAATTGGCTGTACTGCGCTAACTGGGAGGTGAACTCCGTGGCATCGGTCGGGTTGAGGGGGTCCTGGTTCTTTAACTGGGCAACCAGCAGGGTAAGAAACTGGTCCTGTCCTAAGGCCTTGTTTTTCGAAGTTGTCTTCGGATCGGTGGTCGAAGTCGGCGGCGTTATTGAGTCCGGCTATAGCTGTCATGCGTTCCTCCTGGCTTCAGGCTAGGACACTGAGGGTAGTGGCAAGGGAGTGATTCTCGCTGCTGTTTTCATCGGTTTCCAGGGTGAAGATCGGCTGGTCGGAGGCGCTGTGATGGCGGGAAGGGTTGGGCTGCTGCCAGGCGCTCCTTTCCTGGTAGGTTTCGCCTCCAGTTGTATCTTGGGCGGCAACGGTCACCTCCATATGCTGAAGATTCAACCCCTGCTGCTCAAGGGCTTCGCGCAATCGGGGCATATGGCGATCGATCATCTCCTGGGCCTGGGGTGTTTGGGCAATGATATGGGCCTTGATGTTTTCCTGCTCCACCCTGATTTCCATGCGTAATTCACCCAGTTCCTGGGGATGGAGCTTGAGATTGACGGTGCCGCTTTCAAGGCGTTTGTTTGTTGCAAGCTGGGCGATCATCTGATCGACCACTGCTGTTTCGGGTACGGTCGATCCGGCTGGAAGGCGGGATGAGGCTGAATCCATGGTTGCAGTGCTGGCTGAAACTTGGCCGTTGTTGCGTTGAAGGGCAAAGAGCAGCGGTTGGTTATCCGGGTTAAGGTTTGATTGCCCTTTTAGGGACATCAGTTGGTCGTCACTGACCACACCCTCCCTTGTCGATTCTGTGAATTTAATCGCTTCCTGCTGCCGACTTTTTGTCAAAGTGTCCTGTTGTCGATCGTCTCCTTCTGCCGTTGTCTCTGGAGACGTGCCGTTGGGAAGATGGGAACGGATGGAATTACTGTTGACATCCAAATGCCGGCTTTCCGACACTGGCAAATTTGTTTTGTCTGTGCTGCTTACGTTTACCGTCTCTTCTTCGGTTTCCCCTGTCTGATAGATGGTAATGTTCTGGCCGTATTGATTCTGGACAATCAGGGGACCGTTCTGAACCTGTCCATTTTCTTGAACAGCGACAGGAATGGGGTTAGCTGGTGAGGTATTGGCGATTTGTTGGGGTGTCAGATCGGCAGCCTGGTTTGAGTCAGCAGCTAGTGAGACGTTTAATTGGGGCAAGGGAAGGGTGGTATCCCTTTGAGCCACAGCGATGGCGGTGTTACCCTGCGAGGTTGAAGCTGGCTGCAAGGTCATAGTTTCTGGCATGTTGCCGGTGAGTGACCCTGTTAAATGCACCAGGGGGAGGGTGGCGTCCCTTTGAGCCTCAGCGATGGTGGGGCTAGCCTGCAAGGTCATAGCTGTTGTCGTGTTGGCGGCAGCTTGAGAGGAATTTTCAAAGTGAAAGGCACTGGTTTCGCTGTCGGAAATCGTGGATTGACCCGAAATGAGTGCGCTTTGCCCTAAAGGAGCAAAAGCCGCGGCAGGCGTTTGTGCCACGGTGGCCTCTAAGTTACCTGGAGAAATGGCTGGCTGTGTCCCTTCCGCCGGTTGGGTTGCAAGGGCTGCAGAATTTTTTTGCGGACCAGCGGGTGCTTCGGTTGTTGTCAGGGCGCCGAGCATCTTGGCCACAGCAGATTCGCTGACCAGGGCAGAAGAAAAACCTACGTTTGAGTCGCCTGCGATGGGTGTTAGTTCGACCTTCGAGCCCACCGCAGCAGGTTGGAGCGCGGTTTCGGCTAAGCCGTATAGGCTGGTCTCCACGTTCCTCTGGAGGGCGGAGAGATTTCCACCTGATGCTGCAAGTGTGTCAACGATGGTTACCTCAGCATTCGGGGCGGTCGCCGGCTGCAGAAGCGCAGCCCCTGCCGATCCGTTTAGGCTCATCTCCGGTGTTGCTGTTTTTCTTTGCCCCTCAGTGCGTTCAACATGGTCTGTGGCGGAAGCTTGTTCGCCGTCAGGGGCATTGTCGGCTTGGTTGCCGGGGGCTTCAATTGGCAGGCCGGATGATTGTTTTTCGGTTGCTGTCTTCAGGCGGGATGCAAAAAGGCTTTCTTGTCCTGCTGGGGCGGATGCTGGTGCGGCCGGAGGGCCAGCGGGCATCATATCGACGGGAACACAGGAAACTTGCATGCGGATTATCGGGTATCCAAGGTTGGGAAAGCGGTTGTCAGTTTGGCCGCCTTTTCCCGTTCCATATTGTTGAGGATTTTGGCGGCGGACTTGGTTTTCATTTTTGCCAGAATGGAGATCGCCAGTTGCTGCTCGACCGTTCCCATGAGGATAGCGGCCTTTTCTGCAGTCATTTTCTCGTAGACTTTGGCGAGTTCTTCTATCCGTTTTTGCTCTTCCGCATCCTTTTGTTCCAGGAGCTTTTCGATCCGAACCCGGAGTTGGTTGAGCTGTTCGATTTTCTTATCGACCTCGACCTCCATTCTCTTTAGTTCCTTTTTCTTGTTCTCCAGGTCTTCCCGTTCGCGGGCAAAAGGAACGCCGGCAGCCTGCAGGGGTTCCATGATCCGCCGCTCTTCAACCGAGCCGTATTGTTTTTCTTGCGCGGCCGCAGCAGGATTATTTGCAGCCTTTTCCTCGGCCAGAGCTAATGGCAGGGAGAAAAGGACCAAAACGCAGGTGAGGAAAAAATGTATTTTCATGACACGCCCTCTGTTGGTGTGTTTGCTATGAGGTTGAACGATGTTACTGTGGCCTGGCAATGGGCTTATCGCTGTTTTCGCTCATGGGAGAGCACAGCGATTTCATCGAGCATGACAAGCTCCTTTTTTTCGAGAAATTTCTCGTAGGCCGCATTCTGTTGCTCTTGCATCTTTTCCATAATTTTCCGGTTTTTACTTGCCTTGACCAGTAAATGTCTTTTGTTGACGACTTGCACCTGTTGTTTATTCAGCTCTTCCTGGCGCAGTTCAACCTGCTGTTTAACCAGTTCGATCCGGTAGTCAAAAAGTAGCAGCCGGTCGACCGTCGTTCCCTGGTTCTTGTCAAACTGCAGGTCGCTATACAGTTCAGTCAGTTCCGCCTCGGCTTCAAAGAGCGCCCCCTGCAGCCGTGCCTCGTCTTCCAGGGCTTGATAGAGGTGCTGCCGGGCAGAATCTTCGAGTTGTTTGCGGTATTTGAGGACCGCATGCATGGTAAAGGGTTTCATCAGCCTTCATCCCCGGCCTGATCGGTTTTCCTTCGATCAAAGCCCTTGCGCCCCGGTCTTCTTCTGTCGGTGACTTCCCGGTCGCTGACTAACTCGCCCATGTCGGTGATCGTTTGCTCAAGGCTGGAGGAATCGTCGAATTCCTGGGTGAGAAAGGTGTTGATGGCATCGATGCGGGAGATGGCGTAGTCGATCTTCTTGTTGCTGCCGGATGCGTAGGCACCGATATTGATCAGGTCCTCAGATTCCCGGTATATGGCCATGACGCTGCGGGCCTTACCGGCCAGTTCACGATGCCTGGCTGTGGTTATATCGCGCATGACCCTGCTGGTCGACATCATCACGTCGATGGCCGGGTAATGGTTTTTGGCTGCGATGCTTCGCGAAAGCACGATGTGGCCGTCGAGGATAGAGCGCACCGAGTCCGCGACCGGTTCGGTCAGGTCGTCGCCATCGACCAGAACAGTGTAAAGGCCGGTGATCGAACCCTGATTTTGGAAATTGCCGGCACGCTCAAGCAGTTTGGGCAGGGTGGCAAAGACGCTTGGGGTATAGCCCTTGGTCGTGGGCGGTTCGCCGATGGAAAGCCCGATTTCGCGCATGGCCATGGCGAACCGGGTGATCGAATCCATCATCAGCAGCACATTCTTCCCTTGTTGCGAAAAGTATTCGGCAATGGCGGTGGCGGCAAAGGCCCCCCGCATGCGCAGGAGAGGCGATTGATCCGAGGTGACAGCCACGATCACCGAATGCGCCAATCCTTCTGGGCCCAAGTCGCGTTCGATGAATTCCTTGACCTCGCGGCCACGCTCACCGATCAATGCGATCACATTGATATCTGCCTTTGCGTACTTGGCCATCATGCCGAGCAACACGCTTTTTCCTACGCCTGAACCAGCCATGATGCCCATCCGCTGACCAATGCCACAGGTCAGCAGGCCGTTGATCGCCCGGATACCGAGGTCGAGCGGGCGGGTAATGGCGTCACGTTGCATCGGTCCTGGCGGCAGGGAATAGAGAGCTTTTTCATGGGGAAGATAGAGGGGCGGTCCTTGGTCAAGGGGGTGCCCCATGCCATCGATAACCCTCCCAAGGAGTGCCTCGCCGACGCTGATGGTGGCCTGATCCTTTTTCACCCGGATGAGGCTGCCGGGGCCCAAGCCTCGCAGTTCACCCAGCGGCATCAACAGCGCCCGGTTATTGTTGTAACCGACAATCTCGGCCGGAATAATATCTCCACCTTGGAGGGGTAAAATTTCACAGAGGGAGCCGATGGAGGAACGGGCGCAGGAGCCTTCGACAACCAGACCGACGATACGATGGACCTTGCCGTAGACCCGTATGGGGGAAAAAGATTGCATCAGGTTCTGAAATGGTCAACATATTTTGGTCTCGGTTGCTCAAGAGCGCAGGAAATCTGCCCGGCTAGGTGCTGCAAGCGCTGACGGCATCCACTGGTCAGCAACGGTGAGGCGGGAGAATCCGCTGGAGGCCGGTGACGGCTTAAACCTCAGTGTCTGGTTCGTCTGTGGTCCGCAGGATGGATGCTGTCTCATTGATGTCGGAAACTGGCAGAAAGATAGGTTGATCCGCCAAAAACTCTTTCATGCTGGCCAATTGTGTTTCGATGGTAGCGTCCACCGTGCAGGTCGATGACTCCAGCAGGCATCCGCCCCTGGTCATGCTGCCGTCGGTCTTGAAGACGATACGCTCCAGACCGCGGATGGCGGCAATGACTTCGGGAACCTTGGCTTCGGCAAAAGCGAGATCTTCGGGGTGAATGGTGAGATAATACTCTTCGCTCTCAATGGCCTGTTCCAGTGCGGATTGCAGGGTGGAGGCGATAATGTTCCGCGGTGTGGCCAACTCCTGGCCAAGGATTTTTTCGCTGAGGAGAATGATCAGGTTGATCAGGTCGCCTCGGCTCTGCTGGAGTAATTGTTTGCGTTGGATGTCGATTTTTTGACAGCCCTCGGCGAAGGCGGCGATGGTGTGCTGAAATTCCATCTGAAACTGAGCCGCCAGATCGGCCTTCCCCTGATTGTAGGCATCCAGCCGGATGGCTTCAATGTCAATCGGTGCTTCTGTATCGGCTTCAGTTTCGGCCTGAGGGACGGGTGGAACAGCCCGATATTCCTCTCCTGCTGACGGGTTGGTGCTGTCGGGTGAAGACCGGTGTGTATCGTCGGTGGAATGCGGTTGTGATTCCTTCCTTGCCGGTGCAATATTACGGCGGACAAGGGGCGTCGCGGTGAAGTGAGGATCTTTTTTGAAGACCTTAGACGAACTCATCGCCGCCACCCTTACCCAGCACCAGTTTGCCTTCTTCCTCAAGTTTCATGGCAATCTTGACAATGGTCTGCTGCATGGTTTCGACTTCGGAGAGCCGAACCGGGCCCATGGCCTCAAGGTCATCTTTGATCATGCTTGCGGCACGAGATGACATGTTAGCGAATATTTTCTCCTTAATTTCCTCCGAGGCGGTTTTCAGGGCCATGGTCAGGGAGTCGTTGTTCACCTCGCGCAGGATCATCTGGATGGCGCGGCCATCGAGGGCGCAAAGATCTTCAAAGGTGAACATCATCTTACGGATATTCTCGACCATGTCAGGGTCGACTTCCTCCAGGCTCTCCAGTATCTCCGAATCGAGGTTGTTGGTCATGCTGTCGAGGATTTCGACGACCTTCTTCAATCCGCCGACCTGCCGCTGTTCCTGGCCGCCGACCACAATGCCGATTTCCTTGCTCAGAGCCTCTTCGATTCGGTCGATGACAGCTGGCGAGACCGTGTCCAAGGTGGCGATGCGGTGGATAACGTCCGCCCGTTTTTCCTCGGGTAGTTTGGCGATGATGGCACCGGCATGTTCAGTGGCCTGGGTTGAAAGAACCAGAGCCAGGGTCTGAGGATGCTCACGTTCGAGCAGTCCTGCAACCATGGAGGGTTGCATCTTGGCAATGGTTTCCAGTGGGCGTGCCTCAGTGCCGGTAACAAACTGCCGCATAAGGCTTGATTCTCTGTTTTTGTTGCCGGTGCCGGCGATCAGCCTTTTAGCGAATTCCTGTCCTTTGACCACCAGGCCCGCCTGACCCTCGGCGGCCAGTTCGAAATCCTCAAGCACCCGCACCTTGATCTCTTCGGGGATATGTTCGATATCCGCCATGCAGCGGGTAACCTTGAAGATCTCCTCGTCCGTCAGTTCTCGCAGCAGCTTGGTTGCGGCCTCTTCACCCAGGCAGATGAGAAGAATCGCCGCTTTTTTGAGCCCTGTCAGTTTTTCCGCTGCTGCCATGGATACCGTTGTTCAGGCAAAGGGTGATAGTTCGAGCGCACGTATCGGGGCTCTCGCTGGGAATTAATTATGCTCATGAATCCAATTTTTCAGGACATGGGCGCTGAAAACCGGATCGGTGTCCACGCCTTTTTTTACTTTTTCCAGAGAATCAGCAGGAGGCGATTCCATCGCCGCCTTGTACGCAGACCCGCCAACCAGCGAGCCGGCTCCTGTGGGTCCGCTGCGACTGGAGGTCCTTCCGTGGCGTGCCTGTTCGGCTTCCATCTGTTCTACGGTTTTGTAGTGTTGAGTGACGTCTCTGCTCAAAGTTTTCATAAGCGGTCGAATCAGGAAGAAATATAGGAGAATGCCGCCCAAAACAAGGAGGCCGTAGCGAATGAACGGCATATACTGATAGAAGCGGTTGTCGGTCATGCCCTCGCCGTCACCACTTTCTGTCGATGTGAGAAAAGGCATGGAGGTGACCTCAATTTTGTCGCCTCGGGAGGTGTCAAGGCCAAGAGCCGAGGCCACCATTGTTTCCAGGGCCTTCAGTTCCGCCTGCGACCGGGGTTCGTTTTTGATCGGTTCCTTGTCCTTGGCCGGAATTACCTTGTCGGCCACCAGAACGGAAACCGAGAGTTTGCTCACTGTGCCGACCGGATTAATAGTTTTTGACACCACCTTGCTGATCTCATAATTGGTGGTTCGCTGCGATCGACTTGATGGTGGACTGGCTCCGGCGGCCTGGTTATTGTTGCCTTCAAGGTTTGATTGGACGCCGGGTACGCCGCCAGTGATTTCTGAGCCTGATTTTTCATCACTCAACTGCTCACTGCGAATAACCGGCTCCTCTGGATCAAACTTTTCCTCGGTTTTCTCGGTCTTGGCAAAATCAAGCTTGGCACTGACCCGGACCATGGCGTTTTTGGCACCCAGTGACTTGTCGAGCAGGGCCTGGGCCCGGTCTTCAAGGCGTTTTTCAACCTGCGACTGGAACTCCAACAGGTCAGGAGAAAGATTGCCGGTCGAACCTTTCTCTCCGGACCGAGAGAGAACATTGCCGTTCTGGTCGATCACCGTTACCTGGCCGGGATCAAGTCCTTCGATCGAACTGGAAACCAGATGCACTATACCTTCGACCTGGGCATCACTTAATCGCTTGCCTGGAGCAAGTTTGATGATAACTGAGGCGGTAGCCTGTTTCTGCTGGTCCTTGAAGAGCCGTTTTTCTGGAAGCGCCAAGTGAACCCGCGCCGTTTCAACCGGTCCGAGCGAAGCGATGGTTCGGGACAGTTCTCCTTGAAGCGCCCGAGAATAATTGACCTTTTGGACGAAATCAGTCAGAGCGAACGATTGTTTGTCGAAGATCTCAAAACCGACGCCACCGCCTTGCGGCAACCCCATCGCTGCGAGGCTCAGGCGGGTTTCATAGACATTTTTTACCGGAATCAGGATGTTGTGTCCGTTGTTGGCTAATTGAAAGGGAACGTTCTGTCCTTTGAGCCAATCAACCACGGCCGAGGCGTCCGATTCGGCAAGATTGCCGTACAGCAGCTGGTAATCGGCGGTCCTCGCCTGTACGATGATCAAGGCGAACAGGCCAATGGTAACAGCGGTCACTGCAGCCAGCGCGATTTTTCGTGACAAGGGCCAGGCGGTTATCGTGGCCACCAGTCCTTGCCATCCGTTATTCAATTTTTGAGAAGTGGCGTCCGTCTGTTCAGCCATGATGCGTCCCTGCTTCGGTTATTGCTTGAATATAAGCGGAATGTAGTGCATTTTCGGAAGTTATTAGACCTGCATCCGCATGACTTCCTGGTAGGCGTCTATGGCCTTGTTCCGAACTTGAATGGTGTATCTTAATGAAATGTCGGCCTTTTCCATGGCAATCATCGCTTCGTGCAGATTTTTCTCCCCGCCGGCGTTCAACTGCTGTATGGCCAGATCGGCGTTTTGCTGCTGCTCGTTGGTTTGCGCCACCATGGTTTTCAGGATATCGCCAAACGAGGTCTCTGCCTGGGTAACCGGCGAGGCTGCCGGCTGGACCGGATTGAGCAGCGGGGCAATGTTGTGGATCGCTTCCATCTGTTATCTCCCGATATCGAGGGCTTTCATGGCCATGCGTTTGGCCGATTTGATGGTGGTGGTATTGGCCTCGTAGGAACGAGTGGCCGACATCATGTCTACCATTTCTTTGAAGACGCTGACATTGGGCAACTCCACATAACCGTCGGCCTTTGCATCCGGATGCGAAGGGTCGTAGATGCGTTGCGGCGGACTGGCGTCTTCGGTGATTTTGGCAACCTTAACTCCCTGCGCCTGTCCCTGAGCTTGGAGAGAGGAGTCGAGATGCTGCTTGAAAGGGAGTTTTTCCGTTTGAAACACGACGGATTTCTTCTTGTACGGACCGCCTTCCGGGGTTGATGTGGTTTCGGCGTTGGCCATATTGGAACTGATGGTATTCAATCTCGTGGTCTGAGCTTTCAGGCCCGAGGCGGCAATGTCAAAGGTTGTGAAGATATCCATACGGAACTCCTGATCTAAGGTGTGTCATTTTTAAAGCAAATTATGCGCCACCATTGGTGGCATATTTGATCATGGACAATTTTTTGTTAAGCATAGTCACGGCAGCCTCATAAAGAATTTCATTTTCAGAGAGTTTAATCATCTCCTGATCGACGCTGACGGTATTTTTGTCACCGATACCGGTGGTTTCTTTTTTTGCGGTGACGGTGCCGCTGACCTGTTCAAGACTGCCAGCCCCCAGGGGGATATGGTTGGGCTGGGTGGTCACCGGGTGGACCCCGTTGTTTGACATCGCACTTTTCAACTGATTTTCAAAGCTGAAGGATTGCGCCGCATAACCGGGCGTTTCAGCGTTGGCGATGTTGGTGCCTATAATCTCCTGATTTTTGGAGCGAAGGTCGAGCACCTTCTGCAGGAGCTGCATGGTTGTGTCGAATTGCTGGATGCCGGGCATTTGTTTTCTCCGATTGTTGCACTTCGCCTCGATGACGGAAGGGTTCCTGTCACCGTTTTTCTAATTCGAGAATGGCCGCTTCCTCACGGGCAAGTTTGATCCACAGGGGGTCTTTGCCTTTTTCGGCTAATTCCTTGAAAAGATTAAGCGCCTGCTGTTTGTCGTCCTTCTTGGCCGCTATCTGGGCCAGCCGGTATTGGGCCTGTTCGCTGCCCTCTTTCTGCTTCATTATCCGTTGGAAGAGCATTGCCGCCTGATCATTCTTTCCTGTCTGGAAATAGGATTCGGCCAGGGGGAGAAGCAGAGAATTTTGTGCAAGGGATTCCTGCACCCCTGTTTGGGACAGGGTATCGATAACTTTTTGCCATTCTTTGTTCTCAAAGAAGATCCGGCCTTTGATGAGTTCCAGTTCCTGTATTCGGGGGCCGGACTGCGAGGTCAGGAGTTTACGGGTTTTTTCAAGTTGGCCGCTTGCATACAAGGCACGAATCTTAAGAGCAAAGATGGCTGGAAAGTCGTTTCCCTTGGGATAGAGGAGCTGGTAACGGTCAGCATATTCCTCGACTTGCGCATAATGACCAGAGGCGGAGAGCGCCTGGATAAGAGGCAAAAAGACCTTTTCCTTGTCGGACTCGGGGGAAACTTCAAAAAGGTACTGATAGGCCTGAGCACTCTGGTCTGCCATGCCGAGCTTGTCGTACGCACGGGCGATGTCGTATAGGAGATTGGTATCGAGCCAGCCGCGGAAAAAAATAGCCTTGTTCTTTTTAGCAAGCACCAGAGCTTTAACATACTCCTCATTTTTAACCAGTCGCTTGATCACTCCGGGGAGCTGCTGGATCAGAAGAGCCGTGGCCTCGGTGCGGAGATTACCGGATTGAAAACCGCGAAGGAGTTCCATACATTGGTTGACACTTGCCTCGCCATCGCCTGCCAGCGCATTCACCAACGCCTGTTTGAAGGCTGCCTCCTCTCGCAGCGTTACCGATTCGGCTTCCACCGCATATTTTCCATAAATCGTTTCTGCCTCAAGTGCCGCAATTTTATTGGCGGTGTAGTCCAGATCGGTCTGTTTGATGAGTGCTCGCACAGCGCCTTGGGTTCCGGTAAAGGCATTTTGGATCTGCTGCAGATCGATTCGCGCCTTTTTTTCTGTGGCCGGAATATGGAGTTGGCACATGGCCAGACGAAAAAGGGCGAGTTCCAGGCCGGGTTGATTGTTGAGCAGGTCGCCAAGCCGCTGGTAATGTTTGGCGGCCTCAGGATAGCGTTGAGCGGCGTAGAGAGCATCGGCGAAGCGGGCGAGTGACATCGGATCGGAATTGACGAGAGGAGTTTGGCCGATCAGGTCAAAATATGCTGTCAAAGCTTTGGCTTTTTGATGTTTTACAGAGAGCAGATCGGCCTGACGCAACAGGCGTAGATGTTTGAGCGATTCGTTGCGGGTGACCGTCTCGTCGGCGAGAAGTTTTTCCGTTTCGGCGAGATGGCCTGACATCATTGCAAGTTCCGCCAGCAACAGGTTGAAGGATCCGGTAAAGGGTGTATCGCCGATTGTTTTCAACAGGCCCTGAAGTTCATAGTAAGCATTGATATAATCTCCTCTTTCGGCCTGCAGGTAGATCAAAAGAAAATGGGCCAGATTGGATATCAGTGCATCAGGATATTGCAACATGATTCGTTGCAGCAGATAATACGGATCACGGTATTCACCGGCCCTGACCAAGGCCTCGGCATAGGTCAGAACGAGGCGTTCTTTAACCTGTTCCTCCGGTTGCTTAGCCACTTGTTCACGCAACAGCATGCAGGCTTGAGTCCATTTGCCGTCTTTGACTTGAGTCAGTATCTCCTCGGGCAGCCATTGTTCGGCGACTGTCTGTGGTGGCAGGGCGGCAGCCAGGGGGAAGGGCGGCAGATGCAGTTTGGGAGAAGGGAAAATCTCCAGCGGGGTTTCGTATTGGGTGAAAAATGAACGCCAGTTTTTGGCAAAAGGCGAAACGTTGACAGGGTTAAGAGTATCGGATTGAGCCTGTTTGACCGCCTTGAGCCCTTGGAGCTTGGAGGATATCTCCGGACGGGAAGCAGACAGTTGGTTGCCCAGTAGAATATCAAGTATGAGTATCCCGGTCTCTTTACTGCTCTCGGTGGTCACCTTTTGCGGGGGATAACGGAAATAAAAGGAGAGGGTCATTGTTGTTTTTCCAACCATTTTGACCGTCTTGATCATCTTATCGTCGATTGATGGAGATGCCAAGGGCTCAGCTGGATTGGTGTTTGACAACTCCAGATCGACCCTCCGGCCATTGGTCGAGATATGGAAACCTGGAATCTGGTCAAAATGAAGATAAAGCTGCAGCCGTGCTGATTCATCGCTGCGGTTGACGGTCTTCAGGATCGCCGCAGCCAGCGCATTTGTGCCGGAAAACTGATTGACAGCAAACAGCAACAGGGTGATGATGAAATAACGATTGGTCATAGTGTTTTCTGAAGGCAGTGAGGGCAATCCTGAATCCATGCTGCACGAATGGAGCCGTTCGATCCTTCCTAGCAATAAGCATTCCATGCCGGTGGCGCGGGTGATCCTCCAATGCCGCCCTTCTCTCTTTACGTCCGGATGCGGCCAGCCAGGAAGAGCGTGACGTATGCATGATGCATGACGGTGGGCGCCATTTTTTTGGCACAGGGATGGGCCATGATTGCCCTGAATTTGAGTTGTTACCTGAATAAGAGTACCATTCTGTGTTGCCGATCATCGGCATGAGACACGAACTGGCAAGAAAAGGTGAGGGCGCGGTGACATCTGAAGATGATTGGCAACTTGTGGAGGCGTTTATCCTTGAAACCCTGGAGATGGTCCGCAAAGCTCACCCTTTTGTTCGTGCTCTTGTCGCGCAACCAGACCGGGAAGACATTCTCCCCATGGTATCGGGTTCTTGTTTCCGGCTGTTTCATTCCGTGAAAGGAACCGGGACTCTTCTTGGTCTCGATTATCTGGCCGCTCCAGCCGAGGCCATGGAATACCTGCTTGACAGGGTCCGCTCCGGCACGCTTCTGCTGACGCCGCGGCACATTGCCCTATTGGCGGAGGCCTGTATTTTTATAGAACAAGGATTGGCACTGGTGCGGGCAGAAAAAGGTGACGCACTTTTAGCCAATTCCTCAGGAGCATTGGCTTCGGCGATTTTACTGTCCGTATCTGGAGGAGATAAAACCGGCTGCAGCGAAGGATCTGCAGACTCCTTGCCCTCCGAAATGCGCGAGTCCTTTTTAAGGGAAATAGAGAATCTGCTGATTGCAGCTGAACAAGAATTTGTCCTTTGGGATTTTATCGCAGTCGATTTAGAACGGGTGACAGAATTGAGCCGGTTGCTGCACCGGCTCAAGCAGAGTTTTGCCCTTTATGATTTCAGCGAGCCGGAACGAGTGTGCATGGCACTGGAATCGTCGCTGAATCGTTACGTGCAGGGAGAATTTTTTCACACCGAATACCCCGAGAGGATTTTTTTGCGCAGTATCGATGCTCTCCGCGCCGCAATCGCAGGTTTTTCAGCGACAGACGATATCGAAGTGCCCGACATTGAAAATCATTTGTCCGCGCTTCAGGGACTGATGCGCCAACCCATAGGGCAACTGTTGATTGAAGCCGGACTCGTCGAGGCCAGTGCAGTGAACCATGCCCTTGAAGTGCAGCGTTCCTCCAGTGAGAAAAAACCGCGCCGTCTCGGCGAGGTGCTGGTAGAAATGGGCAAGGTAACCTCGGAGCAGGTCCAACATCTCCTTCGTGAACAGCATCACAAACGTGAGCGGGCTAAAGAGGTGGAGGCAACTCTTGCCGGCAATATTCCGGCAGTGCCCGAGCGTTCATTGGCTGTCTCCGCCGTTCACGAGATCTGCATTGACGGTCGCCGGCTCGAACGAATGGCCGTAGTCCTCGAACAGCTGATGGCCATGCGTATCCCTGGAGATCCCGGCAAAATGTTGGGAGAGCTGCAGTCTCTCCTCAAGTCCTGCCATCGTGACGCTTTCTCCTCTATAACGGGCCGCCTGAAGAGAGTAGTGCACGATATGGCGGTTCACAACAACAAGCGCATTGATTTTAAAATCGAGGGAATAGAAATGCTTCAAGAGGTGGAGGGCGGTAATTTGCTTGCCAATTCCCTTCTCCATCTCCTCCGAAACAGTGTTTTCCATGGTTTGGAAAGTATGGAAGAGCGGTTGCGGTTGGGCAAAAAGCAAATGGGTACACTTCATCTGCTGGCCTTTCACCAGGGGGAGGAGGTTTGGGTGAGCGTTGAGGATGATGGTCGGGGCTTTGACTTTGAACAAGTGGCAGCGTTGATCGTCAGGCGCGAGTTGGCCACAGAGGCAAGCGTCGGCCAGATGACCAATCGGGAACGTCTCCATCTTCTGCTCAAAGGGGGGGCTGTTACGCCTTCCATGCAGCAGGAAAACGAAAAATGTGATCCGGGCCTGTCGCTTGTCAATAGAACTCTTCAGGGCATGCGGGGTAAACTTGATGTTGCTTCCCGCCCCGGTAAGGGAACGTGTATTACCTTGCGTCTGCCGCGACGAAGACGCTGAATCGCTATGAAAAAGCATGGGTTTGAGGAAGAAACCTTGATTTCCTCAATTTTCTCCTGATAAAATGCCACTAAGAAATACCACCTGCATTGGAAACCGTTAATAGAAACAGGATTGGCACATTATTTTTGAATGTTGTGCCCGAAACGAAAAAAGGGAGCGAAGAATGGCAAAGAATGTACTGCTTGTTGATGATTCCAGTACCATGCGCAAGATAATCAGCCGTTCGTTGCGTCAGGCCGGGCTTGATTTCGGTGAAATTTTCGAGGCAAGTGATGGCCTGGAAGCCCTGGCAATGCTCGAAAAAGAAACCATCGATATCGTACTGAGCGATATCAACATGCCGAATATGAACGGCATCGAGTTTCTCCGGGAAAAATCGAATCGTCCCGGGATCAAGGATGTCCCGGTGTTCATGATTTCCACGGAAACCGGAGAAGACATCATCGGCGAGGCCAAGAGCTTGGGTGCCATCGGTGCTTTGAAAAAGCCCTTCACGCCGGACAAGGTCAATGAAGTGCTTGGACCACTGATGTGATGATCAGGGCAGGGGGCCGGTAGTAACCTATATTTTTTTCGGATGATCCAGCATATGGTCATCCGGATTATCCTGGAGGGGGGAAGGTGTGAACAGTTTTACCGATATAAGCGGTAAGCTCATCGAGTCGACGATAGAGATATTTACCGGCATGGTGATGATGGATATCTCTGGTGGCTGGCGAGCCTCTGGAGACAATGGGCCCGCTTAAACAGTCTATCACCGGGATGGTTGGCCTTGCCGGCACCCATAAAGGAGTCCTTGCGGTCCATTTTCCCAGAGCAGGTGGCACTGGCGGTCACCAGTAACTTTCTCGGCATGGAAGTTGAAGAGATTAACGAAGATGTGCAGGATGCCATCGGCGAAATCGCCAACATGCTCGGCGGCAATCTGAAAACAATTCTTTCTGATCGGGGCAAGGATATTCATCTCTCCCTGCCATCTACCATTTTTGGGGATGAATACGCCTTTAGTTCGCAGGCCGAGGTCGATCAGATCATTCTCCCGTTCCAGACACCGGCTGGAATGTTCTATGTCGAGGTCGAACTGGAACGCTGATCTGCCAGTTTCAACCAAACTACGACCTTTAGCGTGGGAGGCCTGTTTTTTAGAAGTGGAAAACTATCTTATAGACGCCACTCTGGAGGTTTTTGCATCGATGATTTTTATCGATATTGTTCCAGAGTCACCCTCTGCGGATCCAGCGTCTGAAATTGACCCGAATTTGTCGAGCCTTATTGGCCTTGCCGGTGATCTCAAGGGTATCCTTGCCGTTCATTGTTCAGCGGCTGTGGCCATGGGAATCACCCAGGCCATGTTGGGATTGGAGGTGAAGGAACTTGGCGAGGAAGTTAAGGACGCTATCGGTGAAATTGCCAATATGATTGCCGGCGGCCTGAAGGCTGCCTTGGCGGCAGAAGGCAAAAAGATCGAACTGGCCATCCCCACCACTGTCATTGGCAAATCCATCCGCATTAGCGGTCTTTCCGGGGCGTCCCGGGTCATAGTTCCTTTTTCCAGTCCGATTGGCTGGTTTGGTATTGAACTCCGCTATATCCTTTCCTGAAAAATTGGGTGAATTTTTTCTATTTTTCTACCGAAGTTAATGAGACAGGTTCGGCGCTTGCAAGCCTTTTTCCAGCCAGTACGCTGTGCTCTTCAATATCTGGTAGATGATCCTCCAAGTTCTCCGTGGTATTGACAGTAGCGCCTCGCAAAAGTGCGAGCCTGAAACAATGACCTCTCTCTTCTTGTGTGTGGAATGAAAGCCAGAGAACGCTTCGATAAAATACTCTTTGCCTGCCGTGATCGGGTCCAGGAAGAAGTAACCGCCCTGATCGGTAAGCCGTTTAAATTGGGTGAGCCATTGTTCCGTCAGGTCAGCAAGGAAGACTTGTTTACTGAGCTCGGGGGCAAACAGGTTCTGGCCCATATTCGCCTGGAAGGCGAAATCGAGGGGATCGGCTGCCTGTTGACTGGAATCAAAGATGCCATCTATATTGGCGGCACCCTGATCATGCTGCCGGAATCGGAACTGGAGAACGTTCTCTCCGATCAGCAGTATTCGGAAGAATTACAAGATTCCTACGGTGAAGTTGCCAACATTATCTGCGGGGCCACCTCGGTCACCTTTGAGGAGCAATATCCCAAAAGTGTTCGTTTGGTCAGGACGGAGCAGGAAGTGGTTACCCCTGTCAAGGTAGTGGTCGAATCGGAACAGCCAATCGCCAATATCCCTTATTACCTCATGACTGTTCCCATGCAGTTGGACCGTCGGGAACTTGGAGCCCTCCAGTTGGTTTTGCCGGCTGTACCCTTTGGTCTTGCTGGTGAAGAAGCGCTCACAGAAAAAGCCCCCTCACAAAGTTCTGAAGTGACGGTTTTAGAAAAACCTGGCGAGAAGGCGACACTGGATCCGGTTGATGCGGTGGAACGGGATGTGGCAGGTGCTGTTGTTTCCGAGGAGGTCGGCAGACTGGAACATTCAGCGTCGGAATTTGATTCCATATCGGAAGCGGTTGCTCAATCGGCCCAGTGCGAGCGTGACACCGGCAAGCAGAAAAAACTGGTCGATGAGCTTTTAAGAAATGGTATGGCCAAGATGTGCGAGGAGGTGAGCGCACTGCTTGGCGGCACTTTGAAGGTCGTACCTGGAGAGAATAGAGCGCTCACTAAAGAGCGGTTCCTAGAACAGGCTGGGGGCAAGCAGGTCATGAGCCGCATGGATATTCGCGGCGGAGGGCAGGGCGAAGCCTATCTGTTTGTCGATATCAAGACAGCCGTTTATTTGGGTGGCGCACTCATCATGTTGCCGGAGGGTGAACTGGAGAAGACTGCCCGCGATGAGGAGTTCGGCGACGATGCCAGCGATGCCTATGGCGAGGTGACCAATATAATCGCGGGTGTCTATACTTCCATCTTCGAAGAACAGTATCGCTCCAAACTCGGGTTCGTAAAAACGTCAATGGAACTGGTGGTACCGGTTAAGATTGATCCCGATTCGGACGATATTTTTGCCAACCACGGTTATTATCTCTCCCATGGTCAGATCTTCTACAATGACCGCGATCTTGGGCGCCTGCAACTGCTTATCCCCGCCAGTGCGCTCGAACTGGAGGATTTGCTGCGGCCTGGGGGCGAATTGGTTAATGCTGGTGAATCCAAGACGGACGGATATGTAAAAATATCGAATGAAAAGATTGCTCCAGCTACCGATCCTACCCGGATAGTGGAAAAGCCGACTGAGAGCGCTGATATTCTTTTATTTACAGACGATGAAGGCGAGGCTGGCCGTATTGCCGATGTCATTGCGGATATGGGATATGTTTGCCGCACCCTTCATTTTAAGGATTCGGTCAATAGCGTGTTGACGCCTCGCGTTCAAATGGTCTTCCTGGTGATGCAGGAAGCAAGTGAGCAGGGGTTTGGCGTGGCTATCAAAATCAGCAGCGCAGGTTTGCCGGTGCCCCTGGTGACCGCTGCTCCAGCTTGGACCAGGAACATGGTTCTCAAGGCTGTAAAATACGGGGCCTGTGATATTCTGGTCACCCCGTCGTTCCCTGGTGACATTCGGAATAAAATCGAGATAAACTTGATAAAAAAAGCCGCTTGACCTTTCTTATTCGCCCTCGTCTTCCTCTTCCCAACTGGGAAACAGTTCTTTTTTCTTTATTTTCTCCAGCAAGGTGGTCCTCTTTAAATTCAGCAGGCGTGCAGCTTCTTTTTTATTGCCTTGGGTCAATTTTAGGGCTTGAATGATCAGTTGACTTTCGAAATCGTTAACCAACGCATTGAAATCAATGCCGCTTTCCGGCCAGATTTCGTCTGTTGCCGCAGCTGGGGTTGACGAGAAGAGGAGCAGTTGTTCAGGTCGAGTAACATCGTCCAGATAGTGTTCCTGCGTCGCTTGTACGGGCTGAGCAGGTGGAGGAGTGCCGTTGCGGTATTTTTCGGGGAGGTCACTGCAGCCGATTATCGATCCGCCGTGCAGGATGGTCATGTGCTGGACGAGATTTTCCAGTTCTCGGACATTTCCCCGCCAAGGAAAGTTGGCCAGAGCACGCATTGCAGCCGGATCAAATCCTAGAAGAGGATTTTTTTTATTTTTTCCGAAGGCTTTGACAAAAAAGTCAATAAGCAGGGGAATGTCTTCTGAACGTTCGCGCAACGGCGGGATCGATAGAGGAATAACATTAAGCCGATAGTAGAGATCTTCCCGGAATCTGCCTTCGGCGACCATCTGTTCCAGGTTGCAGTGGGTGGCAGCAATAACGCGCACATCAACCGGGATAGGTTTCAAACCGCCGACAGGCTCGAATTCCCGCTCCTGCAAGACCCGCAGCAGTTTGGCCTGGAGCACCGGCTTCATATCGCCGATCTCGTCGAGAAAGAGGGAGCCGCCGTTGGCATATTCAATGCGCCCTATTTTGGGTCCCGTGGCCCCCGTAAAGGCACCCTTGGTATAGCCGAACAGTTCGCTTTCCAGCAGGTCATCAGGGATGGCGGCGCAATTGACCGGAACAAAGTGATGGGCATTACGGGGGCTGTGCGCGTGGATGGCCTTGGCGACTAGTTCCTTGCCCGTCCCGGATTCTCCGTGAATGAGCACAGTGCTGAGGTCATCCTCGGCGAGTTTGCTGATCAATCTGAAGAGCCGTTGCATGGATACGCTTCGGCCAATTATTCCATAAAAAACGTCAAGGGCCATGGCTCAGTCCGGGAGTTTGTCTGCAAGTTTGCTGGTGGTGAGGCGCATATTGAGGCTCAACAGGCCTATGATTTTCTTGAGCAGGATGACACCCACGGCGGGATAACAATCAGTGAGGATATCAAAGCTCTTTTTTGTCAAGATTATGACAACCGATGGCTGCCGGGCTATAACCGTGGCTGAGCGTGGTGATTCATCGATGATAGACATCTCGCCGATGGAGTTTCCCTTACCGAGACGGGTGATAACCCGGTAGTCACCCGTCGAGGTTTTTTTAAGGACATCAAGGAGCCCTCGCACCGCGAAGCACATGAAATCACCTTTGTCACCCTCGACAAAGAGATGTTTTCCGCGCATTATTTCCGCAAAGTTCATGTGGCGGGCAAGGATGTCGAGTTCATCGGATTTGAAGGCGTCAAACAGGGGGAGCGTGAGGATGAGATCTCTGGTTTTTTCTTCGTTTTCAGTTAGTTCTTGTTCGGGCGCGGCGTTTATTTTCATGTCGACATGGTGTGGCGGCTGGAAAAAGTACAATTTTTTATGTTTCCAAGTACAATTATTTGTAATATTACCACAGTTGAATAAGGGAATACAAGGGACTTTAAAAAAAAGTGTCATTATCTTGACAATAAATTGTATGTTAGCTGTGCTCGCAGGGTAAGCTGATAATCCAGTGGACGAGGAGAAGAGATGGAGACTCTTCGAAAAACAAACATCTTGTTCTTTTTCTTGCTCCTATTGTGGACGTCACCGGCCATTGCATGGGAAGGCACGGTGATTCGGGTGCTCGACGGCGACTCGATTCGGATCAGGCAGGGAGAGGAGATTGTAACTGTCCGCCTCTACGGTATTGATAGTCCAGAATATAGACAGGCCTTCTGGCGCAAGGCCAAAGATGCAACAAATGATCTGCTGGTTCAGGGAGAGCGGGTGACGGTTGAGCCGCTCGATATCGATCGTTACGGCAGGATTGTGGCCCTGGTCGGCAGTCGGGGTAGGTCGGTCAATGAAGAATTGGTGCGTCGCGGCATGACCTGGGTCTATCCGCATTATTGCAAGGCACAGCCCTTATGTCGCAATCTTGGGGAACTGGAACAGACCGCTCGGAAACAGAAACTCGGGATTTGGCGGGATCGTAGTCCTGTGCCGCCATGGGTATGGAAACACGGCAGGCAATGATCTTCAAGCTGTCGATCGCATCAGCGGCTGTCAATTGCAGGCAGGTACAATCTAGCCCGCATTTCTCATTTAGAACTTATCTGTCAATATCTCCGACCTTTCGCAAGGTGATAATAGCTGTTGCCAAATGCAAAAAAGTAAGACATGAGTCAGCTAATATGTCCTAACCGACTGCAGGTGGGAACTTACCGCAGGCATCTGCTTGAGATCGGCTAAGTGGCTAAATTTCCGATTTTTTTATTGTATCCGTACGTTCGACGCACTCACCCTGATCAATTCAGCCCGAGATCGGTTTCCTGGCACCCTCGAGTTCTCTCATTGACCGCCGCTTAGGGTGGGCGGCCGTTTCTAACTAGCTCGAATATCCCTCCCTCGACCCATCAATCAAAAAAAACGCCAAAACCACATTTTCCGCTTCATTTCTTGCGCGTTTCAGGGTAGGTTCCCTGCTCTTTTTTCGCATCGCTCTTTCCAAGCGAACATTTCCGGCTTATCCCGGCACAAATCACGAACCATCCCTTTTCGTGATGCTCTTTTTTACAGGAAGTGAACCACATGCTCCAGGCAACGAACATCGCGCTTTCCTACGGCAAGCGCGTCATCTTTAAAGACGTCAATATCAAGTTCACCCACGGCAACTGCTATGGCCTGATCGGTGCCAACGGCGCCGGCAAAACAACCTTTCTGAAAATCCTTGCCGGACAAAAGGACCCGGATAAGGGCGAGGTCTCCATCGATCCCAAGGAGCGGATCGCCGTGCTCCAGCAGGACCAGTTCGTCTACGACGAGGAAACCGTGCTCGATACGGTTATCAGGGGCCACAGACGGCTCTATGATATTAAGCTGGAGCGCGAGGCCCTTTATGCCAAACCCGAACTTTCCGAGGCCGATGGCATGCGCTGCGGTGACCTGGAGGTCGAATTTGGTGAGATGAACGGTTATGAAGCCGAATCCGAGGCCTCGGTTCTGCTCAGTGGCTTGGGCATTTCCGAGGAGATGGGCAGTCTCAGGATGAAGGAGCTGGACGGCGGCGACAAGGTGCGGGTGCTTTTGGCTCAGGCCCTGTTCGGTAATCCGGACATTCTTTTGCTGGACGAGCCGACCAACAACCTGGACGTCAAGTCCATCGCTTGGCTGGAGGAGTTCCTCATCCGTTTTACCAACACGGTGATCATCGTCTCCCATGATCGCCATTTTCTTAACCAGGTCTGTACCCATATGGCGGATATCGATTTCGGCCAGATCCGGGTCTACGTGGGCAATTACGATTTCTGGTACCAGGCCAGCCAGCTGACCCTGCAGCAAAAACAGAACGAGAATAAAAAGACGTCGGCGAAAGTGGCGGAGCTCAAAGAATTTATCCAGCGTTTTTCCTCCAACGCTTCAAAAGCCAAGCAGGCCACTTCGCGCAAGAAACTTCTCGATAAGATCAACATTGAAGATATGCCGGTTTCCTCGCGCAAATATCCCTGGATCGCTTTTAAGCCGGAGCGTCCCTGCGGCAACGTTATTCTTGAGGTCGACAACCTCAGCAAGACCATAGAAGGGGTTGACGTTCTGAAAAATTTAAGTTTTTCGGTCAATAAAGGGGAAAAAGTTGCCTTTGCCGGTACCTACAGTCTGGCCAAAACCACATTGTTTCAGATTCTGATGGGGGAGATGGAGCCGGATTCTGGAAGTTTCCGTTGGGGGCAGACCATTACCACTTCCTATTTTCCCAAGGAAAACAGTGCTTTTTTTAGCGCCAACATGACGCTCGTTGAGTGGTTCAGCCAGTTCATTCCTCCCACCGAAGGCGAGAGTTATTCAAGGGGGTTCCTTGGGCGGATGCTCTTTTCCGGCGAAGAGGCACTGAAGAAAACCAAAGTGCTCTCGGGTGGCGAACGGGTGCGCTGTATGTTAGCGCGGATGATGCTGACCGGGGCCAATGTGCTGATTCTTGATGAACCGACCAATCATCTGGACCTGGAATCGATTACCTCGCTCAACAACGGTCTGATCGCCTTTCCCGAGGTGATCCTCTTTGCTTCCCATGACCACGAATGCGTGGCCACCGTGGCCAACCGAATCATCGAAATCGGTCACAAGGGCGTGATCGATAAGATGATCAACTTCGACGATTATCTGGCCGATGAGGCCATCGCCGCCCAGCGCGAACAGATCTATCATAAGGAAAAGCGGCGGTAGGCGGGGCAGTACCGGTTGTTGTGGCCAATTTCTTGGCTAGCTGGCAAAAAAAGAATCAGGTTGGCTTGTCCAGGGCCTCGACCACTGCGCGGAGAAATTCAGTCGACGCAAGTTTACGATCCTGGCAACCTAGTAGTTCGTTTCGTTAATACGATTAACAACATCTGGAAGGCCCAATTTATTCCATGGTCAGTATTTATGGGTGGTCAACGGCATGGCTAATCCTTTACCAAAAATAACTGTTTTCACAAAACAAACTACTAGTCAAAAAAGGGAACTGAAATCACGCGGAAAAACTCTTTTGATTCTCATCTTTTTGGATGAGGCACTTTTCAGTGCGTATTCCGGTTTAATCCGGCCACCATTCCGGTGGGAAAAAGGCCAGCATTCCGATTTGATTGCGGCCAGCATTCCGACGAAAAAGGCCAGTGTACAATGAGAGAATAGTCGCGGGGTAACCTTCAACCGGTATCCTGTCTTCCTTGATTCAATATAAGGAGGGCTTGATGCCAAGAGAAAGAGTTACCATGCGAAAAACACGAGAAATACTTCGCCTTGTCTGGTCCTGCAACCAGAGTCGGCGTGATACAGCCAGAACCTGCGGTGTCGGCAAAAGCACCGTGAACGCGACAATCCACCGAGCAACCGCTGCCGGCCTTTCCTGGCCGCTGCCTTTAGATCTTGATGACGAAGCCCTTGAACGACGTCTCTATCCCCCTGTAGTCCATCCATCTTCCCGCAAACTCTCCCAGCCCGACTGGCAAGCCTTGCATGATGAGCTTGCCACCAAAGAAAAGCTGAGCCTTATGCTGTTGTGGCAGGAGTACAAGGAGGGTGCCCCCACCGGCTACCAGTACAGCCAATTCTGTGAGCTCTACCGCCAGTGGCGAAAGAAGCTCGATCTATCCATGCGCCAAGAGCACCGTGGCGGCGAGAAGTTTTTCGTCGATTATAGCGGCCAGACTCTACCGATCGTGGACGCCTCAACCGGTGAGATTCGGCAAGCCCAGGTGTTCGTGGGCGTCATGGGCGGCAGCAACCAGACGTATGTCGAGGCCACCTGGACGCAGTCACTTCCGGATTGGACAGGGTCCCATGCCCGGGCCTTTGCTTTTCTGGGCGCGGTACCCCGTTGTTTGGTTCCCGACAACTTGCGCTCAGCAGTGACCAAGACCTGCCGTTATGAACCCGACCTCAATCCCACCTATGCCGAACTTGCCGATCATTACGGCACCGCTGTCGTTCCTGCCCGTGTCCGCCATCCCAAGGATAAAGCCAAGGTCGAAGGCGGCGTGCTGATAGCCCAACGCTTCATCCTGGCAAGCCTTCGGAACCGGACCTTCTTCAGCCTGGCCGAAGCCAATGCTGCCATTCGTGAACGTCTTATTCTGCTCAACAACCGTCCCTTCAGAAAACTTCCCGGCTGCCGACAGAGCCGGTTTGAAGAGATAGACCTCCCCGCCATGCTGCCCTTGCCGGCAACTCCCTACCAGTATGCCCAGTGGAAAAAGGCCAGGGTGCATATCGATTATCACGTTGAACTGGAAGGGCATTTCTACAGTGTCCCCCATCGGTTGGTGAAGGAGCAGGTGGAACTCCGTTACACCGAGACGATCGTTGAGTGCTTCTATAAGGGAAACCGGGTTGCCTCTCATCCCAGGTCGTCTGTTCGGGGAATACACACTACAACCACGGAACATATGCCCAAGGCGCACCAAGAATTTGCCGCGTGGACACCAGGACGGATGATCTCGTGGGCAGCCCAGACCGGAACAGCGACGGCGCAAGTGGTAGAGAACATCCTCTCACGCAAGGCCTATCCCGAACACGGCTTCCGCTCCTGCATGGGGATCATCTCGCTTGCCAAGCGCTATAGTGAAGAACGGCTGGAAAAGGCCTGTGAACGGGCACTCACCATAAAAGGCGTCTCGTACAGAAGTATCAAGTCGATCCTTGTACACAACCTGGATCAGCACCCGCTCCCCCGACAGATAGAACTCCTGCCCGTTATTCACGAGAATATCAGGGGCTCAAATTACTACAACGACATGAGGAAACAGTATGCTGACACAGCCGACCATTGAGAAGCTGAACTCCATGAAGCTCACCGCCATGGCCAAGGCCTTTGCCGACCAAATGCAATGCCCGGACATAACACAACTCACCTTTGAGGAGCGTTTCGGCTTGATTGTCGATCACCAGATGACTGATCTGGAAAACCGGAGGATGCAGAGCCGGCTCAAAAAAGCCAAACTGAGACTACCCGCTTCTCTTGAGGATCTTGACTTCAAGCAAGGACGCGGACTGGACCGTTCAACCGTTATGTCCCTTGCCCTGAATCAGTGGGTGACGAGCCATCACAATATCCTGGTGACCGGACCGACCGGAGCCGGCAAGAGTTACCTGGCCTGCGCCCTGGCCCAAAAGGCCTGTCGGGATGGGTACGCAACACTCTATCAAAGAGTACCACGACTGCTTCAGGAGATTGCAGTTTCCAGACTGGACGGCCGCTACGCCAAGCTCATTGCGCCGATAACCAAATGCGAGGTGCTGATCCTGGACGATCTTCTCATCTCTCCCTTAACGCGAGAAGAACAACGGGAACTCCTGGAGATCGTCGAAGAACGTTATGACCGCAAGGCCACCATCGTTACCAGTCAATTGCCGGTGAAAGCCTGGCATGATGCCATGCAGGACCCGACCTTGGCTGACGCCATCTTGGACAGACTGGTTCACAACGCTTATAAACTTGAACTGAAAGGAGAATCTATGCGACGAAAACGATCAATGCTTGACCAAAAAGCCGAAACTGTGACAGTATAAAAACACCAGCCCCGAGACCCTCTCTTGGCACTGGCCTTTTTCACCGGAATACCGATTCAGTAAAACGTTTCTCATGCAGAGCTGCACGACACTTTTCCATGATAAATAAAGTCAACGGGAAAACTTGTCACTCGACAAGGATGACTTCTCTTCGTGTTAAGGTTCAATTTTCGTACCCAGAACTTGCAAGAATTTAGCGAGCCAATCAGGATGAGCAGGCCAAGCTGGAGCGGTGATCAAATTGCCGTCTACATAGGCCTTGTCCACTGAAATATCTATATATTTGCCGCCCGCTTGCGTGACATCTGGACCCACAGCCGGATAGGCTGAGCAAGCTTTGCCTTCAAGGACCCCGGCTGCCACCAGCACCTGAGCGCCATGGCAAATGGCCGCAATTGGCTTGTCGGTTTGCGAAAAATGACGCACCATCTTCAGGACGTTCTCGTTTAAGCGAATGTATTCTGGAGCACGCCCACCGGGGATGACTAGCGCATCGTAGCCTTCGACTTTGATCTCTGCAAAAGTAGCATTCAGCGTAAAGCTGTGACCAGGTTTTTCGCTGTAGGTCTGGTCTCCCTCAAAATCGTGTATCGCTGTCCGAACTTTCTCGCCTGCTATCTTGTCGGGGCATACGGCGTGAACTGTATGCCCTACCATCAAGAGCGCCTGAAAAGGCACCATGACCTCGTAATCTTCCACGTAGTCGCCAACGAGCATCAATATTTTTTTTATACTCATAATTACCCCTTTTCATTATTTTAGCTTTGCGCCCAATCTAACCATTTCAGCATTGAATGTCGTCAGTGAAACAACTGAAATGGCTAGGCGCGCCAACCCCTTAAATTTAAATCTTTAGCTCGTCTTGAATTCCTTTACAGTGGACATCGCTGTGGCAATAATACCAGCGACGTCAGCTACATTGCTGGGCATAATGATTGTATTGTTTGTCTTCGCTAGGTTGCCGAATTGGGTGATGTATTGTTCAGCCAACCGCATGTTGAGTGCCTCAATACCACCTTCTTCCTTGATGGCTGCGGCTACCTTGTTGATACCCTCAGCCGTGGCTGTGGCTATGAACTCTATTCGCTTTGCATCCGCCTCGGCAATGAGCATAACCTGCGATGCCTTACCTGAGGCTTCATTGATTTGTTTCTGCTTCTCGCCTTCGGATTGATTGATCATGCTCTGACGCAACCCTTCGGAGGTGGCAATGTTAGCCCGTTTCTGACGTTCGGCAGTCATCTGGGCCTCCATGGCCTGTTTCACCGATACTGGGGGCGTTATGTCTTTGATTTCGTACCGAAGAACCTTTACCCCCCATGTCATCGCTGCCTGATCGATTGCATCGATTACTTCGGTGTTGATTTTTTCTCGTTCCTCAAAAGTTTTATCAAGATCGATTTTACCAATGGCAGAGCGCAGAGTCGTCTGGGCCAGTTGTGTAGCCGCACGGAGATAATTATCGATGCCATATGCTGCTTTATGCGGGTCTTGGATTTCCAAATAAATAATTCCGTCAACCTCAACGCTAACATTATCTTTGGTGATGCAAATTTGCGCTGGAATATCGACAACCTGCTCCTTGAGACCGAAAACGTAAGCGGCTCGATCAACAAAAGGAATCAGAATATGGAAACCTGCTTCGAGGGTGCGATCGAACTTGCCGAGACGCTCTATGATAAAGGCGCTTTTTTGCGGGACGATGACTGCACCTTTGACAAGAGCAATGATAACCAGGAGGGCGACGGCAATAAGGGCAACGAGTGTTGGAGTCATAAGAACGAATTCTCCTGTTTGGTATTTGCAATCTGAAAAATGAGTTGTCGCAGTGACAACTGACCGGAAATTTTTTCAAAGACGATTTGCAGCCTTGAGTTTGAGACAAGACCTATTGGATTTGTCGACTCCAATTATTTCTGCTTCCGATCCTGAGGAGATAAGATCTTCTGAAACAGCGGTCCACATAGTGCCACGATATCGAACACGCACTTCACGTCCAGGTTCGATATCTTGATCGATTTTGATCCGCGTTCCAACTGACACGTTTGCAGTAACATCGTTTTCTGAAACCTCACTCCGTCCCACAAAGATGTGCATGGCCACTTTTCGAAGGGTTACAAGTGAGGTCAGTGATACGATCAGAAAGGCGAAAAGTTGAGCGGAGTAAGCTTCAGGAGCGATGGCAGCCACCACTGCAGCACCCAAACAGCCCAGCCCAAAAAAGATGATCACAAAACCAGGAACGGCAAGTTCGGCGAGCATGACGGCTATACCAGTTAAAAACCAGATCAGCCATGGGGAAAAATTGATGATCATGCGTTGACTCCAAGTTGAATGAGTTTCCGGAATGTCAATTCAGAAGCGCTAACGACTAACACATTCTATCTGTTTCATGTTTGCGTCAAGGTTTTTTCTGTTCAGCAGGCCTGTATTTAGTGACGACCTGTAAAAACCAGTTGATGGTTTCATTAAAAAATGGAGCTAATAATGAAAAAACCATATGCAATCGTAGATTTTTCACGTCGAGAAGATTCTTTGCTTAATATAAGTGTCAAGCAGCTTTATAAATTGACTTCAAGAATGTAAAGTAACAAAGGCTATAGATTAAAAACTTGAAGAGTCAAAATCCGAGGCTGTTTTAGTAAGTTAGATTGTGCCTGCAAAGACAAACGCCCCATAAACAAGCGCTCCATAAATTAAAATCAGCTGCTCTAACTGAGGTTACCAGTAATCACCAAACGGGTTTGTGATGAGTATCTCTAAAGGTCTATTTGCTGAAAAATGTTATTCCGTTTCCTCAATCACTTTGCGCATCCTGGAAAAATCTGACGTTGATTTAGTCAGCGAAATTCTTTCGTCAATGGAACCGTGGCAAACATTGGGATATACTAAAAGCTGTCTTCAAGCATATCTTTGCAGTCTTGATCCTTCACTCAGGCGTTATGTTCTGTGGACAGCTGAAAAAATAATAGGTGTGGTCGGTGTTAGATTTCCCTGGCTGCGAGGTCCTTACCTTGAGTTGTTGGCAGTTTTTCCATCAGCACAAGGTGGCGGGATAGGTCGACAGATAATTCGTTGGATGGAATTTGAATGTCAAGCCACATCAAAAAATATTTGGACAGTGACCTCAGAGTTCAACGAAAATGCTAGAAAATTTTACCGTAAAACAAGTTTTGTAGAGGTCGCAACACTTCCGGATCTTGTTACCAACGGTTTTAATGAAATTTTACTTCGAAAAGCTATTAATCCTCAATAAATGATGGTCAATAAGCAAGAGAAATAGAGAAAGAAAATGAATTGAGTCTCTTTAAAACCTGAAAAAAGTGTTCGTTGAGAGAGGATGGCCAAGAAACTTCCTCATCCTGCAACCCGTGACAGCACGGAAAGCGCACCGTAAATTACGGTGACTAAGATGAACGAGCGAAGCATTAAAAGCTACCAAATCAGGGTCACTGGAAAAATCAGCGACATTCATGTTCACTTCATTAACGAGGACTGTTTTCAGGTGAAGAGAGAATTTCATCGAGCCGTGTAAATCTGTATCCTTTCTGCCGCAACTGCTGCACTATTCTCGGAAGTGCTTCGCCTGTATTATAACCACGACCATTGATATGAAAGATAAGTATGTCCCCTTTTTTCACCATTCCTAGAACCCATTTTGATAATCTTTCTGATGTGATTCTCTTGTCGGGATCTCCACTTGGAAACCTCCAGTGGACCACTTGATAACCAAGATCTTCTATGATTTTTAGTGTTCTCTCATCAAAATTTCCTGCTGGAAATCTAAAAAAGACTGGTTTCCGACCTGTTATGTTAGTGATAATTTTTTCGCATTCGACAACCTCTTTCCTGACGTTGACTTCATTAAGTTTCTCCATATGCTGCAAGTGATTTAAGGAGTGATTCTCTATCTCAATGAAATAATTTTTTGAAAGTTGAGCCAACTCGCTCGAGTTGCGCCAAGCAAATTTTCCACTTACAAAGATTGTAAATGGAATTTCTTCACTAACTAAATAATCCAATATCTTTTTATCAAAAACAGATTGATTTTTGGTTTCACATGCGTCAAACGTTAGGGCGATAACAGCTTCTTTACTCGGCAGTTTTGTAATCACTTCTCCAAAGGAAATACTGCTACAAAAAAAAATAGTAAAAAAAGAACATATGCACCAAAAAATTAATTCATTTTTTCTCCAGAAATACTCAAAATTGAACCAATTTTTTCCAGTGCAGTCCTCCAGGAAAGATATCATTGCAGTAGGTTATTAATTCGTCTTTCGATCTCCAACCGTGGCACTGCACCAACCAACTGTTCGGTCATGGTACCGTTTTTGAAAAAGAGTAGCGTCGGAACCCCTCTGATCTTGAAACGACCAGCGCTTATCTTTTGGGTGGAGGTGTCGAGTTCAAAGACAAGAAGGCGGTCTGCAAACGATTTGGCAAGGGATTCAATGATTGGGGCAATCGTTCGACAATGGCCACAATTAGGCGAGTAAAAATCCACCAGAACCGGCAAAAGCGCTTTCTCTACCCATTGATGGAATTTTACATCGGTCAATGGGGTAACGACTCCGGAAACCGGGATGGCAGCAAGGGAGACACCACACCGACCACACTTGGGGGTAATGCCCAGTTTTTCTGATGGAATTTTGTTCTTGGCCATGCATTGAGGGCAGACAATCAAAGTAGACATCGTTTCACCGAATTATCTGATGATAGGAATGAGCTCTTTCAGGCTTCGCTTCCGAGATACTTGTCACTGTCCTTGGGGAGGATTTAAATGAAGAGAATGTCTTCTACTCCGGCTTGAAAGGGGCAATTTCGTCGGTGAACTTAAAACGCGCAACACCTTTTCTTACTTCCCGCCAAACTCCTGCCAAAGGAGATAGCAGATTCCCGCAACTGCCGCGAAAAATATGACGCCGCGAATAATCAGGCCCTTTGTGGTGAGGAATTTTTCGGGCAGTTGAGGGCCGAACTCCTGCTTCTTTTCCCTTCTCAATTTAGATTTATTGAACACAATGAGCCCTCTGTTATCGGAATATTATGCCTCTCGTTCTATGTCGTATGTTCAAAAAGTTCGGATCGTTCCCGGACTATGCCCGTTCGGTGTGTCATCCAACGATCCACCATTCGCGGCGTGTTTCAGGCGGAGTATCGCCTGCCCGGACCATTTCTCAACGGTGTTCCTGCCTTTTGATTTTTGATGGATGCGGGTGACGGTATCCTGGCTGAGATCGCATTCAAAGACGACAATGTCGGTGCTTGTCTTATATTTAATCTGATAAATGCTGTCCCTAGGGCTTCGTTTGATCAAGTCGATAAGGGCGAGTGCCTGTCCTGATGATCCGAACCCGTCGGGCTTTGTCACAAAATTCATGGTCACTTGGCTAAGTGCCGCTGTGGAACAGAAGAGCAATGTTATACAAATTGCTAGTTGTTTGCGGATCATAATAAATTTGCTTCAAGCCTAAATTCAATTTTTTGCCCGCTTTACATCAAATCAGCAGCTAGAAAGCGGAATACCCAAGCGCAGTTTAATCTGATCGAGTATCTCCGATCGTCTAGTTTCTCCTAGATCTGTTTAATTCTTGTCCATATTTCTATGAACGCTATTATTGTGGCCTCCGATGTTTGCGTTAGCGTCCTAGAGTTGTTTTTCTGCTCCTTCAACAGCCCTTTTGAACCTTTCAGTCGTAAACTGCAAACCGCATCCAGGGCAGGATTTTCCCGGTTTTTTAAATAATCCGGCAGGTTTTTCGATTTGTGTGCCGCATTTAGGGCATTTGACCTTGATAATTTTATCGTCAAGCATGAGACTCTCCACGAGTGAGGTTTACAGTTGAAGAACTGAAGCACAACAAGAATGGATAATCAACTGAAAATAACAAGTTGGAAATGTGGGTTAGGTATGCTGGGAAAAATGACCAACAATCTGGTGGCCTTATGCAGGCAAGGGAGTAGTTCATTGGAACGAATACCGAGGCAGTATTATATTCCCAGTAGTTCAAAGAAGGAGCGGTTCAGCTAGTGGTCAACGGCGGGCTTAGCATAGCCAAGGTGTGGCGCCGGCAGAGTTTATCGCCTCCGGCATCACCGAATTGGATCAACGACCAGCAAGCCTCCAAACTGAAGATCCTAAGTATCCGGTATGTTTGCAAATTGTTGCAAATTGGAAGCTGAAGTATTTCAACCTTAATTCGTCCGAAAAAGAAGGTTTAAACCCCCGCCTTTCAGGCGGGTAGCATTCTGCTAGCAGCTGACTTATATTGGCGCCTCTGGAATATCGCCAAGGTAGCCACACAAAATACAAGATCGAATACCACTTCGTCTGGGTCACTAAGTACCGCTACGCCATGCTGGTGGGAGACCTTGCCATCCGAGTACGCGAACTTGTCCGGCAAACTTGTGAACTGTACGAAATTCAGATCTTGCGAGGAGTGGTCAGTAAGGATCATGTCCATATTCTGGTGTCAGCGCCCCCTGATATATCACCATCCACCATCATGAGATGGGTGAAGAAACGAACATCGCGGAAAATATTCGAAGAATTTCCGCCTGTGAAGAAGCGGTATTGGGGGCAGCATTTTTGGGCACGGGGCTATTTCTGTGTTACAGCCGGCGAGCTGACGAAAGAGATGATTCAGGAGTATCTTTCGTATCATTTTAAACCCAAACCTCATGACGGCTTCAATGTCGAGCCGTGAACCGGCTGCGTAGCCTGCCGGTATTGCTGGACTTTCAGTCCGCGATTTCAAACCCACCGACTTCAAGTCGGTGGTTGTTTAGTGAAGAAGAGCGGTTGAAAGTGGCGATCAGGGCAGCGCATGAACGGGGCTGGGGCACATGCGGGCCAGGTAAGGTTCAAGATAAGTTGGCGGAAGTCGAAAAGATAGAGGCCGGGATCAATCGCATCATAAGGTTACGGCGGGCCATGGAAATTCGCTGTAAGTAGATTGAAAAATTTAAGGTGACTGAACACGACAACAAGCCGCCAAGGATCGGGAACCAGCCGCTTACTTTTAACCACCGGTGAAATCATCCGACCACCACCATCCCGAAGCTCGGAGATCGCCGAGAGGATCAGTGTCCGGCCTTCTTTCGCGCAACAGCTCAGCCAACAGGCCGAATAGAGCAGAAGTAGCACCGAGGGCCTAGCCAGAGGCCAGGATAAAGAAGAACATCGCCAGTTCTCAACTTGAGTCCGTTCGTTGAACACAGTCTTGGTGAGAATTCTATAAACAAGCAGGTTATTCTTCTGACTCCTTCCAGAGATCGCATCCGTTTTCGATTTCATACTGAGTGCATCTAGAGTCTCGCCCACCTTCAATAATCCAAATTGTGCAATGACTTGTACGTGTAGTGCTCGTTTCCCAGCAATGATGGCATGTTTTGCAATTCTTCATTTTTTCCATGGTGCTTATGTTATGCGGTTCAATACTTTGGCAGCATAAAAGCCAGCGATGTACTCAGCCGAATCCGGAGGGAGATCAACAAATTGAATCCCGGTGATGAAACGATTCCCAATTTCGCTTGCATGCCGGACCAATCCCCGTGAAATAATTTTTGTGGTTGCCAAGAAGAATCCAACTTTCACAGGAAGGTCAACATCAAGCAAAACTGGCAAACTCAAAGCTAATCCTCCTTCACTGATATCTATCAGGCGGCTATCGTAGTTTTTCTTTACCGTGGCCAGTTTGACAGCAATAGTCCTCACTTCAACCAGTTGAGACACAACCCCCATATCCAAACGGATGTATGATCTTTTATCAAGAGTCGCGTGAGGGCTGTAGTCCCAATCCACTTCAACCCCATCGAGCGACGGGATATTATCCCAAGAAATAATCCTTTCCATGTGTAGTGCTATTCGATTCGCATTATTTAGTGAATAGGTGTTTCAAGAATGCAACCAGAGTGACCAAGTCACGATGGGGCCTCTTCATGGTCGGTAATATAGATAAATTTTATTATCGTCGTCTAGGTAATTTTACCTAGGTTGACAAAATATTATATGGCTCTGTATAAGTCTCAGCATAATGCTTATATTTCGTAACAAGATCAATTTGATAAACCAAATGAGGCCTTGTTATGAAGATGCCTGGAATAACCTTGCTTGAATGGCAAAAACGGTACGGTACGGAGCGTTCATGCGCAAAGACCTTGATCAAGGTGAGATGGCCCATTGGGTTTCAATGTCCTGCTTGTGGATTCACGCAGGCCTACTTCATTGAATCGCGTAAATTGTACCAATGTTCTCATTGTCGTCACCAAGTGTCGATGACCGCTGACACCTTGTTTCATTCGACCAAAGTTCCTCTTGTGAAATGGTTTTGGGCGATTTATCTGATGGCTTCCGACAAAGGTGGTGTTTCGGCTCTCCGTGTCGCCAAGCATGTCGGTGTTTCCTGGATTACAGCACGTAATATGCTGCGCAAGATCAGGAAAGCGATGGCTGACCGAGACAGCATTTACCGGCTTGCCAACTTGATTGAGTTCGACGACACCATTGTCGGCGGCAAACGTGCCGGCAAGAGAGGTCGAGGAGCCGCGGGGAAACGACCTGTTCTTGTGGCTGTGGAAACTCGGGAGAAAGGCGCTGGTTTTGTTGCTATGCAAGCGGTGGACAGTGTTTCCAAAGTAACCGTTCGCCAATTTCTTGCCAAGCACCTGAAAGATGGCCAGACGGTAAAAACAGATGCCTTGCCAGCGCTTAACGCTGTCGGAGAGACGCAAGATCATCAAAAAAAGGTGACCCCGCCTGAACAGGCATCGGTGTGGTTGCCCATGGTCCACATTACGATCGGCAACCTGAAAACATTTATCAACGGCACATTTCACGGTGTTTCTTCTGACCTGCCCCAGTTTACTGTACCAGTTTTTGAGTTAGTCCGTCAGGCGGTTGTATAGGCATAAATGGCCGTTTAAACTCTACTGAACTGACAGCCTGTGGAGCTGGCGGACGGAACCCTAATGAACTATGCGGGCGGATGTGATTATACTCGCGTCGCCAGTTCTCAATCAAGACCCTTGCTTCCAAGAGTGTCGTAAAGATTTCCCCGTTCAACAATTCATCGCGGAATTTGCCATTAAATGATTCGATATAACCGTTCTCCCAAGGGCTGCCAGGCTCTATAAACAATGTTTGTACGCCAATCTTGCTCAGCCATTCCCTGACTGCTTTTGCTGTGAACTCCGGACCATTGTCAGATCGTATATGATCAGGCAGGCCTTTCTCAACTATCAGGTCAAATAGTGCCTCAAGCACATCCTGGGCCGTTATCTTCCTGGCCACCTTGATGCACAGGCACTCTCTCGTATATTCATCGATTATGTTCAGCATGCGCAATGGTCTGCCATTGCTCGTTCTTGCCATGACAAAGTCATAACTCCAGACATGATTCCGGTGCTCGGGCCTGAGCCTGACGCAGGAACCGTCATTGAGCCATAACCTGCTCCGCTTGGGCTGCTTTTTGGGAACCCTCAACCCCTCTCGGCGCCAAATCCTTTCCACCCGCTTATGGTTAACTCGCCATCCCTCAAGCCGCAGCAAACCGGTTATCCGCCGATAACCATAGCGACCATACTGGCTGGCCAACTGCACTATCCTTGCAACCAGAGGCTCTTCATCATTCCGCAGCCTCGCGCGCTCGGCGCGATCCTCAGCGGCGCCAAGGAAGCGGCGGAATCACATCGAGCTGGAGTACGACCGGGGCGAGGGCCTGCCACCGCTGCCCGTCTCCGAGGTTCCGGCCTGGCACCTCGCGCGGGCGATAATCCGGGGCGGCCCCGAAGGCAAGGGGACCGATCGTCGTGTGCTCGCCGCGTACCTCGTCCAGTTCTACAACGCGCAGGGCGCGGCGCTCGACGTCGACGCCGTCGCGGAGGCGTTGAATCGCTTCGTGACGGGCCACGATCGGATCTTCGTAAGCAAGGCCGTCGCGCACGTCGAGGACCGCGGACCGCGCCCGTGCGCATGCGCAGATTGTAGAGCGAAGGCGATCCATCGCGCCGTGCTCCGCCTCGCCGGCATCGAGACGCGAAACCGCGAGTAGCCTCGTTTCTTGCCACGGTCGGAACGGCGGCAAGGTCGACCGGATCCGCTCGGCAGACGGCCAGATCGCTGGCACTACATACCTACGCGACGCGCCGCGAAGGCGCACGCGAAGGAGACCAGCGATGGCTACTCGCCCCCGCACCGCGGCTGCGCGCGCGCGCAGCACGAAGGCGTGCATTGTCCTGCCCAACACGGTGAACCGCGAGCTCACGGCGATGTCGTACGCGACGGGCGAGACCCGGTCCGACATCGTGACGAAGGCCATCGGCGTCTACAGCGACCAGCTCCCGCGGGAGACGCGCGAGAGGATCGAGCGCGCGCAGTCCGTCGTCAACGACGCGGACGCGGACGCGGACGAAGACCACGACGAGAAGAGCGGCGCCTGAGCGTCGACGGCGAAGGACCACGCCCCAATGACCACCGAACCGAACATCGTCGCTGAGGGACTCCGCGCGACCGCGAACGCGATCGTAGCCGACGCGACCGAGCGGGCAGCGACGCTCCGAGCGGCAGCGGAGCAGATTGAACAGGGAGGGGACCCTTCGATCCCCGTCGCTCGCCTCGCGAAGGAGATCGGCGCGCCCGTCCGCGCGGTCACGCTCGCCGGCAAAAGAGACGAGCTCGAGATCCGCGGTCCTCGGTGCGCGCGCGTCGTGCGGCGTAGCGAGGCCGATCGGTGGATCGCGTCGCATCGCCCGCGTCCGGCAAGCGCCGCCGCGAACGACGTGGCGGACGAACGCGCCGACGCTCGCGCGTCCGTGGCTGCTGCTGCGGCTCGCGCTGCTCGGGGGCGCCGATGAGCGCGCCCCACCGTGCGCTCATCACGGCGCGCTATGCGAGTCGCTGCGCTGCGTGCGGGCGTCGCATCATCGCCGGCGAGCGCGCAGGGTGGGCGCGAGACGCGGAGCTCGTCTGCGCCCGGTGCTATCGGTGGAGCCGCGAGCCCGCGCCCGCGCCGCGACGTGTCCGCGTCGTGGTCGCCCGCGCGACGGAGGCGGAGACCGCGCTCGACGTGTATCGGGCAACGAGCAGGAGGACGGCATGAGCCATCTCCTCGTCCCCGTCCTCGCACACCGCAAGGTGCCGCACACGCGCGCGATCGACGCCGTGCCGCTCGGCGACGCGCTCACGCGCCGATGGTCGACGCGCGCATGCTCGACGGCGTACGCACCGATCGAGGGACACGGTCGTCTCGTGCGAGAGCGCCTCGGGACGTACGCCGCCCTCGGGGGCGTCGTCATGCAGCTCCTCGTGATCGATCTCGACAACCACGACCGCGCGGGACACCCCGCACCGCCGATCGTGGAGTGGAGGGCGACGCAGAAGTCGCGGATCGATGCTCTGCTCGCGGACCATTCCGGCTACGTCTACGAGACGCCGCGCGGCTACCGCCTGATCTGGCGCCTCGCCGAGCCGATGATCATCGCCGACGCGCGCGGCGAGGAGCGATGGCGCGCGACCTACACGGCGACGCTCGCCACACTCGCGGATCGGTACGGCTACGCGCCTGCCGACCTCGACCCGGGTGGCTCGCGGTGGGGCCAGACCTTCGACCTTCCGCGCATCGTCCGCGACGGCGTGGCGCTCGACCTCCCGACGCGCGGCGACGTGCACGAGATCGGGACTTGGTCGCTCAAGATCGCCGATCCCGGCCCGGTGCGCGAGCGTGGCGAGAGGACTGGCGATGCTGCGGACAGTGTCCTCGTGCGCGCGTTCGCCTCTCGCGGCCGCGAGCACGTCGGGCGGTCCCTCCGCAGCGGTCGAGCGGTCGCGGTCCGGTGCCCGTGGCATGACGACCACACACGCCACCTACCGCTCGACGGCTCGACCGTGGTGCTCGCTGCGACGACGACGTCGCGGCTCGGCACGTTCGTGTGCTCGCATTCGCACTGCCAATCGCGGACGCAGGCGGAGGTGCGCGCAATCCTCGGCGTCGCGGACGAGGAGTCGCCGAGCGTCGCGAGGCTGCGCGCAGAATCTCACGGAGCGGGACGAGCACGAGCGCGTGGTCGAGCTCGCCGGGGTCGAGGGCGCTGTCGGCGACGCGATGCGCCTCGCGGTACCGGGTCGGCTCGTCGTCGCGATCGTCCCGCCCGGGGCGGGCAAGACGCGGGCAGCGATCCACGCGATCGCGGACGATGACCGTCGCGCGGTGCACGCACTACCCCGGCACGAGCTCATCGACGAGGTGCGCGCGCGCTACGCCGAGGTCGGCGTCGAGGTGCAGCGTCGCGCTGGCATCACGTCCCGGCGGCTGCCGAGCGGCGAGCCCGCGTGTCGTCAGCAGGCGAGGGCGCTCGCGCTCGTCGCGGTGGGCGGCAGCGTGTGGCGCACGCTCTGCCCCACGTGCGTCCACGCTCACGGGTGCCCGGCGCGCACCCGTGAGGACGCTGCGCGCGTGGCGGTCGTGCCGCATCAGCTCGGCGAGGCCGCGGTCGACGACGCCGGCGGAGCGCTGCTCGTCGTGGACGAGTCGCCCACGCTCGTCGAGGCGATGACGCTCGCGCGGAGCGACCTCGACGCGGCGTCGCGGCTGCGGCGCATGCTCGGCCGGCGGCAGGCGGAGGATGTGCACGCGTGGACGCTGGCGCTCCGGCTCGCGGCGCTCGACGAGGAGCACGACCTCGCGGCCGCGGCCGCGCGCGTGGACGGCGAGGCTCGCGCGGCGGGCGCGCGCTGGACACGGCGGATCCGCCAGACGACGGGGATCGTGTCGCTCCCGCTCGCGACTGCAATCCTCCGCGGGCGGTACAGGCTCGGGCTCGACGTCGAGCTCGCGGAGGACACCGGGGCGCTCGGCGAAGAGGAGTGGGACGACGCGGTCGAGGCGCAGCGGATCTACCGCGCGTTGCTCGCGGCCGCGCACGAGCCGCACCGCATCGCGTGGCGGCGCGGCGGCCTCGCCGTGCATGCGACGAGCGCCGAGGCGCGACTACTCGTCGGAGGTGGAGCGGTGCTCCCCGACGCGACGCCGGACCTCGACACGTTGCGGGTGCTCTGCGCGAGCGCAGGCATCGACGTCGTGACCATCACGGTGCGCGTCCCCGACGGCGCGCGGATCGAGCGCGTGGTCATGCACTCGACGGGCACCGCCCGAGCGCGGCTCGCGCCCGGGCGTCGGGTGCAGATCGACCTCGTCCGCCCTCTGCTCGCGAGGGCGCTCGACCGCATTCCGCGCGACGCCCGCACGCTCGTCGTGACGCACAAGCCCGTCGCGGACGCGCTCCGAGGGGGCGAGCTCGCGGATCTCCTCGCCGGCCGCGTCCGCGTCCCCGACGACGTCGCTCACTTCGGAGCCGTCAAGGGGATCGACAGGTGGCGGGCACACGACGCGTGCGTCACGCTCGGCGACCCGTGGCCGGACATCGGCCTCGCGCGAGAGCAGGCGCGCGTGCTCGGCCTCGACACCGAGCGTCACCTCCGCCACATCGCTCGCGCTGAGCTGGCGCAGGCGCACGGCAGGCTTCGGGCGCCGTCACGCTCCACGCCGGCGACGCTCGTGCACGTCGGGGTGGTCGCGCCGCTCGGCTGGACGGCGGAGCAGACGGCGGTGGAGCTGCGCGCCAGCGGACGCCCGCGGGCGCACGGGCCGATGAGCTCGGTCGAGCTCTTGGCATGGGTGCGCGATCAGGGCAGCGAGCGAGCCGCGGCGAGAGCGCTCGGCATCCACCGCCGCACGCTCGCTCGCTACCTCGGCGGACGAGCGCTCCCCGCGGAGCTCGCGGCGCGAATCACCCACCAGGGGTTTCGGCGCCACCTCGGAGGTGGAGGGGGGTGGCGCCGAAACCCCTGTTAAGGATCCTATTGGGGTTTCGGCGCCACCCCCCTCCCCGGGAGCGCCCTCGCCCGACGCCTCGCGCCCGACCAAGAACGAGCTGAGGTGCCCGCGATCGGCGTCTTCCCCGCCGCGCCCGGAAGTGGAACAGGGGATCGGCCGGCGGCGGATTCTGCCCCTTACGATCGCCGCCGCGATCCTCATCGTGCTCACACACGGTCGAGCGGCGTTCGCCGGATCGATCCCGTCGAGCGACGTGCGCGGACCGATCGGCGAGCTTCGCGAGGCGTTCGCGCTCGTCGTCGAGCGGATCGCGGCGGTCACGTCGAGCGGCACTCCAGCGAGGTCGACGACCTCGATCTGCTGGACCGGACCGATGCTCGACGAAGAGCGCAAGTCCGCGATCCCTCATCGTGGTCGCATCGCCCCGTGGTCCACCTTCGCCACCGCACGCACGAACGCGCTTGTTTCCAGGCCGATCCGCGATCGGCAAACGGGTACCAAACCCGTCGCACCAGTCCCTGAGGCCCACCCATGAGCGACCCCTACCTCGACATCATCCTGCCGATCTCCGTCACGACCGCCGAGCAGGAACGCAAACAGATCGGGATCGCCGTCGTCGCGAGCGAGGGGGGCGTGCGGCTCGTGAGGCTGCGGCTGCACGACGTGGCTGCCGATAGGACCCTGACCGCCGTGATGGGTCCCGGCTCCCTCAGGCGGCTGCTAGATGCCCTCCTACGGGCTCAGGTGGAGATCGAGCGCCCTCGCCTGCGATGGGACGAGCAGGACGCTCCCCGCGGCGCCTGGCGCCGGAGGAGGTCGCCGTGAACCATCGCAGCCCTCATGGCGCTGGGAAGGCCGTCGACCCGACGACGCCGCGCCTCGAACGCATCCCACCCGACGAGCAGCCGTTCCCGCCGACCGCTGTACCGGATCCGATCAGGACTGGACGGGACGCGCGCGGACAGGTGCGCACGCCGGAAGCGGCCCGTGCGCTTGCCAAGCTCCCTCGACGCCGCGACGTGCTCCCCGCGACCGTCGCGTGTCATCCCGACTTCGAGGTCCACTACCGGCGCCGCCTCGACTGGCGCGATCGTCGGCGCGCGGAGCTCGTCCTCGTCGGGCGCGGCCACTTGAGCCACGGCGTCGGCGCGCGCTTGAACCTCGCGGCGTGGTTGTTCGCCGGGTCGGAGTTCGCCGCGGAGCAAGGGGCGAAGACAGGCAACCTCGCCCTGCTCGGCACCGCCGCCAATCTCGGCGCGAAGGCGGACCGCCTCGACTGGAGCGCCTACCACCTCGCCGTCCGCGAAGCCGCGCTCCGCGACGAACACCTGACGCCCGAGCAGCGACAGGCCGCGATGCTCTCTCACCTCAAAGGACCGTAGCCATGCGACCTCGCGTCAAGGCATCACCGAAGATCATCCCAGCCGCGTCGGCCGGCGCCACGTTCGAGACGCTCCTGAGTCTCCGCGACCGGCTCGCCAAGCACGGCGTCCCGCCGCTCGGCGAGTGGTGGCTCGACGCGCTTGCGGAGTGGTACGCGAGCGCGTCGGCTCTCACGCTCGGCGTGTGCGCCGGCAGAGGCAGCGCCAAGAGTCACGCGCTCTATCTCGTGACTCTGAACGAGACGCTCTTCGGTGACTTCTTCGTCCCGCCCGGGGAGCGGCACTCGGCGACTCTGACGAGCCGGCTCGTGGAGGACGCTGCGAAGGGCGTGCGCATCATCAATCGGTGGCTCGGCTTCCTCGCAATCCGCCACGCCACGACGGACGGGCTCATCGAGCTCGCTGACACTCCTCGCGACATCAGGATCAGCGCGGCAAGCATCGCCGCGAACAGCGGCGCCCGAGCGTTCTTCGACGGCAACGACGAGACGGGCAAGTGGCCGAGCCAGGGCGCGATCGTCGTCGACGCCGACGAGGTGCTCACGAGCAAGGCCGCGCTCACGGCGACGCATCCCAACGCGCGCCGGATGATCGTCAGTTCTCCGTTTCTAGATTCGGGTCCGTTCTACGAGCTCATCACCGCGGGGACGAACCCCGACCAGGTCGTGAGGCAGGCGCCGACTTGGATCGCCACGGATGGGCGGATCACCGAGGAGCAGACTCGTCGGAAGGAGAAGAACGCGAGGCGCCACGCGCGCGAGTACGGGGCGATCTTCGGCGCCGCGTGGGAATCGGGATTTTTCGCCGACCTCATCGAGCCGTGCATCGTGAAGGGGCGCGCGGACTGGGCGGTACAGGAGGGCACCCGCTACGCGGTGGCGCTCGATCCCGCGTTCCGCGTGGACGGCTGCGCGGTCGCCGTGGCGCACCACGAGCAGGACGGCGTGATCGTCGTCGACTACGTGGACGTCATCGAGCCAGAGCACCCGGGCGTGAAGTTGGAGCCCACGCAGGCGCTCGAGAAGGTGAAGGAGATCGCTACCGAGTACGGCGAGACGATCGTCTACTCCGATCAAGCGAGCTTCGACGCGCTCGCCGCGCTCGCTCAGCGGATCGACCTGTACCTGTCCGAGGACCCGTGGAGCGCGTCGAGCAAGGCCAAGCTCTACGACCTGGTGAGGACGCTCATGCGCGACCGCAAGATCATGCTCCCCGACGACGCCGGGCTGCGCCGCGAGCTCGCGGGCATCGGCACGCGGTTGCTGCCCTCGGGCCACGAGCAGGTCACCGGGCGCTCGGGCTGTCGCGACGACCGAGTCAGCGCGCTGGTGATGGCGGTCTGTCGCGCCGCGCAGCTCCCGGCGCGCGTGAAGAGCACGCGTCGTCGTCGCGCCCGAGGCGCGAGCCTGGCGACGGACGGGTTCCGCGACTTCAGCGGCACGCCGTTCGACACCGGGCGCGGCCCGCGCGAGGCCACCTATCCCGTGCACGAGGTCCCGACCTCGTTCAGCCCTGCCGGCGCGCAGGGGCCGTCACGCGTGACCATCGGCTCGGGCGCGCGCAAGCCGGGCGGAGGCGGAGGGGCCTTCGATGACTTCGGGGACTACTGACCTGCTTGGACTTTACACGCATCACGGAAGGACAATCACATGCACATCGCAATCAAGGCACTCACTCCCGCGGCGTTCGAGAAGATCGACGCGGAGCATCCCGAGCACCGGAGGCCGTTCCTCCGCCAGCTCAAGAGCATCGGGACGAAAGACGGCACGTTGTACGTGAGCGCGAGCGCGACCGCTCGCGACGTGCCGGCGCACGTTACGCGGTCACTCGGCGGCGCCACGCTCGTCGAGCGCGAGATCGCAGCGGCGAAGGCCGCGATCGCGCCGATCGTCGCGACCGCTCGGGCCACGATCACCAAGGCGGCGACGCCCGAAGAGGTCGAGCGGGCGAAGCACGACCCGAACGTCTCGCCGGACGCGTTCGGAGCGATGCTCGGCTTCCCGCCGCGCGATGCGACGGTCCCGCCGTCGTCGACGCCCGTGAGTGCTCCCGCGATCGAGCACGCGAAGGCGTGGGAGGAGATCGACCGCGAGCCGCACGTCGACGACTTCGGCGCCCGCGGTGTGCTCGCCGCGCAAGCCGACGAGCGCGATCGGCTGGCGGCGAAGCGGAAGCGCCTCGCGACCGGCGAGCGGACGTCTCGCGAGATCAGCGAGCAGAGCGCGCGCGACACTTGGCACGCGCTCGGTGAGGGCGAGGTCCAGCGCGACGCCGCGGCGGAGATCAGGACGCGCGATGCAGCGGTGCAGCGGGAGCGTGACGCCATCGCCCACCGCAAGGCGGAGGACGCGAGGATCGCGAAGGGCGAGCTCTCTGACGTCGAGCGCGCGATCGACAGTTTCAACAACCTCTGAACGGGGAAAGGAAGAACCAAACATGACGACGCAAGCAACGACCACGACGAGCGAGACGAAGCGCGCGCCCATGAAGGATGCGCCGATGACTATCGAGGAGATCAGGGCGGAGCTCGCCGTGATCGACCTCGGCACCGCGGAAGTCGATCGCTACGAGGGCAGGTTGACGGATGACCAGTTCGCGGAGCTGGAGAAGCGCGAGGCGAGGTTGCAGTCCGATCTGAAGATCCGGCGCCGGCTCGACGACGAGGAGCGCGCGAACGTCGCCGAGGCCAGGCGCGCCGAGACCAAGGATCGCCTCGCGGAGCTCCTGGCGAAGCGGGGTCCGGAAGGATTCCAGCGCCGCGTCCAGGAGGAGCTCGCGGCGAGGGTGATGCCGCACGCCGTGGCACTCGTCGCGATCACCGAGGAGATCGACCGCGAGGTTCGCGCCGCTCGCGCCGACGAGCACGAGATCCGCGCGCTCGGTGGTGATCCTCCCCTCATGGCCCAGTGGAGCGCGGACGCGATGATCGGGCGCATCGCGCGCACGGTATCGAACACGTTGCGCGCGGAGGGCGTGGACTCGCTCACCGCGGATAGGGCCGGAGAGCTCGTCGAGAGGCGGGCATGATGCGCGACCACCTCGATCTGCTCGACGATCTCGTGTGCGCCGTTCGCGCGCTCGAAGAGTCTGGACCGCACGACGACGGGGCCTTGCTCGTCCACGTCGGCCCCGAGCCCGCGCTACCCCAGGAGCACGACACGATCGTCACTCTTCGCCGCGACGGGGATCGGCTCCTCGTGACGTTCAGCGTCGAGACGCCGGCGCCGGGCGTCGAGCCGTGAGCGAGCGGGAACGGATCGTCGACAGGCTCACGCGGCTCGTCGACGATCCGGACGGCCTCGACGACCCCGACGCGCGGGCCATCATCGTGGCGGTCCTCTTCCGTGTCGAGGTCGTCGGCGACGTTCCGACGGAGCTTCTCACGACGCTCTACCGCGTCGCGCTGTGGTGCCGCGACGGCATCCGGAACGTGGAGACCGTTCGCGACGTCGGGCTGAGAGATCCTCCGGCGCGGCGCGTTCACGAGCTTCGGGGACCCGAGCCCGGCCGGGGCGGAAGCATGAGCGACGAAGTCCCCACGAGGTCCCGCCGTCGTCGCGCGGAGCGCGGAGGAGAGCGCGTTTCGGAGACCGAGCCGAACGAGGGCGCGGGCGACGAGTCAGACGTGGCAGAACCCGAATGCGGCAAAGTCGTTCCCCACTTGGGGAGCGGGCGTCGAACCGGGATGACGACCGCTCCCCACTTGGGGAGTGGACTCGCGGAGCTTGCGGCGCTCCCTCTCGTCGACCATCACCCGCTCGCGCGCTACCTGTTCGATCGCGGCGTGAGCGTGAGCGACGGAGCGCGCATGCTCGGGGTGTCGAGGTGGACGCTCCGCGACTGGATAGCGTGTCGATCTGCCCCGCCGTCGTGGCGGGCGATCGAGATCAGTGTGGAGCTCGGGTACGACGACGCTTCCGTGCTCTTCCCGACGCCATGATCGGCGCGCAGCTCAGTCCCGCGTGGAATCAGCCGTCGTCACGAAGCGCCGTCGGCGTCGGCACCGCCACCCGCGGCGGGCGTGTCGAGTCCGGTTGCGGCCTTAGGAGCTTGCGCTCTTGCGCGCGCGCGCTTTGGCGCACCTGCTGGAGCTGCTCCGTCACCGTTCGGCTTTCCCGAGCCGCCTCGCTGAGCTCCTTCCTGATCTGGTCCTGCGACATTGGTTCTGCTCCTGCGGCGGTTCGGGGGGTGGGGTGCTGGCGAAGGAAACGAAGGCGCTAGTCTCGCTCACCGGGAATCGAAGCGCGAGCCTCTGTTCCTCCAACGTCGGCTTGCGAACGTTCTTAAAGATGGTCTGCGCTTCTTCGCGGTCAATGACAAATCCGTGGGACGGGTACGCCACGACCAGTCTAGCCAAAGCGCCGTCTTCCTTGGTGTTTTGGCTCTTTCCAAGCAAGCGCTTGCCGTATTCTACGGCGATTCGATTCGCGCGGTCGAGTTCACCGAGGCGGAGCGGGTCGACCTGAGCAAAGACGTCGCTGTAGAGGCCTCGGACGAGCTCGGCGGCCGTCTCCGCGGCGAGACGGGTGGACATCTCGATCTTGAACCGCATCGCGCTAAAAGCGGCCTGGTACGCCTGGATCGCATACTCGTGCAGGTTCGCGAGCGCATCGCCCGGCGTGAGACCGGACGTCCGCTCGCCGACCTCGTCTCCACGCATCGTTTGGACGTCGAGCGGCCCGAGCCTCGGCGTGGTCGGACATGACGAGCTCGTGCGCCCCGAGCGCGACCAGCGTCCCCGCGCTCTTGCAGTACCCCGGGACGAACACCGTGATCTTCTGGTACGTGCGCTGAAGAGCTCGGGCGATCCGGTATGCGGCGTGCGCATCGCCACCGGACGTCGTGAGCATGAGGAACACATTCTGGCGACGACGCGGGAGCCCCGTGCACGCGTCGAGGACCTCCTCGTCGTGCGGTCTCTTGATCGAGCCGTTGTAGATGAGAACGTCGGCATCGAGCGAATCGGCGAGGGTCGTGGCAGCCTTGCAGAAGATTGTCCACGGGTTGTCGGTCGACATCGTGCGCGTCCGGTAGCGCTGCGTCCTCCGGGGAGCAAGGGTGCCGACCTTCGCCTGTCGCCTTGCCCCGTCGCCCTGCTGTCCGACGGGTCTCTCCGCCCTCTCCAAGTGCAGCAAAAACTAGAACCAACGGACGTCGAGATCTTCGGCCAGGTGCAGAAGCACGTCGTGGGGGCCGAAGATGCGAACGATCCACTCTCCGTTGTCCTGGCGTCGCGCCCAGGAGCCGATGCGCTCGTTCGGCTGGCCGTGCATGGGCTCCTCGGCGTGGTCGGAGAAGCAGCGTTCGAGCGTTTGCGCGTCCGCCTCCGAGAGGTGTTCGACGTCGATCCTCGCCGTGCCGCGACGAGCCGGCGGGGACATGACGTCCTTATCGCCCTCGCGTCGAATGTCCCAGAACGGGGCTTGGTACCGCGCGGTGGTCTCATCGCGTGGGAGCACGATCGCGGCGAGCTCCTTTCGGATCGACCCGAGCCCGTCCAGGAGCGCGAACGCCTCCTCGCGCGTCCGATCTCTGCGGGTCTCGCTCGCGTCCTGGGATCACGAACGGCACCTCGCGCGCGAGGCAGTAGGTCCGGAGGACGCGGAGCACGAGCTTCCCAAACTCCGTGACCGTGAGAGTCTCGGCAGTCAGGGGATTCATGCCGCTCCCCGGCCCGGGGCGGACGTCGACGCACCCGGCGACTCGCAAGCTCTCGGCCGACCGCTGCTCCTGCCAGAACGCGAGACGGAGGCGCCCCTCGCTCTTGTGGTTCGTCCCGTTCCACACGTAGCCGTAGGTTCGGGAGAGCCCGTAGAGCGTGAGGACGTCGTCGGGATCGAGACTCGTCGATCCGGCGCTGGACGCGCGCGTGCTCGGCGATGCTCAGCCGGACGTCGACGATCGCGGCCGCCGCGTGGGCTAGCATGCGTCGGCGCTCCGCGATCGGCTCGCGGTAGGCCTGGTTCGCGTAGTTGGCGTAGACGCCGTGTGCCTCCACGTCCTCGCCGCGCGCGTCGACCTTCTCCTCCAACCGCTCGACGCGTGGGATGAGATCGGCGAAGCGTTCGGCCGTCGCGTTCTTCTCCTCGACGACCCAATCGCGAAACATCTCGTCCCGCGCTTCCTTGAAACCCTCGGTGTTGGGGTCGGGGAAACGGGCAATGTACCGGCGGATGGTCGGCCCGAGGGCGAGCTTCGCGACTCCGGCTACGAGCGCCAGGCTGGGATCCATGCGCGGGATCATGGGGAGAGCGGCCGCGCGCCGCAACGGGCGTCGCGGTCTTTTCACGCGGGATTCACCCGTGATGCGGGTGACCGACGAGCGCGGGGGCTTCTTCTTCCCCGTCGGGACGATCGACTTGGCGCCTTGACTGGCGCATATGCACATGGCAGCGTATATACATAACGTAATGTCTATGCGGGAGGAGGTCGACCGTGCAAACTGGCCCGAGCGAGATGACGAGAGAGCGGCTCTACACCATGCGGATCAGCGGCGATGAGGCCGAGACGTTCGAGCGCGTCGCGAAGCATCACCAAACCAACGTCGCGGGCGTGATTCGCCTGCTCATGAAGCGCGAGGAGCAGGACATCGCCGACGCGGACCGAAAGCGCTGGCGTGAAAGCGCGCCGGGTTGGGAGCGGGACAAGATCTACGTGGCCTGGCTCGCCGCGCTGGCGAACATTTTCAAGCTGAAGGTCACCGCGGACGATGCAACCCGAACGTTCACGATCGAGAGCCCGTGGGTGCCGCCGAAGGACGAGCGCGAGGGACTCACGCGCGACGAGGCGATCCACGGGCTCGCGACGTGGGCCAAGAGCGACATCTTGGAGGTGGACCCGCACACGCGGGCGGTCGTCGTGCTCCCGAAGGGCAGCAACCACACGAAGACTGTCGAGCCCCCCGCGGAAGCGCTCGAACCGACGAGCGCGCGGCGTAAGGAGACGAAAGGGCGCAAGGCTGACCGATGAGCACGACGAAGAGGAAGGGCACGCTTGAGGGCGACAAGGTCCCGCTCCGCGACGCGAGCGGACGGCGCTACTGGCGCGCCAAGGTCACGCTCGCCGACGGCAGCAAGGCGCGGGTGACGCCGCGCGACGAGGAGAAGCGCTTCTCGCGGACCGCGATGCGCGACTTCGCCGACCACGCCCAGGAGGACGAGGACGAGACGCACGCCATCCACCTGGGGAGGATTGCCGGGAACGCGAAGCGAGAGGCGACCGTCTCCGGCGCGGCGGGCGAGACGTGCGACGCCTGGTACGAGCGCTACCACGCGTACCAGATCGAGCTCGGACACTCGGACGTCGCGACGAAGCGGTCGCGGTGGTCGAAGTGGATGAGCCCGCGGATCGGAACGCGGCCGATCGCGAGCATCACGCGGAACGATATCGAAGACATTCGCGATGCGATCGACGCTTCGATCCTCGGTTGGAAGACCGAAGGTAAGGGCGGCGACCGCGTCAGCGGGAAAACCGGCATGAACATCTGGTCGTGCCTCACGAGTTCCTTCAAGGCCGCGACGTCGAGCAAGCGTCGTGACCTTCGCGTGCTGGAGGGCAAGGTCAACCCGTGCGTCGGCGTCGAGCCGCCCGGCGACAAGGACTCGCGGAAGAGCCGGCGAAAGACCTTCCTCTATCCGCGGGAGGCCGCGGCGCTCGTCGGCTGCAAAGCGATCCCGATCGAGTGGCGCGAGACGTACGCGATCGCGCTCTACACGTACCTTCGCCCGGGCGAGCTCCGCGTGCTTACGTTCGCGGACGTCGACCTCGACGCGGGACACGTCAAGATCACGAAGGCGTGGGACTACGACGCCGAAGAGATCAAGGTGCCGAAGACGCGCAACGGCGTCCGGCAGATCCCGATCGAGCTGGCGCTCCGCCCGCTCGTCGCTCGGATGCAGGAGGGCAAGGCCGCGAGCGCGCTGGTCGCTCCGATGCTCGATGCGTTCGGCGAGGACCATCTCGCGGAGCTCTTTCGCGAGCACCTGCTACTCGCGAAGGTCGAGCGCACGGAGCTTCACACGACGACGGCGACGCACGTGCGAGGAAACTTTCGCTCGACCCGAGACTCCGGGATCACGTGGCTCGCGCTCAGCGGGCTCGGCGTGGACAAGATCTGTCGGCGCGCGGGGCACGACGACGTCAACACGAGCATGGGCTACGTGAAGCTCGCGGAGGACCTCTCCGGCGATCTCGGCGTGCCCTTCGGACCGCTTCCCGCCGACCTCGTCGGAGCCGACGACGATGATGAGAGTCCGGGGGAGGGCACCTCGCCGGGTCCGATCTCACCGACTCCGATCGCAACGGTCGACGTGAGCGACGAGCCGCTCAGCGTCCCGGCTCCCGTGGTCCACTCTGCGGTCCACCGAGAGCCTATGTTGTCGAAACAATTGAGCGGGAGAAGGGATTTGAACCCTCGACGTCCACCTTGGCAAGGTGGCACTCTACCACTGAGTTACTCCCGCATGACCCTTCGGTCACCACCCCCTTGCGAGTGGTTTCGGCTTCATAGCCCGGCCGAGGCGCCCGGGTCAACGGGGGTTTTTTACCCCGACCTCATCTTTGCGTCCGCGGCCCTCGGGGGAGGGGCCTGCTTGGGCCCACCGCGGGCCTCCTCTACTACCGCTAGTACCGCTAGTAGACGATCGAGCTCTCCGCCCCCGCCTTCTTCAGCGAGTCGAGCACCTTCTCGTCGAACGCGCCCGCCGACGGCTTCGGCGCCGACCTCACCACCGCGTCGCGCTTGCCGTTCGCCTCCTTGATCTGAGCCAGCACGGCCTCCCGGGCCGCACGCTTCTGCTCCACGAACTTCTCGCGCTCGGACGCGCTCATCGCCTGCATCTCCGGCGGGAGGTCGGCCGCCGCCACCGCCGCCACCGCGCCGGGCTTCGCCGCCGCGAGATCCTTCTTCGTCGCCCCGCCGCCCGCGCCCGACTGCGCCGCGTAGAAGCCCGCTCGCGCCGCCTGCGCCGCCGGAGGAGCCGCAAGGTTCGCCATCACCACGCTGTCGGCCGCGCTCCGCTCCGCGCTCGAGCCGTAGTGGATCTCCGTCCTCGCCAGCTCCGCGTTCAGCCTCGCCAGCTCCGCGTCGTACGGCGTCGCCGCCGCCGCTCGCACTCCACCGTTCTGCGCGATCGTCGAGACCACGCCGTCCGTACGCCTCGCGATCATCGACCACTGCACCAGCGTCGTGTCGTCATCGCCACAACGAATCGCGCTCACCCGGATGCCCTTCGTCCGCGCATCCTCCAGCACGCCGTTCAGCGTCAGCCCATCGTCGTAGTCCTGATGCGGCGGCGCATCGCCCACCAGGTACACGAGCTTCACCGCACGCTTGTCCGCCGACCAGTGCACCTCGTTCACCGCGTCGTTCAGGCCCTTGATCACGTGCTCCGGGCCGTCCCCACCGCCGCCCGCCTGCAGCTCCGTCAGCTTCGCGTACACGAGATCGAGATCGCCCGTCAGATCGAGCACCTTCGTCACGTACTCGTCGCCCCGATCGCGATAGGCCACGAGACCGATCCGCACCTGCGGCGAAGGCTTTCCCTCCTGCGCCTTTCGCGCGATCTCCCAGATCGTCGCCTTCGCCCCCTCGATCATCCCGCCCATCGAGCTCGTCGTATCGAGCGCGAACACGATGTCGACCTTCGGGCCGCCGCTCTGCCCTTGCTCGAACCCGCCTTGCCCCAACCCCAGGGAAGGGGAGGCATACGCCCCCTCCTGCGACCGCCAGAGCATCAGCCCCGCCACCGACAGGACCACCGCCGCCGCCGCCAACCGACCCTTGGGCTTCATGGTCCCGCCACTACGGCGCAGATCGCCGAACGATCTCCCCGCCACCCCTTGACGCGACGTATGACGGCTATCATATTACGTTGGTAATTCGAGCCCAGCCCATGAACGCCAAGGCCGACCAGAAGAGCCGCACCCACGAGACCATCCTCGAGTCCGCCGCGCGCCTCGTGCGCGCCAAGGGCATCGCCGGCGCTCGCGTCGCCGAGGTGATGAAGGGCGCCGGCCTCACCGTCGGCGGCTTCTACGCGCACTTCGCCTCGAAGGAGGCCCTCGTCGACGACGCCCTCCGCCTCACCGCCGCACGCATGCGCCAGCGCGCCTTCGCCGGCCTCGAGCACAAGCCCGAGGCCGACCGCGCCGAGGTCGTCCTCAAGCGCTACCTCTCCACCGCCCACCGCGACGACCTCGAAGGCGGCTGCCCGTTCCCCGCCGTCATCGGCGAGGTCGCCACCACCGCCCCCGAGCACACCAAGGTCGTCGCCGAACAGGTCGACGCCTTCGCCGCCGAGCTCCAGACCTTCCTCCCCACGAGCGAGGAGCTCTCGAAGCGCTACCTCGCCATCGGCCTCTTCGCCTTGATGTACGGCGGCCTCGGCCTCGCCCGCGCCACCCGCGGAACCGATCTCAGCGACGAGGTCATCAAAGCCTGCAGAGCCTTCGGCCGCTTCGCCCTCGACACCAAGAAGAAGAACCCATGAACGAAGTCATTCGCGCGCCCAGGACCACCAACGGACACCTCACCGCGCTCCAGGGCATGGTCACCGGCGCCGTCGCGGGGCCGCCCATCGCCACGCTCATCGGGTTCGCGCCGACGAGCGTCGAGCTCGGAGTCGCCGTCCTCGAGATGGATGCGTCGGCCCGACACGCCAACCCCATGGGCACGCTGCACGGTGGGGTCATCTGCGATCTCTCCGACTGCGCCATGGGCTACGCCATGGCGACCACGCTGGAGGAGAACGAGAGCTTCACCACGCTCGACCTCAACGTGAAGTTCTTCAAGCCGATCTGGAACGCCCACCTCAAGGCGACCGCCCGCGTCACCAAGCGAACGCGCACCCTCGGCCTCATCGAGTGCGAGGTCGAGGACGAAAAGGGTAGCCTCGTCGCCAAGGTCTTCAGCACCTGCATGGTCCTCCGCGGCGACGAAGCCCGCGGTCGCTAACCGGAGAATCGAACCCATCATGAAAAGCTTCATCATCGACGCCGCACGCACCCCGCGCGGCCGCGGCAAGGCCGGCAAGGGCGCGCTCTCCGGCATCCACCCGCAGGAGCTCCTCGCGCAGGTGCTCGGCGCGCTCGCCACGCGCACGCCGCCTCGAGCTCGAGGACGTCGACGACGTCATCGTCGGCTGCGTCTCGCAGGCCGGCGAGCAGGGCGCCAACATCGCGCGCAACGCCGTGCTCGCGGCCGGCTGGCCCATCGAGATCAGCGGCGTGTCGCTCAACCGCTTCTGCGGCTCCGGCCTCCAGGCCATCAACTTCGCGGCCATGGGCGTCGCGTCCGGCGCCATGGACCTCGTCGTCGCCGGCGGCGTCGAGAGCATGTCGCGCGTCCCGATGGGCTCCGACGGCGGCGGCGTCGACGGCGGCAACATCAAGCTCCGCGACCGCTTCTTCCAGGTGCCGCAGGGCATCAGCGCCGACCTCATCGCCACGCTGGAGGGCTTCACGCGCGACGAGCGTCGACGCCTTCGCGCTCCTGTCGCAGCAGAACGCCGCGCCGCGCGATCGAGGAGAACCGCTTCGCGAAGTCGCTGTTCGCCGTGGTCGACCCGGCCACCGGCAAGATCGCGCTCGCCCACGACGAGAACCCGCGCGCCGACACCACGCTCGAGGGGCTCGGCGCAGCTCGGGGCCTCGTTCGTCGCGCATGGGCGCCACCCCCGTCGGGCCCAACGGCGAGACGCTCGATCAGATCGCGCTGCTTCGCTACCCGCAGACCAAGGCGATCGAGCACGTGCACACTGCCGGCAACTCGAGCGGCCTCGTCGACGGCGCCGCGGCCGTCGTCGTCGCGTCGGAGAAGTACGTGCAGGCGCACGGCCTGAAGCCCCGCGCGCGCATCCGCGCGATGGCGACGGTCGGCGCGCGAGCCCGTCATCATGCTCACCGGCGCCCGCGCCCGCCAGCGAGAAGGCCCTTCGCATGGCCGGCATGAACGCGAAGGACATCGACCTCTGGGAGATCAACGAGGCCTTCGCCGTCGTCGTCCTCCAGACCATCGAGAAGCTCGGCATCGACCCCGAGCGCGTCAACGTCAACGGCGGCGCCATCGCCCTCGGCCACCCGCTCGGCGCCACCGGCGCCATGCTCCTCGGCACCGCCCTCGACGAGCTCGAGCGCTCGCGGCAAGGCCACCGCCCTCATCACCATGTGCATCGGCGGCGGTCAGGGCATCGCGACGATCATCGAGCGCGTGTGAGCGCGCCTCCGCCTCGGGGGGCCACTACATCGAGAGGATGCGGACGTCGGGGAAGAATGGCGTGAGCCGCTCGAGGTCTTCGACGTCGCCCGTGTAGACGACGTCGCCTCTCGAGGCCGCAGAGGCCATCACGAGCGCGTCGACGAATCCCGGGCCCTCTCGCCTTCGACGCGACGGGGGCTCGGGAAGGCTCGCGAGGGCCTCCCCGGCGAGCTTCACCATCGCGAGCGTGAGCTCCTCGACCTGTACTGACGCGAGGATCTGCTCGCGCCAGTCGGTGCGCCCGCGCCACCACTCGCCGATGACCGGAAGGGGCGCGGTGATGACTACGTCCTGCTCACGGAGGGTCTCGAAGACGGTCCGCGCACGCTGCTTCCGGCGCTCGAACGCGATGAATGCGCCCGTATCGAAGGTGACGCCCAGCTTCACGCCGCGCGCTTCTTCTTCTGGTGGCGGCGTGCGTGCCTCCAGCCCTCTTCGAGCTCCGCCTGGACGGCGGCGCGCTCTTCGTCGGTGATGGGCGGCCGCCCCCTGTTGAGCTCCGCAAGGACCGCATCACGCGCGGCCTGGCGGTGGAGCACCTCGGCCGCCTCCGCGATGGCCGCGGAGAGGTTCCCGGCATGAGTGGAGTCGGCCCGCGCCCGGAGCATCTTCAAGACGTCCCCGTCCAGCGAGACGCTGACGTTCTTCGTCCGGCCCGTGCGCTTTGCCGCCGCCTTCTTTCGTACCGCCATTGTAATAGACAGAATATTACAGAAGCGGCGTCGGTCAACCTCGACCTTACGGGCGCGCGCGGCCGAACAGTGGGCGCCACACCGGGCCCGCGCCGAGCTCCACTCGCACGCGCGCCTCCGCCGGGACCACCGCTCGCGACACCAGGAACGCGACCGTCGCCAGCGTGAGGCCCGCGATCACGTCGAGCAGGTAGTGCCAGCGCAGGAACATCGTCGCCAGGATGATCTGCGACGTGAAGAACGCCGTCACCGGCCACACGTACCGATACGGACGCTGCGCTCGGTTGCGGAACGTGAAGAGCGTCAGGAACGTCGGGCAGGCCGTGTGCAGGCTCGGGAAGATGTCCGTCCGCGTGCCGCCCGTGCCGCCGCCCACCGAGTCGACCGCCGCCTTCACCGTCGGCCACCAGAAGCCGCCCGACAGCTCGTGCTGGAACTGACCCTGTAGATACGCATGCGGCCCGAGACCCGGCACCGCGAGATAGAGCGAGTGGCCCACGCACACCACGAAGAGAAGGCCCACCGAGAGCTCGGTCAGCACACGGATGCGCCGCTCGAAGAGCGCCATCGGCAGGAGGTACGCGCAGAGGATGAAGAAGTAGCTGTAGTAGAAGAACGAGAACCACTCGGTCGTCGCCGGGGTCACGAAGCGATCCCAGCTCATCGCCGGCTCGAAGCCGAAGACCTCGAGATCGATCTCGTAGATCGACGCGTCGAGGATGCGCCCGCTCACCGTCGGCAAGATGAGATGCAGCTGGAGGAACGAGCCGATCACCGCGCCGATGAGGCCGACCCGATAGAGCACGTCGCCCGCCACCTTGAAGCGAGGGAGCGCGCCGCTCCGCGCCACCGCCATGCACGCCACGAACACCGCGCTGTCGGCGAGCACGTACGAGATCGCCTCCCCACGCCGCGGGCCCTCTCCTCGCACCACGCCGACGAGAAGCACGAGCATGTAGCTCGCCACCAGCCAGTCCTGCATCGCGAAGCTCGAGAGAGCACGACGCGCGCTCAGCGCACGCGCACCCGCTCCCGCGAGCGGCGCCCGGAGCGCCGACGCGAGGTCGTCGATGGTGTAGCGGCCCTGGCTGCCCTGCATGTTCTGCGTCGCTCCCGGTAAGAAAGTGGTTCAACCACTCGATGAGATGATGACCCTCTGCAGCGCCCGTGCCCGCGCGCGCGCCTCCAGCGCGGCCGCTGTTTGCCGGCGAAAGCGGGCCTTCGAGCGCGCCGCGCACCTTCGCGCAGCCCCACGCGCTACGCGCTAGCGCGAAGCCGCGTGCGCGCCGGACGCGACGCCCCCTACGCGGCTCACTTCGTGAGCGCGAGCGAGGTGACCTCGAGGCGCATCACGTACGCGTACTGCGTGAGAGGCGCGAAGTCCTGGCTCGTACCGCTGACCTTCACCTTCTTCGCGAGCAGCGGCTTCGCTCGCGCGTCGTCGATGTCGAGGATGACCTCGTCCGTATCGCCCGCGCTGAAACGGCCCCCCGAGAAGCACACCTTCTTCGGCAGGCGAACACGCACCGCGCCCGACCCGTCCGGATGCTTCTCCAGCTTGCCCACGAACGTGTGCTTCACGCCCCGCGTCGAGTCGAGACACCCCGCCTTCTTCGGCGTCGGAGGAGGCATCGCCCCCGCCGACACCGCCGGCATCGGCGCCGTCGCCGGCGGCGCGCTCGTCACCACCTCGGGCGCGGGCGACGCAGGCTCCGGCGACGCGCCCGGCTTCGTCGCGCACGCGACGACCCACGCTCAGGTCGAGCCGGTTCTTGCGCGCGGCGGAAAATGCCGCGCTCATCTCTGCTGCGCCACCCACCAGCGCCACGACAATGAAACCGACGAACGCGGGGGTCATTCCGAAAACCTCGGCCGCCTTCTGTACCGACTCGACAAAGATCTCGCTCACCAGCGCTACCAATAGCGTAACACCGGCCAGCGTGGACAATGCCAGCCCAAGGGGCCACGGCGCTTCGCCGTCCCCGGCGTGGTCCGCGCCGGCAAAAAACTCACGGTGCGTCTTGAGCGAGAACAACAGGCTCAGTCCGTAAGTGACAATGAGCAGCACTGCCAGCCCCAGGCTCATCGTCTGGTTAAACGCATCCGACGACGCGTCGACTTTGGTGACCAACGAAGGAATCAACAACGCGACGGTGGCCAGAAAGAGCATGCCTGATTGCAGTCGTGTGCCGACCTGGTTGTATTCCTGTGCGTGATACTTCAGCCCGCCGAGCAGAAACGACGCGCCCAGCATGAACAGCGTGTTGGTGACCAGCGCACCGGCGATGGACGCCTTCACCAGCATGTATTCCCCAGCGCGCAAAGCCGTAAGTGCAATGACCAGTTCGGTCAGATTCCCCAGCGTGGCGTTGAGCAGGCCGCCAGCCGCATCACCCGTCTTGGCCGCCACGGATTCCGTGGCGTGACTCAGGAGCGCGGCCAAGGGAACGATGGCCAGCACGGACAGCACAAAGAGCAGCGTGTGCGCTTCGGGACTGAACTTTGCGGCTGCGAACAGCACGGGCACGAACGCCAGCAGCCAGAGCAAGCGATTGTGACGGATTTCTTTGAGCAGGATCTTCATGTCGCCTCCAGGTTATTCAATAGCATCATAGTTTAGCTCCCAACGGGTTAGTATTCAGCAGATAATTATGCGCCAGCGACAGCATGCCCCCGGAGATGTTTTTGGCTTTGAAACCATGCTGCAACAGGATGCGCGTCGCATAGTAGGCACGCTGACCGGAACGGCAAATGACGTGAATCTCGCGGTCACGCGGCAGTTCTTCCAGGCGTTGCCGCAACTGTCCCAACGGGATGTTGAGCGCTTCCGGCACGCTTTCCACGGCCAGTTCCACCGGTTCGCGCACATCCAGCAGGAATTGCTCTTTGGCTTCTGCCCAGTGACTGAGCGGCATATCGCCCTTGAGCACATCGGCGGCCACCATGCCGGCAAAGTTGACCGGGTCTTTGGCGCTGCCAAACGCGGGGGCGTAGCACAGTTCGGCTTCTTCCAGATCGTAGATCGTGGCGCCCATTTGCAGCATGCGCCGCAAAAGCGCTGATCCGCTTGTCGACGCCCTCTTCGCCCAGCGCCTGCGCGCCCAGCAGACGGCCATCGGATTTGCGGAAAATGACTTTCATCGCGATCGGTTTGGCGCCCGGATAATAACCGGCGTGAGAATTCGGGTAGAGGTAGATCTTTTCGTAATCGGTGTCGCCCAACCGGTTCAGGGTTTTTTCGCTGACGCCCGTCCAGGCTACGGCCGCGCCAAACAGGCCGACAATGGCGGTGCCTTGGGTGCCACGGAAACGCGAATCGCGCCCGGCTATGACATCGGCAGCAATGCGGCCCTGCCGGTTGGCCGGTCCCGCCAGGGCGATCAGGCTCCATTCGCCGGTAACGAAGTCTTTGACTTCGACGGCATCACCGACGGCGAAGATATCGGGATCGCTGGTGCGCATCTGGTCGTCGACGCGAATGCCGCCGCGTTCACCGAGTGTCCAGTCCGGCCATTTTTGCCAGCGTGGTGTCGGGGCGCACGCCGAGAGCGAGAATCACGACGTCAGCCGGATAAGTGGCGCCGGATTGGGTTTGCACGTCGATGGCGCCATTGTCGGCCTGTTTGAAGCCGGCCACGCCGTCGGCGAGTGCCAGATGCACGCCATGTTTCTTCAAGTGGGCTTCGACGACCTGGGCATGTTCTTTATCGATGGGCGGCAGCACCTGGTCGAGCATTTCCACCAGGGTGACGTCAAAGCCGCGATGCACCAGGTTTTCCACCATTTCCAGGCCGATGAAGCCGCCCCCGATCACGACGGCCCGGGGCTTGGGTCTGAGGGTCTGGAAGCCGGAATAACGGTAGATGCCGGCCAGAAAGGGGTTGCCTTTTTCAATCCATTCACAGATTTCCCGGGCATCCGGTACCGTCCTGACGTGAAAAATGCCGGGCAGGTCGATGCCCGGCAAGGGCGGGCGGACCGAGACTGCGCCGGGCGATAGCACCAATTTGTCGTAGCCATGGATGCTGACCTCGCCGGTAGCGACATCACGCAGTTTGACGGTGTTTTCCTCCGGCGTAATCTCAACCGCCTCACAACGGGTGCGCACATCGATGGCAAACTGGGACCGGAAGGTCTCCTCATTGGCGACCAACAGGCTCGCTTCTTTTTCGATGACGCCGCCCACATGGTAAGGCAGTCCACAGTTCGCGTACGAAACATACGGCCCGCGCTCCACCATCAGGATTTCAGCATGTTCATCCAACCGGCGCAAACGCGCCGCACACGAGGCCCCGCCGGCCACGCCACCCACGATGATCACTTTCATTGTATTTTCTCCGCTGTTAATTCAGGTTTATTGCGTCAGACGCATTCGGTTGTTACTGGTTAGTTTAAACGCCATAAGCCGTTTCATCGTCGTCGTTTAAAGAGTGCATGTATCTAGTCATTGGCACACCCCCTGACCTGCTCGGCAAATCCGAGTCCATAGGTTTGGCTGATGAAACGGAATTCGCAGGCTGGTGGTTCACTGGCTAGCTCCATCAAGGCAGCCAGCTGGCTGAAATGCCTGGATGTAATCATGCGGCGTAGCGCCGCTTCCGACTCCCAAATTTCTTCGTAACAAATGTAGCGTGACCCAATTGCAGTCTTGTACACCTCGACAGCAACACAACCAGCTTCTACGCGCGCGCATTTGGCAAGCGCTTGCAATGCGGCGATCAGGGTTCGGGTTTTGTTGGGCGGTGCCTTAAGCACGAGGTGTAGTTCGATCATGACCAAATAAAAGCAGAAACTATGCCATTTTCAATCTACTGAAGATCAGACAGGAAAATCTTTTAAATAACAAGTTGTTAAAATTAAACCAGAGAAAAGCTATGCGCTGGAAATCAGCGTAGAATACACGAAATATCGTGGTTTCCACGAAATAAACCGTTATAAAGAAGCTGGCCGCCAGATGCCGAGGTTGTTGATGGGGCTTTCAAGTGTACTAAGATTGCGTCTGCCAATTAACTTTGAAAATTTACCAGTAAATAGCGTCCTAATTTGCCGCCAGAAATAATAAATTAACGACTTAAATGTCCGTAGCCTACTTTTAAACGGAAAAGCAGATGCTGACAATGGTAAATTTGAAGCTATTTCTGCACTAACGCCCCGCAGGAGTAAGCAATAAAAAAGCCCAGCTGAGAACAGTTGGGCTTAGGTTATTGGTGGGCGGTTGGGAAATGAATATGAGTCCTGTGGTTTAAATAACGTCTGCATTCCTGTAGATAGCGGACTTTCAGTAATCCGATTTTTAGACTATGTGGCCGTCAACTTTGGGTCGATAGTGCCACTTTGCCAATGACCGGTATCGGGAAGCTTAAATCCATATCCGAATGTCTCAAAGGGGTCGATTGCTGACGGTAGGCCTGCCTCCGATTCTTACCGTTAGCGTAAATTCTTAGTTTGGAATGTGACCACTTAAATATCAACACACTAAGAGTGGGTGATTGGTAGCAAGGGATATTTTTTTGTAAGTTAACTTAAGTGCATGCCTATGCGGTTGCCTTACCCGACTCATCGATGCAAAATCAGTTCCAACACCAATTTACTGCCAAAATAAGCCAATAGCAGGAGTACAAAGCCGATTAACGTCCATTGTATGGCTGTTTGTCCCCGCCATCCGTAACGGCTGCGGCCTATTAAAAGACCGGTAAATATGACCCATGCCAGTATTGATAAAACCGTTTTGTGTACCAGGTGCTGAGCAAACAAATCTTCTATAAATAAAAAGCCACTGACTAAGGATATGGTCAGGAACACAATCCCTGTGCCGAGCATTTGAAATAACAAGGATTCCATGGTTTGCAGCGGCGGCAAAGATTGGATGAAACGTTTGGGCGGATGGCTTTTTAATTGCTGGTCTTGAATGGCGAGCAGGATGGCTTGCAGAGCGGCGATGTTTAACAAGCTGAAGGCGATGATGGAGGTCAGGATATGGGTGCTCATGGCCCAGTTGTATCTTGATACGAGTTGTGTTTTATCGCCAAAGTTGAGCTCCAATGCCAGCATGACGGCAGCGATAGGAAATAGCGCAATACCCAATTTTTCAACGGGTTTACTCAGTGCCGCTATCAATAAAAGCAGGGCAACAATCATGGCAACCAGTGAGCCGGTGCTAAAAAAACTGAAGTTAAAGCCGCTATTTTGGTGGAAAACAATGGCGGTATATAACAGGTGTGTACAAACGGCTGTCCATGCCAGGTAAAGAGCTGCCTTTTGCATACGGCTCTGGTCAATATGCCGGATAATAAGCAGGGTACTTGCCAGATAGGTGCAAATTGACAGGGTGGCGACGAGTGCAGTGGTGTTCATTGGCTTATGTGTGAGAGCTGGCAAAAGTGTTGGGTAACCCTACGTTAACCTAATCTACAGAGTTTAATTTGTTCAGTCATTGCAACGGGTGCAAAGGTCTTGATGGATATGGTAATATATCAAATTAAATAGTCCTAGCGCATTTGTACTGGCGGGTAGTTTCCTTAGATTAAACAATAAAGACCTAGATATGTTTGATAATTTAACCGATCGATTAAGTATTACGCTTAAAAAACTTAAGGGTCAGGGCCGCCTGACTGAAGATAATATCAAGGAAACACTGCGCGAAGTACGCATGGCATTGCTCGAAGCCGATGTGTCTCTGCCGGTTGTTACAGACTTTATTGAGCGTGTCAAAGAAGGTGCTTTAGGCCAGGAAGTGCAGGCCAGTCTGTCGCCGGGACAGGCAATGATCAAAGTGGTTCAGGCCGAGCTGGTTAAGGTGATGGGCGAAGCCAATGAAGGGCTTAATCTCAGGGCTGTACCGCCCGCTATTATTTTAATGGCCGGTTTGCAGGGTGCGGGTAAAACCACTACGGTTGCTAAATTAGGCCGCTGGCTGAAAGAAAATCAAAAGAAAAAAGTCGGCGTGGTCAGTGCCGACGTTTATCGTCCAGCGGCTATCAAGCAGTTGCAGATGCTGGCGAATGAACTGGATTTGGACTTTTTTGACAGTGATTTGACGCAACAACCGGTTGATATTGCAAAAAATGCGATTGAAGCGGCCAAGAAAAAATTTCTTGATGTCATTATTATCGATACTGCCGGACGTCTGCATATTGATGATGAGATGATGGATGAAATTAAAGCATTGCATGCGGCAATTAATCCAATCGAAACATTATTTGTTGTTGACAGTATGACGGGGCAAGATGCCGCGATTACTGCAAAAGCGTTTAATGATGCACTGCCGTTGACGGGTGTTATCCTGACCAAAGCCGATGGCGATGCGCGTGGCGGTGCGGCGCTGTCTATTCGCCATATTACCGGCAAGCCTATCAAATTTATTGGCGTAGGCGAAAAGACCGATGCCCTGGAGCCTTTTTATCCTGATCGTATTGCCTCCCGTATTTTAGGTATGGGGGATATGCTGAGTCTGATTGAAGAGATTGAGCAAAAAGTCGATAAGGAAAAGGCCGAGAAACTGGTCAAAAAAATTCAGAAGGGTAAGGGTTTTGATCTGGAGGATTTTCGCGAACAATTAATGGAAATGCAGCGTATGGGTGGGGTTGGCTCCATGCTGGATAAATTGCCCGGCATGAATGCTGTTCCTTCCGAAATGAAGGAAAAAGTGAATGATAAGATGCTCGCACGCCAAATTGCAGTCATTAATTCAATGACGATGCAGGAAAGGCGCTTTCCGGATTTGATTAAAGGTAATCGCAAAAAGCGGATTGCCACAGGATGTGGTCAGGAGTTGCATGATGTCAATCGTATGCTAAAGCAATTTTTGATGATGCAAAAAATGATGAAGAAGTTCAAATCAGGCAACATGGCTAATATGGTCCGCGGTATAAAAAATAATGTGCGGGGCATGAGAAGGTAGTTTTTTGTTGTTTTAACAAATGCTTACGCAAGAAATGGGAAAGATAATTTGATTTTTTCCATTTTGTTCTTCACTTAAAGTGAAAATCGCGTAAAATAGATCGATTAAATTTTGACTTAATGTTTTTGAGGAACTTAGATGGTAACTATTCGTCTTTCGAGAGGTGGCGCGAAAAATCGCCCTTTTTATCACGTTGTTGTAACCGATAGCAGAAGCGGTCGAGACGGTCGTTATATTGAACGAGTCGGCTTTTTTAATCCGTTGGCACGCGGTAATGAAGAAAAATTGCGTTTGGATAGCGAGCGGGTTGAATATTGGAAATCCACTGGTGCCCAGCCGTCCGAGCGCGTTGCAAAATTGATTAAAGACGCACTTAAAGCAGCAGCATAAACTGTTGTCCAAGCAACAGCATATAAACGTTGGGAGAATTTCCGGCGTTTTTGGCATAAAGGGATGGGTTAAGGTATTTTCTTTTACCGATGCCAGAGAGAATATCCTGAATTATTCTCCATGGTTACTAAAGAAAGACAGCGAAACCAGATTGGTTAATGTTATTGACGGCAATCTCCAGGGTAAAGCGGTAGTCGCTCAACTTGACGGCGTTAGTGATAGAGACCAAGCCGCAAGTCTTATGGGTTGGGATATATTCATAACACCTGACCAATTACCGAAAGTAGCAAAAAACGAATATTACTGGTCTGACTTGGTTGGCTTGGCTGTTGAAACCAATCTGGGCATTCAGCTAGGCACAGTGGATGGTCTGCTGGAAACGGGTGCAAATGATGTCGTGATTGTTAAAGGAGAGCGGGAACGGGCCATCCCCTTTTTACAAGGAAAGACGATTATTAATATTGACCTGGATGCCGGCAAGATGATTGTCGATTGGGATCCTGACTTTTGATGACGCATCATGCGTTTTGATGTTGTCACATTATTTCCCGAAATGATAACAGCGGCTGCAAGTTATGGTGTAACGGGCAGGGCAATAGAGCGAAGAATAGTCAGTTTGTCGGTATGGAATCCCCGAGACTATACGCACGATAAACATAAAACCGTTGATGATCGTCCCTACGGCGGCGGGCCGGGGATGGTAATGAAATACCAGCCTTTGCACGATGCAGTAAAAAGTGCAAAAGAGGCTGGGAGTGAAACCGCAAAAGTGGTTTATTTGAGTCCGCAAGGCAAGCAAATCACACAGGCCTTATTATCGGAAGCTTGCGATTTTTCACAGTTGATTTTGGTTGCAGGGCGCTATGAGGGTGTTGATGAGCGCTTTGTCGAGATGGATTGTGATGACGAGTGGTCTATTGGTGACTATGTTATTAGCGGTGGCGAACTTGCTGCATTGATCGTCATTGATGCCGTGACACGTTTGTTGCCAGGTGTACTTGGCGATGAAGAGTCAGCACAGCAAGATTCGCACATGAATGACTTGCTGGATTATCCGCATTTTACCCGGCCTGAACAACTTGAAGGACATTCAGTACCAAAGGTTTTATTGAGCGGCAATCATGCAGATATAGAACAATGGCGCATGAAACAAGCATTGGGTAGAACCTGGCAAAGACGGCCGGATTTATTAAAAAAAAAGAATTTAAGTGCAGTGCAGGAACATCTGCTGCAACAATTTAAAAGTGAAGTTGAATAGGGTGTGGTAATGAGCAATATTATTGATGTATTGGAAAAAGAACAGCTAAAACAGATTCCTGATTTTAATTCAGGTGATACGGTTGTTGTACAGGTTAAAGTGAAAGAAGGCGAGCGTGAGAGAATCCAGGCTTTTGAAGGCATTGTGATTGCAAAACGTAATCGCGGATTAAATTCTGCTTTCACGGTAAGAAAGATTTCTCACGGTACAGGTGTTGAGCGTGTGTTTCAAACGCACAGCCCTATCATCAGCGAGATTACCGTCAAGCGTCGCGGCGATGTCCGTCGTGCCAAGTTGTATTACTTGCGTGATCTGACCGGTAAAGCGGCTCGTATTAAAGAAAAACTTTAATCGGACGTTGTTCTCTTACTGAAGTTAAAAAAGGCAGCTATAAGCTGCCTTTTTTATGTTTGAAATGTATGCAGGTTTCATGTCCATAAAATGACTAAACAAGAAAAATCCGTAACAATGACCGTGCTGATGACACCCGACATGGCGAATTTCTCGGGTAATGTGCATGGCGGTTCTTTATTAAAATTGCTGGACCAGGTGGCTTATGCCTGTGCGGCCAAATATTGTAAAAATTATGTGGTAACCGCCGCACTGGATCAGGTTTTCTTTAAACAGAATGTCCATGTTGGCGAACTGGTGACGTTTTATGCCAGGGTTAATCATGTCGGCCGGTCATCGATGGAAATCGGGGTGAAGGTGGTTGCCGAACATTTACGCACCTATGAAAAAAGGCACACCACGTCGTGTTTCTTTACGATGGTCGCCATTGATGAAAATGGTAAATCGGTTGAAGTGCCTCGCCTGGAACTGGAGACAGAAGCGGAAAAAAGGCTGTTTGCCGCGGGTGAAATGCGTAAACACATGCGCCAGGAAAGTCTGGAAAAAATTCGTGCGTTACAGATTGATATAGAGGATGAGTTGTAAGTGGGACTGCAAGAGAATTTTGAACAAATCCCCTTAAAGGATTTTGCCGAGAAAGCCTACCTGGATTATTCCATGTACGTGATTCTCGACCGGGCTTTGCCGCATATTGCCGATGGCTTGAAACCGGTGCAGCGGCGGATTATTTATGCCATGTCCGAGCTGGGTTTGACGGCCCTGGCGAAGTATAAAAAATCCGCGCGAACGGTCGGCGATGTCTTGGGTAAATATCATCCGCACGGAGACACTGCCTGTTATGAAGCCATGGTGCTGATGGCGCAGAATTTTTCTTACCGTTATCCCCTGGTTGACGGACAAGGCAACTGGGGCTCGCCGGATGATCCCAAATCCTTCGCCGCCATGCGTTATACCGAATCGCGCCTGACGGCTTATGCGAATTCCTTGCTGAGCGAATTAGGGCAGGGCACAGTCGAGTGGGCGGATAATTTCGACGCGACCTTAAAAGAGCCGGTGTTATTACCGGCAAGATTGCCGAATATCCTGCTTAACGGCACGATGGGTATTGCTGTCGGTATGGCAACGGATATACCGCCGCATAATCTCCGGGAAGTGGCGGCTGCCTGTATCCAATTATTGGATGAGCCTGACAGCACCCTGGAAACCCTGTTCAAGCATATCAAAGGCCCCGATTACCCTACCGAAGCTGAAATCGTCACGTCTGCCGAGGATATACAGAAAATGTATCTGAACGGCGGCGGCTCGATAAAAATGCGCGCTATCTATGAGCAGGAAGACGGCACTATCGTCGTTACCGCTCTGCCGCATCAGGTTTCCGGGGCTAAATTGATGGAGCAAATAGCCGCGCAAATGCTGGCGAAAAAGCTGCCGATGATTGAAGACCTGCGGGATGAATCGGATCATGAAAATCCGACCCGCTTGTTAATCATTCCAAAATCCAAACGCATCGATGTCGATGCCGTGATGTCGCATTTATTTGCCACGACGGATCTGGAAAAAAGCTATCGCGTTAATATGAACATGATCGGCATGGATGGCCGGCCGCAGGTTAAAGGACTCCGGGAAATTCTCGTTGAATGGCTGGCATTCCGGACGGAAACGGTACGGCGGCGTTTACAGTACCGGCTGGATAAAGTGCTGGCCCGGCTGCATATACTCGAAGGCTTATTGATCGCCTATCTGAATATTGATGAAGTGATCGCCATTATTCGTAACGAGGAATATCCCAAGCCGGTGTTGATGGAACGCTTTGGCCTTACCGACATCCAGGCCGAAGCCATACTGGAATTAAAATTAAGGCATCTGGCCAAGCTGGAGGAAATGAAAATCCGCGGCGAACAGGATGCGCTGGAAAAAGAACGCGCTGCACTGGAAAAAACCCTGGGTTCTCCGCTGCTATTAAATCGCCTGATCAGAAAAGAAATTGAGCGTGACGCCGAGCAATATGGCGATGACCGGCGCTCGCCGATTATTGCCAGAGTCGCCGCGCAAGCACTGGAAACCACCGCGTTAATCAGCAATGAACCGTTGACTATTATTCTGTCACAAAAAGGCTGGATAAGAGCGGCAAAAGGTCATGATATTGATGTGGAAAGTTTGAGTTACCGTTCCGGGGACGGCTTTCTGGATGCGGTAAAAAGCCGGTCAACGCAGCCCGTTTATATACTGGATTCCACGGGCCGCGCTTACAGTACCTCTGCCCACGATTTGCCTTCAGCGAGAACGCAGGGCGAACCTTTAACCGGACGGCTTAATCCACCTGCGGGTTCACTGTTCACCCATTTGCTTGCCGGTAATCCCGATGACTGGTATGTGTTGGCCAGTCATTTTGGTTATGGGTTCAGAGTACAGCTAAAAGAACTATTGAGTAAGAACAAGGCGGGTAAATTGCTGATTACCCTGCCCGATGGCGCGAAAGTCTTAAAGCCCGCGCCCGTACACAATGAGTCTGATTTGCTGGCAGTCGTGACCTTGCAAGGCCGCTTGTTGATTTTCCCGGTGGCCGATTTACCGGCACTGGCGCGCGGCAAAGGTAATAAACTGATACAAATTCCCCCGGTTGATCTGGCAGCAGGTAAGGATTATGTAGTTGCGATACTGGCTATACCTGAAAACAGCCCCTTAAAAGTGGTATCAGGCAAGCGATTTTTAACGTTGAAAGCAGCGGATATAGAACATTACACCGGTAGCCGCGCCAAAAGAGGCATGGCTTTACCCAGAGGCTTTCAGCGGGTTGAAGGTTTGGAATGTGAGTAGTATTTACCTCGTTCCCACGCTCCAGCGTGGGAATGCCGCCGGTGACGCTCTAGCGTCACGCAACGCGGGAGCGTTGCCGGATGAATTCCCACGCCGGAGCGTGGGAACTATGTGATTATCCTGCCGCTTGCTTTAATCAGGTTTAATGACCATGTCAAATTTAAGCATCCGGACAAGCAAGGTCATGTGGTCGTACCACATCCACGTAAAGACGTGGCGATAGGTACATTGAGAAATATTTACCGGCAAGCCGGTTGGGAGTGGAAATAATGTTATACCCCGTCTATGTCCATTTGGGGGATGATAATCACGCGCACGGTGGGTAGTCCCTACAAATCAATGCAGGTGGTAATATTTATCGATTTTTGACATAGTGCAGCGCCAAACTATGCAGCACTTATGTCATGAATCCGGCACCAACAAAAATTAATCTCGAGTCAAAATTATTTTGCCCAAGACGCGACTGTCCTTGCTACCAATCATTGGATAACAAAATAACCAAGGATGGCGTCTACACGACCAAAAATGATGGGGTGGTCCGGCAGATGTTTAACTGCGGAAAAGGCAAGCACCGCTTTTCTGAAACGGGGTACTATGATTTATTTGGTAAGCATGGCAGCTTCAAAGAATATTAAGTTAAGTTGCTATGGCTTATCGACTGACGCCATAGCGGATGTGTTATAGAGCCATGAATTGATTAAGATACATTGGCACAGGCATATTGAGTGTCTGGCAAACTAAAAAACGAGATGACACGTTTGGTATTTTGTTGCAACGAATCTAATGCAGTGACGAGGCGTTCTTTCAAATCCTCTTTATTTTTCACTGCTTGTTTTCCAATACGGTTATTCTTGATCTCATTCCAAACCTGCTCGTCTGGATTGAATTCTGGCGCCCGCTTTGGCAAAAAGAATACCCTTAGCTGACTTCGATGAGCCCGCACAAAATCCCGCACCTGTTTAGAACCATGGAATGTCGCGTGATCCACCAACAAGATAAGGGGGCGGCTCCGATTTGAAATCAATTCTTCTAAGAATTCGATATATCGTTCCCCATTAATCGTATCATCCTTGATCGAGTAATCCATCTCCCCTTCCGCCGTTACAACTGACAATACGTTATATCCACCTCTTTGCATACTCACTTTGACGATGGGTGTTTGTCCTCTTAAGCCCCATGTCCTGCCGTGTCTGGTCATAACGCCCACACCAGCTTCATCTTCAAATCCAATGTCAGCCCCCATTTTATTTGCAAGGCGTTGTATCCTTGGGAATTTATCATTGAAGAAATACTCAATCTCCTGATCATCCCTTTTAACATCTTGATATTCAGGTTTTTGACAAGTTAAATTCTGCGCCTTAAGATGAAGCCTAACTGTAACGGCTCGCGTTTGAAATCGGTCGGGCTCGCATTCAACGCTATTTTGGGCTCAAATTAATTGCAACTGAAATTACACCCGGGCTCACATTATCTGCAAATGAGCTTGCATTTATCTGCACTGGCTTGCATTTCATTTTCGTGGGCTCACAATAAATGCAAATGAAATTCAGGCTTCAGACCCTAATCAGATAGGCAAACCGGCCGCTAAAAACTGGCTACGTAGTTCAGCCGCACGAGTGGCGTCCAAGCTATTGCTGAATAGCGCCTTGATCTCCGCTGGTTTGGTATCGAATTGTTCGACCAAGTCCTTGACGCGGTAGCCATGGCGAGTTAGCGTTGGTTCCAGATCGTCCAGTTGACGTGATAGCACTGATTCCACCAAGTCGGCAGATACCGGCGTTTCACCGGTTTGATAGCCCGCTTCGAGTGACAAAGTGAGATGTAGTTGGATTTGCAAGGGTGTCCGTAGTCGCGTTGCTAACAGGTCAATGGCTTCCTGTGTCAGAATGGATTCAACGGCAATGTCGCTCTTCGTGCATGAACTGATTAGCCAATGGATGTATTCACGCTGGCTGCCGGCAATACCATCCAAGTTGAACACATCGGTACGAAAACCAATCTCTTCCATCGTTGGTCGCCGCAGATCGTTGCGTAACTTCGGATGTCCGGAAAGAATTACGGACAATCGGCCATCGCCATCCTCGATCACTTCTATTAAACGCTTCAGACCGGTTAGCGTATGGCTGTTCAGATCGTGTGCCTCATCGACAAACAAGGCGATTGGACGCTTGTTCTTACGCACGAGGTCGCGCAATTCCCGTTCGCGCTGTTCGCCCTTGGGTATATGCACTTTCTTGTCGGTGGAGATATCGTAGAATAAGGCTGCAATCAGCGTGGTCAGCTTAACGCTGTGCTTCTCGACCGTCAGCGATTTCGAGACGGTGACTTTGTTTTCTTCCTTCAATTGCTGCTGTAAACGCCGCATGGTCACGGTCTTGCCGCTACCAACAACCCCGCACACAGCAATGAGCCGACCTTCCTGGATGGCCCCCTTGATGTCCTTGAGCAGCTGCTTGTGTAGCTCTGTTTCGAAATATCCGGTCTGACTGAATGGCTGTGTCAGTCCGTAATGCTGCATCACGTCAACTCGCATGTTCTTCTCCTCTTTTTGGGTCACGGAAGTAGCTACGCACCCGTGACAGCACAACGCTACGTGTCAGGGTCTCGGCCAGAATCTGGTCGATGAAAGCGCGGTCAGATGCCGAAAGTTTTGCTAACGGTTTGGCTAGGTCGTCAGCAATGGCCAACTTGGCGGCAATAGTATTGGGAAACTGATATTCCAGTATCTGGGCATCAAAGGGCTGTTTAGGTATATCCACAGCCACCGCAGGCGGTACCAAGCGCACATCGTCGCCAGACAGCGCTGAAATCGGTAGGCCAAGCTGATCAGCCAATGCCCGAATTCGATCCGCACGTTCTCCGACTTTGCCGCGCTTGAATGCGCGGTACCGATGCAGTGGGATTGGGCCAGATATTGGGTAGTAAGGCCCAAACTTTTCACCATCGAACTCAACATACATTTCGTCGTCGAATAGGCCCCATAGTATGACAACTGACTCACCCGCCATGTCTGGTTCCACCTCGTAAGCAGTGCCGGGAAACGTAATCCGCGCATCAATACCCACTTTGCGCGATTCGCGTTCACGAGCAAAACGACAGAATTGTTCCCAGGTACACATGTCGCGCAACCCCTCTGTGGGTAAATAGGTCAGCCAATCCGTCAAACGGGAATGTTTTTCGGAGCGGTGATTCTGATCGTTGTAACTCAGCAGGTAACGCATCAGCCACTCATTAGCCTGCTTCTCAGTTTCCGGCTTATGGAAATGGTATAGCGTTTCGTGCGCCTCTTTCACTGTTCGGAATGGACGCTCGACCTTACCTTTAGAACGAGCTGTTGTGCGGTTGCCATCTTTGCCAGCCGGAATGTGGGTTTGCCATTCAATGCCGAGTGCCTGCATCACGTTCTGGAACACCATGCTTTTGGCTACCGGCCCATTATCCAGATAGATCATCTTGGGGCGCCCCTGAAACGGGAAGCCGGCATCAGCTTTGGCTGCCATCGCATTGAAGAGAAAGCGTAGCGCGGACTCTGCATCTTCGCCATACACGCATCGGTATTCCTGATAGCAGACGCCACTACGATCATCCACCACACTAAACAACATCAAGGTCGGTTGTCCCTTTGATGGATCGATCCATTCAGGTTTGTCGATGTGTTTGAGATCGGATGGCGACATGTCGAATTGCCAACAATCGTTGCTATACTCTGCCTGGAATCGAACGGCTGGTGGTTCGCGCAACAGGCGAGGCTGATCCAGTCGCAACAACAGCAGATAGCGATTGACCGTTGGGCGGCGCAATAGTCCCTTGGGAGCTTTGACCAAACCCTGTGCGGTTTCCACACCGTAGTCTTCCATGAGCTCAATGGCTCGTCCAGTGGAAAGGTGGCGTCCCTTCTTGTTTGTGGTGCGTAGCTTCAGTGCCGCTATCAGTTCACAGTAGCGCTCCAATTCAGCTTGTGGCAATAGCCGTGGCTTGCCATGGTCGGCACGATGGGCGGCATGCGGTTTTCGGAAGGCGTGTAGGGCTCGATAGACGGTTGTTATAGAGATACCGTATAGTTCGGCTACCGCCGCAACCTGGGTAGCTCGTTCCGGACTTTTCGGCGGCAAGCGATCAAGCCGCTGCCGCAATTGCAGAAGTGAATCAACTGGAATGACCTTATGCTTGTTGTTCACGGTTAGCCAGTGCGCGATACACTGTGGCACGACCAACACCAAGCCGCCGCGCAATTTCTGTTGCGCCCAGTTTATCTTCGAGACGAAGACGCTGAATTTCGGCAGTATTAACCGAGGGCTTGCGACCACGGTAGACGCCGCGAGATTTTGCGGCAGCGATACCTTCAATCTGCCGTTCACGCCGGAGATTGGTTTCAAATTCGGCAAAAACGCCCAGCATGTCCAGGAAAGCTTTACCTGCGGCACTGCGCGTGTCGATAGGTTGCTCTATCGCCTTTAGAGTGACACCTTGTTCCTTCAGCGTGTATACGATGTCTTGAAGATCTTTTATGCTACGCGCAAGACGGTCGATTCGAGTGACAACCAGCGTGTCCCCACGCCGCAAGAAATCCAGTAGCACCTGAAGTTCAGTCCGATCAGTCCGGCTGGTACCGGTTACTTTTTCTGCCCTGATGACTTCACAGCCAGCAGCGCGTAATGCTTGTTCTTGCAGAGTAAAATCTTGATCGTTAGTGGAAACGCGAGCATATCCGTAGAGTGCCATAAATCAATAGTGTCTCATTAGCCTTTAGAGCCTTAGAAGGTACCATATCAAAATTGGCAAAACAACCCTATTGAGACAAATAAAGTGTCTCAACTAAACAACTCATTGGGGTATACCTAAGTGGTACACTGGCGGCCGACCAGTTACTGACTTTTGAAATAGCATGGGCCAACCACTACAGCCTTCACAATCACTTTTCCGCAATCGTAATTTCATATTACTGTTTTCCGCCCAGCTCATTTCGCTCGCCGGTAGCGGTGCCACAACAGTAGGTTTAGCGCTGTTCGCGCATCAATTGGTTGGCGGCAGTTCAGCCGCAACGGTGATTGGCAATGCCTTGATGTTACGTATTCTAGCGTTTTTACTGTTCTCCCAACCGGCAGGGGTGCTAGCAGATCGAGCGAATCGCAAGCTCTTGCTGATACTAGCCGACCTCGTTCGCTTCGTGTTGATGGCCTTGTTCCCGTTTATTCAGAGTGTTTGGCAAGTCTATCTGATGATTTTTTTGATCAACGCCGCCACTGCTTTTTTCACGCCCACCTATGACTCGACTATTCCTGAAGTGGTTGGCCGCGAGCACTATGTAAGAGCGCTATCGGTTTCACGGATAGCGGTCGATATGGAAGCCGTTTTAGGTCCGGCTGTCGCTGGGTTGCTGGTTTCTCTGCTAGGTCTTAACTGGTTATTCTGGTTTGATGCCGTCACCTATTTGGTTTCTGCTGTTCTGGTTGCGGTCAGCGTACTGCCGCATATTCGCAGACCAAGCGTTCAGTTTTCGTTCAAAACCTTCCTCGGGGAATTAACGCTGGGTACCCGGATACTACTGCGCCAGACCGTTTTGCGACGTGCATTGCTGTTGAACTTGGTTGAAGCAATTGCGGGTGCGGCGGCTATCGTGGCCACGGTGGTGTATGTCAAAGACGTATTGATGCTAGGTGAAGCGGAATTTGTTTTGGCAATGGTTGGATTGGGTCTTGGCTCCACGGTCACCGCGTTGTCTTTGGGTTGGGTCACCGGCCGATATGAATCCGGTGCCAAGGGACCTTCCGAACTGCATGGACGACGCCATCGTTGGACTGAACGCGCTTTGCTGACAGGCGGTGTCGTATTGGGCCTGATATTATTGCCGGGCATACAGAAGCCGCCATTTATGATTTTTGCCTGGCTTTGGATATTGAATGGTGTGGGTCAGGCGCTCATCGGACTGTCTTCCTCAACGTTGCTAGCCGAACATACAAAAGAAGCCGATCGAGGGAAGGCTTATGCCGCGCATTTCGCGCTGACGCATACGTTTTGGCTGATCACCTATCCGGCCATCGGGCAGGGTGTGAGCAATCTTGGAGCACCGTTAACCTTTACCATTGCCGGAACAATTTGTCTGGTCATCGCCTTACTGGCGATCATCTCGCGAAAACCCAATCGCGATCACCTGCACAAATAGTGAAACGAATCCGGTTATTAACCTATAAACCGGACAGTCGATATATTAGACATGGACGGCAGCTTGGGGTCGCTATGTTAAGCTTAACATAGCGACCCCTATGTGTAGATGCAAACTATGTGTAGAACAAAGATGGCTACTAGGTTGCAGAAGCTTTATTTCATTGGTCTACAGGGATAATGGAAGCTTATTTTCTTGACATAGTTTTGCCGGTGTCCTGAAATGGAAATCTACCCACTTTCAGGAGATAGCAATGAATTCTTCCCACCGTTATTTAGTCAATGGCCAACTTGGTGATAAAGAACAAGGCACTGGCGAAGCTCCAGGAGCCCGAAATGAGAATGGGCCGCTATTACCCACCAAATAATGCACTTATGCAGTTCCTTCAGGCAATGCAACTATGTGTAGAGGCTAACGGCTCAATGTCTCGTCGCACAAAGGGTAAGCCGTTATATGGCGGTGCAACATCACATAGTTCCGTCCTACACATAGGGGGCGTTAAGAGGCAGGTCGGCTCACCGCATCGCGTCAATTATGGATGACC
>CAVTDN010000003.1:0-93604 GCA_963733595.1 uncultured delta proteobacterium | reverse complement strand
TCTTCAAAGGTCTCGCTGGAGGCCATGCGCGCTGCGACTTTCTGAACATCGTGCTGGTATTTGCCTTTTTTGAGATTGAGAGCATCCTCGTAGGGGGTGTGATTTGTTTTGCATGAAGAGCAGCGAAGATAAGGGCAAGCGAAAGAAAGCGTTCCGATGGTGGTCACGGCTTCGCGGAGCCGGGTGTATTTTTCCTTTAGGCCTTTCCCGCAATTTGGGCAATGATAGTCGGCAAAATGGTGATCAAGTTTATTCTGGGTGATGATTTGCACCAATTTAGAATCGATTACAAATTTAAAGTTTTTTATTTGTTCTACTATTTGAAATAACGAGAGAGATGGGATGTCAATTGCATCATAAATAGCATCGAATGTTTTATCGAAATGCTTATTGAATTGATCTTTTGATTCCATTTTTGGATCTACATTTAGCTTATGCGCTTTTCTCATGGCCACATCTCCTATATTGAAGATATTATACCATAAGTTACAAATATTTTAACTTAAAAGTGCAATTAATTGCATGAAATAACAAATGAATTTGCACTAAGCAGGCGGCTGCTTAGTGGCCATAAACTTCGGATGCACCCGACAACACCGCTTTTAATGAAACTCTATAACCGACCTATAGAACCATTTCATGCGGAGCCAATGCACGGAGATTTATATTTTGCGGAGTCATTGCATACGGAACTGTTATGTTTTCACTCGCTCACTGCGGAGCCATTGCACATGGAGCCATCGCATGGAATATTATTATAATATTGAAATACTGCAATTTTTATCTATAAAAATTATGTTTTGCAAACTATTTTGAATCTCAAATTAACTTCCAGTTTAACGTCGAATCCGCAGAAACCTCATCCACCACCCTTAGTTTTCTCATCGAATATTTCCCTAAACCGGGCATCCGAATTTCTCGAATGCACCAAAAAATCGATTTTAGGGAGCGACAGTAAATGAAAATCAAAAAATGGGACATGGAATCAGAGACAAAAACTATTTTGACAGCCCATGAAGAATTCACAAGGGCGCAACGAAAGACTTCTTTCAAAGCGATAGAAGTTGGGCGAGCTTTGTCAAAAGCAAAAGCAATAGTGAAAGAAAAAAAGGAGAAATGGGAGGATTATATCAAATCAGAATTATCGAATATTGCGCCTTGGGAGGTACGAGATTTTAGGGCTTTGGCCGACCAATACGATAAAGAAAAATTGCCGGGGTTACTTTGGATTAACCAAACAAACCTGAAGAAAATTTTTCAAGCATGTAAGAACAAATCTCTTAAAGCAGTTTTCGAAGAGAATGGCATTGAATTGCCCTCGAAAGAGGCCACAAATGTTGAAATAAAAAACTTTCAACACCAAATCCTTAACCTGCTCAAAAAAATGAAGGCTAACAAAAATACTAGGCTGAAAGGTACCAACAGCGATGATCCACAGGAGGCATCGCCCCAAGGTCTATCGCCAAGTAAAAGAAGAGCACATTACATAAAAGAGTTATCTTTTGAAATTGAAGAATAATTAAGTAAGCCAGATAATGATATTAAGCGCTTAAAGCAAGGCGCCCTAAAAAAATATTTATATTTAAGAAGTTTACTGGATCAATTTATCGAAAAAAAAACTCGCACAGAGGAAGATTAACCGTCGGCAAGGATATGAGCCAAAATTGACTATCAAGGTAGCGTTTTGTTCCTTACCAACAAGCCTTAGTCTATTGCTGGCTATTTGATAACGGCGATTAATTAGATCGAATTAACATTATAACTGACAAAAATATTATCCTCTCAAGGAGCTCTGTGGGAGAAAAATAATGAGCGAAACATATCTAACGCCTAAAGAGTTGAGCGTAATAATAAAGTTCAGCACACAGGCTATCTACAATTTAATCCACAAAAGGATATTTGTTTTGGGTATTCATTATTACAAGCCGTCACCTAAAAAAATACTATTTAAATTTTCGTCAATACAAAATTGGATTGAAGGAAATGAAATAATTGACCATGAAGTTGATGTAACCCGTGCTTCACAAAAACAAACAACAGGAAAAGCATCTCTGTATAGTAGTCTAAATAATACAGAGATACGAAGTTTGATAACCATATAAATAAAGGACACTTTCAATCATTCACCACCTCTGTTATGATACCAATAAGGGTAATCAACAGGCGGAGGTGGTGTTATGAAAGAAGGATAATCTAATGTACCAAGACACTATTGCATGCGATTCAGAGAAATCTTTAAGAAGCAAACAATTGCCGTTAAACTCGAACAAGGAAGGGGTTGTTCGCAATATCAATGGCAAGGTTTACGTGGACTTTATGTACTGTGACCAAAGGGTGAGAGAAACATCAGGTTTGACTTGGAACACTGAAAACGCAAAATATGTCCGGGAACAACTGGATAGGATTATGTTAGCGATCAAGGACGCTACCTTCGATTTCAAAAAGGTGTTCCCGGCGAGCAAGAAAGCCCCCTATTTTTCTGATCTTGAATCTAAGGTGTACGGAAGGAATAAAAAACCTGACGAAGTGACAATCAAGGACTTTGCTAAAGAATGGTATGAACTGTTAAAAGCAACCCAACGGGTCAGTGAACGTACCTTGCTGTATTACAGATGTTTGCTTGATTTGTACATTTTACCATACTTCGGAGACCTAACGTTTGCCGCTCTCAATTCGTCTAAGCTTGACACTTTCGCTGTATGGGCAAAAAAACAGCAATACAGAGAGAAAGTCATCGGTAACAAGTCGATAAACAAGTGCCTTGTTCCCTTAAAATCGATCTGTAAACAGGCGGCAATAACGTATGATTGGGGCATTTCCTACAACCCATTCTTTGGTTATAAAAAACTGCCCGAACGTGACACTGCCTACGAAATCAACCCTTTTTCCTTGGAAGAGCAGCGTTTGTTAATTGACACCCTTCCAGATCACTGGAAACCTTATTTTCAATTTGCTTTTTGCGCTGGACTACGGTCCGGTGAGCAGGTCTCTTTACGGGTGAGTGACCTCGACTTGAAAAAGAAGCAGTTGTCTATTCAGCGAGCCACGACGCTGAACGAAGCTGGAAAAGTTGTCGAAGGCAGTACCAAAAATAAGTATAGCAGGCGAATTATTCATTTATTGCCGATGATGATCGATGTTCTTGAGCAACAATTGGCTATCAGCAGAAAGTTGCAGTCTGAATACCTCTTCTGTTCTCCCGAAGGTTGCAAGGTTCATCGAGATAATCTCAGAGGGAGAGTTTGGGATCCTGCTTTAGACAAGGCAGGTGTTTCTTATCGGCAGATGAGGCAGACTCGTCATAGTTTTGCTACCACAGCTTTAAGCTTGGGCGAAAATCCTCTCTGGGTAGCCAAAGTGATGGGGCACAGCACGACCAGAATGGTGATTGAGGTATACGCAAAATATACCGAAAATCTGAATGGTTTTACGGACGGTAACAAGCTGAATCAAGTTTACCAGATGAGTAAGTAGGAATGAGGAATGAAAAGTAAGAATATTTTTGGCAAAATTTTGGCAAAAATAGGGGTGAAAACACAAATGGGTTACAGCTTCAACACTGTAACCCATTGATTTTACTGGAGCCGATAAGCGGACTTGAACCGCTGACCTACTGATTACGAATCAGCCGCTCTACCAAACTGAGCTATATCGGCGTTGGGGCAGGCAATGCATCCGCAGGAAGCGGTTTGAGGTTTCTTGATGTAGCAATTTTATGGTACAGTGTCAAGATTATGAATCGCCCTTTCAACTTGTTCCTCATAATTCTTCTCCTGTTGAGCGGTTGCCGGAACGAAGAAACTCCACCTTCCAAACCCCAGCAACAGTTGTCACCCGAGCCAACGGCAAAACCCCAAATAAAGGTTGGCTGCAAGGGATGCCATGCCAAGGTCAACCTTGACCCAGCCCACCAACTGGCCTGCACCTCGTGCCACGGAGGGGTCGACAATGAAGGCCAGATAGGTAAAGCTCATGCCGGCCTCATTTCCCTTCCGAGCCATCCGGAGCAAATGGCTGCGGCCTGCGGCATTTGTCACCCAAAACAGGTGGCAAGCGCCACCAGCTCCCTCCATTTTACCCTCAAAAATAAAATCAACACAATCCGAAGTCACTTCGGAGCCTCAACCCGCCTGGACAAGCCGACGGATATCCCTACAGCCAGTACTTTATCCACACCGCTTGCCTTGGCCGACGACATGCTTCGCCGCCGTTGCCTGCGCTGCCATGTCTTTGCTAAAGGCGACGATTATGCCGCCGTCACGCACGGCACCGGATGCGGCGCCTGCCACCTGGCCTTCAAGGGCGGGAAATTAGAGAGCCACTTTTTCAGTGCGCCCTCGGACAAACAATGTCTGAGCTGCCACTACGGCAACTATGTGGGCAGCGACTACCACGGCCGATACGAGCACGATTTCAATAGGGAATACCGCACGCCTTACACCACACAAACTCGCCAGAATACCACTCCCCGCCCTTACGGAGTCGAGTCGCATGACCTAGCTCCTGATATTCACCATCAGCGCGGCTTAATCTGCATCGACTGTCACCTGGACAGCGGTCATGGTCCGAGAGATGCTGTCTCTTGCGCAACATGCCACGGCTGGCAGCCGGGACAACCAGTACCCGCCCTGCAAAACCTCAAGATTCGTGATAATATACTGACGCTCATCAGTCATACAGAAGGCCAGGAGCATGCTGTGCCGCCACTGCGTCACCCGGCCCACCAACAATACGGGCAAAAAGTCGCCTGCCAGGTCTGTCACGGACAATGGAGTTTCAACGATGCGCCCACCCACCTGCTCCTCTCCAAGGTTGCCGAATACGATGCCTGGGAGCGGCTGACTGTGCAGGCAAGCTCAGAAATTGAGTCGCTGCTGGATCATAACCTGCTCTCTTCAAAAGAATTACCACTGATCATGCGCGATGGTTTGACCGGTGATCCGCAACCGGGAGTCTGGTATCAGGGATATGGGCAGCGTCGCTGGGAACAGATGATCATTCAAGAAGATGCGGACGGCGTCATCAAGGTGTTCCGGCCCATCCTCGACCTTCGCCTGTCGCTGGTCGAGGCCGACGGACAGGTGTCATTCGACAACGTCAGCGGTATAGGTCCAGGACTTCTTCCTTACACGCCTCACACTACGGGCCACGCTGGACTTTTTTACCTCGACCGCTTCAAACACCTTCTCCCGCCCGGTAAAAAATAATCATCCATGGGTGCATCACGTTTCCGGGCAGGAACAGCCTTATCGATGGTGCTCACCCTGCTCTTCTGCTTCAGTTTTGGCTGCACCTCAAAAACGCCAGAGCGCCGGGAACGGGAAGGCGTCACCAAAACCGAAAAAAAGAAATCAAAAAGCAAGGCGACGCAACGGCCCTATATGATCAACGGCATTACCTATTACCCCCTTCCCACTGCCATTGGTTACGAGGAACAGGGGGTCGCCTCCTGGTATGGGGAACCATTCCACGGCAGAAAAACATCCAATGGCGAAACCTATAATATGTACGCTGACACAGCGGCACATAAGACTCTGCCGATGGACACAGTACTGCTGGTGAAAAATCTGGAAAACAACAGATCAACGGTTGTGCGGATCAACGACCGCGGTCCTTTTGTCCAGGAACGGATCATCGACCTGAGTTACACCAAGGCACAGGATTTGGGCATTATAGGCAAGGGTACGGCCAAAGTGGAGATCGTCGCTCTAGGGGCACAGGTACAGAAGGAAGAGCCGGAGACAGCGGCGGCACCAGGAAAACCGGCTGAAGGGGCCAAGCCCAAACCAAAACCGCCTAAAGCACCACCGATTCAGGATTTTGACAAAGGAAATTTCTATGTTCAGGTGGGAGCATTCATCAAGATCGAAAATGCCCGGACCATGGCCAAGGCCTTTGCCATGCGGGGGCGAGACGTCATCATCCAACAGTATCCGGCAGCAGGCATGAATCTCTACCGGGTGATGATTTTTGCCAGCAACTCTCTGGCTAAGGCCAAGGTATATGAAAAACAGCTGCAGACGGAAGGTTTTCGCTATGCCCTACTGTTGGCCAGGTAACGGCCCGGCAGCTTCAAAGGTGCGGACCGTGGCGATGAAGCGGCGGATCAGTCCGTGGTTTTTCACGCCCGGCGCATCCTCCAAACCGGAATTGGCATCCACACCGTAGGGTTGGACTTGCTCCAAAGCCTCTCGAACATTATCGGGATCGAGGCCACCAGCCAGGAGGAAGGGTTTGCCGATCCGAAGACGATCGATCATTGCCCAGTCAAAAACCTGCCCCGTACCGCCAACGGCATTCTTTTGATAGGTATCGAGGAGATACCCCCGGACACAGTCGTGATAAGAAGCCACTTCCTCGGCGGCACTCTGCTCTCCTACCCGGACAGCCTTGAGCACCTGGCAGGGAGCGGCGCATGCGGCCAGTTCCCGGCAGTATGCTGGAGATTCCGAGCCATGCAGTTGGGCGTAGCCAAAGCCGCATTCCCGGACGATTGCAGTAACCCGCTGCAACTCTTCACCAACAAAAACCCCCACCGCATCGACAAAAGGCGGGAGTTGCCTGATGATCTCCCTCGCCACATGCGGTTCGATGGCGCGCGGACTTTTCGCATAGAAAATAAATCCCAAGGCATCGACACCAGCCTCGACGGCGCAAAGCGCGTCCGCCAGGCGGGTTATGCCGCAGATCTTGATCCGGGTTCGCCGGGGTCTGTTCATACAGATAAAAAATCCCGCAACAGCTGATCCTGCTGCCCGGCCCGCATCAGACTCTCACCGATCAGGGCCGCTTTGACCCCAGCCGCCTTCAACCGTTTCATATCATCGACCGTGGCTATTCCGGATTCGCTGACTACGGGAATACCCTTCGGAATCCTTTGCAGCAGGCGAAAGGTGGTTTCAAGACTGACGGAAAAATCGTTGAGATTGCGGTTGTTAATGCCGATCAACCGACTCTCCGCCGCCAAAGCGTCATCCAACTCTCTCTCGTCATGGACCTCAACCAGCACGTCCATGCCAAGAGACTCGGCCAGGAGGCGAAACTCCCTCAACTGCTCGACCTCAAGAATAGCGGCGATAAGGAGAATGGCGTCGGCGCCAACAGCACGAGCCTCTTCGATTTGGAGAAAATCGATAATGAAATCCTTGCGCAGCACAGGTAGTTCGACTGCTTCCCGCACCAAGGGTATATAGGCTAGCGATCCCTGAAAAAAGTCGACGTCTGTAAGCACCGAGAGGCAATGAGCCCCGCCTTGACGGTAATTCAAGGCAATGCGGACCGGATCAAAATCGGGCTGAATGACCCCCTTTGAAGGGGAAGCTTTTTTCGCCTCGGCGATGATGGCCACACCGGGTGCCTGCATCAAAGACCGGATAAAACCGCGCGGCGTTGCAACCTGCCGGTGCATCCGAGGAAGACCGCGGTCTTTCAAGGCCGCGACTTCCTCACGTTTTCGGGCGACAATGGTATCGAGAATCATGGATTCATCCGCAATCAGGATCTGCTGAAATCGATGAGCTGATTCAGCTTGTTCAGGGCCGCGCCCGAAGTGATTATCTCTCTGGCCAGGGTGATGCCCGAATAAATGCTTTCGGCTACGCCGGCTGCCATCAGGGCCGTACCGGCATTAAGCAGAACCATATCCAACTTGGGTCCGGTTTCGCCACCCAGGACCGCCCGCACCTGAGTAGCGGATTCTTCAGCTGTCCGGCCGCCACGAATGGCCGCAAGATCAGCCCGCTGCAAGCCGACCTCCTCAGGAGTCAGAATCGAGGCAATCACCTTACCCTGGTATCCGTCGGCAATGTGCGTTGCGCCGGTAACGGTCATCTCGTCGAGATTACCTTCGCCCCAGACAACTACGGCACGCTTCATTCCCAGGCGCATCAAGACTTGAGCTAAAACCGCGGTCAATTCACGGGAAAAGACGCCGGTTAGTTGCACATTGGCTCCTGCCGGATTGGTCATAGGTCCCAAAATATTGAACAGGGTGCGAATGCCGATCTCGCGACGGGGACCGATCGCATACTTCATGGCCCCATGCAGCATGGGTGCAAAGAGAAAACCTATGCCCACTTGGCGGACACAGGCCGCCACCTTTTCCGGCGGCATGCTCAGATCAACGCCCAAGGCCTCGAGTACATCGGCGCTGCCGCAATGGGAAGAAACGGCACGGTTGCCGTGTTTGGCCACGGGAATACCGGCTGCCGCCACCACGAAGCTGGTGGTGGTTGAGACGTTGAAGCTACCGGACCCATCGCCGCCGGTGCCGACGATGTCCATCAGCACCTCGCCGGACCCGGTATTGACACCGGCATCGATGAAGGTCGCCTTCTCCCGCATCACCTTGACCGCGCCAACGATTTCGTCGATAGTCTCGCCTTTCATCCGCAATCCGGTGATAAACGAACCGATCTGAGCGGTGGTAGCCTCGCCGCTCATAATCTCCTGCATCACCGCAATCATCTCCTTTTCACTCAGGTGTTGCAGGGCGACAACCCGAGCAATAGCCTCTCTAATCATGGTTCAACCTCCACTCATCACCTAAGATAATCAAGAACGGCTGCGGAGGAGCTGTTCATAATCAGGGCGAAGAAAATTATGGAGCAGAAAATGACCTGGTCCGGTCATGATTGATTCGGGATGAAACTGGACACCCTCGATAGGGAGAGTTTTGTGCCTGAGTCCCATCAGTTCGCCCTGATCGGTATGAGCCGTGGCCTCGAGACAATCGGGGAGGGGTTCTTCCACCACCAGAGAATGGTAGCGCATGCCGTCAAAGGGTTTGGCTAATCCGGAAAAAACTCCGCGGTTATCGTGGTACACCGGGCTGGTTTTGCCGTGCATCAGCCGGGGAGCCCGAATCACTTTGCCGCCGAAAGCCTCTCCGATCGATTGATGACCAAGACAGACACCGAGGATTGGTATACGGCCGCTGAAATGGAGGATAGCGGCCATCGAAATACCGGCCTCTTTCGGCGTACAGGGGCCGGGGGAGATGAGCAGCCGGTCCGGTGCCAGAGCTTCGATTCCTGCGACCGTGATGGCGTCGTTGCGGAATACTCGCATTTCCTGGGCCTGCCAATCGGTAGTGGCCCAGGGCGGGGCGGTTGCCAGGGTTTGCACGATGTTGTAGGTGAAGGAATCGTAGTTATCGATGATGACTATCACGGCTCAAAACCCCTTTTCCGCCAGTTCGACAGCCCGGCGTAGCCCCATGGCCTTGTTGATGGTTTCCTCATACTCTTTTTTCGAATCAGAATCGGCAACAATACCCGCACCGGCCTGAATCCAAAGGTTCTGCCCTTTGATGATGAAAGTTCGGATGGTGATGCAGAAATCCATATTGCCGGAAAAACCGAAATACCCAACCGCACCGGCATAAGGACCGCGACGGCTGACCTCCAGTTCGTCAATAATCTCCATTGCCCGTATTTTGGGAGCGCCGCTCACCGTGCCAGCAGGAAAACAGGCATCCATGACGTCGAACTGATCCCGACCGGCCAGCAGCTTGCCATGCACCCCGGAAACGATATGCATGACGTGGCTGTAGCGTTCGATGACCAACAGGTCGCGAACCACCACTGAACCGTATTCTGCAACCCGCCCGACATCGTTTCGGCCTAGATCAACCAGCATCAGGTGCTCTGCCCGCTCTTTGGGGTCGGCAAGCAATTCCAGTTCCAGTGCCTTATCTTCCTCCGGTGTGGCTCCCCGTTTTCTTGTGCCGGCAATGGGTCGCAATTCGATTTTCCCCTCCTCTAATCGCACTAAAATCTCTGGCGAGGAACCAATCAGCACCATATCTCCCTGGCGAAGGTAAAAGAGATAGGGGCTGGGGTTGATGTGGCGCAGAGCACGATAAAGGGCAAAGGGCTTGAGGGCGGATTCGGTATGGAAGCGCTGGGAGAGCACTACCTGAATAATGTCTCCAGCGAGGATGTATTCCTTGGCCTGGTAGACCATGGCGCTGAAGCTTGCTTCGTCCATATTTGAAGAAAACCGATGCGCCTCGACAGGTTGCTCCTGAGCTGCAAAATGACGGGGAATGGGCTGGTGAAGGCGGTCGATGATCTCTTCGATGCGTCGGCAAGCCTGGACGTAAAGGTGCTCGCCGTCGTCCTCTCCCTTTTTCCAGACATTGCAGACGATGGTCAGGTTCTGTTGCACCGCATCGTGAATCAGGACAATGCCTGGTACCATAAAGGAACTATCGGGTAGATCAAGCGGCGGATGCCGGTCCGGAAGTTTTTCCATGAACCGTACCATATCGTAACCGAGGAAACCAACAGCACCGCCATAAAACTTGGGTAGCCCTGGGGCATTGCTTACCGAGAAGGAAGCAAGCAGTTTTCTCAGCTCGACCAGAGGATTGACGCCCGAACGTTCGTCTGTGGCTCCAGCGAGACCGGGATATTCGATCTGCACCAGATCACGAACACTGGTGAACGTCAGCAGCGGGTCGAGTCCGATGAACGAATAACGCCCCCATTTCTCTCCGCCTTCCATGGATTCGAAGAGAAAAGCGTGCGGATCGTCACCGGCTACTTTGGCAAAGATGGTCAGCGGGGTGTCGAGATCAGCAATGATGGTTCGATGAACCGGGACAAGATCGGAGGAACCGATCATTTCTTTGAAGGCATGCAATTCGGGAAAATACATGAAGGAGACCTGTGGGGGCTTCTTTAGCAAGGGTATAAAACAGCACTTTGCGGTGCATGCGTCGATTTGGTCGGGGATGGAAGGCACACCTGTTTCTTTTCAACGCCTGGTCACTGCCACAGGATGTTCCAGGAAACAACGACAGCCTGATTATTGGTTAGGGAAGAGACTCATCATCCCAAAAAACGAAAAAAGCCATGGGAGCAACCTGCGCCCATGGCCTGACAGCCTCGTAACTGTAAAAAATAAAAGGATGCACCTCAGGCAAGAGGTTGCATCTTATTGACCCTTTTCGTCAGACGGGAAACCTTGCGGGAAGCGGTTTTCTTGTGAACCGTTCCTTTGGTGGAAGTCTTGTAAATGACGGGGATGGCGGCCTGCAAAGCAGCTTTGGCCTGCTCTTCCGAACCGGCGGCAAGGGCTTCTTCAACCTGACGGATGGCGGTCTTCATTGCCGACTTGTTCATCCGGTTGCGCAAACGACGCATTTTAGCTTGACGATCTCTCTTCCCTGCTGATTTATGATTTGCCATGAGGACTCCTAATTCCTTATAAAAAGCATCGATGATGAATAAGTAAAAATTTAAGGCAAAATATGTACAAAAAAAACCTTTGAATGTCAAGCATACTCGCGATATCCCGTCGGAGATTTTCCTTGGGAGTGTTTTCAACCTCTCGAACATCCCTGGCGCTTTCTCTCACCAGATTCTCTCCGAGAGCACGACTACAAGCGGCGGCACTGATCAAGGCTACCTTTGATCAAATCCATTTCGTTGCAATTTGTGCCGGCGAGATCGTGCACTGGGTGAATGTGTTTTTGACCAGACACTCAATACTATCCGCCGAGGATCATTAAGTTTTCAGAGCGGTCACTGCTTCATTGCGGTGCAGAACAAAAGCGGTACAACTCTATGCAGACCTGTCGGAATCTCCGGTAACGCATAGCCCTATCCTCGGGTGAGGCCTTGTGTTGCGGCGCTAACAAAAAGAAATGATCCCGTACTGAATTGGGGACACAAGGGTTACGTCTATTCCACAAGGACGAGATGCTCAACTGTCTTGCTGACAATTTCGGATACGTTTTTTTTTCAACATCTTGTTCAGGACTGATAAACAAAAAAGCCGAGGGCAACCGGCAACAAATCCGGTTCCCCTCGGCTGGTGACGAAAGGTGTCTGTTCAAAAATCAGGCGGCCTTGGTATCCAGATTTTGCACCTTCCGGACTTTCTGTTTATCGATTTTTTTCGGTATCAGGCCGTTAGCCATGAACGCCGTGCACTGTTTGCGTTTTTCAAAAGGACAGTCGGTAATATTCCAGCAGGGGGTATATTGCAGCAGCTTTTTCACCGCTGCAATGGAGACACCATGCTCGTGGATCATCTCCCGCAGGCACTCGATCCACTTGATATCATTCATATTGAAATACCGCCACTTTCCTTTGCGCAGGGGAGTAATCAACCCTTCCTCCTCGTATATCCTCAAGGTTCGAGGGTGAACCCCGAGCATCTCCGCCGCAACACCGATGGTGAATATAGCTTTTCTTTCATCAACCATGGTAACCCTCTTATGGTAAAACTCTGATCGGGGCCAGCTAGGCCCCGATCAATGTGTCGAGCAAGTTCTTCTTCTCAGTGCGCTTTGTGCTCAGTGAAACTCTTGCCGAAAAATCGCTCACCCTGGAGAAAAGCCACACCGGTAAAGCCGATACCAGCAAGCGCTACGATCCACTCGTAACCGGAAGGTGTGTAGTTCAGATAGGTGGGCAAATTATCGTAGCCCAGATAGAGGGGCACAATTTGCCCGCCGACAACCATATCGAGCCTGGAGATGAACATACCAACCAAGCTCATCAAGGCGGCAGTCGACAGAGCAGCAAGATTTTTCATCCGGGTCAACACCAGGATAACCGCTGGAGCGGCAAGGCCGACACCGACTTCAAGTGTCCAGAAATTGAAGGCCAGAGGGCCGGAGAAAAGTGCATCGGCAGCAACCCGACCGTCGGTAACACCGCCGACATAGAAAGAAGCCATGCGCCAGAAGGTGGAAACCGCTACCAGGATCAACATGAGCAGCAATACCTTGCCGGCTGACTGGATTCCTTGAAATACATGCGGCTCCATCTCGCGCCTTCGGATGACATAGGCATAGTGGGTGAAGAATATTGCGGCTGCCGCTCCGGAGAGAAAGGCGCAAGCGAGAAAATAGACCGGCAGTTGCGCACCGTACCAGAACGGGCGGGCAGCTAAGGTGGAGAAGACTCCGCCCAGACAAGTGTTGGCGCCAACTTCGGCAAGGGCACCGAGAATTCCAAGCGCCAGGGCCAAGGTATAATGACGGGTCAGAATCAGCCAGAACTCCAGGAGAATAAACCCGAGAGCTAAGCCGTACAGGGTGCCCATCCACCAGATGTTAGAAGTTATGTTGGGAGATATAATGTTATAAATCAGCATCCTCCAGGGGCTGACGATTTCCATGCCGATGACCATAAAACCGCTGAGGATGGTGATCAGCGAAACCCACACCATCCTGTTGGCCAAAGGAGCTAGTTTATTGCCGCCGAAAACATGGCTGATTGCCGCCAGTAGGCACAGTCCTGTGGAAGTGATGGCAAAAAAAGCGTAGGTCGATATCAACAGGCCCCAGGGAACCTCCCGGGTATTGTTGTATAGATGTTCGTGCCCCACTAGGAAACCGGCCAGGCCGACACCGATGCCGACAATCAGGAGCAAACCGAAAAGTCCGGACAATGTTTTTACCAGAGAATTCGCTACCTCCGGTTCTGCAGTTGCAGTCAATGAAAATATCCTTGCCATGATAAAACCTCCTCTTTGATTCGATGAATAATCCATCAATTAACGATTTATAACTGTGCCGGTTCGCTCATACGCTGCCTGTTCTCCTCGCTTGCCAGGGAACCAAGGCCGATTAAAACAACGATGGCCGAGAATGGTCCCATGATAAGAAACAGGAGAAAGCTGAGACAAAACCAGAAGGACTCGGTGATCTGGGCCAGATGTGCTCGTACCCAGAGAGCCAGGAAATGACCGCCATCATTCCCGGGCTTGTTAGCTTGACTGTGCGATAAAGTGTTCATGGTCTTCCCCTTTTTTTTCGTTATCCGCTGGTGGGAGCGTTTTACCCATGTATCGCAAGGCATGTGCCATTACCCGAAAATGTCTTTTCTTTCACACAACCAACTCTCAACATGTCGAAGTAACGATATTAATAAAAGTTACAACAGCTGATTGTTATGTTTTTCGGGTAAGTTGAACTGACAAATAATCTCCCCAAAAGGCGCAAAACAATCCCACTCGCCCCGACGAACATGGCGCGAAATTCGCCGGCAATTCAGACTGAATCGTATTGGGCGATCGAACTCGAGTCGAACAATAAAGTGCAATATTTTGGATAGTTAAGGGGAAACTAAGCTTGCATTCAAAAAATGAAAAGGGCAATGGTCTCGAGGAATCGCCGCAACGACCACGCAGACAACCTATAATTAAAATTATAAATAACAGATAGTTAGAGAACTCTTCAGGCAAAAGAACGCATTCTGATCCCACTCATCGCCGCTTTTGGATTTCAGAATCGTGAAAAGGAAAGCTGTTGAGCCCGAAAGAGGGTCAGGAAAAACAAGTGGAGTTACAGACGAGAAGGGGCATGAGGCGTTAACCTGCCGGAAGACGCAGAGAAAACCTTGCCTGCGGATGGGGGAATTAACCTAACAGCGCCAACAGGGAGATGAAGCGAGAGAGAAAGGACGGGGCGGGCAGAGAGCCCGCCCCGGAAAAACAGGGAAATCAGTGTTTGTTTTTGTCGCCCTTGACGGCCGTCCGGTTCGACATTTTTTCCAGCCCCTTGACACCAATGTGGCATGATGTGCACCGGGTACTGGCGGCATAGGCAATGTTGCCGTTATGACAGACACCGCAATACTTGCCGGCATACATTGCCTCCATGGTGAATTTGGCGGGATGTTCCTCGGCCGCCCCTTTCCGCATCTCAAATGCTTTGTCATGGCAACTGGCGCAACTCAAGCCCCATGTCGACATGCTCTTTATGCCCAAAAAGCACACCCTTGACAGGACGATTGAATACAATAACTTCAGGTTGCTTCATATCACTGCCGTGGCAGATCTTGCAGGTCTCCGGGCCCTGTGGTGTTGAACGCGGTACTTGCCATCATGGCAGGCACCGCAGTATTTGCCGGCTTCCAACGAGGCCATGGTTGTAATCGCCTTTAGCCTTGGCCGCCCCCCGCTTTCGCTCGAACAGGTCGGGATGACAACTGTCGCAGGATAAGGCCGGCAGTCACCACATGGGATTTGTGGCTGAACATCTTCTTTGACCGTCTCCATCTCGACGATCTGGGTGTTGCCAAAGGATTCATACTGCTTCGCTGGCACAGCTTCAGCAGGCGCGGACGGGGTTGCGGCATCCTTACCGGCCGCAAACGATATCCCCGCAACCGCGATTAAACACATTGTCGGTATGAGTATGACTCTCATCTTCATTTTTTTCTCCTTTTTACCCGTTAGATGTCCAAAACCGCATTCATATAAAAAACGTTCGGCAGAGCGCCGGTTTCAGGTCGCAACACCCATACCGTTGTCTCTGGTTGATGCACAAGTTTATAGACCTCGCTCGCCGGGTCGCTGAGATCGCCGAAAATCCTAACCTTGGCCGGACAGGCTTCTACACAGGCCGTATCCTTTTTACCTTTACTGAGACGGGTATCCAGGCAGAAGTTACATTTGTCGACAGCGCGTATTTCTTCGTTGAAATACCGGGCATTGTAGGGGCAGGCAGCCATGCAGGTCTTACAGCCGATACATTTTTTGCTGTCCATGACCACGATGCCGGTGATCTTGTCCTTATAGGTGGCAACAGTGGGACAAACGCGAACGCAGGGCGGCTGGTTGCACTGGTTGCAGAGAACGGGCATGAAAATTGTTTCTTGTTCTTGAGGGCCGATGTCTCTGCTTCGCTCGAGGATGGTGGTTCGCCAGCCATACGAAGGCACATGGTTGGTCTGTACGCAGGCCTCCATGCAGCGTTCGCAATCGACGCAAAGATTTTGGCGCATAACCATGCTGTAATGAGGGCTGTACGGATATTTTTCGTTCTTCGGCATGGATCCCACGGCACTTTCAGCATTGCGGGCGGATGTCAGCGACAGTATCGTACCGCCCATGAACAAACCGGTAATGGCGAGTCCAGCACGCAAAAAGGTTCGGCGCTCAAGCGAAGGCAGATGATCCACCCCCTCATTTTTCAACTGTTCCAGCTCTTTAATGTTCATTCCATACCCTCAAGATATAAAAGTAACGAAGATGACATCGGCACTCAGTGCTACAATGTGTTGTTATGGCAAGAGAAAAAAACACGAGAATGAATACTCGCTCATTTATTGAAAAAAGCAACACACCTACATAACCCAAAACCATGAGAAGAGCAAGTTTTCAAATATATGGTAAAATAAGACGATTTATCTTCGGAGGATTGCGCTCATCTCCGGTTGACAAATGGACCCTCGACTGCCGGAAAGACCATTCTGTTTTCTGCACACCCACGACCAGGATCTGGCAAACATGATAACGCCCTGCACCTTCTTTCAATTGATGACTTTCCAAACGGTATATCGGCCATGAGGGCAGAACTTTCCACGCAAGCCGCCTTAGAGGTCCAGAATACCGTAGCGGTCCTCCATCTTGATCGCGAAAGCCGAATTATCGGACTTAACAAAAATGCGGAACTCCTCATCGGTTCTCCACTTGCCGATCTCTTCGGCCGACGGATGGGCGAAATCCTTGATTGGAAAGAATACGCCGAAGATCTCGGCGCACTGTTCGATCTGGCAGAGTGGAGCGATTCGGTTTTCCAGCAATCGCTTCTTCTGTTCACGGAAGACGAAAGAGAATCCATCGATGTGCTTGCCACCATCATACCGATCTGGGGTAAGGATCGAGCGCTTTCCGGCGCCCTGGTCACCCTGGACAGCAACAATGAATCGCTTTACCACCAGTTGCTGTTTCATTCCGTTTCCGAAGGGGTGCTGGTTGTCAACCGTGCCATGGAAATCATCTCGTTCAACCCGGCAGCCGAACGGATCACCGGATGGAACGCATCGAAAATACTGGGAAAAAACTGCCAGGAGATCTTTCCGGCAGAACTCTGTGAAAACGGGTGCCTGATCCGATCTTCCATCGAGCAGGAAAAAACCTTCTCAGCGCAGACAGTGTTCATGACCCACAAGGATGGCCGCTTTTTTCCTCTTTCGATCTCCTCTTCGCCGCTCTACGATCTCAGCGGCAGGGTGATCGGCGGTGTCCAGACCTTCCACGACTGCTCCGATGCCCTCAACAACGCCCTGATCCTGGCCTCAGTGGCCGACGGGGTTTTCACTATCGACCGCAACCGAATCATCACCTCCTTTAACCGGGCAGCGGAAAGCATCACCGGCTGGAAAAAGGACGAGGTAATCGGCAAACCCTGCAGCGCAATCTTCCAGTCCAGCATCTGCGGCGACGACTGCCTCCTGATGAAGGCCATAGACCGCAACAGTATGTACGTCGACCGGTCTATTTTCATCAAGGGCAAGGCCGGCAGATCCATTCCGGTCACCGTCAGTTCAGCCCCGCTGTTCGATGATTTCGGCAATATCATCGGCGGCATTGAGACCTTCCGTGACAGCACCGCCTCCATCCGCGAAAATCTGATCCTCGATAGCATCGCCGACGGCGTCTTCACCGTTGATCACAACTGGAACATCACTTCATTCAACCGGGCGGCCGAGGAGATAACCGGCTGGTCCCGAGACAATGCCATGGGTATGTCCTGCTCGGATATTTTCCATTCCTCCATCTGCGGCAAGAACTGCGCCATTGCCGAGAGTCTGTACAAAGGTGCACCGGTCGCTAACCGCTCGATCACGATTCGCAACAGCAATGGCGAAAAAGTTCCGATCAGTATCAGTGCCGCCCCGCTTACCGACCACGAGGGCAACATTATTGGTGGAGTGGAAACCTTCCGTGATCTGACCACGATCACCACCCTGCGCCAACAACTGAATCAGAAATACACCTTCGACGCCATTATCTCCAAATCAGTTACGATGCAGCGCCTGTTCAGCATTCTGCCCGATATAGCCCGCAGCCCCAGCACTGTTCTGATTCTCGGGGAATGCGGCACCGGCAAGGAACTGGTCGCCCGGGCGCTCTACAATGCCAGCGAACGCAAAGACAAACCCTTTGTCATCGTCAACTGCGCTGCTCTGCCGGAAACCCTGCTCGAATCCGAGTTGTTTGGCTACAAGGCCGGAGCCTTTACCGATGCCCGCAAAGACAAGATCGGCCGTTTTGCCGCCGCCGAGGGCGGCACCCTATTTCTTGACGAGATCGGCGATCTCCCCGGCAGCATTCAGGTCAAGCTGCTGCGGGTCCTGCAGGAAAAGGTGTATGAACCGCTGGGATCAAACACGCCGGTCAAGGCGGATGTCCGCATCATCACCGCCACCAACCGTAATCTCGCAGGCTCTGGTGCGGGAGGGCTCATTTCGCGACGACCTCTTTTACCGCCTGAACGTGGTCAAAATCAACCTGCCGCCGCTCAAAGAACGCAAGGAAGACATCCCCCTGCTCATTGAGCATTTCATTAAAAAATTCAGCGCACAGCAGGGCAAGGACATTGTCGGCATCTCCAGCGGTGCCTTGGCCATTCTCATGCGCCACGACTATCCAGGCAACATCCGCGAGCTGGAAAACATTATCGAATATAGCTTTATTCTCTGCGAGGGCGGCTATATCCAGCCCCAGCACCTGCCCGAACCCTTTGCCGCAGGCTTTGAAGAAGTCAGACCTGTGTTGATTCGCGATAACGGGCCGCAAACATTGGAAGACATCGAAAAGCAGGCGATCGCCCTCAGTTTGGAGCGCAACCGATGGCGAAAAATGGCCACCTGCCGCGAGCTGGCTATCTCCAAGGATACCCTGCGCCGGAAAATCGAACGTTACAACATCCACAACCCGCTGGCAAACGAACCGGACATGGACGACTGAGCCTGGTCCGCTTAAAAAAACACAAAAAAGGCGCTCCGAATAATCGGAACGCCTTTTTTTGCCAGAACTGCACTGCTTTTTTCTCTGGTTACCCGTTTGCGGCGGCCATCACTTTTCGACCCAGCGCCCCAGGGTTGGACTGAAACGGCCTCAACCGCAGGATAGGCGCGAGACGCCCTGATCGGACGGATATCGCCGGTCCTCCAGAGAATCGATTAACCGGAAGATTGGCGCTTTTTTTTTTGCCCCGGCTCTCCCTGGTTTTTTCTATCCTTTTCCTTGGCTTCCAATCTGGCGGCTACATCACCGACCGAGTGGAGGGTCCGCGGCACTGCTCGATCCACCATGGCCGCGCACCGCTCATGGATCTCAGCCGGGCATCCGGCGACCTCCCAGCAGGGTATAAAATCCAGCAACTTTTTCAACCCCGGGATACTGATCCCCTCTTCATGAATAAAGGTGCGCAAACAGGTAATCCATTGGATGTCATCGGCAGAAAACATCCGCCGGTTGCCGACAAGGGTCGGGAAAACCAACCCTTCCTTCTCATAGATCCGCAGGGTGCGCGGATGCACATTCAACAGCTTTGCGGCAACACCGATCGGATAGATAGCAACATCTGACCGTATCGCCTGTATTTCCGTTCTCTTTCTCGCCATACCGGCCTCCTGTCAGTGCGGGGCGCCGGGGAAAGGCGACGGCCGGTTACCGGTTGCCGCCCTTCCTTTCGACACAGGTTCCATCAGTGGTCTTCAGACAGATGACCGCGAAACAACCGCTCGCCCATCATGAAGAGAACGCCGCAGAAGGTAAAACCGGTCAGGGTCACCATCCACTCGTGCAGCGTCGGAGTGTACGGAAGAATGTGAGGAAGATCGACGATATTAAGCTCGTGGAATCCAGGTATAATCTGACCGACAAGCACCAGGTCATAGCGCATGACAAAGATGCCGATGATGCTGCATGCCGAACCAAAGGCCATTGCTGTGAGATTCCTGGCTCGAACCGCAAGGATGATCACAAGAGGTATAACCAACCCAAGTGCGACCTCACCGTACCAAAAATTCTTGGCAAAAGGACCGTTGATCATCGCCATGAATGCCTCATATTCTCCCGGTGGATGACCGGAAAGACCAGCAATGAACTTCCAGGTGGTAAAGAACATTATAACGATATAGAGCAAGGCACCCAGTTTGGCGACCGACCGCAGGGACTCCTGCAATTTCTCGCTCATCTTCCAGCCGTTAATTTTATAACCAAGCCAATGGAAGAGAATGACCGTGGCGCATCCAGACATCATCGCCGATACGATGAAATAAATGGGCATATAGGGGCCATGCCAATATTCTCGACCGTTGAGCAGTCCAAAAACAGCGCCTAAATTGGAATGAGCGGCAACACCCGAAATGACGCCGAGCAACCCCAAGCACGCCGGCGATCTTGTGCTTACCGGCCTGCAGCAGGGCAAATTCGATCAGCATGAAGAAGAGATAAGCCCCGTACAGGGTGCCCATCCACCAGATGCTCGAGGTGAGATTCGGCGAGATGATGTTGTAGATGGCCATGCGCCAAGGGTTCTCGATCTCAAATGCGATGACCAGAAAACCGGAAACAATCGTGGCGATGGCCAAAAAAACCGAGCGTTTGGCGATGGGCTTGAAGGTTTCGAAACCGAAGACATGGCCAATGGATGACACCAGGCACAGACCGGTCGAGGTGACGACAAAAAAGACATAAGCTGCCAACACCACACCCCACGGCACCTCACGACTGACACCGTAGACATTGTGATACCCTAAATAAAAGGCGTGCAGACCGAAAGCGATACCGACCAAGGTAAGCAGACCGAGCAAGCCAATGACCCCGTTGTACACTCCGGACCGACTTCCCTCAAGCCCCCCTTCCTGGGGTAAAACCTTAGTTAAAATATTTTCCATGGCACCTTTCCTCCATTCTGAGGTCGACAGACCCAACTCCGTCGCCCACACTGATTATTGATCCTTGAGTAGACTCAATCCTGTACGAAAAACCTTGGTTAGGGCAAATCGCTTTCTTCCCTGACGGACTGCAGAACCGGTTTGATTCTCAGATCGAACAGCGTATGGAGAACAGCACCACCCAACCAGATAACGAAAAAAAATATAGCTTCCATTTGCTTCTCCTTGTTCCGGACTCCCGGAAGGTTGTATTGCACCAGGATTTATTGGCGGACAAAACCCGGTTCACTCTCTTTCTTGCCAGCACCTCCTTTAGTTTGCCCCTGAAGCAGAACCTAGCCCCAGGCCGATCTTTTTCAGTATCTCTTTTGGAGCTTTTTTATCCTCCTCCGACGCTACTGTCAAGAAAAACTCGATCTAATTGTCAAATAACTTGTAAATAACATGATCAACATGATCCCAATAAACTACTCAGCCTTAGCGATGAAATAATAATTTCCGTTTAACGTTTTTACCTGCACGGTAATTTGCTCGTTATTTCAGATATTTTTGCACAACTTATCCTCCTGAGACCGTCCCTGCTTACGTTTTCTTCACTTCATCCCCTAGCGCACAATGATCCATAGAGATTGTGCGCATGAATCAAAACAAGCCCAAAAAGAGAAGTAATGGGCCCAATCCGGGTCCGCCAATAGTTCTAGCGCTTGAGAAATAAGATTAAATTACAAAATGTTACGTTAAAAAAAGAGCCATCCTTGCACAATTTCTAACACTGGAACAAATAGTGCAATCAGATATTTTAGCTACTCGACTTCATCCAGATAACGAGCAAGCTTCCTTTTCCCCTTCAAGGTGGCGGCCTTGAAGGGGATTTCTCTTTTTCCCTCCATCGACTTTACCTTTAGCGTGATTTATGGTAGCTCCTTGCCTAGGTATCGGGAGAATGACAGTCTGACCAGACTGCTCGCGCTTCCTCCTTCCCCGATATCGGGCTGCCTGGCGCCGCTGATTCCCCTGCAGCTTCTTCCATTCATTTCAAGGAGAATCCTGTGCAAAAATTTTACAAAAACCTGTCCATCTGGCTGATCATCGCTCTGGCCGCTCTGCTTCTCTTCCATTATTGCCAGAAGTCGCCGGATCGCCATCATGCCGTACCCTATACCGAATTCTTGAAAAAGGTTGACGCCGGACTCCTCTCCAAGGTCACATCGATTAATAACACCGTCCTGTGGGAGACCGCCGACGGTTCACTGTTTAAAACCATCGTCCCCCAGGACAACGACGCCCTCGACCACCTGCTCCGCAAAAATGTCGCCATTCTGGCAGAAGAGCCTCCACAACCCCCCTGGTTTCTGCAAACTCTTCTCTCCTGGCTCCCCATTCTCTTGCTCGCCGTTCTCTGGTTTTTTTATTTTCACAAGGGAAGCGGTCAGGGAAGCGGAGGGCGGCGGCGGGCCTTGGCATTTGGCAAAAGCAGGGCGAGACTGATCAATCCGGAAGAATCAAAAATCAAACTGGATGACGTCGCCGGTATCGACGAGGCCAAGGAGGAAGTGGCAGAACTGATCGATTTTCTCAAGAAACCAGAGAAATTCGTCGATGCCGGCGCCCGGATCCCCACCGGGGTCCTTCTGTACGGCGAGCCGGGAACGGGGAAAACACTCCTGGCCAAAGCCATTGCCGGCGAGGCTGGAGTACCGTTCTTTTCAATCAGTGGTTCGAATTTTGTCGAGATGTATGTGGGAATCGGCGCCTCAAGAGTGCGCGACCTGTTCAACGAGGGCAAGAAAAAAGCGCCCTGTATTATCTTCATCGACGAGATCGATGCGGTCGGCCGCCATCGCAGCTCTGGCAGCGGTTCCGGCGGTAACGACGAGCGTGAACAGACCCTGAATCAGCTGCTGGTGGAAATGGACGGCTTTGAAGCCAATGATCACGTGATCGTCATCGCCGCCACCAACCGCCAGGATATCCTCGACCCGGCGCTGCTTCGGCCGGGCCGCTTCGACCGGCAGGTCATGGTGCCCCTGCCCGATGTCGGCGGCCGGGAAAAAATTCTCAAGGTGCACGCCCGCAACACCAAAACTGGCCCGGACGTAAACTGGCAGGTGATCGCCAAAGGTACCCCCGGCTTCTCCGGAGCACAGCTGGCCAGCCTGGTCAATGAAGCAGCCCTGCTGATGACCAGGAGAAACAGCCCGAACATCACTATGGAGATCCTGGAGGCGGCAAAGGATAAGGTGCTGATGGGGGCGGAACGGCGCAGTCTAATCATCACCGACCGGGAAAAGCGGATCACTGCCTGTCACGAGGCAGGCCACGCGCTGGTTGCCTGGATGCTCCCAGGGGCCGATCCGGTGCATAAAGTCACCATTATTCCCCGGGGTCGCGCGCTGGGAATAACCATGCAACTCCCCCTAGAGGAGCGCAACTCCCACGATCGCACCTTTCTCTTCACCAATCTTTGCACCCTGCTTGGCGGGCGCATTGCCGAGGAAATCGTCTTCAACCAGATGACTACCGGGGCCGGCAACGACATCGAACGAGTATCGGATATTGCCCGACGCATGGTGTGCGAATGGGGAATGAGCGAGGTGATTGGCCCCCTGACCTTCAGGGCCGCAAATCCCCTGAGCAATCAGCCCGGCCAAATCATCAGCGAACAGACGGCGGTACTGATCGACGTTGAGGTAAAAAAACTGGTGCAGTCGGCATACGACAGGGCGCGCGGTCTGCTGGAGGAACATCGCGCCCTGCTCGACGCTCTCACCAATGCCCTACTTGAACAGGAGACCCTGACCCGGGTTGACATCCAGACAATCATCGACACAACCCAAAAATAGAATGAGTCCGCATTTCTGCCAATAAGTGCGCGCAATAGTCACACTCAATGACGAGTACGCATTGTCTCGGATACTTCGCCTGATATTTTGAGGGGTCAGAATGTCCTGCAGCCTGCCAGGCTTCACTGCTCACCACAATGCTCGCAAACGAAACCCCTCGGCCCGCCCTGAACATTTAGAGCGTAAACTGGTAGTCGGCCAGCATCATCGAGGTGGTCCCCTGAAGTGTTCCAATCAAGACCAGCTCTGAATCTGTCACCACAAACAGCGCGGGCGGCCCAACGGCGAAAGCAACCGCGGCTTTCCCCATTGCAGCCGCTGAAAAAATTAGTGAGGGGACAGTATCCTCAATAATATTTCCTCAAAAGAAAGTTGCCGTCACGCTGTGTGGGGGTGCGTATGCGAGGAGTCTCCAGCTTGGAGCCCCTGGCCCCTTATCCATCTCATCCGGCAATCAAGTTCCCGTGGCAAAAACAGCTAACCAATGAGCGCTTACATGCCGGAACTCGACAGTGAAGTCACGGTCCAGTCGAGGAGAAAACCGGGAAAGAAGCCCAATCCAAGTACACCGAGCAGACAAATACCGAGGGCAGTGGCCATCCCGGGGGTAACGGTCAGGCCGACGACCTGCTGCGGTTCATTCATATACATGTAGCGAACTACCCGCAGGTAGAAATAGGCGGAAATGGCGCTGAGCAGGACCGCGCCGACTACAGTCCAGGTGTACCCGGCGGCAAAGGCAGCCTTGAGCAGATAGAACTTGCCGATGAAACCGCCTGTCGGTGGAATGCCGGTCAAGGAAAACATAAAAACCAGCATAAGGGCTGCGACGAGTGGATTGCGGGTAGCCAGCCCTTTGCAATCGTCCAGGGACTCGTGGAGATTATCAGGGGAAGCAAGGAGCATAAGGACGGCAAAGGCGCCCATGTTCATGAACAGGTAGATGACCAGATACGTCATGGTGGCTGCCATACCTTCTACGGTTCCGGACATGAGGCCGAGTAAAGCATACCCGGCATGGGCAATGGAAGAATAGGCCAGCATCCGTTTAAGGCTGCGCTGGCACAGGGCGGTGATATTCCCCACCGCCATGGTCAAAAGCGCCAACACCGACAGAACCGGCCCCCAATGATCGTGGAGCTGTGGCAGACCGAGAAACAGGATTTGTCCGAAAATGGCAAAACCAGCAGCTTTCGGACCAACGGACATAAAGGCGGTGACAATGGTCGGCGCGCCCTCGTAAACATCCGGGGTCCAGAGGTGAAAAGGCGCCACCGCGACCTTAAAACAGAGGCCGGCCAGCATTAGCCCCAGGGCGGCTAGCAGGGCCGGATTGGCAGTTAGCTGTGACGAACCGATCAGTGCCGCGATTTGGGCGATATCGGTGGTACCGGTCAGGCCATAAAGGAGTGACATGCCGAACAAGAGCAGGGCTGAGGCGAATGCACCCATGAGGAAGTACTTAATCGCTGCCTCACTGGTCCGGCTCGCGCGCTTGTGCAACCCCACCATGGCGTAAACCGGCAGTGCCATCAATTCGAGCCCCAGATAGAGAACCATCAGGTCACCGGCCGAGGCCATAAGCAGCATGCCGACCAGGGAAAAGAGCATGAGACTGTAGTATTCCCCCTGGCGCAGATTGATGATGCGGCAGAAATACTCGCTCATCAAGGCGGTTAGGATGACGGCCGCAAGACATATGCTCTTGAAGACCATAGCATAGCCGTCGGTGAGGAACATGCCGCCGAAGGACTCGGTCGGGCGAGATCCCAGGATCATGGCCAAGGCGGTGAGGCAACCGACCACGGTCAGCCAGGGCAGCAGTTGCCGCTGGCGGGGCAAAAACAGATCAAAGCCGATCAGCAGCACACCAAAGCCGATCAGCAGCAGTTCCGGAAGGATGGGTTCAACGGCGGTCCAGTTGACAGCCACAGTGTCGATCATGATCGCTCCTCTCTCAGGATCACAGAATAGAATGCTAGGTGCTTCAAGGATGCGGAATGTTGACCGGAAAAACCGATCCAGCTAAGGCCACGCCGTGAACCTGGTCAAGGAGATGTCCTACAGAGACGTGGAGAAAGCCAAGCAAGGCATTTGGGTAAAGACCGATCCAGAAGATGAGCAGAACCATGGGCGTAAGCGTGAGAATTTCCCGTAGATTCAGTTCGACCAGACCATGCAACTGCTCGTTGACCTCGTTGAAAAAAATTCGCTGATAGAGCCAGAGCATGTACCAAGCCCCAAGGATCAGGCCGGAGGAGGCGATGATCGCTGTTAAGGGTTCTCGCTCGAAACTGCCCAGCAGGATAAGGAATTCGCCAACGAAGCCGTTGGTGCCGGGCAGACCCACTGCTGCGAGAGTAAAAAGAAGAAAAAAGCCGGCAAAGACCGGCATGGTCGAAGCCAGACCGCCGTAGGCAACGATTTCCCGGGTGTGGGTGCGCTCATAGATCATGCCGATGGCAAGGAAGAGCGCCCCGGTGACCACGCCGTGATTGATCATTTGCAGGATGCCGCCCTCAAGCCCGCGTTGGTTGAGGGCGAAAAGGCCCAGGGTGACAAAGCCCATGTGGCTGACCGAGCTGTAGGCAATCAATCGTTTGAGATCGGTCTGAGCCAGGCAGATCACCGCCCCGTAAACAATGGCGATCACCGAGAGCACCAGCATGGGCAACATCATCTGCTGGGTGGCGTCGGGCAGGATGGGCAAGGAAAAACGGAGAAAACCGTAGGCACCCATCTTGATCAGCACCCCGGCAAGAATGACCGAACCGGCGGCGGGGGCCTCGGTGTGGGCGTCCGGCAGCCAGGTGTGCACCGGCCACATCGGCACCTTGACTGCGAAGGCGGCGAAAAAAGCCCAGAAAAGAATCAGTTGCAGCTTGAGTGGATAGGACTGCCCGGCCAGTTTGAGGATATCAAAGGTATGCCCGCCATTCAGGTAAAGCAGGATGATACCCACCAGCATCAAGAGGCTGCCGACCAGGGTGAAGAGGAAGAATTTAACCGTGGCATAGATCCGATTCGGCCCGCCCCAAATGCCGATGATCAAGAACATCGGAATGAGCATGGCCTCCCAAAAAATATAAAAAAGGAAAAAGTCGATGGCGCAGAAGACGCCGATCATAGCCCCTTCCAGAATCAGCAGGGCGATAAAAAACTCCTGCACCTTGGTGGTGATGGATTCCCAAGAGACGAGGATCGAAAGAACAATGATCAGGGCCGTGAGCAGGAGAAAGAGCACACTGATGCCGTCGATGCCCAAAGCATAGTTGATGTTCAAGGACGTGATCCAGGGACGAAGCTCACTGAATTGCATGACATAAGTACTCTTGTCGAACAGCAGGAAGATCGGTAAGCAGAGAACAAACTCAACCAGGCTGATGATCAGGGCCATGATTTTAATGGTCGCGGTCTGCTGCCTGGGTACAAACAGCAGCGAAAGTCCACCAAGAATCGGGAAAAAGATCAGGGTGCTAAGGAGAGGTATCGACATGGATGACGCTTCCTGAATTGTGTTTCGAGTTAAATACCGATCAAGAGGACGACGAGGAGCGCCAAGGCGCCGCCTCCCATCCAGGCAAGATAATGCGACACCTGCCCGTCCTGAATCAGCCGCAGTTTTTCGGAAAAACCGCCTATTGCCCGAGGGATGCCATTAACAATCCCCTCAATGCAGGCCAGATCGACAAGGGCCAGCAGGATCCGGCGACTAAAGGTCAGAGTCGGTTTGACGATGACATTGCTATATAACTCATCGATATAATATTTGTTGAGCAGCAACCGGTGACAAACGGAGAACCGCTCGACCAGAATGCCAGGCAGATGCGGCTTAAGCCGGTACAGGTAGAAGGCCAAGCCGATACCGCAGACCCCTGCGAGAATGGAACTGCCCATGAGCAAGGCCTCAACGGTACCGGAAACATACATATGGGGATGCCCAAGCACCGGTTCCAAAAAATGGGCCCAGTGATTGTCGCCGCCAAGAATGGCGGGCACGCCGAACCAACCGGCAGCCACAGCGCCGACGGCCAGCAGAATCAGCGGTCCGGTGACCACAGCCGGCGATTCATGGAGATGTTCGCGCTGATGTTCGGCACCACGAAATTCCCCATGAAAAATAAGGAAAAAGAGGCGGAAAGAATAGAAGGCGGTCATGAAGGCCACCAGGGTGCCGATGGCCCACGCAAACTTCCCGGCCTCCAGCTGGGTATTAAAGGCCATGAGCAGGATCTCGTCCTTGCTGAAAAAACCAGCCAGACCTGGCACGCCGGAAATGGAAAGCGAGGCAAGAAGAAAGGTCCAGTAGGTGATCGGCATTTTGTCTTTCAAGCCGCCCATGGTACGGACATCCTGTTCGTGGTGCATGCCGAGGATGACCGAGCCGCAGCCGAGAAAGAGCAGTGCCTTGAAAAAGGCGTGGGTGAACAAGTGAAAGATACCGGCAGAATAAGCGCCGACGCCACAGCCGATGAACATCATGGCCAGTTGGCTGACCGTGGAATAGGCGACCACTCGTTTGATATCGGTCTGCACCAGGGCGATGGTGGCGGCAAACAGGGCGGTGATCGCGCCTAGGACGGTGATCAGGTTGAGGGCGACGTGGGACAGCTCAAAGATCGGATTGCAACGGGCCACTAAAAAAACACCAGCAGTAACCATGGTTGCGGCATGGATCAGGGCGCTGACCGGAGTCGGACCTTCCATGGCGTCGGGCAGCCAGACATGGAGGGGAATCTGGGCTGACTTGCCGATTGCCCCGCAAAACAGAAGCAGGGCAATGACCGTGGCCAAACTCACCTGATTGCCGAACAGGGAAATCATCTGGCCGTCCAGTGAACCGGCCTGGCTGAAGACTTCCTGATAATGGAGGCTGCCAAACTGGGTGAAAATAAGAAAAAGACCAAGGATGAACCCGAAATCGCCGAAGCGGTTAACAATAAAGGCCTTTTTTCCGGCATCGGCGGCGGAGCGTTTTTCGTAGTAAAACCCGATCAGCAGGTAGGAGGATAGCCCAACTGCCTCCCAGCCGAAGAACAACTGGAGAAAATTATTGCCCAGCACCAGCATGAGCATGGAAAAGGTAAAAAGGCTCAGGTAGGCAAAAAAGCGGTAATAGCCGTCCTCGCCCTTCATGTAGCCCACCGAATAGATGTGCACGAGCGAACTGACGCTGGTGACCACGATCAACATCACTGCGGTCAGTGGATCGACGAGAAAGCCAACCGAGACACTCAGGTTGCCGGACTGAATCCAGGTGTAGATGTCCTGGTTGATGATCTCTCCGGAACGAACCCGGAAAAAGGCCGCCAATGCACAGGCAAAGGAGAGGAGAACCGTAACAATCGGCAGCCAGTGCGCCCGTGTCCCCCAACGCTTCCCCAGGAGCAGCGTCAGGACAAAGGAGGCCAGCGGCAGCAGCGGAATGGCAAGCAAAGAGGCCGGCATGGCAGTTATCCTTTCAGTTGGTTGATGGAGTCGACGTGCACGGAACGCCTGCTCCGGTACAGGGAGATGGCGATGCCCAGCCCGATGGCAGCCTCGGCCGCGGCCACGGTAATGATGAAAAATGTGAAGGCCTGACCACGCAGACTGTCCATAAAATGGCTCAGCGCTACCAGGTTGAGGTTGACGCCGTTGAGCATCAACTCGGCGGAAAGAAACATGATGATCACATTGCGCCGGGTGAGAAAGCCGCAGACACCGATACAGAAGAGGATGGCAGCCAGGGTCATGTACCAGGAGAGAGGAATCACAGCGTCACCTCCTTGCTGTTTGGTAACGGACCAGGTTGTTGGTCGCTCTTTGCCCCGTTCTCTTCGATTTTGCCCTCGTCCCTCCTTGCCAGCACCAGGCCACCGATGAGGGCCACCAGCAGAATAAGGCCAGCAATCTCAAAAGGGAGCAGATAGGTGGAATACATTTCCTGCCCCAATGCCTTGGTATGGGTCAGTTCCTTGATGGCACCTGTCGACCAGGCGCCCTTCTCCCCCAAGGTGAAAGCGGGGATCACATACACCAACCCCAGAGCAAGGCCGGCAGCGATGATTCTGCCTATCCAGGCGTTAGAAACAAAGGCGTCGAGATGCAATTCTTCGCGCAGGCTGACGAGAAAGAGGACAAAAAGATAGAGCACGAGAATAGCCCCGGCATAGACGATGATCTGCACCGCGGCGAGAAACTCGGCGTTCAGGGTCAGGTAGAGTCCAGCCATATGAAAAAACAGAACCAAAACCATGAGCACACAATGGACAGGATTACGCAGGCTGATGGCCAGGATGCCGCTGACAATGATCATCAGGGCGCAGTAGCCGAAAAAGATCTGGAGAAACATCGACACCCCCTTGTCAGAATTGTTCCGGCGTGTGGTGCTGCCGCCATTTTCGCCCGACTACCTGCTGTTCGCCGCTCCACTCGGACGAGACCGGCAGCCTTTTCGGGGCGGGCAAACCCTGTTCAGGCAGGCCGCGCGGCCGCCAGAAGGGGTTGACATATTCCGCGACCGGCCGATCGAGTTGGGCGACAAACCGGTCCCAGTTGGCCAGCAATTGTTCCATGGTGAAATAGAGCGAGGGCCGGTCATACGAGCTATATTCATAAATTTCAGTGAGAACAATGGCGTTGACCGGGCAGACTTCTTCGCAGTAGCCGCAGTAGACGCAGCGCAGGGCTTCGATCCGGTAATCATCTATCACCCGACGACTGCCGGGTGCTTTATCCTTGTGCGATCGGATGCGGATGCAGCGGGAAGGACAGGCCATGGCGCACCGCATGCAGCCAACGCATTTGCACCCCCCGGTCCCAGGATCGCGTACCAAGGCATGCTGGCCCCGAAATCCGATTCGAATCTGCGGCTTTTCCTCGGGATACTGGCGGGTAATCGGTTTGGAAAAGAGTCGCTTGAGCGTCAAAGTCATGCCCTGGATAATCTCTGCCTGGAAAATGGTCGCCAGCAGGCCACGTCTCGGCTTGTATTGGATCTGCATAGTCTTTGCGTTTCCCTCCCCTTACCCGATCATCGCCTTGAGGCAGGCGGTGAGGATGATGTTCGCCAGCGCCAGGGGAATGAGCAATTTCCAGCCCAGATCCATCAACTGATCATAGCGGTAGCGCGGCAGTGTGGCCCGGATCCAGATAAAAATGAACATGAACAGGTAAACCTTGAGCACGAACCAGAGCGGCGGAAAAAAAGGCACCGGAAAGGGTCCGTGCCAGCCGCCAAGAAAACAGATCGTACCAATGGAGGCCATGACCATCATGCCGATATACTCGGCCATGAAAAAGATGGCGTAGCGCATGCCGCTGTATTCGGTGCAATAGCCGGAGACCAGTTCGGTCTCTGCCTCGGGCAGATCAAAGGGCACCCGGTTTGTCTCCGCGAGCATGCTGATAAAGAAAACAAAAAAACCAACGCATTGTGGAATGAGATACATGCCGAGGAAGGAGTCGCCCTGAGCCTCGACGATCTGGGTCAGGTTGAGTGAGCCAGACAGCAGCATGACCCCGACCAGGCTGAGCCCCATGGCGATCTCGTAGCTGATGACCTGAGCCATGGAGCGCAGACCGCCGAGAAAACTGAATTTCGAGTTCGATGCCCAACCGGCGAGGACGACACCGTAACTGGCGAGCGAACTCATGGCGAAGATGAACAGCAAGCCGATATTGATGTCGGCCAGGACCCAGCCCTTAGCAAAGGGCAGCACCGCCAGCGACGTCATCATCGCCACCAGGCAGATAATCGGCGCGGCGAGGAAGGTCGGCCGATCGGCATTGGTCGGGATGATGTCTTCCTTGAAGAAAGATTTGACCCCGTCGGCTATGGGTTGGAGCAGGCCGTGCCAGCCGACTCGCATCGGTCCGAGACGGACCTGCATATGGCCGATGATCTTGCGTTCAAAATAGGTTGCGTAGGCCACATGGAGCATGACCAGGGCAAAGAGGATAATGATCCACGCAAGCATGAGAAGGATGTCCATACTGTTCCTCAGTAATCAAACAGGCCGGTTATATGAAAAAATCTACCGGTCGGATTCGCCCAGAACCACGTCCAGGCTGCCGATATTGGCGATCAGATCGGCGATCAGCTCGCCCCTGGCGATCGCAGCCAAGGATCCGATATGAATGAATGATGGCGAGCGGATGTGCATCCGGTAGGGCCGACTATTGCCGTCGGAGATGAAATAAAAGCCGAGTTCGCCCTTGGGTACCTCGGTGGCCACATAGATATCACCCGACAAACAGAGATCCCTATCCCGGATCAGTCGAATCAGCCCGGTGCCGTAGGTGCTGCTGCCGGCCTCGATCCGGGCCCGTGCCTTATTGGGCATGACGAGTTCGGGGGCATCCGGGCCGATGATCGGACCGGGCGGCAGCTGATCGATACACTGCTGGATGATGCGCACCGACTGGTGCATCTCTTCCATGCGGCAGCGGTAGCGGGCATAGATGTCACCGTCGCTGCCCAGGGGCACTTCGAATTCCACCTGATCGTAGGCATCGTAGGGCTGGTGTTTGCGCAGGTCGTAATCGATGCCCGAGCCACGCAGACAGGCTCCGGTAAGACCGAGGGCCAAGGCATCCGCACCGCTGACCTTGCCGACTCCGACCGTCCGTTTCAGCCAGATACGGTTGGTGTCGATCAGAGTTTCGTACTCTTCGACCTTGGAGGGAAAGATATCGAGGAACCGCTGCAGCTCACTGATGAAATACGAGGTGACATCCTGACGTACTCCACCGATTCTTGGGTAGGAAAAGGTCAGACGAGCGCCGCACAACTCTTCGAACAGATCAAGCAGGATCTCGCGCTCGCGAAAGCAATAGAGAAAGACGGTCATGGCGCCGATGTCAAGCGCGTGGGTGGCCAGCCATAGCAGGTGCGAGCAGAGGCGCGACATCTCACAGACCATGGTGCGGATATACTTGGCCCGCAGCGGCACCGAGATGCCGAGCAGCTTTTCCACCGCCAGACAGTAGCCGACGTTATTGGCCATGGCCGCGATGTAATCAAGCCGGTCAGTGAGGATCAGGGCCTGGGCATAGGTACGATTTTCCGCCAGTTTCTCAAAGCCGCGATGGAGGTAGCCCACATGGGGGGTGCATTCGATGATGGTTTCGCCGTCCAGTTCAAGATCAACGCGGAGCACGCCATGGGTGGCCGGATGCTGCGGTCCCATGCGCAGGGAATAGCGTTCACCCTCACCATCTGCCACCGGAAATTCAAGGGTTTGCTTGATCGGCGAAGTCATGCCTTGTCCTCCGCGTTGGGTTCGATTGGACCGGCCGCGTGCCCTGCCGGATCAAAACCGAATCTATCCAGTTCCTTGACCTGAGCAAGCAGTTCGGTCATACCCGCCCACTCTTCCTTGCCTTTAAGCGGGTAATCCTTGCGCAAGGGATGCCCTTTCCAGTCCTCGGGTAAGAGTATTCGCCGCAGATTGGGGTGACCGTTGAAGCGGATGCCCATCAGGTCGAAGGTTTCCCGCTCCAGCCAATCGGCCCCCACCCACAGACAAACCACTGAATCGATGGCAGGATCATTGTCGCCTACTTCAGCCCTGATGCGGATTTCGTGGCGATGGGGAATGGAATAGAGGTTATAGACCACCTCGAAACGCGATAATCCAGGATCTTTGCGTCTGGCATTATCGACCCCGCACAACGAGCGCAAATGGTTCATGCGCAGATCATCGGTGTCACGCAGCCAGCGAAGAATATCGACAATTCTGCCAGACCGGATAACCACTGCAGCCTGACCCTGGTTTGAATAGCTGTCCAATATTTCATTGGGAAACTCGGCCCGCAGCCGTTCGGTTATCGCCACCTGCTCCATCGGAACTGCTCCTTGAGAATTTTTTCCTGCAATTTAAGAAAACCTTCCATCAGGGCCTCGGGCCGGGGAGGACAGCCGGGAACATAGACGTCCACCGGGATAATCTGATCGACCCCCTGAGTGACCGCATAGGTTTCAAAGACACCGCCGCTGCAGGCGCAACTGCCCATGGCCAGCACATAGCGGGGTTCGGGCATCTGGTCGTAGACCCGGCGCAGCACCGGGGCCATCTTCTTGCTCAGGGTGCCGGCCACTACCATGCAGTCGGCCTGACGAGGACTGGCGCGAAAGAGAATACCGAACCGGTCGAGATCGTTGGTTGAGGCTCCGGCATCCATCATTTCAATAGCGCAGCAGGCCAGACCGAAAGTCACCGGCCAGATCGAACCGGCCCGGCCCCAGTTGACCAATTTGTTGAGCGGTCCCAGGATGGCGCTGGCGCCGGGGATGTACCGGACGCCCTCTTCCAGCTTGACCATGGACGGATCGCTTATTTCTCCCATTGCAGAACCCCCTTTTTCCAGGCATAGACGTAACCGACCAGAAGGAGAAAAATAAACAGCAGCATCTCCACCAGGGCAAAAAGACCAAGCCGGTCATAACTCACGGCCCAGGGGTAGAGGTAGATGGCCTCGACATCGAAGACCACAAAGAGGATGGCTATCAGGTAGAATTTTACCGAAAAGCGCATCCGCGGCGCTTCGGTCGGCTCATTACCCGATTCATAGGCGATCAGTTTCTCCCGATAGGGCCGGCTCAGACGAAAAAACCGCCCCAAGAAAAGCGTTAGCACCCCGAAAAGGATACCAAAGATCAACAACAATAAAATGCCGAGATATTCCCTGGGGATGGCGTCCATGACCGCAGCTCCTTTCAGCGACGGTGATGCAACCGCTGCTCGGCAAAGGTCTGCCGGGCATTCTGCGAGGCCGCAGCCGGGGTGGTGAAGCTCAGGCAGCCGGTAGTGCACTTACTGATACAGGCCGGTTCCAGGCCTTCATCGATACGATCCTTGCACAAGTCGCATTTGCCCACCTTGCCGGTTTCCGGGTTCCACTGCGGCACTGTCCAGGGGCAAGCGGTGATGCAAACCTTGCAACCAACGCAGGTACTTTCCTCAACATAGACGATGCCATCCGAGGCACGGCGGCGCATGGCCCCGGTCGGACAGACGTCTACGCACCAGGCCTTTTCGCAATGGAAGCAGGAGAGATAGACAAAATCGATGGCAGGCTTCTGTCCCGTCGTCGATGTCACCTCTATTATCCGGCAATAGAAGGAACCGAGAGGAGTATTGTTCTTTTCCTTGCAATGGACCTCACAGGCCCGGCATCCGATGCAGTCGGCGACATCCTGGGTAACGAAATATTTGCTCATCTTAGCTCTCCTGCTCTTAAACCGGGGTAACGGTAACAAAACTTTCCGCGAGATTAAGACCGCCGCCGGCCTTGTTCCATTCCTTGAGTTTGCCTTTCATAAAGACCTGATCGGCAAGCCCCCTGCCAAACGATCGTTTCTTGGCGGGCACGTCGGTACCAAAACCATGGAGCATAAAGACCGCCTCGGGATGGATCAGATCAGTAACATAGGCAGCTATTTTTCCCTGCTCGTCGCCGGCACGTACCAGCACCTGATCGCCATCCTTGATGCCCAGTTTTTTTGCGGCAGCGGAGTTGATCCACAACTTGTTGATATCCAGCAGTTCGCAGAGGATCGGGTTGTTCTGATGCTGTCCGTGGGCTTGATAGCCGTTACGGCCGAACAACAAGCGAAAGCTGCCCTCAGGAGGTTGTTCGGGAGCCTCGTATGGCGGCAGTGAAGCCACGCCCATGGCTTCCCATTTCTGGTTGACGATCTCGATCTTGCCTGATTCCGTGCCGAATTTGAGACTGTCCCGATCGTACCAGATGGCCTGACTGCTGAGTTTGACAAACCCTTTGGCATCGAAATCGGCAACCGAGAGGCCGGTGTCCTGCAACTGATACTGCCAGATATCCTCGATCGATTTAAAAGGAAAACTGTCCCCCTTGCCCATCCGCTTGGCCAGTTCAAGGTAAATCTCCCAGCCGGCCTTGGTATTATTCAGGGGCTTGACGCACTGCTGCCGCCGACCGAATCCCGGTTTAAGCCCCTTTTCCGTCCGCAGGATATCGTCGCGCTCGACAAAGGTGTTTTCCGGCAGGATGACATCGGCAAACCAAGCGGTTTCACTGAAATTAATATCAACAGCGACGATCAGGTCGAGCTTGTCGAGAATCCGCCGCTGTTCCTTGGTGTCGGGCATGGCAATGAAGGGATTGTGGCGATGGACAAAATAAGCTTTAACCGGATAGGGCGTGCCAGAATCAATAGCCTCGTAGGCGGTCTGGAGCATGCCTGCCCCCTTGTCCCACTGGGGATAGCGAGTGCCGCACCCGTCCGCCCGTTCCTCGTTCACCGTCGGAACCAGGGCGGCCAGACTTTTCAAGCCCGATTTGCCCGCATCTTTCGGTCCCTTGGGATAAAAGAGACCGCCAGGTTGCTCAATGCTGCCCATGAGGGCGTTGAGGATATGGATTAGCCGGGAGGCGTGGAAGGAATCGCGATACCGGGCAAGCATCCAGCCGGGATGAATAATCACCTTGGGCCGATCCTTATTGAGTTCCCGACAGAAGGTTTCGATTTCGGCGGCCTTGATGCCGGTCTCACCGGCGGCCCACTCCGGCGTGTAGGGTGTAAGAAAAGCCTTGAACTCGGAAAGTCCGATTACATATCTTTCAACAAAATCGAGATCATAATAGTTATTAAAGACGATACAGTGGGCAATACCCAACAATAAAGCATAGTCGGTTCCCGGCTTGATCTGCCAGTAGCGGCTGGCCTTGCCTGCGGTGACCGAGGCGCGCGGATCGACATAGGTTACGCGTGCCCCGTTCTTGATTCCCTTGAGAAAGCTTTTTACTTCCTTGACCTTGAGGGACTCGGTGATATTGCGGCCGAACAGGACAATGTGGCGGGCATTTTCGTAGTCGTAGGCGAAATCTTTGCGTCCCAGACCATACACCGACTTGGAGGCGTGGTGCACGTTTCGACCGCAGGTGCAGTCATGATTGATATAGTTGGGCGATCCCAGAGCTTTGACAAAGGCCTGACGCAGGTCGGCAAAAGGACCGCCACGATCGGACAACATGATGGAACGACCGCCGTGTTCGGCAATGATGGTTTTGAGACGGGTGGTGATGAAGTCGTAGGCTTCGTCCCAGGTGGCCTCACGCCATTGCCCTTCACCACGCTGCCCCATGCGGAGGAGCGGGGCCGTGGGACGCTGTTTGTCCAGACGCTGCGCAAAGGCGGCGCCGCCCTTGGCGCAGAGGCTGCGTCCCATGCCGCCGTCATGATTGTTTCCTTCAATCCAGACAGGCTTGCCGTTTTCCACCTGCACAGTTATCGGACAGCGCACGGCGCACATCCCGCAAATACTGTATTTGGTCTCTTTCATCGTCTCTTTCCTCACCTTGGAAACCGCCTCAGCCTGCCGCGATCCTCTCTCGGCAGCCCCCGCCAATTATTTAAATTCAATTGATACAAGGATGCAAGCATCGCCGCATGGCTGCACCACCGCTTCCCTGCTCTTAATTGTCATTTTTAGGAAATTATCATTTCCCCCCTTCCCCTTTGTGTTGCAAGACCAGAAGGTTGGCTTGTTTACACGTCTTTGCATCAAGAATGTTTATAAAATTCGAGCGTTATGCAAAATACAGTTTAAAAGTGGCTGTTATATCTACAAAATTAAAGGTTAAAAAGAAAATCTATTTTGCATAAATAAATAATAAATCTGATTGATCATCAGATGCGACACTTGAGCCTGCGAATCGTTTGACCGTGGGGTCTCCCCTTCACTGCGCAAACAATACAGAATCGGATAACAAGGTCAACACAAAACCGTATCCGTCTATTTTTGATCAATTCATTTTCCATGATCAAGCTTCAGGCTTTAAGCTCTGCCGCTGCGGTTATTTCAGCACGCGCTCTTGCTGAATATAGCATGCGAACGCGGTTCGCTGCAGCAGCTTGATGTTGCCGATCCCCCTATAAAGGCAACGCGCTACCCAGCCGAACGCCTGAAGCAGTGACCTTGCCTGCCTAAACGTAATCTTGGGACAAAGTAACCTTCCTATCTTTCGGTCATCAAAAATCAAAGGAATCGACGCTTTCTCTACCTGAACAACGACTCCATCACTTCCGCCTCAATAAAGATTTTCGAGGAAAACAGGATCCAGCTCACACACTCTTATGAAAAAGATTATTCCGTCAGTGACAGGGGAACCGGCGACAACGACCACGGCTTCGCGACCCGTTTGGCCAACCTTTTTCAAGAGTTGATCAGCTTCAGAAAAAGGCTTTCTTTTCTGGCATTGCTCCACATTCCTGGGCTAGGCGGCGACCTCCTGTAATTAAGGCGATGATCAAAAAAAAACCGGCCCCCTGAGAGGCCGGTATTTCGTTGCTGATAATCCCTGAAGGAGAGGGGATTTCCTTAAGGACTGTCGTTGTCAGCCCTCATCGGGGCTGCCGCATCTCGTCAAGAAAGGCGAGACATAAAAGCCACTTGTCAAAATTTAACGGTTCCCATCATCATCATGTACGACCAATTATTGTCACCGCCTGTTTGTTGTGTAGCGGCTTCTCCGGGTACGGCATAACCGCCGACAAGAGACAAGGTAAGATGATCGTTTGCGGCCCAATCGATGGCCACATTGTACTCATCGGCATAGTCGTCGCTCGTCATGCCAAACGCTGCAGGGTCGTCTATTGTGAAGTGATAATAAATAAGATTAACCGTGACAGGATCAATCGGTTGAAATTTCAATTTGATCATGTTTGAGAGCAAATTGGAGTTCGAGAGCACATATTCGCCCAAAATCTCGCCCTGAAACCAGGTGCCCCAGTCGCTGAAGCCATAAAATAGCGGGTCAAAATCCTGATCAAAACTCGCATAACGATAGGTCAATTCAGGCTTCCATGCCACTTGCTCGAACTGGTAACTGGCGGCAACATACCACCCATTGCCCTCACCGTATCCTTCATTTTTATTTTCATAGGCATACTCGGCATCGAACTTCAGAGGCTTTAAGAACACCATTTTTTCGCATGCCTCAAACGGCTTGATACTGCCACGGATGTCATACACTTTCATGTCATCCCGAGCCGGATTGTCGGAGGTGAGGAAGTAATAACCACCTCCGATACTGCTGCTCAGTTTCTCGAAGGCGTAATTCATGGTGGTGCCGCCAGCCCTGGTATTGGTTTTGGCTATATCGTCGAATTCAAGATAAAAAAGGTCACCGGACCAGCCACCGCTTTTCATCCTGACAATGCCCGCATAATCGGCCACCCGTCGTCCGCCAAGATACCAGGCCGCTCTGTTGTAGCCTGTTTGGCCTTCGGTATGGAAAAGGAATCCGCTACCGGCGATATACTGCTGTCGACCAAAAGAGATATCAAGAAAATCTTCTCCCAACGAATCGAACACCATGCCTGAACGCCAACCGGCGTAGGAATTTTCAATGCGGAGGTCATTGACACTCTCGCCATAGGCAAGGTTTGTACCCGTGGCATCGATACCATTAAAGGTATTGGCCTGAACCGCATCTATCCGGCCGTAAAATTTTTGATATTTTGTAAAAGTGTAACTCCCTTCAAGGCCGGGACGGACGAGCGACTCTCCCCAGGAATTGGAAACGCCTCCGATGAACCCGATATCATTGCCAAACGAGTTGTTGTTCTGGGAAAAAAATGCGACATCAGCTTGAAACGTTGCTTGCAGATAACTCCCGTTTGCCCCTTTGTAAAACCGAAGGGGATTCGCAGCCTCAGCAGCTTCCTTATCTTTGGGCGTTGAAATGGCGGCACCATCAGCATCTTCCGCATGGACAGCGCCATCTACACAGGGAGTTGCCAATAAAAAAACAGCAACTGCAACCTTCAAGGTCGACTTGAACGAGTGGTTCATGAAAACAATCTCTCCTTTTTCAGTAATAATTTAAGGGGGAAACAACAATTATCAGCATTGTGGTTTTTACAGGAAGTCAGAGGCCTCATGAAAAGATAAAATTTTTCTTTCCCAACTTGCCCATAAAAAAAAGGGAAATCTTATAACAAATATCTGAATGCTTGTATAGAGGCAGTAAAACAGGGTTCCCAAGAGAAAAAATCTTCTCGGCCAGGAAAACCGAAAGCCAGGGCAAAAAAAAAGGGTAGTTGGATTTCTCCAACTACCCGATATACTGGCGGAGCCGACGAGACTCGAACTCGCGACCTCCGGCGTGACAGGCCGGCGTTCTAACCAACTGAACTACGACTCCAGTATGTGTGGTGGGCGAAACAGGGATCGAACCTGTGACCCTCGGCTTGTAAGGCCGATGCTCTCCCAGCTGAGCTATTCGCCCCAAAAGGTGACGGTGTATTTATCAGGAGAACCCTTGTCCGTCAAGCAAAAAACAGAGCTTCTTTAGAGTTTTACCAATTTCTTCGGCGCATTCACGGCGCATAAAAAACTGAGCACTTACTGTGCCGGGGTGTTGTGCGATGAGATCGTGAAGTCACTGAAAATGGAATCCAACGGCACATCCTTGAACAGGGTCTCCCCCTCTTTCAGGAGCAGGGCACGCTGCAGCACCTCATCGACATCGTCGACCAGATCGATGATGAGACTGTTACGGATCTTCTGTGGCACATCGCGGAGATTCCGCTCATTTTCGCGAGGAATCAATACATTGGTGATATTACCCCTCTTTGCCGCTAACAGTTTCTCCGTCAAGCCGCCGATAGGCAGAACCCGGCCGCGCAGGGTGATTTCGCCGGTCATGGCCAGTTTCCGATCAACCGGCAGTTTAAGGATGGCTGAGACGATGGAGGTGGCGATGGTGATGCCTGCAGAAGGTCCATCCTTGGGAATGGCTCCTTCGGGCACATGCACATGGATGTCGATCTTCTGATAAAAATCGGAATCCAAACCGAGGCGCATGGCCCGGGAGCGCACATAGGACAGGGCCGCCTGCGCTGACTCCTGCATGACGTCGCCGAGTTTGCCGGTAATAGTCAGTTTTCCGGAGCCAGGCATAATGGTCGCTTCGATCTGCAGCAGCTCACCGCCGACTTCGGTCCAGGCCATACCGGTGGATAACCCGATCTCGTCTCGTTCCTCAGCAAGACCAAAGCGGAACTTGGCTACCCCCAGATACCGTTCAACGGCTTGGGGCGAGATTCGATATTTTTTCCGCGGCTCTTTGTTTTTCAGACGCTCACGCGCGACCTTGCGACAGATGGAGGCAATGGTTCGTTCCAGGCTGCGCACCCCGGCTTCCCGGGTGTAACGGCGAATAATATCAAGGATAGCCTTTTCGTTGAGGGCAATCTCGTCAGGTTTGTAGCCGTTAGCCTCAAGCTGTTTGGGCAGAAGGAAATCACTGGCGATATTGAGCTTTTCTTCTTCCGTATAGCCATTCAGCTGGATAATCTCCATACGATCCTGCAACGGTGCCGGAATACCGTGCAGATGATTGGCCGTGGTGATAAAAAAAACTTCGGACAGGTCGTAATCAACATCAAGGTAGTGATCGTTGAAGGCGTAGTTCTGCTCAGGATCCAGCACCTCAAGCAGAGCCGACGAGGGATCGCCGCGGAAATCGACGCTCATTTTGTCGACTTCATCGAGACAAAACACGGGATTTATCACCCCGGCCTTCTGCATGGAGAGAATGATCTTACCTGGCATGGCACCGATATAGGTGCGCCGGTGACCTCGGATCTCGGCTTCGTCACGCACCCCGCCTAGTGACAGGCGGACGAATTCACGCCCCATGGCACGGGCAATGGAGCGGCAGACGGAGGTCTTGCCCACACCTGGAGGCCCGACCAGGCAGAGTATCGGTCCACGGATCTTTTTCACCTGAGCCTGGACCGCCAGATACTCAAGGATGCGCTCTTTAGGCTTTTCCAGGCCATAATGATCTTCGTTGAGTACGATCTCGGCTCGATCAATGTCGATTTTGGCTCGGGATTTCTTCTTCCACGGAAGACTGATAATCGCATCGATATAGTTGCGCACCACCGTGGTCTCGGCGGACATCGGCGGCATTTGGCGGAGTTTTTTGAACTCCTTGCTCACTTTACCTTTGACCGCCTTGGGCAGGTTCTTTTTGTCAATGGCCTGCTGCAACTCAGCCAAATCTTCACCACCCTCGCCCTGCCCCATTTCTTCCTGGATAGCGCGCATCTTTTCGGAGAGATAGTAGTTGCGCTGGGTGGCATTCATCTTCTTTTTCACCTTGGCGTGGATATCCTTCTCCATCTCCGAGAGTTCCATTTCCCGGTAGAGAATTTCCAGCACCTTGGCAATGCGCTGCGGCAGGCTGATCAGTTCGAGAATTGATTGCTTTTCCTCGGTCTTCAATTGAATGTGGGAGGAAATGAGATCCACCATCCGTGAAGGTTCTTCAAGCGCAGTAATCGATTTTAAAATCTCGCGCGGCAGTTTCTTGTTAACCAAACTGTATTGATCGAAAGCCTTTCGCAACTCGCGAAGATAAGCGGGCAGATCCTCTCCTTCTATGTCCACATCCGGAGCTTCGACCAACCTGACTGAGTAAAACGTATCCTCTTGGTCACCACCCTCGAATGCGCCGACAACAATGGCCCGCTGTTTACCTTCCACTAAGGCCTTTATAGTCCCATCGGGCAATCGCAGGAGCTGCATGACCGATGCCAGTGTCCCCAGGGAATAGAGATGCCGTTGTTCAGGGTCATCCACCCTGGCGTCTCTCTGTGTCACCAAAAAAATGAGTGAGCGGTGCTCCATGGCCGCCTCAAGCGCCATGATTGATTTCTTTCTCCCAACCACAAGGGGAGCCACCATCCCAGGAAAAAGAACAATGTCCCGGAGCGGCATCAGAGGATAGGTTTCAGCAGTCAATTCACTCATAGGCAACTATCAGGCTATTTTTTTTGTTTCGGCGTTATCGTAGAGGATGACAGGATACTCCCCTTGGGTAATGACCTGTTCGTTGATGACGCATTCGGTGGCAAGCTCATCGGAGGGCAGTTCATACATGACATCGAGCATGCACTCTTCCATGACGGACCGCAACCCCCGCGCTCCTGATTTACGAATGAGCGCCTTCTGGGCGATGGCTTTGAAAGCACCCTCCGTAAAGCGCAGGGTAATGCCCTCATATTCGAACAGCTTTTGAAACTGTTTGCTCAGAGCGTTTTTCGGCTCTTTGAGAATGCGGATCAAATCTTCCTCTACCAGTTCCTCCATGGTGGCTATAACCGGCAAACGACCAACCAACTCCGGAATCAGGCCGAATTTGAGGAGATCCTCGGGCTGGATAGAAGCCAGAATCTCACCGATGGAGCGTTCCTTCTGACTGACCACCTTGGCGCCGAAGCCCATGGCCTGGGTGCCGGTTCGCCGCTTAATCACACCGTCTAAACCGACGAATGCCCCGCCGACGATGAAGAGAATATTGGTGGTGTCGATGCGCACCAGTTCTTGTTGAGGATGTTTGCGGCCGCCTTTGGGAGGCACTGAAGCCATAGTCCCTTCGATGATTTTGAGAAGAGCCTGCTGCACTCCTTCTCCCGAAACATCCCGGGTCAGCGAGGCGGAATCGGATTTGCGGGCGATCTTGTCGATTTCATCGATATAGATAATCCCCCGCTGAGCCTTCTCAATGTCGTAATCAGCCGCCTGAAGGAGGCTGACCAGGATATTCTCCACATCTTCTCCCACATACCCGGCCTCGGTAAGCGTGGTGGCATCGGCTATGGTGAACGGAACCTTGAGCAAGCGTGCCAGGGTTTGCGCGACCAATGTCTTGCCACTGCCGGTTGGCCCGATGAGGATGATGTTCGACTTCTGCAGTTCGACCTCGTCACTGCCAACAGGCGGCGCGTTGATTCGCTTGTAATGGTTGTGCACCGCCACCGATAAAATCCGCTTGGCGTGATCCTGGCCGATGACGTACTGATCAAGATAGGCATTGATCTCTTTAGGTTTGAGTACCTGATTGCCGAATTCGGCCTGGATGCCTTCCTCCTCAGAGCTATCGTTCATGATTTCATTGCATAGTTCAATGCATTCGTCACAGATATAGACATTCGGTCCGGCAATCAGTTTCCCGACCTCTTCCTGACTTTTGCCGCAGAACGAACAGAGGCAGGAAATCCCGGGCTCGTCATGAAAATTGTTATTCACTGTCACTTCTCCCCGCTCAGTTCCTCGCGGCTGGCCAAGACTTTATCGATAATGCCGTACTGACAGGCTTCGGCGGCGCTCATGAAATTGTCACGTTCGGTATCGGCCTGGACTTTTTTGATCGATTTGCCGGTGTGTTTGGACAAAATAGTGTTGAGATCGTGGCGCATCCGCAGAATCTCGCGGGCATGGATGTCGATATCAGTGGCCTGTCCTTGATAACCGCCCATAGGCTGATGGATCATAATCCGTGAATTGGGCAAGGCAAATCGTTTACCGGCGGCACCACTTGCCAAAAGCAAGGCACCCATGGAGGCTGCCTGCCCCATGCAGAGCGTGGCGACATCGCAGCGGATGTACTGCATGGTGTCGTAAATGGCCATACCGGCGGTCACCGAACCACCGGGGGAATTAATATAAAAAGTGATGTCCTTGTCCGGGTCCTCGGCTTCGAGGAACAGCAACTGGGCAACAACCACGCTGGCAACGTCGTCATTGACCTGGCTGCCGAGGAAGATGATCCGTTCTTTGAGCAGCCGGGAATAAATATCGTAAGCCCGTTCGCCACGTGGACTCTGTTCAACAACCATGGGAACCAGGTTCATACTTTTGTCTCCGGATAAAGCTTCAAGATGGCAGGCCTCGGAGGCCCGCCATTGGATTTGGCCTTCTGTTGATTCGATCAGGCTTCGGCCTGCTCTACTGTAGGTTCTGCCGGCACAGTTTCGGTGTACTTGGCCTGCTCGCGCAGGAAGTTGAGCACCTTCTCGTTGTGCAGTTCATTCATGAACGGCAGGATTTCCTCGCGCCGTTTGAAATATTTTTTTACTTCGTCAATGGTCATCCGATATTGGTCGGCGATACGCTGGTAACCACGCTGAATGTCCTCATCGGCGATCTTGATCTCCTCGACCTCGGCAATCTTCTTCAAAAGGAAGTCACCTTTGACCCGCTTAACCGCGACATCCTTGTTTTTCGCAACCAGATCGTCAAGATTGATGCCTGCGGACTCAAAAGAAAGTCCGCTCCGCTTGAGATTCTCCTCAGTTTGTTTGAGCATTTCCTGAATCTCATAATTCACCAGCCGCTGCGGTACCTCGAAGGGGTTGAGTTCGATCAGTTTGTGCATGATCTTGTCATCCAGATCACCCTGAAGAGCATCATCCTTGGTTTTTTGCAAGCGCTTGCGGACGTCCTCCTTCAGTTCGGCCAAGGTGCTCAGCTCGGGCTTTATATCCTTAGCAAACTCATCATCGAGTACCGGTTTGATCCGGACCTTGACGTCCTTGACATCCACCTTGAATTCAACATTTTTTCCAGCGAGCATCGGATTGGGGTAATCGCCGGGAAAAGTAATTTCGTAAAGGGTCTTGTCCCCCTTCTTGAGGCCGTACAATTTTTCCTCAAAATCCTTACCGAGACGATGCATGCCGATATCGACGCTGAAATTTTCATTATGCACCTCCTTCATGGCCTTGCCATCGTGGAAACCTTGAAAGTCGACGATCGCCACATCATCAAGGGCAATGGCATGGCCCTCTTCTGCAGTCTGCAGTACGGCCTGATGCCGCTGCAGCAAAGCAACCTCTTTGTCGACCTCTTCTTCGCTGACCATGACGATCGGCTTTTCAACCTCAAGCCCCTTATACTCATTGAGATCGAATTGAGGTTTAACATCAACCAAGGCTACATAAACAAAAGAGCCGTCCTCGGAAAACGTGTGCTCGGTGATTTCGGGATGCACCACGGGATCGAGTTTCTCTTTCTCGATAGCGTCGAAATAACTGTCCTGAACAAGTTTCTCGCCAACCTCGCCCTGAACTTGTGCCTTGAAATTATTTTCGAGCACGCCCTGGGGAATTTTGCCGCGACGGAAACCTTTTAACCTGACCTCTTTATTGATCTTGGCATAGGCTTTGTCGAGGGCCGGCTCCACGGTTTCCTTGGGGAGAGTGATGGTCAATTTTCTTGTCAGGTCAGAGAGATTTTCGACGACGATTTCCATGGACTGCGGTTCCTCTTGTTCGGTTTTCCGCGGCTGTTACCCCGGCGGCGTTGTGTATTGTCAGCCCGCTTCTCTACCTGCTGGCGTGCTGTGCTTGATGACTCGAAGGGTTATGGTGCGAGAGGGGGGACTCGAACCCCCATGAGCCAGGCCCGCTGGATCCTAAGTCCAGTGCGTCTACCAATTTCACCACTCTCGCAACACATTAAACTGCAACTAATAACCAGAATAACGAATCCCGTCAAGTAATCCATGGGGAGAAAAAGTTGTATTATCAACAAATTTAAGGAATTAAATAGGAGAGATTGGGTGATTGGGAGCAGCCTGAGTTTCGCCTGCAGCTTCACCGGAACGGATCAGGAAGGCTGCAAAGAGGCAAAGGGCAAGAATGGCGAGAGCAGTGCAGGAAAAAGCTTGTCGCATGCCGAGGGAATCCATGCTGATTCCGGCCAGGATCGCTCCGGTGAACACCCCGGCGCTCATCGCCAGATTGAACACACCCATCATGGTTCCATGACCAAAATGTGTTCGCCCCTCCTCGGCAGCATAAGCGCCGAGCACTGGCCAGAGCACGGCCTCGCCAAAGCCGAGGAAAAGATAGGTTACTATCATGGTGCCAAAGCTGGTTACCGAGGGGATTAAAAAAACAGCAATGCTCATGCAGACGCAACCGCAGACCAAAAGCACCACCTTGTCTAAACGGTCCGCCAATTTGCCGAAGGGATACTGGAGTACGGCATTCATCAAGGTGCGGCTGGCTATCACCAGACCGGTCTGCAAACCGGTGCTGCCCGGCCATTCTGCCATCATTAACGGCAGGAAGGCCATGGTCGGCACCAGCATCAGCACTGTGCCGAAACGAGCGATAAGAATGCCTAGGGTCCGCCGCCTTTTCAGCATCAACCGAACGTTAGCCAGCAACCCGATCTGTTGCTGCCGATCAATCGGGCATGAGGCGGGCATACTGGTCAGGACAAGCAGAAAGGCAAAAAAGCAGAGCGTTGCCATCATATAAAAAACCGATGCCAATCCCCATGCGTCGGAAAAAAGGCCCCCGAGCACTGGCCCGCAACCGATGCCGCAGAAGATGGCGATATTGATCACCCCCATGTACCGCCCCTCCTGGCCAGATGGGGCAAGAAAACTGGCATAGGCCATGGCCACGGGCACGATCATCGCAGCCCCTACGCCCTGAAAGAGACGGATGCACAGCAAATGCGAAACACTGCCAGCATGGGGAATCAACAGGCCGACCAATCCGTAGATGAACAGACCGGCAACAAGAAAACCTTTGCGGCCCCAGCGGTCAGAGAGATTGCCGACCAGCGGCTGCAGCAGGCCCCGCTGAGGGAAAAGGCGGCGGTTATCAGGCCCAAGGCAAACCCGGAGGCTCCCAGCTTAGTGGCAAGCACCGGTAAAACCGGAATGATGATGCCGACTCCCAAGAGAGCAATGAACACCGAGAGTACCACGGTGATGAGTATGCGGTTGAACATAAGAAAGGTTTTTTATCAGGAAATAATGTGTTGTGGTGGAACAATCGGCAGCCGGCTCGGATTGCCAGACCTTCCGCCCTTGCTCTCCTTATTACCACCCGCTCAAGGGATTGCAAGCCGCTCTTTCCGGCAGCAGGCCATTCAGCTTTGGCCTCCAGTCTTCGTACCTGCGTTCCCTTCCTTGAAGAGTAAGAAAAAAGACCGTATAGTGATCAAGTGATCGCTCAGCCCCCAATGTCATGGCAGGACTACCCTGGAGAAAACATGGAAAACATCGCATTCAAGGCCATGATTGTCACCGAAACCGCCGATAAACATTTCGCCCGCACCATCGGCGAAAAGCATGTTGATGATCTGCCTGCGGGTGAAGTACTGATCAAGGTTCGCTATTCCTCACTCAACTACAAAGATGCCCTCTCGGCTTCAGGCAACAAGGGCGTAACCCGAAAATACCCGCATACCCCCGGGATCGACGCTGCCGGCATCGTCGCTGAAAGCAGCGCACAGGTTTTTCAACCGGGTGACCAGGTGCTGGTGACCGGTTTTGACCTGGGCATGAACACCGCCGGCGGTTATGAGGAATACATCCGGGTTCCAACCGCCTGGGTGGTTTCACTCCCCACAGGCCTAAGCCTGCGCGAGAGCATGATCTACGGTACCGCCGGCTTTACCGCCGCCCTTTCTTGCTACCAATTGATCAAGAGCGGCATCACCCCGGATCAAGGCCCGGTGCTGGTGACAGGGGCCACCGGCGGAGTCGGTTCCATTGCTGTGGCTCTCCTGGCCAAGTCTGGTTATGAAGTTGCTGCGGTCACCACAAAAATGAACGAAGCCGCCTATTTGCAACAAATAGGCGCCAAAGAGATTATCAGCACAGCCGACGCCGACGACCAGAGCAGCCGCCCCCTGCTTAAACCACGCTGGGCCGGAGTTGTTGACACCGTGGGCGGCAATATCCTGAACACGGCCATCAAGGCCACCCGCTACGGCGGCACGGTCACCTGCTGCGGCAACGTCACCTCCGGCGAACTGCACACCTCAATCTACCCCTTTATCCTCAACGGCGTCAGTCTTCTGGGCATTGATTCGGTTCACTGCCCCAAAGAACTTCGCCTGCGCATCTGGGACAAGCTGGCTGGAGAATGGAAACTTGACCACTTGGAAACGATCACCTCCGAGCTGCCTAATCTGGAAGCTTTGGAAGAACGCATCGGCCTCATCCTCCAGGGAAAAGCCCGTGGTCGGGCCATCGTCAAAATTAGTGACTAATCACTGCCCCTTTTGCAGGGAAAGTCTTCAAGGCGGGAGGTTTGTCAAGACGCCCTCTCTTTTCTTCTTTTACGTCCCATACGGTCCTCTTCATGCTCCTAGCCGATCACAACAAAACCGCCCTGATCCTGCCCGACCGCTCCTACAGCTATACCGAACTGCTGGCCATGGCTCGCGCCTATGCCCACCATATCCCTGACGGCACTCAGCGTGTCCTGATCTTCTCGGAAAACCGACCGGCATGGATTCATGCCTTTTACGCAGCCTGGTCCAAGGGATGCACGGTTGTGCCGGTCGATTTCCAGGCGACAGCCGAAGAGGTTGCTTTCATCGCCCGGGATTGCCGGCCCCAGGTCTTTTTCTGCTCCCAGGACCGCAAACCCGTTGTCGAGGAAGTCCTGGCAATGCTGGACTATGCGCCGCAACTTCATGTTTTTGAGCAGTTCCATCCCATGGAGCAGCAGGAGATCGAGCCGATCGACTCTCCTGATCCCCAGGCAACGGCCCTCTTGATCTACACATCAGGCACCACCGGTACACCCAAAGGAGTGATGCTCTCCTTTGAAAATCTGCTGGCCAACGTCGAGGCTGTCACCATCGGCGCCCCCATTTACGCACCGGATGAGCGGGTGCTCATGCTCTTGCCTTTACACCATATTTTTCCCCTGCTCGGCACCCTGGTCATGCCTTTCCAGATCGGGGCCACGGTTGCCCTCTCGCCCTCGCTCCGGGCCGAAGATATAGTCCGAACCTTGCAGAACAACAAAATCACCATCCTCATCGGCGTTCCCCGACTCTACAGCCTGATCATGAAGTCGATCCAGGATAAAATCGCAGCCAATAAGGTTGCCGGTCTTTTATTTCGGCTGGCGGAAAAAGCAGCCTCTCCCAAACTGTCACGCCTGCTGTTTCGTTCGGTACATGAAAAATTTGGTGGCCACCTCAAATTCCTGGTCAGCGGCGGCGCGGCCCTGGACCGCTCAGTGGGTCAACAGTTTACCACGCTTGGTTTTGAAATCCTCGAAGGCTACGGCATGACCGAGGCGGCGCCGATGATCACCTTTACCCGGCCAGGACAGGTACTCATCGGCTCAGCCGGTACGGCCATGAGCTGCACCACCATCGAGATCCGCGACGGTGAAATCGTGGCCTCGGGAAAAAATATCATGCAGGGGTACTGGAACCGGCCCGAGGAAACGGCCGAGGTGCTTCGCGACGGCTGGCTGCACACCGGCGATCTTGGCCAAATTGACGACCGTGGCCGGCTGTTCATCACCGGTCGCAAAAAAGAAATTATTGTCCTGGATAATGGTAAAAACATCAATCCGGTTTTGATCGAACAGGAATTGGAGGCAATGAGCAGCGCCATCGCCGAGGTGGGCGTCTTTCTCAAGGACAATCTCCTCCAAGCCGTCATCCGTCCCAACCTGGCCCTGATCCGCGAAAAAGGCGTCACCCGGATGGACGATTATTTTCGCTGGCAGGTGATCGACCGCTACAACCAGAAAGCCTCGCCCTCCAAGCACCTCCGCCATTTCACCCTGGTGGAAAACGAACTGCCCCGCACCCGCCTGTCAAAACTCAAACGCTTTCAACTTCCAGCCCTGGTGGCAGCAAAGGAGGAACGCAAGGTCCAAGCTCTTCATCCTGCAGCTGCGGAATATCAAATCATCCACCAGTTCCTCGAGCAACATACCTCACGCAACATTGCTCCGGACGACCATCTGGAGATCGATGCCGCTCTCGACTCCCTTGACAAGGTCAGCTTGCTCGTCTTTATTGAAAAAACCTTTGGCGTTGAGATCGCCGAGGATAAGCTGATGCACATTCCGACCCTGCGCCAACTGAGCACGTTTATCGCTGAACGCAAGGAAAGAATCGCCGTCGAGCTGATCAACTGGCGCGATATCCTGCGGCAACGGGTCGACAGCGGCCTGCCGCGTACTTGGTGGACCACTAACCTGATCAAAAACGCCAGCCGCCTGCTCTTTACCTGCTATTTCCGTTTTCAGGCCGAAGGTCGGGAAAATATCCCGGATACGCCCTGTATCCTTGCACCCAACCACCAGAGCTTCATCGATGGATTGCTGGTGGCCGCCGGATTGAAAAACACCCTGATGCAGCGCACCTACTTTTACGCCAAGGCTAAACACCTGCAAAACCGCTGGCTGCGTTTTCTCGCTGACCGCAACAATATCGTCGTTATGGATATCAATGCTGATGTTCGCGAATCAATCCAGAAGGTGGCCACCTTGCTGCAAAGCGGCAAAAACATCATGATCTTTCCCGAAGGAACCCGCACGCCCAACGGCGTCCTGGGAGAATTCAAGAAAACCTTTGCTATCCTCAGCAAAGAACTCAATGTGCCGGTGGTGCCGGTGGCCATCCGCGGCGCCTTCGAAGCCATGCCCACCGGATCCCTCTTGCCGCGACCCTTCCGGCGGATTTCGGTGTGCTTTCAGCCTCCTGTATTCCCCCAGGACCACACTTACGAATCACTCAAAGAGCTGGTTCAGGAGAAGGTCAGAGACTGCCTGCTGAGGGGAAATCAACCGCTGTTTGCCGACAAGAGGCTCATCAAATCCTAACCGGAAATTCATCTTGATCGCAGATACTCAGGACAGAACGGCAAAAATGCGCTTAACCGCCTTTGTTTTAGCCGTGGAGACGAACAGCTTTACGACACCTTAGATGAGGACAGGATTTTTCATGCAGTATGATGTCATTGACGCCCGCATCAGCCCCAACGGCAACCTGGATGTACTTTCCCGGCTGGAAGTAGGCAAACTCCTCAACACCAGCCAAGGCGAACTCTATCCGCTCTTCCGCAACAGCTCACTCGCCGTGCTTAACTATGGTGGCCACCTTGACGACGGCCGTGAATTGCTCGAACGGTACAAAGATTTCGACATCCGGGTGATTCAGGAGGAGCGGGGTATCAAGTTGGATCTTCGCAGTGCCCCGGCCAGCGCCTTTGTCGATGGCAAGATGATCCGGGGAATCAACGAACATCTGTTCGCTGTGCTCCGCGACATTGTCTACGTCGACGACACCATCAATAACAACCCCCGTTTCGACCTGCAGACATCAGACGGCATCACCAACGCTGTTTTTCACATCCTGCGCAATGCAGGGATCATGCGGCCGCGCACCAATCCCCGCCTGGTGGTCTGCTGGGGCGGGCATTCGATAACACCTGCCGAATACGATTACAGCAAGGAGGTTGGGTACCAGCTGGGCCTGCGCGGCCTCGACATCTGTACCGGTTGCGGGCCCGGCGCCATGAAAGGACCGATGAAAGGTGCCACCATCGGTCACGCCAAGCAACGGATCGAAAACGGCCAGTATCTCGGCATTACCGAACCCGGCATTATTGCCTCGGAATCACCTAATCCCATTGTCAATGATCTGGTCATAATGCCGGATATAGAAAAACGCCTGGAGGCATTTGTCCGCGTCGGACATGCGGTCATCGTCTTTCCCGGCGGCGTCGGCACGGCCGAAGAGATCCTCTATATCCTCAGCATCCTGCTCGACCCGGAAAATTCACGCATCCCTCTCCCCCTGATTTTCACCGGGCCGGCAAGCACCAGCAATTATTTCGACCGCATTGACCGATTCATCACCGACACCCTCGGCCCGGCTGCCCGGCAATTGTATAGGATTATCATCGCCGAACCCGAGAACGTAGCCCGAAAAATACTGGAAGGCGTGGAGCAGGTTCGTTCGTTCCGTTTCAAGACCGACGACGCCTACTATTTCAACTGGCTGCTCAATATTGACCTCAGCCTGCAGTTGCCCTTTGTTCCCAGCCACGAAAACATGCGTGGCCTCGATCTGCATAAAAAACAGGCCCCGCACCTCTTAGCCTCAAACCTGCGCCGGGCCTTTTCCGGGATCGTCGCCGGCAACGTCAAAGAAACAGGCATCCAGGCCATCGAGGAAAAGGGATTATTTGAACTCTGCGGTGATGCCGGGATCATGCGACCACTCGACGCTCTGCTCGACGCCTTTGTAGAGCAAAAGCGGATGAAACTGCCGACCAGCACCTACAATCCTTGTTATCGGTTAAGGGCCGAAAATTGAGGTTGTTAGGTTAACTTGATTCCGAAAAAGAGAGTGCAAACTACGAACGGTTTGCCGGCCTGAAGATTGGGTTCACATTTTTTCATCTGCCAAGCGAGTTCTCGCAACAGGTAACTATTACAATATGTTATGCAGATTTCAGCATATTGTTTATGGATATTCTTTCACTGAGGCATACAGCTCTCAAGAGCAAACCCACCGTATGTAGCCTAACTTATCGGGCAATGGGTTGAAATGATCGCCGGCAAGATCTTTCCTGACAGCGGTTCCTGTTGCAAAAAATTGTTTCAATCCTCAACTGTTAGATGAGCGGCCCTCTTGCTGTGCAAACAGGACAAAATACTGTCCCAGCCCTTCCTCTGCCAGTTTCTCCTTGGGGACAAAACGAAGGGCTGCGGAATTGATGCAGAAGCGCTGACCTGTAGGGGCAGGACCATCGTTAAAAACATGACCAAGATGTGAATTGCCACCCCTGCTGCGCACCTCGGTGCGAACGGCAAACAGGCTCCAGTCCGATTTCTCGACAATGTTTCCGCCAACCAGCGGTTTGGTGAAACTCGGCCAACCTGTACCGGATTCAAACTTGTCAGTGGAGCTGAATAACGGTTCGCCACTGACCACATCGACATAAATCCCCTCCTGTTGGTTATCCCAATAAGCATTGTTGAAGGGCGGTTCGGTGGCGTTGTTCTGGGTGACCTCGTATTACATTGGTGTCAGTTGCTGCTTTGGGGCCCCTGGCGCAGCGGACTTTGTTGTTTTTTCCTCTCGCCAGGATTTTTTGAGAAAGCTATCGCGACCAGAGCCTGCACGGTAAGAGGCATAGCGCAACGGATTGGTTTTATAATAATCCTGGTGATACTCCTCAGCCCGATAAAATGGGGGTGCCGGGAGGATTGACGTTGCCAGAGGCTTCTGGAAAAGACCGCTTTCCTCCAAAGTTTTTTTCGATTGCTCTGCCAGAACACGCTGCTCCTCAGTGAAATAGAAGATGGCCGTGGTGTAGGAATGGCCGCGATCAACGAACTGACCGCCGCTATCGGTGGGATCTATCTGACGCCAATAGATGTCCAACAACTGTTGGTAGGAGACCCGTTTGGCATCAAAGACCACCTCAACCACTTCAAGATGTCCGCCAGCAGCATGATTTTCATAACTGGGATATGCCGTGGTGCCGCCGGCATAACCGGACTCGACCGAGATGACGCCTTCGAGTTTTTCAAAAGGCGACTCCATGCACCAGAAACAGCCACCGGCAAACAGGGCATGCTGCCGTACCTGATCCTCGCCCTGCCCTTCCTTTTTATTGTGAGTCGCGCCTCCTCTCTGATTATCAGCTACAAAGATCATACCGGTCGCCAGAAATAGAACAAATCGTGAAAGATTGCGTAAGGAAAACATGGAAAGCTCCTCCTCAGGAAAGGTCGTTTTAATGAATGTTCAAACAGATACTACAATAAGACGAATCCCGCTCAGGTCCAGTCACAGCCTCCTCTCCTTTCAAGGAAAAGACAATCTTATGCAGGAATCCGCTCGCAAAGAAAACCCCCTTTTCTTCAGGAAAGAAGAAAAGGGGGGTTGGGTGGGTATCTAATCTGGAAAAGGGGGTCAGTCGCGATTTTTGTATTTGCCGCGAACATTACCGGATCGCCTTTTCATCACGACGACAGTAGCCGCGAAAAGACCGAGAAAGAAAAGAAAACCAATACCCAGACCGATAAAAAATTTACCCCAGCCGCCATCGCCGGCTTTTGCAGATTCCCCCTGGGCCAGACCTTGCTGCCCTTCAGCTCCGCCTTGATTTTTTGCAGCGGCGGCAGGTGGAGTAGAAGTGTCGAAGGTTACACCGCTTGCAGTCGGCCGGGGTGATGCAACGGCGGGTTTGGCAGTCGCACCAGCCAATTCGGGCTTCGGAGGAATGATGGTGAATCCCTTGGCCAGCAATTCAACAGCTTTGGCATCACGAACCTTGCGATCCTTGCTGCCCATAACCAGGGCAATCATGCGCACTCCACCCTTTTGGGCGGTGGCGGCGATAGAAAAGCCTGCCGCTTGGTAATACCCTGTTTTGAACCCGTCGCTTCCGGCCACCTGGGACAAGAGTTTGTTGTGGTTGTGCATGACGAATTTACCTTCGCGAAATCCTCTGCTTTGGGTGCCGGTATACTTCAAAGCTTCCGGATTTTTCGCCAGTGCGCGGCAGAGAATGGCCAGATCGCGGGCCGTGGTGACATCAGGCTCCTGTCCATCAGAGGGCGGCAATCCGTGCACCGAATGGAAACGGGAATTCTTCATCCCAAGCTCCTGGGCCTTCTGGTTCATCAGGGCAACGAACCCCTCCTTGGAACCGGCTATATGTGTGGCCAAGGCAACCGCTGCATCGTTTGCCGACTGTACCATTAATGCATAGAGCAACTCTTCAACCGAAAATTGTTCCTTGGGATCGAGATAGACTTGGGAACCGCCTGTTTTGGAGGCTTCCGCCGTAACTTGGACCATCTCATCCAGCTTCAGCTTCCCCTGCTGAATCCGATCCAGGATAACATACAGATCCATCAGTTTGAGAACGCTGGCCGGATACACCTTGGCGTCTGCATTGGCTTCAAAGAGGACTTTACCGCTGTCGGCCTCGATCAGCAGAGCAGAAACATAGGGATCTTGGGCAACAGCGTTCAATGGAGTGCGAGCGGCCCAGGCAGCAGGAACCGCACACAGCAGGATGAAGACACAGAGGGCAAAACGTTTCATACTTCTTCTCAGCTCCAGATCATTCGACCGTTATGGATATTCGGTTGAAGATACGGTTCCGGCAGAATGGAGACCAAAAAAAGAGGGGATGGCAAAAGAGCGGCAACACCCGACCATCCTCCCCCTCCTAAGCACGCCATCGAACCGGAACATTGTTGAATATTTTTGGTTGTTTTCTGTTCTTTTCACGTTCTTGCATGGAAAAGAGGCAAAGATATAGATGAGTTATTACTGTTGTAGCGGTTACCTGTCAAACTTTTATTCTTCTTTGCAAAAAACTCTTCCGGGCATTTCGGCGAAAGGATAAAAATTTGTCAGGCATGCAATGCCGGCGATCAGCAAAACCAACGGCGCTGAGAAAACCTGTCCCCGTGCCGTCTTGTCGTCTCCTATCGTTCATTGCCCGATCAAGCCGGGGGATCACCACCCATGAGGTAACGGTGCATGGCCAGTGCCGCTAACTTGCCTTGGCCCATGGCGCTGATGACCGTGGCTGCGCCAGAGACGATGTCGCCGCCGGCAAAGACGCCGGGCTGAGAAGTCATCATGGTGACGGGATCGGTGGTGATGGTGCCCCATTTGCTGGTGACGATTTCGGGGGAAGTTTGCGGCACCAAGGGGTTGGGTTGATTGCCGATGGCCACGATCACCGTGTCCGCCGGGACGACAAACTCGCTGCCCTTGACCGCAACCGGCCGACGCCGACCCGAGGCGTCGGGCTCGCCCAATTCCATGCGCAGACACTCCACGCCGGTCACCCTTTTTTGCGCATCGGTGATGATCCGCACCGGGTTGGTCAACAGGTGGAAAACTACACCTTCTTCCTCCGCGTGATGCACCTCTTCGGAGCGGGCAGGCATTTCGGCCTTGCTGCGGCGATAGACAATTGTCGACTCGGCTCCGAGGCGCAGGGCCGTGCGGGCAGAGTCCATGGCCACGTTGCCGCCGCCCACGGTCACCGCCCGGTGGGGCCGGATGGGCGAAGTGGCAAAACGGGGAAAATCAATGGCCCGCATCAGGTTGGCACGGGTGAGGAATTCGTTAGCGGAAAAGACGCCAATGGCGTTTTCATTGGGAATGCCGAGAAAAACCGGCAACCCGGCTCCGGTGGCGATGAAAACCGCATCAAAGCCCTCCTCCATCAACTGACTGACCGTCTCGCTTTTACCGATCACATAGTCGGTATGAATGGTCACACCGAGGCGCTTGAGGCTGTTGATTTCAAACTGGACGATCTCCTTGGGCAGGCGAAACTGCGGGATACCGTACATCAGCACCCCGCCGGCAAGATGCAAGGCCTCGAACATTACCACCTCATGGCCCCAGCGGGCCAACTCACCGGCAACGGTGATACCCGCCGGCCCGGCTCCGACCACCGCAACCCGCTTACCGGTGAGCGCGGCTTTGACCGGATCGGGCACGCCACCGTGCTTACGGGCATAATCCGCCGCAAAGCGCTCCAACCGGCCAATGGCAACCGACTCACCCTTTTTGCCCAGAATGCAGCGTTCCTCGCACTGGCTCTCCTGCGGACAGACCCGGCCGCAGACCGCCGGCAGAGCCGTCTGTTCCTTGAGCTTGATCAGGGCGTCGATAAAGCGTCCTGCAGCAATCAATTTAATAAAGGCCGGAATATGAATATTGACAGGACATCCCTCAACGCAACCAGGTTTTTTGCATTGAATGCAGCGAGAGGCTTCCAATTGGGCAATTTCCTCGCTGTAGCCTCTGGGAACTTCCTCAAAATTATATCTCCGGCGACGTGGATCCTGCTCCGGCATAGGCTGGCGCGGAATCTTCACGCGGGTCTTTTTCTCGGGCCCGGTGGTCTCTGGTATAGATCCATTCATTGTTCTCATCAAACTCGTTCTCCCCTCGCTATTTTCCACCGCACCCGCAGCCATTACCCTGTGGCTTGAGAACGAGCGCACTCAAGTCCACGGTCTGGGTCAGTGCTTGTACCTCCTCACGGGCATAAGCACTCCGCCGCAAGGAGAGTTCGTCCCAGTCGACGCTGTGACCGTCGAAAATTGGGCCGTCGATGCAGGCAAATCGAGTCTTGTTGCCTACAGTAACGCGGCAGGCGCCGCACATGCCGGTGCCATCGACCATGATCGGATTGAGGGCCACCAGGGTGGGTATATTGAGTGATCGGCTGATCTCCGTGACCATGCGCATCATGAAGGTGCAACCGATAGCAATGAACTGGTCAATGGGCTCCTGTTGCGCCACCTGGGCCAGCATTTCTTGAACCCCGCCTTGCAGGCCTTCGCTGCCGTCCTTGGTGGCTAGAATCAATTCGTCGCAGACCAAACGCAGCTCCTCTTTGCGATACAGCAGATAGGCTGACGAGGCCTCGATGGCACAGATCACCCTATTGCCAGCCTGACGCATGGCGCGGGCCAAGGGATAAATGGCCCCGATGCCGTAGCAGCCGCCGCCGAGCAGCACTGTGCCCTTCCTTTCGATGGGCAAAGGGAGCCCGAGGGGGCCACTGACATGGGCAACGCGATCACCCGCCTTGAGCATGGCCAATTCACGGCTGGAACGGCCGACCTCTTCGATCACCAGAGAAATAGACCCCTCCTCAGCATCCCAGTCAACCAGGGTAAAAGGTGAGCGTTCCGATGTTTCCTTGGCCATGAGAATGACAAACTGCCCAGGCAGGGCAAACTTGGCCACCTGGGGTGCCCTGATCTTAAAAAAATGCATATTGGGGACGATTTCTCGCTTTTCAAGGAGGGCAAAACCCTCACCGACCGCTTCCTCGCCGACTGCCGCCGGTGTTGCCGGCAGGCCGAAGGCAGCCAGGGCAGGAATGACGTCGGCCAGGAGGTGGCCTCGAAACCGAGTGACCAGATGGCGGACATTCTGGCGGGGTGTGCCAGCAACAGGCGCGGGCGCGGGATCATGGCCAATCTGGAGCGTAACCGCCTCAACCGTGGAGCCAGCAAAACCCGGCAAGGCCATCGCTTGGCCCAAATCCAACAGAATCCGCCACTCAGGCCGGGCATGGCCGGGTGGCAGGCTGCTGACAGCCAGGTGCTGGAGCGTACCCGAAGCAGCACGAAAAGTGCCCATGGTTTCACTGAGCACGGCGGCGGGCAGAACTACAGTGGCCAGATCGGCAACCGCCGAAGGCAGGCAATCGATCATCAGGGAAAAGGGAACAGCCCTGAGGATATCGGCCTTCAACAAGTTGCCGTTGGTGACCAGGGCGCGGATTGCGCCGCTCTGTACGGCGCTCGCCAGGGGCTGCACCAACGGATCATCGCTGCCAGAGGAGGCGGGCAGGACAATAAAGGTCCCATGCAGCTGTTCAGCCAGTTGCCGGTACAAGAACCGATCTTCACGGGTAGTCGCTTCGCTGACAACAATGGCGACAGCACCGCTGCAACCCTGCAAGCCATTAGTTGCCGCCTTGATGGCTGCTTCCCAGTCCGTGGGGATGAGTTCCTCCCCTTCCCTGATTAGGGGTCGAATCAAGCGCTGGCTGGAGTTGACGATCTGAGCTGTGCCGAAACGACCGAGGGCACAGAGTCCGGCTTCCATCTTGAACCCGGTCATGACACAGGCCAATAGTTGTCCTTTTTTACTCTGGGCGATAACAGAACAGCCCTCGGAGCAAAGCAGACAGGTTGATTGGATTTCCTTCTCCGGCTTGCCGTGCCAGCGAGCGAAACGATCGGTCAGGGTACCGGTGGGGCAGATGTCGATGCAGGCTCCGCAGAAGGTGCAGCCGGAATGGACATGGCTTTTGTCAAAGGCGGTGCCGATACGGGCCCATTTGCCACGGTTGATGATCGAGATCGCTGGCTGGCCATGGATCTTCTCGCAGATCCGCCAGCAGCGGCCGCAGAGAACGCAGAGATTGTAATCGCGATCCATGAAGGGATCGTCCCGCTCCAGGTTATAGGCGGAATAAAGGGTGGGTAGTTGCAGTTCTCGGCTACCGGCCTTGAGTGCCATGGCTCGCAGGTCACATTCATCACGGTTGGCGCAAAAGCCGCAGCGGGTAGAACGGGCCGCCTTGGTGGCCTTAGGCCGGAACTGCTCACAGGCCTCACGGTGAGGACAAACCAGGCAACTGTTTGGGTGGCCGGAAAACATGAGCTCCAGGGTTCGGTTGCGCAAGGTGGTCAACTGCTGCGACTCGGTGGTCACGCGCATACCCGCTGTGGCCGGGGTGGTACAGGAGGTGGGAAACCCGCGCACCCCTTCGATCTCGACAATGCACATCCGGCAGGCTCCATAAGGATTGAGATCCTTATGGTCACAAATGGTGGGAATTTTGATGCCTGCTTGGCGGGCGGCCTGAAGGACCGTTGCGCCGTCCTCGACCTCGACCGCACGGCCGTTAATGGTCAAATTGATGCTACCCATGCAATCTCCTTGATAAAAAACTGATGGCTCCGTCCCGCCGATCCTCATTTGACCAGTACCGCCACAAATTTGCAGGCCTCCCGGCAGGAGCCGCAGCGGATGCAGCGATCCTGGTCGATCGTGTGCGGCTTTTTCTTCTTGCCGCTGACCGCCTCCACCGGACAGGCGCGGACACAGGCTCTACAACCGGTGCAACGGGAGGGATCGATGTCGAAACGGATCAGGGCCCGGCAGGCTCCGGCCGGACATGTGCCGGTCCTCGATATGGGCCCGGTATTCGTCCTCGAAATATCCGAGCGTGGTCAGAACCGGATTGGCCGCGGTCTGGCCAAGGCCGCAAAGGGAGGCACTCTTCATGGTCTCGCCGATCTTACGCATGATCTCCAGTTGATCGAGTGTGCCGCGACCTTCGGTGATGCCGGTGAGAATCCGGAGCAAATGCTGGGTGCCCATCCGACAAGGCACGCATTTGCCGCAACTCTCGTTTTCAGTGAAGGTGAGAAAATAGCGTGCCATGTCGACCATGCAGGATTCCTCATCGATGACGATCATGCCGCCGGAACCCATAATCGAGCCGACCTCGGCCAAGCGCTCGTAATCCACGGCCAAATCAATGAATTGAGCCGGGATGCAACCGCCCGAAGGTCCGCCGGTCTGTACCGCCTTGAACTGTTTGCCGCCAAGCACGCCGCCGCCGATATCTTCGATGATTGTGCGGAGATTGATGCCCAAAGGCACCTCGATCAATCCGGTGCGAGTGATCTTGCCGGCCAGGGCAAAGGTCTTGGTACCCCGGCTCTTTTCAGTGCCGTAGCCTGCATACCAGGTCGCACCCTTCTCCATGATCGCTGAAACCGCAGCCAGCGTCTCGACATTATTAATGTTGGTCGGCTTGCCAAACAGGCCGGAAACAGCTGGAAAAGGCGGTTTAGACAGGGGCATGCCACGCTTGCCCTCGATACTTTGCATCAGTGAGGTCTCCTCACCGCAGACAAAGGCACCTGCTCCTTTTTTAATTTTAACAGCAAAACCAAACCCTGAACCGAGGATATCGTCGCCCAGAAACCCCTGGGCATGCATTTGGCCAATGGCATCCTGCAAGCGTTCGATAGCGAGGGGATACTCAGCACGACAATAAACATAGCCAATGCTTGCGCCGATGGCAAAACCGGCAATCAGCAAGCCTTCGAGCACCGCATGGGGATCGCCCTCAAGCACTGAGCGATCCATAAAGGCGCCGGGATCGCCCTCATCGGCGTTGCAAATCACATACTTCTGATTGCTGACCGAGTTGCGGGCAAAACCCCACTTGACTCCGGTGGGAAAACCGGCGCCGCCTCGCCCGCGGAGCCCGGAGGCCTTCATCTCTTCGATCACCTGATCCGGGCTCATGCTCAGCGCCCGTGCCATGCCGCTGTAGCCGCCACGAGCCAGGTAATGGTCGATGTTGGTCGGATCGATGATGCCGCAATTACGCAATACAATCCGCACTTGGGGCTTGATCATCGGCAAATCGGTGAAGGCCGGGATCTCTTTCTCGTTGCCGGACATCCCCGCCAGTGCCAGCGGCAGATGCACTTCGCCGCGCACCAGGTGACCCTCGACCAATGCCGGCACATGGCGGGGTTCCACACCTTGGTACAGCACCCGCTTGCCGTCGCGGCCGCGAATCTCCACCAACACCTCGGCATAGCACATGCCCAGACAGCCGACTTCATAGATGTCGGTCGAGTCGAGCAGGTTCTGATGCGCCAGTTCGACCTGAAAAGCCTGCATCACTTCCAGACTTCCGGCGGCCCGGCCGCAGGTAGCTGAACCGATAAGAATCCGCAGTCGTTCCGGCTGCTCGAAGATCTGCCAGACGGTTTGCGCCTGTTGTTGTCGCGCTGCGAAACTCATTTCTTGTCCTCAATGAGCTTTTGGGTTCTAGCCGAGGTCATTCGGCCGTAGACCTTGTTGTCCACCACCACCACCGGGGCCAATGCGCAGGAGCCGAAACAGGCCACCCGCTCCAGACTGAATTGACCGTCTTCACTCGTCTGCCCCGGTTCAAGCCCGGTCGAACGACTGATGGCCTCCAAAATCCTATCGCTGCCGCGCACATGGCAGGCGGTGCCCTCGCAGACTTTGATATGGTGCAGGCCGGGTGGTACAAACCTGAACTGGGCGTAAAAGGTGGCGACGCCGTAGACATCGTTCTCGGAGAGTTCCAGGTGAGCGGCAACCGCTTGAACCGCCTCGGAGGAAAGAAATTGAAACTGCTCCTGCACCTCCTGCAGCAGGGGAATGAGATTATCTCTCTCCCTGCCATATTCTGTGAGAATAGTTTCCAAAATGGTCTGCGGGGGCATTGGTGTCATGCAGGACTCCCTCATTTCATCTGCGGTAATTTATTCGTGCACTGGGGAAAGGCGGATTGAAGGACTTTCAATATCCCCGTGACGGAAACTTGTCAAGGACGGAAAAAAGAAGGGGCAAAGAGCGGTAAAAAGAAAGGGCCGGATACCGTTGCACAATCCGGTATCCGGCCCACCTTTCAGCCTGGGGGGTTCAGGCCTTCTTCACCTTAGGGATGAAGATCTGGTCGGGATCGAGGACATCGTGGATAAAGTAAAGTTCATCGCGGGTCGGCGGGACGGTTTCGCCGGCAACACGTGAGATATCGAGATCAAACTGGCACAGATCTTTGATCTCGGCCGGGGTCTTTCCAGGATGGTAGGTGTCGAGGTACATGTGGCCGTCCTGCTCATCAAAACGAAAAACGCCAGCGGTGCTGATGACTGCCGAAGGGCCGCCGCGGAAGGCCGCGCCATAGAGTTCCTTACGATGGACGAATTCACCGCCCGGCCATTTCTTCACCCGCCAGCCGGGGCTGGTGATATAGCTGACATGCTCGACGAAGCGCCGTTTCTCATGAACCATGATAAACACGGTACGTTTGGCGAACGAGTTGATGTCCGGATTGCCGCCGCTACCGGTGAGGCGCAGTTCGGGGTTGAGATAGTCGCCGATGCAGGTTGTGTTGAGGTTGCCGTACTGGTCAACCTCGGCGCCGCCGAGAAAGCCCAGGTCAACATAGCCACGCTGGGCAATGCTGAAGGCGTCGAACAGTCCGGAGGAGCGGCTCGCCCCGGATTCGCAGCGAGCGTCACCAACCGATGTCGGCAGCTCCGGCGGTCTACCGTCAAGCGTTCCGGCCTCGAAGATCAGTTTCAAATTCGGGGCATGGGTTTTCTGGGCCAGCATGATGGCCACCATGGGCAGACCGGTACCGGCAAAAACGATCTCGTGATCCTGAACCTCCCGTGAAGAGGCGCAGCAGAGCAGATCGGCCAGATTATATTCTTCAGGCAATGCGTAATTGCTCATTTTTTCTCCTCCCTTCTATTTGCGGGGTCTGTAGTTAAGGGCGGTGTTGGCCCGGAGATTCAGCATGCGCTCCCAACCGAGTTTTTCGAGATAGCCGATGTGATCCAGTCCGAAGATCCACTCCTTGGCAAAGGCGTCAAACCCTTCCTGAGTTCTGGTGTTCGCATAAAAATCTTTGAGAAAGGCGCCGTCGACATCGTACTTGCCGAACATGCCGGTGGGATGGGCGCCGAAGGGACATTCCAGAATGTGATCCACCTCAAAGGAGGTGATGGTGTTCTGGTCGGCATGACGACGCAAATATTCTTCGGGCACAATCTCTTCCGCCATAACGATGGTGATGTCGGCGGCCCGGGCCACCTCGGGATCGGAGTACAACTGGCCGCCCACGCGCACCGTGCCCTCCTCTCCTACCTGCTGCACGCAGAGGATGGCCACATCGACCTTGGCCGCCGGGATCAGAACCTGAGAACCGGCGCCGTAGAAGGGATCCTCCGTAAAAATGTATTTATGTTTGGCGATGCGCTTACCATCGCGCTTGCCGGCTCGACCGAGCATGTCGTACTCAGGATTGTGGATATCGGTACCGAGCGAGGTCTGGGTGACCGCATAGGGTGCGCCGGTGGCGGCGGCGGTGAAGCGGAACAGCATCTCGGCGTGGCTGTAATCCTCGACCAGTATCTCTTTCTTGCCGACCCGGCGCGACAGGTTGGCCCCGTACTTGCCGTATAATTCATGGCCGACCCAGCAGGACTCCCAGATGTCGACACAACCGGCGCCGACCAGAAATTCGGTCTGCGGGCCGCCATTGACCTCGATCAGGTGGAGACCGCGCTTCTGCTGGCGAATCAGTTCGAAGATGACAGCGAACGGGCGCCGCCAGATGGTGAATCCCGAGAAGGTCAGACTGGAGCCGTTTTTGACGATCTCGGCTGCCTGCTGCAGGGTAATGCGTTTGTCACTGCTCATATACTCCTCCTTTAAGTTCAGGCTGTCAGTCCACGGAGAATCTCGCGGGCGATGATCAGGCGCTGGATTTCACTGGTTCCTTCGTAAATGGTGGTAATGCGGACATCGCGAGTATACCGTTCAATGGGGAAATCCTGGGTGTACCCGTAGCCGCCCAGTATCTGCATGGCGGCGTAGCAGGCACGGTTGGCGCTTTCGGTGGCGTACATCTTGGCCATGGAAGCCTCTTTCGCAAACGGCTTCCCATTTTCCTTGCGATGAGCAGCGCTCATCAACAGCAGACGGGACGCTTCCAATTCGGTGTAGGAATCGGCGATCATCCACTGGATTGCCTGGAAATTACTGATCTTTTGGTTGAACTGGACACGCTCGTTGGCATAGCGGGTGGCATGATCCATGGCCGCCAAACCGATGCCAAGGCCAAGAGAGCCGATACCGATGCGGCCGCCGGCCAACTCGGCCACAGCTATGCGGAAACCGTCATTGAGTTTGCCCATGAGGGCGGAGACAGGAATGCGGCAGTTATCGAACACCAGTTCATTGGTGGCCGAGGCATGCTGGCCCATCTTATGCTCTTCCTTACCGATAGTCAGGCCAGGAGTGCCGGCCTCGACCAGGAAACAACTGATGCCCTTGCCTTTCGACGCCTCCTTGTCGGTCACCGCCCAGACGACGAACACGCCAGCATAAGGAGCACTGGTTATAAAGATCTTGGAGCCGTTGAGAACATAGAAATCACCATCCTTGACCGCCGTAGTACACATGCCCGACGGATCGGAACCGGCACAATTTTCGGTGAGCCCGAAACTGCCGGCGGCATACTCGCCCGAACAAATTTTGGGGATGTATTTGGTTTTCTGCTCCTCAGTGCCGATGGCCTGGATGACCTCGCAGACCATATTGTTGACCGAAACCGTCACTGCCGTCGAAGCACAAGCCCGGGCGATTTCAGTCATGGCCACGCTGAATGCAATCACGCCCGCCTCGGAGCCACCGTACTCTTCCTTGACGTTGAGGCCCATAAACCCCAACTCAGCCAGTTTTCTCAGGTTGGCGAGCAGGGTGGCCCGATCCTTTTCCTGGTCAAGTTTGGCGGCAACCGGCTCCAGTTCGGCCCTGGCAAAGTCGCGGGCCGTCTCCTGGATCAGTTTTTGTTCCTCGGTTAAATCTAAATCCATAGCATACTCCTTTGTTTCATGTTGTCGTGTCCAGATTTCCCGCTTGACCGGTAACGGCCACATCCCGTGCCCAAGGCATGGGTGAAACCGTCACCGGGGCAATATCAATGTTCGTGGACGTAAAATGGCCATTTATGGAAAAACCACTCGTTCCAGAGCAGGGGAATAATCCACCAGAAGTTCCAAATGAGTGATTCACCGTGTGAAAAACGCTCCGACAATTCCGTCATGTGGTGGTTGCCCAACGCCCAGTGACCAAAATTGCCGTAGTAGAAAATCCAATAGCTGATCGCCGCAAAAACCATGACCCCAATGGTGCGGAAGAAGAAACCGCCCCAACTGTCGACATTGCCGCCAGGGGCCATGTCATCGAAATAATGATGCCAGATGAGAAATGGAATCAGGGTGAAACCGGCAATCTCCGCTGAATGCAGCCAGAGAAAACGCTGCACCTCGGCTGCGCCCTTGGCGGCTTCTAGATGCTGGAAGGTTTCGGCTGGAACCCACATGGGGACGATCTGGCGGCAGAGAAGCGCCAGGGCGTAACCGCCGACAAAGGAAAGGAGAACAGAAACGATACCCTTCCACGGTTGCGGCAAGGTGATAAGTGTCCAGGGTTTCATCCGCCAGACATTGGGTGTCATGAAAAGGATGACGATTGCCCACTCCCACCAGCCGAAGACCCAATGCACATGCGCAGTGCCGGCAATACTGGTCCACCAGGAGGGATTAAGCACCGCGCCGGGGAAAAGCACGCCGAAAAAGGGTGCGATCAGCACTGCATAGCAGAAAAGGGTGATGGTGGAGGCCCAGCCTATTTCCGCCAGCCCCTTGGCGGGCTGCTTGAGGTCGGACGGCATGACCGGCCACTTGCCAAAAAAGATGGTGAACACGGGGTAAGTGTAAAAGCCGATGAGCACAAAGCAGACCACCGCTACCCGAGCTAATTGACCTGTTGCCCCAGCAGCAGCGACCTTGGGCAGTTTGTTGGCTGCATTGGCTGCCTCCAGACCGTAGTAGCTGAGAAAATTAAAGCCGGTGCCGAGGATACGGTAGAAAATCACATCAATCACAAACCAGACGATGACCAGATTGGCTATGGTTAGAATGACGCCGCGCAACGGTTGGCCGATACTCTGGAAAGGCCAGTCGCCGAGAAACATGTGTTGCCATAGCCCGACGAGAATCATCATGGCGAGATACATGACGAACGGATACGGGAACCACCCGATCGGCCCGCGCGGATCACTGAAAATGAACCAGGTGATCATTGCCATGACGAAAAAAAAGCAAAACGAGATGATGCCGGTCAGGGGCTGGCCCCAACGTGGTTTTAATGCTCCCACTGCCATACTGTGTTCCTCCTTATTGAGATGATGTAGACAATCTTTTTCTCTCCGTACAACGGGCGGGCAGTGCTCCTCGTCCCCCGAGCCTGCCACCGCTGAAAGCCCTCCTCAATCGTTTATTCATTAATGATGGTTCCAAACCCATTGGTTGTTTGGAGCTGGCAGTTTTGCCGTCTCATCCCCTCGCGCCTTTGAATTCGGCCCTGAATACTCCCTGCTCCACAATTTTCCGAGCAGTGCACGCACCTGTTAAGCGGTTCCTTTGCATGGAATACCGATCTGCAGGGTAAAAATTTCTTCGTTCATCGCTTGACGATCATGGCTACAGCTTCGCCGCCGCCCAGACAGAGTGAAACCAGGCCGCGTTTCTTGTCCTGCCGGATCATCTCGTGCAACAGGGTCACCAGCAGACGGCAACCGCTGGCGCCGATGGGATGCCCCAGGGCTACACTGCCGCCATTGACGTTGACCTTGGCCGGATCAAGCTCGAGCGCCTTGAGCGCAGCCACGGTTGAACCGCTGAAGGCCTCGTTGATCTCATACAGATCTATATCTTCCTTCGTAAGGCCTTCCTTGTCGAGGCACTTGGGCACGGCCCAGATCGGCGCCACCAGCACGTATTTCATGTCGATGCCATACGAGGCCTGGGCACCGATGGTAGCCATAATGGTGCAGCCCAGGGCCTCGGCCTTCTCGCGACTCATAACCACCACGGCGGCGGCGCCGTCGCTGATGACGGAAGCGTTACCGGCGGTGGTGACGCCGCCCTGCTTGAAGGCTGGTTTCATCTTGGCCAACTGGTCATAAGTGGTTTCCTGAGGGCATTCGTCCTGCCAGAACACCTTGGGGTCGCCCTTTCTCTGAGGAATCTCCACGGCCACAATCTCTTCTTCGAATTTTCCGGCCGCCTGAGATGCCAGGGTCCTCCTGTACGATTCGGCGGCATAGCGGTCCTGATCTTCACGGCTGACCTCGTAGCGCTCTGAGCATAACTCGTTGGAAATTCCCATGTGGAAGTCGTTGACGATGTCCCAGAGCCCATCATGCACCATGTGATCGTGCATGGTCGCATCACCCATCCTGTAGCCGAATCGGGCTTTTTTAAGGAAATAGGGTGCCAAGCTCATACATTCCATGCCGCCAGCCACGACGACATCGGCATCGCCGGTCTGCACGGCCTGGGCCGCCAACATCACCGCCTTCAACCCGGAACCGCAGACTTTATTAATGGTCACCGCCTCGACTTCCCAAGGCATGCCGGCCTGAATCGCCGCCTGCTTAGCCGGATTCTGACCATAGCCGCAAGGAAGGACTAGACCCATGATCGTTTCGTTGACTTCTTCCTTGGCAATACCCGCCCGGCGTACCGCTTCCTCAATAACAATGGCCCCCAGCTTGGTCGCACCCAAGTTGGCCAATGTACCGTTAAAGCTGCCCAACGGGGTTCGCACTGCACTGACAATCACTGCTTCTCGCATAACCTTCTCCTTCTCTGCGACGAAATCGTCTTGATAAATGGATGGCAACGCCGGCATAAATTTAGAGGGGAGTGCTTGCCGGCGCTCCATCCTACTGACAGTTTATCTGTTTTTAAAGATTGGTTTTCTTTTTTCCATGAAGGCCATCACCCCTTCTTTCTGATCTTCGGTTGAAAAGAGAGCGTCAAAACAGCGGGCCTCATAGGCGATGGCTGATTTCATATCCATATTGAGACCGCCATTGACAGCGCGTTTAGTCGCTTTCACGGCAAGTTGCGGCTGATGGGCAATTTTATAGGCCATGGCCTTACCCTCGGCAAGCAGCGATTCCGCTGCAACGACCTTGTTCAGCAAACCGACCCGATGGGCCTCCTTGGCATTGATATAGTCGCCGGTGTACAATAATTCCTTGGCTTTGGTTATACCGATGAGACGCGGCAGCCTCTGGGTTCCGCCACCGCCGGGAATCATGCCGATCTTGATTTCCGGCTGGCCAAAGGTAGCGTTCTCGGCCGCAATCCTGAGGTCACAGGCAAGGGCCAGCTCGCAGCCGCCGCCCAAAGCAAGGCCGCCAATAACGGCAATAACCGGTTTTTCGAGTTCCTCCAGACGATCGAAGACACCGTGCGCCTCTCTGAAAAATTTTCGGGCATCCGCCAGCGTCGCAAACGCATTGATTTCACTAATGTCGAACCCGGCGCTAAAGCATTGTTCACAACCGGTGAGGATGACGACTCTGACGCTCTCATCCCGTTCGATCTGGTTCAGTGCCATACCCATTTCGCTGAACACCTGACTGTTAAGCACATTGAGGCTGTCAGTCCGATTAAGGGTAATGACGGCCAGTTCACTTTCCTTGTGCAGGCAAATCGTTTTGAATTTCATTCCCTTTATTCTCATGCAAATGGACCGAGGCAACGATGCCTCCTTTACCGGTCACAGGAAAAAACAAAGAAAAATGGGTGGCGCAAGTGTACGGGCAGACAGACAACTTTGGAAAGTGTCAGCCCGATTCTGGTTTTCAGTTATTGCACGTGCTGTACCAATCTGAGCCAAACAAGCTATCCGCTTGAAATATCGTCTTGTAGGAAGAGAAATGAACGAAGAAGCCTAAAACAGGTGTAGCAAATAATGCATCCGCCCCTGAGGCAGTCACAAAAAAATGCCTGGAAAATCACCCGATACAGTCACAGAGACAGGCTGTTAGAAGGATTCAATGAAATGCTTCACTTATCAGATGTGAAGTTATGAGGGGAGTTGTCTGCGTGGAGCAAGAGGCTTGTTCCGGTTTCCCGCTACACCTCAATACCATGCTTTTCGATGCGGTAAATCAAGGTTGGCCTTGAAATGCCGAGCAATTTAGCCGCCTGGGACTTATTGGCACCGCTCATCTCAAGGGCTTGGACGATCAACCGTTTGATGAGATCATCGAGTTTGATCCCCTCGGGCGGTATGGCTACACCTATCTCTTCTTTCTGCTGAGATGTATGGTAGGGAAAGGCGAGAAAGGCGAGGTGAGCTGATTCGATCTGCTCACCGTCTTCCATCAGGATCACACGCTCGATCGCGTTCTTCAGTTCCCGGATATTGCCCCGCCAGGGATACTGTACCAGCATTTTCCTCGCTTCCGGCGAGATGCCGCGAAAGCTTTTGCTGAACTTTACATTGAATTTATTCATGAAAAATTCGGTCAGCGGAATAATATCGGCCTTTCTTTCCAGCAGAGGCGGGACGACCACCCGGGCGACATTCAACCGGTAATAGAGGTCTTCGCGAAAAGTTCCAGCCTGTACTTGAGTTGCCAAGCTCTTGTTGGTGGCGGCAATCACCCGGACATCCACCTTTTTCTTCTGGGTGCCGCCCACCGGATAAAATTCTCTCTCCTCCAGAAATCGCAACAGGTTGACCTGAGCGGCAGGATGCAGTTCACTGACTTCGTCGAGCAGCAGGGTACCGCTGTCCGCCATTTCAATTTTCCCTTTTTTGCCCTCGTGTAAGCCCCCGGTGAAAGCCCCCTTTTCATAGCCGAACAACTCGCTTTCCAGCAACTCCTTGCTGATGGCTCCACAATTGATGCCGACAAACGGCTTGTCGTACCGACTGCTCCGCTGATGGATCATTCTTGCGACTACTTCTTTGCCCACCCCGCTCTTTCCTTCGATGAGCACCGTGGTGTCGTATCCCCTGGCCACCTTGTCCGCAAATTCGAAAACCTTCTTGATCCCCTCGCTCTCAGCGACAATATGCTCCAGGTTGAACTTCTTGAGATAAACCCGGCGCAACTCCTGCACCTCCTTTTTCAGCCGCAAGTTCTCCAGGGCTTTTTCGATCACCAGCTCAAACATTTCGATCTCCAGGGGCTTGACCAAATAGTCAAACGCGCCCTTTTTCATCGAGGTAATGACCGTCTTGATATCTTCGAATGCCGTCATCATGATGATCAGGAGGTCGTGGTCGAGCGACTTGATCTGTTGCAGGGTTTCGATGCCGTCGATGCCGGGTAGACGGATGTCGAGCAACACCAGATCGACCGGATTCTTCTTGAGCAGACGGAGGGCTTCCTCTCCGCTGCCGGCTATCAGGGGATCGTATTTCTCGGAAAGGATGTTGCGCAGGGAATTCTGGAGCAGCCTGTCATCATCGACAATCAGGATAGTATACCGGTACATCACTTTTCCTCGACGGGATGAATGGGAAATCGCAAAATGAAGGTCGTCCCCCTGTTTTTTTCGCTGGACACATCCACCGAAGCATTATGCTGCTCCAGTATTTTGTGGACAATGGACAAACCCAAGCCGGTTCCCTCCGGCTTGGTTGTAAAGAACGGGTTGAAAATCCGTGAAAGGCTGTCGCGGGAGATGCCGGTGCCATGGTCATTCACATACAGCACCACATGATCGCCGAACTTTTTGGACCTTTTCTCGACCTGACCGGTAATCCGGATCGTGCCGCCTTCCGGCATGGCCTCCATACCGTTGAGCAGCAGGTTAACAAAAACCTGCTGAATTTGATGCGCATCCAAAATGACTTCAGGCAGGTTCTCCTGCACTTCACAGAGAACCTCAACCTTTTTTTCCTTGAGTTGAGAATCCATCAAGGCGATCGATCCCTGAACCACCCTGAGCAGGGCATCGCTTTTCAGGCAGGGAAGCGAAGGCTTGGCAAAATCGAGCATTCCTTTGACCAGGGTCCTGATGCGATCAATGCCCTCCTGGGTATCCTCGATCAAATTCTTTGCAGCCTCGGGCGAAAAAGACTTTTTGGCCAGCAGTTGCACGTTGAAATTGATGCTGGTCAGAGGATTCCTGATTTCATGGGCAATACCGGCGGACAACTGGCCCAGCGAGGTCAACCGGTCGATTCTTCTGATCAGTTCCTCGGTTTTCTTCTCCTCGGTCAAATCACGGATAATGACCATGGCTCCGATCAGATTCCCCTGATGGTTGCGCAGCAGGGAAGATGTGATACCCAAGGTGGTGGCAACGCCTTCCTTCCGGGTTTGTTGAATCTCTTTGCTGTCGACTACCGCATGGTCATCAATGGCTAAATCGATAATCCGGGCAATATCGTCTACAAAGATCGTACCCGCCTTTGCGCCCAGGACCTTCTTTCTCCTGAGGCGAAACATTTCCTCGGTTTTTTTGTTGATTGAAGAAATTTCCTTTTTCAGATTGATGGTGACCACGCTGTTGGGCGAACTTTCCAGGATATTTTCCCTGAAGTTTCTCTCGGTCATGACCTGGCCATACAAGCGGACATTCTTCATTAGACTGGAGGTGTGACCGGAAAAAATCAGCAACAGTTTCAGATCGTCCTCAGAGAAGGCGGCCCGGTTGTGGCTGCAGACATGCAACACCCCGACCACCCGCTTGTCGGTGATCAGGGGAACGGTAAGCTGGGAAGCAACGCCTTTGATAATTTCACGGTATCTCGGGTCTTTGCTGACATCGTTAATCAAGATTGGCAGGCCGGTTTTTGCCACCCAGCCGAGGATGCCGACGCCGACCTTGAGTCTGAAGGGTTCCTTCGTATCAGGTGCAAAACCTTTCGCCGAAGCGATGGTGAGTTCTTTCCCGTCGTCATCGAGCAAAAACAGGGCACAACTGGAGGCCTTGGTGATCTTGAGGGCACTGGCGCTGATGAGATTGAACAACTTTTCCAGATTAAAGGTAGAACTTGTTTTTTTACTGATTTCCTGCAAGGTTAGAAGCTGTTTGATTTTTTTCTGGTTCTGCTCCTGGAGCCTGGCATTTTCGATAATGATGCTGGCCTGATTGGCAAAGGTGGAAAAAGCAGCAATATCTTTTTTGGTCATGGACAGTTTGCTGTCGTCTTTATCAGCTGTGATCAGTCCAATAACGTCTTTTTTTATTTTTAGCGGCACGGCTATGGTGGAAACGCGCCGCATGATCCGGCTGACTTTGAGGTCAACCTGGGTCAACCTGGGATCGTCCTGATAATCCTTCACATAGGTGGTTTTGCCGCATTTGGCCACCCTGGTTTCGATGCAGTCGTGGTGCTCCAATCGGTAAGGAAAGCGCAGGGCCCGTTCCGAATCATGGGGATTGAACCCGTGGATGTATCGGCATTCAAGCAGATTACGGTCCTTGTCGGCTAGGAATATGGCCAGTCGGGTAAAACCAAAAACCAGACAGGTCTCTTTGACGATCGAGGTCATGATGGCGTCGAGGGAGATCGGGCGGGTCAACAGACTGCTGATCTTATGAATCGAGGACAACAGTTTGTCCTTGGTTTTCAGATCGGAAGCAGACAACGCTGCGTTTTGCGAGGAGTATTTTGCAGGCACCAGTTCACCTTCGGGTTCTCAGCCTATTAATTGTCGAGATTTGTGTACAACATCCCAGCATAACTGTCCAGATGTACCTATCTCCATTTAATACACTGAAAAATAAACGATAAATTGACCTTTTCCACTGCTGGTTGCCACTTCTTTTCTCTGAATCGTGGTCCGTACCTCTCTGTTCCGCCCCTTGTTTAACCAACAACCTGAGATACCGAATACTTGGGTGGAATAGAAAGCAAAATGTGAACATGGTCGGGCATGAGATGACCTTCAAGCACCTTGCACTCTTTTTGCGTTGCCAACACTTTTCTTTCCCCCCTTACTTCTTGCTATCCTTAGATTAATTGGATAGTAACGTCCATATACTCATCCAAAACGCGCGTGCCTTCACATCGAATCAGACAACATGACCACTCCTCCGCCCTCAACCAAGACGCCTTCAGTTCTCACTCTTTTTGTCCATTTTCTTCGTCTAGGGTTGACCGCCTTTGGCGGACCGGCAATGATTGCCTATATCCGCGAGATGGCGGTGCAGAAAGAAGGATGGCTCAACCAGGAAAGTTTCAAGCAGGGAGTAGCAATCTGCCAGACCATCCCGGGTGCAACAGCCATGCAGGTGGCGGCGTACGTGGGACTTCGGTCGCACAGCAGCTGGGGCGCCATAGCGGCCTATGTGGGTTTCGGCCTGCCGGCCTTTGTATTGATGGTGCTCTTGTCCGCTCTCTATGAGCAAAGCCACAATTTGGCGACCGTGCTTTCGATCTTCGCCGGTTTGCAAGTCATTGTGGTAGCCATGATGGCTTATGCGGCTGTTCATTTCAGCCGTTCCACCCTGCGGGACTGGCGCGACGTGGTGCTTGGCGTGGTGGTAGCCGGCTTTCTGCTGGCTGGCGGCAATCCGCTCTTGGCCATCCTCGGAGCCGCGCTGTTGGGGTTGCCGCTTTTCCAGCGCACTGTGCATTCTGAACGGTTATCGGAACAACAACAGCCCCGGCCCCCGTTGGCCCTGCGTCCCCTTATCCCCTCAGCGTTGCTCAGCCTGGCCCTGGCTCTGGGAATATTTCTGTGCTTTCTCCTGAATCAACGGCTCTATGATCTGGCCCTGATGATGACAAAGGTCGACTTTTTTGCCTTTGGCGGCGGCTACGGCTCGGTCCCGCTGATGTTTAACGAAGTGGTGACCGTCAAGCAATGGATGGCGAGCCAGACCTTCATGGATGGCATTGCTCTCGGCCAGGTAACGCCTGGTCCGATTGTCATCACCGCCACCTTTGTTGGTTTTCTCCAGGCTGGTCTGCCAGGCGCCCTGGTCGCCACCATCGCCATCTTCTCGCCCTCGCTGATCATCCTCATCGCCGTGGTCCCCACTTTTGACCGTTTCCGCTACAACATCCTCTTTCAAAGAGCCATGCACGGCATCCTGGTCTCTTTTGCCGGCCTGCTGGTTTCAGTCACCCTTCGGTTCTCCCTGGCTATCCCCTGGGAGACGTATCGGCTCATCCTGTTCGCCCTGGCTCTGCTGGCGCTATGGCGCAAAGTCGACGTCCTCTGGGTGGTGCTGACCGGCACAGCGATTTCAGCGGCCCTGTTGTAACCATATCTCATGGTTCTTTGCCGTCAGGCATGGACAGTCCCTTTTCGCAAAATCCAGCTGTACAGAGCAGGAATGGTGAGAAGCAGAAGCAATCCGGTCGCGCCCAGCATCAGCCAGTGCGGCAGGATTTCGGCCACCTCGCCGATGGTTGCCGCCGCTGAAAGACCCAAGGAAAAGTAAAGCCCGTCAAGCGCCAGACCGCAGAGGACGCTGACCACCGAGATCGATGCCAGATAAACGGCCACGCCCTTTTTCCCGAGAATCGAGATCAGCACGGTCAAGGCGGCAATGTTGGTGGCCGGGCCGGCGAGGAGAAAAACCAGGGCAGTGCCCGGACTGACCCCCTTAAGAATCAGAGCTGCTGCGATCGGCGTCGAGGCGGTAGCACAGATATACATAGGAATGCCGGCCGCCAGCATCAGCAGCATGGAACCGATGCCGCCGCCGAGATATCGGGTGATCAGGTCATCCGGAATGAAGACAGTGATGCAGGCGGCAATTGCAATGCCGATAAAAAACCAGCCGGCCAAATCGCCCCAGATGTCGGTGACCGAATAGCGAAACCCTTGTTTGAGTTTGTTCCACAATCCGGGACGCTGCTGTTCATCGTGCGCACATCGACAATCGCTGTCCAAACAGGAGGAGGCCGACTTCAAGGCCATCGGCAGGACACGGAGCATTTGGGTTTTTCCTTCTCGCCAGAACAACATATTCTCTATGACACCGGCGACAAAGGCCGACAAAAAAGCAGCCACTGGCCGGGCCACGGTCATCAGCGGATCCAACAGAGCCCAGGAAACAGCGATCGAATCAACCCCTGATTCCGGGGTGGATATGAGAAAAGCAGTGGTAGCGCCGTTGTTGGCACCCTGTTTTTTCAATTGGGCCGCAGCCGGCAGGACGCCGCAAGAACACAGTGGAATGGGCACGCCGAGCAGGGCTGCCTTGAGCACCGATTTAATTTTACCCGTGCCCAGATGGGCTGCGACATAGTCTGGCGAGAGAAAGATTTTCAGCAAGCCGCCAACCGCCAGTCCGAAGAGAATATAGAGCGAGGACTGTTCGAGCAGGGTCCAGGCCGCACCAATAATTTCATAGAAATAATGCATAACCTACCGCCTCGTTGATACGATATTATTCCCTAATGTGTTCAAGGGCCAGATGGATCAGGCTGTGGATGTGATCGTCGTTGAGCCGGTAATAGAGCACCTGCCCCTGCCGTCGGTTACGAACCAGCGCCATCTGGCGAAGTAGTCGTAACTGGTGGCTGACTGCCGACTCCGAGCTTTCGAGATGAGCCGCCAGGTCGCAGACGCACATTTCACCATGCCCCAAGGCCCAGAGTGTACGCAACCGGTTTGGATCCCCCATGGTCTTGAACAAGACGGCCATGGCCTCGTATTCTCCGGCTGGCAAGGCTCTGTCACGCGCCTCAACAATCCGGTCCTTGTTGATACAGCGAACTCCGCACATATCCTCATTGCTGCTGTTCCCATGTTGCTCGGCCATCATAACCTCATTATCTGAACATATATTCATATATTTTTATAATAACTTGAACTCGAGGAGAAGTCAATGATCGGCGTGCAATCTCCTCTTGTGTTTTACCCAAAATCTGATCATCCTCTCCTGTCGTACGCGTCATAAGTGCACATGCAGTCAGCAAAGGGAGAGTGTCTGCCGGCAACGCTTTTTTCACCGGCGGCATACCCACCCCTGCTGCCAGGAACGGCCAGGAAGGAAAAACCGTTCGACATCCGCGCCGGTTTGATCAACTCTCTCTGTTCACAGAGCAAAAGAAACAATATTGAGGGAAGAATGAAAAAGGGAAAATGGCTCTGCGCCGCGACCTTTGCCGCGATAATCACGGTATCTACCGCTGCCTTGGCCGAGATGCCCAAATATATCTTCTTTTTTGTGGGAGACGGCATGTCTTACGCCCAGATCCAAGTCGCCGAGGCCTACCTGACCACAAAAAACGGTGGCAAGGCAACCGAGGCCAAGGATCTGCTCAAAGCGGAAAACCGGCTGAATATGACCCAATTGCCGGTTCTGGGGATGCAAACCACCTATGACGCCCATGCCCTGATAACCGATTCCGCCTCTGCGGGCACGGCCTTTGCCTGCGGCGTCAAAACCATGAGTGGTGTCGTCGGCATGGATGACACCAAAACCATCAGCTACAAGTCCATTGCTCAACTGGCCGCTGAAAAGGGCAAACGTATCGGTATTCTCTCCAGCGTCTCCCTCGACCATGCCACTCCGGCTTCGTTTTACGCCAGCGTGCCCAACCGGGGAGAAATGAATACCATCGGTTCCCAGATGGCGGAAACCGGCTACGACTTCTTCGGCGGTGGTGGTTTAGCCGGTGCTACCGGGGCAGTCGACGTCATGGCCAAGCTTCAACAAAAGGGATACACCGTGCTCAACAACCGGGAAGCCATTCTTGACCTGAAAAAGAACCCGAAAAGCAAGGTGGTAGCAATCAATCCTTATTTGCAGGATGCGGCTGCCATGCCCTATGCCATCGATCGTCCGGAAACCAACCTTTCCCTGGCCGAAATGACGGAAGTGGCGATTGATTCACTCCTCACCCGGAAAAAAGATGGCAACAAGGGCGGCTGGGCAAAGAAAGATGAAGGCTTCTTTCTCATGGTGGAAGGCGGCAAGATCGACTGGGCCTGCCACGCCAATGACGCCATGGCCACCATCGGCGACACCCTGGATTTTGACGATGCAGTCGGCGTCGCGCTCGAATTTTACCGAAAATATCCGAACCAGACCCTGATCGTGGTCACCGGCGACCATGAGACCGGCGGCATGAGCGTCGGCCATGCCACCACTGGGTACACCGCCCATTATGACCGCCTCCTCGGTCAGACGAGCAGCTTCCAGGCTTTTGCACAAAGCACGGAGTGGACAGAGCATAAAAAGAATAACGGTGGGCCGAATTATAGCAACACCCCTGCCAATTTTGAGAGCAACGCGCAGATGATCGGCTATATGAAAAAGTATTTCGGTCTCCGCCTGTCTGATCTCAATGCATACCAAAAGGAAAAACTCGAAGCCGCTTATGATAAATCGATGAGTGGCCAAAACGACAACAAGACCGATGAAAACAAGCTGCTCTACGGCGGCTATGAGCCGATCATCGTCACCATTACCCACATTCTCAACGAACGTGCCGGCATCGGTTGGACTTCCTATTCCCATACCGGCGTGCCGGTACCGGTTTTTGCCATTGGCTCTGATTCGAAACGCTTTGCCGGATTGTATGATAATACCGATGTGGCTAAGAAGTTAGCCCATGCCATGTCTCTAAAACAGCACCTTCCTGTCGTAAAGGAGGTTGAGGCGAGGTGATTTTTGATACGGATGTCCGTGTTTGTATCCGTTTGCAGAGATGGTAAAAAAAACACACCGGATTTGGGTCAGGAGCGGTCACTTTCAGTCGGTTGCCCGCTCGAGGGCTTGCTTTATATTTACGCCTGATCTTTTGAGTGCCCGTTCAAATCCATCCGGTTCAAGGAACATGTTCTTGTAAACCTCTTCGAGCTTGGGCAGCATCTCTCGAATGAACTCGGCGACCAGCTCATGGCCAAAGCCTTCTGGTTTCTTGCGGTGGTCTTGCTGGCTATTCCATGACATCCGGCCAGTAATTCCACGCGAGACCGGTCATGCCTCCTCTTCTTGAACTTTGAGCGGTTCAGATTTGAAGAACTTCCCCCTCTTCCCGTAACTGTCAAACTGTAGGAGTCCACCGGCAGAGCCGGTGGTGCACCTGTTGATTATTCCACCTCTTCTGAACCTAAATTCATGACTGTATCAGTTCCCTTTGACATCTTTCCCCTATCGAGAAAAGGCCTGTGGCCTAAGGACGAAGAAATGAAAAAGGGGGCCTTTAAAGGCCCCCTTTTTTGTTGTCCAACCCGACGTCCTACTTGAGACTTTTCGGATCGTGGCAGGAGATGCCGCACGAATTGGTATACGGGATCGGCATGGCTTTGTCGGGATCGACGCCCTTCACGTGCTTATTGTCCTTGCGGGGCACGAAGAACAAATGAGAGGTAATATCGTTTTCCCAGTAGTTCTTCCCATCTTCCGTCACCAGGCCTTTACCAAAGCCTGCCCCGGTCTGAGCTGTCTTGAACTGATGGCAGTTGGTACAGGTGATCTTGGTTTCAGGCCCATGTGCCATGCCCACGGCCTTTTCTGTATGCTTGACGATATCCTTCTGCGCAGTGTGGCAACCTTGGCAGTAAGTATTGCCTGGAGTGACCGCATCCTGGCGCATCTGGTGCTTAAATGATCCACTGCCATGAGGATCATGACAGGTGGTGCAGCTCAGAATCTGGTCACCGTTCCGGTATTTGCTGGAACGGATAAAATCAAGATATTGCTGATGGTGCGATTTGGAATGGGATTCCCAGATATCGCCGGGGGCTGCGTCCTCGCGGGTGGTGTAATTGTTCAGATAGTCATTACGGCTGGTCCCCGGGACCATCATCTTGTTGTCTTTATTGACCGGCTGGTCGTTGTTGAGGAACCCCTGGGGCCGGGAATGGCACTGGCCGCAGATGAGGGAAGACCTTTCCGAAGCCAATTTCTTGGGGCTGACGATGGTGGCTGCCTTTTTCGCAGCAGGGGCTTTGACATGCGCGGACCCGGCGCCATGACAGGATTCGCAGCCAACATTCAGTTCATTGGGGATCCCGTCCCCGTCGACATCAAACTCGCCGTTTGGATCGTTGACCGCCCCGGCGACGTATTCTCCGGAATCCAGCTTGGTGAGTGTGTATCCTGTGTAGTGGCAGGAGGCGCATTCCTTGTCAAACGATTTGGCAATAGGCGGATTTTTGAGCTTTTTGGCTTCCTCGTCATAAAACCAGTCGGCATGATAGTCTCTGAACTGCTGCCGCGTCCTGTTGCCATAGGCGTCATTTCCGTGTTCATTGAATTGGAGGAACGGATACAGGCTTTTGCCGACACGGAGGAGGTACCGCTGCTTGTAGAGTCCGCCGCCGTAGGTCATCTCCACCGGGTATACCCTGGGCGGATCTGACGGATCCTTCAGGTTTTGCATTTTGACGGTGACATTTCCCTTGCCGTCCACGGCGAAGGTGGCACTCAGACTGGCCGCGGCCGGATCTTTCGGCATTTCGCGGGAAATTTTATATTTATCGAAGCCCCGCTCTTTATCGTAGTCGGTGAAATAGAAAGTGGCTCCAGCCTTAAGAATGTTGAGGCCGTTGTCGATTTCAACAAACCTTGAGGAGTCCTGCAGTTTACTGTCTTTTCCCGCCGCTCGGATGCCCAATTTATGCAAGGTCATTTTCTCGGTGGCATACGTCTTGTGACATTTCAGACAGCTGGAAGTCCCGACGAAAGTCGCATCGGCAGGGATATTGCCTGAGAGGAGAATCTCGACTTTCTTTCCCTTAAGTTCCTTGGAGAGGAATGGCCGTATTGGCCTTGTTGCCGCCCGGCAGGTAGGTCGCATCCGCAGGAACGACATAGATGAAATACTTGCCATCGGCGACGTCGGCAATCTTGAAATTACCTTGCTTGTCGGAAACGCCTTTCTTGTATTTGTCCTTATTGGCCGCCAGGTTGTCTTCCATGGGCTCGTCGTTGGCGGCGTTTTTCTTGGGGTGCAGCTTGGTTTTCGCCATCTCCTCCACGTCCGAGGCCGGTATCAGATACACGGTGGCCTTCGACACCGCCTGTTTGGACCCATCCTTGACAACACCGCTCACGGTGGTTCCGGCTGCCATTGCCGGCGCGCTCATCATAAGCAACATGCCCATGGCTGTAAGGAAGAACAGCACAACTCTAAAATGATGCCTCATCTGTACACCTCCTTGGAAAAAGGGGTTGAATAAACCATGAACGGATCGGGCCGGGTTGGCGGCTTTCTGTTCACAGATAGTTGCATAGAGAGAGGGGAGCTGTTATCGCTTTGAGGCCTAGCGAGAAGGGAGAGAGATAACTGGGAAAAGGGCGTAATGATCGAGCCCTGTCGACGCAGGGTTAGGCGATTGCAAGGAGGTGCGAGTAAGCTTTACTGGGGGAGCTTCATTCATCTATGCCCCACCTTAAATTGTAAAAAAATATCAATTTTTAAGAGTTAAGTCTACATTAACCAAAGGGCCAGTACCTGTAAAGAATTCTGTGTAAAGAGTCTTTTTGGTTTTTCTTTACAAGCCCTTTGCTTTCAGTGGGGGGAGAGGATTCCCCATGCTTTTTCCGTTTAACAAACGGTTATCCTTCGTTATTGGTTATACAACTGACCGGACATGTGCCAATAGCCTCCTCAATACATTTCTGATCGCCTCCCTCGGGGGTGGTGACGTACGCCTTATTCTGACTTGCATCAAAGGCGAAAATGTCTGGACATAATTCGACACACGCCTCACAGCCGATACATTCTTCCTGGTCAATTGTTACCTGTTTCATTTCAGTCCTCACAAAGTGTGGTTAAAATACATCCATCCCGGCAGGGCGTGCAGTGCAAGATGTGTCTAGAATTGTTTTCCTTCGAGGTTTTTTCGAAGCTGTGCTATTTCAAGGCCGAGGGAAACGCATTGCTTCCCTTCCATACATCTTTCTGCATCAAGCATGGCAAGAAAATGATCGAGTGCATGCGTTCCCTTTTCCAAGTGAACAACCCACGATTTTTCCTTTTCGTTATAGCTCACCTCAATATCAATTCCGCATGTACCGATATCCGGATAGAGTGAGGTTATCTTTTCGCACAATTCCTTTTCGTTGTACATAGTCGTCATCTCCCGCAATAAAAAGTCTGGATCAGTTCTTCAGCAGAAAGGCTCCATAAAATAATTTTTCCCGTCCAAGCTGACAAAGTGAATACCGTCCTGTTTTGGCAATCCTGCTATCTTCCATGCTTTTTCAGGATTTATAAACTGTTCGTTGACGCATGCTTTCGGTTGATGAGCAATCCGGCAGACATTATTCAGGATAGGAAACACTTTATATTTCAAGAAATATTCCCGCATAAAGCGGATAATGTCCAGCTGCTCAGCTGACAGAGTCTCGAATCCCTCCTTGGAAGCCAGCGCCAACGCCACCTCATTATTCCAGTCTTTCTGATCAATCAGAAATCCGTTTTCATCGACCCTGATGGATTTTCCACCGCATTCAAGAGTCTCCATGTTGCACCTCTATAGGAGAAAGTTTTATCCGGATCATGCATGCTCTGTGCAGTGCTCACTCACCTCCTGGTCAAAACTTCTTTTTCAACAAAGAGGGGTATCCTGACAATGATCATTCTGTCGGATTTTTTTCCAGAGGATACGAAAGGGTACTCCTCTGGAATCTTGAAAATGACGTATTCCTAAGAACGGCTCCAGGAATGACACGAGTGCGCTCAATCAAAATGGAGTCAATGGGGGAGGCCGAAGTGACTGAGTGCAAACTTCACTTCGGCAAACTCATTCTTCAAGGTCTATTGATCCATTCCGCCGGGTTTGTATTTGACCGGGCGAAGAAACTGCAGGGATCTTGTTCGGACCACCTGCAGTTTCTCTTCAGTCTCCCTGCTGACTTCTCAGGGGTGCGTTCCGGTGCTCAGTTAGCCCCGCGAAGTTCTTTTTTCCCACCAACCGTCGGCTGAGGCTGGAAAATATCTAACACCCCCGCGATAGGCATCATGACAGCCCCACCGGGGTAATGCGAGTACCAGATTCCTGCTTGCTTCCCGTCAGCGTCAAGAATGACGCCTCCGTTCAAATCAGCAAGATTATGCCCATCGTTTTTCCAAGCCTGCAACCACGTCTTTATAACCCTGTCATCCATGTCGCCGACTTTGGCCCAAGTTTTTTGGTCACGCAAAATATACCCCTTCTTAAGACCAATGACTGAATCAGGTTCGATAATGCTGCCACCAACGTAATAGTAGGTGTAATCCGGAAGAGCTTTTCCTGTTTCAAACGCTGCCTTTGCCGTTGCGTCAGCCTTCATTTCACCCATTGGGGCCGTTTGTGGAGTTTGCATGGCAATACCGCTGGCAACAAAAAAAATAGTGCTCAGAATGAAAAGAAATAGTGATTTGAAAATGTTCTGCGCTTTCATGATGTCACCTCTGTTTCTCAAATGTTTGATAACTTGGCACTTTCTCATGCCGTTATGCCAATAGATTAATCAAATGCAGAGGATAGACAATCGTAAAAAATCCAGTAGATATTGGTTAGGTAAATTATCCCTACCAGAAGAGCCCCTCGGTTTTAAAGCTGCTGCATCACAGTGGGGTCGAAATAAGGAGAAAGAGAAAAAGAGAGGCAGGAGACCACTGCTGTCTTATAGATTTTCCCACAATAAAATCTGCGGAGAAACAGCACGTTGAACAACGGTTGGTTTAAAAAGCTCGATTAAATTCCTCTTGGTGAAGAGATTGAGTTGCAGCACCCGGAGGATCTGCTGCATGGAACTGCCCAATTTTGCTTTGAAATTGAGATAAGCGACCAAGAGGTACACGCATAGGGCTATCCAAACCTGGGTCAGCACCGCGTTGCTGGATGTTCCCAGGAAAGTTTTGATTTTCAGGTTCTGCTTGATCCACTTGAAGAACAGCTCGATCTGCCAGCGCTCTTTGTAAATGGCTGCGATCTCCTTGGCTTTCAGGTGGTGTGCATTGGTGACAAAGCGATATTCGACACCGGTTTCCGCATCGGTGTACGCGACCAAGCGAAGAGGCTCCTTGACGCCTTTGAGCCGGATGGCCTGGTCGTTGGTGATGCCGGGGCTTTTACGCCCAGCCCGTTTGAGCAGGTATTCGACATCGGCATTGCTTTTCAGGCGGGTAACAAAGAAGATGGAGTTTATGGTCAGATCGTTGTACCAGGCGTAATCGGTAAAGCCGCGGTCAAAACAGACAAAGGATCCCTTCGGAAGTTTGAGGGTTTTGGCCCAATTGATCTCATGCACCTTGCCGCTGGTCATGTCCATAAACGCAGGGATATAGCCATCGGCGTCCAGCCCCATGTGCAACTTGATGGCCCCTTTTTTCTGCCGAAACTCGGCCCAGGGAAACACGGACAAACAGAGATTGATCACCGTGGCGTCCAAGCAGATAGAGCTTGCCTTGGAAGGAAAACTTGTGTTTGGGAGCAGCCTGATTGGCATCGGCTCAACAGCCGGGCGAACAACATCTGATACAGGGTGGCGGGCTGCTCGGCATTCACCCGTGCCAGGGTCGCCTTGGAGGTTTTCTTCATGCCGAGATGATAGAGACGTTTGCCTTGCGCCTTCAGGTTATCGGTGATGTCCCGGAGACTTTTTCTGCCGGACATTTGCCCGATCAGCATGGCCAGGAATTGACTCCAGCGGTTGTAGGAGCGGAATTTCTGTCCCGCATGATGTACTTTGGCAAGAGCATCGAATTCATATCTCGGTACAAGTGCAATCAGTTGCTTCAGCACGGTATCGCTATGGGCCATGGCTCGGATCTCCTTGGTTTGTATGATCTTTTTCGCAAAATCATTATACCCCAAAGAGCACTCCGAGCCTCCTTTTATTGATCATTTATGAGACAGCAGTGTTTTTGACTAAAATATCTATCTAAACGGATCTGCATTTCGGTCAGGTTAAACCTTGAAGTTGATCCGACCTCAACTCGGCGGGTAAAAATACGCAAGGATTCAGAACGACTGGCAATGGTTCGGTCTGCCAGCACCTTTCGTTCGTTCAATTCGCGCAAGATGAGGTAGCTATTGGCGACCTGGGCCACCAGTGCGATGGTGGCGGCGCGACTCGCCGCGTCGGTGGCCAGGTAGTTCTCCAGGGCCGTGTCTGTGAGGTTACGGACCCGGCCCCAGAAATCGATCTCCCAACTCGTCAGGCCCAACTCCACCCGGTATTGACTGCCCTCCAGCGGCTTGCCGATCAGGCTCAAATCTGCGGGTATGCGAGAACGGTCCAGGCTGGTCCGGGCGCCGAAAGCGGGAAACTGCTCGGAGCGCTGGATGCCATACAGGGCGCGCGCTTCCTCAACGCGTAGCACAGCGGTCCGCAGATCGCGGTTATTGTCCAGCGCCATCCGGATCAGCGCCCGCAGTTGCGGGTCAGTGAAATAATCGTGCCAGCCGATGGCCACAGCGCTCACGCCTTCCTGCGGGGTGTCGCTTGCATACGCGGGCGATACCGGCAAGGCCGGCTCTTTGTAAGGTGGGGCCAGCGAAACGCAGCCGGCCAGAAGAAAAATGATGGTCGCCGCCATTGCGGGCAGACGTGCAACACGGTGGATCTGATGGCGCGGCAGCAGGAAGGGCATCGTTTTCTCTAGAGTGCTGGTGGATAATTTTGAGAAGGCAAGGAAAGACGTATCTCAAGGCCTGCTTTTTGGTGAGGCTCCGAGTGATGTACCTGATGCCAGAATCAGGACAGATAAGGAATAAGCCCACGGATCTTCAGGAATTGTTTCGTGCTTACCGTTCTGCAACCCCATCAGCTTCCAACGGGTGGTTGGTTCTTTATTCTCACCTCAACCTTATGTTCCCGATGGTCATCGACCAGGTGAATGGTCATATCCAGTTGCTCAATACCATCCATCCTTACCTGCATCTCACCCGTACCGGTCTGTTTTTGCAGAACCGTGATGTGGTAGAGTGTTTCCCGATAGCGATAGTGCAGCGTGAACTCCTTCCAGGTTGCAGGGAGGCACGGGGAAAAATGCAAAGTATCGACCTCAAGTTTGAGTCCGAGGAGGGATTCGACGATCAGCCGGTACATCCAGGCGGCCGAGCCCGTGTACCACGTCCAGCCGCCGCGGCCGGTATGGGGTGCAACCGCATAGACGTCGGCGGCAACAACATACGGTTCGACCTTATAGATGTCGGTCTCCTCAGGCGTGCGCGCATGGTGCACCGGGTTGATGAGGTCAAACAGCTCCCATGCCCGCTGGTTATCCCCCAGGCTGGCAAAGGCCATGGTCACCCAGATGGCGGCGTGGGTGTACTGGCCGCCATTTTCCCGCACACCCGGGACATAGCCTTTGATGTAGCCGGGCTGGAGGGATGATTTGTCGAAAGGCGGATCGAGCAGTTGGATCAACCGATCCTTGCGGCGCACAAGCCGCTCATTGACCGCTTCCATGGCCATGCGCGTCCGCTCTGGATTCCCGGCTCCGGAGAGAACCGACCAGCTCTGCGCAATCGAATCGATCTGGCATTCAGCGCTGCTTGATGATCCCAATGGCGTGCCGTCGTCAAAATAGGCGCGGCGGTACCATTCCCCATCCCAGCCCTGCTGCTCGATGTTATCGCGCAGTGCGGTCGCCTCCGTCAGGCAACGCTCGACGAACGCTGCGTCTCCCCGTGCCCGGGCAATTTCAGAGAAGCGCATGAGCACATCATAGAGGAAAAAGCCCAGCCACACGCTTTCCCCTTTGCCGTGCTGGCCTACCAGATCCATGCCGTCGTTCCAGTCGCCGGAGCCGATGAGCGGCAGGCCGTGTTCACCGAAGGTGAGGCCGTGAAGAATAGCGCGGACACAATGATCGTAAAGACTTGCCATCTCCTCGGATCGTCCGGGAAGATCGTAATACGAGTCCTCTTCCGCCTTGACCGGGCGGCCCAGGGCAAAATGGACGGCTTCATCGAGTACGCCGCTGTCGCCGGTGGTGACGGACATAATGGCAGGTGGTCAGCGGCAGCCAGAGGTAATCATCCGAGCAGTGCGTGCGCACGCCACGGTTCGTTGGCGGATGCCACCAGTGCTGCACATCGCCTTCCGGGAATTGATGCGCCGCGCAGAGGAGCAGGTGTTCGCGGACCAGATGCGGCCGGGCGTGGAGCAATGCCATCACGTCCTGCAATTGATCGCGGAAACCAAAGGCCCCTCCCGACTGGTAGGTTGCGCTTCGCGCCCACAAGCGGCAGGCCAGAATTTGATAGAGCAACCAGCCGTTGACCAGCACATTGACCGATTGGTCCGGGGTTTCCACCTGTACTGCCCCCAGCGTGTGTTTCCAATGCTGCCAGACCAGATCAAGGGCGCCGCGCGCTGCGGTTGCACCGCGAAAACGATGGACCAGGTTTCTCGCATCCTCGAGGTCTTGTCCCACACCGAGCTTGAAGATGATTTCATGCTCCTGGCCAACGGCCAGATCAAAGCTCACCTGGATTGCGCCGCACGGATCGAGGGCGGCGCCTACCTTGCCCGAAAGACGGGTGCGCGTCAGAGCGGCGGGCGTCCGCAGGGAGCCGTTGCGCCCCAGGAATTCCGTCCGATCGCCGGTGACGGTTCGTTTGCCGTCGTCGACGTAAAAAAACGCCGTCCGATCGCAAAATTCCGTGTTGTATGGGTTGCGCGCCAGGAGCGCGCCGCTTGTCGAGTCGACCTCGGTCACCACATGCATGGTCGATTTTGGCCGCAGGTCGCCCAGCACCCATTCAACATAGCCGGTGGCGGAGAGTCGACGGCTTCGGCCCGATTCATTGCGCACCTTGAGCACCATAAACTTGATCGCTGCGTCCAAAGCCACGTACACCGTCAGTTCGGAGAGGATGCCGCGTTCGGTGTGTTCGAAGATGCTGTAGCCGAATCCGTGCCTGGTGGCGTAGGGTGTTGCCCCGCGACAGGGAAGGGGGGTCGGCGACCAGAAGTGGCCGCGCTCCTCATCGCGAAGGTACAAGGCCTCGCCGCTCGAATCGCTGACCGGATCGTTGGCCCAGGGGGTAAGACGGAACTCGTGCGCATTTTCTCCCCAGGTATAGGCCAGACCACTCTCGGAAATGACGGTTCCGAACTGCGGATTGGCCAGCACATTCACCCAGGGGGCCGGGGTCAGTTGTCCCTGGGCGGTGGTAATGACATATTCGCGTCCATCCGGGGTGAACCCGCCCAGTCCGTTGTAGAACGACAGGTCAAGGCGCGGTGCGGGAGGGACCGCCAGGGGTTCGGAACGATGGGTTCGGGTCGGGATCAGTGCGGGTACGGTGACTTCCGCCAAACTGCGGCCCTTGATCTGTTCGGCCAGCGATCCCCGTTTGTCGGAGATGATGGCACGGGCAACGGTTTGGATCAGGATGCGGTCCTCTTCGGCGATCTGATCTCCGGGCCGCACGAAAATGCCGCCGGGTCGGTCGATGATAGTTGGCTTCAATGCCGGCGGCAATCAGCCCCATGATCTGATCGTGGAGCAGTTGCCGGTAGCCGGCACGGTCTTCGTTCCAGATCACCAGGTCCACGGCCAGACCCTTGAGTCGCCAGTAGGCGTGGGCCTGCACCAGTTGCCGCACCAATTCGATATTGGTTGGATCTTCGATCTGCAGCAGCACAATCGGCAGGTCGCCGGAGATGGCATAGCCCCAGAGACCGGATTGGCCCCGACGATTCCTGATGAGGACGCTCGGGTCGGCCCGCAAGGCCGCATTGGCGTAGATGATCGAACTGGCCAGGCGCCGATAGAGTTGGGCATCAGCCTCCGAGGCATTGAACTGGCGCAGCAGCACCTGACCGTGCGTCCATGCCAGATCAAAAACACGATCAGCCAGACGTCGATCCTGGTATTTTCCGACAAGGGTTAAGGCTGTGTCGCGGGTTTCACCGATGCCGGAAACCATGTTGATGGTGACCGATTCCTCCGGTTCAAGGGTGATCCGGTAACGGATGGCCACGATCGGGTCGAGCACCGAACCCTCGCTGCCCGAGAGCGCCCCGGTGAAAAAATCAGCCCCGCCGCTCATGGCCAGGGGGGCGGCCACGGTATTGCCGCGGCCGATAAACCGCAGGCGATCGGTCTCGTAGGAAATATCCCCGACCTCGGCGCCATGCACAGCCATCAGGTGAAACATCCAGGGCGTCTGCTCATGAATGGAGCGGGGCCGCCGGGTGCACAGAATCGCCCGTTGCTGCCGGAGAATCTCGGTCTGGACAAAGAGATTGCTGAAGGCCGGATGAAGCGCGTCCCCGGCGGGCGGTGCCAGGACGACTTCCGCGTAACTGGTGACGTCGAGTATTTTGCGTCTGCGGGAGCGGTTGGTGAGTGTGATCCGGCGCACCTCGACATCATCCTCGGACGAAACCACCACTTCGGTGTAGGCGTCTATTTCGTCGTGACGGCAACGGAACTCGGCGCGTTCTTCCGAGAAAACCGTCTCGAAGTGTGTCGATGGCTCCAACACCGGCTGATGGGTTGTTGACCAGAACTTGCCGGTGGTGACATCCCGGATGTAACAGAAAGAGCCCCAGTTGTCGCAGGTGCTGTCTTCGCGCCAACGGGTGACGGCCAGATCCCGCCAGCGGCTGTAGCCGCCGCCGGCGTTGGTGATCATCACATGGTATCTGCCGTTGGACAGCAGTTGCACTTCCGGGTTCGGCGTATCCGGGCTGTTGAAGATACGTACCGGCGTATCCGCGTCGTTGGCAGCCTCATGCAATTCGGCAAGTTCGGTTGCGTGGGTAAAGAAGGCGGCTGCCTTGGGAATCCGTTCCTGCAGCAACAGCATGGTGGCCTGGAACAAGGGTTCCATTGCAAACCGTTTTTGCATGGGACGGTCCAGCAGCAGATAGGCCAAGGAGAGCAGGCTCATGCCCTGGTGGTGGGCCATGAAGGAGCGCACCACGACCTTCGATAGTCCTCGCGGCAGGCGGGAAGGCGTGTAGTCGATTGCTTCATAAAAACCGAATTTCCCTGCAAACCCTTCAGCGGCCAATCCGTTCGAGATTCAGGCAGGCCTTCTCGGGCTCGACCATCAGCGCCAGCGCCGAGGCATAGGGAGCAATGACCAGATCCTCGGCCAGTCCCCGTTTAAGTCCCAGCCCGGGTACGCCAAAGGCGCGGTATTGATAATTGAGCTGCGCGTCGATGGCATTATAGCCGCACTCTGAAATGCCCCAAGGCGTTCCGGATTTTCTGCCGTAATCGATCTGGCTGGCGACAGCCGCCTTGCAGGTCTGGTCGAGCAGCGTGTTCTCATAGGTCGGCATGACCAGCAGCGGCATCAGGTATTCGAACATTGACCCGCTCCATGAAAGAAGCACCGGCCCGCAGCCGGTCGTGGTCAACAGGCGTCCCAAGGGCAAACCAGGTTTCCTGCGGCAACGCCCCCTGAGCAATGGCCACGAAACTGGAAAATCGCGCCTCGGAAGCCAGGAGATCGTAGTAACTGGCATCCTGGCGATGGTCGCTGACATTGTAGCCGATGGCCAGGAGCCGCCGCGACTTGTCAAAGAGAAAATCATACTCCACCTGCGCCATCCTGTTTGCCTGCTGGGCAAGGCTGTTCAAGCGTCGCAATCCGAGCATCGGCGCGGCGGCTCGCCTCCCTGACCAGCGGACAAAGCGCCTCAAGCCACCTCTTTTCCTCGGGTGTTGCCCGCAGGGCGAAGCGATCTTCAAGCGCCGGTAAGATGTGTCCCGCCAAGGCTGCCAGTTCGCGCAGGGTCGGCATCCGGTCGAGATCAGGTAACTTTTCGGGGCCATCATGAACGGCCGTGTTCTCCAGCCACGGAGCGAGGAACAAGAACTCGTCAAGCCCATCCCGGCACTGCCGGACAAAGGCGTTCAACCACCACTGCAAGGGGGCAGCGGAATCGGTGTCCCCATTTTCCATGCCGGTTGCCATCTCCGCCGCAGACGTTGCCCAGTGCGCAAGCTCCAGTTGCAACGTCGTCAGGACGGCGGGCTGTTGGGAACGGATTGTCGCCGCAATTTCCTGATGCAGCTGCACGAGCCGAGCCTTTGTTTTCGGTGCTGTACTTGCCGCTTCCAGAGCAATGCCAAGGGTATCCTCTAAGCCTTCAAAGAATCGCTTTCCCAAAAGCGTATCGTCGGCAAGAGCGAGTAGGCCCTGTCGCAGAATCAGCAGATGGCCGGCAAGATTGCCGCTGTCGACCGACGAAACATAGAGGGGCAACAGGGGGCGAAGCGATTGGGTATCGTACCAGTTATAGAAGTGGCCTCGATACCGCTCCATGGTATCCATGGTGCGGAGGGCGCTGGTGGTGCGTTCGAGCAGCTTTCCTGGGGAAATATAGCCAAAATCGCAGGCAGAGAGATTGGCCAACAGGGATAATCCCATGTTGGTGGGCGAGGTGCGATGCGCAACCACAGGAGCGGGATGCTCCTGGAAGTTGTCGGGCGGCAGCCAATGATCCTCCGGACCGACGAAGGTTTCGAAAAAAGCCCAGGTTTTTCGAGCCATGACGTGGAGAAAGAAGGTCTGTTCGGAAGAAAGTCGTGCTTGGCGATGAGCGAGCGGCCGGCTGATCCACCAGGCGATAACAGGTGAAGCCAGCCAGAGTGCCAGAAGAGGCGCCGCCGCCAAGAATGAGATTGGCCGGAAGTAGGCAAGGACTATCACTGTCGAGAGGGCAAGAACCGGGGCAATCCACATGGTCCGGCATGCATCGGTGAGGGTGGTCCGTTTGGCGCACGATCCGCTTGACGGGTTCCATTCGAGCAGGCCCCGGTGGGTGATCAGGAGGCGCCAGGCCGTTCGTACAATTGCATTCAGGCTGAAAAACGCCTCGTAGGGGAGACAGGTGAGTGTCAGGGCAGCCTGTGCCAGGCATTGGCTGGTTGAACGTCCGGCGGCGGCAAGGTGCTGACCAAAGGGAACGTCAACCGGCTTGAGCAATACCTGCCATATTGAGGCGATCAGGGAAGGGATCAGGATGATCCCCAGCACAGCCAAAGTCCACATCCAGGCCGACGGCAACACGGTCCAGGCCAGCAGCAACAGGAGCATCAAGGCGGCTGGAACGAGACTGCGCCTGAGGTTGTCGCCAATCTTCCAGCGCGACAGCGGGGTCAGCGGGTTTTTCCGCAGACGCCCATCCGAACCGGGAACGACTGGCGTTACCCATTGCGCGATCTGCCAGTCGCCGCGAATCCATCGTTGTCGACGGCTCACATCATCGCTGTAGCGTGACGGATATTCTTCATAGAGCTGGGCATCGCTCAGCAACCCGGAGCGGGCATAACAGCCCTCGAGGAGATCGTGGCTGAGGATGCGGTTGTCCGGGAATCGGTTGTCCAGGGCGCGTTCGAATGCATCGACCTCATAGATGCCCTTGCCGATGAACGAGCCTTCGTCAAACAGATCCTGATAGACGTCGGAAACGGCGCGGGTATACGGATCGATGCCAGGTTCGCTGCCGCACAAGCGGGCATACAGGGAGCGGTTTGTGCCGGACAGGCTGATTGCCACCCGCGGCTGGAGGATGCCGTAGCCGGATACCACCCGCTGTTTGTCCTCGTCATAGCAGGCCCGATTGAGGGGGTGCGCCATGGCGCCAACAAACTGCCAGGCTGAATCCCGTGCCAGCTGGGTATCCGTGTCCAGGGTGATGACGTATTTGACGTTGGCCAGAATGGCTGTCGTCCCGACAACAAGCGAGAAGCGTTCTCCGATGGCGGTATCCGGGCCGGCGCGCAGCAGCCAGTTCAAGTCGGCAAGTTTGCCGCGCTTGCGCTCGTAGCCCATCCAGATCCGATCCTGCGCATTCCAGCGGCGCGGGCGATGAAAGAGGAAAAAGGTGTCGCCGGCAGGATTTCGGTACTTGGCATTCAGCTCCTCGATGCGCTGTTGGGTTAATTGCAGCAAGGGTACGTCTTCCGGCAAGTTTTCTGCATCGGCATCACGGAAATCGGTGAGCAGGCCGTAATGGAGATGATCATCCTGATTGGCCAGGAAACGGACTTCCAGGGCTTCGACCAACTCACCGATACCCTCTTCGCTGGTGAGCATTGTCGGCACCACCACCAAGGTGCGCAATTCCTGCGGGATCCCTTTGGAAAAATCCATGCGCGGCAGCGGCCGGGGCGTTGCCAGCAAGGTTGCCAGCCAATTCACCAGGGCAACGGCCAGATGACTGCTGGCAAGCACAGCAAGCAAGCCCATGAAGCCCAGGAGCCCTCCATGGAGGCCGGCATCAGTGAGCTTTGCCATTAAAAGCCAGGCAAAGATTGCAGTCAGGAGGAGGATGGCGCCGCTATAGAGGGGGAAAGGAAAACGGCGGCTGGTTGAGGCTAAAACAGTCAACGCTGACCGGCGAATTTTGGCCAGTTGCTCGAGTTGTCTTCGTCCTTTGTCGACCAGGTAAAATCCCACATGGGCGACAGGGGCGTCGCCGTCTTTTTGGGCCGCCGCATGCGCCAACTGGATTGCCTTGCGTGCCACCTCGTTTTCGGAACAGGCACTCTTTTTAGCTATTTTTTCCACTGCATGGCGATAGCGATCACGGGTGGCAAAATCCATCTTGTCATAGACGTCTGCAGGGTCCTCGCGCAAGGTCTGCTCAACGACGCTCATCGTCTCGACAAAGATGCGCCAGTCCATTGCCCCGAGAAACCGAAGGCTGTTGATGGTGTTGCTTATGGAAACCCGGTCAGCAGCCTGCTGCTGATTTTCCGCCCGTACCAGTTGCTCAATCGTCCGTCCAGTCTCGGACAGACGCTGTTCAATCCAGGTGAGCGGCAAGGCCAGATCCAGGCTCTGCCCCTGGAGACGACGCGCAAGCTCGGCAACAAAGGAACTCACCAGATCCGGTTTCGACCGAGCCATGTCGGCGATCACCAGAATCAGGCTTTTCGGATCCTTTTCGGCGACTTCGATCATCTGGTCCGCCCAGGTGTTGGCGAGATTGCGATTGATTCTGTCGGCGGCCACCCGGACGGCAACTCGGCGAAGATTTTCAACCAGCGCCAGGCGCAGCATGATGGGGATGGCCCACAATTCACCGAAGGTGAGAATGGTCACCGTCTGATAGGAGGTGACGAAACTGCGGAGACTCTCCGGATCGACCAACCCGTCGCCGTGCGCAATCGTTTCCAGAGCAATGTCATAGACCCGTGGCAGCCCGGCTGATTGGCCATTCTGTAAGCGCGGCAGTTCCTTGCTGTATCCCTTGGGCAAATGCCGTTTCGCCGTTCGGATCTGTTCTTCGATTAAATAGAAGTTATCGAGCAGCCATTCCCCTGCCGGAGCAATTCTTCGGCTAGCTTGAACCGCCTCCGTCAGGAGGTCGCGCACTCCCAGCAGGATATTTTCGTTATCAGCCAACCGTTTGAGCAGGCGGTCCTGGGGGGTTCCCGAAATCAGGGTATGCGAGGCTGCCAGGGCCTTGCCATGATGCTCCATCTGGTCGGCGGTGAACAATCCTGATCGCAGCGGAGGTTCGCCGGAGGCATATTTTTGTGCCGGATTGGTGTTGCCGAGGCGCGCTCGCAAACGAAGAAGGAGGTGGCGGATGGTCGTGATACTGATGTTCATGAATGGAGCTCCTTTTCAAATCGGCATTCGGACAAGCTCAACTGAAGGATTGCGTTTGCGGAGGCGTTTGAA
>CAVTDN010000002.1:0-89851 GCA_963733595.1 uncultured delta proteobacterium | reverse complement strand
AAAAAGAGGTGATGCTCAAGGAAATACATCATCGGGTGAAGAATAACCTCCAGGTCATCTCCAGTCTGGTCAGTCTGCAATCCGATAGCCTGACCGACGACCTCATGCGCAACGAACTCAACGACGTACGTGACCGCGTCCGCTCAATGGCACTGATCCACGAGCAATTGTACCAGGCGAGCGATCTGGCACAATTGAACTTTGCCGATTACGCCATCAGCCTGCTGCACTCTCTCTGGCGTACCCATGGTTCGTTGGCTGAAAAGATAGAGCTTAACCTTGCGCTCATACCCGTGACCCTATCGATCGAAAAAGCTGTGCCTTGCGGGTTGATCCTCAACGAACTGGCCAGCAACGCTCTTAAACATGCCTTTCCCAATAGCAGCAGCGGCGCAGTAACCGTGGCCATGGAACACGATCCCGCCACCAATACTGTTTGCTTGCAGGTGTGTGACAACGGCATCGGTCTTCCGGCGGGCCTGGATTGGCGGCAATCCAAATCGTTGGGCCTGCGCCTCGTGCAAATACTAGCTGGCCAGTTGCGTGGTACTGTGGATACAGGAATGGGCCCCGGCGCCGAATTCCGAGTCACATTCTCCTTGAACGGGTTGCAATCATGAGCACTCTCTCTATTTTGATTGTCGAAGACGAAGGTATTGTCGCTGAAGACCTCGCCAACAAAGTCCGGCAACTGGGCTATGGCGTGGCCGGCATCACCGCGACCGGCGAGGAGGCAGTCGAACTCGCCCGAAAGCAGCGACCAGCACTGGTGTTGATGGACATCCGCTTGGCCGGTGCGATAGATGGTATCACGGCAGCACAGATGATTCATCACGAGTGTCACCTACCGGTTCTGTTCCTGACAGCTCACTCCGACGCGGACACGGTTGAGCGAGCACGACAGGCGGAAGCTTTCGGGTATATTCTCAAGCCGTTCAACGAGCGCGAACTGCACATTCAGATCGAGATGGCACTCTACAAACACGCTGCGGAGCGTCGACTGTACGAGAGCAAGGAACGGTTGGCGGGGATCAATCAGATACTGCAAGCTGCCTTGACGTGCGAGACGGAGGAAGATCTAGGCCGTGCTTGTTTGAAAATTGCCGAGAAAATCACGCAAAGCCAAATAGGGTTCATTGGCGATATCAATAAAGCCGGATTCGAGGACATCGCCATCAGTAACCCTGGTTGGGAAGCATGCAATATTATCGAACTCTGTGGGCATGGCAAGTCACCCGGAAACTTTAAGATACACGGCATATACGGCCGGGTTCTCTTGGACGGTAAGAGTTTGCTCACCAATGATCCCGCGAATCACCCGGACAGCATCGGCCTGCCCGAAAAACATCCTCCGCTGACATCCTTTCTCGGCGTACCACTAATACACGGCGGGAGCGTCATCGGTCTCCTCGCTGTGGGCAACCGCGAAGGAGGCTATTCTCAGGCAGAGCAAGAATCACTGGAAGCGTTGACGCCATCTATTGTGGAAGCCTTCTTGCGTAAACGAGTTGAGGATCGCCTCCGAGTGTCCGTCGATGAACTGAAGGCCACCAACAGTCAAACTGCTTGATTCCCGCCACTCCACCATCAACATGATGCAAGATGCCATTCTCGCCCGGCAGCAGACAGAGGAAGTGAACATCCAACTTGAGCAGGAAGTGGCTGAGCGCAAAATGGTTGCGGCGGAGCTTCAGCTTCTCAATAGAGAACTTGAGCACCGGGTAGAGCGCCGAACACTTGAATTGCAGCAATCCCAGAAACAGTATCTGCATGCGGAAAAGTTATCGGCGATCGGGAAACTCTCTGCTTCCATTGCGCATGAGTTCAACAACCCCTTGCAGGGTATTCAGTCAGTCCTCAAAGGATTAAAAAAGAGAGCGGTGCTGGAGGCAGAAGATAGGCAGTTATTGGAGGAGGCCATTGAAGAAAGCAATCGAATCAGGGACCTGATCCGTGACCTCCAGGATTTCAACCGTCCCAGTTCGAGCACCAAAAGGTTTTTGGATATACACAAAACCCTCGACGCTATACTGCTGCTGCATAAAAACGATTTCAAGGAAAAGAGGATTTCGCTGGTACGCGATTATGCTGAACAATTACCACAGATCGAGGCGGTTTCTGACCAGATCAAACAGGTGTTTCTCAATATGCTGACGAATGCGGCGGATGCCTGTCTTCAGCCCGGCGGCGTCATAACCGTCAGCACCCGACTGGAGAACCAGGAGAAGGTGGCGGTGGCGATCAAGGATAACGGCATCGGCATAAAGCCTTCGGATAGGGATCTCATCTTTCAACCTTTCTTTACAACCAAGTCGGAGGTGAAAGGGACTGGTCTTGGCCTGTCGGTCAGCCATGGCATTATTGCAAATCACCAGGGGGAGATTCATGTGGAGAGCGAGTTAGGGAAGGGCACCACGTTCACTATCCTGCTGCCTATTAAAGGCGCTGCAGTCACTTCATGAGATCTGGGTCAGGCAGTCTCGCTTTTATTAATGAATCGCCGTGGCGGCAAGGGGGCTTGATATTTGATGGAGGGGAAAGTGCGATCAGAGATATCCATTTTATTTGTCGATGATGAAAAACTTATCCGGAATGCGTTTACCCGCGATCTCAGGGCGGAAGGGTTTACCGTCACCCCTGCAGCCAGCGGCAGCGAAGCGATCAGCGCTCTCAAGGGAGGGGCGTACAACCTGGTGATCACCGACCTGATGATGCCTGATGTTGACGGTTTTGCTGTGCTGAAGGCCGTTAAAAGCAACACACCAACAACTGGTGTCATTATTCTTACCGGCTATGGCGACATGCAATCCGCCATTGATGCTTTACGCCTTGGAGCCGACGATTTCACCCTGAAACCTTGTGAGGTCGATGAACTTGTTCTTCGAATCCAGCGCTGTCTTGACAAACAAAACCTCCTGCAAATGCTGGCCTTGCGGAATCAAGAACTCGACGAGGAAATACGTCAGCGCCGATTGGTGGAAACGCAGTTGCGTGAAAGCGATACACGTTTTCGACAGGCTCTGGACGCCGCTTCCAACGGTGTCTGGGAACGCAACCTGCGTACAGGGGAAGTGTACTACGGAGAAAATTGGTATCATACCTTAGGCTACGAGGAGAACAAGGCCTTCAGCGGCGAGTATTTTTTTGAAAACCTGCTGCATCCCGATGATCGGGAACGAGTGCTGGCCCAACGTAAGGCCCATGTCCTCGGGGAAACATCGCGCTATGAGGTGGAGTACCGGGTTCGCAACAAGACCGGTGGTTGGCAGTGGATGCTGTCCCGGGGCAAGGCGATTGCGAGGGATGAACAAGGAAAGGCCCTGCGCATAATCGGGACCATCACCGACATTACCCGGTTGAAGGAATTTGAGGCGGCATTGGAACAACGGGTGCACGAGCGGACTGTCGAACTGTCCGAAGCAAACATCGCCCTGACGGTGTTGCTGAAAAAACGGGAAGAAGATCGAAATCAGCTTGCCGAGCAGGTGTTCGCCAATGCCACCAAGCTGGTTGAACCTTTTTTCGACCGATTGTATGAAACTCGGCTGACCGAGCAGCAACAGGTATTAGCCGATATCCTTCGGGCCAACATCAGGGAATTAACCTCCCCTTTCGCCAGCAAATATTCCACCAAAATGACTCGGCTCACCCCGACGGAAATTCAAGTTGCCAACTTGGTCAAGCAGGGGAAGCGGAGCAAGGAAATTGCCGAGATCCTGCAGCTCTCGCCGGGAACAATCGATGTTCATCGAAAAAACATCAGAAAAAAACTTGATATATCCCATCTGAAAACCAACCTCCAGACCGTGCTTTCGCTCAACACTGAATAAGTGTCGGCTCTGGGTGCCCTCCAGATCTCCTTTTCATTTACTATTCAGGCTCGATCTCTTCATTATTTCGAGCTTGAATACGTCTTTTTCCAGGCTGCCTATGGCACGGCTTGGTCTCTGTCCTCCTCATGATACATCCTCTCATCTGATAAATTTACTATCAGATTTCCTTCTAATCTTATCCCATTGTTACTTCGTGTTCAGTTGGTATTTTTAGTTGCAACATCACCAGCTGGAATCGAAGTTGTGCTTGATTAGGGGGCAACCATGAACACGATGCAGGTCGGAGAAAAAACCAAAACTATCGAGAACCAAATTGGATGGAAAGCCAAACGGGAACTGATTCGATCAATCCAGGAGATGAAGGGTGGAATCCCGTGTTTCCAAACCGGTAAAGAATTCTGTGATCAGAATGATTGTACATGGCGGAGCGACTGTATGCCGGGAGGGGCGTAACCGAGAGTTCTACTCTTATTGAATCGTCAAGCATCAGGTTGCCGCACAATCTGAGGACAGGATCATATGAAACGAAAATCAATGTTGCTGGTAGATGATGAACGGCTCGTTTTGAACAGCTTATCGAGGGAACTGGCAAATGACGAACTCGAAGTGACACTGGCGGCAAGCGGAGAAGAGGCTATCGATATGATCAAGAGCGGTCACTTCGATATCGTGGTGACGGACTTGATGATGCCAGGGCTCGACGGTTTCCAGGTTTTGAAGGCTGCCAAGAAGAGAGAGGCGCGGACTATGGTTATCATCTTGACCGGCTATGGCGATATGGATTCCGCTGTTGATGCGTTGCGACTGGGTGCCGATGATTTTCTGCAGAAACCATGTGACCCCGATGAATTGCTGTATCGGATATCAAACTGTCTCGTGAAACAGGAAATGGCGAGGAAAATTTTCTTGTATGAAAACCTTCTGCCGGTTTGCTCTTACTGCAGAAAAATACGGGACGATCGATCAGGAGAACATGGCAAAGGGCCGTGGTATACGCTGGAAGAGTACCTCAATGAAACACAGGGGATGTATGTTTCCCATGGTATCTGTCCAGATTGCTTCATAAAACAGAAAAAAAGCTTTCTCGTGGCATACGAGAATGATGCTGACAAACGTCTCATCCTTTGAATGCCTTTGTCTTACCGCTGCTGTCATGGATAAAGTGTCGAGGTAGTGCATGAGCATTGTAACAAATTACATCCTTGGCGCAATTACCATTGGTATTGGCGCAAGTCTAACCATGGACCTTTGGAATCTGTTTTTAAAGCATACATTCAGTATTCCATCGCTCAACTACTGTTTGCTTGGACGCTGGCTTTACCACATGCTGGAGGGCACTTTTAGGCATGCTAGTATCACTGCTGCGCCACCGAAACCCTTTGAGTGCACAGTTGGCTGGATTGCCCACTACGCTATTGGTATCCTGTTCGCACTTGTGTTTGTCCTTGCATCAGGTGACTGGCTTGCGCGGCCAACTTTGCTGCCCGCCCTTCTCTACGGCATTGCCACCGTAGTGTTTCCGTTTTTCATCATGCAACCATCGTTCGGGCTTGGCATTGCTGCCTCAAGAGCGCCAAATCCAAAGCAGGCCAGACTGAAGAGCCTGGTTACACACACTATATTCGGAGTCGGACTGTATGCATGTGCACTTGGCGTGAGTTGCATGCTACGGATTCATGCCTAGGCGGAGCGACTGTATGCCGGGTGGGGCGCAACCGAGAGTTCTACTCTCATTGAATCGTCAAGCATCAGGCTGCCGCACAATCTGAGGACAGGATCATATGAAACGAAAATCAATGTTGCTGGTAGATGATGAACGGCTCGTTTTGAACAGCTTATCGAGGGAACTGGCAAATGATGCACTCGAATTGACGGTGGCGGCAAACGGAGAAGAGGCTGTCGACATGATCAAGAGCGGTCATTTCGATATCGTGGTGACGGACTTGATAATGCCAGGGCTCGATGGGTTCCAGGTTTTGAAGGCTGCCAAGAAGAGAGAGGCGCGGACTATGGTTATCATCTTGACCGGCTATGGCGATATGGATTCCGCTGTTGATGCGTTGCGACTGGGAGCGGATGATTTTCTGCAGAAACCATGTGACCCCGATGAATTGCTGTATCGGATATCAAACTGTCTCGTAAAACAGGAAATGAATAGAAGCATCTCGTCTCTAGATCATTTCATGTGGGTTTCGGTAAATCCTAAAAAGGAGCTGCGAGCATTTAAATGATGCTGACAGAAAGTCTCGTCATCTTGATGTCTTGCCTCCCATGTTGTCATGGATAAAGACTCTTAAGGGTCTACGATGCTGTCAATGATAAGGTGGATTCGTTATCCAATCTATACCGCATTTTGTTCCATTGTCATTTCTTGAACCTCTTATCATAATAGTTCCAAAATATACAAACAAAATAAGAATATAACGGGGTGACTTCCGATAATTGCCCTCATCGTAGCGGCAATCAGTATGGGGCAAAGCTGCGGAAGGTTATCTTGAACTGGTTGATGGCGAGGAGGCAAGGGCTGATATGCAGGTAGAGATCAACAGGAAATTATGCCCAATAACTTTCGGCATGCCTACAAAAATGACAGAGAAGGGATTCAAGCGATCCTGCCTCGAGATGCAGCGAGAAATTATCCGCGTACACAGAGGTGCTATGAATAGTCGGACAATTAACTGCGCCTGTACAGTTTGTAAAGGCATGCATAAGCCAGCAGAACTTGAGATTATGACTTTGGCAGAAATTACTGCCGGCATGATGAAACAACTGACTAAAAATACGAAAGTGAATATTTGCAGAGATGATGATGTGCTTACATATTTCCTGACGATTACGTATTTGTTTACGTAAGCTTAGCATAATTTTTAAAAGTAAAATTTATTTTATCAATTGTTGTTTCAAGTCTCAGACTTGATTCATTTCTTAGTAAATTAATAGATACAAGGAGGATGCTATGCAAGTGAAAGATTATTGTAAAAATTTAGATATTGAGCTCACTTTGTGGAAAGCAAAATTGTACGATGTGCTGCGGAAAATGGATGAGTTGCCGACCGAAAAGAAGCAACGGATGTATGAGGAGGTAAACGGGTTGCATATAGTCATGTCTGAGTTGGATGAGAGGATTGATAAACTGCGGACAGAGTGTCCTCTTGCATGGAAACCTGACCAGAAAGAGATTCAGGCTAAGTTTTCAGAACTCAACGATAAATACAATAACACGGCCGGGGTTCTTTTTGATTACGATTTCGGTGGTTGAAAGGGACATATTTTCCTGTGCCTACCTAACCTAACTGATGAGGAAACAGCATGCCCTGTACATGTCGACAATTCGAACTTGGACGGATCAAGCCTCTCCTTGAGGCATCATTTGATCGAGGGGGGACTTCGAGTCCTTGTGCGTTCGTGGCTTATGCGAAGTTTTGCGCTCCCAAGGATATTCTCAATAGCGCCTGGAGCGATATAGTGGCTTGCTCGATAATAGCAGGAAAGACGGTAGGCATTAGAACGATAATTTCAAATCCTGCTGCAGTGCTTGGGATATTTGAATCCACATTCAAGTCTTGTCTTGTCGCAAGACTTGGCGGACATGCCGACAGGATCCAGGTGTCACTCGGCACACGCCAACTATCTGATAAAGATTAATCCTATTTGCCTGAGAAGGAGAACGATTATGAAACGACAAAACGAGATGGTCGAATCTTTTTTGGCTGGTCATCGTGAATTTATGAAACATCTGGATAAATCGACCCAATTGCTGGAACTGGAAATTGAAGAGACTGCGGAAATGGGAAAAATTTGTACTGATGAATGGTGTCTTGCTGTCGAACACACCCTCGATGATCTGGCAAATATGATCTATTCGATTAGTGAACCCCGCTGGGCGACTGCCGTTGATTCTGAAAAAATCAAAAGCCTTCGCCACAGGGTCCATGACTTATATGCAAAGTACAAGGGAGTGCGGGCAAATAAATGAATACTCTGCAAGGGGCCTGCTCACAAAATGGAAGGTATTGCACGTGATCGCATCGAATACTCGGAAATTCAGTTAAATCATGATTGCATGAAGTAATGCTTTCGATGCAGGATCACTTAGGTTTAGTCCAGTTTGTGGGGAAAAAATCATCAACCGTGTGTTTTTTCCGTTTCATAAGCAGGTTCCTTTTTAAAGGTTTCATAAAAATATTGATGTACGGAGAAAAGTATGAATGTTTATGAATTCGCAATGCAAATGGAGAAAGACGGAGAGGCATATTATCGTCTATTGTCAAAGGGATGCCATGTCCTTGGTCTTGCCAATATATTTTCGATGCTAGCTGATGAGGAAGTAAAGCATTTCAAAGTAATAGAGGGATTAAGTAGGAATGAAAGTAACCTACAACTTTCAGAGACCAGAATTTTAGATAATGTTAAAAATGTTTTTGTGGGGATGAAGGCGGCAAAACAAGAACTGCACATCGACTCCATGAAAGAGTCCGAGGAATACAGGAAAGCGTGCTCAATCGAGGATATGAGTTATAACTTTTACTTAGAAAAAGCTGAGTTGCTCGCAGGAACACCTGGCCGAGAGATATTTTTACGATTTGCTAAGGAAGAAGAAAAGCATTTGCGGATTATGGAAAACATCGTCGAGTTCGTGACTAAACCTGAACCGGGAAACTGGCTTGAAAATGCGGAGTGGCATCATTTGGAAGAGTACTGAAAGTCTTTATTGGGGAATGAAAGCCTTGAAAACCCAAAGAGCGGTATGTCAACAGGACCGGAGCATGGTTTGATAGAGAGGGGGAACATGAAAGACGGCACCTGTGTTCGATACGATGCTCCGGGAGATATGGACAAGGAAGGTTCTCAGAGTGGATTTATGGACGAAAAAAAAGAGTCCGCAGCTGGCAGCGAAAAGGCTTGTTCAAACGTCAACGTCCCCGAAACTAGCAACAAGCACATAAGGCTTACAGGGTATGAAGTTGCCTCAATAGAGGCTCTTCGGGACATCGGAACACCAGAGATTGCGTTAGAGGCCTTACAGCTCTTTGCTATGATCGGCAACAGGTTTCTGCTGGAAAAAGCTGTCCTTTATTTAAAAAAAATGCTGGAAGAAGAGCGTCTTAAGCATTGAAAGTTGGGAGGTGATCTCCAGATTCAGAAATATGTCGGTCGCCGTTTAGGGATATTCTCGTGGGCGGTGAGCCAAATCATTCTGTTCCCCCCAAGCGGATGTTTGACGATCAGTCCAAGCGGGCGGATCGTTGATCGGATAGCCAGGGTCACTTCCGGTTTGGTCCGGGTGAAGTGTATTCTGAAGAACCGCTTATGTCGGTATTTGTGAAAGGAATCAAATCATGAAAGTAGCTATGGATAGCCTTAGCCTTAGTATCCTTCAGATTGTTTACAGCGAGGTGACATTATGTTTGCCGTTATGATTACTTTTCCACCCATAAAAGCAGGAAAGGATACTGAATTTCGTGAGTGGTTTTCTCAGACAAACAAAGAGTTCGCCAACTTCAAAGGCTTTATCGGAAGAAAGTTGTTAAGGCCTCTAGGGGCCGGCCATTATGCAGCTGTCGCTGTTTTTGAAAATCAAGATGATTTCAAGGCAATGAATAGTAGTGATGCGCACAACCAAGCGAGCGAGCGGGTACGACTTCTGTTTGAGGGCAATCCTATACCTCATTTTTATGAGGTTATCATATGATCGCAGTTTACGAGTTGGGCAAATATCAGACCAGAATCATTAGGCCCAACCACCGTATCAATTTATCCCTGAGGGAGGTGATGAGAAATGCATAGATGAGGTAATTGCATCATGACAGGGGGGCGCATTGCCGTCGAGGATGAATGACAAAGGCTTACCTGGACCTGAAAGATGGTGTTTGCGGTGTTCTTCGTGGCAAGGTGACGATTTTTACTATTGGTTATGATTTCAACATAAAGGAGAATTTCAAAATGCCCAAAAAATCTGAATTATATAAGTGTTGTAGCGCGCCCGGTTCCCTGGACACAAGTTAAGAATCACGCTGCCGCCTTGAACAATTGGTTGTCGAATTCTTGCCGAGCTTGCCAAGGACTCTTGCATCCGAGTTTCTCCAGCAACCAATGCCGGTTGTATGTTTCGATAAAAGCTCCGACCGCAGCCCGTAAGTCCTCGACATTTCGGTAGAGACGGCCATTAACAATCTGTTCTTTGAGGGTTTTGTTGAACCGTTCCACGACGCCGTTGGTCTCTGGTTGCGCCACAAAGGCAAAGCTGGGTGCCATGCCCCAGAATTTGATCTGATTCTGAAAGTGATCCGAAAGGTACTGGCTGCCGTTATCCATCCGCAAGGTCAGGCCACGGGCAACGCCTTCGCCCACGGAGTCGTATCGCTGTTTCAGTCCCTTGGCGAGCGGCTGTAGGGCTGCAAACCGGTCCCCTGTTTTGGCGACATGCCACCCGACGCATTCGGCGTTCCAGTGTTCGACTGCGGCAAAGAGCCAACACCAGCCCTCTTCGATGGTGAACACCTTGGTGCCATCAGTGCCCCACATAATGTCAGGAGCTGCCGTGATGATTTTGCCGTCATGTTCCTTGGGCTGTCCCTGAACAACTCGGTGGGGTGAGAGTAAATGCTCTTGCCGCATAATGCGCAGCACCCTTTTTCGGCTGATCTTGATTCCTTTACAAAATGGAGGCGCGCCCACACCTTGCGATGTCCTTCGCCGATGAACGGGGAGTTGACTAGGTCATCGCGAATGAGCGCGAGCAACTCCTCGTCGCTGAGCAACGGCCTCGGGCCGCGCTTTGAAGGATGCGTCGAATAAATCCTTCGAGCCTTACGGGCATAGTGGGACGAGCGGGCAACGCCCCATGCGGAGCAGACTCTTGCCACGCCTTAGGTTTTGCCTGTGGAGAGGGAAATCGTAGCGCTCATCTCTTCGATCTCCTCGTCGCTAAAGGGTGCGCTCGCCTCGCCTTCTCCCGCAACAACTCGTTCTCCAGGCTGATTTCACCGATCCGGCGCATGGCCGCGTCCAGTTCGGCAGCCATTGGATCACCTTGCCGAACCTTTAAGGCGGAATCAATGCCATGGAGCGCTTTTCGATGCCATTCCTCCAGCCTGTAGATTTCAACTCCCAGTTCTCGGGACAGGGCGTCCAGCGACTCACCCCGCAGGAGACGGAGTACGGCCTCCTTCTTCCTGCCCACGCTCCACCTCGTATTCCCCGCCGCTTCGCCGTGCGAACTGCGTTCGCACGACTCTGCGCCGGTCCTGCTATTCTCGTCTTTCATCGGCCACCTCCTTGAACACTCAATTCACCGCATTTCTGCGTCCAAGAAAAAGGGAGCCGCTATAGTAACTACTATTCTATTTATTGATGACCGCCATGTTCACGGAATCCTCAAGTTTATAGAGGTTCAAAGGTGAATTTCTGCCCTCCGAGGGAAAACTCTAACATAAGACCGCCCTTGGCGTGCACAAAAGTAGCCATTCCATTGACATAGTTAGTTTTCGCTTGGGCGCCAGTCTTCGGACCGCCACTTACGCTGGCACTAGCACCTGCGGTTCCGACTTGGGCCTCGGCTCCCGCCGTTATAGCGACAGCCTGAGCGGTGGCGTCGAATTCAAAATTTCCGTTGGTAAATTTATTATATGCCTGCTTGTTTTCAAAAAAGATGATTTGGCTGAAGGCTTCCGCACCCGCTTGGAAACCTATTGACCCCTCCATCACCGTTGATTTCCCTGTGACCTTATTTTGGCGATAGACCTGCCCCGTGCCATAGGAGCCACCGACAACATAACCAGCTTTACCGATAGTTGGAAATACAGCGTAGCCATATGCATTCTTGAAGAATTTTCCCAATGCTGGCGAATGTTGAAACACCTTAATAGTGCTCGAATAGTCTTCTGCTTGAGCGGCGACGGAGACAGTCGATATCCCAAAGACAAAAGCGACGATTAATAATACTGGTATTGTTTTCATTTCCTTGCTCCTTGCGAAATTAAAGTTTTTCCATCAATGATGGCTTAAACAAAAGGGCGGGGTGATTAACAGTTTTTATTTCGACATGATTTTTCCATGTTGATTTGGGTGTAAAAAACATCCTTTCCGAACAGGTTAAACGCTGTCAACTGGCTAAAGTTTTGATATAATATACGGATTACTAGCTGGTTATATTATCTTGTAAACTTTAAATTTTAATTGATAATACCTATCGACTTCCGATATACCAAAAATAGGGATTCCATAAGGAATCCCTATAAAAAAACTATTTTTTTCTGAAATTTAATATCCGCTACCTACAATAAGATTGTTACTTGTCCTTTTTATGTAGGTATTTTTATCTTTTTCTTTCCATACATATTTAACCCAAGCCCCTTGAGGAGTTGCAGCCTTTATTGCCTCATAAATTGGCATACCTTCGACTTTCAGATCCTTCCCTGCCAAGGTCGGATGCACTATGAGTTTACCTTCTGCTTCCATGATAAACACATATGGCGTGTAAGCATCAGGGGTATAGCTTGCAGCCCCCTTGCCACCATTGATGGCAGCAACAACTTCATCCACATTTTTACTGATAGCCGCTTGGTCCGCACAAAAAGATTGGGTAGAAAAGAAAACAACTGCCACCATGGAAAGCATAACCATTAATCGTTTCATTTTTTTCCTCCACGTTTGTTGTATATCGAAAACTTGCCCTATGCATGTTTTCGAAAGCTATAAAAGCAATCAGTCTTGATAAAGTTACACAGGAAAAAAAGACGTAGGAACAGGGGCCATTTCAATCCCGTAGTATGAATGAATTTGTTTAGTCCATGCTTGGTTTGCCATGTTTGGCCATTTTGTCTTTATCGATTCTCGGTGCATTTTCGAGGATAGCTTTCTCAATTTTAAGCAAGAAGCGTTTAGTTTCTCTATCGAGCGTCAACGCCGCCCACGATACTGCGAAAAGCCTTTCTTCAATACCGAAGATGACACTAAAGGACAGGGCTGAATTCCCACTTTATCGTTTCGTATGTCCAACGTGATTTCTTTGATGCCACGGTGTTCCACCTTCATGATTGTAGGCACTATTACCAAGGAGCGTGCTGATCCACATCAGGGGCGGTGCCTGCCATGTTGTTGGTACTTTTGCAATGAGTTGGCATCGAAATAAAAACCTTTTCAAAGGTTAAATTAACATGGAGGAACTCACCCAACGGGGTATGCCATCAAAGAATTGCCTATTTCAAGCTCAAATCAACCCGGACTAATTTGTTTTTTGGCTTCCCCTTCCATCTTTTTTAAACGAGTATAGTAATCCGCAAACTCGTTAAGATGAGCGAGTGCAATCTTGCCCGTGAGTATGGGGGCGTCGCCTGTTACGTCCGTTGACGGGTTGATCAGGCCATGTTCCAATTCAACATTTAAACCCATTCGGAACTGCTCCACGTTGAAACGGCTCCAGTCGACACCTAGATTTTCTCCGATATCACGAGCTTGTATTGTCGTGAAATGTTCTTTCTCTGCCATTTTTTCCTCTACTGTGTAACTTGTAGTTTCTTGGCCATAACTCTCCGCGAATATTTGTATGTGCAGTTGTTGGTCGAAGCAATGCGATTGCGGTGGTGTCTACTCCCAGCCCGAGTTTCACTGATGCGAAATAATTACTATAGGATAAGCAATCCCCGGGCCGATTTTTAGCGCAGACCATCAATCTGTATAACATTTTGAATTTTAGAGATATTTATCAACATGTCGCAACACCCTCCGCCTCGTCTTCTAATGTAAAAGAGGTCATATTTAGCCATCGGTTACATATGACCTCTTTTAGCATGCCAGCCAAGAACGACCATGCAAATACTGATTAATGAAATAATCTAATAATTTCAGAATTATAATTAGTGCTGCATGGATTGATGACTACTTTATCCATTGAGAAATTCCCTGGAATTATTTCCGCTGGTTGCAATGACGCCTTCTTCCACAAAAACGCGAAAGTGTTCAGACATATAGGGTGGAGGAATCCTCCTTCGAGCACAAAATATGAAACAAGGTGAGGTAATCCCTAAGGTGACGCGTGAGGAGAAAATGTTCCCGTACATACTCCCGTGCCCTGTTCCCCATTTTTTTCCGCAAGGTTTCATGATGAAGCAGAAACCGGATACGGTGTGCCGCCCCTTCGGCCGAGTTGACGAGAAAACCGGTGTGATAGTTCACTACCTGCAGCCGAATACCACCGGTGTCGCCACCAATAACCGGCTTCCCCTTCCAAAGGCCTTCGGTGACCGTTAAGCCGAATCCTTCACGTGTGGACTTCTGGATCACAATGTCGGCAAGCCGTTGCAGCGCGTTGATGGTCCGGTGAGCATCAGAAGGCAGCAGCAGAACGTGAATATCGGGATCCCCCGCTGCTGCTTCGAGAACCTCATCGAGTACCTCTTGCCCCTCGGGGTCGTCAGTGGCCCCCCCTCCGGCAAGGACCAGTTGCACCGGTTGAATCTTCCGGACGAGACGATAGGCGGCAATTACACCCAGCGGATCCTTGAACCGATCGAATCGGGAGACCTGTACCAGCAGCGGTTTGTCCGGTTCAAGGTTGTAATGATGGCGCACCCTGGTTAATTCTTCCGGATCGAGATTCATATTTTTCGGGCTGAGGGGATCAATGCTCGGTGGGATGAGAAACTGGGGATGCGGCAATGGCTGGGCAAATTGGGCCATGGAAAAAATGCTGGCGTCATAGCCGGAGACAAAAGGCCGCAGACCCCGCCAGACCGAACGCGTCGGCCGGCTTATATCGATATGTCCCCGCCAGATCCATTTTCCTTTCCGTGCCGGGCAGAGTCCCTGCAGCGCAGCCGGTTGTGGGTCATGAATCACCACGAAGTCCGCCTCCTCAAGAATAGGCCGCAGCCGGACGGCATTCTCCTCGTTCACCTCCCGGTAGGTCTGCCACTCCCGGTGGTTGATGGTGACAGGGAACCCCTGGAGCCCATTATGGAACTTTTTGGTAACGGCATAAAAATCACTGTTCCCGTTTATCACCTCCCATTGGGCAACGAGCCCGGCATCCCGCATGAGAGGGATCATCCAGTCGAGGATCTCAGCCACCCCGCCACCTTCCCGGGTTGAGTTGACATGCACGACCTTCTTGCCAGCCAGCCGATTGCCCAACTGACGGAGTTCACCAAGGACTGTCGCACTTACCAGGCCTTCGTAAGACGAGAGAAATTTAGTCATGCCACACCTCCTTTTCCAAGAATTCGCACCAGCTCACCACGAAGTTCAGGCAGGGAAAAGAAGACAAAATCCACAGTCTGTAGAGCCCGACACCAGACTTCCTGGCCTGGAAAACCGCCAAGCCATGTAGAGAAATCGTCGATGCCCACGGGTTGACGCCGCCGGGCCTCAAAAAAATGATAATAGATGCTGCCATTGGTCATTGTGCCGATTGCCTCGGGTAATGTCTGGCGGAGAGGTAATCCGTTTGCCCGTGTCAAAAACCACGGTCACCGCCTCGGTAAAAAAAAATTCCCCGCCTGGCTGGCAGGACGGAACAACATGCACTTCGTTCAGTCGTTCGTCAATAATATCGAGAACCTGTTCCCGCAACTTCTCCAGATCGAGAAGGTATAGGGTTAATAATGCCAAGTCGTTCGGCCAGCACCCGATCACCCAAATGCAACAAGGCCCATACCGCGAAATCATTTCGATAGTCGGGGTTGTCAAATGAGGGAACGAGTGGGGTTTCGCAGAAGTGGTGATACAACACATCCTGACTGCAAAGAGCAACCCGGTCGTGTAATTCCCGAAGGTTGATGGCCGCGGGTAAACCGCTTGTTTTGGTCAGCAGGGTGCAATCCTGAATAATAAAGTCTCCCATAGAGCCTCCTTGGTTCTGGAGATGGCGATCCGCAGGCACAATACCGATGGGAAGTAATGGTAATGGCGGCGGGGCAAATGCAGGGGTTTTGTGTGATTTCCACCTCATTCACCCAGGAATGTCAGCAGTTGCGTTGAACGTTGTACCTGTTAACAACAGACTCTAGGTAGAGAAAGGCTGTTGAAAAAACGTTGCATGTCTCATGCCCGACTCTTTGATGCAATCCAACCTTCAAGAGTGATTTATGCACCCTCCTCAAGCCACTTGGCATGAGGAGGGCTCACCGTGACTCGCTATTCAGCATTTCAGGAAGATTACGCCACTTGTCATTTTCAATAATTCTCAACATTTCGACTGGATAGCCAGTCAATTCACGCTTGCGTGCTGACGACCTGGAAGACAGAAGAAACCTTCGATTACCTAGACCACTCGCCCCCAAACAGAGTCGACTGCCACTTGGAACGCATACGGTACAGCGGCTTGGAAATAGGTCATATTTCACCGTTGGTTAAATATGACCTGTTTTTCAGGGTTGCCGATAATGACCCGACAAACTCCCCGCGAACCATTATTATGGAATATCAAACTGATAAGCGAAGCAACGCTGAACGGTATAAACCGGCGCATTGATTGCTTTAGGAACAAGTAAAGGGATGAAAGCCTTTTCTCATAGACACTTTTTTTGGAATGCTCTCAATGCGTCCCTGAAAAAACAACAATGACCTTCGAGAAGGCTATTCAATCAACCGTCCTCAGGCACCCCAACCGAATTGAAAAAGGAGAAACAGATGAAACAAAGTACGAAAGACACCGCGGAAGGCAAGATGCACCAAGTGAAGGGCAAGGCCAAAGAGATCGCCGGAAAGATTGTGGATGATCACAACTTGGAAGCCGAAGGCCGAATTGAAGGATTAGGCGGAAAAGCTCAAGAAAAGATCGGCCAGATAGAAAAGGTTGTCGGCAAATAGAAAGATTTTGGGGAAGGCAGTACAAGAGAACCTCGTTGTACGCAACATCGGGGAGCATTCATCTTCATTCATCTTTTGGAGGAACAAACCATGACACGAACAAATTTTTTTACCGCATTTCTTTTAGTTTCCCTTATGGCATTTTTCATGGGATGCGCATCGACAGCAAAGCAAGAAGGAACAGGGGAATATGTCGATGATACGGTCATCACCAGCAAGGTCAAAACAGCAATTCTTGCAGAATGCTACTCTGAAATCAGCCGAAATCAACGTCGAAACCTTTAAGGGTGTCGTGCAACTGAGCGGTTTCGTCAACTCTCAAGGCGATATCAACAAAGCGGTAGAGGTTACACGCAGTATAAAAGGAGTGAAGTCGGTCACGAACAGCATGCGGCTTAAGTGACGGCACATCGGCGGCCAAAACTGCCCCAAGCAGATTAGGTCGCCGCCCGTCTGAAGGGGTTGTCATGGAGTACCGTGACGGATGTGTGTTTGCAGACCTTTGTGTTTGAGGCGGACGCTCCCTACAGTGGAGCGTCGCCGCTCAATTCTTGATGACGGGGATAATTGCGGTCGATGATCATCGTCGATACCAAACGAGGCAACCAATGAGTACGATTACGACAAAAGACGGTACGCAGATCTATTACAAAGATTGGGGCACAGGTCAGCCTGTAGTGTTCAGCCATGGTTGGCCGCTCTGTGGGGACGCATGGGAGGACCAGATGGTATTTCTGGGTTCCCATGGTTACCGTTGCATCGCCCATGACCGCCGCGGTCATGGGCGTTCAAGTCAGCCATGGAATGGCAATGACATGGACACTTATGCCGACGACCTGGCAACGCTCGTCGAAACGCTCGACCTGAAGAAAACGATCCATGTTGGCCACTCGACGGGTGGCGGCGAGGTCGCCCGCTATGTAGGCCGTTACGGCACAAGCCGTATGGCCAAGGCCGTGCTGATCGGCGCCGTGACACCGCTGATGCTGAAAACGAACGCAAATCCCGGCGGCTTGCCCATTGAGGTGTTCGACGAGATCCGTGCCAATGTCCTTACCGATCGCTCGCAGTTTTTCAAGGATCTCACCCTGCCGTTTTACGGCGCCAACAGGCCGGACGCACAGGTTTCCCAAGGGCTTCGGGATTCGTTCTGGCTCCAGGGGATGACGGCTGGTTTCAAAGGCGTCATCGATTGCATCAAGGCCTTCTCTGAAACCGATTTCACCAAAGATCTCGAAAAATTAAACGTGCCGACACTGATCCTTGCATGGCGACGACGATCAAATCGTTCCGATCGGGGCCTCGGCCCTGCTGACGTCCATGATCGTTAAAAATGCCACCCTGAAAATTTATCGCGGTGCGCCCCACGGTATGTGCTCGACCATCAAGAATCAGGTTAATGAAGACCTCCTCGCTTTTTTCAAGGCATAGGGCTTCCTAAACTCCAATCGCATAAACCACATAACAACGATAGCCAGACCTTTAAAACACTGGCAGCTGCCGAATACAAGTAAACGAATTTAACTGGAACAATACCTGTCATCAACTAGGGCAGCTGGTAATGCCAGGTGACTTCCTATCATTTTGGCGGCCCGCGGCCTCGCAAAAAAGCACCCCCTTCGATTCCACGTCGCCATGGAGGAAAAAGAAACAATGAACAAGGATATGAATGAAAGCGTTTTTCCGCATGGGCTGTCGCCCCTGCCCTACGCCGACAACGCGTTGGACCCCGTAATATCGGCAAAGACGGTGAGCTTCCACTACGGCAAGCATCACCAAGCCTATGTCGACAATCTCAACAAGCAGGTATTGGGAACGAAGTTTGCGAACATGTTGCTGGATAAAATAATCACGGAGTCAGCCAGAAAGGCCGAGTTTACAGCGATTTTCAACAATGCGGCACAAACATGGAACCACACGTTTTACTGGCACAGCCTCAGACCGAATGGTGGCGGTGCACCACCGGAAGCGTTGAAGCACAAGATTGAGACGTCCTTCGGCTCCCTGGATGCTTGCAAGAAAGAGTTGGCGACAGCAGCAATGGCCCAGTTCGGCAGCGGATGGGCGTGGCTTGTGCTGAATGGCAACAAACTCCAGGTGATCAAGACCGGTAATGCGGATGTACCGATGACTACCGGAATGAAACCGTTGTTGGTCATCGATGTGTGGGAACACGCCTATTACCTGGATTATCAGAACCGGCGTCTGGATTATGTCAAGGCAGTACTGGACACACTGATTAATTGGGATTTCGCGACAGAGAACTTGGGTTGACGATAACTTACGCACAGCAGCTTAACCACCGGTTTTTCCCGCCGCCCCCCGAAAGAGGAAATCAAGAATGCATTGAGGAGACCATCGCCTCATGCCCGGTTAGTTGCATCACTGTTGAAAAGGCGTAATACAACAATTTGTTCACTGAAGGATAGTGATAGGTTCTCATTTCAGACGCAATGCACGATTGGCAATTGAAAAGACTCAGAGCCACCTTGATGACCACAAGCTTCTTCGACCAAAAAGGAAGGAATGAACATCAGCACGAAAAATAATTTGAGCCAAGCTCATCAGCCCAGCTCGAGCTCAATGAATTGCATGCAAGACGTGCCGAACCTGATCCATCTACTACGCCGAAGAGTTCAGGAACATGGAGAAAAAACCGTCTACACCTATCTCAATGATGGAGAATCACAGGAGACCAGACTGACCTATGGCGAACTGGAACGGAGGGCACTTGCCATTGCAGCCCATCTCCAATCACACATCGCTCCGGGAGAGCGAGTCCTTTTGCTCTACCCACCGGGTACCGAGTTTCCCGCGGCGTTCTTCGGGTGCCTCTGTGCGGGCATGGTCGCCGTGCCAGCCTATCCCCCCCATTCCAAACAATTTCTGGCAAGCCTTAGAGCGACTGCATCTGACTCAGGAGCCACAGTCGCTCTCTCCACATCAGCTACCCTGGAAGAATACAGGGGCCAAATAGAGCAGACTCCCGAGCTCGCGCATCTCAAATGGATACCAACCGACACTATTCCCGATGACCTAGCATATGGTTGGCAAGAACCTCCAGTTGGAACGGATTCCCTCGCTCTCCTCCAATACACCTCTGGTTCCACAGGGACACCCAAGGGCGTAATGGTCAGCCATGGAAACCTGCTCCATAATTCATCCGTCATCCACGCAGTCTTTGGAAATTCACAGAGTATCCGCGGCATAATCTGGCTACCCCCCTACCACGACATGGGGTTGATCGGCGGGATCATTCAACCCGTTTACGCAGGCGGAGATGTGATCCTGATATCACCGGTTCACTTCATCCAAAAACCGCTCCGCTGGCTTATGGCGATTTCACACTACAAGGGCACGACAAGTGGCGGGCCGAATTTTGCCTACGATCTTTGTGTTCGAAAGATTACGCCAGAGCAGAAGTCAGGACTTGATCTAAGCAGTTGGGAGGTCGCTTTCAACGGTGCCGAGCCGGTCAGGGGGGAGACAATCCGTCGCTTCGCCGCGGTTTTCGAGCCCTGCGGCTTTCGGCAAAAAGCCTATCTGCCCTGTTATGGTCTCGCGGAAACAACGCTTATCGCCTGCGGATGCAACAAGAGTTCCGAACCAACTTTCCTCTTGGCGGACGCACAGGCGTTGAAAGCCGGTCGTCTTGCCCTGGCAGCAGAAGACGGGGGGCACGACTTCGAACTGGTAGGAAATGGGGGAGCACCGCTGGACCATGAGATTGTAATCGTCGACCCAAGGAAGCAAAATCCCTGCGAGAACGAAACAATAGGAGAAATATGGATCGCAGGGCCAAGCGTTGCCCAAGGATACTGGAACCGGACCGAGGATACGAAGCATACCTTCCAGGCAAGGCTTGCCAATACAGGCAGAGGTCCTTTTCTGCGCACGGGAGACCTCGGGTTTATCCATGCCGGCCAGCTCTTTGTCACTGGCCGCCTGAAGGATCTCATCATCATACGGGGCCTCAATCACTATCCTCAAGATATAGAGAGGACTGTGGAGAGAAGCCATGAGGCTTTGCGGGCTGGCTGCGGAGCGGCGTTTGCCGTTGAAGTCGGGGATGAAGAACGGCTTGTGGTGGTGCAGGAAATCGAGCGGCGTTACATCAGAAAACTTAACGCTGAGGCTGTTATCGGAGCCATTCGCCAAAGTGTCACCCGAGAGCATGGAATCCAGGCCTACGCTATCGTACTCATAAAAACTTCCAGTCTTCCCAAAACGACTAGTGGAAAGGTCAAACGCCGACTTTGCCGGGAACATTTTATCCGAGGCAGCTTGGACGTTGTTGCTGAGTGCATGGGGTATCCGCAAAAAGTTACACCTGAAATCCCCCACCAGACATGGGGAAAATCTGATCACCTGGAGACGGAAGATGCATCGGAGTGCATCCATGCCACCCAGTCTTCTATTGCAAAAATGGTGGCGGTTCTTCTCAAGATATCGTTCTCCAATGTAGATGTGCACGACCCCTTGAATACGATGGGCATTGATTCTTTAATGGCAGTGGAATTGAAAACGGCCATCGAGGAAGACATGGGCATCGAGATTCCGGTCGAGGCGCTCTTTATGGGGGCCAGCATTGCCGATCTGGCGACCCATGTTTTCTGGCAAGGATCGTCGGGAAGAGGTCTTGAAGCCAAAGACGGACCTTTGGGGAAGGTGCTCTCCTCCGGTCGCCAGTCCGTTGACCCGGTGGCAAGGGTCTGTGCCCACAAAAAAATTCGTGAGGTGCAACCTGAGTGTCTGCCTTTTGTGGACTTCCCCGAATACCGGAACCTTCAGCAGATCTTGCTGGGAATGAAAGCACGTGGTATCGAAAACCCGTACTTCAGGGAGCACGAAGGGTTCAACGCCAGCGGCGCTGTTGCAGAGAATCGAGAGCACATCACCTTCTCCAGGTACAATTATCTTGGCATGGCAGGCGATCCAGTCGTCTCCCAAGCGGCCAAAGAAGCCATCGACCGCTACGGCACCTCTGTTTCGGCAAGTCGCATTGCTTCAGGCCAACGACCGTTGCATCGTGAAATTGAAAAAGAAATTGCCGGTTTGATTGGAACAGAGGACAGCTTGGTCTTTGTGAGCGGGCATGCCACCAACGTGACCACTATTGGCCATCTGTTCGGCAAACTCGACCTTATCGTTCATGATGCCCTGATCCACAACAGTGTTCTCCAGGGATGCCAACTCTCCCAGGCAACGCACCTTTCTTTTCCCCACAACAATTGGCAGGCTCTGGACAAAATCCTCAGGGAGTCACGTCCCCGTTTCCGCAGAGCCCTCGTCGTGATTGAAGGCGTCTACAGTATGGATGGCGACATCCCTGAACTGCCTGCATTCATTAAGATCAAAAAGCGGCACGGCGCCTTTCTCATGGTGGACGAGGCGCATTCCATCGGCGTCTTAGGGAAAAGGGGCGGAGGTATTGGCGAACACTTTGGCATCAATCCTGCCGATGTGGAACTATGGATGGGCACTTTAAGCAAATCCTTTGCCAGTTGCGGAGGGTACATCGCCGGATCTGGAGCCCTCATCGAATATCTGAAATACACGGCGCCGGGCTTTGTCTACAGCGTGGGCATGTCTCCGCCGAATGCCGCAGCGGCGCTGGCCGCCATTCGATTGCTCAAGAAAGAGCCCCAACGAGTGACACGTCTTCGTGAACTCTCAGGTCTTTTTCTCAGGCTGGCTCGGGAAAGAGGTCTCAATACCGGCGAGAGCAGCAGCGGTTCCCCCGTCATTCCAGTGATCGTCGGGGATTCCATAAAGGCGATACGACTCTCTCAAGCCCTCCTCCGGCAAGGAATAGATGCCCTGCCCATGGTCTATCCGGCCGTTCCTGACAATTCCGCCCGTCTGCGCTTTTTTGTCAATTGCATCCATACCCCCGAGCAAATTCACTTTGCGCTGGATATCGTCGCCCCGGAACTGGAAGCCCTGCACCAAGAAGGTGACTAGAAAGACGAACTGCATCTTCATTTAACCTTTCTGCAGCTTGTGTTTGGGATGGTGTGATGACAACCACGTTAAGCAAAGGAGTGACATGATTCTCAATGCACGGGACAAAATTGCAAGGTGCCTGTTGTCCTTGGCCAGGTCCCCCCTGCTCTATTACCCGTACTACCGATACCACCTCCCTTGGCCCTCCCAAATACTGATCGAAAACACCAATCACTGTAACGCCCGGTGTGTCATGTGCCCACGCGATTCGCTCACCCGAAAATGCGGTTTTATGGAGTTTGGATTATTCGAAAAAATCATGAACGAACTGTCCGGTGCAAACCCTAAACCCATTGTCCATTTGCACGGGTTTGGCGAACCGCTTCTGGATACAATATTGCCCGAGAAAATCAAGCTCGCAAAGGCCTGCGGGATAAAGCAGACCTATATAGTCACCAACGCTTCGTTACTGTTCCCCGAGACAGCAAGATTGCTCATAGATGCGGGCTTGGATGCCATGAAGATCAGTTTTTACGGCACCGACGAAGAATCGTATAACGCCACCATGAGACGGCTGGATTTCAAGGTGGCGCTGCAAAATATCAAAGATTTTATGCGAATACGAAAGGAACTGAAGAAAAGCAATCCGAAGTTGATCCTGCAATACTTGCCGCAGGAAACCAATGGGGCCAAGACAAAGGAGTTTCAATCCCTGTGGCGCTCTCTGCCGGATAAGAAGAGAGGCGATTGCCTGAATATCAGCTCTTTGGACAACTTTGGCGGCGGGAAGTCGTACAACCTTGTGGGAGAAAAGATCCTGTCTGTCTGTTTTTACCCTTGGTCAGCCCTGTCGGTGCTCTGGGACGGCCGAGCTGCGACCTGTTGCGTTGATTACAATGGCGTTCAAAGCGTTGGCGATTTGAATGTCCAGAGTGTACGGGAAGTCTGGAATGGGCCGGTGTTGTCTGCGATCAGAAGGAACTTCGGCACACTCGATTATAGCGGGTTCCCAACCTGTCTTCGCTGTGATTGGGTCCACAGGCGGTAGACAAATACCGATTTTGTCAATGGGGGGGCCACGGCCTTGTACATACGAACGATTCGAAGCTGTTCGTTTTTCTGCTATTCTTCAGGAAAAAAACTCTCACTTGCCCTCCTCCCACTGGGTGACCGTTATACCTAGAATAAAGACGACGGCCGCGAACGCACCAATAATCGCTGCGTTATGCAGCGCGGTCACGTTGTCATGCAACACCATGGATGCTCGCAACCCCTCGTTGAGATAGTACAGCGGCAGCGTCTTGGCGAACGACTGAAGGAAGTCAGGCATCATCTCAAGCGGAAAGAAGCTCCCCGAGAGAAACATCATCGGAAACATGATGGCGTTGGCTGCTGCCGAGGCGCTTTGAGCCTCCTTGACGAGGCGAGTGAGGATCATTCCTATGCCGACAAATGAAAAGACGTCAAGCACAATGAAGAGCGGCAGCCAGGCGTTGATGTTCAATTGAACGCCAAACACGGCGTAACTGACCAGCAGCATTAACGTCGTGGATATGACCGCCAGTATAAACTGGTGCAGGATGTTTGACAGTATCCAGTCGGCACGGGTGATGGGCGTGGTAGTCAGTTTTCTAATGATCCCTTTCTGCCGCAGTTCCGTGTTCACATGAACCGTGCCGAACAGGCTCTCGGTCATTATCGCCATCGCGATAATGCCGGGAATGAAGAACTCGAGAAACCGGTATTTCCGGGTATGGATCGATACTTCCGCTGTCCTTATGAACGGGGGCTTTGCGGACAACTCTTGGTTCATCGCGGCGAAGACCCTGTTGAGGATTTGCATCTTCTCCACCACCGAGCTGGAGCTGGGATCATATACATACCTGAGGGTAGCGAAAGCGTTGAGGTTGTTGAATTGCAAATATTGGATGTACGATTTTTCATAGTCTTTGGGAATAACGAGGACTAGGTTCGCTTTGCTATCCTTAGCGTACTTCGCGGCTTCCAGGCTGGGGGCGACCTTGATTATGTTTAACTTCCCGGTAGCGGCGAGGGCCTTGGCGATCTCCGCTGAGATTTCGGTTTGGTCGAGGTCCTGCAGGCACAGATTGAAGTGCAATTTGTCATCGTCCATGAAAATGGTGCCAAACACCAGGATCAGCAGGATCGGAAACATAGTTGTGAAGAACATGGCAGTCTTCTCGCGGTAGAAGCTTTTGAGGCTCACCACCAGATTTGCGCCGATAACGCGAAGATTCATTGTGCCTCCTTCTCCCCGTCGACGCCCTGGTGGAGCGCATCGCCGGTGAGCTTCAGGAAAACCTGTTCGAGGTTGGGTTTGCGAACGTCCATGCTGAGAAACGATGCTCCGGCGTCTTCCAGGGCGTCGAGTATCTTCCGGATATCATCGGTCTGCGCCACTCGCACATGGATGGCATTGTCGTTGTTCTGGTCCGGTTCGAAGCCCATCTTCCCTACGACTGCAAAGGCCTTATCATCGGCTGACTGGAGGGTGAGGACAAGGTAATCCGCGTTGCTTTCGACGAGCTGGTCGGGAGAGCCCATGGCGATGGTCTTGCCATTGGAGATAATGGCAACCGTGTCTGCGAGCAGCTCTGCCTCCTCCATATAATGCGTCGTCAGAAAGACTGTCTTTCCCTTTTTCTTCAGGCCCAGCAGGACGTCCCACACCTCGCGCCTGGCGCGTGGGTCGAGCCCGGTGGTCGGCTCGTCGAGAAATACGACCTCGGGGTCATTTACCAGCGCAATGGCGATGCCAAGGCGCTGCTTCAACCCCCCGGAGAGGGTCGTGTATTGTTCTTTGGCCTTGCCCGTGAGGTTGACGAGCGCTATCAATTCGTCGATATCGACATTCCTGCTGCCAAAAAGCCGGGAATAGTACTGCATGGTTTCCCTGACCGTTATCCTATCATAAGAGCTGAACCCCTGTGGGAGAACCCCGATGCAAGGGACGATGTTATGCTTTTTCTTCGTGACGTCCATCCCGAGAAGGCGCACTTTTCCTGAGGTGGGCCTGCGAATGGTTTCAATTATCTCGACTGTGGTGGTTTTACCGGCTCCGTTCGGGCCCAGAAGAGCGAAAACCTCGCCCTTCCTGACATTGAACGAGATGTTATTCACAGCCAGAAACTTCCCGTAGCGCTTTGTCAATTTTTCAACTTCGATTGCATATTCAACTTTTTTGGTCATGAATCGACATTATGCCTCTGTTGAACGTTGGTCTGAATAATCCCGCCATCGCCATATAGAGTCGGCTCATTCAAGAGGGCGATGGAAAGCCACACCCCCTCTCGGGGAAAGGAACGGACCCGGATGGAGCCGCCTGCGCACAGGGGATACCGCGCCAGAGCCTTTCCCGACAAACTCACCGGGAACTCATACCCCCTGCCCCCTCCGACCGATGGAGAAATATGCACTTGCCGCGGAGCCACGAGATGGAATGCGCATCCCAAAGCCTTGACCACCGCTTCCTTGATAGACCAGAGCAGGGCTAGGGCCTTGGTCAGATCACCTCGCGTCAATCGCAAGGTATGGCGCAACTCCTGGTCATGAAAGACCCGGTGCAAGGGGTAGCCTCCCTGAAATTCTTCGGCCGAAGCAACATCGATGCCGATATCGGACGCATCCCCGCAAAGAGCGGCCCAGACGTTCCCCCCTCCCTCGCTGAAGGAAATGGCTGGACCCCGAACTTCTCCCCTCAGGAGATGGGGCCTGCCCAGCGGACCGTGGGCGACGCGAATGGGGAGTGCAGCCCTATCGCCCAAAAGCCGACACTGCCAGTGGGGATTTTCCATCGCCGCAACGTGATCCCACAGGAGAGCGGCCAAGCGATTCTGGTCGGCTGCCCTGTTCGCCTTGCATCCGTTACCGGTTTCTCCATAACCGGGCAAGGCTGCATAGAATACCGGTCTCACTCGATGAGCGAAAATCGCGGTATAAACGGTTATGCCCTGGTATGCTGTGGCCACATCCACGCCCCTCTTTCCCGTGCTGTAATGTGCGCGGACAATTTCTTGAAATTCTGGCACTCTGTCTCTTGAACCTTTTTTTTCTTTGCACCCTCTGCGATGAGTCGGGGGATTCTTTTCCTAAGCAGCAAGCTCACTCTGCAACCCAGTGCATCCGCATATTGGCAACCTGCATGATGGCGCGACCTTGCCCGTCCAGTCCTCTGGCATCCCAGCTGAAGCCTTGCTCATCCTGCGCCCGCAGACGGGCCTCCAGAATGACCCGTTCCCCAGCCCGGCATTTTCGGTAAAACCGCATCTCCCCGATCTCCATAGGTATCATGGCACGTTTCGACGGCATCTTCATGGCGACACAGTAGAGGCCGGTCAACTGCAGAAGAGCTTCGAACAGGTAGGGCGAGTATTGGTACTGCGCATTGGAGAGATCTGCAAAATCATCTGCCTGCCGGTAGATGGTTTGTCCCCGGACCACACCCGGACCCGCACCGTCAAGGCACTCCAGCACGCGATACCTGCCAGCGAGCCCACTGTGGTCTTTATACCAGGTGAGCACCTTTGTACGCTCCATGGACCCGGTCCGCAGTTCGTCGAGCTGGACCGGAAAATCGAGAAATCCCTCACCGAAACTGCCCTCTTCATCTCTGCCATCTTCACCAAAGAGGATTACTTGGCCTTCGCAGTGCGAAATAAAGCGATCAGTCAATCTGCCGGCGGGTGAGATATCCTGGGTAGCGAGAGAAACCTCGCACACCACCTCTCGAAGATCGGCAATGCATCGGCGGCAGGAAATCCTGGAAAGCCGTGGAACCCCGGGAGGACATTGGATCATGTCCATGAATCGCACCTGGCGAACACCTCGCACCTGCAAGAACGGATACAGCAACCGGGCGGCTTCCATGAATGTCTCCAGAAACATGGTAGCTGAGACTAGAGGATGCTTGACGAACAACAAAGGCTGGTGGTCCTCGATCCAGAGATCTTTCTCACGAGAGAAAGATCTGATGGCTTCGAGCTGTTCCCGGCGGAGGTCTAGGCTTTCGACCCCATCGATCAGGGGAAAATCCTCAGGCCTGAACGCCTGGGTAGTTTCATCAGCCTCGCCATGGGGTAAGGGACTGGTCTGGACACTGAGCCTTGCCGTCTTCACATTGGGGAGGGTCCGCATGAAAAGCACCCAATCGTCTTCGGTTGGGGAGACGAAGAGTTCCCTGCAGAAAAGCCCTGCAATCTCATTGATATGGACGTACGACGCACCCATTCGCCTCATCAGGTCCCGTACATGGGGATCCTCGGCCATGCCCGCCCCCTCGATGGGCGGCAGCATCAAGGCCTTGAACCGGATGGTGCCATTCTCCCGCCGGAGGGTACTGATCAACGCTGACATCATCCGGTTGGCTGCCGCATAGTTGGTTTGACCAGGATTCCCCTGGATCGCGGCCACTGAAGAAAGCCCGACGAAAAACCGCAAGCTGGTCTTGTCGACCGCCTGGAAGAGATTCCATGCCCCGAGGAATTTGATATCCGTAACCAGGGAAAAATCATCCGTCGTCATCTGGCTGAGAAAATTGTCCCTGAGGACGCCTGCACCGTGGATTATTCCACGGATTTGTCCATATCGATTGACCACCTCGTCTAGGACAGCACGGACCGCATCAGGGTCAGCGACATCGCAGGTATGGTAGGATGCATCGATCCCTCCAGCGTGCAGATCCGCCAGGGTCCGGGCAATTTCCAGTGCCCTATTTTCGTCGGTACTCGACCCTGCGTGCGAATTAGCGGAACGAGATTGTCCGCTCTCTATCCCTTGCTTGAGAGACGTCCTCCCCAGAAAGACCAGACGGGGCTGAAAGGGCGCAAGACTGCGGGCCAGGAAGGCGCCGATCCCGGTTGCTCCTCCGGACATGACGACCACATCTCCATGGTGCAAATCGAGACCTGCATGGTCCTTGCAGAGCAACGGCGCGATGTGCCACTCCGAGGTAAAAACACTGCCACCACGATGCGCCATCTCGACCATCGGGTATCCTCTGTCCAGGGCATCGCGTAAGGCCGAGCAAAGGTCGGTGTCACTGCCGATTGCCAATGTCCGAAACTGGACCGCCGGATATTCCTGCGCGGCACTGAGAAAGAGTCCCAACATCCCCTCCGCCAGGAGCAGCGCAGGTGTCCCGTTCCCCTCCCCGGAGTGGATCAGCACGACGAATTTCTTGCCCGGTGCCTGGAGAAATGCTTGCAGAAGAAGAAAGAAACCCCTGAGCAGCCGCGAAAACATCTTTCTTGCTTGCTGAATCTGTCCGTCACACCTTGAGGCAGGATGATCACCATCCCGGCTAAGGCCTTCAGATCGGCTATCTTGCGGACTGCCCTGGCGGCCCCTTCAGCCGTTCGAATGTCTTGGTCCTCATCATCCACCTCGGGATTTCCCGGCATGAACAGCATGGGCAAGGGTTCAACCTTGAAATCCTGCCGGAGAATACCTGCTACCCTTACGGCACGTTTGTCGTCCCTGCCAGCTGAAAGCAGAAGGACGGACTCACCTGGGCTCAATTCCATAGGAAGGGAGGTCGCTGGCTCGACAACGACGTGCTGAAAAACAAGCCGTTTTACATGCTCCTTCACTGAGGAATTCAGGATCCCATCCTGTACCGGTTCACCGCCGTCAGGCTGCGGAGCAGGCTGGAGACTGGCACCTTCCTGAGCCGCGAGAATCTTGGCGATCCTCTCAGCGATGTCCTGCACCGTACGGACATCGATAAAATCCTCCAACTCGATAATGATCCCGAATTGGTGTTCCGCCGCATCCATGATGATAGGGAGACGGCTGGAGCGGATGGAGAGGTCCTTCCTCAGATCCATCTCGGGTTGAATTTCATCCCGATTGAATCCGGTCGCATCCATGATGATGCCGATGAGCCTGCTCCATCAGATCCTGGCGCTCAGACACCGCACCGAAGGTCGGTGAGGGCTGCCCCGGAAGCGCAGCGGGAAGATCGAGAGGCGGGGCCGGAGCTGCCGGTTTGCCGGGAGCAACCGGCTGCCGGTCTGCCATGGGCTTGGGTTCGGAGGTCCCAAACATGGACTGGAGAGCAGAGGAGAGATCGCTTTCCTGGAATTGCGGCTGTAACTCCCGGCGGATGCCTTCCAGGATGGTGGGCTTGAGGAGGCCGCCGAAGGTTTCTATCGCAAACCGATTGATTTCCCTTTGAATGATCCTTTCCACCGGGTTGGCGCCAAAAAGGCCGGGGTCCAGCGGTGGTGACGCGGGTGCAGGGACGACCGGGTGAGATTCGAACAGCCTTCAACGCAGGGAGGGAAACAAACCTCGATTCTCCTTGTAATCCTCAGAACCCCTTGCACGAAGAGCTGCGCCAGGGCAGTCTTATACGTCATGCTTTCGGCTGCGGGCAGACAGGTCTGGATGCAAGCCGGTTCAGGGAGCGCGTCGGTGATGAGATTGGTTAATATATCGCCAGGGCCCACCTCCACGAAGAGCCTGGCGCCGTATTCATGCCACAGGGACTGGACGTTCTGCATCCAATGGACGGGAGATTCCAGGTGGGCCATGAGGATGCGCCTGATCTCAGCGGGATCCGATGGATACGGTGCCATGGTCGTGTTGGAAATGACGGGGATCCGGGGGGAATGAAAGGGAATGGAGGCAACGTAGGCCTCCAACTCTTCATGGATGACGCGCATGATCGGGGAATGAAAGGCCATGCTGACGCGCAAAAGAGTAGCCCTGTACCCCATCCCCTTGAGTCTGGTGCAAAAATCCTTAACCGATCCGGTCTTGCCACTGACTACAACCTGTCTCGGTGAATTGATATTGCTGATGTGGACATCTGCCTCCACTCCCTGAATCATCTCTTGCAGCAGGTCCAAGGGGGCGTCCACCGCTGCCATGACGCCGGGATCCATATTCTGCATGGCAGCCGCCTTGTCCATGCACAGCGCCCTCTTGTTGACGATGCCGAACCCATCCTCCAGGGAATAGACGCCGGCCAGGCACAAGGCGGTCAGTTCGCCCAGACTATGACCTGCCATGGCCACCGGGTTGATTCCCAGGATGGTGAGGTATCGGGCCATGGCATATTCCAGGACGAACAAGGCCGGCTGCTGCCACCTGGTCTTCTGCAGATTCTCCTCCTCGCTCGTGGAACAGGAGGTGGAGGAGATCGAAGTCCGCCACTGCCGCAGCCCGATCCATCTCCTCCTTGATGACGGGAAACGACCTCGTAGAGTTCCCGCCCCATTCCTTCATAATAGGTTCCCTGCCCCGGAAACACCAAAGCCAGCGGTGGTGCGGGCAGATCCTCCATGCCCATGAAGATCCCCTGCTGCGCCAGGGATCGCAGGGCCTTGGGGGTGACGGCTCCACCCTCGATCAGGTGGCGGGACCTTTCGATAATCGTGAGCGCCTCTTGTTCGGATTCCGCCACCACAGCCATCCGGTAGTCGCAGCCGTCCATCTTGGCCCGGAAGAAAGAGACGCCCTGAAGTTCTGGAGGCCCACCACTTGCCTCTCCGCGCGGAATTCGGCTTTTCCGGCAAATCCGCAGTGGTGCCAGCCTTCTCTCGGGCGAGACCGGGCGCGCTGCCCGGCGATACCAGAATCGTACCTGCCTCATCCATGGCCTGCTCCAACTGGACGACGTAGTTGGAACCTCCAAACCCGAAAGCATTGACCTGAAGCCTTCGTAGCTGGCCGGCTTTGGACTCCCAATCAAGCGGCTCGGGGGCGATGAAGAGTCCCGATCCTTTCAGGTCAATTGCCGGGTCCGGATGTTGATAGTTGAGTGTGGGGGGAAAAACCCCTGCCTTCATGGCCATGACGCCGCGAATGAGGCTGTTGATGCCCGAGGCGCCAAGCGTGTGTCCGATCTGGGATTTGAAGGAGGTGAGAACGGTGCGCTTGGAGGCATTGAAGAAGGACTTGAGGGCACGGACCTCCTCGACGTCGCCTTGCCGGGTACTCGTGCCATGGCATTCCACCAGATCCACTGCCTCAGGTCCATACGGCGTCTCTTGGAAAGAGGCGCGGATGGCGATCTCCTGGGTGACGACTGGAGGACTCGACCATGCCCAGATGGTTGTTGCTCGCTCCCATGCCCGCGATGACGGCGTGGACGCGTGCACCTCGTGCACGGGCCGAACTCTTCCCGCTCAATGACAATCATGCCCCCGCCTTCACCCAGGACCATTCCGTCTCTTTGCGGCATCGAAGGGGCGGGAGGTCTCGCGGGCGGGCCTTTCCTGCCCGGACAGCCCGTACAGGGCGCCCAGGGCGGAGAATTCCAGAAAATGCAAATGGGTGAGATTTTCCTCGCCTCCTCCGACGATGGCGGCATCGATGATGCCATTCTTGATCATCTGGATGGCGCTGTACAGCGCGACCAGCGAGGTCGCACAGGCTGCGGAGACCGCGTAGCTTGGTCCCATGAACCCATAGCGGTTACAGACAAAGCCGGCCGCTGCGCAGTTGAGTCGCCCAGGAGTGTGGTGTCGTCCGGGGCCATGCGTCCGGACCTCACCTCTCGTTCGATGGCGCTCTGCTGATCCGGCGTGAGCTGAATAGCCCTTTTTATCGAACCGACGATATCATGTACGTACGCCCTGAGAATCATACTGTTGAGGGTCCCAGCCGCCTCGCCCGAATTTTGGGAGATGAGGACCCCGATCCGCTCGCGCGGAATGTCCGAATCCAGGAGACCGGATGCCCGGATGGCCTGGTCCGCAAGCCACATGGTAATTTTTGTGGCCTCGGTCATGGTCCGGAAATCATGGGGAGGAATGCCGAGTTCATTACGAGAAAAAGAAAAATCCAGGAAGGCGCCCACCTTGCAATAGGTCTTGTCCGGAACCTGCGGCCGGGGATCATAATAAAGGGCTGTGATCCCACCGCGAAGGCGGAACCAGGGTAATCCCGCTCTCCATGGCCAGGCTTGCAGACCAGACCTCCTCCGGACTCTTCCCTAAGGTATTGAGAATGCTCATCCCGGTGATGGCGATCCGTGCGCCATCGTCTCGGCCGAAGGCGACTCGCTGCCGTCCATAACCGACCCAAGCGACTGGTCTTTCCGGAGTCTTCTCGATCGACCCTGCAAAGGGCTGATGCAGCAAAAGAATGCCTTCGGCCAGCTCCCGATGAAAGGACTCCAGATTCAGGACCTCACCGATGAGTCCGGCGCAGGCCCCGCTCATGAATTGCCCACGTTCCAGACAAGCCCGTTCATCCAGAGGCTCCCCGCCTGGCCTGTCCATGCCTCGGGCAGCAGCAAAGAGGCTTCCCGCGGTCATCTCTTCTATTCTCGTGCGGAAGGAGTGCTCGTCCTGCTGACCCGTTGCGAACTCTCGCTCCAGGGATAATACCGCGTCCGTTCTCGGGGTCCGCAAGGATCGCACCCGCAGTCCAGTGGCCTGGCCCGATACGATCGTTCCCCCCGGAGGCGATTCCAGGATCATGCGCTGATAGAGCGGTTCCAGGGCGCCCGTTTCTACAATCTCCCGGGTGGCCAGATAGGCGGTCCCCATCTGGATGGCATCCGCTCCAAGCATGGCGGCTATGAAGGCGGTCTCCCGATTGAAGATGCCTCCGGCAAGAATAATGCGGCTCTTTTGGAACAGGGAGGGGTGCAGCCTTTTCAGCTCCAACACCCTTTGTGCCAGGGTGAGGGTACTGTGGCGCCCCACGTGCCCGCCGGCTTCATACCCCTCGATGATCACAGAGCGAACGCCAGCTTCAAGGGCGAGCCGCAACAGGGCCTCGTCAGGAGCTATGTAGATGACCTCAATGCCGCATTCCAGCAATTCCCTTAACGGTGAGAGGTCTCCACCTGCGATCACCACAAAACGCGGATGGTGTTTCTTTATCCAGGCCAGTTGGGTCACTCTGAAAGGATTTTCCGCCAGAGAGACGATATTCACGGCATAGGGCTGTCCACCCATGACCTTCGGCAGGTTTTCCAACCGCTGGTCGAGGGCTTCCGCGTCCATCATGCCGAGGGCAATGGTGGGCAATCCACCAGCCTCGGCAACCCTGAGAGCAAACTCAGGGACATCGGTGATCCAGGACATAGCCCCCTGGATAAAGGGATATTGGGTTCCCATTTCTCTGGCGGCAAGGCTGTCCACAAAGCAATCCCTGTTCATTTCCGCTTGGCGACACAGGTTGCGGACCTGATCAGTGAAGGACTTCACAGCCTCCTCTGTTCCTGTCCCAAAACGCTCAGCAAAGGCGGCGGCAAAGGCGGTTTCCACACCCAGAGGAATGACATCGCCCGGGGTAAAGTGGCTCGCAAGAGGGTGGAGTGCCCTGGCGCGCACCCTGTCGGCGAAGGAACGCCGGCTTTCCTCTGTGATCTCTTTGCCGCACAATGAGATCTCGTATTGCCTGATGTCCTTGAACGCGAACGAATTCCCCTTGTTGAAAAGGCGACAGGGAACCTGCACATCGAGGCCGACCAGATCGGTGGAATCAAGACGGATGTTGGCGACCCGCTGACGTTGGTCATCATCAATGGCAACCAGGTCGGTCAGCCAATGGAGACTCTCACAGACGATCCCCGTGGCCCCGGTAGAAAGAAACGCCGCTGCCGCTTCTGGGGTGGAGATGCCGCCCCAGATGAGAATATCGACAGGGTGCGATAAGCCGGGCAGCATCTCTTTGACTGCTGCATAGAGCGCCAACGTGGTCTCGTTGCTCACAAATCCGGAAGCCTCGCATCCTTTCAAGACAACACGCCCAATCCCCGAACTATCCGTCAATAGAGCCGCAAGGAGATCGAGGTCTCCAATGACTGGAAAGCAACGGCAAGTTTTCGACAATTCTCTCATTCTCTTGAGGAAGGTGTAATAATCGCTCAGGAAAAACATGGGCTGGCACTCAACCCAGACATTTTCGATCCCTGCTTCTTGCAGCAACTGCTGTAAAGAGGGATTCATCAAGGCAGCGGCGGAAATCTTGATATCCCGGACCGGGCCGGTGGCGGCGGCTTTGCTCAAGGCAACACCGAGTCCCGACACTGTTGATGCGGAAAAATCGAAAATAGCCCTACTCCCTGTTCGGGCCGCCATCTCGGTCACCGGCGGGATCATCTCTTCAGGCCGCCAGACGAACGCAATGATTGGAATTCGCTGTTCAGGCAAAATATCCGTGTCTCCACTGCAACGCGACACTGCTGTTTTCAATCATGATATTGACTTCCTATACAGGCAATATTTCTTGTGTATTCTTGCACCAGCTTCCTCCAACATAGAGTTTATCGACTCGTTCTCTTCCAAGGTCCAGCCCAATTCCAGAGAGCGATAAGTTCCTTTCTTTCGCACGACTTCATACAGGTGGCGTATAGCCAGCAAGGGAAATCCCAGTTGCCTATATTTCTCCTTGATTCCGAAGAGTAATCCCCGCAATCCGGTAATCTCTCGCCTATAGAGGAGGTACTTCAGCAAACCCGACAGGCCGATGCGCCCGTTGAGACGCTTGAGCAAGGGGTTGATGTCGGGCAAAATCACACAGACTCCCGCAGGTTTATCTTCATAATAGATGAAAAAAGCCAGGTCCGGATCGGCGATTTTCATCATGCTTTTACCGATCTCCTGTGTCTCATGATCGCTCAAGGGAACATACCCCCAGTTGCCGGACCAGCAATCGTTGAATATTTCTCTGACCAAGGCAAGTTCAGAAACCGGATCCTTGAGTCGAAAGGGCCTTATATGGACGCCTTTTTTCCGGGACAACCGTTCAGCAAGACGATCCAGCCACTCGGGTAACCGGGGATTCCCATTTATCATAAAGGAAAACAGGTCTTTTTCTTTGGTGAAACCGCACGATTCGACCAATCGCGGATAGTACGGCGGATTGTACGTCATCATCAACGCCGGCGGAGAATCGAAGCCGTCAATGAGCAAACCCGCCTCATAATTGATGGATGGGTTAAGCGGGCCTCTTACGAAGTTCATCCCCTTCCGGCGAGCCCACGCTTCCACAGAGGAAAAAAGTGCCGACGCGGCCTCCGGATCGTCGGCGCATTCAAAAAATCCCCAAATGCCCATCTGTTCGCCATGAAACTTATTATGGTGGCGATCGATTATGCCCGCGATCCTGCCCAACGTCTTCGAGCCACGTCGGGCTAGAAAGAGGATGCGTTCAGAAAACTCCCAGAAAGGGTGTACGCCGGGATCCAGCATCCGGCGAACCTCTTTCTTCAGGGGGGGAACCCATTGGGGCGAGTCAGCATAAATTATCCAAGGCAGGTCAATGAAGTCCTTGAACTCTGATCTGCTTCCCACTGTAATGATCTCAATGTCAGCCATGATTGTTCTTTTTGAAAGGTTCACATCGAAACATCCCGACAGTATCGCCCTAGAGCCAATTCTCTTTTTTATACCACGCGAAGGTTAGCGCAGCTCCCTGAGCAAGAGAAATCCGGGGCTCGAAACCAAGCCTTGTCTTGGCCTTGGCATTGTCGCAGAGCCAATTCGCACAACCCATTTCCCTAACCTTGCCTTTGCTCAGGATGGAAGGCTTGCCGGTAACTCTGGCGAAACATTCTGCACAAAGAGCCATGCCCAAGAGCAGTTGTTTGGGGAGGCGGAGTTTCATGGCACGTATCTCCATCGCTTGCGCAAAAGTGTCACCAATTTCAACCATCCGGTAGTCGTGGCCATCAGAGAGAAAAAATATTTCCCCGCTTTCCGTTTGAGTCTCAGAAGCCAAGAGGATCGCTCGGATTAGATCCTCAACATAGCACATGCTGACATGTTGATCGCGATCGGAGAGACACGGATTGATGTTCTTGGACAAGCATTTAAAAAGAGGAAAAAAACCTTTATCCCTAGGCCCATAGACGGCACAAGGCCGCAGGATGAGGAGAGGAAGCTCATGCGCATGGGCCAAGGCTAGTTTCTCCCCCAGCAATTTGCTTTTCCCGTAGGGCGAAACCGGCTCGTAAGAGTCGGTTTCTATTTTCCTCCCACCGCTCTGACAGGGACCAGCGGCGGCCTGGCTCGAAAGATAGATAAATTTTTTGAGAAGGGTATTGTTCTCGATGCAGGCGTGAACAACGTTCTTTGTTCCCAGTCCATTTACCTCGTAGAATGTTTTTTCTTTGACGGCCATTGTTGCACCTGCCAGATGAAACACCTGATCGACGCCCTGCACAGCTTGTTGAAGAGAATTCATCTCCTGGCAATCCCCAACCACAAAATCAACCGGCAAGTCCTTCGCCCACCCCAAGTAGCTTTTATTCCGAACAAGGCATCGAACTTGGTCTCCTCGACGAACAAGGGCTTCCACCAGATGGCTGCCTATAAATCCTGTCGCGCCTGTAACCAAAGTCTGCAATGAACCTTTCCTCGATGAATGATCATGAATCTGATTTTCTGTTTTTTTTTACAGTATACGATTGGCTGTATAGCAAAGCGGCAGTAACAACCGGCGGATTGGATCGGCAGAGTGATGTTGAGCGACCATCATTGCTCTTCAAGTACCCGGCGACAGACATTGGCGATGTTCAAAGCCGCCGAGTCATTCTGGAGAGGCAGCAGGCGGATCAATGTGTCCATATCAAAATCCGAATACGTATCTTTACCCAGCGCAACGCCAACGAAGGCAGTTGACGAAAAACGAGTAATCAGGGCATCGCAGTTCGCGATCATCTCTTCCGCGCTCCCAGTCGTAAACACCATGGCTGCCGGAGCGTACGCTCTTATTTCCCGGGCAGCGCGCTCGATATTTTCGTTTGGGTGCAGCTTAAAAATAAGCTGTCGCCCCCGGGCGATCTCCAACGCCCTTCGGATGAAAGCCTTCCGGTTCTCATATCGGAGCAATTCCCTCAGGTTGGTCGTGCAGGCCAGGACATAATGCTTGTAGGGGAAATCGTTCGTGCAATATCTGTCGGCAGTTATCGAAATTGGGTATGCCCGTCACGACGATTTTTTCGGGACGCGCACCTCTTTGGATGAAAAAATCACGATATCCCTCGCTGGCGACACAGAAGGCGCGGTATGCATCGCTGAGACCTGTCATCGCTGTATCCGCCATCCATCGGGGAAGGATCCGAAAGCGCTTGACGAGTTGAAAAATGAACGATTCCGAGTCGATAATCCCCTCCTGAACCAGAACTATCTTGCTGTCACGAATGTTTTTCTGGAGATAGACGTCAGTACAGGTGACCACCAGATCGTATGGCCGGTTCTGTCCCTGAAAGTCGATGACAAGACCATGATCCTGTAAATACGTCCGACAGCGTTCCACCGTTTTGTTCCCTGCGATTGTGAATTCGATCAAACCGAACTTGCGAAGCATCTCGTCAAACCTGTTGCAGTAAAAAGGCGAAAAGGTTTGCTCAAAATCGGAAAGGTGCCTAGAAATCTGGTGCATTTGCGTTGTTTGATTCATCGAACCGCAGATGTAGAATATCTTTTTTCTCATTCGCGCCATTCACCACTATTTATTAAAATGCCACACACTCAAGTGATGTCGATTACCGCCATGAAAGAACCACTGGCGTAAAGGAGAGCTTATCGGTGATGATCCGGATAGCTTTCTGCCGGGGGTTCACCAGAAAACACTCCGCACTGTGCTCGATCACGGGTAAGTCGCACTCATGGTCGGTGTAGGTCGCAACCCAAGGGGGCGGGTAACCCCGTTGCGTCAGCATGGGAATTTTAAGGGGACCATGACAATGCCCATCGGCCACCATGCCCCCCATAAGGGGCTTGAGTGACGATCCCACCAGTGGGACTTGATGAAGACCGCTTTGGTCGAGAAATTCCCGGGCCAGTACTTCCAGCGAGCCAGTGGCGACCACAACTCTATATCCTTGTTCAAGATGATGATTCACTTGGCGTATCGCATCCTGCAAAACCAGTGGCTGCCGTTTAGCAACGATCTCTGCGACATGTTCTTTGGCGAGTGCTCTGAGAGCGTCGTTCGACCGTCCTAATGTGGCCGTCCAGACTGCAAATTTAACCGGCTGTTTACGTGTGCCTTTAATGAGCAGAAGCGGGGCAAGCAATGGGATTGTTGCGATGAAGAGCATCATTCGCCACGGACCACGCCTCAGGAGCCAGCGAAAAAATCGATCAGAAGAATCCCAAGATGTCAGGGTGTGATCAAAGTCAAAGACAATTGTTTGCACTATGCCCATGCGCCTTCAAAATAATGATGTTTCGCCGCAGCTAAAAAGGACTTTCAAGCAGTTTGCACTAAGGATTTGGCAGGGGCTGTGCCCCCATTCCCTGAAATTAATGGCCTTGTTGGCTTAGACAAGTCCGTGCCGGTCGGAACTTTGGGGTGCCTGCCGCAAATAATATAGCCGATTAATTTTTACACATCCGGGAATGGGCACCTTGCGATGATTCTTGTCAACAATGTCATTGGCAAAATATAGATCACCACCACAACAGGAACAGACCTCGGAAGAAACACCCTCCGCTAGATCTTTATGCCATCCTGCTTGTCCAGGGGAATAATTGTCTATCTGCTGTATCAAGGCTTCTTTCATTGGGATGTCTCCGATAGAGAGTTCTCTAGCATGATCTTGCGTCTATAAATAAAGAGCAATCTCTGAACCAGGTAGAAAAACTCATCGTCTATCACCCAACATCCTATTTTTAATATTAATTTTAACAATATCTCCTTTTGGCTCTCATCAGAGAGCTTTGAATATTGGTTAAGTTTAACCACAGTGGTTAAATACGATCGATTCCCTATTCAAAGCGCTTCGACTCCGTCATAGTGCCAAAACGGTTATTTTTGATCGGATGCGCCTGTTGCTCCCAATGTGCTGAACCAGAATTTCAACGTCTCGGTGCCGGATCAAGCCTAGGTTGCCGTCATCTCCTCTATCGCCACCGGACAGGGCTGGTTATATTTTAAGCGACAGGTAGAGGTTCGTTATGCAGGCGACGTTCCAGTTATGGCTCATCTCGATTTTGTCTTCATCTCGGAGGCTCGCAAAACCATGGCGGTCCTGGAAGTGAAATCACCGGAGACCATACCGGAACACCCGTATGGCTCATGGGAAACCCAGTTGTATTTACAGATGGGACTCCTGGCCAACTGCTACCCCGACTACACCGTGGAGAAAGGCGCCATTCTGGCCGTCAACTTCGGTGAACAGGGTATGCAGCTTTTTAACGGCTACACCCCGCAGACCCTTATCTATGAAGGACTGATGGACCGGGCATCCACCATCTGGAATGCATACCAGCAATATGCGGCAGGCGAACTGACCACTCCGGTCATGGAAGCCGGCCCGTTATGCGGGTACTGCCCCTTTCTCATGGATTGTCCGAAGTTTGAAGCAGAAGAGGTCAGGGAACTCACCGAGAGTGTCGAGATCCTGGTCGAACTGCAGCAACAGCAACGAGATCTGGAAACAGAGATCGGTATGCGTAAAAGCGATCTTTTGGCCATCGTTAACCAACGAGGTCCCTTGAAGGCCTTTGATCGATTGTTGAGGAAAGCTGTTCGCACCAGGAAGGTTCTGGATACGGAGCGGTTGAGCCAATTTCTCCAAGATTTAGGTCAATCGCTGGCTGATTTTCACACGACCAGCTCGTATTCCTTCCTGGAAATCAAGAAAGCTGCCTGAGACAGTGCACCAGATTTACTGAAATAATTTCCACATAACCGCTTCGGTGTACTGGACTATGCGTTCGAGGAACTGGTCGCCGAGATTGGTGCCGCTTTCCTGGGCGCACACACTGCCATTCCATTCGAGGCGATGCGCCATCCGGAATACATCAATGTCTGGCTGCAAATCCTGAAAGATGACAACAAAGCAATCTTTACCGCTTCTGCCAAGGCCCAGAACGCTGCCGATTTTGTCCTCGACAAAGCTGGTATCGCTAAGGTCCAGGAACATGCTCCCACTGTAGGCGAACTCGCCGTTGCGGCATAAATGGAGGGTCTGATGTTGAAAAAGAGCAGGTTCAAAATTCCGGTAGTTTTCGAATTCTCAGGAGAATTCACAATATAGAGGCGTCTTCACTCTCAGCTGCGAAACACTATGCGCAGCAACATTGCGGTCTCACTATAGGCAATGTCAATTCGACGTTACCACCAGATCGGGTTGAATGGAGTTTCTCTTGCCACCCAACTAAAAAGGTCGGGATAGGAAGTCCATGTGAAAAACAGATAACTGGCCGAAAATAATTCCAAGAAACCAAACCATTGTAAAAAACGGCTGCTCCAACCATGACGGTTGGGCAGCCGTTTTTTATTGCCGTTTTAACGGTTCAAAAGAAGGCAAGAAACATGGCCGTCGGCCAAGAAAGAAGAAACGAGGTGATGGAAGAAACGAAGAAACAGGGGGGCGTTGTCAACATAAACAGATACATTGACTATGAAAGGGAAATAACAGGCTTAACTTTCTATTATTTCTGCGCACTGACTCCCATCAGATGCTCAACCTTTTCTACGTGCCTGAAGCCAGCCGCCTTGAGCCGGCAAATGACGCCATCGACAAAGGTGCTCCCCTTCTTTACTACGTATGGATTTCCGGTGTAATGAAAAAGCCGTCCGTTCCGGCGCAGCACCCGGAAGATCTCCCGGTAGAACTCTTCGCTGTAAAGCTCCTCGGCGTGGGAAAAACGCGGTGGATCGTGAATGATCGAATCAAAAGAATTCGTAGGCATTGTGCCTATCAGCTCAAAGCTACTGCCCTGAAGTTGCACAATCCCTTCTTGGTCCAAATCGTTTGACCAAGGGTTCTGCGCGCGCAGCCCCATCACCTCCCGACTCAGTTCGATGCTAAGCACCTCGCTTGCACCTAGTCGGTGGGCAGCGATGGCCGCATAGCCCAATCCGCTGCAGCAGTCCAGCACTTTGTCACCTTTACGCACCGCCTGTTGAGCCATCTCGGAGGCACTAGCAAAAGGGTCAGTCCCTTTGGAAATATGCATCTTGACGCCGCTAATTTCTAGCAGCGGCGCTCCATCCGTGGGAACGAGCTTGTAGTAGCCAGAGTTACGGTCTTCCAACGGGTCCACATCCCCATCGCGGCAGAGGTAGATCCTCTGTGTCTTCTTGACGATTCTTTTGAGTTCGTCGATGGAGATTCGATTGTCTTCGTCGAGCACCAGGCCCTGGTCACTTAAGGGAAAATCTCGTTCCGAAAGATTCAGGTCAGTAGAGAGCCGGACGCAGGATAGTCCATTGGCGATGGCCTCCAACGCCTGTCTAGCATTTTCTGAATGAAGATAGTAGCAGGGCATATCGTTCGTCTATTTATTTAGAAATGCTTGTTCGCATACCTGGAATAGCAGACTTCCTGGGTTTTCGCTGACAAATTCTGGTTGATCAGGTCCGGTGCTTGTCCAGCTGCAAAATGTTCAGGGTGTCCTGTTTGCCCCCCTATTGCGGCTGAAAGAGCAAACGTAGTGATAATGATGACACAGACTGCGAAAAAACGATTTATAGCTGTTTTTTAAGGTTCTGGAAGATGTTGCGCATGGAATAGGAGTGGATACTCTTGAGATTGATCACCTTGCCAACAAGAGCCACCAGTGGATCGTTGACTTCTGCATCCATATCATAAATGACCTTTGTCCCTAGATCGATGGGTTCGAGGCGCCATTCAGCAACTCCACCCATATAGACACCATCGTATTTCAGGCAGATGCGGACTGGTTTCTCAACAGATACTACCTGGCAGCGGAACGATCGCCAGCCATAGGGCCTGATTGAGAACTCAGTCCCTATCAACCCTGGCTCTGCATGTATCAGACGAACAAACAACGTTCGTGGCCACCATGTTGGATACTGAGCAATATCGGCAAGTACTGTCCAAATTTCAGCGGGAGAGAGATGGATATACGTTTCATCAGTCATCCTAATCGGTATGCCCATTAAGCCACCTTATCTATCCACAGGGAGGTGAGGTTTTAATCCCAGATGTGCAGTGAACTGTTATGGATTGATTGTTCAACTTTTCCTCCAAGTTTACCATGGGCCAAGATAAACCTGAAATGGCTTCGTTGCACAGGGTCTCGAGTTGCCGCACGACCTGCTCAAGATCACCATTCTCCGGTTGAGACATTTTTTTGAACCCTTCCAGCATAACGAGAGATTGCAGCCTGGCGAGTTCCATCTGATCTTCAATCTGGTCAACTGCCAAATGAATAGTCATGGTAATATATTCATCAGCTCGTTGTGTCAGTTGCTTGAACTCCCTTCGATTCCGAAATTGTTTAACCATATATTCGCCGATATCAAACAGGCAGGAACTCGCCAGTCCACTTCCAAATCCCACGATCATCGGCAGGAAGGTAATTGTGTGGGCCTGCTGCTGCATCATTGGTCGATTTCTGGTTCGAATAACGGAAACGATCAATTGATAGAGCAAACGAATATACGAATGCAGAAGTGATCTGTCGATGGTGCCTAATAGTTGGCTGTCTGCTTTTTGGATGTCAGACCAATCCGAGTTTAGCAACTCAGCTGCTATCATTTCTATGCTATCGTCGCGAGCAGCGACTAGGGCATTGCACAGCATCTCATGGAGCATTAAATGCGGACGATACGATTCCTTGTGAATCATGGCCTCGTTCCTAGTCCGCCAGAGTTCTGGCTGTTTCTTCATGTTTTCGATGAGAAAGACCAGACGTCGAGTGATGGATTTACGTGGTGTCGGCCTCCAAGACAATTCCCGTCGAGTTCTGGCACTGTCGGCGACCAGTTGCTGGTCAATGTACTTTAGCATCCACAGCTGTTCAAAAGCCTCTTTGCCCTGCAGGCGGCTCAGCATTTGCCGCACCATGATCATAGGAGCAAGCAGCCATCGGTTGATACCAACAGGAGAGATCGTTTTGTTGTAGTAAAACTTGGTGGCAATGTGAAAAAGTTCTAGGTGCGAAACCGCTCCGTCCGGACTGGCATTGAAGATACAAAGCCGGTCCAGATGAGCACTCTTCTCGATTACCCGAAGAAAACACTGCACCAGGTCCTGGACATGAATATATGGGATAGCGGAATGACCTCGCCCGGCAATGATATGCGATTCAAAGAATTTTCCAGAGAGCCAGTTGCTCAGTAGCGTATAGAGAGGTGGATTCTCACACCAATCACTAAACACAGCCGCGATCCGGATGATGGCGATGGGAACCCACTGTGCATACTCTCTGACCAGTTTTTCACCGTCACTTTTACTTTTGGCATAGGGCATGGAGGCGGTGGGAGGGGTCTCCTCGGTCACGACTGTGCCAAACGGACAGGCAGCCTGTGAGCTGGCAAATAGAAATCGTTTAACCCCCAGTTCTTTGGCAAGTTCCAGCATGTTCTTAGTGCCCTGGATATTGGTCCGGGTATATTCGGGGTGATCCTTGTTGGTAAAGTCGTAATGTGCAGCCAAGCTGACGACAAAGTCGACGCCGCCGTGATCACGCACTCGCTGAATGAGATCCTGAAGCTTATCCCTGTCAACGATATCGACCTGGGTCCAGCGGAGATTAGCATCCGGTTGCACCCCGGCTTCCTCCATAGAACGTCGGGCAAGGCAGAATAACCTGAACTTGCCGGCAGCCGCCTTGATGAAATTCCGTCCCACAAAACCGGATGCTCCGGTCAATATTAGTCCGGGTAGCTTATGATCCATGCCTCTTCTCCTTTGCAGAATACCCGCTGCAAATTTTGCAAATCATTATCAATAAGCAGTGCCAGTGGTGGTCAGGTGAAAATGAACAGTATCGATGCATTATTTCCATCTACGGACAATGTGGGGCATGGAGACAACCTGAGGATTCAGTTTATTGAGTGTTCGATCATACTGCAACCCTGAAAAACCTGCCGACATTGATGATCAAAAATTATTCCTGCACGATCCAAAAAGTGGGCGGGAGCTAGAAGTTGTATTTATACTCAGTAATGTCCGGTTAAGGACTTGCATGTATAGTTTTAGGTCTGCATTCGCCCTGCAGATTCTGCAAAGGGGGTTGCTCTATTCTGGAATCATTGAGGATTTGGTTTCGCAACTGGCGGACTCGTTGAATGCTGACCGGTTCCCCATGCTGCTCATGGCAATAGATAGCGAGCAGGAGATAGGTGATCAGGCCGGCAAGCATCTGGATCATAAGGCCATGGCGGCTTCTTGAAATGAGATGGTAAACCTTGAGGTGCCGCTTCCACCAACCGAAGAAGGTCTCTATATCCCAGCGCAGCTTGTAGACTTGGGCAATCTGTTCGGCGGCAAGATCAAAGCGATTGGTGGCTACCCAATAGGACTTGCCCTCGACCGTGTAGCCGACCAAACGCAGAGGAGTTTGCGTCTGATTCACTCCTTCCTTGCCCAGGAGCACCTTGGCATCGTAGAAGACAATACTGCCGGCAGCCACAGGAAAGGACTCAAGACAGGTCTTGAAGGTGTTCTCCTTAATGCGGCTGACGAAATGCTTGCCCGCTGCCTGGAGTTGGTCGAAGTTGTGATGGCTCTGGTATCCCCGGTCGGTCACTGCGGTTTCTCCAGGCTGGAGAATCCGGTCGACGAATGGCCGCTCTCCCTCTTTGCCGCTGGTGAGAAAGATCTTTCGGGGAATACCCCGGTTGAGGTCAAAGCCGATATGGGTCTTGGCCTTTTTTGCGCCCTTGCGGTAGTCGGCCCACTCCATGGAAAGGACGGCGTCGATCAGTGAACCGTCGATGGCAACCAGTTGTCCCAATTCGGGATGTCTTTGTCGGGCAAGACCTTGCTGGCCTGCTGCTGCAACGCTTCAAAAACAAGAAGAAATTGCTCGAGGCCGCGTTCGTTCATGGCTTCAAAGAATGAACTCCTGGCAATACCTTTCTTCGGAGCAATATGCTCACGGGCAAAGGCATCTTCTTCCAGGGACTGGAGCAGATGCCTGCCGGAGGTATGCTCCTGCAGGTGAAAAAAGATGAGGGCATGGAGCTGGTCTTCAAATTCCATCTGTAGCGGTCTGTTGCTCCGGGACTTGAGTTTTGGGATGCTTTCCAGGGCCAAATGTAATGGGACGCAGAAGTGATTGTAGTTGCGAGCTGTCAGTTTTTCCGACTTGAACGGATGTGGTACCATTTTCATAACTCCTTGCAATAAAAGGATATCTATGAAAACAGGTCGCAACGGCACCTCGTTGATTTGTCAATAAAATTCAGATGGTTATGCTACATTTTCTTTACCTGGCGCCTCCCTGCAAAATCTTAACCGGACATCACTGATTTATACTAAGAAAATAAGCCGAAGGCTTAAGGACTACGTAAGAGAAAAAAAATCCCCTCCAACCAACGAATATTTCCGATTACTTATGCCAGAGCCAGGAAGATGGTTATGAAAGTCCGAGAAATAGTGGGTCTTCATCTGCGTCCTCATGATCTGAGGCGACATGCAGCTATTTATGCCTCGAGATCAGGTATACCAATTGAAATTGTCAGCAACATGATACTTCGGCATGCTGACCTGTCAACGACACAACGTTATAGCCTTTATCCTCACCAGTTCATTGATCCACCGGTAACAATCTGACCCCGCTGCACTCATACGGAGGGCAAACTCACCCCAGTTGCTAAGCCCCATAAAAAAGGCAGAGCTGTTAGATCCTGCCTTGGTGTTTACTGTCCGTTTTTAAAACAATAGTTGGTTATTGCAGAATATTAATCTTATTAGCCAGTTAGACTGAATTCTCTTTTAGCGATGTCCGATTACAGGACGTTTTCTTCGTTTTCCTCATCGTGTTTTCTTTCGTCTTTATTCGGACTCCCTGTAGGTTGCGTCATATTTTTGATCTCCATCGAAATATATTGAATAATCACAATGTCATACTGTCGACCTATCACTTGTGGCATAAATACTGCTTCAATACAGGCAGCCAGCTTTTTATAATTTTATGCCCAATGGACAAAAAAGAAGGCTGATACCGTATTCAAGAAAGGGATAAACAGAAAAAATAAGAGGAGCTTGGAATCAATCCAAGAATGAAGTGACATCATGATCAAATTCAGCAGATGGTATTTTGGACCCATAATAGGCCAGCTGATGATGGGGTTAGTTTTTACCGCAATATTCAGCAGTATAAACGTAGCGCCCTCCTGTGCTGATGATGGTTATTACCCAAGAGGAAGAGGCGACCGGTATGACCATGACAGCCATAGGCATGGACGCTGGCATGATAGGGGTAGATATCGGTATTATGATGATGGTTACAGGGAATTAATTTTTGTTGATACTGGCTACAGGGAGAGAGTTTATGTATCGCCACCCCCGGTATACTACTCGCCACCACCACCGGTTTACTATGCACCGCCGCCTGGTATTAGTATTTCTCTTCCACCTATAGTTATACGGTGACCGAAGATTGACTGGATGGGGTGAGTAACAAATACACATATAGACTGGCGGTGAGTAACAATTATCCAGCAAACCCTATTGCCAAGCTAAACAGCGCCTCAAAAGCAGAATCAACATATTGATTTAATGAAATTTCACCTCACAGCGTACAATCTGCACAAATGGCATGCCATATGCTTTCCAATAGTTGTATCCCGCGATAAAATTTGATTGTTCAAGTAGTCCGCATTTATTCAACTCACACAAGAAGGACTGTCATGGAACCGCCCGCTCCCAACACAATACCCACAGTTGACGACATAATTTTTTCAACAAAAAAATCAATGGTGAGCGCAATGAAGAAAATCCTTATATTGGGAGTGGTTTTGATGACAATGCTCGTATCGCTTGGTGGGTGTTGCTGGCCAAGGCATTGGCATGATGATGGGTATGGACGTGGCAGACATGGATACGGATATGACAACTACAGGGGCGGTGGGTATCATGAAAGAAGATAATCCCTTTAAGGTGTCCACTATTGCGGACCAACCTCAACTGTTGGGGATCATTCCTCAACAGACTTATTGTTATGTTGTTGTTCCGCCTCTTGTACGGAGCGGAGATAGCGAAAAATTTCCCGGCTATATCGGGGATTTCTTGTTCTAGAAAACAAATAGGAAAGCCTGGACAGGGTGAGCATGTCTATCTTGGGCATGTGCGTCTGGAGTTCAATCACGGTGTCGCTTACCCAGTTTTCTCCCCATTCCTCGTTACTTAGACGGCAATTCTTCTGTTTTTCCAGGGCTTCATTGATCAAAGCATCACGATAGAACTCCAGTGCATGCAACTGCTTTTGGGCGACCAAAGTTTTGCCGCGATGCCGCCCAACCAGTTCGTACAGCTCCTCGACGGGATGTTCCTGCACCAGTTTGGTAAGGTGCTTTATCTGACGTTGCTTGACACTTCCCTGCAATTTTGCTGTTTCCAGAAGCATCTGCCTGAACTCTTCCGGCACAGGTGCCTGACTGAGCACCTGAGACGGCAAGCGCACCAACTCAGAGACGAGTTTTTCAATTTCTTTGATACGTCTTTTTTGCTCAGATCGACTTATTTGCATAACTGCCTGATCGCCCGCTCTGTTTATGCTCCATTATCGGGCCACTCGCTCAGTAATAAAACTACCTTATCCCAAATTCTGTTAGCAGTAGCTTCCTTGGACAACAGTGGCAAAGACGTGTTTGCCTGACGATCAATCAACGTCACTTGATTAGTTTCCACGTCAAAACCGGTCTTCGCTCCAAGGATATCGTTGACCACTATTAGATCCAGATTTTTTTCCCGAAGTTTTCTTTGCCCCTCGCTCGAATGATCGCGACTTTCAGCCGCGAATCCAACCAAGATTTGCCCGGGGTGACGATTTTTTCCCAACTCAGTCAAGATGTCGACATTCTTGACCAGATCAAGGCGCATTCCTTGCTGTGTCTTCTTAATCTTATGTGATTCACAGGCAGAAGGCTTGAAGTCTGCAACCGCCGCTGATTTGACGACAACTTCCATCGTCCCTGCCCGCTCAAGAACAGTCTGGGCCATTTCTTCTGCGGTTGTCACTCGAATTATTTCCATACCGGGCGGGTCAGGCAGATGAACGGGACCAGCAACCAATGTTACATCCGCTCCCCTGCGCCGGGCTGTACGCGCCAAGGCAAAACCCATTTTGCCGCTCGAACGATTGCTGAGGTAACGGGCAGGATCAAGCGGTTCCCGAGTCGGACCGGCGGTGATCAAGATTTTACGCCCCTTGAGGTCATCGGGTTGAAACAGGGCCAGCAGTGTTTCCCGGACAACATCCCAATCAGCCAAACGCCCGTCACCAGTGTCACCACAAGCAAGGGAACCGCTACCCGGTTGCACCAAATGATAACCGAATTGCTCCAGACGACCGATATTCTTCGTCGTGGCGGGATGGGACAGCATAGACGAATTCATCGCTGGACAAATAACCACGGGAATCCGGGCTGCCAAAACAGCCGTTGCCACCAAATTGTCGGCCATGCCGTAAGCGAGCCGGGCAATGGTCTGCGCTGTGGCGGGGGCAATTAGAATAACATCAGCCTCCCGGGATAGGTTGATATGGGACATAACACGATCCGGTGCATCATCAAACATATCGCGATGCACAGGATTTCCGCTCAAGGCGGAAAAGGTCAGGGCCGATATGAATCGTTCAGCGGATTCGGTCATTAAAACCGTCACCACCGCCTCCTCTTTGACCAGAGACCGGACCCATTCCGCAGCCTTATAAGCAGCTATGGAACCGGTGACACCGAGAAGGACTCTTTTACCTTGGAGACCAGACATACAACTTACGCGGAGACAGACTCACTCGATAATGACAGTCGCTTTTTCGCCACCTGTTTTGTCGATGGCAACATACAGTTTAAGCTCAGTTTTCCCAAAAAGACCTTCGGTTATAACCATCATGCAGGTCTTATTGGGTTTGACAAAGGCAAGCATGATATTCTTTGATTCTGTTTCTCCCACCAACCGCCACTTGTTGGCTTTCATAGAGGCAACCATGTAATCCTTCAACGACACAAACTCCACCCTGCCATTGTATGTAAAAACACCTCCTCGAAACGACTCGGTCCGGATGACCATGGAACCACTCCGATCCCAGGAAAGCTCGGCGGGCACAGTGATATCCTTGATATCATCTGCAAAATTGCTGACTTGCGGCAAACCGTCGGCATCAGAGCCGGCAACATTCTTCTTCGAAGCGCAGCCGGTGGAGATAAGGAGCAGTGCCATGCTAAGGAAAACCAACCACTTCATTCCATTACCTTTCTTCATTTGAAGTAACCTCCGGTTCTAGTAAGGAAAACATAGATGACTTTGTACAAACCAATTTCGGAGCTGAAACGCTCAGTAAAGACTGGGCGCCATACATCTTTCGCACTTCGCTGCCTTTCCCATTCCAACAACGATGCACCAATCTGTTTCCCGATACAACCGCTCGAATCCTATTGATCCTTGAGATCAACGGCGGATAACCCAAAATGAACACCCGGACCCACGAGCGCCAAGCGAAAAGGTGAAACTGCAGGGGAAAGACAAGACAACCATTTGTAAAAAATAAAGGTTTTAATGTCAACAAACATTCACTATGGTATCTTGCTATCGTTTCTTGGTATAGGGTGAGAATAACCCAGTTCGACCTTCACGTCAGCCCGCCTCCCCATTCACCAACCACAGACATTCTCACCATATTCATATTTCCATGAAGCATTCAACATTACCGCTTCCGAAGCTTTCAGATCAGGTCGAACTCATCGATACCCATTGTCACCTCGACATGAAGGCCTACCAATCCGATTTGGATGCAATTATTCACTCGGCTGCTGACCACGGCGTCAGGCGCATCATCACCATTGGCATCGATTCTAACAGTTCCAAAGGGGCCGTTGCCCTCTCCAATCGCTATCCCAACGTCTTTGCCACCATCGGATTTCATCCCCATGATGCTCAACAAGCAACATCTGGAGCACTGAAGAAAATTGCCGACCTGGCGCTGCATCGATCCGTAGTCGGATATGGCGAAATTGGCCTTGATTACGTTAAAAATTATGCTCCTCGCGATGTACAACTCGATGTTTTCTCGAAGCAACTTCATCTAGCCAAAGAACTTGATTTGCCGGTTGTGATCCATGACCGCGAGGCCCACGATGATGTATGTGACCTGATCCGGGCAGCAGGTCCTTTTCCCAAAGGCGGCGTAATGCACTGTTTCTCAGGCGACCAGCAACTGGCAGAGAAAATGATCGATATGGGTTTTTACATCTCGATCCCTGGAGTTGCCACTTTTACTAATGCCCACATTCTCCAGGATGTTATTCGCGGCATCGATCTTCGGCATCTACTGTTGGAAACCGATGGCCCATACCTTGCCCCTATGCCCTTTCGAGGAAAACGCAACGAACCAAAGCTGATGCTCTATACAGCGCAAAAGGTAGCGGACCTGAAACAGGTCTCCCTCGACGTTGTGGCCAAAGAGACAACCGCCAACGCCGTCCGACTTTTTCATCTTCCTGGATATGATCATGATCCGCGATAATCTTGCCCAAATCCTGGAGACGATCGCACAAACGGCCAGAAAAGTAAGCAGGAATCCTGAAGAGATCAAATTGGTGGCTGTAACCAAGATGGTCGATATCGACAAAATATGGCAGGCCGTGGACAGGGGCCAAATGCTCTTCGGAGAAAATTACCTGCAGGAGGCTGCCGGTAAAATTGACTTGTTCCCTCCCACTGTCAACTGGCACTTCATAGGCCATTTACAAAGCAACAAGGCCAAACAGGCTGTGGAACTATTCGACGTAATTGAAACGGTGGACAGATGGAAGGTTGCCCAGGCTTTAGATAACCATTCAAAATCACGTAACAAAAAAGTGAATATCCTCATCCAGGTCAATACAGGCAGGGAGAAACAAAAATCCGGTGTATTTCCGGAAGCAACAGAAACACTTCTTCGCCAAATTGCCCATCAAACCGACCTTCGCGTTCTTGGACTGATGACAATGCCACCTTTTTCTCCCGACCCCGAGAAAAGCCGACCCTATTTCAGAGTATTAAACAATCTTGCAGCTCAGCTTGCAGCTCTCGGTCTCTTCGCTGATAATGCTCACGTTGAACTTTCAATGGGCATGTCTGGTGATTATGCCGTTGCTGTTGAAGAAGGAGCTACAATTGTCCGGGTTGGAACAGCATTGTTCGGCACAAGATAACCCTAAGTAAACGAACAATGCGGACTTCCATTTCGCCTATCTCAGGAAATGCAAGAGTACCACGCAACGGATCTTTGTCAAACTCACAATGAACAGTGACAGCGTCGATCATTAACGATCTTCACAGTCCAAGCCCCGATGAATTTGCAAGATACGGAATTATTGTGTTCTGTAAGGCTGTAAATGAAGAAACCTGAATCAATTTGCCTTAGCCTTAGCTAGATGGAAATTGATTCAGGAAATGATCAAAATGGCGATAGTGAGAAGGAATGGACTCGTAAAAAACCCCTTTCCCTTCCCGACAGGCAGAAGGCTATTTACGACGAGATGCCCGCTTTGCCGCTTTCAGTGGGTTAACTCGAATTTTAACGACCTTGACTTCCGGTTTTGCATGGGTGGCAAAATTGCATATTCCTAAACGCCATTTTGCTCCTGGATTCATGTAGGTGTCACAAAACTTTCCACCATCGGTCTCAACGATTCGCTCGCATCCTTCGCACTGCTCAGTAATCGGCAGAAACGACCCATCGTTAAATTTAGTTGCATTGCTTACTTGCATATTGCCAACTCCTGAAAAAACATAAACTTTTTCTTGAATCAGAAAAGAATCTTCCATACAATAAAAAATAAGTGCGCATCGCTTAACGGCACTCAAGGGCGTTACTTATAAAAACTATACAAGTATCTGTCAACACCTTATCAAAGGTGCTTTTTACAAAATTCAAGAAATCGTCTGGAGTCCACTACATGCCTATCTATGTTTGGAAAGGAAAGAATAGTTTTGGCGAAAAACGCAAAGGCGATATCGAAGCCGTCGATGAAGCCGGAGCACGCGCACAACTCAGACGTTTACGAATTGAAAATCCGACTATTAAAATAAAACCCAAAGATATTTTCGAAAACATTAAACTCTTCAAGCCAAAGGTTACCGGAAAAGATATCGTCATTTTCACACGACAACTTTCAACAATGATTGATGCTGGCCTGCCACTTGTTCAATGCCTTCAGATTTTAGGGAAACAGCAAAGTAATCCTACATTCAAATCAGTGTTAACCGCTATTCAAAATGATGTTGAAACCGGTACGACCTTAGCCGATTCGATGAGGAAACATCCAAAGGTCTTTGATGGTTTATACAGCAACATGATTGAAGCTGGGGAACTGGGAGGCATTCTTGACACAATCCTCTCGAGGCTGGCTGTTTTCAAAGAAAAAGCCATGGCTTTGCAGAAGAAAATTAAGGGCGCCATGACCTATCCAGCTATATGCCTTGGCATTTCGCTCGTGATTCTAGTCGTGATTCTAGTCTTTGTTGTCCCTGTATTTGATAAGATGTTTAAAGACTTCGGATCAACCTTACCTGTCCCGACTCAAATAGTAATAGACTTAAGCAATTTTTTTAAATCAAATATAATTTTCATTATTATTGCGGCTGTAGTCATAAGTTGGATTGTTAAGAAAATTTACGCCACCGATAAAGGTCGCCTTAAAATGGACCACATGATCCTGTGGTCTCCAGTTATCGGACCCTTGATCAGAAAAGTAGCCGTTTCTAAATTCACCCGCACTTTAAGTACATTATTGCAAAGTGGTGTTCCAATATTAGATTCCCTTCAAGTTGTCGCTCGAACATCAGGGAATAAAATAATAGAGAGGGCGGTCATACGAGTGGCAGCAAGTATAGCCGAAGGACGCCCAATAGCTGAACCACTTGAAGAATCAGGGGTTTTTCCCAACATGGTCGTCCAGATGATAAATGTTGGCGAATCGGTTGGAGCGCTTGATACAATGCTTGAAAAAATAGCCGATTTTTATGACGAAGAAGTTGATCAGGCAGTTGAAAACTTGACGGCGATGATAGAGCCTTTTATGATGGTTTTCTTAGGCGGTATGATTGGTGGACTTGTTGTGGCCATGTATCTTCCAATATTCAAAATCGCCAGTGTTGTTTAAGGATTTATTTCTATTATCTTGGAGATATTGTAATGAGCGAGATCATCGGTATACTTGCCAGAGAAATACTTGATTCCCGGGGAAACCCAACCGTCGAGGTTGAATTGCATCTTGAAACCGGGGCCATGGGAAGAGCTGCTGTTCCTTCTGGCGCTTCAACCGGAACACGAGAAGCCCTGGAATTGCGAGACACCCAAAACATGCGATATGGTGGCAAGGGAGTTCTGCAAGCAGTTACAAATGTCAACGAGCACATCACTCCTGCTTTGCTTGGATTAGAATCCTCACAGCAGGTTGTCATTGATAGCACCATGTTGGCACTCGATGGGACTGCCAACAAAGAAAAATTGGGGGCGAATGCAATTCTTGGCGTTTCCATGGCTGTTGCCAAAGCGACGGCCATGGAACTTGAACTGCCGCTCTACAATTATCTTGGTGGTGTCAATGCCAAGGTGCTGCCTGTACCCATGATGAATATCCTCAACGGCGGGGCACATGCTGACAACAACGTGGATATTCAGGAATTCATGATCCTGCCCGTAGGAGCGCAATCTTTTTCCGAAGCCTTGCGCATGGGAGCCGAAACTTTTCATGCCCTAAAAGCTGTTTTAAAGAAAAAAGGCCTGCAGACCGCAGGGGGAGATGAAGGAGGGTTTGCCCCCAACCTGCGCTCAAACGAAGAAGCGATGGAATCCATTCTCGAAGGAATCGTCCATGCGGGCTATTCTCCCGGCAGGGATATCTTTATCGGTATCGATGCGGCTGCCAGTGAATTTTATTCCGCAGATGACAAAATCTATATTCTAGGTGCAGAGAAAAATCCCAAGAAAACGGCTGAGCAAATGATTGCCTTCTACACCGAATGGGTGAATAAGTATCCCCTCATAACCATTGAAGACGGTTTAGATGAGTCAGACTGGGAAGGATGGAAACAATTGACCACTGCCCTTGGAAAGAAGATCCAACTGGTTGGCGACGATATTTTTGTCACCAACACCAGTATTCTAAAAAAGGGTATAGCCCAGAATATAGCCAATTCCATCCTGATTAAACTCAATCAAATTGGTTCGGTCACCGAGACCATTGATGCTGTTGACATGGCCCACCGGGCCTCTTACACGTCGGTCATCTCTCACCGTTCCGGTGAAACCGAAGATGCTACCATCGCAGATCTGGCGGTAGCCTTAAACACAGGACAGATAAAAACAGGGGCTCCGTCGCGAAGTGACAGAGTGGCAAAATACAACCAACTCTTGCGGATAGAAGAGGAACTTGGGCGGGCAGCACAGTTTGCCGGAGTCTCTGCTTTTCCTTTTCTTACATAAACCGGGTTGACAACTTGCTGTATTACTTTCTATTATAATAGCTATACTCTCGGACCAAAAAGTTTCTCTCATCATGAGTTATCTCGGAGGCAAAAAAATGACCCTGACAAAAGCTGATCTGGTACAGCAGGTGTACAAAGCTCACCCCAACCTGACCAAATCACAGTCCACGGATTCCGTCGAAACTTTTCTCTCCTTATCCAAAACATCCCTGATAATAGGTGAAGATTTGCTGCTCAGTGGATTTGGCAAGTTTAACATCAAGGATAAAAAATCCCGCCGTGGCCGAAACCCGCAGACGGGCAGTGAACTTACCCTTGATGCCCGACGGGTAGTGACCTTTAAACCATCCGGAATTCTTCGGTCTCGTATCAATTCCGATTAAATCCATCTTCGTCTCGAGTTCAATCAGGGCGCCCGCTAGCTGCAGGCGCCTTTTTTCGTTATTTCTCCCCTCCCCCGATCGTGACCGCCTAAGATAGAACAATACATCTTCCTATCCGAGATTTAACCATCAGATTTATCAAAATTTTCATTTCTAAAAAAATATTGTCCGCAAAATGCAAACGAATTACCAATTCAAAGCGATTGATAACCGGTATATAGTTTTTCCCGATAATTTAATACGGTTGCTCCATGAGAGCCGTATTGAATCCTCGCTGATCGACAAAATGCATCATTACGGTCAAGCGGTCCCTCTGCTGGTATGGGAACAGCCCCAAAAACGATATCAGCTATTAGCCGGTTATTCCTCTTTTGCTGCACTTACCTCACTAGGAATCAAAAAAACAATTTGCCAGATTCTCCCCTTTTCTACTCCACCAACCCTTCTTTATTCCCTGCAAATTCTTCATGGTCTCGACACCTCCCAGGCTAGCCCCATACTGCAAGCGCACCTCTTGCAACAAGCACAGCAAGACCTCACCGACAAGGAAATCTTTTCTCTCCTTTCCCTGATGGGTCACAAACCGCAACGCTACAAACTCGATGAGCTTGTTACTCTTCTCCAACTCTCTTCATCTGCAATTGCAGCCCTACATCAGGGTATTCTTGCACCTAAGACAGGGCGACTATTAAAATTACTCTGCCATAAAGATCAAGAACTGTTGGTCCAATTGATTAAAGCCTACCGGCCAGGGGGGTCTAAGCAACAAAAACTCGTTGAAATGATAACGGAATTATCTCTTAGGGACGGCAATTCTGTTCAAGAACTTGTCGAAGATTGGTTACTTAAGGATAAAGAGGCTCTGGAAGAAAACAGGCCTCAACAATTACAAGGGATTATGCAGTCTCTATCTGAAATGTATTGGCCGGAAAAAAACAAAATGGAAAAAAAATTCCATAAACTTGTGCAATGCCTGCAACTTCCTGATTGTGTGACCATTGCACCAAGTCAATCGTTTGAAGACGAAAGCGTTGAAATACGTTTTCGTTTTGCCAACAGCGAGATATTGCGGGAAAAATGGAAAAGGATAAGAAGAATAATCCAGTGATAATCAATCTATCGCTGCACGATGGCCCTGAGCAGCATATCCCTGCCAAGCAATTGAAGGGAAACATTACTCAGGAATGGAGAATCTGAGCGGCGGGCAAGGCAAAACCCGCGGACCAAGGGGGTACCTTGATCACCTATAATAATTGGCGCATACAGCAGAATTAATTCATCGACAAGATTGTGCCGATAAAAGGCTCCGTGCACTTGTGCTCCGCCTTCAACGAGAACTGAAGAAATGTTTTTTTCCCCTAGAAATGTAAGCAGGGGCAACAAAGCAACATTTCCGGCGGCATTAGCCGAAAACCGGAATACTTTAGCTCCACTAGCAACTAGTTGAGCCTCTTTTTCACGGGAAGCACTTTCAAGACAGACAACCCATGTTTCAGCGGTGGAATCTTGCGTAAGCATGCGCGCGTCCGGAGGTAGACGCAAGGAGGAATCAAGAACGATGCGCAAAGGATCACGCGCTTCCCCTGCACCTTCAAGCCGTGTGGTCAAACTGGGGTTGTCGATAATCGCCGTTTCAACGCCAATTAAAAGCGCGTCAACCTGATTGCGTATCTGATGGACATACCGCTTTGACTCAGGACCAGTCAACGCCTCTCCTTTCCGTGACTGGAAAGTGATTTTGCCATCCAGGCTCAACCCCGCCTTCATAATGATCCATGGTAAACCGGTGGCGCTGAACTTTATAAAGGGGTAATTGAGTTCTCGGCATTGCTGCTCAAGCACGCCGCTGCACACATCAATCCCTTTAATCCTTAAATAATCTGCCCCCCCCCCAGCCACTTGAGGGTTAGGATCAGGCATACCGATGACAACATGGGTGATACCGCAACTGAGAATTGCCGCTGTGCAGGGAGGGGTTCTTCCGGTATGATTACAGGGTTCCAAGGTAACATAAAGCGTAGAGTTACGGGTGCGCTCACCGGCGTCAATGATGGCATTCACCTCGGCATGGGGAGATCCTGCTTTTTTATGATACCCCCTGCCCACAACCTCTCCGTTATTGACGATGACAGCCCCAACAGCCGGGTTAGGCGAGGTCCGTCCAAGTCCTTTTCTTGCCTCTGCCAAGGCAAGTTCCATAAAATAGTTATGATCGTTGTGCATGCGTAACAAGCGTATTCAACGCTTCCCTGTTTCGCCAAGAAAAATTTTCAATTCTTCCATGAATTCATTGACATCCTTGAACTGTCTGTAAACGGAGGCGAACCGGACATAAGCTACTTCATCCAATACTGGCAAAGCCTCCATCACCCATTCCCCAATTTGGCTGGTAGGAATTTCCTTGCCTCCATAGTCTTGTAATTTTTGTTCGATAGCATCGACGAAATTATCGATATCGGTCATGCTAACAGGAAGTTTTTCACAGGCTTTTTCTAATCCTGCAACAATTTTTCCGCGATCCCAAGGTTCCCGTCGACCATCTTTTTTTATCAGCATCGGCAGCATCAACTCGATGCGCTCATATGTTGTGAACCTGCGCTGGCAGGAATCACACTCCCGGCGGCGTCTGGTGATCGTCTTGTCTTTGTTGATACGCGAATCAATTACCCGACTATCCAAATGGCCGCAATAAGGACATTTCATAATAAATCCTGCATTGACTTCTAAAAGAGAACGAAATCCTGTAAATAAAAAAACCGGCAGCTTTTCAAAAAGCCTGCCGGTTCGAAGAATCTCAAAAAAGGAGTCGTCCGACTACCTCATCATGTCTATCCTTCGCAGATGACGGCCACCGGCAAACTCGGTTTCAAGCCAAGTCTTGACTATATCCAAAGCAATGGCGACACCCAGAACCCTAGCTCCCAGACAGAGCACATTGGCGTCGTTATGTTCCCGACTCATCCTGGCGGAAAAGGCTTCATGGCAGAGGGCTGCTCGAATATGCCTGTGCCGGTTCGCCGCAATAGACATACCAATGCCGGTCCCGCAGATGAGAATACCACGTGAACTGCGACCATCCTTGATGGCCGCACAAACCATATTGGCAAAATCTGGATAATCGACCGATTCTTCGGAAGAACAACCCATATCAATAATAGTATGCCCTGATTGTTCGAGCAACGGGATGAGCTCTTTTTTCAGATCGAACCCGCCATGGTCACACGCCAACGCAATATTCAAGTCAATGCTCCGCAACGCTCATTTTACTTAAACCGTCTGAAAACAACGACCCCGTTGGTACCGCCGAATCCAAAGGAGTTTGACATGGCGGTGTTAATCCGTGCATCCCGGGCCGTCAAAGGCACATAATCCAAATCACAATGAGGATCTGGATTTCGGAGATTGGCTGTGGGTGGCAGGACGCCATGGTGCAAGCTCAGGACGGTAAATGCCGCCTCGATCCCTCCGGCAGCGCCCAACATGTGACCGGTCATAGATTTAGTTGAACTAACGGCCAACGTATGGGCATGCGCACCAAAAACACTTTTGATGGCTAAAGTTTCGCACTTATCATTGAGTGGCGTCGATGTGCCGTGGGCATTGATGTAATCAAGATCCTCGGGATTGAGTCGCGCGTCTCGTAAGGCCGCAGCCATACAACGGGCCGCCCCCTCTCCATCCTCGGGAGGTGCAGCTATATGGTAGGCGTCGCTGGTCTGACCGTAACCGATAATTTCAGCGTAGATGGTTGCGCCGCGTTGTTTGGCAGCCTCCATCTCTTCAAGTACTAACATGCCCGATCCCTCGGAGATGACAAACCCATCCCGGTCGCGATCAAAAGGTCGGGAAGCGGTTGTCGGATCATCGTTGCGGGTCGAGAGTGCTTTCATGGCACTGAATCCACCTACGGCCAACGGGCAGATGACTGATTCAGTACCGCCGGTTATGGCTACATCGCAATCACCATAGGCAATGTGACGAAAAGCCTCGCCGACGGCGTGGGTACCTGCGGCACATGCAGTTGTCTGTGAAAGATTGGGCCCTTTGCAACCAATTCGCATGGAAATATGGCCTGAAGGCATGTTGGGTATGACCCTGGGTATGAAGAACGGTGTAATTTTACGCGGCCCCTTACTGAGCAGGACACTATGATATTCTTCAATTGTGGGGAGACCGCCCATGCCGCACCCTGTAATGACACCTATCCGATTGACATTGTCATCGGTGATCGACAGGCCGCTGTTTTTCCAGGCAATGTCTGCCGCAGCAACAGCGTATTGGACAAAGGGATCCAGATTTTTCACCTGTTTTTTCTCAAACCAATCCTCAGGATTAAAACCTTTGACCTCAGCGGCTATCTGCGAAGCCTGATCAGAAGCATCAAAGCGGGTAATCGGTCCGATACCGCTTTGTCCGTTGATCAGAGCATTCCACGTCTGCTCGGTACCAATACCTAGCGGCGTGATCAAGCCAATCCCTGTTACAACGACCCGTCGTTTCACCCGTACCTTCCTCGTTTCAGCCTTGGATCTTTGCGACAAAATTGATGGCGTTTTGAACCGTCACAATTTTCTCAGCTTCTTCGTCGGGGATTTCGACATCGAATTCCTCTTCCATAGCCATGATCAGCTCGACTAGATCCAGCGAATCGGCACCGAGGTCGTCGACAAAGGATGCACCCGGAACGACTTTGTCTCTATCGACACTCAGTTGCTCGACGATGATATCAATCATTTTATCTTCAACAGCCATTGTTATTCTCCTCAAATTAGTCTTGTAGTTGTTTTTTCATAAAACAATATCCGAAAATGTAGGTAATCGGACATCTCTTGTCAATGTCCCATATACATCCCGCCATTAACATGCAGGGTCTGACCAGTAATATAATTACTGTCAGCTGATGCCAGGAAACCAACCGAAGCGGCAACATCTTCCGGTGTCCCCAAGGTGCCCAATGGAATTTGGGACTTGAGCGCTTCCTGAACTTCTTGGGTAAGGCCATCCGTCATGTCGGTGACAATATATCCGGGAGCCACACAGTTGACGGTTATGTTCCGCCCGGCCAACTCCCTTGCCATAGATTTGGTCAATCCTGTCAGGCCAGCTTTGGCCGCTCCGTAGTTTACCTGACCTCCATTGCCTATAAAACCGACCACTGACGAGACATTGATGATCCGACCCCACTTTTTCTTCATCATGGTCCGCATCACCGCCTTGCTGCAGAGAAACGCGCCTTTCAGGTTGGTATCAAGCACGTTGTCCCAGTCTTCCTCTTTCATACGCGCCATTAAACCGTCGCGAGTGATGCCCGCATTGTTGACTAAAATGTCTACCTGGCCATGGGCAGCAATAATTTCCTTCATGCTGTTTTGGACAGCTTCTGCATCAGCCACATCAAAACGGGCCATAAAAGCCTTGCCGCCTGTAAGCTCGACCTGTCTCAACGTTTCCTCGGCAGCAGCCGGATTGGACACATAATTGATCCCAACGGTGGCACCCATGGACGCAAGTTTGAGGCAAATAGCCCGTCCGATACCACGACTGCCACCAGTGACAAGGGCAATCATCTTCTCCAGCATCATTTTTTCATCTCCTGAAGCCGTTTGATCAACTGAGGAACCACTTCATATAGATCGCCGACCACTCCATAGGTGGCGATGTCGAAAATCGGCGCATTCTTATCACGGTTGATGGCCACAACAATTTCTGCGGACTGCATGCCCACCGCATGCTGCACCGCACCAGAGATGCCGCAGGCTATGTAGATTTTAGGTGCGACGGTCTTGCCAGTCTGTCCGACCTGGTGCGGATAGGGAATCCATCCGGAATCGACCGCAGCCCTAGAGGCTGCAACAGCTCCACCCAACTCGGCCGCCAATTCCCTGATCAATTCAAAGCCTTTGGGTGAATCAAGGCCCCGGCCGCCGGCTACTAAGGTTTCCACTTCCTGAATATTGACTTGATCTTCAGTATTAACAACAGATTCAATTACTTCAATCCGGGATTGTTCAATATTTTTCGGCAACGTTACCTCTACAACCATCCCCTTGCGGGAAGTATCAGGTTGAGCAGGCGCCATGACCTTGGGACGGACCGTGGCCATCTGCGGCCGGGTATGCGGGCATTCGATGGTCGCCATAACGTTGCCACCAAAGGCGGGGCGCGTCTGCAGCAGCATCCCGTCCTCTTCTCTGATTTCCAGGCGGGTACAATCTGCGGTCAAGCCGGCATCGATAGCGTGGGCCACATAAGGAATAACCGACCGGCCAATAGCGGTTGCTCCGGCTAGAACCACTTCCGGTTTCTGCTCTCGGATCACTTGCTCCAAGACTGCGGCATAGACGTCCTCGCGAAACTGTTCCAGCACTGGGTGTTCAGCAAGGAAAACGACATCGGCACCGGCCGCAATCAGATCGTTGGCATAGAGTGCCACTGTGCCCCCAGGCAACACAGCACTGAGCTTCACCCCGCGTTTATCCGCAAGTTTGCGACCAATGCCGAGCAGTTCATAACTTACAGGCGCTACCTTGCCATGCCGGTATTCCGCGAAGACCATGATCCCAGCATATTCACGGATGTCAGCCTGTGGGCGTTTATCCTCAGTTTCAATATACAGGGCTCCGACCGGACAATTGTCCACGCAAGCACCGCAGAGTGTACAGGACTCGTTGACCACAGCACAATTTGCCAGGACGCTGATGGCCCCGAAAGCGCAACTGGTCTCACAGATGCCGCAACCTGTACACTTCTCGCTATCGACAATCAACATAAGAGAACAACCCGATTACTCAGATGAATCTTTTAATTATTTAGAGATGCGCCTTGAGACACGCAACCAGTTGATCGACCTGCTCCTCGACGCTTCCGGAAAAAACTTTACGGTCTCCCCTCGGTTCTGGGGAAAAAACGCGAACCACCTGCGTCGGCGAACCTGCTAGTCCAATACACTGTGGATCAGCACCGATATCAGCGGCGGAGAACCGTCGTATCTCCGCTTTTTTTGCCTTCATCTTTCCTTTCAACGAGGCGACCCGAGGCTCATTAATATCTTTAACAACTGTCATCAGAGCCGGCAGCGGCAGGCGAAGAACATCAAAACCGTCGTCCATCATCCGCTCGACCTCGATGGCCTCGGTGGTATACATTGCGGGTTTTCTGGATACAAGTGGCAAACGGCACCCGCAATCGACAGGCCAAACCAGGACCAACTTGGGCGGTATCGCCATCAATCGCCTGCTTTCCGCAGAGAACGAGATCAAAGCTGCCAAGCATTTCAACGGCCTTGGCCAAGGTATAAGAGGTCGCCCACGTGTCGGCCCCGGCAAATGCCCGATCAGAAATCAAGACCCCATCATCGGCTCCACAGGCTATAGCCTCGCGGAGAACCGCCTCGGCTTGCGGTGGGCCCATAGTAATTACCATGACTGTGCCGCCCAGTTTTTCCTTGATCGCTACCGCCTCTTCCAGAGCATGGCGGTCATAGGGGTTCATGATCGACTCGACCCCTTCACGCGCCAAGGTATTCGTTTTCGGATCAAGACGGACATCCTTGGCATCCGGAACCTGTTTGACGCAGACAATTATCTTCATGACCCGTGAATCTCTCAGGAGTATTCTTTATTCAGTTCCTGGCCGATGACATTGCGCTGAATCTGGTTGGTGCCTTCGTAGATTTGGAGGATCTTGGCGTCGCGCATCATCTTCTCGACCGGATATTCTTTCATGTACCCGTAACCGCCAAGCACTTGTACCGCATCGGTGGTCACCTTCATGGCCATATCCGTGGCAAAGACCTTACACATAGACGACACCTTGGACATGTCTTTAGGATGTTTATCGATGTGCTTCGCAGCACCATAGACCAAGGCTCGACCAGCTTCGAGCTGGATAGCCATATCGGCCAGAATGTGCTGAACGGCCTGGAAAGAAATAATCGGCTTACCGAACTGAACTCGTTGCTTGGCATATATGACGGCCTCGTCCACTGCTGCCTGGGCAAGCCCTATGCCAAGGGAGGCGATGCCGGGGCGCGACATGTCTAGAGTTTTCATCACTGTGATGAAACCGGTTCCTTTCCTGCCAACCAACCGATCCTTGGGAATTCGGCAATCCTTGAGAATCAGTTCCCGGGTTGCTGAAGAACGGATGCCCATCTTGTCCTCTTTCTTGCCATAGGAAAAACCGGGATCTCCATCCTCAACAACGAAAACCGAGGCCCCTCGAGCCCCCTTGTTAGGATCTGTCATGGCAATAATTGTGTAAATCTGGGATTCCCCCCCGTTAGTAATCCACTGCTTGGTCCCATTCAGGACCCACTCATCGCCATCTTCAACGGCGGTGGTGCGGATACCCGAGGCATCGCTGCCCGCGTTGGACTCGGTGAGACCAAAGGCGGCCCAGCGGGCCCCGCTGGCGATATCGGGCAAATATTTTTGTTTCTGCGCCTCACTACCGGCAATCATGACCGGGAAAATACCCAAGGCACTAGCGGCAAAACTGGTGGCCACTCCGACGCAGCCGCGCGCCAGCTCCTCCAAGGCCAAAACCACTTCGAAACAACCGCCGCCAAATCCACCGTATTCTTCGGGGACAAATATACTGAACAAATCGGCCTTGGCGATATCTTGGAGGATTTCACGGGGAAATTGGTTTTTCTCGTCAAGCTCCGCCCGTACCGGAATAATCTTCTCGTTGGTGATTTCACGGGCGGTATCGATGATCATCTGTTGTTGTTCAGTAAAAAAATAATCCACAAATACTCTCCTAAGTATCTTACCAACGCATAAGCAGAGAACCCCAGGTGAGGCCACCGCCAAAGGTACATAACAGCACGATATCTCCACGTACCAGCCGTCCAAGCCTATGTGCTTCATCCAGGGCTATTGGAATACTGGCAGCAGAGGTGTTACCATATTGACTGAGATTGATGAAAACTTTTTCGTCGGGCAAGCCCAATCTCTCTTTTAAATTCTTGAGAATACGAATATTTGCTTGGTGAGGAATCATCAGGCTAATATCGTCAATAGTGAGGTCATGTTTTCTCAGCAGGCTGGTGACCGCATCTTCCATGAGCCGAACAGCATGCTTGAAGATGTCACCGCCGTTCATCCGGATATAAGCACCTTGCCAATCGTCTCGCCGCAACTCTGGATTCAAGCTTTCCGGACTGTCCATGCAGAGCAATTTCCAAAGTTTTCCGTCAGCGTGCAGGCTACTGCCAAAAACGCCTCTGCCGTCATTTGAGCCGGTAACAATAACCGCGCCGGCACCATCGCCAAAGAGCACGCAGGTATTCCGATCTTCCCAGTTGACCCGAGCAGAAAGAACTTCCGCACCGATCAGCAAGATTTTCATGTTCGGGCGGTTTTGAATATAGTTACTTGCCAGATCCAGCCCGTAGGTAAACCCGGCACAGGCTGCGTTGATGTCATAGGCAAAAGCATTGACCGCACCCAACTCGGCTTGGACAAAACAGGCCGTGGACGGCATGATCATGTGCGGTGAAATGGTGGCGACAATAATCAGATCGAGTTCTTCGGCATCGATACCAGTCACAGCCAAGACGCGACGCGCGGCCTTAGTCGCTAATTGATAGGTCTGCTCATCCTTACCGGCAATCCGCCTGTTGCTGATTCCTGTTCTTGAGGTGATCCATTCGTCGGAAGTATCGACAATCTGCTCAAGTTCGGTATTGGTGAGTGATCGTTCCGGAAGACAAGATCCTGTTCCGAGTATAACAGCTTTCGTCATGAACAACCCATTTTCAGGCAGTGCATTCGCCTAGCGCCTGAACTATTGCTTCATTGATCCGGTTGCGTACCATGTTAGCAGCAACATCAATGGCGTTACGAATGGCGACGGCATTGGAAGCGCCGTGACAGATGATGCCGGTGCCGTCAATGCCCAGCAAAGGGGCACCGCCGTACTCGGCATAATCCACCTGTTTTTTGAATTCGGCAATGGCATCGCGAATAAGAAGATACCCGAGTTTAGCTCGCCAAGTTTTCATGATCTCCCGTTTCAGCATCTGCATAGCAGCCTCAGCAAGCCCTTCACTGATTTTGAGAGAGATATTGCCGACAAAACCGTCGCAGACAATGACATCTACATCGCCTTTGTAGACATCTCTTCCCTCAACATTACCAACAAAGTTCAGTGGGCTCTGCTTCAAGAGATCATAAGTTTCTTTGACCAAGGCATTGCCCTTGCCAATTTCTTGACCAATACTGAGCAATCCAACACGGGGATGATCGAAATTGAGCAGCAGACGGGAACAAGAAGAAGCCATGACTGCAAACTGATAGAGGTGCTGCGGCCGACAATCAACATTAGCCCCTATATCCATTAGCATAACCGGCTTTTTCACCGTTGGAAAAAAACTGGCGATGCCCGGACGGGAAACACCAGGTAGCCTGCCAAGTTTCCTGATCGCAGCAGCCATGGTGGCACCCGAATTGCCAGCCGAAACCACCGCATCTGCTTCACCGTTCTTCACAAGATCAAAGCCGACCATTATAGTTGCTTCTTTCTTCTTGCGGACTGCCTCAACCGGCGAATCATCCATAGTGATGACTTCGGATGCGTGATGAACGGATATTCGTTCGAGCACATCTCCATAACCGGTCGAATTGTCGGCGACTTGTTCTTCTAAAAGAGTACGGGGGCCGACCAAGATGATGCGGATATCACTTCTTTCTCGAGCCGCTGCAAGAGCACCTCGGATCGCCATCTCTGACCCCCGGTCGCCACCCATGGCGTCAAGGGCTATCCTCACAATTGTGCCTAGTTCAGCTCTTCCTCTAGACGGATAACACTCCGGCCTTTATACATGCCGCAACCACCGCAAAGCTGGTGGCGCATTTTCGGTTCACCACACTCAGGGCACTGCCCAACACTCGGCTTTGTCAAGGCATCATGTGCCCGGCGGAGTCTGGTCCGTGAATAGGAATGTCTACGTTTCGGTAAAGCCATTGTATTCCTCCATTGATCCGAGATCGCGACTAGGTCTCTCCTCGTGAAACCAAGCGCTTTTCAGATGCTTGTTGCTTATTTTTTCATTTGGGCAAGGACCGCAAAGGGCGAATCCTTGTTTTCATCGGCGCATCCGCATTCAGTATGATTACGGCTTGCTCCGCATCTGGAACAAATCCCTTTGCATTGTTCAGCGCAGAGATTTTTCATGGGAAGCGATAAGTATAACTGTTGCCGTAAAACATCGTCAAGATCTATGATCGGCTCTTCGAGAACAACCGTGTCGAGATCAGGTATATTGTACTCCATATCGTTTAAGTTCGAGGATTCTTCGGACTCGATCTCGAACAGCATCTGCAATTCGGAGTTCACCTGCATCTCGAACGAAGAGAGGCATCGATCACAAATCAACGTCAAAGTGGCTTTCAATTTGCCCTGCAACTCGACCTTGTCATCGCCCTTTCGCTTGAGCGTACACTTCGCATCAATGGGACCTTCCACCACAAAGTCCCGTAACAGGTTAAGCTCATCAACCTGCCTCATCTCATAACAAGTGCCGACGGGAGAAATTTCATTAAAATGAATCAGCTTCACAATCGCGCCTCTAAAAATCCACCGCCACTTTTCCGCGCAAACGGAAAAGTATACAAAAAAAAAATATTTTCGCCAAGCAAAAAGAAAAGCAAGGGGCAATTAGGTAACGGATGTCCGCTTAACGAAGGTCAACAGCTCGACAGAAAAAGAAGGTGCGGGCAAAAAAAATAAATCAGGTGAGCGACACAATAACATGGTCATAAAATCAGGTGGTTTTGATAACCTTCTCCAACTCAGCAATCTTTCCTTCAATCTGTTTGAGTAGAGCCGGATAACCATCTTTCCGTAAAATTTCACTGAACTGTTCCATATAATTCCGGACGAGGCTCACCCCCTCGACCACCACATCATAGGCCATCCACTGGTCCCCTCGCAGCAACATAATATAGGAAACCGGAATAGACTTATTTTTGTCCACCAGTAAGGTCTGGACTTCGGCCCGTTCTCCTTTAATTCTTTGCTGGGTAAACTGCACCTGTTGACCGGAGTACTCATCAATCTTTTCGACATACGCATATTGCAGCAATCGGGTGAACAAATTTTCAAATTCCCCCTGCTCCTTCTCAGAGAGGTTCCGCCATTGCTGACCTATAACCCGCTTGCTCATCTCACGGAAATCAAAATGTTCACGAACTACACCGATGATGCGTTGGCTTTGCTCTTTCTTGGGAATAGCCTTTATACCTGGATCGGCGAGAGTTTCTGTCACCTTTTTCAGGAAGGGGCGAAACTGCTCGGTAGGATCAGGGGTTGCGCAAACCGCAGATTGGCTAAAGAATACTGCAAAGCAGGTGAGCAGGGCAGAGAAAACGAATGATGGATAAAAATTATTACGTTGCATAAAAAAACACCATGCATCCGGCAGCGCGCCGGATATTTTGTTATTTATTGTTTTTGGAATGATCAAACTGCTTGCTTCGCACTTGGAAATAGCCGTTTCGAAAGGCTATGTAGGGATCAAAACTCATAGATTTAAGTTTTTCATACTCGCCGAGATGGAAAGAAATCCGATTAATCGTATCAAACGCCTGGACGGTAGCCATGGTCGGGAAGTCATCATTCCATGGAGAGTAGGTCGACATAGCCATTCCGTCAACCATGGTTCCACCAAAATCCCGCAGGGTGGAAGACCCTATCAACGGAACAACCAAATAAAATCCGTCCCCTATCCCCCAAACAGATAAGGTTTCTCCGAGACTGGCATAGATCCGGGCTATTTTGAATTCGTGCGAGGCTGCATCCGCCAATCCAAAGACACCGCAGATACTGTTGATGAAAAAACGGCTGAGAACCAAACCGCTATCGCGAAACCTCCCCTGCAGGAGGCTGTTGACTGAGCGGACCGGTTCACCAAGATTATAAAAAAAGTTACTTACACACTCTCGGATGTCTGTTGGCAATATCTTGCTGTATCCGGTGGCCACAGGGTCAAGGACCCAGACATAGGCCTTGTCATTAAAAGTAAAAACCGCTCTGTTCAACGGTTCAATGGGATCGGCGACACGAAGGCGGGCCGCCTGGTCCTCATAACTCTCATCACTGAGGAAATCAGCGGCCCGAGCAAAAGACGTCCAACACAGAATCACTACAATCAAACCAAAGAAAAACCTGAGTGGCAAGATGCCAAAATTATTCCGGCGCATACCTTTCACCATTCTTATTTACTTACTTGGCCAAAAGCGAATTTAGAAATCAGGGATTCCAGGTCAACGGATGATTCAGTATCAACGATGGTTTCGTCAGGTTTATACAGTGTTTCGTCTCCACCAAGGGTGATTTGGATATACTTGTCGCCGATAATCCCCTGCGATTTAACTGATGCGACTGAATCAACGGGGATGGCGACTTGACGATTGATCTGCATGCCAACCACGGCCTGATTTTCCTTGCTCAAATCAAGTTGCCGCACTTTGCCGACGGTGACCCCTGCTATCTGAACATCGGCACCGGTCTTGACCCCGGAGATATTATTGAATTCCGCTTTAATCGTGTAGGTCTTCGTCCCTGTCAGCCATGGCACCTCTCCGAGTTGCAACGCCAGCCAACCCAACGCAAGGAAGCCGATTACCAAAAAAAAGCCGACAAATATTTCCACCCGAGAATTACCCATAATATTCCTCCTCCCTCCTAAACGGTCTCCTGCCCCATGACCAGCCGGGCAAATTCGCGAATGTGAGGTTTACTTGAACCAGGTATTTGGGATGCATTGGTGAATACATCCAACTCTCCCTTATTCAGCAAAATGATTTGATCGGCCAAGGTGAAAATCTGGGGGATATCATGACTGACAATCACCGCCGTATAACCGAGCCGTTGTTGCGTCTGGCTAAAGAGTTCGTAGATCTCTTTGGTCATCACCGGATCAAGTCCGGTCGTGGGTTCATCAAACAGGACGATCTTCGGTTCCAACTGCAACGCCCTTGCCAACCCGACCCGTTTTTTCATGCCTCCGCTAAGCTGCGCCGGAAACTTATCCTCATGCCCAGTCAATTCGAGTTGCTCCAGTGTGGCCGCGACCCTGTTTCGTATTTCCTGGACGGTCAATTTCGTTCTTTCCCGTAGGGGCAGAGCAATATTTTCAAACACCGTCAATGAATCAAACAGGGCGGAGCCTTGAAAGAGAACACCGAACAACATTCTCAACTCCTGCAAATCCCTATAACCCATGGCCGACACGTTCCTCTCGCCGACCAGCACTTGCCCCGACTCCGGCCGCAGTAGGCCAAGGATCAGCTTGAGGATGACACTCTTTCCCTGGCCGCTTCCACCGGCAATGACCGTCGTTTTTCCCGTGGGCACCGAAAAACTAACCCGATCAAGCACGAGATTTCTTTTGGCACGCTCGCCAAAGGATTTACAGACATCGACAAAGCGAATGGCAGGATCCAGGATCGCGACATTCCCGGCACTCATATAAACACCGCTGTCAGCAGATAATCGAAGATCAACACCGAAATCGAAGAAATAACCACCGCCTGGGTCGTCACCTTGCTGACGCTCTCAGCACCAAATCCGGCACCGCGAATCTTCTGGACAAAATATCCACGGCCGGTGCTGACCCAAACGATCAGCAAGGCAAAAACAAAGGACTTGATCACACCCAAACGGATATCGTGGTTAGTGACGCTTTGTTGCATGCCCGCGAAGAAGGAGCCCCCGTTCACGCCCATCAGCTTGACTCCAGCCAGATACCCGCCCATGATGCCCACCACATCAAAAACAGCGGTCAGGAGGGGAACCGAGATCAAGGCCGCAAGAAATTTGGGAGAGAGGAGGTACCGGAAGGGATCGATCGCCATGCACTCCAGGGCATCGATCTGTTCGGAAATCCGCATGATACCGATTTCAGCACACATTGCCGATCCGGCCCGCCCCGCTACCATCAGCGCGGTCAGCACTGGACCAAGTTCCATGATCAAGGTCAGAGAAACCGCCGACCCCAGCATGCCCTCGGCACCAAATTTATGTAGGGAATAGTACCCTTGTAAGCCAAGCACCATGCCCGAGGACAGTGCAGTAAAAAAAATGACGGTGATCGATCCTGCGCCGATAAACGCCAACTGCTTGACAAACTCTTTGAAACGAAAAGGGGGCTTGAACAATCCAAGCAGGGCAAAAAATAAAAAAATTCCCATTCGGCCAAGATCGGTCAGGACATAGATCGCCTGCTCTCCAATCCCGCTAATGACGCGGAGGAACGATGCGGGTTGTTTTTCAGTTTGATTCATGCACGGTGAGGCGATTAATTTAACTTTATCATCAGCATTTGCAATCGATCCCTATAACATAAGAAAGAAGTTCAAGCCACATTTCAGGGCAAGGACTTCTCTTGTACTTTTATTATAATATTAACGGGGTGATGCGGATTTCGGGACAAAATCCTCAAGAAAATGCTCAGCTACCCCTATCGGATCATCAGAGGAGTAGAGAACCATGGTCTGAAGAAACATAAAACTGTCGTCTTCCATGCTGGTGAATTTTACTCCAACCCCATCTTTTTCTCTTCTAAGAACTGTCCCGCAAAAGTTCAATATCAAGCTCGACCGTCGCCCAGTCTCATAGAGCTCCAAGCGGCAATTCTCGCCCACAGGGATACTGATATCACCCTCAATAAACAAGCCGCCCAAACTCAGATTTCGAGCTGGAAACTGACCTTGCAATATATCTTGGGCGAAAACCTTGACACTTCGGGTAAAAATTACCCTTTCATGCCTGCGTTTTTCAGGATTGAATGCTGAGGGCCCTGCAGTTGTCATCTTCAGCCGTCAAGAGGGAGTAATTTAAAAATAAATTTTTATAAGTATCGCATCCTCCAAAAATTATGGCAAGCAGTAATTCGCTTTATAAAAGCCCAAATGGGGAACCTCCCTTTTCGTTGATCGACGCGCTCTCCTTACCCATTGAACCTTCAATGCAAACTATGGATGAGAGAGTTAACTTTTAATTGCGGTTCTTCCATTAAAACCTTGCCGGAACTGGTCACAAAAAGGACACGACTCGGGAATTCGGTGTTGGCTATACAGAACTGGCCATCACGCTCCATCCTTCCAGCCCCCTCCGAGTACCTTGTACAAAGTGATTCGATTGACAAGTTTGGCCAGATGGGTGGCAATCAATCCCTGTTGGGCGCTATAGAGCGAACGTTGGGCGTCGAGCACATTGAGGTAGTTGTCAACCCCTTTGTCATAGCGCGCTTGGGCAAGGAAGTAGCGGGCTCCGGTCGCCTTGACCAGTGCCTGCTGCGCCGCCAGCTGCTCGTCGATGGTGCCGCGTTGGGCCAGAGCGTCGGCCACCTCGCGAAAGCCGGTCTGTATCGCCTTCTCATACTGAGCGACGGCGATGTTCCGATCAACCTCGGCCACCTGCAGCTGCGCCGAACGGGCTCCAGCGTCAAAGATCGGGAGTATGATTTGCGGGGAGAAGGTCCAGACGTCGGACCCGGATTTAAAGAGCCCCGACACCTCGTCGCTGCGGACTCCGGCGGTGCTGATCAGGATGATGCGCGGAAAGAAAGCCGCCCGCGCTGCGCCAATGTTGGCATTGAAACCCTTGAGCTGGTTTTCTGCCTGGAGGATATCGGGACGCCGCAGCAGCACGGAGGAAGGGAGACCTGAACCAACATCCTGCACCTCGGATAGGCTTTCCGCAAGTGTCCGGGGGAGCAGACCAGCCGGAACCTTGCACCCGACCACCAGATTGAGGTTGTTTTCATCCTGCGCCACCAGGGTGGTAGCGCGGGCAACATCCACCCGTGCCGATTCCACCTGAGTTTGAGCCTGGCGCAAATCCAGCTCGGATGAGACGCCGGCCTCAAAGCGCCGCTGGATCAGCGTCAAGGAAGATTTCTGGGCTTTCAGGGTTTCCTGGGCCAGTCGCAGACGTTCTCTGTCGCTTGCCAGATTGAGGGCGGTGGCCGTCACCTCACCCACCAGGCTGATCTGGACCGTGCGCCTTGCCTGCTCGGTGGCCAAGTACTGCTCCAAGGCCTGGTCCTTCAGGCTTTGCACCCGGCCGAACAGATCGAGTTCGTAGGCGCTGACCCCGAGCGCTACAGTGTATTTTTGATCAACAGCGGCCCGATTGCTCACGGTCGAAACGGCATCGATTTTGGGAAGCAGATCGGCGCGTTGGATTTTATATTGCGCCTGAGAGCGTTCGATACCGAGGGCCGCGATCCGCAGGTTGCGGTTGTTTTCCAATGCCAGCTTGATCAATCCTTGCAGCTGCGGATCGGCAAAGAAGGTCTGCCAGGGGATATCGGCCACTTCCTGTTCGGTTGGGGCATTCACCTGCTGCTGGTAGGCCGGGCCGCTGGGCCAGGAGGCGGGAATCGGCGCATCAGGCCGGATGTAAGTAGGGGCCATGGTGCAGGCGGTCAGGCCGATAAGAGTGCCAAACAAAAGACAGAGCGCGATCGCCATCTGTTTTCTTGGTTGCATGTCAATTGCCCTCCAAAACAGGTTTGACCGCTGGGGGTTGTGGACCTGATTTCTTCGGCTTCTTGCCGAACAGCCGAGAGATCAGGACAAAGAAAAACGGAATAAAGAGCAGGTCGATGAAGGTGGCCGAGAGCAGACCGCCGGTGACGGCGGTGCCGATTGCGTTCTGGGCTGCGGCGCCGGCGCCCTTTGTCAATGCCAGCGGCAGAGTGCCGAAGAAAAACGCCAGCGAGGTCATGATCACCGGCCGAAGCCGAATCCGCACTGCTGCCAGGGTAGCATCGACCAAGGCATGTCCCTGATGCATTAGTTCCTTAATGAACTGGATGATAAGGATGGCATTTTTGGTAGAGAGTCCTACCGTGGTCAGCAGCCCGATCTGAAGATAGACATCGTTGGGCAGTACTTGCAGTGTGACTGCGGTCACCGCTCCCACTAGACCCAACGGTAGCATCAGCAGGTTGACAAAAGGAATGGTCCAACTCTCATACAGAGCCGCCACGCTGAGAAATACCACCAGCAGCGAGATGGCATAGAGCGCTGGCGCCTGAGCGCCGGCATTTTTTTCCTCATAGGAAAGGCCGGTCCATTCGTAGCCGATACCCACTGGCAGCTCAACCGCCATCTTTTCCATCTCGGCCATGGCCTCGCCGGTGCTGATTCCCGGTGCAGCCTGGCCCAGGATTTCCACCGACGGAATGCCATTGTAGCGTTCCAGGCGAGGGGAACCATACAACCAGCGTCCGGCGGCAAAGGCTGAAAACGGCACCATCCCGCCGGTTTTGTTGCTGACATACCAGGAGTTGATATCCTCCGGCAGCATACGGTAGCGGGGATCCGATTGAAGATAGACCTTCTTGACCCGACCGTTCTGGATGAAATCGTTAACATAGGTGCTGCCCCAGGCGGTGGCGAGGATATTGTTGATATCGGAAAGCGTCACGCCTTGGGCTGCCGCTCGCGCATCATCGATATCCAACTTGAACTGGGGCGAATCATCCTGGCCATTGGGGCGCACCGCGACCAGTTTGGCATTTTTCATGGCCATGCCCAGCATCTGGTTACGGGCCTCCATCAGCTTTTCATGGCCCAGGCCGCCACGATCCTGCAGCTGGAAGTCAAAGCCGTTGGCAACGCCGAGTTCCAGCACCGCCGGCGGTGAAAAGGCAAACGCCAATCCGTCTCGAATCTGTGAGAATGCCTTCATGGCACGACCGGCAATGGCCGGCGCCTTCAGGTCCGGAGTCTTGCGCAGATCCCAGTTCTTCAACTTGACAAAGGCCAGCCCCATGTTCTGACCGCGGCCAGCAAAACTAAAGCCCGTCACGGTGATGACCCCCGCAACGGTCCCGGCCTCCTGCTCCAGGAAATGTTGCTCCAGCTGGCGGATGACTTGAATTGTCCGCTCCTGGGTCGCCCCGGCCGGCAATTGGACCTGACAAATAAGGAAACCCTGGTCTTCATCGGGCAAGAAGGAAGTGGGCAGACGCAAAAAAAAGAACACCATAATGGCGACAATGGCGCCGTAGAGCACCAGGTAGCGCAGCGGCTTATCGAAGGAGCGGCCGACGATGCCTTCATACTTAGTCCGGCAGAAGTCAAAACACCTGTTAAACCATTGGAAGAATTTGCAGAACGGACCGCATTCACCTGGTGCATGACCTTTTTCAATCGGCATGAGCAGGGTGGAGCAGAGTGCTGGGGTCAGGATCATCGCCACCAACACCGAGAGAATCATAGCGGAGATGATCGTGATCGAAAACTGGCGGTAAATGACCCCGGTGGAGCCGCCGAAGAAGGCCATGGGCAGGAAGACCGCGGTCAGCACGGTGGCAATGCCCCACAGGGCGCTGGTGATCTGCCCCATTGATTTGATGGTGGCGTCATGAGGGGAGAGCCCTTCCTCGCTCATGATCCGTTCGACGTTTTCCACCACCACGATGGCGTCGTCCACCAACAGGCCAATGACGATCACCAAAGCAAACATGGTCAGGGTATTGATGGAAAAACCGGCTGCGGCCAGGACGCCCATGGTACCGAGCAGCACCACCGGCACGGCGATGGTGGGAATCAGGGTGGCTCGAAAGTTCTGCAGGAAAAGGAACATGACGAAGAAAACCAGGCAGACCGCCTCAATCAGCGTATGGACCACCTCTTCGATGGATATTTTGACAAAGGGGGTGGTGTCGTAGGGGTAGACCACCTTCATGCCTGCGGGAAAGTACTTCGACAACTCCTCCATTTTGGACTTGACCCGATTGCCCGTTTCCAGGGCATTGGCCCCGGCTGCCAAGCGAATGGCCATGCCGCCCAAGGGTTTGCCGTTGTAGAACGACTGAAGCTCATAGTTCTCGGTGCCAACCCTGCTTTCTGCCACATCCTTGAGCCTGACAGTGGAACCGTCGCTGTTGGTCCGCAGAATGATGGCATCGAACTGCTCCGGGGTCTGGAGCAGGGTTCGGGCGGTGACGGTGGCGTTCAGCTGCTGCCCCTTACCGGCGGGGAGGCCGCCAAACTGACCGGCGGAAACCTGGGCGTTCTGAGCTTGGAGTGCTGCGATCACCTCGTTGGTGGTTAAACGGTAGCTGTTGAGTTTGCTCGGGTTCAACCAGATCCGCATGGCGTTTTGGGTGCCGAACAGCACCAACTCACCCACCCCATCCAGGCGGCTGACGATATCCTGAATGTTGGAGACCATGTAGTCGGCCAGGGCGTTACGGTCCAGGGTTCCGTCTTCTGAGACCAGGCCGACGATCAACAGAAAATTCCGGGTGGATTTCACTACCGCTATCCCCTGCCGCTGCACCACCTGGGGCAGTAGCGGCACGGCCAGTTGCAGTTTGTTCTGCACCTGGACCTGGGCGATGTTGGGATCGGTTCCCGCCTTGAAGGTGAGAGTGATGGCCACCGCGCCCGATGAGTCGCTGGTGGAGGACATATATATTAGGTTGTCGATGCCGTTGAGCTTCTGTTCGATCACCTGGGTGACCGTATCCTGCACGGTCTGGGCCGAGGCACCCGGATAGGTGGCGTTGATAGCGATTTGCGGCGGCGCGATCGCCGGATACTGGGACACCGGCAAGGTCTTTATCGACAGCAGGCCCGCCAGCATGACCAGGATGGCGATCACCCAGGCAAAGATCGGACGATTAATAAAAAAACGGGGCATTATCGGCTCCTTAGATTATTTCGCTGCGGGTTGGCCGCCGGGCGCAGCCGCCTTAGCGTCAAAGAGCACCACCTTTACCGTGATTCCCGGACGGACCCGCTGAATCCCTTCCACGATCACCCGCTCTCCGACTTTCAAGCCCTCGGTGACCAGCCAGGCATCGCCTACCGTTCGTTCAGTCTTCAAAATTCGCCGTTCCACCACATCATTTTCACCCGCCACCATGGCCACGGCATTACCGGCCGGATCACGGCTGACTCCGCGTTGCGGCACCAGCATCACCTGCTCGCGCACCCCTTCCTGGATCACGCCGCGGACAAACATACCGGGCAGGAGCAGTTGGTTGGGGTTGGGGAACAAGGCCCGCAGAGTGATCGAACCGGTGGTCTGGTCCACGGTGACTTCGCTGAATTTAAGAATACCTTCCAACGGGTAGGCACTGTTGTCTTCCAACATCAGCTTGACCTTGGCCTGGCCAGGATCATTGCCCTTGAGCTCGCCACTGGCGAGATTACGTTTGAGGCGGAGCAGATCGGCACTGGACTGGGTCACATCCACATAGACCGGATCAAGCTGTTGGATCGTGGCCAGCGCCGTCGCCTGATTGGCAGTGACCAAGGCGCCGGGGGTGACGGTTGAACGCCCTATTCTACCGGCGATCGGAGCGGTGATGCGGGTATAAGCGAGATTGATCCGCGATGTTTCCACTGCGGCCCTATTCGCCTCAATATCTGCTTCGGCCTGCTTGAGCGCGGCGGTGGCGTCATCGTATTCCTGCCTACTCACCGCATTGATGGTTACCAGTTGCTTGTACCGCTCAGCCTTCTGCCGGAGGGTGAACACATTAGCCTCGGACTTGGCCAGTGCGGCCTTGGCACTAGCCAGTGCGGCCTGGTAGGTCGCGGGATCAATCTGGTAGAGGGGTTCGCCTGCCTTGACCTCACTACCTTCGGTGAACAATCGTTTTTGAATGAGGCCTCCCACCTGGGGGCGGACCTCGGCCACCATCTGCGGCGAGATCCGGCCTGACAACTCCATGGTTAGGGTGACCGGTTCGGTGCTTACAACCACCACTCCAACTTCTGGGACGCCTTTGGCCGGGGCTGGGCCGCCAGGTGGGGTCGATTCTTTGCAACCGGTCATCACGAGCATGCCGGTCAGTATCCCCGCCAGGGCGAGCCGTTGGATTGTTTCAATGGTTTGCATTACGCTGTTCCTTTACTTAAGTTGAGCAACCACCCTGGTCCACGTTCCCTTGGTGTGGTCTGGGCGCCGCTGCCGGTCTCGTCGGTGGATAGAGGACAATTTGGTAGTGTAGAGTGGATATTCATTCCGAAGCAGAGTAAACGACTCCCAGCGGCGGGATTTTGATCACCGCTTGACGCTATCCCAGCAAGCTTCCACCGTTTGCACAAGCAACCGTTCATCCAAGACCACAAAGCCAAGAATATGATCGCGGGCCACAGCCAGAAGAGGGCCGAAGGTCAGGGCAAAAAGAACGACCAGCGGCAGGTCCCGCACCACCTGCTGGCGCATCCCCTCCTCAAAAAGCGCGCGGTACGGCATCCCGTCTCCCTCGCTTTTCAGGATTTTGTCGCGGCGAAACGCCACTCCATAGGGTGAATTGGAGTACTGCTCCAGGTAGCGAAACTCCTGGGGATGGGTGATGAAGTAACGGAGCAGGGCCGTGCTGAGATGGAGAAATCGTACCCTGAACGGTAGTTCCTCTTCATAGCCATCCAGGAGACGCACACAGATTTTATCATGGAGTTCCTGGAACAACTCGATAATGAGAATGTCCTTGGTGGCAAAGTAGCGATAGATGGTCCCGGCCCCCACTCCGGCCCGCTGGGCGATGGCGGCGATGGGAGCGCCATGAAAGCCGTGCTCAGTAATAAGTTCGAGCGCGGCCCTAAGTATTTCGTGACGTTTTTCGGATATTACCATAAAGACCTCCTTACAGCGGAGTGAATGTTCATTCCTGTATAGAATGTTCTTTCAAGCATGTCAAACCATTCCTGCGCCAATAGATAAAAAGTAAATGGAGACATCTTGGATTTTTGATGCAGCGGGAACGGCCTGCACACATAGTGGAAAATGCTACCCACGGCGTGAACCGTTGAATTGATAAAGGAAAAACATCATAAAAAACGCAACGCAGAGAATGAACGAAGCAAACGCCAGGGCACCGAATCGCTTTGACCAATCAAGCATTTCAACAAGGGTAATTTTGCACAGTCGCCTTCCTGTAGCATCTTGCTGAGTAAGAGGAGCATCGGTCAGAAAAAATTGAGCAGGGCGACAACGCTGCCTGCGGCACTGGTTCGACTCAAAGGAATTTTCTGGTGGCTTGCCGGCTGTCGGGGTAAAGGTCGCTCTTTCAGTATTCGGAGGCCCATTATTTCGGGCTGTCGGACAAAGGTACCCGCATCGCTACCGCACAACAACAACAATTCGAAGATTGGATTCCCTGTTGCTAAACAAAGGAAAAAAAGGAAAGAAGATAATTCTACTACAATTTCAACTGCTTATTTTTTATTTTTTTCACCGGACCCTCGCATCAAATTTGCAAGATTTGAGAAGGGGGTATGGGTGGTTGTTAGCCCTTTATTTCGATCTGGATCTTCAGTGGGCAGCCATTCGGCATCCAAGGCGCGAGAGTGCTCATTGTCGTGACAGTAGATGCACAACAACTCCCAATTGCTCCCATCAGGCGGATTGTTCTTGTAATTATGGTCCTTGTGATGGACCGTCAACTCGCGTAATTTTTTTCCTGAGAAATCACGGCCGCATTTTGCACAGACCCATGGGAGAATTTTAAGTGCTTGTTCTCGGTATTCGACTTTTTTCATCATTCATCTCCAGATTACGATGTCATGTAAACAAACGCTAACATTACGGTTTTGATGATAAAGTTTACAATTTACAGCTTTTCTTCTATAGTCCTGTTCAGGAAAAGCAGCGCTCCTCTGACCGGACACCCTTCCTCTACAAATCACCTCTGATTTCTGACTCATCACAATGACGATCCTTCTTGCCAGCCTGATCTTTCTCCTCGCCGGCCTCATTCAAGGCCTGACCGGATTCGGTGGTGGGTTGGTGGCCATCCCTCTTTTGTGCCTGATCATGGATGTTAAAATTGCCGTACCCCTTTCCATCCTCAGTGGTCTGGTCATCACGACAACCATGGCATACGAGTTTCGCCTCCTCCTTGACTGGCGCAAAATCCTACCCCTACTCATTGGATCCATTCCCGGTGTCTTTGTTGGGACTGTCCTGCTCAAACAGGCTGACCATGTCGTCATCAATCGCCTGCTAGGACTGCTCCTCATCTGCATCAGCGGTCTCAACCTGACTATCAAACTAAGACCAATTAATCCCCCAATCATCTGGGGTTATGTCGCCGGTTTTTTCTCCGGAAGCATCACTGCGTCCGTCGGCGCAGGCGGACCACCGGCGATTATCTACGCCACGCTGAATGACTGGAAAAAAGACGAAATCAAGGCCACCCTGACAGGATTCTTCGTGCTCAATGGATATGTTACCGCTGCTGTGCATACCTTCAACGGCATAATAACCCAAAACGTATTGGCTTATTTTGTTGCCACTCTGTTGTTTGTTCTATTGGGAACCTTTGCAGGTTCTAGGATCAGCGGTCGAATAAACCGCCGGACCTACCTGCGGATCGTTTATGTGCTCCTGATGGGGCTTGGGATAATGATGATGGCGAGATAGCTTTAATGGTCAAGAAAAAGTGGGTATTGTTTTAATCAACAAAGGAAGGCGCTTGCCAATACATCCCTTTTCCCCTTTGAGAAGAGGCTATTCATCCCCTGGCAGACATAATCAATACCGGACCATCCATGGTCGGCTGTTTCTTTCAGGTTGTTTGTCACTTAAGGACAGGACGTGAAAACGTAAGGTGCAACCAGCCAGAGTTGCGTAAAAAGATTAGTTGAATTCATTTCAGAAAAATTCTCGCAGGCTTTCATCTATCCCCTTGAGTGTCTCGTACCAGAACTCCCGAGCAGCCTCAACCCTGTCTTTATCGAATTTTTCAAGCCAGTCGGAAAGCTCAGGATGAACGTTGTGGTCGATCTCCTTCTTGCGTTTTAGAAAGGTATGCAAATAGTCGATGTCCCGGTCAGATTCCCAGAAAATCGGGCTATTGCGACTGTGCAGTCGGCTCGCCAGAACCTCGATGGCGAGCAGGAATTGCTCCCGGCAGCCATACAGTGACCCCATGATCTCAGGAAGGAGTTCTTCGGCCCAACCCCGATGAAATCGGCAGACTCCCAAGTTGTCGAGGATGAGTTCCTGTTTCATGCGCTCCGCGCACATCCTGCCTAAAGTCCGGGGTGGGGTGAAATCGAAGCTGTATATCATGTAGTATTTTCCCATGATGGACATGGGCACCAGGGCGCCAGGAACCCAGTATTGGTTAGGAACCATCCAGCCCTTTCGGCTGAAGGCGATGTATACCAACCGGTCGTGGAGCACAACCCCCTTCACGCGTGAATGGATGCGGCTCCATTTGCGGACTCCTTCCCGGAAGTCAAGGATGCCGCTCCGCTCCAAGATGGCGCCGATCAGTTCGCAGCCCAGTTCAGCGTTATGCATTGAGTCGTTGACAATATCGAATTCCGCCGCATCCCATCGAGGTACACGGGTCACCCCAAGCTCACCTGAAGTCAAGAGGCCTTCGTCCAGAAGATCCATGAGCCAAGCCAATACACCTCCGCCGGAGATGGCGTCAAAGCCCATGGCATCGCAATAGTGATTGAGCTTCTCCGCCGCCCGCTGATCGAATATACCGCACAGGGGTCCCATGGTCTGATACGGTTCATAGTCTTTCTTGTAGATACCATGCATTTTCTTGCAAACGGCACCGCAAGGCTCGCCGCAGGTAAACTGCTGCCTGGCGGCGATGGTCTCCTCGTTGAACTGCTTGAGATAGTGTTCGACCACGAATTTCTGATGCAGGCTCGTTCGGTCATCTTCCGCCTGATATATTGTTCGATAATTAAATGCCATAATCCGGCCGCCCATGGTGGCATAGTTCACACCAAAAGTGCCGCCGGTATCAAATTTCTGATCATAGCGGTACTTGGTAGTCACCTCTAAATCCTTCTGCATGAGCCTCAGGTTATACTTGTCTCTGAACCACTCGTCGGCTACCGTGCGGTCTCGAAAGTCCTCATCGGCTGCTGTGCCGCCGTAGATAATTGCTACGATTCCGTGCTCCTGAACCATGGCGCTGCCAAAACCGCCGCGGCCGGACCAGGTGTCGACGTGGCTGATCTTTCCCTTTGTAATCGGGACCGACATGATCCCGCCCATGTCGGTATGGAGAGCTGCCGGGCCAGTGACAAGGATGCGAGGGTCGTTTTCGTAGCGGGCCCCGAACATCTCATAAACCCTATCGGTAAGCGAGTAAACGCCCGTTCGCCCCTCTTTCCAGACGCCCTCCACATCGATGGGAACAACCATGACCTCGATTTCCTCGCCGCGATTGCGGTGGAGGTAGAGAATCGACGGCACAGGTGCCTTCCCCACCAAACTGAGCATGTTAACTCCCAGGTTGTTAAAGATCAGCCCCGCACCCCCCATTGAACTGATGAAATAGCCTTGCCAACAAGGGGAAAATCCTGTCAGCACTAAACGGTTCGACCCCGGAAAAATCGAACCGGCAAATATGCCGACGCCGAAATTGAGGCTCCTGTACTTTTCAGAGAGATGAATACCCATATCCACCGGCCCGAAATAGCGGTCGAAACCGTATTTTTTTGTTTTATAAAAACCGGTGGCCGGATCGATCAGAAGCACTCTTTGATACATTGTTATCTACCTCCTGAGTTCAAAAAAATATTTCATTCGGCTGACCGGCATGACACTCTCATGCTTCTTTTTTTTCACTTAGATTTCGCCCGTAACATCTGAACGACGGGTGCCCACGTCCCATATGAAAGCCCAGATCATGTTCGCGTACCTTTTACGCTATTAACGCTCACCAAAAGGTCATTTTCCACAGGCGTTGATAAAAAAGTCGTTAATCTGCCAGCATTGATCGGTTGGGGATTTATCTATGATTTTTTTGTTTTTCTGCTGTGGTCTTTTGCACTTCGATTGATCTGACCACCATTCGGTGGCCAGCGGATCATCTGTTGAACATACCACTTTGAGCGGGTCGCAATCTTACAAGTCACCAGCTTTGCTGGTGGGTACTGGCTGAGCTGTCTGCATATTGGAAAATATAAAAAAAGCGCTTAACCCTATTCGAGTTAAGCGCTTGAATGTACATGGCTGGGGGACAGGGATTCGAACCCCGATAAGCGGAGTCAGAGTCCGCTGTCTTGCCGTTAGACCATCCCCCAGCAGGTGGAAAGGTGCGGGCGAAAATAGAAGGAATTGCCCCGGTTGTCAAGGGAAAATCCATTGTTCACAAGGAGTAAACCAAAACCGTGAAAAAAGAATACCCCATCTCTTAGGAGATGATCAGACCAGCATAGCCTACAACTTGACTGGTCTCACCGCTGGCTTCGCCGGAATCGGTATAACGGACGAGTTCAGCCTGAGTTGCACCCAACTCCAGCGCTGTCAGGAGGGCTATAGTGGTAGGAATAACGCCGCACATCGAGATACGGTTGCCAGCGACAGTTGCATACAATCCCTGGGAATCAAGCGCAAGAATCCGCTCGATCGCAAGCATGTCCTTTTGGGCTGCCTGCTGCCGCGATTCATAATGACTCATGTCGGTCGAAGCCACGAGCAATACCGGCTGGCCGTGTGCCATAATCGCTGAAGCAAGATCATGGGCTACGGCCCGGCAAAGATCGTACGAAATATGCGAGACGACCAGCGGCACTATCTGAAGCCTCGCCTGCACCTGTTGCAGAAAAGGAACCTGCACTTCGAGCGAGTGCTCCAAAAGGTGGGCATCCTGATCCTCGGTGATGGAGGAGGATTGCAGGAGAATAGAGGATGCAAGCCGCTGGTCTATCGGCACTGTGCCCATAGGCATACGCCAATCCTCGGTACCCAGGGCGAGGGCCGCGCCTCGACCGTGGTGGTTGGGGCCCATGATCAGCACGGTTTCCGGCACCCGGACCTGGCTGATGGTTGCACCGGCGGTTGCTCCGGAATAGACGTAGCCAGCATGGGGCATAACCACTGCCAGTGCCTGCTTTTTATTCTCTTCGGCCACTTCGGGGACAAGAATGTCCATGGCGGATCGCAACTGCTCAGGGTTTCCGGGATAAAAGCGATCAGCAACAGCCGGTGTTCGTGTCATAGCGTTCTCCCTCGCCCTCCCCCTTGCTGGAGGCCGGTTAACTATTTTTCACTTCCCAGGTGGTGCCCTCGGGGCTGTCTTTCAGGACAATACGATGCGCCAACAGATAGTCGCGCACCTCGTCAGAGGCAGCCCAATCCTTGGCTGTCCGCGCCTGATTGCGCTTGGCGATAAGTTGCTCGATTTCGGCCTCGTTGAGATCGATCCCGGACATCACCTTGGCTTTGTTGCTGGCCGCCACCGTTGCCGGATCCCGCTGCACCAGCCCGAGTACGCCGGCCAGATCACGGAAGGTAGCGGCGGTGGTCCGTAGCAACCCCAGGTCTTCAGCCGCCGGTTTTTCCGGCAGGGTACGCAAAATCTTTTTGAGCATTTTGACACAGTCAAAAAGATGGGCCAGAGCCTGAGCCGTGCCAAAATCATTATCCATGGCCTCATGAAACCGAATTGCCAAAGATTCCAGTCCGTGACGATCTTTTCCAGAAATACAAGCAGAATCCATCGCGCCTTCGGCGGGTAACCCGTCAACCTGGGCCAGACACTCGTACATCCGCTCCAGCCCAGATCGGGCATCCTGGAGCGCGGTCTCGGTGAAATCGAGGGGATTGCGGTACTGGGTTGAAAAGATGAACAATCGCAGAACCTCCGGATCATATTGCGTGAGCACATCACGGATGGTTAAAAAATTCCCGAGCGATTTCGACATTTTTTCATCTTTGATGGTAACAAATCCGTGGTGCATCCACAGGTTGGCAAAGGGTTTGCCCGAAGCGCCGCAGCTTTGCGCAATTTCGTTTTCATGGTGCGGGAAAACTAGATCCTTGCCGCCGCCGTGAATATCAAAGGTCTCTCCCAGGTACCTGCGGCTCATGGCTGAGCATTCGATATGCCAACCAGGACGCCCATCCCCCCAAGGGCTGGACCATTTCGGCTCGCCGGGTTTAGCCCCTTTCCAGAGAACAAAATCCATCGGATGCTCTTTCCTGTCGCTGACCTCAACTCGAGCGCCCGCCTGCATATCCTCTAGGCCGCGACCAGAAAGTTGGCCGTACCCGGCAAACCGTTCCACCCGAAAATAGACGTCGCCGTTAGATGGATAGGCCATGTCCTTGCTGATCAACTCCTCTATCAGATTGATCATCTCCGGGATATGCTCGGTAGCTTTAGGCTCGAGGTCGGGCCTCAGGGTGCCGAGGGCATCCATGTCGGTGTAGAATTCGTCGATGAACCGCATGGCCAGGCTGGCACTATCAATCCCCTGCTCGTTGGCCCGGTTGATGATTTTATCGTCGATGTCTGTAAAATTACGGACAAAGGTAACCTTGAGTCCACGGTGGCGCAAGTAACGCACCACCATGTCGAACACTAGGGCGGAGCGGGCATGGCCGATATGACAGTAATCGTAGGAGGTAATTCCGCAAACGTACAATTTGACATGCCCCTCTTCAAGGGGAGAGAGCGGTTCTTTCTTGCGGGTCAGGGTATTGTATATTCTGAGAGACATCTGATGTTCCGATAGAATGGTCAGGGGCAGATTAATGGATTGCCCGATTAATGTACTACAACCGGACAAGAACTCAAAATGTTATTGCGAATCCCGACGGTATTGACCGGCCACCATGGGAAGAAGCAGTAAACCTGGAATCGCGGCCACCGCGCATCCGAGAAAAAACAGGGGCCATCCCACTAATTCGGCCAGCCAACCGGCCGGAGCTGCGATAATCACCCGAGGAATACCCATGCAACTGGAAAGCAGGGCGTACTGGGTGGCGGTGAATCTCTTGTTGGTCAACGAAGCCATATAGGCCACATAGGCGCTGGTTCCCATGCCGCTGGTCAACTGTTCCAAGACGATGGCGACGATGAGTCCGGTCATTGAGTTGCCCATGAGGGCAAGGGCAGAGAAGCTGAGGATGCTCACTGCCTGGAGGATACCGAATATCCAGAGGCTGCGGATGATGCCGATACGCAGCAGAATGGTGCCACCGACGAGACCACCGACGATCGTTGACCAAAAGCCGAAAATCTTGGCCACTGCCCCGATCTGGGTTTTACTGAAGCCGAGGGCCAGATAAAACGGTGTGGTCAGGGTCGAGGCCATCTGGTCGCCGATTTTATAGAGAAGAATAAACAGCAAGAGCAGCAGGGCCCGGTCGCGATTGAAATAGTCGGCAAAAGGTTCCACAATCGCTTCTCGAAAATTACGGGGTGACCCTTTGGTCAGAGGCGGCTCCCGGCAGATGAGAGTTGTTGCGACCCCGACCAGCAGCGAGGTGGCCATCAGCAGATAGACGTGCTCAAAGGAAAAATAATCAGCCAAGATCAGGCCGCCGCTCCCCGCCAAAAGCATGCCGACCCGGTAGCCGTTGACATAGAAGGAACTGCCCAGCCCCAACTGGTTATCGCTCAGGTCTTCACGCCGGTAGGCATCGACCACGACATCCTGGGAGGCGGAGAAAAAGGTGACGAAAAAGGCCGCCAAAGCAACCAGCCAGGGTGTCTGACCGGGATCGGTTAACCCCAGGCCTATCAAAGCGAGGATCAACACCAGTTGCATAACCAGTATCCAGCCGCGCCGACGACCCAAAAACGGCAGCGTGAAGCGATCAAAAATCGGGGCCCAGAGAAATTTAAGGGTATACGGCAAACCCACCAGCGAAAATAAACCAATCACCGTCAGATCGACGCCCTGCTCAGTCATCCAAGCTTGGAGCAAGGTGGAGGTCAGGAGCAGGGGCGCCCCGCAGGAAAACCCCATGAGAAAAGCAACCAGCATTCGGGGTGAGAAGAGTTGGCGGGTCAGACGATCATCCATGTGTGGTCCGGTGGGAGGGAGAAAGCGGGTATCAAAGGCTCCCTTCTACCATAACAGCCCTGATTGCAAAGCAAAACATGACATCCCCTTTGCCCGGAGTGAAGAAACACCGGGCAACTGCATCATTATCGGGGAGTAAATGGTTTGTAGAGGGGGTCGCCGATCAGCACCATCTGCCAGGAAAGGTAGGGCAAGCTGACCAAGTAGCTCTCGCCGAGACTGAGATAGCCCTCGGCCAGAGTGCTGAAAAACAGATCAGGCAAAGGAAATCCGTAAACATAGGGCTCAAAGACAGGACCGATGGTCGCCGCCACCCCATCCTCCAGCATACGCTTGCACCAGACCTGCGAATCTTTCTGTTTGAGAGTAGCGCATTCGGAACTGGCGATGTGAAAACCGATCGCGCCGCGGGCCCAGTCAAAGGCGTCGACGTAATGCCCGAGACTGTACCAGCCGCAGTAGAGAGCGGCTTGGGGGCAGTCGCCCGGTTGGAAAAGCTCGCTGCGTTCATCGAGCCGTACCTCCATCCGGCCGCTCTTGCGGACGCTTTCCGCCGCCGCATGGAGGGATGCATCGTAGAGGGCATAACCTTCAAGGTTATTTCCAGTGGGTTTAGGCCAGCGGGCATCGAAATAGGCCCGGCCTTGCAGTCCCTTTTTCTCGGTGAAAATAGCATCGTCGACCAACCGTCGCACTGTTTCCGGATTCGGTCCATCAAGACGACTGACCATCAGCACTTCGTCTCGCTTGAGCAGGGTGGACTGCGAACGAAAGCCAAGAAAATACGGATTGGGCAGCCATCCTTCCAACGGGTAGTCATCAGTTAAAACCAAAGCCAGCTCAGAATCGACCGCTGCCCGGGTGTCCATTTTTTCATTTTGGCCCTGCTGACCACCTTCCGCCACCTCGGGCGGCCGGATCGCCAACGGCACACCGTACATCACCACGAGGCAGCGGATACGGCTTTCCGGGGCAAGCCTGGCAAGAGCTTGCCGCAACGGTTTCCTGATACTGTCGTCATATTCGCGACGTGTACAGTGTTCATCCCAAGTAGTGCCGATCCGGACCAGATGATCAAAAGGAATATGCCGCTGCCGCATGTAATACTCAGCCAGTTCCAGGCTGTCCTGAACCCTGACATTGGCAACCACCACTACCTCGTCAGGCTCAAGTGCCCTACCGGCAGCCGGGGGCAGTACGAGCCAGGCCAGCAGGAAGAATATTTTTAGCGGATTTTGACTGGCAAGAGCATCCATAACGGCTTACCTTTTGACCACTTTTGAGAGATTTCATCCAGCATAGAGGAAGCGAACGGTGATTGACGAGGAAAATGCAGCGGAGATCGATGACTGGCGGCGCAGACTGCTCAATTGGTTTGCGGCCCATCAGCGCCCTTTACCCTGGCGGAAGACCTATGAGCCTTACCATGTCTGGATCTCCGAAATCATGGGCCAACAGACCCAGATAGAACGGGTTGCCCAGTATTTCAAGCGGTGGATTGAACGTTTTCCCGATCTCACCTCCGTGGCCGTGGCCCCCGAGCAGTCGATTCTCAAGGCATGGGAGGGATTGGGATACTACAGTCGCGCCCGTAATCTTCAACGGGCCGCAACCCGGCTGCTCGAGACCGGGAAAGGAGAGATTCCAGCGAATTACCAGCAACTGCTCGATCTTCCCGGCGTCGGCCCCTACACAGCCGCCGCAATCCTCTCAATCGCCTTCAAACAACCCTATCCGCTGCTCGACGCTAATGTTGAGCGGCTATTCGCCCGCCTGGCGGACATCGACCGGCCGCTCAAGCAAGGATCAACCAAAAAACAACTGGCAGCCATGGCCGAATCCCTGCTCGACCGTGAGGATCCCCGCAATTACAATCAAGCCCTCATGGAACTGGGCGCCCTGGTCTGCACCCCAAAAAAGCCGGCATGCGCCACCTGTCCAGTACAGATCCACTGCCGGGCCTATAAGGCCGACACCGTGGAATTTTGTCCCCTGCCAACCGGCAAGCAGCAAAAAATCGATATCATCATGGCATGCGGCATTATTCGCCAAGGCTCGGAATACTTTATTCAGCAACGCCTGCCCGACGACATCTGGGGCGGGTTGTGGGAGTTTCCCGGCGGACGTCTTGAGGAAGGAGAATCACCCAAGCAGGCGGCGATCCGGGAAATCAAGGAAGAAACCGGCTGGCAAATCTACAGCATAGTTCCCTTTACTACGGTGACCCACCATTACACACGATATCGCGTCACCTTGCATGGTTTTCTTTGCTCCCTCCCCTTTACGCTGGCGGAACCGGTACTGACCGCTGCCAGCCAGCATGCCTGGGTTTCTCTGACGCAGCTCCAGGAGTATCCATTCCCCGCCGGACACCGCCAACTGGTGACCGCTCTTTGCGCCGAATATTTTCCGGATATCAAGTAAAAAATACCTAAAGTTATTTTTATTTTTATTTCAAATAGATAAAGTAATAAAATAGAATAAAATACGATTTACCGGAAAAAATTTGTCATTTATCGCCGGCGATGTTAGCATACTAAATCAAGTTGCTCGAATTGGGTAATCCGGGACGAAGACCTGGCCCTAGACCTCTTCATAAGCGTGTCTCCGCCCTTGCTTATTCTTAACAGGAGCAAACGGCGGAGTTTGAATTACTCTGGCCCACATCGAGAACCATGATAACTGCACGGGATAATGACTCTCCGACTCTTCACATACCGATAACGACGACGTGCCTTATAAGCATCTGACAGTACAAAACACACAGGCGGAAGTCCAACGCCTCAGCGCCAACTGGCGGGCCCTGCTTGACGCCATGCCGGAAATGGTTTTCCTGCTCGGGGATACGTGTACCGTCGAATACATGAACAGGAGCGCCAAAGCCAGTTTTAGCAAGCCCTGTCCTCAACCTGTGTGCGATAGCCTCAAAAAAATAGGGGAAGACTGCCAGCAAAAACTTCTGCTCGCTTCGGAACATCCTGGTGACAGTAAAATCATTGAAGCCCTTATCGGCACCACGCCCGTGGAATACTCCTTCGTTCCTTTTGCCGGCTATAAAGGAGAAAATCTAATCATGCTGGTAGTGAGAGACATCTCTCAACGCAAGAACTTTGAGCGCGAACTCCTGCAGTTCAACACCAGCATTGAAACCATTCTTGAACAAAAGATCAGCGAACTCCATGAAAGCGAAGGAATTCGCATCCAACTCTCCCGGCAGGTCAACAGCCTGAAAAGCCAACTCGGTCATCACCATAAAGCAGATAAGATGGTGGGCCGTAGCCGCAAGATGCGGGAACTGCGGGAAATGATCCATCAGGTTTCCGGATCAGACGCCACTATTCTCATCACCGGCGAATCCGGCACAGGCAAGGAACTGGTGGCCAACCTCATCAAGGCAACCAGTACCAGAGACGACAAGCCTTTCCTGAAGATCAACTGCAATGCCATTAACGATTCCCTGCTCGAGGCCGACCTCTTCGGTTATGAAAAGGGGGCTTTTACCTGGAGCTGTATCCCGAAAAATCGGCAAATTTGAGGTCGTCGATGGTGGCACCCTTTTTCTCGATGAGATCGGCGACATCAGCCCCAGGATGCAGGTCTCCCTGCTGCGAGTGCTGCAAAACGGTGAAATCATCAGGGTTGGCGGCAATGAAGCGGTACAGGTGAACGTTCGGGTGATTGCCGCCACCAATGTTGACCTCGCCCAAGCTGTCAAAGAAAAAAAATTCCGGCTCGATCTCTACTATCGCCTCAATATCATCAACATCG
>CAVTDN010000001.1:0-338280 GCA_963733595.1 uncultured delta proteobacterium | reverse complement strand
GACGCAAATGGAGCAACTAGGTTTTCAATCATTATAGAGGCGGAACCGCTAAGCGCAAAGAAAAGATAGAACCAATATTGCAAAAATTGAGTGATGTTTCCTGGGAAATAGAAGATGTCATCGGGGGAAATACGAGAGATTTACTATGTATTTCCCTGCAGTTAGGATAGCGTTAAAAGTGCTCTGCACACCACAGTTATCGTGCTCTAAGAAAAAATATTTTCCCCGGTTTCTCGCCGATTTTTTACTGTCGTTTCAACCGCCGGTTTCAAATAAACATCATGGTTGGCAGGTTCACCTATGTTGCGTTGAGGAATCAATCTGTCCCCTAGCACCTTTTGAAACTAGCTGATATTCGATGGTAATCACTTTTTAAGGGGGGCAGGGGCACCATGCAACAATTGGATCGGGTTACCTTATCTTGACCCAAAAGGCGGCGGTGGCTGGCATTTTGTGAACTGTTTTGTCTCTTGACGGAGCAATATTCTGTTGTTATAGGCTTAAATTAACGATCATTTTTTATCTTTTTTTTCAGTTCGCGTTCATCAGTACCGTGACCGGAAGAGTAATCGCAATAGCCTTAGTCGGAATGCAAGGGGGAAAGACGGATATGGAAATACAGATTCCCACAGGAGTCAAAGGCAAGGAAGAGTTGGTGGTTGCATTTGAAGATACCGCCGCACGCTACGGTAGCGGCTTGGTCGAGGTGTACGCCACCCCGGCGATGGTCGCCCTCATGGAAAAGACCTGTCTCACCTCGGTGCTGCCCTTTCTGCCCGAAGGCCACGGCACGGTGGGTGTCAAGGTCGATATTACCCACAATAAAGCCACCCCGGTCGGAATGAAAGTGACCTGTGAATCGACTCTGGTCGAGGTCGATCGCCGCCGGCTGGTGTTTGAGTTGCTGGCTTATGATGAGAAAGGTGAAATCGGACGAGGCCGGCATGAACGGTTCGTCATCGATACCCGCAAATTCATGGAAAAATTGTGAGTGGCACCTCGGGAGCCCTTCGTTTAAACCGGAGGACTGGATTTACTCCTTCGGTGCGTTGTAGCGGCTGAGCACACCGTAGAGCATGTCGGGCAGATCGTTTTTTTGTCGAGAGCTGCGCTGGATCTGTTTGAGGCATTTTTCGAAGGTGAGGGGTTCACCGAGAAAAATGTGTCTGAGAATGAGCGAGATCAGGCGGGTGATGGTGGTCAGGTTGGAGATGCGCGACTGCAACTCGTGGTCTCGGTCAAAGGCTGTTGAAGCGAAGACCTCCACCGGTTTGCCGTTCACTTCGCTCACCGAGAGGTACCATTTGTTACGGTCACGGTCGATGGTCCGGTAGCGCTTGCCATCGAGCACCTCGGGTAGTTCCACCTCGCTTTCGATCGACCGACAGACGGCTTCCGGCAGGATCGGTTCGTTGCGGTAGCGCAGCCACAATTGTTTAATCTCCTCGGGCTGTTCTTGTACGGCCCGGGCAAGAGCCTGGCAGGCGTGACAGAGTCCTTCCGCTTGTCGAGCTTGGTTGTGCGGGCGGTCACAGATTGCACAAAAGAGAGGGGGGTGCTCGGATTTCACGATGCGGCTCCACTGGATTGAGGGTCGATTGGCGGGGCGATCTTGCCCCTGTCAGCCTGTCAAAATACAACGGCGGCAAAAAAAGACAAGCAGTGAAGTTGTCGCCCTGTTGTTGTGCTCTGCGGCTGTTGCTCGCCAAGTTGTCAATTCCCCATCCCTGCACCTGGCTCGCCTGCTCTTCATGGCCGGCCCATGCCGGACTTTCCGCCTTTTCTCTTGCACATTCAAGCGGGCTTGGTAAAATCTTACGTTTCGCGTGCCGCCCACCAAATTTATTTTTCTATTTTGACGGATCGAGAACAACGATGGATTACAGGGAATCACTGAACCTGCCGCAGACCAAATTTAAGATGAAGGCCAATCTGACCCAGCGGGAGCCGATGGTGCTTAAACGCTGGGATAAGGAAAATCTCTACGAAAAGCTGCAGCAGGCGGCTACCGATCGACCGCTGTTTGTCCTCCACGATGGCCCTCCCTATGCCAACGGCAATATCCATCTTGGCACCGCCTTCAACAAGGTACTGAAGGATATCATTCTTCGTTCCAAGCGGATGGCCGGTTTCAATGCCCCCTACATTCCAGGCTGGGACTGTCACGGTTTGCCCATCGAGCACAATGTTGATCTCGAACTTGGGGCGAAAAAACAGACCATCTCCATTTTGGGTAAGCGTGCTGCTTGCCGCAGCTATGCTGAGAAATGGATTAAAGCCCAACGCGAGCAGTTTAAGCGGTTGGGAGTGCTCGGCGATTGGGCTAATCCCTATCTGACCATGAATTTCCCCTATGAGGCGGTCATAGCCCGGGAATTCAATAAATTCTTGCTTTCCGGCGCGGTCGTCCGTTCAAAAAAACCGGTTTATTGGTGCGCCACTTGCGGCACCGCCCTAGCCGAAGCTGAAGTCGACTACGCCGATCATTCCTCACCATCGGTCTATGTCAAGTTTTCGGTCATCGAAGATCTTGCGACCGTGGCTCCCGAACTGGCGGGCAGCAAAGCTTCGGTGCTCATCTGGACCACCACCCCCTGGACCTTGCCGGCCAATATGGCGGTCGCTTTTCATCCCGATTTCGAATATGCCGCCGTTGCGGTGCAGGATGAAGTCTGGATTTTGGCCAAAGAACTGGTTGCTTCGTGCATGATACTCTTCGGCATCGACGATTACTCTGTTCTCGCCACTTTCTCTGCTACCGGGCTGGAAGGGAAGCATTGCCGTCATCCCTTCATGGAGCGAGATTCTCTGATGGTCCTGGCCGACTATGTCACCGCCGATTCGGGCACCGGCTGTGTTCATACCGCTCCTGGTCACGGCGCCGACGACTATCTTACCGGCTTGCGCTACGGTCTCGACATCCTTTCACCGGTGGATGACGAGGGACGATTCACGGCGGATGCCGGCAGGTATGCAGGGGCGCAGATTCCGCACGTCAACCGCCAGATTACCGCTGACATGAAGGCCGAGGGCTCGCTGGTCAAGGAGATGGCGATCCGGCACAGCTATCCGCACTGCTGGCGCTGCAAGGAACCAGTAATGTACCGGGCTACGGCCCAGTGGTTCATTTCCATGGAGAATCTGCAACTGCGCGATAAGGCCCTGCAGGCGATCAAGGAGGTGAGCTGGACTCCGTACTGGGGGCAACAGAGGATCTACGGCATGGTGGAGTCTCGACCTGATTGGTGTCTGTCCCGGCAACGCACTTGGGGCGTGCCGGTGACGGTGCTGAGTTGCGCCGACTGCGGCGAGACCCTCAAAAATGAGGCTGTCTGTTCCAGGATTGACGAGTTTTTTATCAAGGAAGGGGCAGATGCCTGGTTCAAGCACGAAGCTGCCGATTTTGTTCCCGAGGATGTTGCCTGCTCCTGCGGCTGCCGGGAGTTTAAAAAAGAGTCCGATATCCTGGATGTCTGGTTCGATTCCGGTACCAGCCATGCTGCAGTTCTGGAAGAACGAACGGAGCTGCGTTCGCCGGCGGATCTCTATCTCGAGGGCAGCGACCAGCATCGCGGCTGGTTTCAATCCTCCCTGCTTACCTCGGTGGGCACCAGGGGGCGGGCCCCGTATCAGGGCGTACTCACCCACGGCTACGTAGTCGATGGCCAGGGCAAGAAGATGTCCAAGTCCGTGGGCAATGTTGTTGCGCCCCAGGAGGTGATCGATCAGTACGGGGCCGAGGTCCTGCGCCTCTGGGTGGCCAGCGAAAACTACCAGGATGATGTCAAGGTCTCAGGGGAGATCCTCAAGCATGTATCCGACGCTTACCGCAAGATGCGCAATACCCTGCGCTTTTTGCTGAGCAACCTCTATGATTTTGATCCGGTCAAAGATTCGGTGGCACCATCGGCCTTCCAGGAACTCGATCGCTGGGCTCTGACCAAGTTCGCCGAGTTGAACAAACGCATCATAGGTGCTTATGAGCGCTACGAATTTCATGCGGTTTATCACGGGCTGCACAATTTCTGCGGCACTACTATTTCGAGCCTCTACATGGACGTGCTCAAGGATCGCCTCTACTGTTCAATGCCGGCCGGCCCTGAGCGGCGGGCCGCGCAAACCGTGATCTATCGGATTCTCGACGGGCTTTTGCGCCTGATGGCCCCGATTCTTTGTTTTACCACTGCCGAAGCCTGGGAGCATCTCCACGATCTGGCCCAGGATGCGCCGCTGGAGCGTTCCATTTTCTTTGCTGATTTTGCCAAGGTTGATGATATCGACAAGAACGAATCCTTCAATGAGCGCTGGGATAAACTGCTGTCTTTGCGGAGCGCTATCACGCGTGTGCTGGAAGTGGCTCGCAGGGATAAGGTCATCGGCCTGTCTCTGGATGCAGAGGTGGTGCTGCAGGTGGGCGGCGAATGGGCCGGTTTTCTTACAGGCAGTCTGGAGCAGTTGCGCGAACTCTGCATTGTTTCCGACCTGCGTCTGGCCAGGGAGGAGGGGGATGGCGGACTCACCTTTGTCGAGGCGGAAACCCTGCCCGGCGTCTTGATAGCGGTCGGCCCAGCCCCGGGAGTGAAGTGTGAGCGCTGTTGGACCATTGCCACTTCGGTCGGTGAAGACCAGGAACATCCTGCCCTTTGTGCCCGCTGTGCCACTGTGGTTCGGCAGTTGGCGGGATGAGATATCGTTCGCTGATGCTGACCTTTTTTTCGCTCATTCTGGCGGTGATCGTTGTCGATCAGGCCACCAAATTGTGGATCATGGGAAGTTTTGCCCTTCATGAGAGCAGGATGATTATCCCGGATTTGTTTAACCTGACGTATTTGACCAATAACGGCGCTGCCTTCAGTATTTTGGCCGGGCAGCCGGCCCTGTGGCGGCAAATCTTTTTTGTCTGCGCAGCCTGTGTTGCCCTGGTTTTTATCTGGGTCGCCCAGCGAAGTTTTGGCCGCCGAAGCGGTCTGTACTCTGTGGCCTTTGCCTTGATTGCGGGTGGTGCCATCGGCAATCTCATCGATCGGATCCGTCTCGGGTTCGTTGTCGATTTTCTTGATGTCTACATTGGCCGTTATCACTGGCCGGCCTTTAATATCGCCGATTCCGCGATTACCATCGGTGTCGCCCTCTTTATTGTCAAAAATCTCCTGTTCGATCGGCAACAGCCTGAGCAGGAGTAGCATCCTTTATTGTAATAATTACATGAAAAAAACAGCTATTCTCTTTCCGGGACAAGGATCTCAGTTTATTGGCATGGGGCAGGAATTCGTCAACCAGGACCCTGAGGCATCGGCCCTGATGGAACTGGCTGAAAAAATATGCGGCTTCCCGATTCGGACCCTCTGTTTCGAAGGGCCGCTGGAAAACCTGACCCGGGTGCTCTATCTGCAACCAGCCTTGACGGTAATTAATTTGATCTGCTGGCAACAGTTGCGCGCATTGCTGCCCGGCTTCCAGCCAGCTTTTTTTGCCGGGCACAGTTTGGGCGAGTATTCGGCCCTCCATGGCGCCGGTGTCTTGAACCTGGAGAATACCCTGGCATTGGTCACCAAGCGCGGCGAACTGATGGAGCGGGAAGGTGCCATGTATCCTGGCGGTATGCGGGCCGTGGTTGGGCTCGGTATCGAGGAAATTGAGAGCGTTCTGACCGGTTTTTCCGGTCCCGGCATTGCGGTTGTCGCTAATCATAACACTGCCTCCCAGATCGTGCTGTCCGGCGATACGGCAGGACTTGACGCCGTCAGTGAACAATGTGCGGCCAAGGGGGCGAAGGTGATCCCGCTTAAGGTGAGTGTGGCTAATCACAGCCCACTGGTTGCCGGCGCGGTCGATGACTTTGCCGCCTATATGAGCGGTATCCCCTTTCACCAGCCGGAGGTTCCGGTATTGTTTAACGTTACCGGCGGATACGAAAACGATCCTGGCGAAATCAAGGCGTTCATGGCGCGGCAGATTGCTTCCAGGGTGCGTTGGCTGGCAATTGTTGAGCTGATGGTAGCCGAGGGCGTCGAAGTGATTGTCGAGTTGGGACCAAAGAATGTTCTCACTGGGATGATGAAGAAAATTCTGCCGAAAAATTCATCAATTACCTGCATGCAGGCCGACACACCGGAGGCCCTTGCCAAAGTTGCGGAGGTGCTGGCTGCATGATAACCGCCCGGACCACCATGTTTTTCTTCTCACTTGACAAGAGGTGCCTTGTCGGGTATTAATCCCAATTTTCCCGCAGGCAGAAAAGGGTAAGGCGTGGTTGAATTTATTGTCAGAAGTCATTGTGCATTGAACACTGTAGAGAACCATGTTTGAGAATTTAACCGACCGTCTTGAAAGCGCGTTTAAGAAGTTACGCGGCCACGGCAGACTGACTGAGGAGAACATCCAGGAGGCCATGGGCGAGGTGCGCACTGCACTGCTCGAGGCGGATGTCAACTTCGGCGTTGTCAAGGAATTCATCGCCTCGGTTACCGAGAAGGCCATTGGCCGGGAAGTGTTGACCAGTTTGTCCCCTGGGCAGCAGGTGGTCAAAGTGGTTCACGACCACCTCGTCGAGTTGCTCGGCAGCCAAGCGCAGCCGCTCAAGCTAGACGGTCGACAACCGGTGGTCATTATGCTGGCAGGTCTCCAGGGTTCAGGGAAGACCACCACTGCTGCCAAGCTGGCGCGGCAGCTCAAGGAAAAAGGGCGTTTACCCTTTTTGGTTCCGGCGGATGTTTATCGGCCGGCAGCGATCGAGCAGCTGCATATCCTTGGCGAGCAGGTCGGAGTTCCGGTTTTTGCCTCAACCACCGACCAGAAACCAGTGGACATCGCCCGACGGGCATTAGCGGAGGCCAACGCCAACCAATACGATACCGTGATCATCGATACGGCGGGGCGACTCCATGTCGACGAGGCGCTCATGGCCGAGTTGCAGGAGATCAGCCGCGCAGTACCGCTTACCGAGGTGCTGTTTGTCGCCGATGCCATGACCGGGCAGGACGCGGTTACTGTCGCCAGCAAGTTCAACGCTGATCTCGAAATTACAGGTGTCATTCTCACCAAGATGGAGGGCGATGCCCGCGGCGGTGCCGCTCTATCGGTGAAGAAGGTGACTGGCAAGCCGATAAAGTTTGTCGGTGTCGGCGAGTCGGTCGAGGCTCTTGAAATATTTCATCCCGATCGCACGGCCTCCCGCATCCTTGGTATGGGCGACGTCCTGTCGCTCATCGAGAAAGCGGAAGCTGTTGTCGATCAAAAGAATGCCGAACTGCTAGCCAGAAAGATCCAGAAGAATGCTTTCACCCTGGAAGATTTTCTCGATCAGATCCAGCAGATCAAGAAAATGGGCAGTCTGGAACAGATCATGGGGATGATCCCAGGGATCAACAAGCTCAAGCAGATCAAGGATGCGCCTAAGCCTGACCAGAAGGAACTGGTCAAGACCGAAGCGATCATTCGCTCCATGACCCTGAAGGAGCGTCGTAACCATCGGATTATCGATGCCAGTCGGCGGGTGCGTATCGCCAAGGGGTCGGGGACTTCGGTTGCTGAAGTAAACCGGGTTCTGAAAAGTTATACCATGATGCTGAAAATGATGAAAAATATGAAAGGCAAAGGCATCATGACCGGCGGCAAGCGCCGCAAGCTCCCCAAGGGGCTTATTCGCTAAATTCGTTTGTATTTACTAAGCATCGTCCGGCAGTCTGTGCTGCCCGGGCGATATCCACCGGAGGATAGAGGACAATGGCAGTTCGTATTCGCTTGACCAGAAAAGGCAGGAAAAAACAACCCTTTTATCGTATCGTCGTTGCCGACAGCCAGGCGCCCCGCGACGGCAAATTTCTTGATATCGTCGGTACCTATGATCCGATGCAGAATCCAGCGGCGGTTAACATCGACAACGAGAAACTGGACAGCTGGATGAAGAAAGGGGCAAAGCCAACGGAAACCGTTGAGAGTCTGATCAGGAAATATGTTCCCGGAGTGGTTGCTGCGGCATAAATGAAAGAACTTATTGAGTTTGTCGCCGGCAAACTGGTTGATCATCCCGAGAGGATTGAAGTGAACCTGCAGGAAGAGGGCGAGAACGTTACGCTCGAGTTGCGGGTGGCCCAGGAAGATTTGGGCAAGGTGATTGGTAAACAGGGGCGGACCGCCAGGGCAATGAGGGCGGTGCTCGCCGCTTCGCTGACCGGGGAAGGGAAACGCACCCGGCTCGAAATAATCGAGTAGTGACCGTGAGCGACCCCGCGCAGGACGAGATCTTTATCCTGCTCGGTACGGTTTCAAGGCCGCACGGCATCCGAGGGGATTTGAAGGTTCGGTCCTTTGCTGAAAGTGCCGGCAGTTTTGATCGCTATCGGCGATTGTTTCTTTGCGCCGAGGACGGACAGCCCAAAATCGAATACACCAATGTTCAGGCCCGGGTCAATGGCAATACGATAATTCTCAGGCTGAAAGAGTGCACGGACAGGGGCCAGGCCGAACAACTCGCTGGAATGCAGATCTGGCTTGCAAGCAGGGACTTGCCGCCTGCCGAGGCAGGTGAGTTTTACTTGCACACCATGGTGGGCAAGCGGGCGAGGACGACGAATGGTCTACATCTCGGTACGGTCAAGGGCTTTTTGAGCAGTGTGCAGGATGTGCTCGTTATTCGGGAAGGCGATCACGAATACCTCGTTCCGGCAGTACAGGAGTTTATTTCGGCCATGAACGAGACCGAAATTGTGCTTAATCTGCCGCCTGGTCTGCTCGAAATCAACCGGTGAGAGCGGAGATTCGGGAGATGCTTTTTTCTATTCTGACGATTTTCCCTGATTTTTTTATTTCTCCTTTGCAGGAAGGGATAGTCCGGCGGGCCTTGAATGAAGGTAAGATACGGGTCGGTATACACAATATTCGGGAATATGCCCTAGATAGGCATCATATGACCGATGATCGGCCCTTCGGCGGCGGCGAAGGTATGGTGATGAAGCCTGAACCCTTGGCGGCCTGCCTGAAAGCAGTGGGAAGGGAGACAGACGAAACATGCCGGGTGATTCTTTTATCTCCCAAAGGAGCGCGCTTCAACCAACCGCATGCGAAGCGATTAGCAGGGTACGATCACCTGGTTTTTATTTGCGGTCGTTATGAAGGGGTCGATGAGCGGTTTCGCGCCAAGTATATTGACGAGGAACTGTCCATTGGCGACTATGTCCTGACCGGTGGCGAACTGGCCGCTCTTGTGGTTATGGATGCGGTTTGCCGGTTGCTTCCGGGCGTGCTCGGTTGCGAGGATTCAGCGAGCAACGATAGTTTTAGCTGCGGCCTGCTGAAACATGCGCAATACACGCGACCGCGGGTATTTGAAGGGACTACGGTCCCTGATGTTTTACTCTCAGGTGATCACGCCGCTATTAACCGCTACAGGCTGGTGGAATCGGTCAGGCTGACCTTGGAACGGCGGCCGGAACTTTTAGCGGCGACACAGTTTTCGGTTGCCGAAGAAAAACTTTTGAAACGAGAAGGGCTGTATAGCCGAATAGAGACCATTGTCAAGGAACACAGGGAATCCCGGAATACAGGTTGATGTCGCCCTGGTTCATTATCCAGTGGTCAATCGCAATGGCGAAACCATCGGTTCCGCAGTTACCAACTTGGATTTGCATGATATTGCGAGGGCTGGAAAAACGTATGGTGTCGGCACGTATTGGGTGATCACACCCTTCAAGGAACAGCAAGAACTGGCAGGGCAAATTGTAGGGCATTGGACCCAGGGATATGGCGGCAGTGTCAATTCGGACCGGAGTGATGCCTTGTCGATCATTGCGGTCTGCGCAAACTATGCCGAAGCCTTGTCCCGGGCTACAGAGAAATTCGGCGAGAAACCGCTGGTACTCGCCACCTGCGCCAAGGTGCAGGACAACACCTTGGATTACGCCGTGATTCGAGAGAGAATCCGGCATGGCACACCTGTACTGCTGCTTTTCGGTACAGCCTGGGGACTGAGTCCCGAAATGCTGACAGCGGCAGATGGCGTCCTGCCGCCGCTTTGCGGATCCACCGGATTCAATCATCTGTCGGTTCGCTCTGCGGCCTCGATCATCCTTGACAGGTTGCTCGGCAGGCACGATGGCGTCGCCAGGTAGGAAAAACAAACAATCATAGCCCTGACCGGTATGATTGGAACGATATCAACGTCATAAACAAGCTTTTTTCTGGATGATTTGGAGGCATCCTTCGGCGGGCAAGACCGTTACCGGTGACCAGCCGTAAATGAACAAATATGGCAATGAATTTACTGGACAAAATTAATCTGGAGCAAATGCGTTTCGATATCCCCGAGTTTCGTCCGGGCGACACTATCAAGGTTCATATCCGGATTATCGAGGGCAACAAAGAGCGGGTACAGGTTTTTCAAGGCGTGGTTATCAAGCGTAAAAGGGGTACCATGAACGCCACCTTCACAGTCCGGAAGATTTCCCACGGTGTCGGAGTAGAAAAAACTTTTGCTCTTCATTCGCCTCGAATCGAAAAGATTGAGGTCGTCACACTCGGTCGTGTTCGCCGCTCCCGCCTGTACTATCTGCGCGAACTCCGGGGTAAAGCCGCACGTATCCGCGAGCGCGGTCTTCTTTAACAGAACCTGAACCGTCCCTGATCGAGTATGCCATGGGGACGGGGCACATGGTTCAACCAGGCCCAACCTGGCGATAACCAGCACGGTTATCGCCAGGTACAATCGGTTTCCGTCAGTAAAAATTTTGTTCTTTACATCCCGCTGACCTCTCGAGAGCATGGAATGGTGTTATGAACCCATGCGTTTCTTCTTTTTTTTCAAACGTCTTGTCCTCTTCAGCCGATACTTTTTCTTTTGAACGCGAACTGTACCGCCAAGGGTTAGCTTGTGTCGCTGGTATCGACGAGGCCGGAAGGGGGCCACTCGCCGGTCCGGTGGTGGCTGCTTGCGTCGTTCTTCCCCGATATTGCGTCTATCAGGTCTTCCTGGACTCCAAAAAATTGACTGGGCGTCAGCGTGACCGACTCTATGAAGAACTCCAGAGCAATGGTGCCCTGGTCGGCGTCGGTCAGGCCGGACCCCGAGAAATAGAAGAGATCAACATTCTTCAGGCCTCTCTATTGGCAATGAAACGAGCCCTGGTTGAGTGCACTGTTGCGAATAAGGGCTGCCCGCCGGATTTTTTGTTGGTGGACGGCGGTTTTCAGATTCCATCAACGGTCAATCAGTTGCCTCTGGTTAAGGGAGAATCGAAAAGTGCCTCCATCGCTGCCGCCTCGATTATCGCCAAAGTAACGAGGGACCGGCTTATGACCGAGGCTCATCATCGCTATCCCCAATACGGTTTTGATCGTCATCAGGGCTACCCCACCAAGGCGCACCGGCAGGCAATCAGTTGCCACGGACCTTGCCCCCTGCATCGCCGGACCTTTCGTGGAGTTGCAGAATTTCTCGCTGCAGATGCGTCCGCCTTATCCCCCACTCAACACGGATTGTGGTGAATGACTTGTGCTCTTTTTGGGGACAACTGGATTGGCAGGGAGAGGAGCACCATGTTATTTAGAAGGAAGACGGAGACAATCTCCACCGGTCGCCGAGGTGAGTCTTTGGCCCTTGAGTTTCTGATCGGGCTTCGCTATGCAATTGTCGAGAAGAACTACCGGAAACAGTACGGAGAGGTCGATATTATTGCCCGTGATGGCGACACGTTGGTGTTTATCGAGGTCAAGACGCGGCAAACCACGGTTTTCGGCACGCCCTTTGAGGCGGTTGATGCCCGCAAACAAAGACAAATTTCTCGAATAGCGCAGGAATACATACAATCCCATCGGCTGGGCGATGAACCTGCCAGGTTTGACGTGATCGCGGTGCGACTTGAACGGGATAATCAACCTGCAACCATCGATCACATGAAAAACGCCTTTGATTTTGTTCTGTAAGGAAAGGCAATGACGAACTCAGCAAAGAAGATTCCGGCCCCGGTGGCCGTGACCATGGGATGCCCGGCTGGCATAGGTCCGGAGATCATCTGCCGGCTTTTGGGTCAAGGTGATATACCCGGAGCAGGTCGAAGCATAGTAGTAGGCGACGGCGCTGTCCTGCGGCAGGCCGCCGATCGCCTCGGCCTACCCCTGGAGGTCATCCCGTGGCATCCCGGCCAGGCAATCGGCAGAGGTACCTTACCCGTCGTCCAAGTCGGTGTGCCCTGGTCCGATCCTGTCCGCTGGGGCCAGCCCGACCTCGCAACTGGCCGTGCAATGGGGCGCTATATCGAGGAGGCGGTTCGACTCGTCAGGGCAGGTCATTGTAGCGCCATAACGACCTGTCCAATCAGCAAAAAAAGTTTGCAGCTGGCCGGTTATCCTTATCCGGGGCATACTGAAATGCTGGCTGCTCTCACTCAAACATCCAGAGTGCGGATGATGATGGCCGGCCCCCGCCTCAAGGTGGTGCTGGTCACCATCCATGTGGCCGTTCGCCGGGTCAGCGCTCTCTTGACACATGAGGAGATTGTTGATTGCATCGCCACGACCAAAACCGCCCTGGAACGTGATTTTGCCATTGCCGCCCCCCGGATAGCGGTGGCTGGTTTGAATCCCCATAGCGGTGAAGAGGGCCTCTTCGGTGATGAAGAAGCCCGGATCATCGCCCCAGCCGTGGCCGCATTTTCTTCGTCAGGAGGGGTCAGCGGTCCATGGCCGCCGGACACTCTTTTTTACAAGGCTGCCGCCGGGCAGTTTGACGCGGTCATTGCCATGTATCATGATCAGGGGCTAATTCCTTTCAAGCTCCTTCATTTCCAGGACGGAGTCAACGTCACCCTCGGGTTGCCTCTGGTTCGCACTTCTGTTGACCATGGCACGGCCTATGACATCGCCGGGCAAAATCTGGCCGACCCTGCAAGCCTGGCAGCGGCCTTGACCATGGCGCAAACCATAGTCGCTAATCGAAGCTGCGAGTGTGTGCAATGAACATGGGTCTGCTGATTGCCTTCGAGGGCATCGACGGCACGGGGAAATCAACACAGCTCCCGATGCTGGCCGCTTATTTGCGCAGCAATGGATATGCCGTGGTCGAAACCAGGGAGCCGACCAGCGGGCCACATGGTCAACAGATCCGCGCCCTTTACCGGAACCGGAATCAGGTGTCGCCGGAACAGGAATTGGAGTTGTTTCTCCTTGACCGCCGCCAGCATGTCGCGGAATGCATACTGCCGGCCCTGGCCCGAGGGGCAATAGTCCTTACCGACCGTTATTATTTTTCCACCGCAGCCTATCAGGGAGCAGCTGGCTGCAACCCTGCGATTATCTTTGATCGGCATGATTTTGCCCCGGAGCCGGACATAGTGCTGCTGCTCACTATGTCAGCGGCAGAGAGTGTCGCCCGGATTCGCGATTTGCGCGGTGAGACCCTCAATGATTTCGAGCAGCAGGAGCAGCTGGAAAAAGTGGCAGCCCTCTTTGCATCCTTCCCCCACAGTTGTATAGTACGCATTCATGCCGCCCGGCCGGTGGTGGAGGTGCAAACCGCCATCCGGGAGGCAGTTGGACAACTGCTCGTAAAAAAAGGTGCGCGATGCTCTGGCTGATTCTCTGTTGCCGTCAACGACTGTTTGTTACTCTCGGGTGCGTGGTTCTCCTTCTTTGCGGATGTCAGCCGAAAACCGAATTGGCGGTGACCAGTCAGGCCCGGCAGGCTCAAGTCCCTGTCAAGAGTGAGGCTGATTATGGCTGTTCCTATTTTTATTTTCTTTGGGGCCGGCACGCCGAATTGCTCCTTCATTTCGAAGAGGCCCTGGAGTTTTACCAGAAGGCACTGATCTGTGATGAGAAGGCCGAGGTGGTCAGCGAAAAGGTGCCGATTCTGCTGCTTCGACTGGAACGGACCGACCAGGCCTCCATCTGGCTACACAACTATCTGGCCACCCACCCCGATAAGACAGGGATGCGGATGCTGTACGCCAAGGTGCTTCTTCGCCAGAAAAAAAATGCTGAAGCGATGCGCCAGTACCAATTGATCAGCGACCGGCATCCCGATGATCCTGCCATTCTGTTATTGCTCGCCGAGATGTATCTGGCCGCCGATCAGCCTGACAAAGCTGAACCCCTCATAGAGCGTGTCCTCTCTCGGGATTCGTCTTCCTACCCTGGTCATGTTCTTATGGCTCGCCTCTGCCAGGTGCAGGAGAAAATCGACGAGGCTGTGGGGCATTACCAGAAGGCCCTGGAGCGGAACTGGTCCAGTGAATTACAGATGGAATTGGGTGAGTTGTATATTAAAAACGAGCGATATAGCGAGGCCGTTGTCTTATATGAGGCACTTGTCGAGCGCGATGAGCAGAATGAAAGTGCCCGGGTCGCCCTGATTCATGTCTATCTGTTGCAGAAAAAAGATACGCTTGCCCTGGCTGAGCTGCATCGGCTCAAGTCATTCGCCGATCAGCCTCGTCGAGTCGATTTGACCATTGCGCGCCTCTATGCCAAGCAGAAGCATTACGATAAGGCTATTGCCATTACCCAGAAGATTTTGGAAAAGGAGAATCTGCCCGAGGCCAGGTATTTTCTTGCAGTGCTTCTGGTGCAGCAGGAAAAGTACGGTAGGGCATTGAAGCAGGTCCGGCAGATCGATCACAAGGCGCCTGAATATCCGGACGCCGTGTTTTTACAGGTACGTATTCTCCGGGAGCAGCATAAACTCGATGAGGCGAAGCTGCTGCTGGAAAAACATATCAGCACCGGTGAAATCCGCAACGCTGAAGTGTATATCATGCTCGCTGCGCTCCACCAGTTGGCAGGGCGAGAGGACATGAGCAAGAAGGTGCTGCTCCAGGGACTTGAATTTTTTCCCGATGAGGAAAATCTGCTGTACGAGTATGGTCTTTTGCTCGAAAATAGTGGTGATCACAGCGCGGCTCTGCTCATCATGCAGAAGATCATCGAACTCAAGCCGAACAATGCCGCAGCGCTCAACTTTGTCGGTTACAGCTGGGCTGAAAAAAAGATTAATCTTGATAAGGCTTTAGACTATATCCAGCGGGCGATTGAGCTCAAACCCGACAACGGTTTTATCCGCGACAGTCTGGGGTGGGTCTTTTACCGTCTCGGCAAGATCGACCAGGCCATCAAGGAGTTGGAGGAGGCGGTGAAACTCTCTCCTGACGATGCGGCCATCCGTGAACACCTGGGCGATGTCTACCTGGAAAGCGGCCGGGTGCAAGAAGCCCTGCAGACCTATAAACAGGCCGTAAAGCTTTCCGTTGAGGACGAGAAAGAAAAGAAACGGATCCAGGAGAAAATCCGGATTCTGGAAAAGCAGGGAACCCCTTGAAAAGGACGACAGTCCTCGCACGGTTGTTGCTACCGGTTTTCTGCTGCCTGCTTTTTCTCTCAGGTTGTGCCGGCAAACAGCCGAAGACCCGGCCCCTCAGTTCCATCGAGGAACAGGAGGCTGGGTTGCTATGGTCTGATTTTGTTGCCAGAAAAAGGCCATCGGCTCTGGATGCCGACATCCGCCTCGGCTGGGATGTGCTCGGCAGCAAAGGTGGCGTGAGCGCAACCGTCCAGGTGCAGTATCCCGCCCTGGTCCGTTTTTCCGCCAACGACCCTTTGGGCCGCGCACTTATTTTGGCTGTTGCCGATGCAACTTTTTTCACTATGGTTGATAATCGGATCAGTCACGTCTATAGGGGCGGGACCAATTCAAAGTTTTGGCAGTCTTATGTGCCGGAGTCGATCACTCCTGAGGATCTGTTATATTTCCTCGGCGGTTTTCTTCCGCATGGTGAGGGACAGCAGGCCGAACCAACGCAGGATGAAGGGAGTAAGGGCTTCTGGTATCACTGGCGGGATAAGCGAGCAATGAGCCACCATGTCCTCCTGGACAGGCGCAGCGGAGAAATGCAGCGGCATCTGCTTCTTGATTCGCAGGGGGATGCGGTCCTCGAATTGCACTATGCAGACTACAGGAAAGACGTGAAGAGTGGGTTCTTCTGGCCGGAGCACCTGCGGATAACCGGTGCTGCCGTTACCGGAACCCTCACCGTCCATGTTGAAAAAATCTATTCGCACACCCCCCAGGGTGCGGCAGCCTTTCACCTGGCGCCACCGCCCCATTTCACGGTCGAGCAGGTGCTCTGAAGGTTATTTTTTCACCGTATTGACGATGATGACGAACAGGTTGTCCTCTTTGAAGAAAACCTGCTGCAAGTCATAACTGCGGTTCGGTTCGAGGTCGATCACCACCCGGATTTTTTCCGGTTTTTTGGTTTTCGAGGTGCGGATGATCTTGACGAATTTACCGTCCGTTTTGATCAGGTTTTTTGCTGACCCGGTCAGCTTGGTGTTGTTGAAGTCGCAGATAACCCTCGGAATTCCTTCTTCAACGCCATGCACGACGGGGGGGTGAAAGCCGTTGAGTTTGAACATCACCATCTCACCCTTGGGGGAACTGGCGTCGAATTTGACGTATTCAAGCTCTGGTCCTTCCGTGGTTTGTGCGGTGACTGCGGGCTTTGCCTCCTCGGTTTTACTCTTGCCCTCGGTTTTCGCTCCTTCCGGCTTGGTTACTGCCTTGGATTCCAAGACCGCCTCCGGTCGCGGCGATTCCTTGGTCACTGGTTCCGTCTTTTTTTCCTCTTTTTTCCCTCCTGATGACGCGGCGGCGATAGCTTCTTTTTTCTCTTTTTCCGGTTTGGCTACGTCCATGACCTGAGGCGTTTCCAATTTTTCTACCGGTTTGGCGTCGGTGCTTGTTTCCGGCTTCGCTTGAGCGGGCGGTGACACCGGAGTTTTTTCAGCCGCCTTTTGGGCGATGAGCTGATCCGGTTCTTTTTGGGGCGCGGGAGTTGCTTTCTCTGCGGGTTGCGGGCTCTCCAGCTTTGCTGCGGTAGTTTCAACCGCCGGCGGGGGCTCAGTAAGCATAAGTTTTTCGACCTGTACCGGTTCGCGCTGCTCTTGCGGAGGCTCAGTCGCCGCAACCGGCTGAGTTCTAGCGGCCTCGTCGGGTGGTTGCGTCTGCGCCTTGCGGTGCGCTGCAATCTTTTCCGGTCCAGTGAACTGGATAATCAGAGACGAGTTCTTCTCGTCGAATTTTTGGGTATAGGAAACGCCTTTGAGCGTCGCAAGATCAAAGACAACCCTTGTTTTGGGCGCTCCATCGGTGTGCATGCCAACCCGGACACGCTTGACGATATTGCCGTTGGTGGTGGTGACACCTTTGATTTCCCGGCCATAGGTCGCGTCGGCGAAATCAAAAATTATCCGGGGGTTTTCATCTTTCAATGTGAATACTTTTGGACTATAGGAGCCGTTAAGCTGCAGAACCACCTGCTCGGTCGTCGGCGAGATGACGGTATGTTTGAGTTTCTGCAACTGCGGCGCGTCCTCGGCATTGGCTAGGTTGAAGGCCAAGAGCAGGGTGAACAGGGCGCGGACGACAAGGGGAACGATATTTTTTTTCATTTTTCTTTCCGGTAGTTCGGTGAGAGAACGAGACTGAGTTCGGGTTATCTGGTGCAGACCTTGTTGTGAGACAAGCAAAAACTGAGCCGAAATCTTTGGGTTTTCGGACCTTGCATGCGATTTTTGTCCGCGAGACGCTGCCGCCTGTCTCCGGTGATCCACGGTTGCGAGTCTTGCGTTTGTCGAACGGTTGACGACCCCTTGCAACGTACTCTATTAGATAAAGAATTGAAGATTGTTACAACTGAAAACCCCTTTTTCCTTTATTTTTAACAGCGGGCATTTTTTTCATTATGGCTCTCCCAACCCCCCTCAATCTTGGCCGGATTCTTCCTCTGGTACGTAAGCCGGGTCAGTATGTCGGCGGCGAACTGCATGCGGTCAGCGGTCGGTTCGATGTGGATCATCTGAATGTGTGCCTGATTTTCCCTGATCTTTACGAAATCGGCATGTCCCATCAGGGTTTACAGATCCTTTACCATATTCTCAATGACCGGGAACGGGTGGCGGCCCACCGCGCCTACGTGCCGGATGTCGACATGGAAAAGGAACTGCGTGACCAAGGAATACCGCTCTTTTCCCTGGAGGCCAAGGTCAGCCTGGCTGCCTATGATGTTCTCGGAATTACCCTGCCGTATGAACTCTGTTACAGCAATATTCTTACTGTCCTTGATCTGGCCGGTCTCCCCTTGCGTGCCGAGGCGCGCACCGAAGAACATCCCCTGATACTGGGTGGCGGCTCCTGCTCGCTCAATCCCGAGCCGGTGGCCGAGTTTTTCGATGCTATCGTTCTTGGCGACGGCGAAGAAATTATTGTTGAAATTGCTGAGCTGCTTTTGCGTGCCAAGGACGAACAGTGGGAGAGACCAACGGTTCTTGAACGGTTAGCCCGGATTCCTGGCATCTACGTACCCTCTTTGTTCCAGCCTCGGTATGAGCAGGGGAGGTTGATTGCCATCAACGCCCTGTTGCCTGATTACCCCGCGGTTAAAAAAAGGGTGCTGCCGCAGCTTCATGCCGCGCCCTATCTGCACCAACCTTTGGTACCGGTGGTCAAACCGGTGCATGATCGGCTCGGAGTGGAGATAGCCCGTGGCTGCACCCGCGGCTGCCGTTTCTGTCAAGCCGGCATCACGTATCGGCCGGTCAGGGAGCGGACCCTTGACGAGATCATGGAGTTGGCCGACCAGGGTATCACCCACAGCGGTTTTGACGAACTGGCTCTGCTCTCCCTGTCCACCGGCGATTTTTCCTGTCTGGGTTCGCTCATGGCCGCACTCATGGATCGTTTCGCCGATGATTTTGTTTCGGTCTCCATGCCTTCCATGCGAGTCGGAACTTTGACACCGGAGGTCATGGCGCAGATCAAGCGTGTCAGGAAAACCGGCTTTACCATCGCTCCTGAGGCCGGAACAGACCGGCTGCGCCAAGTCATCAATAAGGGGATAACCGAGGAAGACCTGCTTATCACCTGCCGCGACGCTTTCAGCCTCGGCTGGAAACTGATCAAACTCTATTTTATGGTGGGATTGCCGACCGAAACAGAGACCGATGTCGAGGCGATCGTCGATCTCGCCAAGAAGGCGCGTAATCGAGGCGGACAGGGCAAGGGACGGCCGGTGCAGATTAATCTCGGTGTGGCCACCTTTATCCCCAAACCACACACCCCTTTTCAGTGGGAGCCGCAGATCAGCCTGGATGAGTCTAAACGACGAATCAATCGGCTGAAACAGATGCTGCCCCGCCAGGGGTTTAAGATCAAGTGGCACGATCCGGAACAGTCGTTATTGGAGGGCGTTTTTTCCCGAGGCGACCGCAGGTTGTCGCGCTTGCTGGAAACTGCTTGGAACAAGGGCGCCCGTCTGGACAGTTGGTCCGAGCATTTTAACCTCGAACGGTGGCGGCAGGCTGCAGCCGAGTGTGATCTCGACCTGGAAGCCTATCTCCGGCGTCGGGAGATAGGCGAGATCCTGCCTTGGGAGCACCTGCACAGCGGTGTTGATCGTTCCTTCTTGGAGGCCGAATACGCCAAATCCCTTCAGCAGGAATATACTCCGGATTGTCGAAACCACGGCTGCCAGGGTTGCGGTCTCTGCGATTTCAAGACTGTTCGGCCGGTGGTCCATGATCAGCCCGCCGTATCCCGGGAGGCTCGACCACCTGCAGCGCCTTCTCAACCGGAACAGAAACAGCCGCAACAGGGGCACGCGTACCGGGTCCAGTACTCCCGCTTGGGTGATAGCCGTTTTTACGGCCACCTGGAGTTGCTGCAGATGGTTTTTCGTGTCCTCCAACGTACCGGTCTGCCACTGCTTTTCTCCAGCGGTTTCAACCCAAATCCTCGCGTTTCCTTTAGTCAAGCGCTGCCGGTGGGAGTCGAGAGCCTGGCGGAATCCTTTGACATGGACTTGGCGCGGCCCTTGGCTTCTATGGAAGAAACCATTGCCCTGCTCAATAGCCAGATGCCCCCGACCATCCGGGTAACCGGCATCAGGCTGTCACCGCGCACCGTGACGATGAGCAGTGCCATCTGTTATGAGATTCAAGCCCAGGCATATCCGGAAAATCTGCAACAAAAAATCACCAATTTTCTTGCTCGGGAATCCTTTGTCATCGATCGTTTTCGTAAGAATCGACACAAAGATTTGGACCTGCGGCCCTTGGTAACCGCTATGGAGTTCGATGGGAACCTGTTGCGGCTGGAGTTGCTCAGCCATCAGGGGCAGCCGGGGGCCAATCCCCGGGAAATTCTGCAAAAGGTCCTTGGTTTTGGGGAGCGCGAGGCCCTATTGGTCCGAATAATGAAGACCGGCGTCAAGGAAATGGTGTCCCCATCTTGATAATTTCACACGATTACTGTAGATAATGCCGATTGGTGCTTGTCCGGAGGCGGATCAAATTCGGAAAGCTCAGGTCCTCACGATTGCAAGGAGAGCCACCGTTTGCCGAGTTAAACGAGGGCGCCCCTTTAACCATTTGCCAAGAAAGGAGAAATCATGAAGAAGATCGTTCTACGCGAAGATGAGATGCCGACAAGCTGGTACAATGTCGTTCCTGATATCCCCAATGGTCTGCAGCCGCCGCTCGATCCTGAAACCCTGCAGCCCATCGGACCGGAAAAGCTGGCCGCAGTTTTCCCCATGGGCCTGCTTGAACAGGAGATGAGCCAGGAGCGATATGTCGAGATCCCCCAGGAGGTTATGGAGGTGTACAAGATCTGGCGTCCTTCTCCCCTGGTCCGAGCCACCAAATTGGAAGAAGCGTTGGGCACCAAGGCAAAAATATTTTTCAAGAATGAAGGCGTGAGCCCGGTGGGCAGTCATAAGCCCAACTCAGCCGTTCCCCAGGCCTATTACAACAAGCGGGAAGGGGTAAAACGGCTTGCCACCGAAACCGGTGCAGGGCAGTGGGGTTCTGCCCTATCCATGGCTGCCTCGATGTTCGGCCTGGAGTGCAAGGTCTATATGGTGCGTGTTTCCTACGATCAGAAACCCTACCGTAAATTCATCATGCAGACTTTCGGCGGCCAGGTGGTGGCTAGCCCGAGCATGGACACCAACACCGGCCGCGAAATTCTCGCCCGTGATCCCAATACCCCCGGTTCCCTCGGTATTGCTATTTCCGAGGCCCTGGAGGATGCCTCCACCCATGCCGACACCAACTATGCCTTGGGTTCAGTGCTTAACCACGTGGTTCTGCACCAGTCGATCATCGGTCTGGAGGCTAAGAAGCAGATGGAGATCGCCGGCGAATATCCCGACGTCATCGTTGGCTGCTGCGGCGGCGGCTCCAACTTTGCAGGTCTGATGGCTCCCTATGTCCCGGATTATCTCGAAGGCAAAAAAATCGAGTTTGTCGGCTATGAGCCTGCCTCCTGTCCGACCATGACCGGCGGCAAGCTAGCCTATGACTGCGGTGACGTGGCCATGATGACGCCGCTTCTGTACATGTACACCCTTGGTCACGACTTCATGCCCCCCGGCATCCATGCCGGCGGTCTGCGCTATCATGGCATGGCGCCGATCGTTTCTGCCTTGGTTCGCGACGGTATCGTCACCCCCAAGGCAGTCCATCAGATGGAATGTTTCGAAGCCGGCATCCTCTTTGCCAAGACCGAGGGTATCATTCCCGCGCCTGAGACCACCCACGCCATCCGCGGGGCGATCATCGAAGCGATGAAGGATCCGAATGAGCCCAAGACCATCCTCTTTAACTTCTCCGGGCACGGTCTGATCGATATGTCGGCCTACGACAATTATTTAAGCGGCAAACTCAGCGATTACACCTATCCGCAGGACCAGATAGATGCCTCGCTTGCCCGTCTGCCCAAGGTTGGTTGAGATCCGAGCGGCGAAAGAAGGGCTGATGGGGAGAGTGCACCGCATCCTCCTCTGGTCGCTTGTGCTCTTGCCGGTAGTGTTCTGCGTCGAGCGGCAGGTTGGTTACGCAACCTGCCGCACTCTCGCCGACCTCGCCGCCCAGGGCGCCTACGGCGTTGCCGCTGTCGATGGCCGGGTCGTCGATTCCTGCAACCCCGACCGGCCACTGGTCCCGGCCAGCGTCCTCAAGATCGCCACCGTCTCGGCGGCCATGACTCTTCTCGGTCCCGACTACCGTTTTCTCACCGAATTCTACCTCGACGGCAACGACAATCTCTTCATCAAGGGTTTCGGCGACCCCACCCTGTTTTCCGAGGAGATCAGCGGCATTGTCGAACAACTGCGGCAGAAGGGATTGCGGCGCGTGCACACCCTGTATGTTGACACTTCCGCCTTTGCCTTGGCCATGCAGGTTCCCGGCCAGGAAGACAGCGACAACCCCTACGATGCCCCGGTTGGACCGCTGTCGGTCAATTTTAACTCCGTGCCGATCAAAAAGGATGCGACCGGGCGGATTGTCTCCGACGAGTCCCTGACCCCGACCCTGCCGATTATGGAAGAAATGGGACGGGAACGGACGGTTGGCCGGTATCGGGTGAACATATGCGCCCAGGGCTGCAATGCTGATGTCCGCATGGCGCAATATGCCGGCGAGCTTTTCCGAGCCCTGCTCCAACAGACCGGGATACCGGTGGCCGCCCTGGGAGGAATCCGGACGGTTCCCGCGCAAGGAGCGACAATGTTGTATGCGCACCACAGCTCCCAGACATTGACCGATATCAGCCGTTCCATCCTGCACTATTCCTCCAACTTCATGGCCAATCTGGTTTTTCTCACCTGCGGCGCCAAGCAGGCGGGCTATCCCGCCACCTGGAAGAAGGCCGAGCAGGCGGTGCACCGGGAGCTGGTTCGGCAACTGGGCAGCACGACGGCTGACGCCATCGTTCAGGTAGAAGGAGCGGGGCTGTCGCGAGACAACCGTGTTACTGTCCGGGCCATGCTTCAGTTGCTGGCCCGGTTTCGCCCCCAGGCTGAACTGCTGAAAATAGAGCGCGGCGTGGCCATCAAAACCGGCACGCTCACCGGCGTCTATAACTTAGCCGGTTATCTGCCTGACGGGCAGGCCTTCGTTATCCTCCTTGCCCAGCAGGTCAATAACCGGGCAGTCGTCCTTGATCGACTCAAGCGGCAATTCGCCTCCCGCCCTCTCGAACCCAGTCGGCAAACCGTCAGTGTCAAAACCGGGTCCAGACCGGAAAAACGACCGGTACTGGCGCAGGGTCAATAGACAATGTCAGTTTTGATCTTATAGTCGTCTGCACGAAGCTTCTTTCCAGCAACCATTCTTCTGCGTGAATTAGAGCATTATGGAGTATTACCAAATTCTCGGTGTCGCCAAGACCGCCACCGCCGATGAAATTAAAAAAGCCTACCGTAAACTTGCCCTTAAGTATCATCCGGACAAGAACCCGGACAACAAAGAGGCCGAAGAAAAATTCAAGGAGATCAGCGAGGCCTATGCCGTGCTCTCCGACACAGAAAAACGTCAGCAGTACGACACCTTCGGTTCGGCCGGATTCCGCCAGCGCTATTCCCAGGAGGACATCTTCCGCAATTTCGATCTCAACGATATCCTCCGCCAGTTCGGTTTCGGCGGCGGTTTTCGCGGCAACGGCGGGGTTCATACCAGCGGCTTTCGTTCGACCGGCGGCGGTTCCCCCTTTGATAATATTTTTGGTCAGTCCGGGATGCGAGGCGGGTGTGGCGGAGGTTGCGGGCCGCAACCGGTCAAGGGTAACGATTTGACCTATGAGATGACCGTCTCCTTGGAGGATGTGTTGCACGGAGCGGAAAAGACCATCAGCCTCCGTCAGAACGGGAAGACGCAGAATGTATCGGTCAAGATTCCCAAAGGTATCGAGGATGGTAAACGGCTACGCTTGAGCGGCAAGGGTGCGCCTTCCTCATCAGGTGGCTCAGCGGGTGATCTTTATTTGAAGGTGCATGTGGCTGAGCACCCGGTCTTTCAACGGGCAGAGGATGATCTGGTGGTTGAACATCGCATTCCCTTCAGCGAGGCCTGTCTTGGCACAACCCTTGAGGTGGCGACCTTGGACGGCAAGAAGTTCAACGTCAAGGTGCCGGCCGGGGTGCAGCAGGAGGCCAAACTTCGCATCAAAGGCCATGGCCTGCCCGCTGGCCCCATCGGTCATCGCGGCGATTTGCTGGTGAAGATCGCGGTGCGGATACCCAAGATCCTGACACCGGAGCAGGAAGAGGCAGTCAAGACCCTGGCAGCGGTATTACTGTGAACAGAGTGCCTGAGTTAATCAGCTTGTAGGTCTGCCATCTGGAAGCAGGGAGGTGGTGAGTTGGTGCCGGCGGTCAACACCCTTCCAGTTTTTTCTTTTCTTTGCTGCCCTTCTCGGTCGGCACGATTCCCGCTTCCTGGGCCGATTTTTTTGTGCCGTCGGCAATATCCTTCAAGGCCTGGTCAGTCTTTGCCTCCACCTGGGCGGCCGTCTTGCGTGCCTCCTCCAATGGCTTTTGCAGTGCCTGAGCGGCTTCTTTGCCCATCTGTTCCTGCACGGTCACCGTCTTTTTCTCCTCTTTTTTTCCACGGTCCTCCGAACACCCCCAAAAAGCTATTGAACAAAGGGCCATTCCCGCGAAGGCATAGGCTATTTTTTTTGCTGTGATCATCTGTCCGTCTCCCATGATTAGAAAAGTTCTTTCATTGAATCGCCCAAACGCTTGATCCCTTCAACAATGGTCGATTCGTCCGAGCAGGAAAAGTTGAGGCGCAGGGTATTGCTGTCCTTGCGATCCACATAAAAAGGCGTCCCTGGAACAAAGGCCACCTTTTTTTTGATAGCTGCCTCGAAAAGTGCCATCGATGACATGCCATCGGGCAGGGTCACCCAGAGAAACATCCCTCCTTCCGGGTTGGTGAACTGCATGCCTGCCGGGAAAAAATCGCTGATCGCATTGATCATCGCCTCCTTCTGCTTGCCGTACTGGTGGATAATGGTGGCAATATGTGCGTCGATGTCGTTGTCGCAGAGGTAGCGGTAGAGGATACGTTGCGCCAGGAAGTCGGTATGCAGATCTGCGGCCTGTTTGGCAATGATCACCTTGTCCATGATCGGCGGCGGCGCCACCAGCCATCCCAATCGCAGAGCCGGGGCCACAGTTTTCGAGAAGGAGCCGAGCAGCACCGTATTCTCCGGCAGGATGCGTTTAAAGGAGACCTTGCGGGTTCCGGAAAAACGGAGATCGCCGTAGGGGTCATCCTGGATGATCAGGCAGGATCTGTCGCGTACCAGGTGGGCCACTGCCCGCCGGTTCTCGTCGCTGTAACTGATGCCGCTGGGATTTTGAAAGTTAGTCACCGTGTAGAGCAGTTTCGGTTGCCGTTCACGGAGAACCCGTGCGAGTGCGGCCGTCTCCATGCCGCCCTCGCGCACCGGCACCGGATGAAAGCGGGGCCGGTACAGGGAAAAAGCTTGGATGGCCCCGAGATACCCCGGTTCCTCGATGATCAGGTCGTCACCCTCGTTGAGAAAGATCTTGCCCAACAGATCGAGCCCCTGCTGCGAGCCAGTGGTGATAAGGATGTCGTCCACTGGGATGTCCAACCCCTCCTGTTGTCGGTAGCGATCGGCGATGAACTGGCGCAAACCCAGGTAGCCCTCAGAGTTGGCATACTGGAGGATCTCGCTGCCCGCCTCCTCAAAGACATCATGGGCAGCTTTTTGCAGGGCCTTGACCGGAAAGAAAAGCCGGTTCGGCAAGCCGCCGGCAAAGGAGATGATTGAGGGATCGATGGTGACCTTGAGAATTTCCCGGATAAAGGATTTGGGAACATCGGTGATGCGGTCGGAAAAGGCGTTTTCCATAGGACTGCCTCATGGCTCGGCTACGCCGTGCGTTGCAGGTTGAACGGTTGGAGAGGAAAGGCCGGACCCTTTTGTGGAATGCGGTCTCTCAAGCAAAGGATTCGCGTTTGCGATAAACAGTTGCCTGGCTCTTGGCCACAAGTTGCTGGCTGTTTTTTTCGGTGACCACGATATCGTACAGGGCTGTAGCGCCACCGAGATGTACTTCTTTTGCCTCGGCCACGAGATGATCGCCCACACCCGTGGCCCGAAGAAAACTGACGGCAACGTTGAGGGCTAGGGCGGTCTGCCCGTGCGAATTGCTTGCTGCGGCAAAGGCAATGTCGCCCAGGCTGAAGACCAGGCCGCCATGGGTCATGCCGTGAAAATTGAGCATCGATTCGGTCACCACCAGCGAGACCCGGCTGTAGCCGGGTTCAACGGCCTCGATGGTGGCGCCGAGCAGGTTGGCATAGGGATCTTTGTTGATATACTTTACGATATTGCGGTTGATCATGATGCGCTTATTCAAATCCTGGTGGGCAAAGCAGTGCCACGCCGTCCAGGTTTGGATTAGAGAAAGACAAAATCTCAATAATTGGCATCCGCAAACGCCAGCCACCCCCCGGCCCCGATCAGTTTTTTATCAAAGGGGTTGAGGCTGAAGGGGCATTCGATAACGGCCTCGCTGCTGGTTGCGGTCAGTTTTTCCCCTTCCAGGTCAACCGCCACCGTCACCTTGCCTTTGAGTCCGAAGAGGCGATCCAGGTCGGCCTTGCTCAATTCCACCGCCAGAATGCCGCAATTGAACATGTTCTGGCGGAAAATACGGGCAAAACTCTCGCCGATGACCACGTTGATGTCGTTGACCTCGAGGGCCCAGACCGCATGCTCGCGGGAAGAGCCGCAGCCGAAGTTGGAACGGGTGATCAATACTTGGGCCGCCTGCATTACCTGCGAGTTCGGGTCGAAGGGCGTGCCTTCCAAATGCAGGTCCTCGAGCAGGTGCGGCGCCAAGGCTTTTTTGGTGATCTCTGTCAAATATTTGGCGGGAATGATCTCGTCGGTATTGATGTCGTTTCTATCGATAAAGGCCGCGGGGCCACCAAACTGTTTCATGATGTATCCTTTCTCGGTTCGGGTCAAAATCTCAGGCCAGAAAACGGCGGGGGTCGGTGATGGCGCCGGTGATAGCGGCGGCGGCGGCGCTGGCCGGACTCATCAGGTGGACCATGCCGCCCTTGCCCATGCGGCCGTTGAAGTTGCGGTTGGTGGTCGATGCACAAACCTCGCCGTCGGCCAGTACGCCACTGCTCATGCCGAGACAGGCCCCGCAGGTGGGGTTGAGTACGCAAAAGCCGCAGTCCATGAAAATTTTGATCAATCCTTCTTCCAGGGCCTGGGAGTAGACGGCAGGGGTGGCCGGTACCAGGATGCCGCGCACCGAGTCGGCGATGGTCTTGCCGCGGATGATGGCAGCAGCCTCGCGAATGTCCTCAATGCGGCCGTTGGTGCAGGAGCCGATGTAGACCTGGTCAACCTTGGTTCCTTCCAACTCGCTTACATCTTTGACATTGTCCGGCTTGTAACCGTAGGTGACCTGCGGTGCCAAGGTGCTGACATCCAGGGTGAGAACGCGTTCATAGTGAGCGTCGGCGTCCGAACGCCAGCGGGAAAAAGATTCCGCGGCCTGTTCCGGGTTTTCGTGCTCATCCTGAATGAAAGGCCAGAGATACTGAGCTGTGACCAGATCCGGCTGGCAGACACCGGAGGTGGCACCGGCCTCGACCGCCATGTTGCACAGTGTCATCCGCGAGGACATATTCATCGCATCGATCACTGGCCCGGAGAATTCAATCACCATGTCGGTGCCGCCGCCCACCGTCAGTTGCTTGATGATATTGAGGATGATGTCCTTGGCCACCACCCCTTTGGGCAGGGTGCCGATCACCTCGATCTTCAAGGATTTGGGGGCGCGGAAGGCACAGACGCCCTTGAGGATGCCCACTTCGAGATCGGTGGTGCCGACGCCGGCGGCAAAGGCGCCGAAGGCTCCGTGGGTGCAGGTGTGAGAATCGCCCATGATGACCGTGTTACCCGGCCGGATGAAGCCTTTTTCCGGGAACAGGGCATGGCAAACGCCATTGCGGCCGATGTCGAAAAAATCCTTGATGTTGTGACGTCGGGCCCAGTCGCGCATGATCTTGGCCTGAGCGGCGGTCTTGGAGTCTTTGGGCGGGGTGACATGGTCGATAACCGCTTTGATCCTTGATGGATCACAGACCCTGTCCATCCCTTTTTCCATGAGGTCCATGATGGCAATGGGTGTGGTGATTTCGTGGCACATGATGACATCGATATCAAGCACCATGTTGCCCGGTGTCGGGGTGTCCCGCAGGTGGGCCGCAAAGATTTTTTCAGTGATGGTCTGTCCCATTGATCAACTCCAGGGTGATGGAAACGGAAAAGGAAAGGCGAGCACCAAAAGGCGGCTTTTCCGGTCATTATGATGAATTCGTTTCATTACACCCGGCGGCCAGGTTCGTCAATTTTTTTCAGGCGCAGGCCGGGCGGGCGGAGTCGAACGGAACAGCTGTACAAGAGTGGATCGATTGCGTATAGTATGCTGATTTTATCGACCATATCGGTGCGGTCAACAGTAATTTTTCGGATCTTTCAGAACAAAAGCGCGAACCATGACACATTCTCTCCTGGCACGGTGTGCCGCCCTCTGTTGTCTTTTCTTAACCTGTCTGCCGATGTATGCCCATGCCGCCCATGGCGTCAGCATCGACGGGACCTTGAAATACCCTCAAGGATTTGAGCGGTTCGAGTACACCTCGGCTCAGGCCCGTACCGGTGGAACCCTCGTGCTCCACGATCTCGGCAGCTTCGAGAAAATGAACCCTTTCACCCTCAAAGGTTCAGCGCCCCAGGGATTGTCGCCTTATGTCTTTGAGACCCTGGCGGTGCCGAGCCTGGATGAGCCCTTTGCCGAGTATGGACTGATCGCCAAGGATATCGAGGTGGCAGCGGATAAGAAGTCGGTGACCTTCACCCTTAACCCCAAGGCCCGCTTTTCCGACGGTTCACCGGTGACGGTCGAAGACATCAAATTCTCCCTTGATACGCTGAAGAGCGAGCAAGCCCATCCATTCTATCAGATGTATTTTCATGATATTGAAGGTGCCGAAATCATCGACAAACAGAAAATACGTTTCCATTTTGCCCGGCCCAACCGCGAACTGCACATGATTGCGACCCAGTTGCCAGTGCTGAGCAAACAGTTTTATAGCCGCAACCCCTTCAACCCTGTTGATGGCGTCGGCGCCATGACTGTGCCCATTGGAACCGGACCCTATCTGGTGGCCGAGGTGCTGCCGGGAAAATCGATCACTTATAAGAAAAATCCGGAGTATTGGGCCAAGGATTTGGCGGTGCGTAAAGGGATGTTTAACTTTGAAACTATTGTCATCAAATATTTCAAGGATCCGGTCGTCAGCCTTGAGGCCTTCAAGGCCGGCGAGTTCGATTTCATGATGGTCAATATCTCCAAGCAATGGAACCGAGACCTGACCGGTCGGCATTTTGATTCCGGCGAACTGATCAAGCAGACTTTCCCGCACAAGAACAATGCGGGCATGCAGGGGTTTGTCTTCAACACACGAAAGCCATTGTTCAGTGACCAGCGGGTACGCAAGGCCCTCGGCCTGGCCTTTGATTTCGAGTGGACCAACAAAACCCTGTTTTTCTCCCAGTATAATCGCAGTCATTCGTTTTTCTCGAACTCCAATTATGCTGCGAAGGGGTTACCCGATGCGGCTGAGCTGAAACTGCTCGAACCCTTTCGCAGCCAGTTGCCGCCCGAGGTCTTTAACACGCCCCTCGTTCCGCCTTCCACCGATTCGCCATCCAATCTGCGAAACAATATGCAGGAGGCAAAAGCTTTGCTGGAGCAGGCCGGCTGGACCATCAAGGGTGGTGTCCTTGTCAACGGGCAGGGAGAGCGGTTCCATTTTGAGATTCTTCTTGCCGACGCCTCTTTTGAGCGGGTGATTGCACCCTATGTGGCCAATCTAAAGAAATTGGGCATCGAAGTCACTTATCGCACCATAGACCCGGCTCTCTATGCCGACCGAATCAAGAGTTTCGATTTTGACATGGTCGTCACCACTTATGGTCAGTCGCAGTCTCCGGGCAACGAGCAGCGTGATTACTGGACGACCGCAGCTGCTGACCGCAAAGGGTCGAAGAATCTGGCGGGCATCAAAAACCCGGTGGTGGACGGGCTGGTCGACGCCATCATCTACGCCCAGACTCAGGAAGAGTTGACCGCTGCCTGCCGGGCCCTGGACAGGGTCCTCTGGCATGGGTATTATCTGGTGCCGAACTGGTATCTGGCCAATCACCGCTTGGCCTATGCGGCCAAGCTCAAGCATCCCCCGACCCTGCCGCTCTATTACAGTTATGACCAGTGGCTCGACACTTGGTGGAGTGAGTAGGGCAATGGAACCAACAGCGATCGGTAAAAAACTATCCGGAGAAGTCGCCTGGGCCGGGGTGGTTTTTATTGTTTTCCCTCTGGTCCTTCTCTGTCGTTTTGGTGCTTATCCTATTATTTTTAAAAGGCTTTTTCAGTACACGGCATGACAGCATCCACAGAAAAAAATACAAAAGATCATCAATGGATCTACCTCACAGGCAAGGAGATCTATCAGTTTTTCAGCCGGGTCAAGGGCCGGTTGCAGGGCATGCACGTTTATGCCCTGGTAGGAAAAAGCGGTACCGGCAAGAGTTTCCGCGCCAAGCTGCTGGCTGAAAAGATCGGTGTGCCCTACATCGTCGATGACGGTCTCCTTATTCACGATTCCACCATTCTGGCAGGTAAGTCGGCCAAGCAGGAAAAGAATTACATCAGCGCCATCAAGACCGCCCTGTTCGCTGACGACGAGCACCGGCAGAGTGTGGTGCGGATGATTCAGGGGAAAAAGATCAAGAAAATCCTTATCCTCGGTACCTCGGAGAAGATGGTCGTCAAACTGGCGGAGACGCTCGAGCTGCCTCCCATCAGTCAGATCATCAAGATTGAGGAGATTGCCAGTCAGAAGGATATAGAAAATGCGATCAAATCGCGCTTTGAGGAGGGTAAGCACGTCATTCCGGTTCCGGCCATCGAGGTGAAGCGGGATTACGCCCAGATTCTTTCTGACTCAATCCGTATTTTTTTCAAGGGCGGACCCGACAAGGACGGCGTCACGAGGTCCCGTTTTTTTGAAAAATCGGTGGTGCAGCCTAGCTATCACGATAAAGAAGCCGGCGGAAAGGTTACCATTTCCGAGGCAGCCCTGACCCAGATGATCCTTCATTGTATCGACGAATACGACGTCGAGATTCTGGTGCGGAAAATTAAGGTGAAGATGGGCCGGTCCGGATACAGCATCGATCTGTTTATCGACGTGCCCTTCGGCAAGACCCTCACCGGCGAACTGCATGAATTGAGAAGTTATATTCTCAACAATATCCAGAAATATACCGGGATTATGATTGATCACCTGGAGATCGCCATCGATAATATTTCGCAACGGAAAAATGAGCCGAAAAAAAAGGTGAAAAAATAGTGCCAACGCCTGAAGACGGCAAGGCTGTGGCTTTTTACAATTATCACTTGACTCTTGGCAAACTGTCTTGTTATAAATCCCGAGTTTTGAGTGGTTTTTTCGGAAGTGGCTGTTGTGAATGTTGTTGTCGGAATGGTTTTAGGGCGTTTATTTGAGGGCCTCTAGAGCGTGTCTGAGGCAGATGTTTAAGCCGTAGGTACGAAATTGCCCCATTGTACGCGCCTCACCAGGTCAGTCGGAAAATCTCTTTTCCCTTCACACAGTCTCTTTTAACCGTCACTTAACTCACCCTCTGCCCCTATATGCAATAGGCAGAGGGTAAAGCGGTTTTTTCGGAAACAGCAGTGGCACCGGTGCTCACGGAAGAATCCCAAATTCATCATGCACACGATTTACGCATGGTGATCAGGGAACCGTACGTCTCTATTGGATACGGGGCCTCCTCTGCATCTCACTGCCCCGCCACCCCCGGAAATGTACCGCGTGCTGTTGTGCTCCTGGAATTTTTTTTAACAGATATTTGACTGGGTTGTTGTAACACCTTCATATTATAAAAAATGTGGTGTGATTGAAGGGGGCACCATTTTGGAAGGGCGAGCGCAAGCATTCAGGAACTCTAGAGCACATGACGGCATCCACCAGGACCAGCGTGTGAATTTCTCCTTGTTTTGCTGCAAGTCCAACTCTGAAAATCAGGTGTTTCACGATTAAAGCGCCATACAGTTGCAAATTGGTAACAGGGACTTGAATTAACTTTTACTTCTCTGGAGGATCTCATACCAAAAGATGAGGTTCGCCGCAAAAGGACGCGTCTATGAAAATTCATGAGTATCAGGCTAAGGAACTATTCCGAAAATACAATGTACCAACCCCTAACGGCAAACTTGCCTTCACCACAGCGGAAGTCGAGAAAATCGCGGACGAATTCGGCTTGCCGGTAGTCGTCAAGGCCCAGGTACATGCTGGTGGTCGCGGTAAGGGTGGCGGCGTCAAATTGGCTCGGACCAAAGAGGATGTCAAAACCGTTTCCGATGCCATTATCGGCATGACCCTTGTCACCAAGCAGACCGGCGCCCAGGGCAAAAAGGTCAGTAAAGTTTTGGTTGAGCAGGGGCTGAACATCAAGAAAGAGCTCTACCTGTGCATCATCCCGGATCGCGAGACCGCTACCGTTACCATCATCTGCAGCCAGGACGGTGGTATGGATATCGAGGAAGTAGCTGCTAAAACCCCCGAGCGAATTATCACCGTCAATGTCAGCCCTATTACCGGCTTCCAACCTTTCCATGCCCGCAAGATATGCTTTGGCCTTGAGATCGAGAAGGATCTGCAGAAAAAGATGTCTGCCGTTGCCAAGAATCTCTATGAGCTGTTTGTCGCGTACGACTGCTCCATGGTCGAAATCAACCCGTTGATCATCACCGCCGAGGGCGACATCCTTGCCTTGGATGCCAAAATGGACATTGATGGCAACGCCATGTTCCGCCATCCCGATGTCTTGGCAATGCGGGATATTGATGAGGAAGATCCTGTTGAGGCCGAGGCCGCCAAATTCGGTTTGAACTACATCAATCTGGAAGGGAACGTCGGTAACATCGTTAACGGCGCCGGTCTCGCCATGGCCACCATGGATATCGTCAAGATGGCGGGCGCTTCTCCTGCCAATTTCCTTGATGTCGGCGGCGGAGCCAATGCCGAGGCCATTGAAAACGGTTTCCGTCTGATCATGAAGGACCCGGCTGTAAAAGGCATCCTGATCAACGTCTTTGGTGGCATCCTGCGTTGCGATATCCTTGCACAGGGTGTTGTCCAAGCCGCCACCAAGCTCAAACTTTCCGTTCCGGTTGTTGTCCGCATGGAAGGCACCAATGTCGACCTCGGACGGAAAATCCTCGCCGAGTCCGGGCTGGATCTGATCAATGCCAAAGATCTCGCTGATGCAGCCGAGAAAGTTGCCAAGATCGTTTCCTGATGAAAGATGAGTTCTGATTGGTGGGCCACAGCTGCTTTTCGTCTGATCGCCGGGATGATTTGACCGGCGAGAAAGAGACAAGCAAATATGTGCGCGCCAACTGTGACCGCTGGATATTGAAGACTCAGATTTCAGAGGCAAAAAAACTTATACCCTAGAGGAATTCATAATGAGCGTTTTAGTTAACAAAAATACCCGTTTAGTCGTACAAGGAATTACTGGTCAGGAAGGCCAATTCCATACCCGATCCTGTATTGCTTATGGCACCAACGTCGTTGCCGGCGTTACCCCAGGCAAGGGCGGGCAAAAGATGGACGATGTCCCTATTTTCAATTCCGTAAAGGAAGCACGCGAAAAAACAGGCTGCAACGCCTCCATGATTCTGGTTCCGCCGCCTTTTGCCGCTGACGCCATCATGGAAGCTGCTGATGCCGGCGTTGAGCTGGTTGTCTGCATCACCGAAGGTGTTCCGGTTCTTGACATGATGCGGGTCAAAAACTATCTGGCCACCGGAAACACCCGTCTGATCGGCCCGAACTGTCCCGGCATCATCACCCCAGGTGAGTGCAAGATCGGCATCATGCCTGGACCGATGCACAAACCCGGCGGACCGTTTGGTGTTGTTTCTCGCTCTGGAACCCTTACCTACGAGGCTGTCCATCAGTTGACCCAGGTCGGCTTCGGTCAGACCACTGTTATTGGAATTGGTGGTGACCCCATCAACGGCACCAACTTCATCGATTGCCTTAAGGAATTCAATGCTGATCCAGACACCAAGGCAGTCATTATGATTGGTGAGATCGGCGGTAACGCAGAAGAAGACGCCTGCGAATGGATCAAGGCCAATATGAAGAAACCGGTCTTCGGTTTTATCGCCGGCCTGACCGCCCCTCCTGGCCGCCGTATGGGCCATGCCGGCGCCATTGTCAGTGGCGGCAAGGGCACCGCGGAAGCCAAGATTGCCGCCATGAAGGCGAGCGGTGTGCATCACTGCGAGAATCTCGGCAAGTTGGGCGAACTGTGCAAAAAAGTGTATAAAGGGTGATAAGCCATTGATGGCGGCGCCGGATGTGCTCCATCCGGTGCCGTTAGGGCTCATAATCAAGCACGGAATCTTTATTGAATTCTGCAGCAAGGAGAAAGCATGAGTACAAAGGAAAAATTAGAGCAGCTGAAGCAGAAGCGGGCCAAAGCCTTGTTGGGCGGTGGCCAGGATAAAATCGACAAAATTCACGAAAAAGGGAAAAAGACTGCTCGCGAGCGCATTCACGCCCTGCTGGATCCAGGCACTTTCGAAGAATACGATGCCTTCAAACTGCATCGCTGCTACAATTTCGGCATGGAGAAAACCAAATTTCTCGGTGACGGTATTATAACCGGGTACGGCAAGATCAATGGCCGCGGGGTGTATCTCTACGCTCAAGACTTCTCCGTTCTGGCTGGGTCCCTTTCCGGAACCCTGGCGGAAAAGATCTGTAAGGTCATGGATTTGGGCATGAAGAACGGTATGCCGGTCATCGGTTTGAACGACTCCGGCGGTGCCCGTATCCAGGAGGGCATCGAGGCCCTGGCAGGGTACACCGAAATCTTCACCCGGAACGTCCTGTCATCTGGTGTTGTTCCCCAGATTTCAGGTATTTTCGGACCCTGCGCCGGTGGTGCCGTCTACTCTCCCGCGCTGACCGACTTCATCATTCAGGTCAAGATCCAGTCCTACATGTTCCTCACCGGGCCCAAGGTGGTCAAGAGTGTGTGTCATGAAGATGTCACCACAGAGGCCTTGGGTGGTGCAATCATGCATACCACCAAGAGCGGTGTCACCGACTACGCAGCCGAGAACGAAGACGATGCCATCCAGTACATCAAGGATCTTCTGTCCTACCTGCCGCAGAACAACATGGAGAATCCTCCGGATGCTCCCTGCGACGATCCGATTACCCGGAAATCAGCGCTGCTCAATGATATCATACCGGATAATCCCAACGCCGCTTATGACATGAAGAAGGTCATCATCGAGACGGCTGATAACGGCGTCTTCTTTGAGATCAAGAAGAATTTTGCTCCGAACATCATCGTTGGCTTTGCCCGTTACGGCGGCCGCAGTATCGGTATCGTTGCCAACCAGCCTTCCTACTATGCCGGTGTTCTTGATATCGATTCTTCGATCAAAGGAGCCCGGTTTGTACGTTTCTGCGACTGCTTCAATATTCCGATCCTTACCTTTGTCGACGTTCCCGGCTTTCTGCCCGGCACCAATCAGGAGTTCGGTGGCGTTATCCGCAATGGCGCCAAAATGCTCTACGCCTATGCCGAATCGACCGTACCGAAAGTAACGGTCATTACCCGTAAGTCCTACGGCGGTGCCTATTGCGTTATGTCGTCCAAGCATTTGCGCACCGATATCAACTACTCGTGGCCGACTGGCGAGATCGCAGTTATGGGATCTAAGGGTGCGGTTGAGGTTCTCTATGCCAAAGGGGCCAAATCAGCCGATGATCCCAGAGCGTTTCTGGTCGAGAAAGAAAACGAATACAACGAACAGTTCTCGAATCCATACTGCGCCGCTGAGCGTGGGTACATCGACGATGTTATTGAGCCTGCCGAAACTCGTTTTCGCATCATCAATGCGTTTGAGTCGATTCAAGGGAAACGTGACACTATCCCGATGAAAAAACACGGCAATATTCCGCTGTAAGCACTTTCATGGAAGAGCCGGGTCTCGTATGGACTCGGCCAAGACTCAGAGGATGACATTATGGCAGATGCGAAAAAAAAGATGGCTGCAGCCCTTGCGGCCGTAAATGCCTATATGCAGCAGGAAGAGGAAGCCGCCTATCAAGCACAGCTGGCTGCCGCCAAACCTGCAGCCACCGGGCCGAGTTTATGGGCATTAGCCGGTCGTCAGGATATTATGAATTTCCGTCGGCTCATTCAGATGAAAGCATTCTGATGGCTTTTTGACAAATTGACGTTCAACGATAACGTATAACAGGGAGATATTGAAAATGAGCGACCAAGTAACAATGACCGCCATGAATTACGCAAGTGACCGGCCCGCAGCAGCAAATCCGGTCAAAATTATGGACTTGAGCCTTCGTGACGGGCATCAGTCTCTGTTCGCCACCCGTGGGCGTACCGAAGACATGATCCCGGTAGCGGAGATGATGGATGAGATTGGCTTCTGGGCCATCGAAACCTGGGGCGGTGCCACCTTTGACACCATGCACCGCTTCCTCAATGAGGATCCATGGGAGCGTCTCCGTACCCTGAAACGCTACATTAAAAAAACCCCGTTCTCGATGCTGCTTCGTGCACAGAACCTGGTTGGCTATCGCAACTATGCCGACGATCTCGCCACCGCCTTTGTTGATCGCGCGGCTGAAAACGGCATGGATGTGTTCCGGACCTTTGATGCGCTGAATGACTATCGCAATTTTGAGACCGTTGTTAAGCAGATCAAAAAGAGCGGCAAACATTTTCAGGGTTGTATCTGCTACTCCCTGACCGAACCGCGCTTAGGTGGTGATGTTTATGATCTCAAATACTATGTCGACCGGGCTAAAGCCCTTGACGACATGGGCGCCGACTCCATCTGTATCAAGGATATGGCCGGTCTGATTGCACCTTATGACGCCTACGCCATAGTAAAGGCCCTGAAAGAGGTCACCAAAACCCCGATCCATCTGCACAGCCATTTCACCTCCGGTATGGCTTCAATGAGTCACCTCAAGGCTATCGAGGCCGGTTGTGACATTATCGACACCTGTATGACCCCGTATGCATATCGGACCGCGCATCCTGCCGTTGAGCCGTTGGTCATGTCTCTGCTCGGCACCAACCGCGACACTGGGTTTGATATCAAGAAACTGTTCGCGATCAATGAAGTCTTGGAAAAAGAGGTTATGCCGAAGTACAAGCACCTTATGGATGACTCCAAGTGCTCGATCATCGACATTAACGTACTCCTGCATCAGACCCCGGGTGGCATGCTCTCTAACCTGGTCAACCAGTTGCGTGAGATGGATGCTCTTGACAAGATCGATCAGGTCTACAAAGAACTGCCGAAAGTTCGGAAAGATCTCGGTCAGATCCCGTTGGTCACCCCGACCAGCCAGATCGTCGGCATTCAGACCGTCAACAACGTCCTCTTCGATACCCCGGAAGAGCGCTACAAAATGATCACCGCTCAGGTGAAAGACCTGTGCTATGGTCTGTACGGCAAGACTGCTGTGCCGATCAACGCCGAAGTTCAGAAAAAAGCCCTCAAGGGTTATGCCCGTGGCGAAGAGCCGATCACCTGCCGTCCGGCAGAGGTCCTTGAACCCGAAATGGAGAAGGCAAAGAAAGAAATCGGTGATCTCGCCAAGGATATCGATGATCTGGTACTCTATGCTATTTACCCGGTCACCGGTAAGAAGTTCCTTGAGTGGAAGTACGGTAAGACACCGGCACCGCCTGAGGTTAAGGCTATCACCCTTGACGAGGTCAAGAAGCGTGATGAGCTCGTGGCGAAAGCCAAAGCCGGCAAGCTCATCGAGCCCAAGACTGCCGCACCCGCAAAATCCGAGAATGTTCGCACCTTCAACGTTTTTGTTGATAGTGAGTATTTCAGTGTAGAAGTTGATCCGACCGGCGACTTCCAGCCAATGGTTATGGCTTCGGCGCCGCGTCCTGCCGCTGCTCCTGCTGCCGCTGCACCTAAGGCCGCTGCTGCTCCTGCCGCCGCTGCTGCTCCTGCCGCCGCTAAGGCTGCTGCTCCTGCCCCGGCTGTTGAGGGAGGTACCCCCTTGCTCGCGCCGATGCCCGGCATGGTCATCAAGAACGTGGTCAATGTTGGTGACGCAGTGAAAACCGGTGACGCTGTTGTTATTCTTGAAGCCATGAAAATGGAGAACTCTCTGGGTTCACCCTGTGACGGTACGGTCAAAGCCCTTTACTTCGGTTCCGGCGACTCGGTTGCTAAAGATACCGTTTTAGCCGTTATCGGTTAATCAAACAGCGTAATCAGTACAAAAAAAACGGGGGGCGCCAATTTGGCGCTCCCCGTTTTTTGTTTGAAAAACGGAGTTTTTTTTCAGGTAAGGAAGAGATTCAATAGTCCCGTCTACACCAACCGCAAATATTTAGCCTGTTCCCACAGTTTGGTGGCGAGGCGAACCGTCGCCTGATCGACCATCCTCCCTTCCACTGCTATGGCGCCCCTGCCTTCTGTTTTGGCTTGGGCGTTAGCCTCGATAACCTTAGTTGCCAGCGCAATTTCTTCCTGCGAGGGAGTGAAGACCTCGTTGATGATCTCGATCTGCGAAGGGTGAATGGCCCACTTGCCGTCACACCCCAAAGCGCAGGCCATTACAGCTGAACGCCTCAAGCCATCGGCATCCTTAAAGTTGCCGTACGGAGCATCGATGGCGAGGCAACCATTGGCCTTGGCGTGCATGACCATATTGCTGATGGCGAAATGCCAGCGATGACCTGGGTAGAGTTCTTCTTCCTTCTCTCCATGCCCGGAAATGGATACCAGGCGGGCACCGATGGAAGCTGAATAATCGGCGATGCCGAAAACCAGCGTTTTGACGCGTTGACTGGCACGAATTATATCAGTTGCATCCAAAAGGCCTTCAGCGGTTTCGATCGAGGCTTCCAAACCAATCAGCAGTGAGGCGTCCTTGCCCATTTCAATACCATTGAGCAAGCGGTCTGCAAAAAAGATATCCCCCGGATGATTGACCTTAGGAAGAACGATGGCATCAATAACGTGCCCGGCATTCTCCGCAATATCCAATAGATCCTTGTAGGCGAACGGAGTGTCGAGGGCATTGATGCGAACGGTGACGGTTTTCTTCTCCCAATTCAGGTTCAGCAGCGAATCGATAACCTGATTGCGTGCGTTGACCTTTTCCTCGACCGGCACACTATCTTCCAGGTCAAGCATGATGACATCGGCGGTACTTTCACTTGCTTTGCCGTGCATTTTTTTTAAGTGTCCAGGAACGGATAAATTAGATCGACGTGGTTTCATGCATCCTCCTCAAGCCAAGGGATAGGGTTGGGCGTTTTTCAAGAAAGTTGTCATTCTGATAAAGAATATTCACCAGCAATTCGTGATTAAATTTATCATAAAATGAGCCGTTTAGCGAAAATTTCTTTATAATTTTTGATAACTGGAAAAGAGGACTCTAGAGGGGACGCTGGTCGAGGTGAAAGTGTTTTGTTCCAGGGTGGAGGAATTTCTGGAACCGTTTGCGGGCGAATCTCGATGGACTGTGAGCAGATGTTCAACGACCGATCAGTCCATTTGTCGAGTTCATCAGAAGGCAAACCACTTCTTTTTCTTTTTGGTCGAGCAGAGGGAGACCCGATTGCGCCCGGCTTTTTTCGCCTCATAGAGGGCTTCGTCCGCGAGGCTAATGAATTCGTTTTTATTAAATTCAGAGCCGGTGGGTCGAGCACAAGCAACCCCGATGCTGATTGTCACCCGATACGTATTGACGCCGTCGTCAAAGGTGTAATCTTCAGTTGCTTTACACAGTTTTTCCGCAACAAGCAGGGCTTCTTCCTGTGTGGTTTCGGGCAGGACAAAGGCAAACTCTTCACCGCCGTAACGAGCGATCAGATCATATTCCCGGATAATTTCTTTCATAATCCGGCAAAATTCTTTGAGGATGAAATCACCAGTCTGATGGCCGTAGGTATCGTTAAACCGTTTAAAATGATCGATATCGGCGAATAGCAGGGAGAGGAAACGGTCGTTACGGATGGAACGGTTAATTTCGGAGTCGAGAAAAGTTTGGAAAAACCGATGGTTATTTATTTCAGTCAGGCCGTCGATATTGGCGAGGTTTTCCAGGAGTCTGTTTTTTTGGGCCAATTCTTCCGTCAATTTTTCCAGTTCCATCTTGGATTTGATCAACTCGCGGTTCATTTCCTCGTAGGAAAGATTGATCAGGCTGAGGCGAAGATTAGCTTCCTGGAGAATTTCGGCTACCGACTTGACGGGAGCGACTGTGATCCCGAAATACTGAGCCGACTGGCCAATAACCTTATCGATCATTTTCAAGACGGTATTAACACCCAAGACTTTGAGTCCGAGCAGTTGTTTTGCCTCGTTGCGGAACTGCTTGTGGTACTGTTCCGGCGTGTCACTATAGAAAAGCCTTGCAAGGAGGTTGGCCAGGTAGGCGGCCCGGATGTTTTGTTTATAGCGTTGATTGTTTCCCTGATAGGCTTGCGGAAGATGGTGATATTTGATGGGGAGCAGCAAACTCTCCGGCAGTCCCCATGCCTTGGCAACCTCATACCCTACATCGGCATGGGTCATGCCAATAACCTCCAGTTCAAGCTTGCTTTCTTCAATGGTCGCGTCGGCATCGCTGTCAGCCTTATCGCTACCACTGGTTCGTTGCAGAATATGACTGTATTCGTGCGGAAGTGTGGTGGCGAGCGCCAATTGGCCGATATTTTGGAGCAAAGCGCAGGTGAAGGCCTCGTCGGCATCGGCATTGGCCACTTGCTCAAGAATTAACTTGGCTGCTGCTGCTTCGACCAGGGAACGCTCCCAGAATTGTTCGAAATCGAAGAGCGATTTTTTCTTCCCCCCGCCCATAGAGAGGAAACAAAAGCTGAGGACCAAGCTCCGAACCGCATTGAGCCCGAGGATTGAAACGGCTTGGTTGATGGACGAGATCTGTTGCGGGAAATTGTAAAAAGCCGAATTGGCAACGCGCAAAATCTTGGTGGAAAGGGCAATATCCTGTGCTATGAGGTTGGCGATGTCGGAGAGCGTTGTTTCTTCTTGGGCGGTAAGGGTCAGCAGTTTTGTCGCAATGATAGGCAGCGTCGGTAGTTCTTTTGAGGCGAGGATATCTTGCAATACCTGTTCCGTTGACCTGTTTGCTGCTAACATACGTTCGTTATCCTGCAAGTAGAAACAAAGAAAATCCCCTGCACGTTCCGAGAAAAGTTTATTATTCATCGGCAATTAAGGGGTGGAAACTTCTGAGATATCTCACCTAATATTTAAGTATATCGTTTTTTTGAGGTAAGTCAAAGGGTTGGGAAAAAAAGTTTGTTCAGGGAAAGAGTTGGTTGGGGTAGGAACAGAAGTCGCCCCGATAGGTAGTAAAATCAAGAGTATCCCCTACACATTCGATGTAATCGGGAGTGAGGGGGATTTTACCGCCGCCGCCTGGGGCATCGAGAGCATAGGTGGGAACGGCTGTACCGGAGACGTGTCCGATCAACTGCCGCATGATGTCGAGGCCGGTATTGACCGTTGTGCGAAAATGGGAGGTCCCCTTGGTCAAATCGGCTTGAAATAGGTAGTACGGTTTGACCCTGATCCGCACCAGGTGATAGAGCAGCTCCCGGATGATTTCCGGGGAATCGTTGACACCGCGCAGCAGCACGGTCTGGCAGCCAAGCGGGATGCCGGCATTGGCCAGTCGATTGCAGGCCTTTTCGGCCTCTGGTGTGATTTCTGCCGGATGGTTGAAATGGGTATTGATATAGAGTGGATGATATCTCTTCAACATCGCGGTCAATTTGGGGGTGATCCGCATGGGCAGGGTGCAGGGGATTCGGGTGCCGATGCGAATGGTGGCGATGGAGGGAATAGCGCGCAATGATTTGAGGATTTGTTCAAGCCTTGCCACGGACAGCATCAGTGGATCCCCCCCTGAGATCAGGACATCGGATATCGCGGGAGTGCGCCTGAGATATTCAAGGCCGGCTGAAATGGTGGCCTCGTTGATGACCATTTCCGGCTTGCCCACTTTGCGTTTGCGGGTACAAAACCGGCAGTACATGGCGCACTCGCTGGAGACAAGAAACAGGGCCCGGTCTGGATATTTATGGACCAGACAGGGAACGGGACTCAGGTTTTCCTCGTTAAGCGGGTCGATGAGGCCGACCGTATCGGTCAGCTCCTGGAGATCGGGCACAGCCTGTTTCCATAGTGGCAGACCGTTTTGTTTGATGAGGTCGAGGTAATAGGTGCTGACCCGCAGCGGGTAGAGGGCATGCACGGCTTTGAGGGGCTCCAGGGGGATGTCAAGGGCCTGCGCTAGTTGCTCCGGGGTGGTGAGAAAGGTAGGGGTGGTCATGAGAAAAATCGATACATTCCGACAGTCACAATGAGGAGAATAAAAAAGGAGGTTCTGTCAGAGACAAAACCTCCTTGGACTGCACAAGGCTGCTTGTGTTACATCATCCCTAGAAGTCGAGGAAACCAGATGGACAAAGTGGGCCAATAGGTAACGATGACAAGAAAAATCACCATGGTCAACAACCACGGCCACACCGCGACCGTGAGATCGGTAATCCCCATCTTGGTAATACCCGAAGCCACGTAGAGGTTTAGGCCTACCGGCGGATGACACATGCCGACCTCCATGTTGACCGTCATTATGATGCCGAAATGGACCGGGTCGATACCCAGTTTCATGGCCACCGGGAAAAGAATCGGTGCAAAAATAAGGACAATCGAGGAAGGCTCCATGAAATTACCTGCCATTAACAGCAAAATGTTCACCGCAAACAGGAATGCTATTTGACCTAAACCCTTATCTAACATCCAACCGGCAAGGATCTGGGGAATGTTCTCATTCGTGAGGATAAAGGAAAACATAACAGCGTTGGTGATGATATAGAGCAGCATCGCCGACATGTTGGCCGAGTTGAGTAATACTTTGGGAATATCCTTGACGCCCAGATCTTTGTAAACAACAACCGCGACAAAGCAGGCGTACACAGCGCTCATGGCCGCTGCCTCGGTCGGGGTGAAGATCCCAGTATAAATACCACCCATGACCACGACAATCAGAGCGAGGCCCCAAAAGGACTCACGAAAAGTACGGAACCGTTGAGTGAACGAGGCCTTGGGTTGGCGGGGATAATTGAACTTGCGGGCCCGGTACCAGGTAACGCCGCCCAACATCGATGCCAGCACTATTCCAGGAACAACTCCCGCCATAAACAGCGAACCGACAGAAGTGTTGGTGGCCACAGAATACATAACCATGACGATTGAGGGCGGGATGAGAATGCCCAAGGCTCCCGAGGTCGTGATAACCCCGGCGCCAAACTTCATGGGAAATCCGGCCTTGACCATGCCGGGAAGAAGAATCGAACCGATGGCAACAACTGTAGCCGGCGATGAGCCGGAAACAGCAGCAAAAAGTGCACAGGCCAAAACGCCGGAAAGGGCCAAACCGCCATACCAGTGGCCGACCATGGAGGTGGCAAAATCGATCATCCTCCGGGCGACGCCGCCATGGGTGAGAAAATTGCCGGCGAGGATGAAGAAGGGAATGGCCATGATTTCAAATTTCTCAATACCGGTAAAGAGCTTCAAAGCCACCGATTCTAGGGGGACCTGAGTCATGGTAAAGAGAAAGGTCAAGACCGTGAGGCCAAGAGAGATCGAAATCGGCATCCCGGTCAGCATCAATGCGAGGAGGATGCCAAAGATAACGGCTGCACTCATTATTCAACCTCCTTTTTCCCGGCATCGGCCGGAGCGGCAAAGATGGGGTCGGCAGGTAATTTTTCTTCTATGATGCCATCCACATGACCGTGATCGTGGTGCGGCAGATCGCCAGTTTTAAGAAATGAAACCGTGACTTGGAGAAAGCGGAAGCACATCAAGTACGAACCGAGTGGTACAGCACTGTAGACGATCCAGGTTGGCCATTCGAGATCAGGAGTAGTGGGGCCTTCATACAGATTGCCTATCGTAAATCCAAGCGCTTTAAAAGTGAAATAGTGCAATCCGTTTTCCCACACAAAACGGGCGCCCAAGGTACCCACTATGAGAGTAAACAGAGCACCGGAGAGCAGCCCAAAGACGACGAATTTGGACCGGGTGCGTTTGTTCAGGGAGTTGATCAGTACATCGACTCCCACATGAATACCTGTTCGCACCCCGTAGGCAGCGCCGAACTTGGCCATCCAAACAAACATGATAATACACAATTCCTGTGCCCAGCCGAAGTTCAAGCCCAGCAGCCAATCTTGAACCCCTGGGATCGCTATGCCGGCAGCATACCGGTGGACGACCGCGATAAAAATAATGAGGGTGGCGCCACCCATGAGAAAAGTGATGAACCATTCCTCAAGATGATCTAAAAATTTCATTAGGTTAGGTTCCTCCAAATAAACGTGGGGGCGGATCGTTATCCGAATCCGCCCCGTAACCGAGTTGTGATGAGTATCAATTATTTGGTGAAGCCAGTCGCCTTTTGCGTAGCCTCGAGGATATCCTTGCCGATACGGTCGGCCATTTGGTCATGTACAGGAACCAAGACCTTCCTGAAAGCTTCTTTTTCGGCTGCGGTTGGCACGGTCACTTCCGTTTTCCCACCTTTACGGACTGATTCCAGATCCTCATCGTTCTTTTCTTTCGCGATTTTATTGGCATATTCGGTTGCATCCTTCATCGCGGTTTCCAATTGGCCGCGAACATCGGCGGGCAGACCATCCCAGAACGATTTGTTAACGATAACCGCATATCCAAGATATCCATGGTCGGTCAGTGTTAAATGTTTTTGCACTTCGAACATTTTTTGGGTGTAAAAATTGGAAATGGGGTTTTCGGTACCGTCAACTACGCCGGTCTGTAAGGCCTGGTAAACCTCGGAAAATGCCATGGTTTGAGGGATGGCCTGCAAGGCTTTCATCTCTGCTTCTAGCACCTTGGAAGACTGGATGCGCATTTTCTTGCCCTTCAAGTCAGTAGGCATTTTAATCGGGGTGTTTGCGGAAAAAGATTTAAAACCGTTATCCCAGTACGCCAGACCTTTAATGCCTTTGGGTTCAAGTTTGGCAAAGAGTTGTTGGCCAACAGGGCCTTTGGTAACAGTGTGGAGGGCTTTGTAGTCTGCAAAGATATACGGCAGGTCGAACAATTCGAATTCCTTGACTCCCAGAGGACCGAATTTAGCCAATGAAGGTGCAAGCATCTGGACAGCACCGATTTGCAGGGCTTCCATTTCCTCTTTGTCCTTGTACAGTTGGCTATTGGGATAGACTTCGATCTTGACTGCACCCTTGGTCAGTTCTTCTACCCGTTTCTTGAAAAAATCGGCGGCTAACCCTTTGGGTGTGTCGACCGCGACAACATGACTGAATTTGATGACGATGGGCTCGGCCTGTGCCAGGCCAGAGAGTAGGAGCGTGCAAGCCGCCATCAATGCAAATGATTTGGTCACCTTTTTCAACATTATACTTCCCCCTTTGTGTGCATGGTTTGACCGTGGCTGGGTCCAAGTTTTTCAGTACTTTTAACCCAGTGATAATGGTTTGAAACGTTGACACTGTAAACGATGAAAAACCAATGACCAAGAAAAAAGGGTACGCTCTTGACGAATAAATGGTGTCGGCAGAATGCCTACAGGGTGGTTACGGCCAATTGAATCTTGCTTTCCTGGTGCATAACGAAGGGGACCGGCATCTCTATCTTGTGTATGGCCAGCTGCGAGAGAGAAAAGAAAAAGGGGAATGGGTTTTCTGGCGGGGGTATTGCGGAGGAAAGGGATGTGACGAAGGGGACGGGGAGAAATAAAAAGAGCTGATCCGGTCAAAAAGACCGAACCAGCTCTTCTGGTGCTTGTGGATCGATTGGAGATTTCTTCAGTGAAGAGCTCTCAATGATCGATCGTGAAGGAGGCTTTGAGGAATTCCCTGTTCAAACGGGCGATGTTGCGAATGGTGATCCCTTTCGGGCAAACATTCTCACATTCTCGCTCGTTGCCACAGTTACCGAAGCCGTCTTTATCCATCTGCAGAACCATACTGATGGCGCGTTTTTTTGCTTCCGTCTGACCTTGGGGCAACAGGGCAAACTGAGACACTTTGGCGCTCAGGAAGAGCATCGGGGTTCCATTCGGGCAGGCAGCGGCACAGGCGCCGCATCCAATACAGGCTGCGGCATCCATGGCCTGCTCGGCAACATGTTGCGGAATAAGAATGCTGTTACCGTCCGCTGGTGACCCGGTATTGACCGAAACGTACCCGCCGGCGGCGATGATCCGATCAAGCGCGGATCGGTCGACAATCAGGTCCTTGACGATCGGGAAGCCCTGGGAGCGGAAGGGTTCGATGACGATGGTATCGCCATTCTTAAAACGCCGCATGTGCAGCTGACACAAGGTCGTTTCTTTGTCAGGACCGTGGGCGGTACCGTTAACCACCGCTCCACACTGACCGCAGATTCCTTCCCGGCAGTCATGGTCAAAGGCGATGGGCTCAAGCCCTTTGATGGTTAACCACTCATTCAACACGTCGATCATTTCCAGGAAGGAACTGTCGGTGCTGATATCCTTGAGAGCATGCTCCTCAAAAGCGCCTTTAGCCAGAGGACCATTCTGTCGCCAAATTTTTACAATTATATTTATCGATTTCGATGACATAAGCTTTCTTCTGCGTTGTATTTTAAACTTCAGTGATGAATCTGTTTATACAAGAGTACAGATGAGCATTACTTGTAGCTGCGTTGCGAAGGAGTGACATTTTCAAAGATCAGCGGCTCCTTATGCAATGCAGGTGTGGTCCCTTGACCTTTGTACTCCCAAACAGCGGCGTAGCTGAAATTTACATCGTCGCGCTTGGCTTCATTCTCCTCTGTCTGGCTCTCTTCCCTGAAGTGACCACCGCAGGATTCTTCGCGGTTGAGAGCATCGCGAGCCAGTAATTCCCCAAATTCCAGGAAGTCGGCAACGCGTCCGGCACGCTCAAGCGATTGATTGAGTTCCTGTCCGGAGCCGGGCACGATGACGTTCTCCCAAAATTCAGCACGAATCTCGGGGATTCTCTTCAAGGCCAGTTCCAAGCCTTCCTTGTTTCGTGCCATACCGCAGTTGTCCCACATAACCTTACCCAGTTCTTTGTGGAAATGATCAACTGTCTGGCCGCCCTTACCGCTCTTGGTATTTTTCAGTAGCTTGGCGGTTTGATCCTTTATATCGTTGACAGAAACATCAAATGCTGGATCGTTGGTAGTGGTCGGTACCGGTGGGACGGTCGCCAGGTAATTGCCGATAGTGTACGGGATGACGAAATAGCCGTCGGCCAGGCCCTGCATCAATGCGGAAGCACCCAAGCGGTTAGCACCGTGATCTGAGAAGTTGCATTCACCCATGGCATAACAACCCTTGACGGTGGTCATCAGCTCATAATCAACCCACAATCCACCCATGGTGTAATGAATCGCCGGGTAGATCATCATTGGTTCCTTGGTCGGGTCACTGTCGGTAATTTTCTGATACATGTGGAAAAGATTACCGTATTTCCGCATGATCACATCGAGACCGTCACGCTTGATAGCATCGGAAAAGTCGAGGTAGACGCCGAGTTTGGTTTCGCCGACGCCCTTTCCCTCATCGCAAGCTTCCTTGGCATTGCGACTGGCCACGTCGCGAGGCACGAGGTTACCAAAGGAGGGATATTTGCGCTCCAGGTAATAATCACGCTCGTCCATCGGAATATCGGCAGCTTTCCTGGTGTCGCCTACTTTCTTTGGAACCCAGACGCGTCCATCGTTCCGCAGACTCTCGCTCATGAGGGTCAATTTGGATTGGAATTCACCATGAACTGGGATACAGGTCGGGTGGATCTGGACAAAAGAGGGGTTAGCGAAGCCAGCTCCTTTTTTGTAGGCACGCCAAGCGGCGGTGACATTACATGCCATGGCGTTGGTGGACAGGAAGTAGACGTTGCCATACCCACCAGTAGCAAGAACTACTGCATGCGCTGAATATTTTTCGATCTCACCGGTCACTAGGTTGCGGCAGACGATGCCTTTGGCGACACCGTCGACCACGACCAGGTCCATCATTTCCCGGCGGGTGTATAATTTCACCTTGCCGGTGGCAACTTGTCGCATCATGGCGGTATAGGCACCGAGCAGCAATTGCTGCCCCGTCTGGCCCCTGGCATAGAAAGTCCGGGAAACCTGGGCACCACCGAAGGAGCGATTGGCCAGGGTACCGCCGTACTCGCGGGCAAAGGGAACGCCTTGAGCCACACACTGATCAATAATGTTGTTGGATACCTGGGCAAGGCGATAGACGTTTGCCTCACGGGCGCGGAAGTCACCGCCTTTGATGGTATCGTAGAATAAACGGAAGATTGAGTCGCCGTCATTCTGGTAGTTTTTTGCGGCGTTGATGCCACCCTGCGCGGCGATGGAGTGGGCACGACGGGGGCTGTCGTTAATGCAGAACGATTTAACATTGTACCCCAGTTCGCCAAGAGAGGCGGCGGCTGAAGCGCCTGCCAAGCCGGTGCCTACGATAATGACTTCGTATTTCCGTTTATTGGCAGGGTTAACGAGTTTGTTGGAAAAACGGCATTTGTCCCATTTTTCGGCCAGCGGTCCTTCAGGTATTTTTGAGTCAAGCTGCATAGTCGTTTCTTTTTGCTGTAGGTGAATAGGAATAAAGCTTGTTAAGAAGATCCTTGCCCGAGCGATGTCGATACTTCGTGGGGACCTTCAATCGTCTCTTGTAGAACGTTACTGTATTAGAGCAATTGATTCCGAGAGATGACCATGAGGAACGTGATCAACAGAAATACTCCGCCCATGATACCTGCAAGTGCCCAAGTAATCACGCGCAGCGGATAATCATATTTCGGATGGCTGATTCCAAAGGTCTGAAGCAGTGACCAAAAACCATGGCTGATGTGGATGAAAAGAAGGCTGATACCTGTCCCGTAGATCAAAGTATAGAACGGATTGTTCAACACCTGGGTAACAAATTCAGAGATCGTCTTCACAGCGGTTTTTTCAACAAAGTGAAAATTAGCGAGGTGAATGAGGATAAAGATAAAAATAGCGGCGCCGGTATACGGCATGGTCTTGGAAGCCAGGGTGCGCCCGCCGGCACAGGTTTCAACCTCGTATTTGCCGCCTCTAGCTTTGCGGTTCTCGAGGAAAAGGATGATGCCGGTGATGACGTGCAGGAAGAAGATTGAGTAGAGGCCAATCTCAAAAATCGGAACAAAAACGCCGAGGGAATGCAGGTGATGCGCGTAGGCATTAAACGCGTTTCTCCCCCAGAAAATAGTACTGTTGCCTATGGTGTGGACTAATAGAAACCCGCCCAGCATAAACCCAGTAAAAGCCATGATGTACTTTTTGCCCAACGAAGATCGAAAAGTTTGAATGAACCACGACATAATTACATTTCCCGAATGAGAGTTAAAAGAGTGAAACTGTTGATACGACGGGTAAAACTATGAACGAATCCGAAAACGTTCCAAACTGAACGGTCATTCATTAACAGCCTGCTGTCTCTTCTGTCAAGAAAAAAAAGCCCTTGCAATACCAGCCGTTTTCTCTAAGTAATGCTTCCGGATAAGTGCGTTTTGTGCCGATTGTGCAAGTTGCAAGCGAGGCGTTTATTCTCCTCCGTGCCGCTTGCGCATATCACTGAACAGTCTTGAGCGGGTGGGTGCGTTGGATTTCACCGGCTCGATAATTCGATTGCTTAGTCGCTATCTCGGCACAATTTGCATAATAATTATGTGCTGATCAGGATGTCCTTCCCGGAAGGATCTGAAAGAAAACCGAGAGTATGAACTTTTGGCGGTCAAATCCCTTAAGGAAGAGGTCTTGTGGTTTGAGGAGAAAGATCAGCGGGCGCTATTCAGCACTTTCCTGAAGCAAACCCTGCCAGGTGTCAACTGACCTTGGGAGTGGGGCGTTCGTCGAGACGCTGGAGACCCTCCATGAGTAATTTCATGAAATACCCGATTTCCGGGGTATCGAAATCCTCGGGGGGCAGCCCAGGGGTAAATTTGAACCGGCCGTTTTTTTCCCGGAGGACCTCGTAAAAAGCAGACTCTCCCTTGCTTCCGGCGTAACTTGCCTTGATCAAGGCCCCTTGCCGCAGTGAAAAACGAGCCGTTCCTTTCTGTAGTTGGGTGATAGTCAGGATGCCTGTCTTATGGTTGAGGTTGAGGGTCTGAAAAAGCGCTTCTGGCGGGATTTCTTCGAGTTTGCCGATCATGCCGGATGCGTAGTCGTCCGACCGTACCCTGTTGGAGTCGGTTAGTCGTTTGGCAAGCAAACGGGTGAAATAAGTCTGGAGCGAGGGGTACTTTTGCACAATCGTCTTGAAGTGCTTGTGACCTATATACAATAGTTGGCAGGCACCGTTGGCCTGCACGGTGGCGCCGACATTTTCGTCGCAGATCAGGCTCATTTCTCCGAATACTTCGCCTCGTTTCAGGATGGAGATGGGAATGCCGGCATCGTTGAGGATGTCGACCTGTCCGGAAACGACAATGTAAAAAGAACCGCCGGGATCACCTTTGCGGAGAATAATCTCATTTTTATTGTAATCTCGTAGTTTGAAATATTTGATAACGCCGTTGAGATTATTCTGATCGATGTTGCGAAAAAAAGAAAAATTGCTCAAGAGAGGGAGGATGCTGCTCAGTTGATTGCTGCTGCTGTCTTGTTCGTCGTCTTCGGCATGCATGGCTCGGAAATGTTCCAGGCGGATTGAACCGGTGCAGCCGGAGCAGGATATCATGCAATCGGGAATTTGATCGGCTCGTTCATATTCGATGATGATTTTCGTCAAATCGCCGTTGAGTATTTTGCAGTTACCGCGGTTGGAGGGGGAGTGCACCATGGTGGTGTTGATGAAAGAATTGTCCCCATTGTTTTCCATGCTGATGGCAATGCCGGAAATCTGAAAAACATCTGCATAGCGAAACAGCGGGCAATGCCTGGTTTCACAGACCCGGAAACTGATTTTGGGGAACCCCATGATAAGCTCCTGAAATAAAATACCTAAACGCATTGCGTCTACTGCCAATCCACCCCTTTTGTCTGTCACCTATTATGCATGAGATGCGCACGGGAAACAAGGGAATCCTGCCGGACACTTCCAGCGCTCTCTCTCCACCATCTCTTTTTCCATGAAGTAAAGAGGCTATGCTGCACACATCTATAACTCCTGAGGGTCGGTTTCGGGTCGGGATTCACACCCCTTCCTATTCGGTCATGAATCTGCGGGAACATGATCATTTCTGCTCCCTGGGTCTCCTCGGCGATGGCACCGAGGTCAGTAACCAGGGAAATTTTCCCGAGGGCGATGTGCTTGTTGAAGGAGCTCGTCCAATTTATGAGATCCTTAACCCTTTTCCCTTTCGCGGCTGCACCTATATCGATTCCGATTGGGCAACCGCCAAAGCCTCCGATCCCGGTTCGATACGCATTCCTTTGCCGTCGGCGGTTTCCTTGCGGGCTCTGCTCGGCGGTTATTGCCCCGCGGCCTCGGGACGCGAGATCGTTACCCGACTGCCGTTGCCTCTGCGTTATGAATTGGCGGCGACTTCCACTGATCCCGAAGAATTAGCATGGCTGGCCCAATCCTGTTGTCGAATGGTTTTTTCCGAAAACGGCTTCCCCACAGGTCTGCGCTATCGGGATATCAACGGCTGCTATCGGGCGGAAATCGACGATTTCGAACTTTTTGAAACCATCGCCAATAATCCGCACTTGCCTGACGCCTATAAACAAGTGATGGTGCTTCGGCCCGGTGTTCAAGGGAGCAGTGAGATCGTCGGAGATTTCCGTCATGGCAACACGGAGGTATTCGAGTATCTGCGCGGCAATTCCTACATTCCCTGGGGGCATTATGCTGCCAATTTTGCCCACACCAGTATCCGCTACCGCATTGCTGATCTCTCATCGGAAGATATGGCTGGCTTACGGCATCTTTACTATCAACGCATTTTTTTGACGGTTGCCGAAAAACTTGGCATGACTCCCACTGGCCGCCGCCGTCGCCTCACCGGGGAAGAAACGGAATCTCTTCGGCTGGATATTATCAACAAGCTGATCGCGGGCAACACGAATCTGGAATCTCTGGCCACGCTTTGGGGCTGGAATTTCGGCTACGATTTTTCCGGTTCCGGCTACCGGCTGCACGCCTCGCACCAGATGATCCATCAGCAATATGCCATGGTGCCGGAATGGGTGTCTGATGTCCAAGGCGGGAAGTTTCCGGCCTATTGCTGTGGTGACTTGGTGGCCGATGTGATTGAGCGCTATCGTCATGACTATCATTCCGATTTTTTTGCTGATTATCTTAGGGCTCTGGCCAACAATACCCGGACCGATGACGCTGTCGGCGAACAGTCGCTGGTTGTCTGGCAGGATGACCATGTGCTGCTCTTTGTACCCAAAGCCCAGGTCTCCCAGTGGGAAATTCAACTGATGGTTATTGCCGATAGCGATAACGGCAGCCCGGTGGGCAATGTGATCGAGGCGGATGCATTGGTGCGGCGCTCGCTTGACGCAGGCATTCTCAAGGCCCAACAGGTTTTAGCCGGGCTCGGTGCCACCATGGTCACCGCGATCGAATATTCCAAGCGCATCGGCGTGACCAACGGGCAGCGCCTCCTGTATGCCTTTCTCCCTAAACTGCCTTGGTCGATGGGGGCCTTCAGCGAGGCCCAAGGGAGGTTCATCCTTGGTCATTATCCCGAGGATTTTGCTGCCGCCTGTCGCCGGCAGTTGCCTTGAGGCAAGTTTTCCACTCTCGCTGCAAGAAAAGAACTGAAGATTGCCCGATGACGTGCTACAAGAAAAAGGGTGCCGCCAGCGGGGAAATTCCCTCTCAAATGGATCGAGCACTCCAGATTATTCTACGGATAGAAGAGCAATGAAAAAAGGATATTACGGCCAGTGGGGCGGGGCTTTCATCCCGGAAGTTCTTTATGCAACCTTTGCCGATTTGAACCGAGCCTACGAGGCTGCCCGCGCAGATGCCTCGTTCTGGCAGGAATATGTCGATCTCATGGGCAATTACTCTTGCCGGCCGACGCCACTGACCTATGCGGAAAACCTGACCCGTCACCTTGGCGGCGCCAAGATTTACATCAAACGCGAAGATCTCAACCATACCGGTGCCCACAAGGCCAACAACGTCATGGGCCAGGGACTCCTGGTCAAGCGTATGGGGAAGAAACGGGTCATTGCCGAGACCGGGGCTGGTCAGCACGGCGTGGCCACAGCTACCATGGCCGCCCGGTTCGGCTTTGCCTGCACCATTTACATGGGTGAAGAGGATGTCGCCCGTCAGCGGCCCAACGTTTTCTGGATGGAGAGAATGGGGGCAACGGTTGTACCGGTCACCGACGGCTCCCGCACCCTCAAGGATGCCATGAACGAGGCCTTCCGTGACTGGGTCACTTCGATGGACGATACCCACTATGTCATCGGCACGGTCTGCGGCCCGCATCCCTTCCCGGAGATGGTGGCTTGGTTCCAGTCGATCATCGGCATCGAGGCGAGAACGCAGATTCTTAAACAGCATGGCCATATGCCCGATCGAATCTACGCTTGTGTCGGCGGCGGTTCCAACGCCATGGGCATCTTTCAGGGTTTTCTTGACGAGCCGAAAGTTCAGCTGGTCGGGGTCGAAGCAGGCGGTCAGGGGATTGCCACCGGCAAACATGCCTCACGGATGATTGCGGGCAGTGGCTCTACAGCCGGTGTGGCCCAGGGCTACAAAACCATGTTTCTCCAGAGTCCGGAAGGGCAGATGCTCGATACCCATTCCATCGCCGCCGGGCTGGATTACGTCGGTGTCTCGCCGATTCTCGCCGACCTTGGTGAAAAGGGCAGGGTGCGCTTTGCATCCGCCACCGACAGCGAGGTCATCGAGGCACTGAGTCTGACCATGCGCACCGAAGGACTCATCCCGGCCATGGAATCCTCGCACGCCTTTGTCCAAGCCTTCAAGGAGGCACCGGCAATGTCTCCGGACCAGGCGATCATCATCAACATGTCCGGCCGGGGCGACAAGGATATTTTTACCATTGCCCACGCCTTTGATGATCCTTCCTGGAAGGAATTCATCGTCAAACGGGCGGAAGCATACAGATAAGCGTATCGGGCCCACCGATATTCCTGGTACGGGCTCTTTCTTGGAGAGGTTTGTGCAGTTATGGATCTGGAAAAAGAACTGAAGAAACGGCTGGAAACCAAACCCATCCTGCTGATGACCCATCTGGTGCTGGGCTATCCTTCGCTGTTGGTCAACCGCGAGGTTATCCGGCAGATGGCAACGAACGGGGTTGACTGCATTGAGTTGCAGATTCCCTTTTCCGAGCCCATTGCCGATGGCCCGGTAATCCTCAAAGCCAATCAGCAGAGCCTAGAGACCGGTATCAGCGTTGAGGAGTGCTTTCGTTTTGGTCAAGAGATGGCGGCGGAGTTTCCGCAGGTCCGTTTTTTGTTTATGACCTATTACAATATCGTCTTTAAATACGGCGAAGAGGCTTTTCTTCGCCGGACCCGGGATATAGGATTTTGCGGCACGATTGTTCCCGATTTGCCGCCCGAGGAAGGGCAGAGCTATCTGGAAACCAGCCGAAGTCTCGGCCTCGCGCCGGTGCAGTTTTTCACCCCGACCTCCTCCGACGAACGGATGCGGACAGTGGCAGCCAAGGGAGCGGGATTTGTTTACTGTGTGGCCCGCCGTGGCGTTACCGGCAAGCAGACTGCCTTTGACCACACTCTCGATCAGTACCTGGCCCGCTGCCGCCAGGCCACGGGTCTGCCCATGGCAGTGGGTTTCGGCATCAGTAGCCGTGAGGATGTGGTCATGCTCACCGGCAAGGCCGATATGGCGGTGATCGGCACGGCCACCATCAAGCTGGTAGACAGCCAGGGGCCAGCGGCCGTGGGCCCCTTTATCGCCAGTTTGCTTGCTCCCCCGCAATAGAAAAATATTGCCGCGGTCAAGGGTGTTTCTTCTTGATATTGGGATAATATCCAGTAAACATCATGGCGTGAAGCCCAAGGGGCCCCGATCACCTTCGGGGCCTTTTTGCGTGCAGGCTGTGCCAGGATATACCCGAATACGTGTGAAGCCATCTTGATCCATCTTTTTTCAAGTAAGCACAGGTAACGATGACCATGACAACACAGACACAGGCGCAATTGGGCACAGCAGCCGTCATCTGGAATCTGCAACCCCTCTACCCGGCGGCGGACAGCCCGGAAATTCAGCGTGATATGTTGCATTGCCGGGAAATGGCCGAGGCCCTCGCCGCCGAAGTGGCAGGGCAGGTGGCTGGTCTCGATGCCGAGGCGATCAACCGGGTGGTCGAGCAGTTGGAAACCATCGACACCCTGCTTGCACGTCTGGAAACCTTTGCCTTCCTCCACTTCATCACCCAAACCGGCGATGCGGCAGCCTCGGCCCTGCTCCAACGGGTAGAGGAACTGGAAGCTGCGGTCGGCAGGCTGACTGTCTTTTTTCGTCTCGAATGGAACCGGATCGCCGAGGAAACGGTAAATCAGCGCTTGCAACAGCCGGTATTGCACCGATACGGTCATTATCTCCGGACCATGCGGCAATTCGCGCCGCATCAGTTGAGCGCCAAGGAGGAAGAATTACTCCAGGACTTACGACCAGTGGGGCGGAGCGCCTGGAATCTGTTGTTTGAAAAACTTCTGGGGCAGATACGTTTTGGCCCCAGAGGGCGAACCGAGGAGGAGGTGCTGAGCGATCTCTATCATCCAGATCGCGAAGTCCGTAAAAACGGGGCAGCGGAATTGACCGAAGGGCTCCGGACCAATTTGCACATCCTCACCCATGTGTTCAATACGCTTGCGGCGGAGAAAATGATCGATGACCGGCTGCGCTCCTACCATGCCTGGGACAGCGCTATTCATCTGGCCAACGAATTGGAAAATCGAACGGTTGAGACTCTGGTCGAGACAGTCGTCTCGCGTTATGACATTGTGCACCGCTATTACCGTCTGAAAAAACAGTTGCTCGGCTGCGGGGATCTGTTTGATTACGACCGTTATGCCCCGGTGCCAGGGGCAGAGGAAGGGACCATCGCCTGGGAGCAGTGCAGGCCGGTAATCCTCGGTGCCTTTGCCGGGTTCGCCCCGGAGATGGCTGGAATTGCCGATCGTTTTTTCAAGGAGCACTGGATACATGCCCCCATCCTCCAAGGCAAGCGCGGCGGCGCCTTTGCCCATCCATGCGTTCCGGGTGTGCATCCCTATATCCTCGTTAATTATACCGGCAACATGCGTGATGTCTCGACCGTGGCCCACGAACTCGGTCACGGCGTTCATCAGTATCTGGCGGCGGAACAGGGGTTGTACAACAGCGATACACCGCTCGTGCTGGCTGAGACCGCCTCGGTTTTTGCCGAGTTGTTGGTGTTCAAGGCCCAGGTGCGCCTCATAACCAGCCCCGAGTCCCGCCGGGCATTCATCTGCCAGAAGCTGGAGTCGATCTTCGCCACGGTCTTTCGCCAGGTGGCCATGAACCGTTTTGAGGCGGCGATGCACAGTGGCAGGAGGCAGCTGGGCGAGTTGTCGGCGGAACAACTGTCCAGTTTCTGGCTGACCTCACAAAAACCGATGTTTGGCGATACGGTCACCTTACGTGACGACTACGGTATCTGGTGGGCCTACATCTCCCATTTTCTCGGTACTCCCGGCTACGTCTATTCCTATGCCTTTGGCGAACTGCTGGTCCTGGCTCTCTATGCCCGATATCTGGAAGAGGGGGACAGTTTTGTCGAGCGTTATCTGCGGTTGTTGCGGGCCGGAGGCAGCAGCTCGCCTTATGAACTGCTGCGCCCCTTTGGCATCGATCTCAATGACGCCGCCTTTTGGCGGGGCGGCTTGGCTATCATCGAACAGATGCTGACTGAGGCGGAAGGGGAAGGGGAAGAGGGGCAGAAGTATATCGCCGAATAATTCCTCAGCGACCCGAATCCCCTCGTTGCACGATAATCATGGCGGGCAGGATGATCACAACACCAAACAATGTTTTCAGAGAAGGGAGATCTCGGTACAGGAGCCATTCAATCAGCACGATGAGTGGCGGGTAAAGGTAGGAATATGCCATAACTCGGGTGGGGCCTAAGCGGAGGGTGGCCCACTGGGAGATGAAAAAAGTGACAATGGTGGTGAACAAGGCCAGATAGGCGATGCCGAGCCAGACTTTCCCCGGCACGGCGCCCCATGGGATTGACGGCAGTTTTGCGAGGGCAAAGAGCAGCAGCCAGGCGCAACCGGTGATCAGTATCCATAAGGTCATGACGGCCATGGGTTCACCCCGGTGCAGAAGTTTAACCAGGGGCATATACAGGGCCATCAGCAGGCAGCCGCCAAAGAAAAGAAGGTCGCCATAGTTGAGGTCCAGCGCCCATAACCGATGCATATCGCCTTGAAAAATAACCCACAGTGCCCCGGTCATGGCCAGCAACAGCGCGAGAATCCGGTATGGTCCTAACCGTTCCCGTAACAGGAACCAACTGTATATTCCCGAAACGCCAGGTACAATTGTGAAGATCACCCCGGTATTCAGGGGAGTGGTGATGCGGAGCGAGAGGAACATCAGCCAGAAAAAGCCAACCAGTGCGCCGCTGATCAGGCTGTAGCGGGCTATAGCGGATCGATCGGCAAGGGGTAGTCCATAGCGGTGGCTGACATAGGGGGCAAAGAGGAGAACGGCGACGCAAAAACGGATTAGCGTCAAAACGACTGGGTCGAGGAAGGGTGTTATGACCTTGCCGACGATGAAGGACGTGGCGACAAGCGTTGCTGAAAGCAGCATACACCCGTGGACAGCCCAAAGGGGAAAAGGGCGGGGGGGCGCAGTTGTGCGGTTCATTGGATGAGTTCGAGGAGTTGACGATGCAAGCAACCGTTACTGGCCAGAATTTTCGGGATAAAAGAAGAATAGGGTCCGCCGGAAAAATCAGTGACCCGTCCGCCAGCCTCCTCAACCATCAGCCATCCGGCGGCAGTGTCCCACGGTTGCAGGTTCATCTCATAAAATCCATCGAGACGACCGCAGGACAAATAGGCCAGATCAAGGGCCGCCGCACCGGCTCTGCGGATATCCCGAACCTTGGGCAGCATCGTCTCTAATAGCCGGATAACCTCCGGCAGGGTGTGCTCTATTTCGTAGGGGAAACCGGTGCCAATGAGTGCTTCGATCAGGCGTTTCGTGCCGGTGACGGCGATGGCTTGATCGTTCAGCCAGGCGCCGTATCCCTTGACAGCACAGAACAATTCGTCAAGTAAGGGTGCATAAATAACACCTATCACTGGACTGCCATGGTCCAGTAGGGCTATGGACACAGCAAAAAACGGAAATCCATGGGCAAAATTGGTGGTGCCGTCCAGCGGGTCAACAACCCAGAGCCGTTCCGCCTTCAATGCATGTGTGTCGGCGTTCTCTTCCGTCATAATTGGTATTTCTGGAGCGTCTTTGTTCAGTGAAGAGGTAATGATAGCCTCGGAGGCCAGGTCGGTTTCAGTCACCAGATTGATTGCCCCCTTCATGGTGATGTCATGGGGTTGGTCGTATCGCTCTTTGATGTGGAGGCCTGCTGCAAGTGCGGCTCGGCAGGCTGCCGTGAGAAGTTTCCGGTGTTCATTGTCCGTGCAGTGCGAGAGGGAATTCTGTATTCTGTTCATAGCAGTGTGCGGTAAGAGGTTATTGTGTCAAGGCGCATCGTCGACAGCGGTTGATTCGATTAAGGAGAGCAGGGTGCTTATGCGTTTTTCTGCCAGATTGAGAGTGCTTTTTTGTACACTTGGGATCGGGGAAGGTCGAGATCAGAGGAGATGCTGCGAACGGCATTCTTCAGGCTGGATTGGAGTTCATCGCGATACCAGAATAGAAGATCCTCAAGTGTGTCAGGTTTTTCGGCAATTGGGGGCACTGCCCCTTGAACGATGACAACCAATTCTCCTTTGACTCCATCTTTGACGTGTTCTTTGAGGACTGCAAGCGACCCTTCCAAGCATTCTTCGTGAATTTTGGTTAATTCACGGAACAGTTGCGCCTGTCGATTGCCAAGAACTGTTTCCATGTCATTGAGAGAGGCGCAGACCCGGTGAGGGGATTCGAAGAAAATGAGTGGAAAGGGCAGGGCGGCGACCTCTTTGATGAATCGACGACGCTCCGATGAATTGGCAGGAAGAAAACCGCCAAAGAAGAAATGCGACTGCGTCAAGCCGGCAATCGATAACGCCGTGGCGAGAGCTGATGGTCCTGAAACAGCCTCAATATCAATACCCGCATTTCTCGCTTTTTTTACCAGGACAGCTCCAGGGTCGCATATTGCAGGTGTTCCCGCATCAGAGACCAGGGCGATCTGTTTTCCCGCTTGCAGCATCCCCAGGAGTACCTCGGATTTTTCATGCTCTTTCTCGCGAAAATAGCTGACGAGGGGGGTGGTAATATTTAGATGACGGCAGAGCTTTTTAGTGTGCCGCGTGTCTTCACAGGCGATAAGGTCGACAGAGGAGAGTGTTTGGGTAACCCTGTGGCTTAAGTCGCCCAAGTTGCCTATAGGTGTGGCGACAACATAGAGCCGGCCACGCTGGATGGCGTCTAGCGAGTTGGAAGAGATGTTCGTCATAGTGTAAAAACCAAGGTCGTTATTTGTCCTGTTTGAGCGAGGTGGTGCCGGGGATGAGGGCACGATAGTGCTCACTGTGAAGACAGAACAGCTGTTGAGTTTAATGTATTGATTTGTATGGAAAATTTACACAGGCATCGAGATGTGGGCAATGGGTGATGAGATTATGCTGCAAGAAATTTTTCTGAAATCCAGCGTTCCGATGTTGATTCTTGATATTACAGACCTTCGGAATAAGTGTAAAGAATTTCAGCAGAGTGATTTGACTGATATCGATAGATATATTGATGATGAAAATAAACTGAAAAATATTTGTGATTCAAATTCAGAAATATATTTCATTAATAAATCGGCATTAGATATTTTCGGATTATCAAAAATAGATGATAAAAAAATATATAATGTATATTCATTTAATTCAGTTATTTATGATTTGAAAAAATATATATTGAGCGAAATATTTTATGGGAATACTAAATTTATATATAATTATGAATCGTAAATTATTTAATAGTAAAGAGTTAAAATTAAAAATAAATATAGATATTTTAAATATAAATAATTTTTCATATGCATTAATATCAATATTCGATATTTCTTATTATAGAGAAAACTGAATCTATTTTAACTGAATTTGTTGAAAAATATTATCTTTTACTTAAAACAGTAAATGATTCTATAGTTGATTGTTGATATTTATAGCGGTTTTATTTTGGAAGCTAATGATAAATCTTTAGATATTTTCAAAGTAAGCATGGGTGAGTTGATTGGAAAAAAAGTACTAGATTTTATACATGATAAAGAAAAAAGTATATATGAACAATTTTTTAACAATAAAATTTATAAAAATGAAAATTTAAAAGATACATTGAGTATTTATATAGAAATTCCACATTCCAATATGGTTCCAGTTGAAATCGAAGTTAATACATCATTAGTCGGAGGATCGAAAGTTGCACAGCTGATCATTCGTGACATGAGTAATAGGTATGAAATGGAGGAAGGGAAAAAGATTGTTGGCTGCATCAGTAGAGCAGGCTGCTGAATCTGTTATTATAACAGATATTTATGGGAATATACAGTATGTAAATCCCGCCTTTGAAAATATAACTGGATATTCATATACTGAAATGTTGGGCAAAAATCCCAGGGTATTACAGGGCGGAGAGACACCAGAATACGAATATAAATTAATGTGGGCAGAAATATCAAAAGGTAATGTTTGGCGGGGAACATTAACGAGCAGGAAGAAAAATGGTGAAATCTATAAGGAAGATGTAACTATTACACCGGTAAAAGATAATAATGATACTGTAATTAGTTATGTTGCTGTTAAGCGTGATATTACACAGCATCTTCTTCTTGAAAATCAAATTAGACAATCCCAAAAAATGCAGGCTATTGGTACGCTTGCAGGTGGAGTCGCCCATGATTTTAATAATATTTTAACGGCGATAATGGGTTATGCTGAACTCTCACAATCCCAATGCGATAGAAATTCACAGTTATATAATAATCTAAGTGAAATAATAGGTGGTGCTGACAGAGCAGGTAAGTTGGTTGATCAAATATTGCAGTTTAGTCGACAAACTGAAAAAAACATAAAAAGTATAGAACTTAGTCTCATCGTCAAAGAGGTGATGAGACTTTTAAGGGCCAGTCTCCCCGCAAATATTGAACTTATATTTGATTTTTCAGGGGATTATTATGTAAAAGCGGATCCTACTCAGATGCATCAAGTGGTTTTGAACCTCTGCACCAACGCCTATCAAGCGTTGGAAGGGAAAAGCGGTTTCATTCAGATACGGCTCTACAGAAAGTTTTTGACACCAAAAGAAGGGGTTGAGGCGGGGAATTTGCCGCAAGGTTCGTATGTCTGTTTACAAGTGGAAGATAGTGGGACAGGGATAGCGCCCGAGTATTTGCAACGGATATTTGAACCGTATTTTACTACAAAAAAAATACATGAGGGACACGGGTTAGGGTTATCGGTCATTCATGGGATAGTCAACGACCATCGTGGGGCCGTTATTGTCGAGTCAGTACCCGGCAAGGGGAGTTGCTTTACAGTCTTTTTACCGGAAGCTGTTGAGAATGCAGATAAAACGAATACTCCAAGGGAGCATAATCACCATAAACCTGAAGGGAATATCTTGGTCGTGGATGACGAACAGCCTATCACTTTTTTCCTGGTTCAAGTGCTGGAGCATTTGGGATACAAGGTTAAAGCATGCGTCTCTAGTGAAGCCGCTTATGCTGTCTTCTTTCAGCAGCAGGAGATGTTTGACCTGATTATTACGGACATGGGGATGCCAGGTATGACCGGATTAGAACTCGCGGAAAAAATACGAAAATTAAAACCTCACATACCGGTGATGTTCTGCACCGGGTATAGTGAACACGTTACTGTGGAAAATTATCAGCATTTGGGATTGGCTGGCTTTGTGGCCAAACCCTTTAGTGCGGAAACTCTTGCCCGCGAAGTTGCCAGAATTATGAGAGAAACAAAAAAAAATGATCAATAGAATGCATTTTTTCGTTTCTGACCTGCTGAGGGGGAAGTGGTGAGCATACAGGCTTCCGCGACAAGCTCCATTAAATCTATAACTGCATCTTACTCTTCACAGAACTGCGATACCGTATATTGCAGTTCAGTGATCATCGCCTGGTAATCGAAGGTGCTGTCGCTGTTTTTGCATTGTTTTTCAATGGTGTGCGCAGTTTGGGCTAGATCGGTCAACCCCATGTTGAGCAGGGCGCCCTTGACCGCATGGCTGGCGCGGCTCAATTGCTCCATGTCGCCCTCGGCCGCCAGTTCGGCCAACCGGTTCGTGTGCGAGCGCAAGGTGTTGACGAATACCGGGATCATGGTTTCGGTTTTTTCATCGCTCAACAGGTAGGCGATTTTAAGATGCTGCTTCATGATCTGCAGATAGGCTGTTCGCTCCATTCTGTTTATGCTCCCTGATTGCAGTTCCTGTTATTCTATCCACTCAGCATAGAGCATTTTCGTTTACGATTCAAGGCTCAGGCCAAGAAGGACATGGTGCTGCATCCCCTCGAGCATAAAATTTGTCGGATCATTCTCGGTAAGTCCCTGTTGTCCGAGGGTAGTCGGGTTCTGATTGGGGTTTCCGGCGGGGCAGACTCCATGGCCCTGCTTCATATCTTGGCGGCATTGCGAATTGAATTTTCTCTGGTGCTCAGGGCCATCTATATTGACCATGGGCTGCGTCCAAGGGAAACTCCCGCGGAGTGGACCTGTGTGCGGGAGGCGGCTGGTCGGTTGGAGATCGAGTGCACCCGTGTTCTTGTGGATGTGCATGCAGCGGCCGCAGAGCGCAAGCTCTCGCTGGAACATGCGGCTCGAGAATTGCGCTACCAGGCCTTTGCTGAGATCGGGAAGACATGGGCCACCGATCTGCTGGCGGTGGCCCATACGGCGGACGACCAGGCGGAGGAGGTGCTGCTCCGGCTTTTTCGGGGCGGCGGCCGCAAGGCCCTTGCCGGGATGGCATCGCAATCGGGCAATTTGATTCGACCCCTCCTCACCATCCGCAAGACGGAGCTGCTCGCCTATCTCAGCGACAAGGAAATAACCCATTGCATCGATTCCAGTAACGACGATCTTCGTTTTCTCCGCAACCGTATCCGTCTTCATCTCCTGCCCCTGCTGGAAGAACAGTACGACCAGGGCATCCGCCGGGCCTTGTTGAAAACAGCAACCAATCTCCAAGAGGATGAGGATCTGCTCGAACTCCTGCTCGATCGGAGTTGGGAGACGGTCATCGACATTTTCCCGCCGGATGAGAGTGCGTGCATCGTCTGCCGTCTTAGGCGCGACGCCTTCCGCCAACTGCATCCGGCCTTGCAGCGCCGCCTGGTTGAAAAACTGCTTTGGACGCTTGGCAACATCGCCCACTATGAGCAGATTCTCGCCATTCTGGAAGCAGCTAAATCGGGTCGCACTGGGAGCGAATTGCACCTGAACCAGGGGCTGCGGGTTGTGGTCTTTCGAGATATGCTGGAATGTTCCTATCCAATGGGCAAGGGTCCTTGGCGCGGCCATCTCTCTACTTGCTGACCTCTATTTGCACCTCTCTCCTTTTTAGAAATCTTCGTCGAAGCGTTCCCGCATGATGTCGGACCCGGTCTCCGTGTTGTCGATTTGGCCGCAGGGAAAAGTGTACGATGGGCTTGATAAAGAACGGCACATTCCCTATAAACAGGAAGGTTTGCTGGAAACTGGTGCAGGGGTATTGTGCAGGAGGCGGATATGGTCGAGGAATATCAGGATATCAGTGTTGAGCGGGTGCGCGAGTACATGGCGCGGCATGAGGAGAATGAATACCTGCTGGTTGATGTCCGCCAGCCCGACGAGTATGCCAAGGGACACGTCGCCGGTTCTATCCTCATCCCTCTGGGGGAGATTCCCCAGCGGATGCAGGAATTGCCGATGGACAGGGATATCATTGTGTATTGCCGCTCCGGCAAGAGGTCAAGGGGCGCCGCCATTTTCATCGGATCGCGGCCCCATGTGGCAGGAACGGTCTTCAACATGACCGGCGGCATTCTCACTTGGGAGGGGCATCTCCTGCCTGCCGTCCCTAATCTCAGGGTTTTCGACCTTTCCGGGAGTGATCAGGAGATCCTGCTGCGGGCCATGGATCTGGAGCGGGGAGCGGAACGGTTTTATACGGCCCTGAGCCGGCGTTACGGCACGGTCATCTGGGCCGAGAGCCTTGCCGTCCTGGCCGGGGCTGAGGAAGGGCACGCCCGTATGATCTATCGGTTCTGGGCAGAAGGGCAGGCTGCCCCGCCCTCTTTTGAGACAGTCTATGCCGGTCTGGACGGCGATATCGTTGAAGGAGGGTTCTCCAGTGCGGCTCTTGTGGCCATGCTGGAGGAGCAACCGATGGAACCTTGCCGCGCTACTTTGGAAATGGCTCTGGCCATCGAGTACTCGGCCTACGACCTCTCCCGTAACATGGCGCATCGCTATCGAGGCCAACCGATGGAGACTGCCTTCAACGCCATCGCCGAGGCGGAAAAGGAGCACATGCGGCTTGCAGCCCAGGCCTTGGCCTTCTGCCCGGGCCGTTGAGAGATTTCTTGCAGGAATAACAAACTGCTGGTAATTTTTATCTCTTTATCAAAGGAGTTGATGTCTAATGATTTCTTCCGGAAGGTCACAGGCGTGACGCTCTGTCCTGACTTCGCCGGCCATCAAAAGGAGAGAAAATGAAGTCGTTCTGCTATAAAGATGTAACCTACGAACTTGATGATCAGGGGTGCCTGCTGGACCCCCAAAGCTGGGACAGGGATTTTGCCGAGGGGATGGCGCGTGAATGCGAAATCCCGGTACTTTCGAACGAGCACTGGGATGTGGTTCAGTATGTCCGTGACGCGTATGGCGAAACCGGCATCTGCCCGACTATTTTTGCCGCCTGCAAGGCAAACGGTCTGCGGCCTCAGGAAATGCAGAAACTTTTCCCTACCGGCTACCACCGGGGGCTGTGCCGGGTTGCCGGGGTCCACTACCGGGTCAGCAACATGCCTTATGGCGCCCATCTCAGGGAGTCCGTCGCTGATTTGCGAGCCCTGTCAGGCGACAAGGTCTACGCCACCGATGTCCGGGGCTTTCTCATCGATCCGGATTCATGGGATGAGAATTTCGCCGTGCATCGGGCCATGGAGATGCGCATCCCGGGAGGGAAACTGACCGAAAAGCATTGGCAGATCCTCTATTATCTTCGCGATGTCCACCAAGTGCAGCATCGGATTCCCAACATCTACGAAACCTGTGAGAGCTGCGACCTAGACCTGGACAGTTTTGAGCAACTGTTCCCGGATGGTTATCATCGCGGCGCCCTGAAAATTGCCGGATTGCGGTTCGTCAAATAAGAATCGTGCCGCAACCGGTGCAACGAAAGGGTTTTTTTCCCCCAGCGTTTGAAAACGATTTTCATTCTATGGGTGGAAGAACAAAAGCTTTGTCTTCTTTTTGAGTGACTTGAGGGAAAGAGCTCTATGAAAAATACCTTGATGGTGTGCAGTGGCGATCCTGAAGTGGTCTGGAATGCTTTCCGGATGGGTAATCTCATGCTGGAGCAGATGGACGATGTCACCGTCTTTCTCAACGGGCCTTCGGTTCGCTACGCTTCGTTGGCCTCAGCGAGCTTTCCCCTGACAGAATTGGCAAAACTGTTCACTCTGTCCGAAGGCGTACTGCTTGCCTGAGGAAAACTGCTTGATCTCCACGGTGTGGAGGCAATGCACCACCAGAGGGCAAAACAGAACGATCTGTACCGCTTGATCATGGAATAGCGACCGCTTTATCACTTTTTGATCATGCCGGCTGTTCTCGCAACCCCTGCCGGAACAACCGGTATTTTTTTGCTGCTCAGCAACCGGCGGGCGCTTTGGTTGCATCCACCTGTTCCCTGGAAAAATGAGGGCCTGTGAGCCTGCAACAACAAGTTGGACCGGCCACGAAAGCGAAGTGCGGACATGAAGGCGTGATTCTGCTCCATGGCCTGGCCCGGACCAGCCGGTCGATGCGGCCACTGGCAGCGTATCTTGAGCGGCAGGGGTATGGGGTCGTCAATGCCGGCTATCCCTCGCGCCATGGCACCATCAAAATTCTCGCCCGATCCGCCATTCCGCCCGCGCTGGCCGAGCTGCGTCGACAGGGCGCCACCACCATCCATTGTGTTACTCATTCCATGGGCGGCATCCTGCTCCGCGCTTTTCTCGCCACTGAATCGCTGCCAGAACTGGGACGGGCGGTGATGCTCTGTCCGCCCAATCAGGGCAGCGAGCTGGTCGACCGCCTCAACCGTTTTGCCTGGTTCCGCCTGTTGTTCGGCCCGGCAGGTTGCCAGCTAAGAACAGGACCGGATGAACTGCCAACCCTCCTCGGTCCGGCCGAATTTCCATTGGGAATCATCACCGGTAACCGGCCGGCCATCGGTCTTTCCGGTTTTTTCGCCGGTCCCAGTGACGGTAAGGTCTCGGTGGAACGGGCACAACTCGAGGGCATGGCTGATTTTCTCATTCTGCCTTATGGACATTCACTGATCATGCGCCACCGCTCGGTACAGGAGCAGGTGGTCCATTTCCTAATAAACGGCCGATTCAGAAAATACTAATCACCCTTTGCGCAGAACTCGCTTGTCGTCGATACGGATGGTCAGCTTGATCTTGTCGAAGTATTCGAGCAGGGGGATGGAGAATTTTCTGGTCAGACCAGTGAGGTCTTTGAAGCGCTGGGCATCGATTTCACCTTCGCGGCGGATAAAGGCGACCACCTCTTCCTGCAGGGCCTGGATGGCTGGGGCATGGAAGCAGAGGCTTTCGTTGATTTTGATGAGGGTTCCCCTGGTCACGAGCAGATCGATCACCTGACGGATCTGCCGTTCAGGGAAAGCACTGAAGTCGGCCAGCACCTCTTTGAGATTGGGCGGGGTGAGGTTGGCCCGGCGGTAGATTTCGCCGATTTTTTGCTCCATCTCCTGCTCGTTCACCTGGAGGGTGACAGTGTGACCGCTTGCTTTGATTTCGGCGCCTACCTGTTCGATCACCCCTTTTTTGACCAGGCTTGCCAGCAGCACCTGCAATACTTTCTGATCCACGGCCGGCCGCAGTTGGGAGCGCAGTTCTTCCTTGGCAAGTCCGGATTTCAACGGATTGAGTCGATGGAAATTGGCCAGCAGTTCGACAATTTGCCGCTGGATACCCTCCCCTACGGGAGCAGCCAGCATCCGTTGGCTTTCCGAATCGATCACCAGGAGTGCGCCAGTGGAAACCGGATGTTGCAATTGTTTTTTCAATTTTTTACTGAAGATGCCGGTTCGAGCCGCCAGTTGATCGGCGGTAATCCCCTTCGATCCGCATTCTTCAATCAGCATCAGGATTTTTTGTTCACTGTCGGCAGCCGCCAGCGCTGCAAAATAGGCCCGGTTGGCGACCCTGTCCCGCTCCAGGCTTCGTTTGCGTTTTTTAGGAGCATTACTGAGAATGGTGCCGCCGCCGATGGTGGTGATCGGCGAATAACTGCGGATCACATAGTGGTCTCCGGGCCAGACAGCCGCCGGTTCCTGCAGAATTAGCTGAATGCAGGTGGTCTCGCCAGGCTTGAGCGATTCCGATTCCAACAGGAGGATGCGGCCAACGATTTCTCGTGTGCCCAGATGTACCCGGACCTGAGTCCGGTTCTTCAATTCTTTGTGGGCCGAACGCAGACAATGGAATTGGGCGTCGAGCAGGGTGGAGGCGATCAGGCTGCCGGGCGAGGCTGCCATATCGCCCCGATGAATCTGCTCCTTCTCAATACCCTGAAGATTGATGGCAGTGCGGTGACCGGCCTCAACCAGACCGACATCTTGGCCGTGCACCTGGATGCCGCGGATTTTGGCGGCAAGGCCGCCGGGGGAGAACATCAGTTCCGATCCGGTCTCGATCCGGCCGGAGAGCGAGGTCCCGGTGATCACCGTGCCGAATCCCTTCATCGAAAAAACCCGGTCAACCGCCATGCGAAAGGGTCCGAATTCCTCCTGGAAGGTCATTGCCGCCACCTTGGCGTCGAGCAGTCGGACAATTTCGCCTATTCCTGCACCGCTGATTGAATCAACAGGGATGATCGGCGCATTTTCAAGAAAGCTGCCGGTGAAAAAATCACGCACTTCCTCAGTGACCATGTCGAGCCATTCCTGTTCGACCATATCTTTTTTAGTCAGGATAATGAGACCGTCGCGGACGCCCAGCAAGTGGCAGATCTCGAAATGCTCGATCGTCTGCGGCATGATGCCCTCGTCTGCGGCAATGACAAAAGCCACCAAGTCCATGCCGGCGGCACCCGCCACCATATTACGGATGAATTTTTCGTGCCCAGGAACATCAACTATGCCGAGGCGATGCCCGCAGGGGAGGTCGAGGTAGGCGAACCCCAGTTCGATGGTGATGCCGCGCTCCTTCTCCTCTTTGAGCCGGTCGGTCTCAATGCCGGTGAGTGCCCTGATCAGGCTGGTTTTGCCGTGATCGACATGTCCGGCAGTGCCGAGAATGATTTCGCGCATGAGCGGGAGAGTGAGCCGTTGCTGATCTGGGCTGGTAAATCCGCTTTAGAGTTCGAGGTAGGGGTTGGTTTTCGCTTCCCGGGCCAAGGTGGACTGCGACCCGCCGTAACCGTGTCCGGGCCAGACAAAGGTCTCCGGCGGCAGGAGCATGAGACGGTTCTTGATGGCGTCGATCATTTGCCGCATGGAGCCGCCGGGAAAATCGGTGCGGCCAACGGCGCCAACAAAGAGGGTGTCGCCGGTAAAGCAATGGGGTGAACTGTACAGGCAGATGCCGCCGGGGGTATGGCCCGGAGTGTGAATGACCTGGAGTTGTTCTTCGCCAATGGTGATGATATCGCCGTCCTTGACGATCATTTCAATAGGCGGTGACTCGGGCAGGCCGAGGGAGGAAAAGTAGCCCTTGATGTTCGGCTCGCTGAAATAAGCGGCATCCTCGGCATGCATGACGATCTTGGCACCGGTGGCCTCCTGGATGCGGGCATTGCCGCAGACGTGGTCCGGATGGCCGTGGGTGTTGATGATGTAGATCACCTTGAGCCCGCTGGCATTACAGTAGTCGAGGATGCGGTCCTCGTCGCCGCCTGGATCGATGACGGCGGCTTGTTTGGTCTTTTCGCAGGAGACGATATAACAGCAGACCCCCATCATACCGACGGTGAGTTGTTTGACAAGCATGGCCATGATCCCTTAGGGTGTTGCCCGCAGCCAGCCAAGGCTGACTGCGGGACGATTGAAGGAGAAGGTTATTTGGCGGCGGAAATGCAGCCGCTGGGGCTGCAGGCGCAGCCGGCATTGGCGAAGGGGTTTACCGTTATTGGTCCGGGAGGCAGGCGCTGCTCGACCGCGGCGACCACCTCGTTAAAGGCTTTGATGGCTGGGCTGTCCTCGTCTCCAGAGAGATACGGGGTTCCTGTGTCGCCGGCCATGACCACGCGTGGGTCCATGGGTACTCGACCGAGAAAGGGCAGGTCGAAATCGCGGGCAGTCTGCTCGCCGCCACCTGTGCTGAAAATATCGACGGTCTCGCCGCAGTGGGGGCACACAAAGCCGGACATGTTTTCGACCACGCCGACGATCGGCATCTCAACCGCCTTACAGAAGTTGATCGACTTGCGGACATCAGCCAGAGCCACGGCCTGCGGGGTGGTGACCACCACCGCATGGACACCGGGCATGGTTTGGGCAACAGAAAGCGGTTCATCACCGGTGCCGGGAGGCGCGTCAACGATCAGGTAGTCGAGAGCACCCCAGTCCATATCAGCGATGAACTGACGGATGGCCTGGATCTTGAGCGGCCCACGCCAGATGATCGCATCGTCGCGGTTTTTCATCATGTATTCCAGACTGACAACCTTGAGGTTGTCGCTGTAGGTCAGCGGTGGAATGAGATCATCGGGGTTGGCCGGGGCTTCCAGATTGCCGGTGAGATTCAACATCCGGCAGACATCCGGGCCATGAAGGTCAACATCCATCAAGCCGACCTTGTGTCCTTTTTTCGCGAGACACAGGGCCAGGTTAACGGCAACCGTCGACTTGCCGACCCCGCCCTTGCCGCTCATCACCAGGATTTTGTTTTTGATTTTGCCAAGGGATCGAGTAATGGCGATATCCTGCTGGGCCAGGCGGGCATCGCCCGAACCGCAACTGCTTTGCTGGTCGCTCCCGCAGGAACTGCCACAAGAACTGCTCATATTTGCCTCCAACGCTAAAAAAGTGGTGATTGAAAAGGGGGGTAAACTCGCGGGGTGTATCACAGTTCGGTCAAATCCGGGCTGCGTCCGGAACAAGAGTACGCAGGTGCCGTTGCAATGACCGAAAAACGTGAGCCCGCGCATTTCCTGCCGGTGAGTCTGGATCCGGAAATGCCACGGGTCTGCGAGTTTATCATAATTCGGCCCTATACAGTAATGCCGGAGAGTTGAAAAGCAAATAAAAAAGCAATAAGCCGCCGCTGGCGGTCGGCCGGCCTTTTGCCTTGTGTTTTTCTTGATTTATAATTGCCGGAAAAGTTATAGTGTTTATTTGTATGATTTTGCCTGGCCGGTGAAATCGGCGGAGATCGCCACCGGTCGACATTCCGTCGGCACCGACCGTGTGTTGTTTTGCCACCTGCGCGGGAAATCCCGCGGTAATGAACCAGATGCTTTCCGAAGAGAGGCGTAAGGGGGGAACCTGATGGATCCGTTCAGTAAAAAATTATTGGAGGAACTGGAACAGATGCAGCAACATACGGGGCGCATTCTGCGTTCCATGTCACTGTCGCGGATGATGCCGATGGAAACCGACGGCTGGCAGCCAGCGGTGGACATCTACGAGGCCGAAAATCAGATCTATGTCTATGCCGAACTGGCTGGAGTGGTGAGCGACTCCCTTCAGGTGACCATGGACGGCCAGCAGCTGCGAATCAGAGGAGTTCGCCAGTTGCCGCCGCACCAGTCGATCGCCTGCATTCACCAACTCGAAATTGAGCTGGGCGGTTTTCAACGGACACTGACCCTGCCCTCCGCCGTCGAGGTTGCAGGGGTCGAGTCGATCTACACCAATGGCTTACTTGTGGTGACCCTGCCGAAACAGACCAGGAAAAACAAAGTGACGATCAGGATAACACCTGGAGAATAATATGGAAAATGAACAGCAAGCCTCACAGAAAAAAGTAGATCCCTCCGAGTTGGAAATCCCCGAAACCCTGCCGATCCTGCCGCTGCATGGGTTTGTCTTCTATCCTGGCATGGGATTTCCGCTTCAGGTGTCGAGTGATACCTCAAAACAGTTGATTGATGATGTTCTCCTCGGTGACCGCCTGATCGGCTTGGTACCGAGCCGCCGCGAACAGACCAAGGACGATGATATCCTTGGGCCGGAGGATCTCTACACGGTGGGAGTGGTCGGTTACCTGCACAAACTGAACAAGGCCTCCGAGGGCTATTATCAGATTCTGATGAGCGGCACCAAAAAAATTGCCGTTTCCGAATTCATCGACTCCACCGCCTACATGCGGGCCAAGGTTGCCGAGATACCGATGGAGATCGTCGAGGACAAGAAAATCGAGGCCCTGCTGTTCAACATCCGGGCCCAGTTTCAAAAACTGGTGAGCGCCACAGAATTGCCGCAGGAATTGGTGGCCACCATCAACAGCCTGACCAACCCCTTTTATGTTGCTTACCTGGTCAGCAGCCAGCTGAACCTGAAAATCGAGATGGAGCAGGAGATCCTTGAGATTGCGCCGCTGCACGATCTCTTGCACCGGGTGGCCAAGGAACTGGCCAAGCGACTGGAAACCGTGGAGATGAGCAACCAGTTGCAGGCCTCGATGAAAAAGGACATGGATGAGCGGCAGCGGGAATTCTTCCTCCGGCAGCAATTGCAGGCTATCCGCAAGGAACTGGGTGAGGGGGACGAGGATAAGGTCGAGGTTAAGGAGTTGAAAGAGAAAATCGCCGAAAAGGGGCTCAGTCCCCAGGCGAGGACCGTGGTTGATAAGGAGTTGACCCGGCTGGAGCGAATTTCGCCCTCTTCGCCCGAATATTCGATGTCGCGCAACTATATTGACTGGATTCTCGATCTGCCCTGGATCGATTCCACCAAGGATACCCTGGACCTGGTACAGGCGGAAGAGGATCTCAATCAGGATCACTATGGCCTGAAAAAAATAAAAAAACGAATTCTGGAGTTTTTGGCAGTCCGCAAACTCAAGGAAGACATCCATGGACCGATTCTCTGTTTCGTCGGCCCGCCAGGGGTCGGCAAGACATCCCTCGGCCAGTCCATCGCCCGGACTATGAACCGGAAATTCGTGCGCATTGCCCTGGGCGGTGTCCGTGACGAGGCCGAGATCCGAGGCCATCGGCGCACCTATGTCGGCGCCCTGCCAGGTCGGATTATCGAGAGCCTCAAGCGGGCCGGGGCCAATAACCCTGTGTTCCTGCTCGACGAGGTCGACAAGCTGGGCAATGATTTTCGCGGCGATCCTTCTTCGGCCCTGCTCGAAGTTCTTGATCCGGAGCAGAACTCGACTTTTACCGACCATTATCTCGACATCGAATTTGATCTGTCCAAAGTGATGTTCATCGCCACGGCCAACGTCCTGGACACCATCCCCGGACCGCTCCGCGACCGCATGGAAGTAGTTGAACTCTCCGGTTATACCCAGCAGGAAAAGGTGGCCATCGCCATCCGTCATCTGTTGGCCAAGCAACTGGAAGCCCATGCCCTGACACCTGATGATCTGGAAATTCCGGAGGCAACCATCGAAGCGCTGATTTCCTCCTATACCCGGGAAGCTGGGGTGCGTAATCTCGAACGTGAAATAGCCGCCCTCTGCCGCGGCACCGCCGCCGCAATCGCTCGCGGCCGGACCGAGAAGACAGTTGTGACTCCGGAAAAATTGTACGATTTCCTTGGCCCGCAGCGATTCTTCCCGGAGATGAAGGCGCGAAGCTGGGGTCCGGGACTGGCGACCGGCTTAGCCTGGACGCCGGTCGGAGGCCAGATTCTCTTTATCGAAACCTCGAGCATGAAAGGAAGGGGAGGCTTGACGCTGACCGGCAAACTCGGCGAGGTAATGAAGGAGTCTGCCACTGCCGCTCTCACCTATATCAAATCACATGCCAAAGATCTGGGGATTGACGAAGATATTTTTGCTCAAATCGATCTCCATGTCCATGTTCCCGAGGGGGCGATTCCCAAAGATGGCCCCTCGGCTGGCGTGGCTATGGTTTCGTCGCTGGTTTCCGTTATTCTTGGCTGTCCGGTTCGGCAGGATGTGGCTATGACCGGCGAAATCACCCTGCGTGGCGATGTCCTGCCAGTGGGTGGCATCGGCGAGAAGGTCCTGGCCGCGCTCCGAGCCGGGATCAGAGAACTGATCCTGCCGGTGCTCAACGAAAAGGATGTGCTTGAGATCCCTGAAGATATCCGCCAGGGCGTCATCTTCCACTATCCCCACACCATCCGCGAAGTTCTGAAGATTGCCCTTGGGAAAGAAGAGGCACAGAGCTGATGCTGGGTTGGTTCAAAAAAAAATTCGGCAAACAGACGGTTTCTTCTGAAACGGTTGATCCGGAACAGGTCCAGGCGGCGGCTGAAGCCGTTATAAACTCCGCGCCTACCGCTGAAATTACCCTTACTGAACCCACCGGCGAACCAACGCTTGTCGATTCAGATGAGCGAGTTCTCACTCCAGAAGAACTACTTGCAGTGAATGCGACTGCTGACATTCCGGAGAGGAGTCAGGTGGTTGAGCCGCTTGTCATGCCATCACCTATCGAGTCCGGACTCGATACAATTGAGGCTCTAACGATCCCCGAAGACCCTGCAGAAACAACGGAGGAGCCTGTCGTCGAAGAACCGCCCGCCCCGGTTTTCAATATTTCGGTGGATGCAATCTCTTTCCAGAAACCGGCAGAAACGGTGCGTCCCGCCGAGACCGAAGATGACCACGGTCTTTCTCATGAAGTTGATGTTGTTCAGAAGCTGGCAGAAACCGTAGACGAGGAACCGGCAACCAAAGATGCAGATGGAAGCGACGAAGAGATAACCCTTGATCCGGTGCCCTCCGAAACCATCGCCCCGGCCACGCCGCTCGTCTCTGCAACCCAAGAAAAACCGGCGAGCAGGTCTTTGTTTCAACGGTTGCAGGACCGGCTGGGCAAGACGAGGGACTCCTTGGTCTACCGCCTCGATCGGCTCTTTCTCGGCAAGAAGGAGATTGATCAGGATCTGTTCGAGCAACTCGAGGAAATTCTGGTCACCGCTGATCTGGGAGTGGCCACCACTCTGGAACTGCTCGACAAAGCCCGGAAAAAAGTCAAGCGCGACCTGTTGAGCGATCCCCAGGCCCTGAAGGCCATTATCCGCGACCAGATTCTCACCTATATCGAGGCCTCGGAGCAGCCGGCCGAACTGGTGATGCCGGATGAGGGCCCCTTTGTTATCATGGTGGTCGGAGTCAACGGCGTGGGCAAGACCACCACCATTGGCAAGATTGCCGCCAAATTTGCCCGCGCCGGGCAATCAGTGCTGCTGGTGGCCGGCGACACCTTCCGCGCCGCAGCCATCAACCAGTTACGAATCTGGGGTGAGCGAGTCGGAGTCGAGGTCATTGCCCAGAATCCCGGCGCAGATCCCTCTGCCGTGGTCTATGACGGCCTCGAATACGGTGCATCGCACGGCTACGATGTCATTCTCATCGATACCGCCGGCCGCCTCCATACCAGCGTCAACCTGATGGAGGAACTCAAGAAAATTAAGCGGGTCATCGGCAAGAAGCTGCCGGGTGCTCCGCACGAAGTGATGCTGGTTCTCGATGCCACCACGGGGCAGAACGGTATCTCTCAGGCCAAGCTCTTCCACGAGGCTGTTGGCGTCAGTGGCCTGACTCTGACCAAACTGGACGGCACCGCCAAGGGCGGAATTGTGGCCAATGTCTGCCGGGAAACCAAAATCCCGGTTCGCTTCATCGGTATCGGTGAACAGATCGACGATCTCCGTGATTTTGATGCCCGTGAGTTTGTCGATGCCCTTTTTGCCGGTCAGGAAGGGTAATCGTCACGCTAACGCCGGCCGCAACAACAGATAACCGGTTGCTCACTTTTTACACAGTAAAACAGAATGGAATATCAACGACATAACCAACCAGGATGCGGCGGCTGCCTGCTGCTGCTCGTCATATTGGCCCTGATCACCGGTGGTGCACCGGCCCTGCTCAAGCTTCTCGGGCTCATTTTTTATTCCGGGCTGGCCGGGATTCTGTTGCTGATCGGCGCATTCTGGGCGTTCACCTACTATGTCCAGCGGCGGGTCTCCACCTATGAGGCCACGCAGAGCGAGAGCCATAATCGCTTTGTTTTCCTCCTGGTCAACATCCTGGTGAAAATAGCCCAGGCTGACGGCCATTTCACCCGGGCGGAACTCAATGCCATCCTCAATTTTTTCCAGTACAACCTCCGCTACAATCAGGATCAGATGTACTGGGTCAAACAACTGGTCAAGGAGGCGAGAGAGAGTCCGACCGACCTGCGCCAACTGCTAGAGGAGTTCCGCACCGGTTTTGCCTACGAACCGCGCCTGATCCTCTTGGAGCTGATCTACCAAATCATCTACACCAAGCAGCCACCGCCTGAAAATGAATTGCGTCAGGCCCGGGAAATCGCTGGATTGCTGCAGATTTCCGTGTACGATCAACGGACCATCGAGGCGAAATACATGTACCGCCAGCGGCAGGAGGCTGCCAGTTCCGGCCAGATGGAGGAACAGTATTACGCGGTGCTCGGTCTGGAAATTGGGGCCGATTTTGCCGAAATAAAGAAAGCCTACCGTAAGTTGTCCATGCAGTACCATCCGGATAAGGTCGGCCATCTGGGCGAGGAATTCAAGAAGATTGCCGAGGAAAAGATGAAGGAAATCAACGTCGCCTACGGCTATTTTGAAAAGAAATTTGCCAACAGTCGATAGTCATTGAGCCTGTAGTCTTGCAGACCCTTAGGCTACAGACTAAAAACCGACAGTCTAACAACTTAAAAGCGAGAGGGATGTGCCATGAGTGGTGTTGCCAAAAAAATGCGGACGTTTGCGGAGAATTCCTCCTGGATCCGAAAGATGTTCGAGGAAGGGGCACGAATGAAGGCGGAATTTGGCGCCGACAAGGTCTTTGATTTCAGCATCGGCAACCCCGATGTCCCGCCGCCGGCCAAATTCTACAGCGTGCTCCGCGAGCTGGCGCAAAACGAGCAGCCCGGCATCCACGGCTACATGCCTAACGCGGGTTACCCCTTCGTCCGCGAGGCCCTGGCCAAGCGGCTCGGTGTCGAGCAGGGAGTCAATCTGGGCGCGGGCGACATCCTCATGACCTGCGGCGCGGCCGGCGGCCTCAATGTGATCTTCAAAGCCCTGCTCGATCCCGGCGATGAGGTGATAATTCTCTCACCGTTTTTCGTCGAATACCATTTCTATATCGACAACCACGGCGGCGTAGCCAAGGTGGTGCCCACAGACAAGGAATTCAATATCGACTTGGGGGCGATTGAGCAGGCCCTGAATGAAAAGACTAAAATCGTCCTGATCAACAGCCCGAACAACCCCACCGGCCAGATCTATTCGGCCGACTCCCTGCAGCAGCTCGGAAAGATGCTGGATGCGGCAGGTGCGCGATTCAACACCTCCATCTACCTGGTTTCCGATGAGCCGTATCGCAACATCGTCTTTGACAACCATGACGTGCCGCCGTTGATGAACACCACCACCAACGCCATCCTCGCCTCCTCCTACTCGAAGGAACTGTCCCTGCCGGGCGAGCGCATCGGCTACCTGGCGGTGCATCCGGAGATGGCGGACAAGGAAGCGGTGCTCGGGGCCCTGACGCTCGCCAACCGCATCCTCGGTTTTGTCAATGCCCCGGCCCTGATGCAGCGGGCGGTGGTCCAACTCCAGGATGTATCGGCGGACAACTCGATCTATGCCCGCAGGCTGGAGGCCTTCTGCAAGGTTCTGGACGAGGCCGGCATGACCTATGTCCGCCCTAAAGGGGCTTTTTACCTCTTCCCCCAGACGCCGATCGACGATGTCGAATTTTGTCGCCTCCTGGCAGAGCAGAAAATTCTGGCCGTCCCCGGACGGGGTTTTGGCCTGCCCGGACACATCCGGCTGGCTTTCTGCGTCGATGAGAAGGTGATCGCCGCCTCGGTCAACGGTTTCAAGAAGGCAATGGTCCAGGCACGGCAGTAAAGACGGTGCGGGAGCATCTTATGAAGTAACGGTAAAAGGCCGTCCCTCGCTGGAGAGGGGCGGCCTTTTTTTTGCTGTTGCGCCTGCCCGCATGACCAGAACTAGAAGACTGCAAGCAGCAGATAAAACCTCAACGGATCAGATCACCCTCGACAGATATCCCCCTGACAGGGCAGAACGATAGTTGCAGTCGGCGTCTCAGCCCCGATCGGCTTTGCGGATCACATCGCAGAGATCGTGGGCGATGGTCGTAATCTCCTGCTCGTCCTCGCCCTCGGCCATCACCCGGATCACCGGTTCGGTGCCCGAGGCCCGGACCAGGATGCGGCCCCGGTTGCCCAATTTCTGTTCCGCCTTTTCCAGGGCCTCGGGGAAACCGGGGATAAGCTCCGGGGCGATACGGGTGGCCATGCGCACGTTCTGCAACACTTGGGGGAAGGTGGACATGATCGTGGCGAGTTCGGACAGCGGCTTGTTCTTCCTGATCATGATCGCCAGCAACTGCAGGCCGGCCAGGATACCATCGCCGGTGGTGTTGTGGTCAAGGAAGACCAGATGCCCGGACTGCTCGCCGCCGAAGTTGTAGCCTTTGGCCCGCATGGCCTCGACCACGTAGCGGTCGCCCACCTGGGTGCGGATCATCTGGCCGCCCATGGCGGTCATGGCTTGTTCCAATCCCATGTTGCTCATCACCGTGGCTACCAGGGTCTTTTTTTTCAGTTTGCGCCGATGCATCAGTTCATTCGCGCAGATGGCCATGATATGGTCGCCATCTACTATCGCGCCGTGTTCGTCGCAGACGATCAACCGGTCACCGTCGCCGTCCAGGGCCAGGCCGATATCCGCGCCCAGTTGCTTGACCTTGGCGGCCATCACCTCCGGATGCAGCGCGCCGCATTCATGGTTGATGTTCTTGCCGTCCGGCTCGGCGCCGATGGTCGTCACCTTGGCCCCAAGTTCGGAAAAGACGTGGGGTGCCACCCGATAGGTAGCGCCATGAGCACAATCAAGGACGATGTGAAAATCGTCGAGCACGTAATCCTTGGGAAAGGTGTTCTTCAGATAGACGATATAGCGGCCGCAAGAGTCCTCGATGCGCGAGGCCTTGCCGACCTCATCGGCGACCGGTCTGAGTGCTGCCATCTTCTGTGAGAAGATCAGGTCTTCGATGTCGGCCTCCATTTCGTCGGGCAGCTTGTAGCCATCGGCGGAGAAAATTTTGATGCCGTTGTCCTGAAAGGGGTTGTGTGAGGCGGAAATGACCACACCCGCATCGGCCCGCATCGAGGTGGTGATGAAGGCGATGCCTGGTGTGGGCAGCGGGCCGACCAGCTGGACATTCACGCCCATTGAACAGATGCCGGCGGCCAGGGCGTTTTCGAGCATGTAGCCGGAAAGACGCGTGTCCTTGCCGATGACAATGGTGTTGCCCTTAACCTGGTTTTTGACGATGAAGGCAATAGCCCGGCCGATCTGCATGGCGATCTCCGTGGTCATGGGATAGATATTGGCCACGCCACGTACGCCGTCGGTACCGAAGAGTTTTTTCATGGTTTGTTCCTGCTGCTGGTGTTTGTTCTGAAGAGTCCGGTGACAATTTGACGATCCCCGATCAGGGCAGGATGCGCGCCTTGTCCGGAATTATTTTGAGGATGACAATTGGAGAATGGCCTGGCAGGTTGACACCGTTGACGAGGACCGGGACCTCCTGGTCGGGTTTGTCAACGGCGGCATTGGCCGAGGCCCGGAAGAGCATGGCCAATTCCGGCGTCACCTGTACGACCCGCTCCGGAATTTCAGCCTCCACAGTCACCGTGGCGGGGGAAAACTTCACCGTCCCCCCTGTCTCCCTGCTGTTGATCGGGATGCTCCGCACTGTTTTGCGCGCCATGCTTTCCTTGAGGACGACATTGGCCTCGATCACGGTCTCGCCGATGAGCTGCAACAGGGCTTCATCCAGGCTGAGATGCACCTGAAAGGTGCTGGAGCTGTCGATATCCTCGAGATTGATCACCGAGGTCTTGAGTGCGCCTTCTTTTTCAAGGATGCCCTGCGGCCCGGTGACAGTGATCTGCGGCGGGTTGAGGGTCAGGCTGTCCAGGGTGAAACCGGCGGCCGGTTTACCCTTGGTGATCGGCGTTATGGTGAAATCCTTCCGCATCAGCCGGTCGACCAGCAGGGTGATGTTGGCCGGCTGCACCCGCTGCACAGTAATGCCGCGCGGCAGAGGGATTGACTTAGCATCGTTCTTGACGACCATGGCTCCCGGCTCGGCCTTGCCGAGATCGACCGGTCGGGAGATATTCTGCTGCCGCATCTCCTGGATCAGCCGCCGGGGCCCGCTGATTACCACCTCGATGTCCTTGCGGTACTGGTTGGCAATGACCAGATGAGAGGGCAGGTTGCGCAATTCCAGGGGGATGGTAACGGTCAGGTCTCCCTGGTCCTCGCCGACCACGAAATACCAGAGGCTAGCCCCGATAATCAGGGAGAGCAGCTTGAGCAGCCAGTGCTTGGAGAGGAGAGAGAAATCAGGCTTTCTTTTCATGGCACTGTCACAGGGGCAACCAGGATGTCCACCGGCCGCTCTTTTTGCGTGGTGCCAGCAGTTCCTTAAGAGCGACGGTCAGGGCTTTTTCGTCGTGGAAGGCAGTTATCTTCCCGTGCTGCACCAGGGAAATCTCCTGGGTCTCCTCGGAAACCACAATAATGATCGCATCGGTCTCCTCGGACAGGCCGAGGGCAGCACGGTGCCGGGTACCGTAGCGTTTGTCGAGGCGTGTACTCTGCGAAAGCGGCAGCAGGCAACCAGAGGAATGAATACGGCCCTTGTGGATGATAACGCCGCCGTCGTGCATGGGCGAAGCAGGCAGGAAGATGGCCACCAGCAACTCGTAGCGCAGTCGGGCGTCAAGGCGATGGCCGGTGTCGACCAGGTCGCGCAGGCCGGTGTCGCGTTCAAGGACCATGAGTGCGCCAATCCGGCGGCGGGCCATGTAGGTGGCGGCCCGAACGATCTCTTCCATTTCCTTTTCCTCGACATCACCGGCCTTGTGAAAAGGGCTTTTACCCATTTGGGTGAGGGCGCGACGGATGTCGGTCTGGAAGAGGATGACGATGACGACCAGGATTGAACCGAGAAAGGTTTTGAGCAGCCAGTGCAGCGTCTGCAATTCAAACTTGCCCGAGAGAAAATAGATGATAATAATGAGAGCGATGCCGGCCAGCATCTGGACGGCCCGGGTACCGCGGATGAGCAGCATAATCCGGTAGATGATGAACGAGACGATCAGGATATCGACGATATCCAGCAGTCGCATGGAGTGGATCGCGTCAAGCATGCCGGGTCAGGGGGAAAGTCGGTTAACAGTGGTCAAGTATGTAATATGTAGCATGTCGGTTGCCGATTGAACAGGGAAATGTAAGTTTGCAGATTGCTGGAGGATTGACTGCGCGATCCCGCAATTGCTCAAAGGGGTGCTTTTGAGTTCAATGGCTGATCGTTCAGGAAACTCCAAGCTCAATTGAATGACGGAGGCGAAAGAAAGACACAATGATGAGCGAATGGGTACGCCGGACACGAACCGTACGCCGTTTTCAGGAAGAACGGCAAATTGATTCGGCCTTACTGCGGCAATGGATCGATCTTGCCCGGCTGGGAGGCTCGGCCCGAAATGGGCAGGTGCTGAAATATATAATGATCACGGAAGACGGGCTGCGACGGCAACTTTTTCCCCTGCTTGGCTGGGCCGGTTATCTGCGCGACTGGCCCGGCCCGGCTCCGGGAGAACGTCCCCCCGCTTATGTTGCCTGCCTGCTCGACACGGAATTGCTATGGGGACCGGAAACCGAGGCCCATTTCGATTTGGGCATTGCCACCCAGAACCTGCTGCTCGGTGCGGCGGAATGCGGTGTGTTCGGTTGTCGTATTGGCGCCTTTTCCTCGAGCGCGGTGCATCATTTGCTGCAATTGACTGACCGTTTCAAGGTGCTGCTGGTGCTGGCCCTCGGGTATCCGGCTGAGACCATCGCACTGGAAGAATTAGGACCGGAGGGCGACATCCGCTATTGGCACGACGAACAGGGCGTCCATCATGTGCCCAAACGCAGGCTGACGGAAATCCTTATTGAGCCGCCGGTGGTAGCGTGAGTCACGTCGACATGCTCCAACTCCTTGGCCTCTTTTCCCTCCTCACTTTTATCGGCAGCCTGGTCGCCGTGCCTTGGCTGATAGGTCGGATGCAGCCGGATTATTTCCTCACCCATTGGCATAAGGTCGATGTCCGTCATCGCCGCCACCCGGCTTGGACATTGATCGCCCTTCTTCTGCGCAACGGGTTTGGTTTTTGCCTGCTTGTCGCCGGCATTGCCATGTTGGTGCTGCCGGGACAGGGGCTGTTGACCATGCTTGTCGGCATCTGTCTGATGGATTTTCCTGGCAAGCGCCACCTGATTGACCGGCTGGCAGGGATCCCTCAAATACAGCGGGCATTAAATTGGATTCGTCGCAAACGGGGCAAGGCGGAGTTTGTTTTTACGGAACATAAAAGGTAGGCATTCAGCATGCGTGACCCTCATTGAATGGGCAGTCCGGCGGCGGAGCTGTCCTTACGTGAGCAGTGTGGCGCAGACACATGCCGGGTTCTTGTCTTTTTGTGGCAGAGCGGAATGCTCTTTCTCGCTTTTTAGTTGTTATGAAAGAGCTGTATCACTGCAACACTCAAGAGAGTGGCGAAAAAGATCGCGTTAAGGAGAAGAAAAAGAAACCGGTAGCTGGAGTATTTTCTACCAAGCAAGAGAGGGAAGAAAAAAGCCGTCAGCAGTCCAGCCATAAGGGTTATGGCCAGGCGTGATCCAAGGTGGAGAAGATTGTGGTCGAGGGCAAGGGTGAGAGCAACGACAACGAATGCAAGGATCCAGACGAGAGCGATTCGTTGCAGGCTCTCCGCGGGGAGCACCCTGATCAGCGCCGGCCGCTCCCCGGTGCGGTAATCATCCTGATAAGCGAGCAGGATGAGGCAGAAATGGGGAATCTGCCAGAGAAAAAAGAGGGAAAAAAGTACCCAGGCGCGGCTGTCAGTCAGTGTGCCGCCACCAATCACCCAACCGATCAATGGCGGTGTGGCCCCGGCAAGCCCTCCGGGAAAAAGGGCAAAGATTGTAATTCTTTTCAATGGAGTGTAGACGCCGTTGTACAGCATCAGGGCAAGGATACCCAGTAACAGCGGCTGGCGACCACTGGAGCTTGCAAAGAGGGTTAGCAGGCCAAGGATGGCCAGCAGGGTGCTGAACCAGGCGGCCCGATGCTTTTCTATTTGACCGGTTACCAGCGGTCGATTGCGGGTGCGGGCAAAGAGGCCGTCGATGTCGGCTTCCTGCAGACTGTTGTACCCTGCGGCCCCGCAGGCCAACAAAAAGACGCCGCAGAGAACGAGTCCCAGCGAAGGTGCGAGCGCCGGCGAGTGGAGGATGTATCCAAAGCCCGCTGAACAGGCCACCGAAAGGCAGAGGGGCACTTTGACCAATTGCGTCCAAGGACGGAGTGCGGCAACCAAAGGGCGCCCCCAATGCCTCTGCATCACCCTATGAAAGCGTTGCTATTCGCTTTCCTGCGCAAGCCAGGCGTCATAGTCCTTACGCGAAACGACCTTGAGCTTGGCGAGCATCTTTGAGTGATCAATGCCGCAATATTCCGCACACATGATGTCGAATTCACCAGGTTCCTGAGTCCTGAACCAGACATAGGTAGGGAATTTCTTCACCGCATCGACTTTGACCCGAAAGGCGGGCAGATAGAAACTGTGGATCACGTCGAGCGACTCGATGTTAAGCTTGATCGGGGTGTGTTCCGGGACCACCAGGAGGTTCTCGGATTCCTTGTCATTGCCATAGACAAAAATCCAGGTGAACATCTGCGCCAGAACCTGAATCTGAACAGACCCGGCAGGGACGCTGCGCAGGCCGGTATAGGATTTCCAGCCGACCGCGAACATGGAAAGCGCGATGATGGTCGGGATAATCGTCCAGAGGAGTTCGAGCTTCCAGTTGTCCCTGATGTCGGCAGGCCGGGGATGGCGGCTGCGCCGGTACCGGATGACGAAATAGATCATGGTCAGCGTTATGCCGGTCAACAGCACAGCTGAGACGATAAAAATGTACCAGAACGCCCGGTCTATACCGACGACAGGATCCATTGCTTCTTCCTTTGGCTGTTAACGGAATGCGACATCCCAGAACGTGAAACTGATCATGATGGCCAGAAAACAGATCGTGCTGATAAAACTGATTTTGATGGCCTGGCCTTCATATTTGAGGTGCATGAAAAAGAGCAGTACCAATGAAACCTTGGCGCTGGCGATCGCGAGCGTCAGCGGTACATTGAGCACCCCGAGGTCAAGGTAACTGACCCCGACGGTAACTCCGGTGAGCAGAAGCAGGACGGCAAGAACCAAACCCAGGGTCGTGTACGACATGAGATGCTGTTCGCTCGAATCCATTACAGGCTCCTTGGTCATCTTTACAGGATCAGATAGAAAAGCGGAAAAACGAATATCCAGATGAGGTCGACGAGGTGCCAATACAGGCCGGAATTTTCTAGCATCGCAAATCGCTGCCCCGTTATTTTCCCCTGATAAACAAGCAGAAAGCTCAGGGCCAGCAAGGTCATGCCGATGACTACGTGGAGTCCATGAAGACCTGTGATCACATAATACAGGCCGAAAAAGATGTTCTTTCCCGGAGGACCGCCGGTCAGCGCCGGCGAGTTGGGGTAGATGCCGATATCAAACTTATGCCCCCATTCGAAGTACTTGTTGATGAGAAAGATGACACCGCAAAAAAAAGAGGTGGCGAGCAGGAATAAACAGAGATTTTTCGCTTTCTGTCTGATCGCCGTAATCGAGGCGGCGACTGTAAAGCTCGAGACCAGGAGGATGATGGTGTTGAGTGCGCCGATAACCCGGTTCAGCTCCTTGCCATTCTCGACAAACGCACCGGGATATTTGTAAAAATAGACGGCATAGAGCACAAAGAGGCCTCCGAAAAGGATGATCTCCGTATAGAGGAACAGCCACATGCCGATGCGTGTCCCGGTATGATCATGCCGGCTTTCCATGGAGTTCCTTTTCTACGGGGTTGCTGGGGGGTGTTGGAAAAAATTGCATGAACCACGATCAGACTTTGGGGGTTCTTTCCAGAACATCGGAAAAATCATAGGGATATTCCTTGATGTCGGGTTCCTGGATGAAATTGTGCAGGGGTGGAGGCGAAGGCACCGTCCATTCGAGCGTGCAGCCACCCCAGGGGTTGACCGGCGCCACGATTCTGTTTTTCTTCCGTAAGCTCAGCACCAGGTTGATTAGCATCAGAATAATGCCGCTGAAGAGTATTATCCCGCCAACCGCGGCCAGGCCGTTTCCTTGGGCGTACTGGGGCAGGTAGTCGTAATAGCGCCTGGGCATGCCCTTCAGGCCAAGGATGAACATCGGCACATAATGAAACATGAAGCCTACCGTGGCCAGGGTGGCGGCGATATAAGCGCGGCGGAAATCGTATAAAACGCCAAACATCTTTGGCCACCAGTAATGAAGGGCGGCAAAGAAGGCAAAGCCTGTGCCGCCGAACATGGTGAAATGGAAATGGGCGACGACAAAGTGGGTGTCATGGACATGGATGTCCGGACCAGCTGCGCCGAGGACCAGGCCGGTCAAGCCGCCAACTGAAAAGAGGTAGATAAAGACCAGAGCGTAGAGCAGGGGCGGCGTCATTTCGATTGAGGCCTTGTAGAGGGTCGAGACCCAGGAGAAGACCTTGACCGCCGACGGGATGGCCACCAGGAAAGTGAGCAGGGAGAAGACGAACACGGCGGTGTCGCTCATGCCGCTGGTGTACATATGGTGGGCCCAGACCAGGGAACCGGCAACAGCAATGCCCAGAGAGGAAAAAACGATCGCCCGGTAGCCGAAGATGGCCTTGCGCGAAAAGGTGGGAATGATCTCGGAAATTACACCCATGCCCGGCAGGATCATGACGTAGACCGCCGGGTGCGAGTACATCCAAAACAGGTGCTGGTAGAGGATCGGGTCGCCTCCCTTGTTGGGGTCGAAAAGGCCGATACTGAGAAAGCGCTCGACGATCACCAGCAGCAAAGTGATCGAGATCACCGGCGTAGCGAGCAGTTGAACCCAGGCGGTTGCATAGAGCGACCAGGCAAACAGAGGAATCTGCATCCAGCCCATGGCGGGAGAGCGCTTGCGATGGACTGTGGTGATGAAATTCAGCCCGGTCAGCATCGAGGACATGCCGAGAATAAAAGCGGCGAACACCGTCAGCGGCACATTGTGTTTGGTGCCAATGCTGAAGGGGACGTAAAAAGTCCAGCCGGTATCGGGAAAGCCGCCAGCTGTGAACAGGGAGATGATCGCCAGCAGCCCGCCAAACATGTAGAGGTACCATGACAGCAGATTGAGTCGGGGAAAGAAGACGTCATCGGTACCCAGCTGAATCGGCAGGAAAAAATTACCGAAGATGGCCGGAATGCCAGGAATGACAAACAAGAAGATCATGATCACCCCGTGGAGGGTGAAAGCCGAGTTGTACACCCCGGCGGACATAATCGTCCGTCCAGGGGTCATCAACTCGATGCGGAGAAGTAAGCCGACCGTGAGAGCGATCACGAACCAGAAGAGCACCGCCCAGAGATACATCAGTCCCAGGCGCTTGTGGTCATGGGTCATCAGCCAGGCCGTGATACCTGTCAGGCCGGGTGGAGCCGGTGTTTCGAAGAAAGAGGGTGTGGTCGCCATGCGCTAGAATTTGGAATTCGGTTGATCGGATTTTTTTCTCCGGAGGAAAAGCAGAAACCAGAGGCCCCCGATGAGGAGGACCGCCGCCGTCCCCATTTTAAAATAGGCCAGCACTTGCTGGTTTTGCCGGGGATTGGAGGATAAACAGAAGGCCAGGAGGCGGTGGATGGAGGAAGCCGGTGTCCCTTTTCCGGCTTCGGCCAGGGCAAGATCGACATCGCCGGGAAGGAATGAACCGTAGACGTATTTAATAATCCGGCCCTCCTTGTCGAGGACGATGAGGGCCGAAGGGTGGATAAAGGTGAACTCATCCTTCTTTTTAAAGGTATAGCCAACAGATTGGGTGAGTTTGAGGATGTTGGCGCTGTCGCCGGTGAGAAAGACCCAGGCGTTTTGGGGATGGTCCTTGGCCAGGAGCTGAGTGTAGTTGGGCTTGACGGCTGGCTGCTGTTTCCGGGGTTTCGTCGGCATTGAAGCTCAGGCTGATCATCCGGAAACTGTCGGCGGCAAAATGGCTTCGGCGGGCTGCGTCTGCCAGATTAGCGAGCTCGAAAGAACAACCTGTGGGGCAAGTATAATAGATCGGCAACAGCAGGGTCGGCCGGTCTATCAGTTGCCGAAGGGTGACGGTCTCGCCTCGCTCGTTGTTGAAGACGGCATCCAGCGGGACGATGTCGCCGGTCTTTTCCTGAATCCATTCGCCAGGGTCAACGACCTCAGGCGCCTTGGGGGCCACAGCCTGGTGTCCTTCTCCGGCGAGGAACACTCTCCGATTGTTTCGGTGCTGTTGCCTGGTTTTCATCCTGGACGGTTTGCTGATTGACCTGTCGAGTGCCACGAGCCGGCTCGTGATTGGGTCCATGGCCGGACGCAGTCATGGGCCATAGCAGTACCAGGATCAGCAGTGGCCACCAGGCGTGATGCACCGGGATGGTGGTTCGGCTCATTTCTTGACGCCGCTGCCCAGATTGACGGTAATGGTTTTGGCGAACTGGTGCTTTAATTTGGTGGAATCCCGATCCGGACCATAGGCAAGTAGAACCACGGTGTCGGCTTTGGGGTCAATGACGCCGTCATTGGCATCGCCGCTCTTCAGGGGAATGGTGAATTCCAGAGTGGTGGTGGTGGCGGTTTCGCTGCCGCCGACCACGGTGACGTTGTCCTGGCCGTCCCTCTTGGTGTCGGGGGTGTGCTGGGTGGCTTGGATACCAAAATCATCAGAGATTTCCACTTTACCGTCTTTGACGAAGCCGATGATGATATTGGCATCTTTCATCATATCGGTGGGATGAAAACCGATGCCCACCCAACCGGTAGTGGGGGCGGAGAGCTTGACGGCCAGATTTTCTCCTGCCACACTCCAGTCAAAGGTCATTTTGTCAACCGTTAGCGAATGCTGGTAATCGGCGGCGTGAAGATTGCCTGAGAGCAACAGGGAGACGGCGGCAGCGCAGAGCATGAAACATGCGGATTTGATGACGGACATTTTGTTCCTCTTGGTTGCGAATAAGTTGATTGAAGTGTCGCGGCTCAATAGCCTGTTTTTACTTATTTACTGTAGACCAGTTCCCCTCCGGAAAAACCTAGGCCAACGGCACAGACCAGACAGAGCGCATAAATAATGAAGAGTTTTTTGGTGTCGGTCCCCTGGCGGTTGAGGATGACGGAGTAGATGAGAAGGCCGGTCAACACGGCCGCTAAAACCATTTTAATGACAATGAGCGGTTGGTAGCGCCCTGCATACAGGTGCTGCCAATCGAAAATCCCTGCAATAATAGTGGGGACAATAAAAATCAGGGCGAGCACCGAACAGTGAAGACAGGTTTTGTGAAAATCAGGCTTCTTGGCATACCAAACGAGAAAACCGAAGAAAAAGCAGCCCATCACCATGCCCATGGGGATATGGGTCAACGCCGGATGAAGGGGATGGGTAAAACCAACCTTTGTCAGCAGGGCATACAATGATTCGATCATAATGTACCTCGTCAATGTTAGGGTTCAAATGTTTCTGTAATTCGCATGTTTTTTCTTAGGTTGTCTCTTGTTCGAGCATAACGTGAGCATTTTTTTGTGTTTCTATTATACCAAAAAAGTCATTTGGTTAAGATTAAAAATGCCATTCATTTCAGCTTCGAAGAGATCTTCAGGTCATTAACCCTAAACCAAACTACTTTATCGTGTAGCTGAAATGGAACTGGCGCTTGCTGCCGTCCGCCAGTTTGCTGCCCACCTGGAAATGGTACTCGCCTTGGGCCGGAAGGGCAACATCGGCCCCAAAATGATTTCCCATTCCCATCAGTGGGATGGCTTCTCCTGCCTGGCCCGTTTTGGGATCGGTGATTTTCACGGCCACGGTGCCCTGCTCAAGGGCTGCGCCGGTCTTGGCATCGCTGAACATGACCATGAAGTGGTAATTCTCCTTTTTACCCATCTGAGCCATCATCGCGCCCGTATCGTTGAGAAGCGCCTTGGCCTTGACGTCTTGGACTGTTTGCTCGCCCAGCATGATTGTCTTGGTGCGCGTCATCTCCATAGCGCCATGCTGCGGCATCGCGTGCTGACTGTGATCGCTTTCGGCCTGAGCGATGCTGAGCGCCGGCAGGGTAAAAAAAGAAAAAAAGGTCAAGAAGAGGGCTGTCCGTTTCATGGTAAATTCTCCCTGGATGTTGATTCTCCTCGGAGCGAGGAGAGGTGAAGGTGACTTTCTTCTGCCAATACAGGTGCTTCTGAACTGGCGGTCAGGCTGGGATCAAGCCGCCAGCCGCGCCAGAGATAGAAAATAATAGGGTAAATCAGCAACTCCATGAGGCCTGAGGTGACCACGCCGCCAACCATCGGAGCGGCGATGCGCTTCATCACATCCGCTCCGGCCCCGTGGCTCCACATAATGGGAAGGAGGCCGGCAATAATCACGGCAATAGTCATGACCTTGGGCCGGATGCGTTTGACTGCGCCGTGATGGATGGCCTGAACCAGGTCGCCGCGGGTGCGCATGCGGCCCTGATCGGCCCAGAGCTTATGGGCCAAATCGAGGTAAAGGAGCATCACCACCCCGGTTTCCGCGTCCAAGCCGGCCAGGGCGATGATTCCCACCCAGACGGCGATCGAGGTGTGGTAGCCGAGCAGATAGAGCAGCCAGAAGGCACCCACCAGGGAAAAGGGCACGGCAAGAAAGACAATGCCGGTCTTGATCAGGCTTTGGGTACTCAAATATATGATAACGAAGATAATCAGCACGGTCAGCGGAATGATGACCAGGAGCCGCGCCTTCGCCTTCTCCATATATTCGAACTGGCCGCTCCAGACGATATTGTAGCCGGGCGGCAGTTTGATGTGCGCGGCTACTACCTTGCGGGCATTCGTCGACATACGTGCCAATGTCTGTATCCTTGATGTCAACATAAACCCAGGCGGTGCGGCGGCCGTTCTCGCTTTTGATGCTGTCCGGCCCATGACTGATGCCAATCTCGGCCAATTGCGCCAGGGGAATCTGCCTGCCGCCTGCCCCCGGCACCAGCACTCTTCGCAGTGCATCGGGATCGCTGCGGAAATCGCGATCATAGCGGACATTGACCGAATATCGTTCCAGTCCCTCGACCGTTTCGGTCACCGCCATGCCGCCCACCGCAGTCTGGATGATCTCCTGAATGGCGCCGACGTTGATGCCGTAGCGGGCCGCCTTGACGCGATCGATTCGGATGTCGAGGTAGTTGCCGCCCACGGCCCGCTCGGCAGATGGCGCTGAGCGTTCCCGGGCAGGGAGCGGACCACCCCCTCGATCTCCTCGCCAATGCGGCTCAACGTCGCCAGATCATTGCCCATGACCTTGATCCCGACCGGAGTTTTAATGCCGGTGGAGAGCATGTCGATCCGGGTCTTGATCGGCATGGTCCAGGCATTGGTCAGGCCGGGGAACTGGATGGCGTTGTTGAGCCGTTCGATCAGCTGATCGACGGTCATGGTTTGTTCTTCCGGCCAGAGACGACGCAGGAGGTTCTTGAGCCACTCCAGCCCGCCAGGCCAGGTGGAGTAGAAGCGCATGGCCGGTACCCGCCGCCACTCGCTTTCGGGCTTGAGCATGATGGTGGTTTCGAGCATCATCATCGGCGCAGGATCGGTGGCGGTCTCGGCCCGTCCGACCTTGCCGAAGACATGCTCCACCTCGGGAAATTGGCGGATGATGCGGTCGGTCTGCTGCAGGATCTCCTTGGCCTTGGTCACCGACAGGCCCGGAAAGGTGGTCGGCATGTAGAGGAGATCGCCCTCGTAGAGCGGCGGCATGAATTCCGACCCCATTTTCGACAGCGGCCAGGCAATGGAAAGCATGGCCACCAGAGCCAGCAGCAGGGTCAGTTTGCGCCAATGGAGAACCCAATCGACCACCGGATGGTAGAGGCGGATCAGCATCCGGTTGAGCGGATTGGCTGACTCCGGTCTTGATTTTGCCGCGGATGAACCAGCCCATGAGCACCGGCACCAGGGTGATCGAAAGCAGCGCCGCAGCGGCCATGGCATAGGTCTTGGTGAAGGCCAGCGGCTTGAACAGGCGACCGGACTGCTCGGTGAGGGTGAACACCGGGGCGAAGGAAACCGTGATCACCAGGAGCGAATAAAAGAGCGTCGGTCCGACTTCGCTGGCGGCATCCAGGATGATCTGCCAGTGGGGTTTGCGGCCGCGATCGCGCTCCAGATGCTTGTGGGCGTTCTCGATCATGATGATCGCGGCGTCGATCATGGCACCGATGGCAATGGCAATGCCGCCCAGGCTCATGATATTGGCGTTGATCCCCTGGGCATGCATGATCACAAAGGCCAGCAGAATGGCCACCGGCAGGGTGCAGATGGCCACCAGAGCGCTGGGCAGATGGGCGAGAAACAGCAGGGTCACCACGGCGACGACAATGGATTCCTCCAAGAGCTTTTCCTTGAGAGTGGCCACGGCCCGCTCAATCAGCCCGGAACGGTCATAGGCTGTTTTGATGGTGACCCCTTCCGGCAGACCGGCTTTTAGACTTTCCAGCTTTTGCCTTGACCCGTTCGATGGTCTGCAAGGCGTTTTCGCCGAAACGCATGACAATGATGCCGCCGACTGTCTCGCCCTGCCCGTCCCACTCGGCCACGCCGCGCCGCATTTCGGGGCCGAGCCGCACCTCGGCCAGATCCTTCACCAGCACCGGCGTGCCTTCGCTGGTACTCATCACCACGATATTGCCAAGATCGGCAAGGGTGCGGATATAGCCCTGGCTGCGGACCACGAACTCGGTTTCGCCCATTTCGATGGAGCCGCCGCCGACATCGAGGTTGGCACGTTTGATCGCCATCATCACTTCGGTGATCGGGATCTTGTAGGCTGCCAGTTTATTGGGGTCAACCGCCACCTGGTATTGCTTGACAAAGCCTCCGAGGCTCGCCACTTCGGAGACGCCCTCGACCGAGGTCAGTTCGTAGCGCAGATACCAGTCCTGGATGGAACGCAGTTCCTGGAGATTGTGCCGATTGCTCTCCAGCATATATTCATAGATCCAGCCGACGCCGGTGGCATCGGGGCCGAGCGTCGGCGTCACCCCCTGGGGCAGGCTGGCCGAAGTGGTGCTTAAATATTCAAGCACCCGGGATCGGGCCCAGTAGATATCGGTACCGTCCTCGAAGATGATATAGACAAAAGAAAAACCGAAAAACGAATAGCCGCGCACCACCTTGGCCCCGGGGACCGAAAGCATACGGGTGGTCAGGGGATAGGTCACCTGATCTTCGACTACCTGGGGCGCCTGGCCGGGATATTCGGTGAAGACGATGACCTGGACATCCGACAGGTCGGGGATGGCATCCACCGGTGTTTGCCGGAGTGAATAGACGCCCGAAATCACGACAAAGAGCGTCGACAAGACCACTAAAAACTTGTTGCGGATCGACCACGCGATAATGGTTTCAAGCATATCTGCTCCCAGAGTCCGGCATGTTTTCGCGCTCATTTGAAAAGATCGTCCAGTGCTTTGGCTATCGCGCTTTTTCCCGGAATGCCCCTTTCCGGGTTCACTTGCCTTTACCTCAGGGCTTTGCCCAGGATGGGGAGCAGCCGTCTCCTTCGGTTTTCGGGCCGATCATCTTGTCGAGAGCCTCGCGCAGCCTGCTTTCCGAATCGAGCATGAACTGGGCAGAAACCACCACACTCTTCTCCCTCGCTTAACCCGGAGAGGATCTGGATGAAACCGTCATCGTCGCGCACACCGCTCTTGACCGTCCGCGGTGCGAATCGACCTTCGCCCAGCGCGACAAAAACCGTCTGTCCCTTGCCGGAATTAAGCAGAGCGGTCATCGGAACGACCAGGGTCTCATCTGCCGCCCCGACGGTGATGCTCACATTGGCGTACATCGCAGGCTTGAGTTCCATGCCGGGATTAGCTACCTCGATGCGCGCCTTGAGAGTCCGGGTGTCGTTCTCCATGTAGGGATAAAGATAGGTAATCGTGCCGTCGATCACCTTGCCGTCGGCAAGCGGCAGTTCCACCCGCACCCGTTGTCCCACCTTGACCCAGGGTATCTCATATTCATAAAGATCGGCGATGATCCAGACCTTGGAGAGATCGGCAATCTTGAGCAGTTCCTCGCCGGCCATGATCCGTGCCCCGGTAAGCACCTTTTTGCTGATCACAATCCCCTCATGCTCACTGAAAAGCGTCACGTTTTTCCGTACCTGACCGGATCGCTCCAAAGCGCGGATTTGCTCCTGGCTAATGTCCCAGTAACGCAGGCGCGTCCGTGCAGCCTCCAGCAAACGGTCGGCTCCGGCCGCTATTTCGGGGAAGGGGCTGCCGGCCAGTCGCGTCCTGCTCGAGGCAGCGAGCAGGTATTCCTCCTGGGCGGCCACCAGTTCGGGACTGTAAATCTCCAGCAACCCTTGCCCCTTTTTCACCGGCTGCCCATCACGGTTGATAAAAAGCCTTTCCACCCACCCTTCTATTTTGGAGTTGACTGAGAATTGCCGATCGTCAGCTATAGTGACAAAGCCGACCGTGCGGATGGTGCGCTGCAGCGTTCGTTTGGTCACCCGCTCGGTTCGCAGCCCCATATTCTGAAGCGTTACCGGATCAATTCGGATCCCCTCCGAGCCCGCCTCCGTGCCGGAAGGGGTGTTCTTTTCCGTTTTGACCGGGGTCAGGGCCATGCCGCAGATCGGGCAGGCACCGGGAGCATCGCGGATGATGAATGGATGCATGCTGCAGGTGTACTGAACTTTGGCCGCCTCCTGCCCTGTCCCGGAATCTGGTGTTCCATGATCATGGCGGCTGAGGCCGAGCAAATAACCACCGCCGAGAGCGAGTGCCAGCCCGATGACGAACGCAATGCTTTTTCCAATGGCTGTTTTTTTCATGCATGATCCTTTCATACGGGTGCGCAGGTCACAATCAATTAGGGTGACGGCGGGAGAGTCGTCCCAACGTTTCCTTCAAGTACCGCCAGCTGCATCTGATAATCGGCTATTGCCCCATGGTATTCCCGCTCGAAGTTAAACAAGGCCGTGCGACTGGCGAGCACCTCGGAAAATTTTGCTTTATCATTCCGATAGGACGCCATCGCCGATGCCATGGCACCGGATGCCTGGGCAAGGATGCCCTTGTCGTAGAGCTGGATCAGCTTGCGACTGCGTTCAAGCTGCGCTAAACCATCACTGATGGCCAAACGAATACGATTCTGCAGAGCTGCTCTTTCCTGGACCGCCATCCGCCTCGAAGCCTGGGTCTCGGCAACCTTGGCATGAATCCGGTCCGATTGAATCGGCAGGTTGAAGGTCAGGCCAGCGCTGTACATATCATAGCCCGGACTGTCCATTGCCGGGTCGCGCTGCATATATTCAAGCGAAACGGTAAAATCGGGATAGAATTCTTTTTCCGCCAGTTTCGAACTCACCTCTGCTTTATCAATGAGCGCATTCAAGGACTTGACTGCCGGTCTATGTTGGAACGCCAAACTCTCCAGTTCGGGAGCGGAAAGTTTGAGCGGAGCCAAGTGCATTTTGGGAATCGGAGGGATAGTTGTATCTGGTGCCCGATAGACCAAGGTGTTAAGGGAAGCGGCGAGCGATCGTCGTTTTTGCTCCAGGCCGATGCGCATTTCTTCCATTTTCGAGCGCTCCAGTTGCGCCTGGAAGATTTCCTGCTGCCCGGTTTTGCCGACCGCGTACATCGACTCGGCAAGACGAATCAGGTCATCGAGTAACCTGATGGTGCCAGCCGTCGTTTCCAGGGACCGATCGATCAGATAGATCTGGTACCAGGCCTCCTTGATCATCCGCCGCAATTCGATCCGGCGCTCCTCAACCACCCAGCGCTCGGCTTCAGCCTCGAATCCAGCCTCCTCCCGCATTAGATCGCGCTTGCCGAAAAAAGGCAGTTTCTGACTGATGCCGACCACCTTGCCCGTCATGGTGTCGCGATTGAAGGCAAGCGGTTCCCGCACCAGGGCACTCTGGATACGCATCATCATCATCGGATCTTCAAGGACGCCGGCTTGTCGTGCTCGTTCCACGGTCATCCGCCACCGTTCCGCGGAGGCCTTGACCTCAGGATTGTTTGTCAAGGCCTGGGCGATGAGGGGTTCGAGATCTTCCTGCCCCCGTTTTCCTTCGGCCAGAACCCTTTGACCATCAATAATCAGGAGGCTAAGAAGCAGGATGACAATCATGTGCCGCAGAATACGTCTCACATCGGTCTCCATTGAAAAAACTGTATAATTTTTTCTTAACATTACATGTATTCTCAAGGAAAACAAGTGTATAAGCATCCTGAAATGATCGGAGGATATTCCTCCGGCGCACAGGTCATTTTTCTGGTTATGCTGCCGGCAACACCAATAATGTGCCGGTAAAATCGTCCACCTCTTCTTCTGTACACAACACGTCCAGATCATTCCAGGTTACGGCAGGAGTCCCACATTGTTACCGTCCTGAATTTTATCTTAATCATCGAACAGTCCGTCCGCCACGCAGTAACTGGGCCTCTTCCAAAAAAGAATTGCGGGGCAGTACCCCTCACGTGTGGCGACATTCCATTGATTAGTACGCTTATCGTTGCCCTTGTTTCCTCGTCCAGGTAAAAAGGAGCATCAACAGGCACAGCACCCTGGTTGAAGCCGGATGCACCGCCGGCTGCGACTGTCACCTGGAACCTGAAAGAAAGGAAAGAAGGCATGAGAAAATCGCTCCTCCTGCTCACACTCTTCAGCGCATCGGCGGCCTGGGCCGGCATACCGGCCACGCCTGTCATGACCCTGTACCGATTTAACAGTGCCCTCGACATTCCGTATTACGACATCGAATCTTTTCGGCGAACAGGCCCCGCTGCGCCGGCCGGCACGCTGCCCCAGGGTTCGTCCCTCGTTCCCTGCTTGGCCATCAGCAGCGGGCAACCGCTCACCGATAGCCAGGGTATTCCCTATGTGGGCTTTCAGGTGATTGTGGACCCTCGCACCGCCACGCCCGCTGCGGCGGAACAGTATAAAAACGCCCTCAAGGAACGCCAAGCGCTGACGGTCGCCAACCACCATTGCGACGCCAGCGTTCGGTATGTGATCGATGTCCGCAACCTGTATGCGATGGGGAAAGCGCCTTTTTTCGATCCTCCGCTCCCGGCCAAAGTCAGTCATGCCGCCAATCAGCCCCGTGGCGAGTTGGATCAGATCGTCCGCGCTTTTCATAATTCGATGGACTGCGACAGCGCCAACCGTCGTCTGGTCGGACGTCGCAGCGCTTTACAGGGTGCCTGGAATCGCTTCATCAATGACCAGCAGAGCCGCTGGTCCAATGATGCGCTGCAACGGGCCAAACATCTGGATTACACCATGCGCACCGCCATCTTCGAGGGGCATCTGGAGCGCGGTTGTAACGCCTATGGTGCCTGTGAACGCAATATCATTGCGCTCTCGATTCGCAACCGCGGCCGCGAGTCGTGTTCCAGGCGCCAGGGTTGCGGGGCGCCCGGGGACTTCCAGGGCGTTGCATCAACCGTTTCCCAATATAATATCTGGGATGAGTACCTGACCCAGATTTCCGGGCTGAGCTCCTGCTTCCTGCGCGATGATCTGTCGGGAGAGGGCAGCGCCAGCGGCCAAAATTACAGCAAGCTGCAAAATATGTATGCCCAGAATCTGGCGGATGTCCAGCGGATCTTGTTTGGTGGCGATCAGGACCTCGCAGCGATTTTCCCGAACAATTCGTTGGCGGATCTGAAAAGGCTTAGGCATTATTATCACGCTCCGGCGATGGGCAAGTGCTTCCCCAACGACGACCGGGTCGAGTACCTGTCCGGGGCGGTGGCCAGCAAAGGCAACGACTTCGCGCTCATTGCCAACACCCGAATTCAAGTGGATCAGCAGACAAAAGGCGGCTATTTTTTTCGCAATTTCGTTGTCAAGGAAGATGCAAAGAAAGATGTCGTCAAGATCGTTGACAATTATCCCGGATTTGTTGTCGATGGCAGGCGGATTTCCCTGAAGGCGGCATCCGGATGTACTCCTTACGGGATTCCGAACGGTTGCCGATTCGACGAAATCGGCCGATATCGAAAAACACCCTCCTGGGTCAATACGGGCAAACCACTGGAACTGACCTGCCGTGTCGCCGATCGGGGAGAACAATGTCAGGGAGGGGAAATACTGAAAACAGTGAAGGTGGGCGGCGTGTGCGATACCGAGATGCGGCCGTTTGCAGGTGTTGATTAGGTATGCATGCTGGGCGGTTCCTTGCAAGGGCCGGTTGAACAAAAGTCACTCTTGGTGGCCAATCTCATATCTTTACGCATGCTGGGCAGAAAAATCGTTTACCTGCAACATCGCTTGCCGTAGATAAAGTTTTTATCGCCAAGGTGGTCGTTCACCGGGGAGCGCAAACGCCGTTATGGTCGGGCTATATCCAGGCAGGGTGAGCAGCGATAAATCGGTGTGGCAAAGAACAACCTCTATGACAGAAAGGAACAGGCCATGCCTTATGTCAACATCAAGATAACCAGGGAAGGGGCGGATGCGGAGCAAAAGGCTGCGTTGATCAAGGGCGTAACCCGGTTGTTGCAGGATGTTCTCGGCAAGAATCCGGCAACCACCGTGGTGGTGATCGATGAGGTCGAGACCGACAACTGGGGTATTGGCGGCGAGACGGTCACTGTCCGCAGAAAACAGGGGCGATGAGTCTGCCGTGCAGTGGCTGGGAGGTCAGAGCAGGGATCCTCTAAACAGGTATGCGGTCAAGGCGACGCCAAGGGTGGCAACAATCAGATTGGCCCAGGAACCGAGGTGAGTCAGGTAACTGACGGGAATTTCTTCGGGTTTAAGCGTTCGCAGGACCCTGCGATACTGCACCACCGCCGCAACCGAGGAAAACGCACCGAGAATGATGAAGGACAGGCCGATCCAGAACGAGAGCCCTTGTTGGAGTGTTTCGCCATGCCGCGGTAAGAGCGCTGCGAGAAACAACCCGAACCGTTCGACCACAAAGCCGAAGGCCATGAGTGTGAGCGAAGTGCGGGTCCAGGCAAGTAAGGTCCGTTCCGCCGCGAAAAACACCCTGGGATCATTGAGTGCTGACATGGTGTCGTCTCCTGTATGGTTGTGAGGGGAAGGCGCAACTGCGGCTCTCGTTCCAAGAAAAGGCTGTCTCTCAGCAAAAGGAGCATGGAAGAGGGGAGAGCAAAACGCATATTTCCCGCCAGGAACAACAATCGCATCTCTTCCGGCAGAAAATCAGGGGGGAGATAGTGCCTTTTCCCTGGGGAAAGTTTGTCAGTCGAAGAACACAAAAGGAAGGAGAAGAGTATGGGGTTACTGCCGATTATGGAAAAAGGGAAGCCGGTGGCCTGCCACATGGAATGGCCGCTTTTTTATATGAACGATTTCTCTCGGTTGGGGCTTGTGGTCACTCGCCTGGAGGAGGCGCTGTCGGTGTTGCAATCCTGCGGGTATAGGGTCCACGAAGACGACCGAGGGAGTATGCTGGAAATCGAAAATCAGCATCAGTTATCAGGCGTTTTTACGGTGCTGTCCACCCATGCGATTGCATACGAAACGGCTGATCTTGTCAGTTGTGTCTACCAGGGGTGATAGGCCTTTGCACCTTGCCCGGCGGGCAGGGAAATACGATCTCGTTCAAGGCGCAGACTTTGCGGTCTGCTGTTCCCCGTTGTTTTCTTGTTTCTTGACGACTATATTGCGCACGGTACTCGCACTGCAGATCTCGCAGGCGGCTATGGCTTCCATGGTGCACGATGGTATTCCAGCACGTTCCTCGCCTTCCTTTTTCAATACAAAGATGAACACAACACCTTCAACTCCCGACAATCCCCTGCTTCCGCCGCCCTGGGTACCATTTCGTACCTCGCTGACATTTCTGTGTCGCAACCCACGCCTGCTGGGCTGGAGCCTGATCCTGGTCGTCCTCACTGGCATCGTGACTTGGGTTGGTTATCTCTTCTCCGTTGACTTGATCAACCAGTTCACCGGTTCTTTTTTCACCGCCCCGCCCCTGGTGGAAAAATTCTGGCAGTGGCCGCTGCTCTGGGGATGGACGGCCTTGAAATGGTTTTATCTTGTCCTTTCCCGGGTAGTCGCCTTTTACCTGGCCTTTGTCCTGGCCTACAGCCTGACCGCGCCCGGCTATGTCTTCCTCAGCACCTGGGCCGGCAACCGTTACACTGAACAGGCCGGGCAGGGCGAGCCGGTTTTCACCCTGTCCGGGGCGCTGGTCGACCTCTGGGAAGGTGTCAAGATCGGTGCCATGGGGCTGGTGGTCACGGTTTTCGCCCTGTTTGCCAACTTCATCCCGGTCATCGGTCAGGCTGCGGTCTTTGTACTCTACACCTTCTACTCGGCCCTGATGTTCATCGATTATCCTTCATCCCGCTACCGCTGGACCCTGGGGCAGAAGCTGCTCTGGCTGCGGCGGCATCACCGTCAGGCCTTCCGGCTGGGGCTCTTCCCGGCCATGATCAGCATGATTCCATTGCTCAATATCTTCTTGATGGCCTTGTTCTTCCCGCTTTTCACCATCCATGCCACCCTCAATTTTCTCGCGATCGAAGGCAGAAAAGAGGTTGTTGCCGCTTCTTGATCCAGGGCAACGTTGTTGCCGGTCAATCATTTTGCTCTTCCTGGTTGACTGGAGAATGGCACAGGATGCTGTTGATATCGACGGGCCTTTTCTTCCGGCACCGCGGAGAATGCGGGATGGATGGGGCGGCTCGGTCGCCAGGTCGGCTCGGCTTGAGGCGAGGGTATTTTCAGCGGACAGGGGACATCCTGACCTCATTCATCAATCGGTCAAGAGAGCGTTCGCGGAAAGAGAGATCGTCGCGCAAGCGCTCATATCGCCGGTCCAGTTCACGGAGGTCGTGCCTCAGTTGGCGGCGGGAGTCGTCGGACAGATCTTTATCCCGGAGCCGGTATTCCTTGCTGTCCTGTTGGGCTCCAAGGCTGTCGAGTTCTCTTTTGATCCGGTAGACCTCGTAGGCTGCACTGTTGCAGCGTTCGAACAGGGCGTCAATGTCGGGCGGACAGACGCGCTGGTAGCGTCGCCCCTGTAAACCGGAATCAAAGGCGTTATCAATGCGGCAATACTCGTGCAGACCCCGGGCGTAACCGTCCATGTACTGCTGATCATTGATCCGGATGCCGTATTCCGAACAGGCGCGAAGATGCCGGTCCATCCGGTTGGCCGGTTCCCCCGCCAGGCCGTCGGCCATGCCGATACCGTGCCAGTCGCCACGCTGGCACTGCTCACGGCTTAAACTGGCGCACCCCGTCAGCATGACCGTCATTAAAAATAAAAAAGCCACTTTCACGGCATGCACCTCCTGTGAACATAGGCAGCGTTTGGGGAGAGAATATTGGTTGAATTTCCCTGCCGTGGAACGAAGCGGACGGTGTCAGAGAACAGCGACACCTGGTTTGTGCGGGGGCAATTGAGCTCTTTGGAGAAGAAGGAGGCAACGGGGAGAATCTTTCTCTGTCAGGGTTGGGGACCTTTTTTTTGGCCAGCAGGGAGGAGAATTTTGCCGGCGGATCAAGGGTGAATTCCATTGGTTTGCCGCTGACCGGGTGGTTGAAAGCGAGGAAATAGGCCTGCAGGGCCAGGCGTTTGATGGGATCGGTTTTTGCCCCGTATTTTTTGTCGCCGGCCACCGGATGCCCCAGGTCGGCGAGATGGACGCGAATCTGATTCTTGCGGCCAGTGATCAGCGTGATGTCGAGCAGGGTGTATTCGTCACCGGACTGGACCACCTGATACTGGGTTTCGGCATATTTGCCCTCGCCATTGTCCGTTTTGATTGAATAAACGCGGTGGATTTTTGACTCGCACAGGTAACTGGAGATCGTGCCGCTGTCTTTTTGCGGTCGGCCTTCAGCGAGTGCGCGGTATTTTTTCTGCGCATCCTGCCAGGAACCTTGGAGCGTATGTTTGGCGATTTCGTTTTTGGCAAAAACCAGCAGGCCGGAGGTGCCCTGATCCAGTCGGTGGACGATGAAAACCCGTGCTTGGCCGTCGGACCGTTCACCGAGACAGGCGGTCAGTTGGTGGTAGGCGGTCTTCGTTTTTTCGGTTTCCGAGGCAATGGTCAGTAATCCTGGAGGTTTGTCAATCACCAGGATGTCGGCGTCTTCGTAAATGATATTCTGGCCGGGGCAGGGAGGATAGCCCGAACTCACTTCCTTTTCAGAGGTGATAATGAGCAGATCCCCTGGAGCGAGAACCTGGTCAAGTCGTTTTGCCGGCTGATCATTCACCGCCACGGCCCGGTATTTGAGCAATTGCTTGCCCTTGGTCCGCGAATAACCACTTTGGAGTAACAGGGCCAGTAGAGTGGTTTCTTCCGTGACTTTGATTTTTTTCATGCGCATCCTTGCCGCGGCTGGTTGCAAGTGTGGGGAAGGGACTGTCGATTCCAACTCCTGTATGCTTTGTCACATACTCCGAATCCACCCTTTTTGCCAGTGTTTACCCAGATCAGCCGTCGAGGACCGAGCGGACGCAGCGGGCAAGGTCGGACATGACCACCGGCTTGTGCAAAAACCCTTCGATGCCGATGGATTTCGAATTGCGGCTGTCCAATTGCTCGCTGAATCCGGTGCAGATGATGACTTTGATGTCGGGTCGGATTTTTTTGATCTCCCGGTAGAGCTGCAGCCCGGTCATCTGCGGCATGGTCAGGTCGGTGATCAAGAGGTCGATCCGATCGGCCAGATTGCGGAAGGCCTCAAGGGCATCGTAACTGCTGATGCGCACCGTTACCTTGTAACCGAGCCGTTCCAGCATACCGGTGGTGACGTCGGCAATCGATTTTTCGTCGTCAACCAGGAGAATATGTTCCGTTCCCCGGGGCAAGGGATCCAAAATGCCGTGCTCGGTCGGCGTCTGTTCGGCGGCCAGCTCCACTGCCGGAAAATAGAGGGTGAAGGCTGTACCCTTGCCAATCTCACTCTGGACCCGGATCTCGCCGCCGTAGCCGCGCAGGATGCCGAGAACCACGGCCAGCCCCAGTCCCGTACCCTTGCCGCGCGGCTTGGTGGTGAAATAGGGGTCGAAGATCTTGGCAATGGTCGCCGGGTCCATGCCGTGGCCGCTGTCCGATATGCGCAATTGCTGGTACAGGCCGGGGGCTATGGAAAGGTCGTTGAATTCGCCGACCCCGAGGGCGACGGTTTCCAGGTGAAAGCGCAAACAACCGCCCTTGTCTTCCATGGCGTGAAAGGCGTTGGTCACCAGATTCATGATCACCTGGTGCAGTTGGGTGCGAGTCGGCCATCACCCGGGGGCAATGGTCGGGCAGATTGCATTCGACCGCAATGGTGGCGGGCAGGGTGGGGCGTACCAGCCCGATGACCTCCCGGACGATTTCGACAAGCGAGACAGGTTTGATTTCCTGATCGACCTGCCGGCTGAAAGTCAGGATCTGCTTGACCAGATCGCGGGCGCGCTTGGCGGCATCGATGATGCCCCGGCAGTGTTCGCGCAGGGGCTCGTTGCCGGTGTTTTCAAGGAGCATCAGCTCGGCCCGGCCCATAATCGGTGCCAGGATGTTGTTGAAATCGTGGGCAATGCCCCCGGCAAGGCTGCCGATGGCCTCGAGTTTCTGCGTCTGCTGCAGCTGTTTTTCAAACGATTTGTTTTCGTTTCGCAATCGCACCTGTTCGGTGATGTCGATGACGGTGACGAAGACTTTGCGCCAGGTGTGCTCAAAGCCAGCAGCGATCACTACCCGCCGTTCGACGGTCAGAGTCGATCCACTCAACGTTCTGTTTTCGAGAACAAGTTCACTGCTGCCGTCCTTGGCAAGCCTCAGCAGTTCGTTTTTAAAATGAAGACTCTGGTCGTCGGGCAGAACCGAGGTGAGCTGGCTCAAGGTGCCGGGAGTTGCGGCCCCGTACATTTTAAGGGCGGCCCGGTTGGCATCGACGATCCGCACCATGGCGGCGCAACGGATCAGGCTTTCCGGGTTTTCGGCAAAGGAGCGGTTGAGATCAAGGGCGCCCTGCGTCTTCAATTGATCGATGAAGGTTTTAACCGTGCTCAGATCCTCTTCCATCAGCGGAATGGGCGAGTGTTCAAAGAGCAGGCGATAACGTGCCTCGGTCTCTTCGAGCGCTTTGGATGTTGTGGAAATAATATTTTTTTTCCGCTGGTTGAGAATGACCAGCACGAGGAGCAGCAGGGCCACGGCAATCAATCCGACGGTAGTGTAGATGTCGGAAAAATGGGCGCAGAAAAAGGATTCCGATCTGCCCTGATCGGAACAGAATGCCGGGAGTGCAATCATCGTCGGTATCTGTTGGCGCAGTGTTGATCGCAGAAGAAAATGACAGCGGCGGGGCAGCCATGCGGCCGGCTTGTGCAAAAAATGAAAAACGGGATGCCTGAGTTTTCAATGGAAACATGAAGAGAATGGGTATGTCGAGGATCGCAGACGGTCCGCGCAGAGATTTTTTGGCAACATAAGTTATTTTAGGTGCATTGATTCGGCGATGTCAAAGAAAAAGGGTTTGTTGACCAGTTCAGGGTGTAAGCGCGCCCTTGCTTCTCGCTGGTTGCTGCCGACGAAGAGTATTCAGGGAAAAGTTCGGGCAAAAGATCATCGCAAAGGTTGACAGTTCCTGGGCGTTTATGGGAAGACAGGGGGCGTTCTGCATGGGCGGAATCGCGAAGACCCAAACCAAGGAGATGAATGACCTGTGGAGCCGGCATCTGAAGGAAAATGGCAGTTTTGGATCGATCGCGGCGGCACCTTCACCGATATTGTCGCCAAGAGGCCGGACGGACACTTGGCCACCTGTAAGCTCCTTTCCGAAAATCCCGAACTCTACCCGGATGCCGCCATTCATGGAATCCGGACACTCCTCGGACTGGATGCCAAGACTCCTGTCGCCCCGGAGCGGATTGCCGTCGTCAAAATGGGGACCACGGTGGCGACCAACGCCCTGCTGGAGCGCAAAGGAGAGTCGACCGCACTGGTCATCACCAGTGGGTTTGGCGATGGATTGCGTATCGGCTATCAGAACCGCCCCCAATTGTTTGCTCGCCATATTGTCCTGCCGGAGATGCTGTATGCCCGGGTGGTTGAGATTGAGGAACGGGTCGACGCCCAGGGGATAGTCGTCATTCCCCTCAATGAGCGGCAGGCTGAGCGCGACCTGCAGGCAGCGTACGATCAGGGGCTCCGTTCAGTGGCCATTGTACTGATGCATGGCTACAGGTTCCATCAGCACGAGCTGCGGCTAGCGACTTTGGCCGAACGGATCGGCTTTACGCAGATCTCGGTCAGTCACCGGGTCAGTCCACTGATCAAACTGATTGCCCGAGGCGACACCACCGTGGTCGATGCCTATCTCTCTCCCATCCTCCGGCGTCATGTCGACCGGATGGCCGGGCAACTGGGTTCAGGCGAAAAGCAGGGCCCTCGATTGCTGTTTATGCAGTCCAACGGCGGCCTGACCGATGCCGCCCTGTTCCGAGGCAAGGACGCGGTCCTCTCTGGACCGGCCGGCGGCGTGGTCGGCATGGTGCGGACCGCTGCCATGAGCGGCTTCAACCGGTTGATCGGTTTCGACATGGGCGGCACCTCGACTGATGTTACCCACTATGACGGTGCATTCGAGCGCAGTTTCGAGACCCAGGTAGCCGGAGTGCGGATGCGGGCGCCGATGATGCATATTCACACTGTGGCTGCCGGCGGTGGCTCAATCCTCCATTTTGATTCCGGTCGCTACCGGGTCGGGCCCGATTCCGCAGGAGCCAACCCTGGTCCGGCCTGTTACCGCCGCTCCGGCCCCTTGACCGTCACCGACTGCAATGTTTTGTTGGGGCGAATTCAGCCTGCCTATTTTCCCCAGGTTTTTGGTCCGCGGGGCGATCAGCCGCTCGATGCGGCAATCGTCAGGCAAAAGTTTGCGGAACTGTCCACCCTGATCGGCACAGCCACGGGGTCGCCCGCACCGGCACCGGAGGCCGTGGCCGCCGGATTTCTCCGCATCGCGGTCGAGAACATGGCCAACGCCATTAAAAAAATTTCGGTCCAGCGCGGCTACGACGTCACCGCCTACACTTTGCAATGCTTCGGCGGCGCCGGCGGTCAGCATGCCTGTCAGGTAGCGGATGCTTTAGGAATAGAACGAATTTTTTTCCATCCTATGGCCGGGGTGCTGTCGGCCTACGGCATGGGGCTGGCCGATATCCGGGTCCTGCGCGAGGTCCAGGTCGAGCACCCGTTTGCGGATGCCGAACTCTCTCTGCACCTCGCCGTCGCTGCCGAACCTCTGCTCGCCGAGGCCCGGGATGAGGTCAGGCGGCAGGGCGTTGCCGAGGAACGGATCCAGGTGCTGTGCCAGGCGCATCTGCGTTATGCCGGGACCGATACCGCCCTGCCGGTGTACCTCGACAGGCCCGAGACCATGCTTCAAGCATTTGAGGCGGCCCATCGTCAGCAATTTGGTTTTGTCTCTCCCGGGCGAGACCTGGTGGTCGAGGCCCTGATTGTCGAGGCCATCGGCTGCACCGAATTCCAGGCAGACCCGGAACTGTCCTTAAAGGATATGGCTCCGCAGGCTGTGCAAACCATTCAATTCCGGAGCGGGAGCGCGTGGGAGACCGCACCGCTCTATCTGCGGGAAAACTTGGTTCCGGGGCAGCGTCTCCTTGGGCCGGCACTCATCATAGAGGCTATCGGCGCCGTAGTTCTCGAACGTGGCTGGCGGGCCGAGGTCAACGCCCGTAATCATCTGCTCCTTGAGCGTCATGAGCAGCGCCCGGATGCCGAGACCATCGGCGATGCGGTCGATCCGGTGATGCTCGAGGTTTTGAGCAATCTTTTCATGTCGATAGCCGAGCAGATGGGTGTGACGCTTGCCAACACCGCCCACTCGGTTAACATCAAGGAGCGTCTTGATTTTTCCTGCGCTCTCTTCGACCGTGAGGGGAATCTGGTGGCTAACGCCCCTCATGTGCCGGTGCATCTTGGTTCCATGGGCGAGTCGGTGCAGGCGGTCATTCGCGACAACCGAGGACGGATGCAGCCCGGCGACGTCTATATGCAGAACGCCCCCTACAACGGCGGTACCCATCTGCCCGATGTGACCGTCATCACTCCCTGCTGGGACGAGACAGGCCGCGAAATCCTTTTTTATGTCGGTTCGCGCGGTCATCACGCCGACATCGGCGGCCGTACTCCGGGCTCCTCGCCTCCCGATTCAAGGAGAATCGAGGAAGAGGGCATCGTCATCGACAATTGGCTTGTGGTGGAAAGGGGCGTGTTCCGTGCTGAAGCGACGCGAAAACTGCTGCTTTCCGGTCCATGGCCCTGCCGCAAGGTCGAGCAGAACCTGGCTGATCTCACCGCCCAGATCGCGGCCAATGAAACCGGCCTGCGCGAGCTGCGGCACATGGTGGCTCATTTCGGTCTGGGCACGGTCCGGGCCTATATGCAACATGTCCAGGACAATGCCGAGGAATCAGTCCGCCGGGTGTTGGCAGTCCTGCGTGACGGCGCTTTCACCTATTCCATGGACGATGGCAGCCGGATCCAGGTACGGATCGCGGTCGATCATTCAGCCCGCGAGGCCATTATCGATTTTTCCGGCACCTCACCGCAGCATCCCGGCAACCGCAATGCCCCCCGGTCTGTCTGCCAGGCTGCGGTCCTCTATGTCTTCCGCACCCTGATCGATGACGATCTGCCCCTCAACCAAGGCTGCCTGAAGCCACTGAAGATCATCATCCCCGAAGGCTCGATGATCAACCCCCGTTATCCGGCGGCGGTGGTCGCCGGCAACACCGAGGTTTCCCAGGCGATCACCGATTGTCTCTACGGCGCTCTCGGCCTCATGGCGGCCTCCCAGGGAACAATGAACAATGTTCTCTACGGTAATGCCGCCCATCAAAATTATGAGACCATCTGCGGCGGCACGGGTGCTGGACCGGACCACGACGGCGCCAGCGCGGTCCACAGCCACATGACCAATACCCGCATGACCGATCCCGAGGTGTTGGAACTGCGTTTTCCGGTACGGGTGGAGAAATTTGCCATCCGTCGGGGGTCCGGCGGTTGTGGGAGGTTCCGGGGCGGTGATGGTGTCGTTCGGCGCCTGCGCTTTCTTGAACCGATGACCGTCACTCTTCTCTCTTCAAACCGGGTGACCAAACCCTATGGCCTGGAAGGCGGCGGGCCCGGTCTGTGCGGCCGCAACTCTCTGCTGTGCAAGGATGGTCAACGCATCGAACTGCAGGGCAACGACGAGGTGGCTGTGGATACCGGCGATGCTCTCCTTGTCGAAACGCCGGGCGGTGGCGGTTTTGGTTCATCCGATCAATAAATCGGCCCCCAAGAGGTTTGCAATGGCATCATTGATGGAGAAAAATTTACCCTTTCACTACGGTTGGCTGATTGTAGCCGCCGGTTCTCTCGGCATTTTCGCCTGCATCGGTCTTGCCCGTTTTGCCTTAGGCATGCTGCTGCCGGCCATGGGCGAGGATCTCCATCTCTCCTATGTCCAGATGGGAACCATATCCACCTCTAATTTTGTTGGCTATCTGGCTGGCATCCTGGCGACGGCACACCTGGTCCGTCGCTTCGGGGTTCGCAGGTTGACCACCGCCGCATTGCTGCTCTCCGGCCTTTCGATGGTCGGGATCGGTTGTGCCGGCAGCCTCTCCTCGATTATTATCCTCTACATACTCACCGGCATCGGCAGTGCTATGGCCAACATCCCGCTCATGGTTGTCCTGTCTGCCTGGTTTTCGAGCCGGCTGAGGGGCAAGGCCGCTGGTTTCGTGGTCAGCGGCAACGGCGCGGCCATCGTTTTTTCCGGTCTGGCCGTACCCTGGCTAAATGGGTTGACTTCGTATAACTGGCGCCTCAGTTGGGTGGTGTTGGGAATGCTGGTTATTTTGATTGCGCTCCTCTGCCTGCTCATCCTGCGCAATCGTCCCCAGGACCTGGGGCTGCTGCCCGTTGGGTACGAGAAGCCCATATCAAGCGGACAACCGCATCAGTTGGCAGCCGAGCGCACCGTTCCCCTTCGCCTTCTCCTCCATTGCGGTAGCCTCTACTTTATCTTCGGGTTCACCTTTGTCGCTTACGCCACCTTTATCGTCACTACTATGGTCAGGCAGTACGGTTTTAATCAACAGGCCGCCGGTTCCTTCTGGTCTTGGGTAGGCTTTTTCAGCCTCTTTTCAGGCCCCCTGTTCGGTATACTCGCCGATCGGGTCAGTCGCCGTTTCAGCCTGATGGTGGTTTTCAGTCTCCAGACCTTTGCCTATCTGCTGGTCGGCCTTCAGCTCTCTGAACCGTATCTCTATCTGTCCATCGGCTGCTTCGGCATCGTCGCCTGGTCCATCCCTTCGATCATGGCCGCTCTTGCCGGTGATTATGCAGGCCCGGATAAGGCTATTGCCCTGTTCAGCGCCATCACCTTCATTTTCGCCATCGGGCAGGTGGCCGGACCTTTTCTTGCTGGTCTGATCGCCGAACGAACCGGTTCTTTCGCAGCCAGTTATCTCCTGGCTGCCGGCCTGACTGCTGGAGCTGTTATTTTAGCGATGCTTCTGCCCAAACCGGTTGTCTCGTGCCGAGGTTGAATGCTTCACGCCGAGGTATGGCGGCGATCGTCTCGAGACAAAGGGAGGAGCGCCTGTGCTTGACCTGCAGGGAAATTTTCGATTTTTTTGTCGCCTTGGGCAATTTGAAGGATTGTCGCAGGTAAACCCAATATAATATTGACAATTATCACCTGGTTCGATAACGTAATTCGTAAATGTTTCGGGTAAGATTCATCCCATCCTGAAAGGAGCAGCATGGCATTGTTCACATACGAGGCGCAGGAGCTGTTTCAATGGCTCGTCACCCGAGCGGATATGGTGGTTGTCGACGTCAGAAACGCCAAGGATTTCGAACGGTTTCACGTTGAGAGCCCCTATCCCTTCACTCTCATCAATATCTCCTACTATGATTTCATGGAGGATGAGGCGGAAGCGGTCTCCCGCGTCCCCAAGGGCAGCACGATCCACATTGTCTGTGCCAAGGAGGGCTCGGCCCGCTATGTGGCCGAAATTCTCGATAGGCACGGGTTCGATGTCGGCTACCTGATTGGCGGTATCAAAACCTGGGGCAACCTGCTGGTGCCGAAACAGGTGGCCAAGAGCGACGGCTATGAGCTGTTTCAGTTTATCCGGCCGGGCAAGGCCTCGTGCAGTTACGGTCTGATCAGCGGCAAGGAGATGATGCTGTTTGATCCTTCGCGCAACATTGACTTCTATCTCAGGTTTGCTGCGGGAAAGGGCTGTATCGTCACCAAGACTTTCGAGACGCACCTCCAAGCAGACTATATTGCCGGCAGCCGGGACATCGCCAAGCGCACCGGTGCGGTTTTCTACGCCAACGACGGTGATTTCAAGACCTCACGCAATCCTTACACTTCGTTACGGGACGGCGAGGTCCACGGATTCAGCCTCGGCGGCCCCAAGGTTCGGGTGCTGTTCACCCCCGGTCACACCCCGGGTTCCACCTCCTATATCATCGACGAGCAGTTTATCATCTCCGGTGACATGATTTTCATCAATTCCTTGGGTAGGCCCGATCTGGGAGGCAAAGCCGAGGAATGGGCCAGGATGCTTTTTGATTCAATGCAGATGGTCAAGCAACTCCACCACCAACTCAAGGTGCTGCCCGGTCATTATATCGACTGGGAGGAGGCTGACGAAGAGCTTGTTTTTGTCCGCAGTCTGGGCGAGGTTCTGGAACGCAATAAAAATATCTACGATATTGATACACTGGCTGCCTTTGTCGCTTTTATTCAAGCAAATATGCGGCCGCAGCCCGAGGAGTATGCTGTCATCCGCCTGGTTAACGCCAACCTTCGCGAGGAGGAAGAGGAGAAACAGGAAGAACTGGATCTCGGCAAGAACGAATGTGCCGCCTCGGCCTACGCTCAATCACAGGAATCGAGGGGTGTCTGAATCGCCCATCATCGTTTTGCGGTTGCCTGCTGGCCTTTCAGAATCCAGCTGGCGAGGTTTCCCCCTTTCATATAAAAGGCCTATGAATCGTACACGTGTCCATTCTTCCCTGCTGGCAAGGTCTGCTTTTTTTCTCACTGGTGGCAATTGCCTGCTGCTGGTCTGGTCAGCCTGCAATCGGTGGCGATCTTCCGTCGACCCCCAAAGCAGAAAATCTGATGGCTCAAACAAAGCCGAAAATCCAGCAGGAACTGCAGGCCAAGGGCTTCGTCGTCGGCCAGCCGATTTTTGTCCGCATTTTCAAGATCCCCGGTACTCTTGAGCTGTGGATGAACAAGGGGCTGGGGTTTGAGCTGTTCAAATCCTACCGGGTTTGCAACTACTCCGGCTTTCCCGGACCCAAGCTCAACGAAGGTGACTGGCAGGCTCCGGAAGGTTTCTATAGCGTTTCCGCCGAGCAGATGAACCCCAAATCCTCCTACCATCTGTCCTTTGATGTCGGCTATCCCAACGAATTCGATGCCGCAAAAAATCGGACCGGCGGGATGATCATGGTACACGGCAATTGTCAATCTGTGGGTTGTTTTGCCATGACCGACGGCCGGATCGAAGAGATCTATCTGCTGGCGCATGAAGCCTTGAAGCAGGGACAGGAGCGCTTTGCCGTGCACATCTTCCCCTTTCCACTTACCCCCTTGAATTTGAAGAAATTCGCCGCATCGCCCTGGATCAAATTCTGGCAGAACCTGGAGCCAGGATTCACCGCCTTCGAACAATTCAAGCAGGTGCCAGAGGTGGCGGTGCAAAACGGTGAATACGTGGTTAACTCGCGGTCCCCGAAACTGGCGATGAAACAAACCTTAGAGCAGGGGCGTTAAAGATGGCCGCCTCCGAACGGCGTCGATCGCAGCGGATCCGTTTTACCAGTAAGGCAATACTTTGTTACGGGGAAGACCAGTCTCTGACGGCAAAGGTCGATACCCATGATATCAGTCTTCAGGGAATTTTACTGGAAACCGACACCCGCATAGCTCTCAATACCTCCTGCAACATCGAAATCCATCTGAGCGGTGCAACCAGCACCATGGATTTTCACGCCCAGGGGGTGATTCAGCGCCATGATCCCGCCGGCATGGCCGTTGCCTTCACCCACCTCGACCCGGACAGTTACCTCCATATCCTCAATCTGGTCAAACTCCACGAAGCAGAGTAGGGACACTGCGGACAGTGTCCCTACTTCTGCATCTGCGCAACGCGGGGTGAGAGTGCTTCGGCCAATTTTTCGTCAGTTCTGACAGTGTTCGCCACCCGAATACTTCGTCTTCTCCTCATCAGGAAAATCCATGTCCGTATCGATTGCCGTTGAAATCCTTACCGTCGGGAATGAACTTCTTCGCGGTGAAATTCAGGACACAAACACCCATTGGATTTGCCGGTTGATCAATAGACGCGGCGGCCGGGTGGTGCAGGCGACCATGCTGCCGGACATCGAAGAAAAGATCGCCGCAGCTGTTCGGTCGGCGATCGATCGGGGTGTGGTGGTGCTGTTTGTCTCCGGCGGCCTTGGACCGACCGATGACGATCTGACTTTGGCCGCAGTGGCAAAGGGGGCGGGCCTGGAGCTTATTTTACATGAAAGCGCGCGGCAGATGGTTAGAGAGCGTTATGACGATTTTCATGCCCGTGGCATCCTTGCCGAAGGCGGACTCAATCCGTTCCGGGAGAAGATGGCCAAACTGCCGGTTGGTGCACAGCCGCTCCACAACCCGTTGGGCACTGCCGCCGGTGTGTTGCTGCATGCTGGCAAGACCACTATTATCTGCTTGCCGGGCGTGCCGCCGGAGTTAGAGGCGATCATCAGTGTTTCTCTTGCCGGCTTCCTCGACCAGGTTTTTGGCGCAGGCGGCTCGTTTGCCCGCACCCTGGTTGTGCGCTGTAATGACGAATCGATCATGGTCCCGGCGCTCAGCCAGACGATTGCCCGATATCCGCAAGTGTACATTAAGTCACTGGCACGGGCCCTGGGCGAGATTCCCGAGTTGGATATTCTCTTCACCATCACCGGCGGTGATGCAGAGGTGCGGAAAACTCTGGTCGACGGTGCCTTTGAGGACCTGCGTCACGGTTTGATGGCCCTCGGTATCGCTCATTGGGAAAAGGGTGGGTTGGGAAAGAGGGCTTTGTGAGTTCTTGCTGACCGGGATTCAGCGGGAGTTAGAGCGTGGTTTTTTCACGTCAGGTCGAATAATGCTCGACGGATTGCTCCTGATGGCGCAGAAAACTGCGGGCAGCGATTGGCAACGCCAGAGCAAAGGCCCCGGTCAGAACGAGAAAAGCGGTCTGCAACCCTCGCGCGTCGCTGACCCATCCCACTAGCGGGCCGCTGACCACATAACCCAGCCGGAAAAGCAGGTTGTGCAGGCTGAGGATGCTTGCGCGCATGTGTCGGGTCGAATGTTGCTGCAGAAAACTGCGCAGGATCGGTCCCTGGAGGCCGCGCATCGCTGTCAGCAGAAAGTAGAACAGAAAGCTGCCGACCATCGAAGTCAACCCCAGGCCGGCATATCCCCCGATAATCAATACAAAAAAGAGCAGGCACATTCGTCGCAGGCCAAGCACTCTCAGCACCTTATGGCTGTGGTAGGCGCAGAGGGCCACCGTCAGGTTGGCCCCCGCCCAGACCGGCCCGAACCAGGCCAGCGGCACCCCGCACTGCTGCATGAACGGCTGTACCAGCCAAACCGGGTAAAAAGAGGCCAGCCCCAGCAACATGCCAAAGAGCATGGTCGCCCTGAGCAGCTTTTTTTCTACCAGGCCATAGCGGCTGATGCGCAGTGCCTCGTTCAGATGGGAGGTAACCAGTGGTCCTTTTTCTACTTTGGGTTCATGGAGTGACAGTGCCACCGCCAGGGCAACCGCCCATACCCCGATCTGCACCATAAAGGGCAGCAGGGGGGCGGTAACGTACATCAACCCGGCGCAAAGCGCACCGCCGGCCTCGCCAATTTGCGCCCATCCCGCCATTCTTCCGTCGCAGCGGGTATACAACTCGATCCGTCCGCCTGCCCGCAGGGTTTCGTAGAGCAGGGCGTTGTCCGAGCCGCTGATAAAGGCGTAGCAGACGCCGAGCAGCAGTTCCGCCCCGATCACATGCCAGAAGGTGTGGGCACAGAGATAGATGGCCCAGCCGCAAATACCGAACAGGCAGGCGATAATCAGGGCGAGACGATAGCCGAGCCGGTCGCTGACATAGCCTGATGGGTATTCCATCAGCAGATTGGCGGCAGAGAAAAAGACGTTGACCAGGAGAATCTCTGAGAGTGACAAGCCGATCTGATCCTTCCAGAACACGGTGATGATCGCCATGGGAAAAAGCATCATCTTCAGCGCTGCAAAGATATTCAGTTTGAGGATGTTGCTGGTCATGGTCGGGAGGGACAGAGAAAGTGGGGTGGCGAACGGAGGCCTTTCCGACGCTATTTCAGCGCCGGGCACGGGGGGAGAAAAGAAACAGGGATTCCCTGGGGAATCCCTGTGGTTGCAATCAACGGTGGCAAGCGATCAATAACCGCTGGCTACGGTAAGGTTGCTTTTAGTTTTTTTTGCATAGGTGTTCTTTTCCTTGCCGTCCCATTCGTATTTGATCCAAAGGCCCGCGGGAGTCGCAGCCTGCAGGGCCTGATAAATGGGCATTGCCTTTTCTTTCAGGTCCTGGCCAGCCAGTTTCGGATGCACAATGAGCTTGCCAGTTGCTTCCATGATGAACACGTAGGGAATATAGGCATCAGCGGCGAAACTCGCTGCCTCCTTGCCGCCATTTATGGCCGCGACAACTTCGTCCACATTCTTGCTGATAGCCTCTCGATCGGCGGAAAAAGCATGGGGTGCAAACAGCACGGTTACAACCAATGAGAGCATGACCATGAAACGTTTCATTTTTTCCTCCTCTTGTGTTGAGTATCGAAATCCCACCCTATGCGGGTTCCCGAAAGCCAAAAGACCACGTCAGTGAACAATGAAGAGGGAGATTCCCCCCATCAAACAATGGGCAGAGCTCGTGATCAAGGTGAAAACAATGGAACTGCAGGATGATAAAAATGCGCCTTCGAACTGCGGACACGAATGCATCGAGAATTTTCAGAAGAAAAAGTAATCCATATCGTCTGCCAATTTCAACCAATTATCGTAATTATCTTTCAGCTATTTAGCGGCCCAGGTCGCGGTGCAGTCTTTCGGCAAGTTGCTTCCCCTGCTGCATGGCCTCAACTCTTTGTTCCTCGCTGTGCCCGTATCTCGGATAGTGCTGTCGAAACCAGGCATACTGCCGCCGCGCTATTTTCCCTTGCAGCTTGAGAAGAAGTCCGAGAGAGCGCCATGGCTCCTTCACAGGGTGGGTGAAGACGACCGGTTCTTCGACCAGCGATCCGCAGTGGCAGAGGTGCTTTTTAAGTGTCCAGTAATGCAGCCGCCAATACGCTCTGCAGGAGATAAACGGCACAACCATTTTGCCGCCACAGACCTCTTTGCCATATCGATCAAGAAAATCCAGCACCGGCCCACTCGGATTATACGACCACGTTGGTCCTGCGAGGACGATGCAGTCCCAGGAATCATAACAGCGTTCAGCAACGGGCAGGATGGTCATGCGCTTTTGGAAAAAGGTCACGACCATTGCGGTTCCCAAGCGGAAAAAGGTTTTGAAGGGAAATTCGTAGGGCGTGATGGGGGCGAGCCGTTCCTGGGTGACTTCAACTCCGGCGCTTTCCAGGCCGGCGATGAATTGTCGTAACTGTATTTTGGTTTGTTGGGTGTAGGTGTAATATACAATAAGGACGCGTTTTTTTGACAAATTGAAACCTCCCTTTCTCTCTATCCTCGCTTTTTGTAACCTTTTACATTTTTCCTGTCAAACATCTTCCCGATTTGCTTTCATCGCCGGCACAAGCGGTGTTTATTGGCATGATGAAGAGCACCCAGGACGTTATCGCTCCCTTAATCCCTCCGCATCGAGGATGGAAATCGTTTTGCCTTCCACCCGGATCAACCCTTCCTCAGTCATTTTGTTGAAGATGCGCGATAAGGTTTCGGAACTGGTACCCAGAAGACTGGCCAATTGGCCCTTGGGGATGTCGAGCACCACCTTGTCCACGCGTTGCTGCTCTTCCATCAGGTAATGCAGGTAGGAGGCGAGCCGTCCGGGAACCTCTTTGAGCGAGAGACTTTCGATCTGGGTGGCGAAGCGCCGCAGGCGCAGGGCTAGCACCGCCAGCATATTGAGGGCCAGCGAAGGGGTTGGCCGTAACCAGATTGACGAACTCGGTGCGGGGGAAAAAGAGCAGATCTGCTTCGGTCAGGGTCTCGGCGTTGGCCGGAAAAGGACTGCCATGGAAAACCGGGACTTCGCCAAAGGGTTCGCCCGGTCCAAAAATATGGAGAATTTGCTCCTTGCCGTCAAAGGACATCTTGAAGATTTTCACCTTGCCGCTTGCCACCATGAAAAAGCCGATACCCGGGTCACCCTCGTGGAAGATCGCAACACCTTTAGCGTAGTGCTTGCTCGCGCTTATCCTGCCGATTTCACGAAGCTGTTCCGCAGGCAATCCGCTGAACAGGAGGCTGTTTGCCAGCAATTTGTCCTTGTTACACATGTATTTTCAAAAAAAATTGTATTTTTGATCTAGGTCAAGGAAGTTCACCCATAAAGAGCTATAGTGCAGCCATACTACTGAGGAACAATGTCGAAAGCGACACAAAAAAAAGAGACAAGGAGGAATGCCATGTTTTGTAACCAGTGTGAACAGACCGCCAAGGGAATCGGATGCAACATCGCCGGGGTGTGCGGCAAAAACGAGGAGGTCGCCGACCTCCAGGATCTCTTGATCCACGCTTTGCAGGGGCTTGCCCTCTATGCCCAGGAGGCACGGAAGAAAGGCATCGTCGATGAGGCCACCGATCTTTTTACCTATGAGGCTATCTTTTCCACCCTGACCAATGTTGATTTCGATCCGGAACGTTTTGTGATCTTGATCAAACGGACGGTCGAGTTGCGCGAAGCGATGAAAGTCAAGGTTGCTGCCGCCGGCGGCAAGGTCAGATTTCACTGAGGCTCCGGCTGTCTTCATCCCGGCAGGATCCACGGTCGAACTGGCCGTCCAGGGCAAAGCGCTGAATCTGATCGAAAACCTTGATGCCGATGTCAATATCCGTTCGCTCAAGCAGACCCTGTTGTACGGTCTCAAAGGCATCGCCGCCTATGCCGATCATGCCGCCATCCTCGGGCAAAAGGATCCGGCTATTGCCGCCTTCTGTTACGATGCCCTGGCCGTGATGCTGGTCCAGGGGTTGACCGTGGAGCAGTGCGTGCCTGTGGCCATGAAGGCCGGCGAGGTCAACCTGCGGGCCATGGAGTTGCTTGATGCGGGCAACACCGGCACCTACGGCCATCCTGTGCCGACGCCCGTGCCGCTGGGGCACCGCAAAGGGAAATGCGTCCTGATCACCGGCCATGACCTCCATGATCTGGAATTGCTGCTCAAACAGACCGAGGGCAAGGGGATCGACGTCTACACCCATGGCGAGATGCTGCCCTGCCATGGGTATCCGGAACTGAAGAAATATCCGCATTTCTACGGCCACTTTGGTACGGCCTGGCAGAATCAGCACAAAGAATTTCCCAATTTTCCAGGACCGATCCTCTTTACCACCAACTGCATCCAGAAACCGCGAGAAGACTACCAGGACCGGATTTTCACCAACGGTCTGGTCGGTTGGCCCGGCGTCAAACATATTGCCGACAAGGACTATTCGGCTGTGGTTGCCATGGCGCTGGCGATGCCCGGTTTCACCGATGAGGTCGACAACGGTTCGGTGCTGGTCGGCTTTGGCCGCAACACCGTGCTTGGTGTGGCAGACAAAGTGATCGAGGCGGTGAAATCCAAGGCGATCCGCCACTTTTTCCTGGTGGGCGGCTGCGACGGTGCCAAACCCGGTCGCGATTACTTCACCAGATTTGTCGAGCAGGTACCGAATGACTGCATGGTGTTGACACTGGCCTGTGGCAAGTTCCGCTTCTTTGACAAAAATTTGGGCGATATTGGCGGTATTCCGCGTCTGCTCGATGTCGGTCAGTGCAACGATGCCTACTCGGCCATCCAGATTGCGGTGGCCCTGTCCAAGGCCTTTGACTGCGGCGTTAACGACCTGCCACTGTCTATGATTCTCTCCTGGTACGAGCAGAAAGCGGTGGCCATCCTCCTGACTCTGTTGTCCTTGGGCATCAAAGACATTCGCCTCGGGCCGTCGCTCCCGGCCTTTATCACTCCGGCGGTGCTCGAATTTCTGGTCAACACCTTTGCCATCAAGCCGGTGGACACGCCAGAAGCAGATCTTAAGGCCATCCTTGGCTGATTTTCTTTTCCTTTAACGCAAACACACCTCGTCCGGATCGTCCGGTCCGGACGAGGTCTGTCCGGAAACAGGCTATGAGCGACAATCAGAAGACCTATCTTGTCCTGCCCCATTTCAATGCCGGTCTGCTCAGTCCCGAAGACCTGGAGCAGTTGGCAGGGTTGGCGCGAAAGTACAACATTCCGAAAACAAAGATCACCGGCGCCCAGCGCGTCGCTTTTCTCGGCATGGATCCGGAGGCTCTGGAAGCACTCAAGGCCGAGTTGCAGATTCCGGAAACGCCACCCCATAGCCGTCATCGGGTGCATTATGTTCAGGCCTGCCCAGGCAGTACCTGGTGTCAATTTGGCCAAGGCGACGCCTTGACGCCTGGGGGAGCGGGTCAAGGCAATCGAACTGGACGGGCCTCTGCCCTATAAGGTCAAGGTCGGGATTTCCGGCTGCCGGTTCTGCTGCTGTGAATCCTGGATGCGTGATGTCGGCCTCACGGCCGAAAAAAAGGGCTGGCGCTTCTCCTTCGGCGGCAATGCCGCCGGCCGTCCCCGTATTGGCGATCTGGTGGCCGAGGGGTTGAGTGACGACGAGGCCGTGTCCCTGGTGACCAGGACCCTTAACTATTATCTCCGGGAGGCCAAGTTCAAAACCCGGTCTGCCCGATTTATGGAACGTTTCGGTGTCGAGGCTTTGAAAGAGGCGGTTCTTGGCTCATCATGAGCCGGAAATATTTATCACCTAAAGAAGAGATTATGAAAGTACGGAGAAAGATCATTCAGATAGATGAGGAACTCTGTAACGGTTGCGGTCAGTGTGTTCCGGACTGCGCCGAAGGTTCCCTGCAGATTATCGACGGCAAGGCTCGCCTGGTGGCCGACAAGCTTTGTGACGGGCTGGGGGCCTGCCTTGGTTCCTGCCCGACCGGGGCGCTGCAAGATTATCGAGCGTGACGCCGACGAATTCGACGAGGAGGCAGTGGAGCATTTTCTCGCCAGCCAGAACAAGGAACAGCCTCCTGCGCCGGTGCAACCCTCGGGCGGCTGTCCTTCGGCCCGGATGCAGACCCTGCAGCCCATGACACCCTGCCAGATGGCCAATATGCCTGGCCTGCAGGGCGGTTCAGCTCTGTCGCATTGGCCGGTGCAGATCCGCTTGATTCCGGCGAGCGCGCCCTTTCTCGAAAACTGCGACCTGCTGGTGGCGGCTGATTGCACTGCTGTCGCCTATGCCGGCCTGCAGAAGGATTTCCTCGCCGGCCGGGTAGTGATGATGGGCTGTCCCAAGTTTGACGACCAGCAGCTGTACATTGACCGTTTCACCGAGATCTTCCGCACCCGCACCTTGAAATCCTTGACCATTCTGATCATGGAGGTGCCGTGCTGCCATTCCATGCTGCAGATTATCAAACAGGCTGTTGATGCGGCAAAGCCCACCTTTCCCGTTCGCCATGCGGTCGTTTCCACCCGGGGTGCAATCAAGGAAGAAACCGCCTGGTAACAATGTCCTGATCCATCGCTCGTCTTCTCTCGTTCCGGACCGTTGACCTCCTTGCAGCGGCTCCGGGACGATTTCCTTGCCCTTTTTCTCCCCGTCCCCCCTTGCAAAGCGTGATTCGGTCCTTGCTCTCCGGGCAGCCGTGGGCTACCTTCCTTGGTGCAGACAGCCCTTGGTCCATTCCGGGACCGCACTTCTTCACCATGGATTATTCCCATGAAAACCAATCTGACCCTGATCGGCATGCCGGGCGCGGGCAAGAGCACCATCGGTATCATTCTCGCCAAAAATCTGTCACTGGGCTTCATCGACACCGACGTTCTTATTCAGATCAACCAGCAGAAATCGTTGCAGCAGATCATTGATGAGTCCGATCACCTCAATCTGCGGGCCATCGAGGAAAACGAGATCTGCAAGCTCAACGTCAGCCACCATGTCATCGCCACCGGCGGCAGCGCCGCCTACAGTGACAAGGCCATGGTCCACCTGCGCACAATATCCACCATCATCTTCCTTGAAGTCTCCTTTGTCGAGATCGAACGGCGAATTCGCAATTTTGACACCCGGGGTATCGCCAAGGCTGCGCATCAGACTTTCCATCAACTCTTCGACGAACGCCAAATTCTGTACCGGAAATATGCCGATCTGACCATCCATTGCGATGGCCTGGACCAGGAAGATGTGGCCGATGAGATTGCCGGCCGTGTTCGCCACCAGGGGCGTTGAATGTTGCCCAGTTGCGCTTTTGGGTCAAGCAAATGGCAGGCTATGGGTAGATTTACCTGTTTTTCCTTCACCCTTCCTCAAAAATAGATATACTGAGAAAGAGGAGCATGTACTGGAGAGGTTGTTCGGACAGCCGTCCGGCGGAGTAACCGCTCCGAACCTGCCAGAGTGTATATCCATAAGAAGAGTAGTCACCAGGAAAGAGGGAAGATATGCGATTTTCATCGATTCGTTTCAGGCTTATTGTCGGCGGCATTCTCATTGTGCTCATACCGCTTGCCGTGTGTGGTTATGTGGCCAAAAATAATTCTGCAGAGGCGGTCACCAAATACAGCAAAGCCAATGCCCAGTCCATCGCTGAAGGATTGGCAATGCAGGTCTCGGCGACCCTTGAAGGTGAAATTAAATTCGCTGCAGCTTTTGCCGGCCGGACCCAGGTGAAGATTGCCGCCGAGGCGGTCAGTTCCAAGGGGGTTGAAGGGGCCGCCGAGGCGATTGACGTAATTCGCAAGGATCTGCGCAAGCGATTTGAACAACTCAAGACCAATTACAGCGCGATTGTCCTGACAGATGCGAACGGCAAGGTCTATGCGTCCGAAGCTGTGTCGGAAGAAGATCTCAAGGGACTGGACGTGGGCGGGAACCCCCTCTTTCAGGAGGCAAAAAGTTCCAAAAAGACCTTGAGCGGCGATATAGTGCGTTCCAAGACCACCAACGAGCCGGTGATTCTGCTGTGCGGCCCGATTTATTCCGATAGCGGCGCCTTTTTGGGTGCCTTTGGCGCGCTTCTGAAGGCTTCTGTTCTTACCGATCTGGTCACTGCCAAGAAAATTGGGGAAACCGGATACTGCTTCATGGCGAACAAAGAGGGCATAATCATTGCCCACCCAGATGCCAAAAACGTCTTGCAGCTTGATCTCAAGGCTCTCAAGGGCATGGAGGAGATCACCAAGGATATGATGGCGGGTAAGATTGGTGCCGAAGCCTATGTCTATAAGGATATTGACAAGGTTGCCGGATTTGCACCGGTCAAGTTGAAGGGATGGAGTGTCGCCGCCACCCAGAATGCCAGTGAATTTTTGGCCAGCGTTATTTCCCTGCGCAACACCATAGCCTTGATTTCCGCCGTTTCTATTGCCCTGGCCGCGGTCCTTATCTTTTTTGCCGCCAATTCCATCGTCGGGCCGATCAACAAAGCGGTCGCCGGTCTCAAGGATATCGCGCAGGGCGAAGGTGACCTAACCTTGCGCTTAGCCGTCGCTTCCAAGGATGAAGTTGGCGATCTGGCCATGTGGTTCAATACCTTCATTGAGAAACTGCAAAAAATGGTCGGCAAAATCAGCGACAACACCAAGGATGTAAATCTTTCGATTAAGGAGTTGTCCAATATTGCGTCTGCTTTGTCAAAAAATGCTGAGGAAACCTCTGGCCGGGCCAATAATGTGGCCACCGCCGCCGAGGAAATGAGCGCTAACCTCAACGGTGTTGCCGCCGCCATGGAGCAATCCACCACCAATACCACCATGGTAGCCAGTGCCGCCGAGGAGATGACCGCAACCATCAATCAGATTGCCCAGAACGCCGAGCATGCCCATTTGATTTCGGAAAAGGCGGTAGCCCAGGCATCCAACACCTCGGGGAAAATGGCCGAATTGGGACAGGCTGCCCAAGCGATCAGCAAGGTGACTGAGGCCATTACAGAAATATCCGAACAAACCAACTTGTTAGCCCTCAATGCCACCATCGAGGCTGCCCGGGCCGGTGAAGCGGGCAAAGGCTTTGCGGTGGTCGCCAACGAGATTAAGGAGTTGGCCAAACAGACGGCTGCCGCGACCATGGACATCAAAAAGCAGATAGCCGGCGTTCAGGGGACAACCAAATCGACGGTGGATGAAATCAGCCAGATTTCAAAAATAATCAACAGTGTCAACGAGATCGTCGGCACCATTTCCAATGCTGTTGCCGAACAATCGGCCGCAACCGAGGAAATAGCCAACAATATTGCCCAGGCCTCACAGGGATTGGGAGAGGTGAATGAAAATGTCAGTCAGAGTTCGGCGGTTGCCGGCACTATTACCCAGGACATCGCGGGAGTGAATAATGCTTCCATGGAGATTTCCAGGAGCAGTCAGCAGGTCACCTCAAGCGCCGTTCGGTTGCAGGATTTGGCCAATGAATTGCAGGGCATTGTCAGCACCTTTAAAATATGAACCCGAAAGAGGCGCTGGAAAATACAAAGATGGATATTTTCTCCGGCATCAATGAGTACTATGCCCCATCGCAGTTGCCGCCTGCCCCGTTATTGGTAAGAGGCGTTCAACATCGAAAGACCGTAACGAGGCGGAGAAGATGACACAATCCGAATCGGTTCAGGATCTTTTGCTCAATACCCTGTTGCTTGCCGGTAAATCCGGTGCGAGCAGCCGCTTGGGTGCAACCCTGACCGAATTGATCGATATCATGGATATTGCCATGTGGGAGCTGGATTGCGACTATCGGGTGGTCGGGTTCAATCGCAAGGCCAAGGAGATCTACGGGGAGTCGGCCCTCGGAAAGTTTTGTTATCAGGCGGCGGCCAGCGTTGACGCTGTTTGCGATAATTGTCCGGCCCTGGAGGTCTTTGCTGGCCAGGCGAGCGGTCGTTCGGAACGCAGTCGCAGGCGGGTTGACGGACAGATGATCTACATCGACCATATCGCCACCCCCATCAAGGACAAAGGGGGCAAAATAACCGGTGTCCTGGTCCTGATCATCGATATTACCGCTCATAAACTGCAGGAGCAGGAGTTGATTGCCCACCGCAACGAATTTGAGCAGAAGGTGATCAAGCGGACCCGGGACTTGGCGGAAAGTCAGGAGCGATACCGGCAGTTGTACGAGGAATCGAAAAAAAGCGAGGCCCTCTATCTCAGCCTGCTCAATGCCGCGGCCGACGCCATTGCAATTACGTCTTTTGATGGGCTCGTCCGGTATGTCAACCCCAGTTTCACCCGGCTTTTCGGTTGGTCGCTGGCGGAACTGGCTGGCCATCCGTTGCCGTTCGACATGGGTTTTGAAACTGATCCTGTATCCCCTGAATTCGGGCTGCTCATGGACAAGGGACAACCGCTCGCCCACCTGCTCACCAAGCGTCCCACTCGCGGGGGCACACTTCTTGACATTTCCCTCAGTGTCGCTCGCTATGAGGACCACCGGAGCAAACCGGCGGGTATTATCTGCAGCTATCGCGATGTGACCGAGGCCAAGGTCATGGAGTTGCAACTGTATCGCGCCCAGAAATTTGAAGCTTTGGGAACGATGGCCGGCGGCATTGCCCACGATTTCAATAACATCCTCATGGGTATCCAGGGCAGCGCTTCCTTGACACTGCTGGAACTGCAAGCCGGGGGCCATGCGTTTAATCCGGAAAAGCTGAAAAATATTGAAAAATACGTCAAAAAGGGCGGAGACCTGACCCGCCAACTCCTGACTTTGGGCAAAGGCGCTCAGGGCGAGAGTGAGATCAGGGTAATCAATCTTAATGCGCTTCTTGCCGGTTGCGCCTCCCTATTCGGTCAGAGCAGGAGGGATATTGTCATTCAGAGTCGATTCCAGGAAGCGATCTGGCCGGTAGAGGTGGATGCTGGTCAGATCGAACAAGTTCTGCTCAATCTTTTTGTCAACGCGGCGCATGCCATGCCCGGCGGGGGAGATCTTCTGCTTTGTACAGAAAATGTCCATCTCGACCGGGAGAGCGCAGCTCTTCCTAAGTGTCCGCCTGGCCGGTACGTCAGGATAACGGTCACCGACCGCGGCTGTGGCATCGACCCGCAAATTCTCGAGCGGATTTTCGACCCCTTCTTCACCACCAAGGGGCACGAACAGGGAACAGGCTTGGGGCTTGCCACGGCCTACAGCATCGTTAACAACCATGGCGGGGTCATCCAGGCCGGCAACGCTCCCGAGGGCGGGGCACGTTTTACATTGCTGTTGCCCGCATCGGCAAGGCGGGTGGACCAGGAACAGGGCACGGCCGGTGATTTTCTCATGGGCTCGGAGACTGTTCTCCTCGTCGATGACGATGAAATGGTGCTGCGTCTCACCCGGGAGATGCTCCAGCGCCTGGGTTATACCATTCTCAGTGCCGCTTCCGGCCAAGAAGCCTTGCAGGTGTATGGGGAATATCAAGGACAGATCGAGTTGGCGATCATTGATATGGTTATGCCGAGGATGGGAGGTGCGGAACTCGTGCGGCGATTGGCAGCAATCGATGGCGGTCTCAAGGTGCTCCTCTGTTCCGGCTACAATTATTCCGATCAGGGTGCTGAAGGGGGACTCGAGCAAGCACGCAGCAATTTTATTCAAAAGCCCTTCACTCTCCAGATTCTTTCAACAAAGATTCGTCAACTGTTGGACGCTTAGTTCGGCCAATTCCGGTAACAAAATAATCATTCTTCCTCCGTTATTGTTGCCTGGTGGGGAATTCCATAATTTGATGACCATGGTTCCCCCGCCAGGAAATTGGGCACTGCGGGACAGACGGCGTCCGGTTAAAGCAGATTATTTTTTTAACTGTTCGTCACACGATAGGGTTGTAAGGCGCGGGCAAGTAATCACATCCTCTCTTCCCTCCCATCGTCCTAGATAAGGAACCAATCGCTGATCATCGAAGCCTTGAATGCACAAACCATCCACCTTGATGAGGGGGCGTTTGATAAGGATGGGGTCTTTGAGCATCAGCGTAACGGCCTCCGCAAAGGAGAGTCCAGCTGGATCGATTTCCCCTTTTTTTACCGCCGGTGCAGTTGAGTTCATTATTGCTTCAGGCTTTTTCCCCTCAACAAAGGGCAGTAATTCGTCTCTTGTCCAAGGATAGAACAAGATATTGGTACACTGTAACGTATGACCGGCTGCGATAAGGATAGCTTTCTGTTTCTCACCGTTGACACAACCGGGTTTTTCAAAAAAGAGCATTGTTGTCATCTCTATCTCCAGGCCATTTCCTGGCCGTAGTCTTTGTTCATCGAAGCGAACCCTGGGGCGGCCGGTATTTTCACATCCTTGATTCGACGAGCGATCCTACCGCGCCACGCCAGGAGCAGGCGCCACAGTGAAAATTCTCCAGATTGATTTTTCCGGAATCTTCGAATACCGCAAACGCCTCCACACTCATTGGTATCTTTTCGACACTCACATGGAAGGCCACCCGTACTTCACTCGTCTTGGTCGAAAGAAAAAACTCCGAACCGCAGGACGGACAGGCAAGTCTCTCTCTTGCATCCATTGCTCTCTCCCGCCATTGCTTGCTGCGATGTCATGGCTAAAGGCTTTGCGGTGAGGCTGCCGGTAAGAATTCGAGGGAAATGTTTTCATTCGCCCCTTCCGACAATCGGTATAATCCGCCATTCCTCAGGGTGATTCCCTTTTCCGTGGCCGCACCTTCGAGGCAGTCGTAGTATCGAAGAGCGTCGCTCTCCAGTGTTTCGACATTGGCGAAATACCACAGGATGTCGCCAGTCGTGCCAAACTGAAGGAGAAAATGGTTATGCCGCACAAAGACCAAGTCTTCATAGGCATAGGTAATGTCTTCCCCTATTTGCTCAAGGAGACTTTTCACTTCACCAAGCGGTCTGTATTGCAAGGCCATGTTCATATCCTCTGAAGAGTTCTCGTTGGGAAATTTGAAGAGAAATGCAAGGGAACTGTCTCTGCCAGCCTCGCGCACTATCGTTGCCCCCTTCCCGGATGGCATCTTTCAAAATTTACTTTTCCTTTCCTTCTTTAGGACCATATGTCCTGATCGACTGAATTCCTTTCCAATCATAATAGCTGTTTACCATCTGGCCATTTTCTTCCTCAGTCACCCTGATGAAACTCTCGCCGAGGAAGAACACCGCACTTTCAAACCGCTTGCCCTCGTTGATTTGCAGGGCCACACCATTCCGAAGTTTTCGTGATAAAGTGCCATGTACCGGCATGGAGGCATATTCAACAATCTTTTCCCATGTGTCTTTCATACCAATCACTCCCTATAGATAAGCTCACCGGGAAGGTCGGAGAGTGACAGTTCCCTTGTTCCTGTACCAGAGCAAGTCCTGGGCCAGAGGGGATAATGCATCCATTCTCCCCATATATTAAGATGTTGGAAATCGAAGTGCGGTTTCGGCTCGAGAAAGAAAAATCAGAAACGACAATTTTGCCTGAGTGGAGACTGCAAAAACGTTCAACTATGGACAATCTTGTTGGTAAGGCCGGGCAGGCCAGGAGGGGGGCGGCTCATTGTGCAGCGGCGGCAGCAGTGCGTCGTCTCTTGCGTCCCTTGAACAAAAAAAGAGGCCCTCTTTTTCCAGAAGGCCTCCGATTTTTTTTCTGAGAGGCAAGGCGATTGATGTTCGCCTGTCAGACCTTGAAGCGATTGACCATGGCGTTGAGTTCTTCGGCCAGCCTGGATAGATCGGTTGCGTTCTGATCGACCTGGGCGCTGTTTTGGGACATATGGACGGCGGCATCCTTCACCTCGCTGATTTCTTGAGCTATCTGGGAGGACACCACCGAACCCTGCGAGACATTCTCATTGACCTCATTGATGCCAACCGAGGCCTGGCTGATATTACTGGCGATTTCTTTAGTGGCAGCGGACTGTTCGTCCACTGCTCCGGCAATGTCGCCAACGATTTGATTGACTTCGTTCACCACTTTGGTGATGGCAGTGATTTCATTCACCGTCCCCTTGGTCGAATGCTGGATGCCTTCCACTCGCTGCTTGATCTCGTTGGTGGCTGATGCCGTTTGCCGGGCCAGTTCCTTGATTTCGTTGGCAACAACCGCAAATCCTTTGCCCGCCTCGCCGGCACGGGCCGCTTCGATGGTGGCATTCAGGGCCAGCAGATTGACCTGCTCCGATATATCGGTAATCGTCTCAATAACCTTGCCGATATCCTTGGCCGACTCGCCCAATTCGCTGATCTGTTCCGAGGCTTTTTCCGTCTGGGCAACCGCCGCGGAAGTAATCCTGCTCGCTTTTTCCGCATTGTCGGCGATCTGGGTGATGGTGGATGTCATCTCCTCTACCGCTGCAGCTACCATGCTGACGTTGCCGGAGGCTTCGCCCATGGCTGATGCCATAGCACCCATGTTGGCACTCATTTCTTCACCGGCAGCGGCAACGGTATTCGCCTTGCCGGAGGTCTGGCTGGCCCCGGAGGACATCTGTTTGGCAATGTCCAGCAGCTGCTGGGAAGATGTTCGGAGAAGGCCGGCATTCTGAGCCACATCCCGGATCACGGCCTGCATTTTTTCGATGAAGACATTAAACCATTTGGCTAGTTCGCCCATCTCGTCTCGGGAGGTAATATCCAATCGATGGGTCAGGTCTCCTTCGCCTTCGGCAATGTCCTTGAGACCAGCAACTACCTGATGCAGTGGTTTGGTGATGGCGCTGACCAGAAAATACGAAAAGCCAAGGAAGGCGGCAATGCCAATGGCCACGATGATCGCGATGGTCATGATCGCCGACTTAGTCTGCTTGGGCGATAATGGCGTTGGTCAGATTGACTGCAGCCTCAACCGGTTCGATGGTTTTTTTGCCCGCATTGTCAAGCTGCTTGGTGGCTTCCCGTTCCTTGACGCCAAGGGTCTGGGACTGCTCGATCAGTTTAAGGAAGGCCTGGACCGTCCCCTTGATCTCCTTTGCATGCTCGACAAGCTTTGTGTTGTTGAGTGCGATGGCGGTTTCGTGCAGCGCCGGGAGGCTGCTGTTGACGATGTTGTCGGTGATGGTCTTGAACGAGGCGATCAAGGCGGTATCACCGGAGAGGAGAAACTGGAATTGCAAACTTTGGAGCTGCAGGAATCCAATTTTGCAGTCTCGGGCGATATTGAGCATTTCGTTTTCCGAGGCGTTGAGGTCGGAGCCCTCCATCTGCAGCTCGGCCTGGCGAGATTCCAGGTTCCCTTGGATCAGTCCGAGAATTTCCAGCGCGCGGAGCAGAGGCTGCATCATCTCCTTTTTAAGCTGGTCCTGCTGCCCATGGGTTTTTACAACCTCGGCGAACACCTGCTGATAACGGCCCAACAGTTCCTTGGCGGCCGTGAGCTGTTTGGTGATCTCCTGTTCGCTGCTTTTTTTCAAGACCGTCTCAAGGGTCTTGTCGGTGTCGCGGGTCAGTTGCTCGAACTGCCCCTTAACCTCCCCGGAAAAAAACTGAAGGTATGTTTTTTCGGCGATCCGGGCATCTTGAAGGTTGCTGATGAGTCGGTTGAAATCGGCTTTGGTGGTATTGGCCTGGTTGATATTGCCGTAATAATGAATCCCGGTGGCTACCAGTGCGAGGATGATGACGATCGTGAAGAGAACCAGTCCGTAGAGCCTGGTTTTCAAGCTTGGTGCAAGGAGTGAAAAGGCCATGGGGGGCATATCCCGTTCGGATCGTAGACTGCGTAAAGCCCTCAAGATCCGTAACCCAAGGGCTCACAGGAAAAACGACCGCATCAACCGGCGCGGCACTCACTGGACATGGACGGCCCCGGTGTTGGCCGGATGAACGGACACCGGGGCGCAACAGTCTTCCTCGTTCTGCTACTTGATATCCAGCTTGGCCATGGCTGTCGGATCACCGTTGTAGATGCCGCAGCCGATAACAACGTCAACGTTATCGGGCATGGTGCATTTCTTGACATAGGAAACCTTGCGGACGATATCCTTGGTACCGGGAACAGGCCAGTAGTATTCGACCCATCCTTGTCCGGTTTCATTGGCCACATTGTTCATGGCGACGAAGAAGCGTTTACCTTTTTCGTCTTTCAGGCCGATCAGCTCATTGCCTTCCATCTTGAATTTAATCGGATGCACAAGCATTTTGGTTTCCTTAAGGCTGTGAATCCAGATGTAGGTCCCCTCAAACAGGAAAGCACTCCCTTTTCCCTTGAACTTGGGAAAAGCCGCCGGTCCTTCCTTCTTCAATAGAGCGCAGGCCTCATCGACCTTGGCGACAATGGTTTCCGGAGCGGTGGGGGTTTCTTTGGCGGTCGTTTTTACATAGGTCTCGGATTCTGCGGCAAGTTGCTCGGGTGATGTTTCAGCAAAACCGGGGGCAGCGAGCAATGCCAAAAGAAGTGTGCATACCAGAGTGTTGACGATTTTTTTCACAACGGCCTCCTTGAAAAATGGACAGGAAGAAACTTTCCCGTGACGCCGAGAGAGAAGAAGAGGTAACCGTCTGTCTCCGCCCTGTCGTCTTCTGCCCGGCCCTCGCCGCGCAGGCGAAAAAGTAGAATAAAACCAATATAATTTTATATCAAAGTACGGTGGGCATAGTCAAGGCGACCTGATTATTTTTGTTACAAGAGTGAAGAACGAGAAGATACCGCGGCGTCGAATAAAGTGACGGCGTTACCCCCAAGGCGACAGGATGAGATGGAAGGGGAGGAGCGGATCAGGGAAAAAGGGCTGCGCACTAGGGAGCCGAGCGTTTTTTCACCCGGCAGGTATGAACCGTTGAATCCCGGCCTCTGCCGGGTATTTCATTGTGCACCTGGAATCCCAAATCAGGGCATCGCAATCGTTACTCCCTCTGCGGTTGACTGATCGAAAATTCCTCGAACACTGCCTGAATGGGGATGGCGAAGCCAATGCCCTGAGTATTTTGAATAATCATGGTATTGATGCCGTGCACCTGGCCGCGCTCGTCGATCAGCGGCCCGCCGCTGTTGCCGGGATTGATCGGTGCATCGGTCTGGAGCAGGACCTCGCCGCTGTCCTTGTGCTGGCGGTAGCCGGAAAAGACGCCGGAGGTGACGGTGTTGCGCAACCCCACCGGGTTGCCGATGGTAAAAACTTTATCGCCCTGTTGAAGAACACTGCTTTTGGCCGCGGATTTGAGCACCACCGCCTTGGCAGAATAGAGCGTCAGCAAGGCCAGGTCGCGCTTGCTGCTGACCTGGGTGGACTGGGCCGTATATTCGCTGCCGTCAGCGAGGAAGACCTTGATGTCCGAGGTCGATTTTGGTTTCTCCATCTCCTTGAGCCGTGCTTCTCCCTCCTCCTGAACCGGCAGAATCTGGGCCAGTTGCTTTTCCTTTTCCTGGAGAATGATGATCAACTGGCGGCGGGTCGGGCTGTCGCCCATCTGTTTTAACCGGCTGCGCAGCTCAGCGATTATCTCCTGTTCAAGTGCGATCATTTGTCGACCGGTTTTGACCTTGTGGCGGATTTCATCCACCTGGCTGCGATCCGGCTCGACCACATGTCTGTTCGTGACGATGGAAGAGTCGGTGATAAAAAAGCCCGAACCCTTTCCCCAGGGCGTCTCGATGGCCACGGTGCCATTTTTCGCCTGTTCTATGGGGCTGCCGGTACTGGCTGCCGGGGTCCGTTCAATCTGTTGCGTCTGAGGTCTGGCCGTCGCCGAGGAAACTTTCTTCTCCATCGGTGCCTCAACGGGCGGCGGGAGAGGCGGTGGCACTGTTTCCTTCCTGGTGCCTACGGTGAGAAAAGAGGTGAGCGCGGCAGTGAGCGCCACCAGGGCCAGCGTCGAGCCGATTTTTACCACCGAACCGGCCCGTACCTTTTTGGGTTTAACCTGCTCGCTCAGCGGGGAACTTTCTTCCTTCTCACGTTCCTGCGCCCGTTCGAATTTGTGAAAAAGCAGACCGCAGGCTTCACACTCCACCTGGTTGGTCTGCTCGTGGAAACATTTGGGGCAGCGGATCACTTTTTGCGGCATATCGGAAGATTCGTGTGCCGGCATCGGTGGTGCCGGGCAGTCGGATGGAGAGGTGTTTCGTCAGTAGAGCGCTGCCGTTCTTTTCAGAATGGCAGGTACATTGCGCAAGACAATGCCGTTGCCTCTGCTTGAGGACAGTTTCGACCGAGGTGCTGATCCACGGTTTTCCTCTATCTGTCCGGAATAAAACGCGTGAAAAAATTGGCTTGGATGTTGTGCCCCGCCCAAGGTTGGTGCCCGAAATCCAAGCCGGACAGACTGCTATTTTTTAACCACTTCCACCCTGCGATTCAGTGCCCGACCTTCTTCCTTGCGGTTATCGGCCACAGGCGCATCCTGGCCGCGGCCTAACGCGCTCATCCGGTCGGCGGCGATGCCCTTGGCGACTACGGCATTCATCACCGCCTTGGCTCTTTCCTCGCTGAGCTTTTTATTGCTTTCCGGAGAGCCGACGTTGTCGGTGTGGCCTTCTATGCTCACTTTGAGCGTGGGCGAAGCCTTGAGCAGGGCGGCGATCTGATCGACACTGCCTGCACTCTCCGGTTTGATGATGGCTTTGCCGGTGTCAAAATTAATGTAATAGGTGAGAAATCCATCCTTGTTGAGCTGCTTTTCCAACTCGTTGACGCTGACCTCCTGCTGCATCTCCTGCTTCTCGACGATGAGCAGCATGTAATCCTGGTAGCTCTCGCTGGCGCAGAGATAAACCCAGAATTCGCTCCCGCCCTTGGACAGGGTCATGGTGGTGTAGCGGTCGTACGAGGTGCCACCTGGAGATTCAACCAGATACTTGATGGCATTGGGTTGAAGGTTGGGAAAAACGTTGCCGTCATAGTCGCCAAGGACCGCGCCGCCGGATTTTTTGACGGCGTTCTGGAAGTTGCGGATAATCTGGAGGGCACTGGCAGGGGTGGCGCCTTCTTTGAGTTTGTAGCTCACCGCGAAGATCTTGCCTTCAATCTCAGAGTAGTCCTCAGGTTTTACCCATTCCTTGAGCTCAGGCTTGGGGAAAGCCACGGCATCGAAGACTGTGGTGGCGCAACTGTAAATCTCATAATTACTCATCCGGGAAAACAACGGATGATCCTTGCACTTTTCTGCATCCGCGGACCAGGCGGAGGAACCGTCGAACATCGCCACGATCAGAGTGGCCGCGATCAGAAACCATTTCATACACTTCTCCTTTTACATGTTGGTGGGATGGCGATAAGACGAATTACAAGAGTTTGTTGAATTATATAGGAACCGAATTCCTTGTCCAAGAAATGAATAGATGTTTGTGCCCTTATTTGCCGAACAGGTAGAGATAGGCCAGAGCGGAACAAACGGCGCCGGCCAGGCCGGTTAATCCCGGTAGCGGCGCACCAGGTCGCCGTAGGCGTCGATACGACGGTCACGCAGATAGGGCCAGATACGGCGTACCTCCTCACTGCGCTTCCGGTCAAGGTCCGCCACCAGCACCTGCTCCCGGTCATTGCCGGCTATGGCTAGCAGTTCCCCCTGGCAGCCGGTGACAAAGCTGTTGCCCCAGAATTGAGCGCCGGTGCCGACGCCCGATGGATCGGCCTCAAAGCCGACCCGGTTGACACTGAGCACCGGAATGCCGTTGGCAATAGCGTGACTGCGCTGGATAGTCACCCATGCCTCGCGCTGGCGGTCCTGCTCCTCCTGGATATCGCCCGGGTCGTAGCCGATGGCGGTGGGATAGATCAGGATCTCCGCTCCGGCCATGGCCATCAACCGGGCCGCCTCGGGATACCATTGATCCCAGCAGATCAGGACGCCAAGCCGACCGACCGAGGTGGGGATCGGGAGGAATCCGAGATCGCCGGGGGTGAAGTAGAATTTCTCATAATAGCCGGGATCGTCGGGGATGTGCATTTTGCGGTACCGGCCAGCGATGCTGCCGTCTGTCTCGAGAACTACAGCGGTGTTGTGGTAGAGGCCTGGTGCACGGCGTTCAAAAAGCGAGGTGACGATGACGATACCCAGCTCCCTGGCCAGAGCACCGAATACCTCGGTGGCCGGGCCGGGAATCGGTTCGGCCAAATCAAAGCAGGCCGTGTCCTCGGTCTGGCAGAAATAGCGGCCGCAGTGCAGTTCCTGCAGCGCGACCAGGCGGGCGCCTTGGGCTGCGGCCTTGCGGATACCGTTGATACTGTTGTCGATGTTTTCCTGGCGGCTGTCCGTGCAACGTTGCTGCACCAGGCCGACGCGGATGGTGTCCATCATGGTAACACTCCTTGAGGGATCTGCATGGTCACACAATGAAGCGAGCCGTGCTGGGCTATCAGGGGCAGGCAGTCAATATCGATGATGGTTCGGTCAGGGAAAACCTGGCCGATGATCTTCAGGGCCGCCCTATCCTGCGGGACTCCGTAGGTTGGCACCAGCACTGCGCCGTTAATGATGAGAAAATTGGCGTAGGTGGCCGGTAATTGCTGGCCGTCTGCATCGAAACGGGGATGAGGCCAGGGCAGGGGAACAAGGCGATAGGGTCTGCCTTCGGCGGTGCGGAAGTCCTGCAGTTCGTTTTCCATGGCTGCCAGAGCGGCGTAATGCGCATCATCTTTATCTTTACACCGGATATAAACGATGGTGTCGTCCGGGCAGAGGCGGGCCAGGGTATCAATGTGCGAGTCGGTGTCATCGCCGGCCAGAGAGCCGTTTTCAAGCCAGAGAAAACGGGAAGCGCCGAGCAGGGCTCCGAGAGCCTGCTCGATGCCGTGGCGGTCGAGATGGGGGTTGCGGTTGGGGCTGAGCAGACACTGACTGGTGGTCAGGAGCGTGCCTGCACCATCGCTTTCGATACTGCCGCCCTCGAGAATCAGGCCGGGAATATGGACCTTGCACTGGCCAAAGGCACCAAGCCGGACCAGGTTGCCGGTGATCCTGTTGTCAAGGTCGGCGGCAAATTTCAGGCCCCAGGCATTGAAGCCGAAGTCGAGCAGGGTTGGGACCTCGTCCTCAAACACTGTGATCGGACCGAAGTCTCGGGCCCAGGTGTCGTTGGTCGGCATTTGGTGCAGGCTGACCTGCAGCATGTCGACTCCTCCCCGAGAGAGCAGTTCCCGGACCGGTTCGATCTCTGGGGCAACGATCAGCACCCGTTCAGACCGGCTGACCTCCCGTGCTATCTCGACAAAGACCGCCTCAACGGCAGCAAGGTTGTCGCGCCAATCGCTGCCTGCATGGGGCCAGGCGAGCAGTACGCCATCCTGTCTTGCCCACTCAGCCGGTAAACGTCTGTTCATGTTCTCTTCCTGAAAAGTGGTCTGGTCATGATTACAACATATCCTAGCCCATCAACCCCTGCTTGTAAACAGGCGTGCCTGGCGATGATTTCTGCGCTTCCTGCCGAGAAAACAGGCAAACAATTGCGAATTGAGGTTGACGCCCTCAGGTTGGTTCGTTAGGCTTATTAAAAATAATTGCCATCTTTTGAGATGGTTACCTGCCTGCACCGTTTTTTTCCGGCATTCCGGTTGCCCTTATACAGGAGCACTATGAAAAAACAACTCCTTGACCTGCTTATCTGTCCGCGCTGTCTGCCCAGCGAGCATACCTTGACTGCCGATATCATCCAGGAACGAGCGGGCGACATCGAAACCGGTACCCTCAAGTGTCCCCATTGCGCCGCTTTTTTTCCCATCATCGAAGGCGTGGCCCTGCTCGACCCCCATGCCAATGACGGCCACCTGGCTACCAACAAATATGAGGCCGATGAAGTGGTGTCGTCGTATCTGTGGAGCCATTTCGCGGAACTGTTAGACGATGAAAATGCCTCGCAGGCCTACAGCACTTGGGCGGGACTGATGCAACCCCAGAGCGGCATCGCCCTCGACGCCGGCGGATCGGTCGGCCGCTTCACCTTTGAGATGAGCACGCGCTGCGATTTTGCCATCGGCATCGACACCTCGCAGGCATTTATTCGGGCAGCGCGGCAACTGATGCGGGAGCGCACCATGGTGGTGCCTCTCAAAGATGAAGGCCTGTTGCGTCAGGACGTCACCATTCGCCTACCCGAGGAATGGCGAAGCGACCGGGTGGAATTTTTGGTGGCCAATGCCCTTGCCGTGCCCTTGCGGCGGAAATCGATAGGGCTTTTTTCCTCGCTTAACCTTGTGGACAAGGTGCCTTCCCCAATGCAGCACCTGCGGGAAATGAACCGGGTTACTCGCGATGCGAGAGCCCAGCTTTTGTTTTCCGATCCCTTTTCCTGGTCCACCGAGGCATCTCCGGTCGAAGAGTGGCTGGGCGGAAAAACCGAAGGACGTTATGCGGGCAAAGGGTTGGTCAATGTGGCGGCGTTGCTGGCAGAAGGCCGGGACGAACTGGCGCCGGCCTGGCGGGTGAGCAAGCCGGACAGCGTCTGGTGGAAAATTCGCACCCACAGCAACCATTACGAACTGATCCGCAGCTGTTTTGTTCACGCCAGCCGATAGGAGGAGATGATGCTTGTTGATACTGTATGCCGTTTCTGTTCTTCCTGCTGCCCGATCGAGGCGGAGGTGGAGGACAGCCGCCTGATGAGAGCCCGGCGCAAATCTTTTCTTGCGCCGGACAAACGACTATCCTGCGCCAAGTTGGCCGCAGCCCCGGAAATTGTCTATTCTCCTCATCGTTTGACCACGCCGCTGATTAAAGCAGAGGACGGCTCGGGGTTTCGCGAGGCTGGCTGGGACGAGGCCCTTGACGTTGTGGCGGCGGGATTCCGCCGTCACCGACAGGAATCAGGAGCTCAGTCCGTAGCCTGGTTGCGGGGCATGGCCGCTGACTGGGGCGCCCCCTGGGATTATCCTAACCGGCTGATGCATCTCTTCGGCAGCCCCAACACCATCGGCAACGGTTCCATTTGTTTTGTCGCTCGCGAGTTCGCCCATTCCTACACCTACGGTTCCATGGCTTTTCCGGAAGCGAAAAGTGCCAAGTGCATCATCGTTTGGGGCAAGAACGACGGCAACACCGCCTTGGGCGCGGCCGAAGGCATCCAGTGGGCCAAAGAGCACGGGGCCACCTTGATTGTCATCGATCCGGTCCGGACCGCACTGGCTCGCCAGGCCGATATCTGGCTGCAGATCAAACCGGGGCATGACGGATTGCTCGCCCTGGCGATGATCAATGAAATCATTCAGGCAAATTTGTACGATGCCGATTTTGTCGAACGGTACACTGTTGGCTTTGATGAATTGAAGCACGTAGCCGCTCAATACCCGGTCGAGAAGGTGGCGGATACCCTTTGGTTGAACGCCGAACAGATTAAGGAGGTCGTCCGTCTCTACGCCACCATCAAGCCCTCGGCCCTCATCGATGGTAACGGCCTGGACATGCACCGGGAGGTCTTCGACACCACCAGAGCCATTGCCATGCTCCGGGCTTTATCCGGCAACCTGGACAAACCGGGCGGCGATGTCCTGCCCCAGCCCATTCTGGTGCGCAACATCCAGATGAAGGAGCGGCTGCCCGAAGGCGTTCTTCCTGTTACCCAGCAGTATCCGCTGTTTAACACCTTCAGCGAGACCTGGGGAAACCAGGTGCAGGGTTGCGTGGTCGATGCCATCCTTGACGAGTCGCCTTATCCGCTGAAGATGGTGGTGGTCCAGTCGGGCAACCCACTGGTGACCATGGCCGATTCAACCCGGACCAGAGCGGCCTTTACCAAGGTGGAGACCTTGGTGGTGATTGATCTCTTCATGACCGAGACAGCTCGGCTTGCCGATGTTATCCTCCCGGCTGCCAGCTGCTTTGAAAAGACTCAGCTCAACCGCGCCTCCATCCGCAATAACCCGATATTTCTCCAGGACGCAGTCATCCCGCCGGTGGGTGACTCCTGGCCGGATTGGAAGATTGTCTTTGAACTGGGGAGAAGGCTCGGGTTCACCACCGAATTTCCCTGGCAGACGGCAGAGGAGGCGATCGATTTTCAGTTGGAACCCGTCGGCGTTACGGTCGAGGATCTGCGGAACAACGGCAAGGGATTGCGGATTGAAGACTTGCGCTACGAAAAATTCCGGGATCTGCCTTTTAAGACTCCTTCGGGCAAGGTCGAATTCTTCTCCAGCCGGCTGGCGGAAGCCGGATTTCCAGGTGTACCATTTGAATACGGGCTGGGCGAGGATCCGATCAGCTTTGCCGACCGGAGCGCGGACTACCCGATACTGGGGATCAGCGGCAGCCGCGACATCCGCTTTACCAACTCTCAGTTTCGTATTGTTCCCTCGCTGCTCAAGGCAGGTGCCGGCTGCGTGGTTGCCATCCACCCCGATGACGCGGCTCAGTACGAATGTGTCGAGGGCGATCAGGTCCGGATAGAAACCCCCAAGGGTGCGGTCGAGATGGCTGTAAGCATCGCCACAACGGTTCGCCCGGGTATGGTCCGTCTGGCTTGGGGCTGGGGTGAGTATGATCCGCGCGGCAACCTCAATACCCTTACCGAGGACGATAAGCGTGGCCGGGTTACCGGAACCTCCACCAGCCGCAGCTTCATGTGCCGGTTGCGCAAGGTTTAAGAAACGCTTACAGTTGTACTGAAGATGCCCAAAAATACAAGAGGCTCCCTTGCGGGAGCCTCTTGTATGAGAGCAATTCTTGCTTGTATGCTAATGGGTCACGTCTGTTTTCTCTGTCCACAGCTTATGACCCCAAGGCGCTTTTTCCACATCAAAAAGTGTCATCGCTAGTCCATGTAAGGCCGGAGTGAGGCAGTACTCCCGGATGAAGAGTTCGACTTCAACTCCATCGGTGGCAAGGGCCGATTGCAGATCATATTCCGCTTCTGTATTCCGGTGCATCGCCCGGAAGACCAGGCTGCGGGCAATGTAGGCCATGCCGCGCCTGGGGTTGAAGCGAAGGGCAACGTTAAAATCGTCTAACGCCCTATCCAATTCGACGTTGTTGAACAAGGCCATACCTCGCAGGAACAGGACGTTGTCATCCATAGGGTTTAGAACCAAAGCGTGGCTGAACTCTTCCACAGCCTCGGGAAAATTGTTGTTCTTGAAATAGGCCAGCCCTCTCGGCACATGAACCTTGTTTGCATCCATGCCGGAATCTAAAGCCCTGCCAAAGCTCATAATGCTCCGTTCATATTCACCCCGGAGAAAATGACGCTGTCCTTGAATAAATGCTGTGTTCGTTTTCATGGTGGGTACCTCCTATCAACCAAGTAAAATCAAGGCTAGGAAAAGAGTGTTCTTTAACGGGAATGATTCTTGTTCCCCGGCTTAACTTGTAATCATTCCGTGAAAAGATGCAATAAATATGGCAAGGTTCAAGGCAAACAGCCTCAACCCAACCAGACTTCCGCCACGCTTTGTTTGGGCACCCAGCCAAAGCGCTTGTTCACCTGGAATTAGAGCACGTTGAGGAAGTTGTCTTTTGTTGGGCAGCGTGGTACAAAAAAAGAGGAAATTGTCATTCGATTTTCGGAGGCCTATTTTCCTCTCCTGCAGACGGAAAGGTAACGGGGCGCAGGGAAAGCGGTATCCGCAAAAATAATGTGCTCGATCTTCAACAAGCAAGGACGCAGAATTTCATTTGGCCGTCAATCACGCGCAGTCGGGCGTCAGTAAGAGACTTCTCATCGATTCACCTTTGCGCTTGAATGCCCGTGATAGCAATTAGTTAGAATGTTGTCCTCTCGCCCCCCGCCCTTGAAGGCGCTCATCCGGTCCGCCGAGACGTGAACAATGAGAGACCGCCTCCCAAAACTTACCGCCGATGCCTTTGCTCGCGTCGTTGAACAGGCCATCGCCCGCATTCCCGAGGAAATCCGCAGGCGCCTGGATAATATCCTCATCTCGGTCAAGGCCCGGCCCAGCGCAGAAATGCTGGAAGAGTTGGGGCTTGCGCCCGATGAGCCGTTGTTCGGCATTTATTGGGGCGTGCCGCTGATTGAGCGCAGTGTGACCGAGCCGCCGCTGTATCCTGACACCATTTATATTTTTCAGGAACCCCTGGAAGCCTTCTGCGTCACCCGCGAAGAACTGATCGAAGAGATCGAGATTACAGTGGTGCACGAAATTGCCCATTTTGTCGGCTTCAGCGACGAGGAGTTGGCAGCTCTGGGGTACGGTTAGAATCGAGCTGCGGTTCGCCGCCGGGGCGACACCTGTCCGGCGTCTTTTCTCGGCACGCAGAGAGGAACGTCAACAGCCACCGGTTTTGTGCTTTGTTCGTCGTTGAGAAGGGGATATATAGTGGTCAGTGCAGGCTCATTCTCCTTGGCAACGGTCGACCAGCCCCTCAGCAGCTCACAATCGGCATCGGCTCCAGACAGGAACGCAGCGAACCGATCACCCAACCGGACAGCATCCATGTCGAAACGACTTTCCCCTCTTTTCATGCTCCTGGCCGCTTTTTTCCTTTTTTCCTGCGGGGAAGGAGAGGAGGCGATCAAGGTCTCCCTGGACAAACGCCAGGAACTCGCCTTCAGACCGCAGTTGCCGGCAATAACCTACGCCTATCTCCCCCAGTACTCGCACACCGAATCTTTTCAGCGCCATCACCGTCTGGTGGAATATCTTGCCGAGCAGACCGGTCTGCCCATGCGGCAGGTCTTCCCGGATACCTTTGCCGACCACATCAGCATGTTCGGCCGGGGCAAGATCGATATCTCGTTCTCGAACCCGTTTATTTATGTCAAGCTGGCCAGTCGTTTCGGCGCCAAGGCCATGGCCAGAATCATTGAGGAGGACGGACGCGCCGAGTTCCGCGGCCAGATCATTGCCCGCAAGGACAACGAGGCTATTCAAACGATTGAAGACTGCCGAGGCAAGTCATGGGTGGCGGTTGATCCCTCCTCCGCCGGCGGGTATCTGTTTCCCCTTGGACATTTTGTGGATAACGGGCTGAATCTGCGTGACTTCAAAGAGGTGCTCTTTGCCGGTGGTCGCCAGGAAAATGTGATTCTGGGGGTCTACGCCGGCCTGCATGATCTGGGTTCGATCCGTGAAGGCTCATTAAAAGTGGTCGCAAACAAAATCGACATCAATCAGATCAAGGTGGTCGCCAACTCGAGGTGGTATCCGGGCTGGGTCTATGCCTACAGTCCGAGAGTGTCCCAGGAGGTGGTGGGCAAAATCCGGGATGCCATGCTCAAGCTTGATTATGAACATGACCCCCGGCACCGGGCCATTCTTGATGCGGCGAAATGCATCGGCTTTGTGCCCTCCGATGACCGGGACTTCGATCCCGTCCGCGACCTGAGCCAAAAGGTGGGCCTGGATCTTGAGTAAGTATCTGACGAAAGTTCTTCATGGTCTGCGGTTCAGGACCAAGATCACCCTTGGGGTCGCCTTGATGCTGGTCTTTTGTGGTTTGGGCATCGGGTTGATCCTTTCCGCCATGTCCTCGCGGGCGCTCCTCGAGGAAGGGAAAAAGAGGGGGCTTGCTCTGACCTCAGGTCTGGCCTTTCGTCTTGCCGAACCGTTCCTGGCGATGGATTTTCTGCAGATGAAAAATCTTATCGACAACGTCCACGATCAATATGAGGACGTTGTTTATATTTTTCTGACCGATACCAGCGACAATATCCTGGCGCATACTTTTTCCGGAGGATTCCCCACCGATCTTCTCCTTGTCAATCCGGACAGCCAAAAGGTCCAGCCGCTGCTGCTGGCAACCGAGCGGGACCGTGTGTACGACTTCAACGCCAGGATTATTCTGGGAGGAAAGAACCTGGGCACCGTTCGTCTGGGGCTTTCACGCAGTGACATGGACGCCCAGATCCATCATCAGCGGCTGATCAGCCTGATCATAACCCTCGGGGGAGTGAGCATGGGGATTGCCCTGGCACTCTGGTTTGCCCGTACCGTCACTTTCCGCCTTAACCGGCTCCGGGAGTCGGCGGAAGAAATCGTCAAAGGCAATCTCAATGTCCAGGCCGGTTTTTCCCTGGAGAAAAACTGTTGGGAAATTATGGAGTGCGGAAAAAGAGAATGTCCGGCCTACGGCGATGCCCGGCGGCGCTGCTGGTACCTGGCCGGAACATTGTGCCCCAACTGTCGCGGTAAGGAACATCCATGCAAAACGGAGAATTGCCAGGAGTGTCCTGTTTTCAGGCATAATTGCGGTGATGAACTTCAGGACCTGGCCGATGCGTTTGACGTCATGGCCATGACGGTTAAAAATCATATTGAAGAACTGACCGAGCGGGAGAAAACCATCGCCAGGCAGCAAGGTCTGCTCAAGACCATCATGAATGTGACGCCGGACTTCATTACTCTCCAGGACAAGAACTTGGCCTATACATTTGCAGGTAAGTCTTTCTGCGATTATTTCCATTTCAAAGAAGAGGATGTAGTCGGCAAGACCGATTTTGATCTCTTTTCCGCGCACCAGGCTGATCTCAATTTTCACGAAGACCAGCAGATCCTCATTTCCGGCCGTCCCCTGGCCAAGGAGATTACCTTCAAGCGACCCGATGGGCAGAGCTGGTTTCATGTGGTCAAGGTACCTGTCTATGATCAGGATGACAGCATCATGGGCCTCCTTATGACCGCCAGGGATATTTCCATGCTCAAGAAATTCCAGGAGCAGCTCATCCAGTCTCAGAAGATGGAAGACCTGGGCCGTCTGGCCGGGGGTGTGGCTCATGAAATTAATACTCCCCTGGGGATTATTCTTGGCTATAGCCAGCTTATGATGGACGATATCGAGGATGAAGAACTCCTGGAAAATCTGAAAATTATTGAAAAACAGACGAAGGTCTGTCGGAAGATCGTCGCCGACCTCCTTGGCTTTTCCCGACATTCCCATTCTGACAGGGAAGAAGTGGACGTCAATGCGTCTATGCAGGAAGTTATCCAGCTGGTTGAGCATGCTTTTTTCCTGAACCGTATCAAGATTGTCCATGCTCCTGATCCAACCATCCCGACTCTGATTGGCGACAAAGAGCGTCTCAAGCAGGTCTGGCTCAACCTGCTCAACAACGCTGCCGATGCCATCGGTCAGGACGGGGTGATCCATGTGCAGTCTAAACGCGCCGACCGCGGGAAAGGGCTTGAGGTCAGCGTGGCCGATACCGGCCAGGGGGTGGAAAAGGAGCATCTGAGCAAGATTTTTGATCCGTTTTTCACCACCAAGCAGGTGGGCAAAGGAACAGGCTTGGGACTCTCCGTCTCCTTCGGGATCATCAAAGAGCATGGCGGCACGATCTCCGCCCTCAGTCCTCCCCCAGTGGAATACCTGCCCGAGGGTTTCACGAGATCCGAGCATTTTGGTCCCGGAACCGTGTTTATCGTTGCTTTGCCTCTGAGCAGCGGCACGGCAGAGCAAAGAGAGAGCACCGTTCACCCCTCAACGTCTCCCCTTGAGTAAGGAAATGTGCCAATGAGCAATAACGAAAATCAGGACAAACAACACAAAGGCGGGCAGAAATCCGATCTGGTGACGTTTGGTGGAAAGGTTGCATGCGGAGATCGCGCTCATGGAATACGGGGAGTGCATTGATTGGAAACGAGTTCTATGAATCAGAAATCAGGACGGAACAGAAGGTTGAACTGTTGCTTTTTTATACTTTTCCTCCTCTTTTCATTGATCAATTTTCAGAGTGCCAGCACCAACGCGACGGATTCAGGAACTTCACCCTCCCGGTCCATTCGGGTGGTGATGGATAATAATTATCCGCCATACACCTTTTTGGACAGCAATGGCACCCTCCAGGGCATTCTTCCTGATCAATGGCGACTTTGGGAAAAAAAGACAGGTATCCGGGTCGACATTACCGCCACAGAATGGAAAAATGCTCTTCAGGGCATGAAGGCCGGAAAATTTGATGTCCTAGATACGGCCTTCAAAACCGAGGAGCGATTGAGTTGGTTAGATTTTGGGAGCCCCTATTCTCGCATTGATGTCGTCGCCTTTTTCAACAAGGAAATTAGTGGCATCAATGATATCAAGGCCCTCAAGGGTTTTGTTGTGGCCGTTAAGGAAGGTGATGCTGCAATTGATCTCCTGCGTTCTCACGGAATAGAAAATCTCGTGTTTTTTAAGGGGTATGAAGCAATAATTCAGGCCGCCAAAGAGCATAAGATTAACGTCTTTGTCATCGACAAACCTCCAGCACTTTATTTCCTCTATAAATATGGGATTCAGCAGCAATTCAATATTTCTTCCCCTTTGAATGTTGGAGAATTTCATCGGGCGGTTAACAAAGGGAATGCAGCGTTATTGAAGGAAATCGATTCTGGTTTTGCGCAGATATCTCCCAACGAATTAAAGCAGATAGAAGAAAAATGGTACGGATCTCCCCTTCTGAACATTGTCACTGCGAAACATTTGCTGTTAGGCGTTGGTGTTCCCTTTTTATTGATTCTTTGTCTTTTTTATTGGAATCATTTGCTCAGGAAGGCCGTGAAGAAGCGTACTTCCGAGTTGGAAAGCAGTGAAGCGCGGTATCGTGAATTGGTCGAAAATGCAAACAGCATTATTCTGCGCCGGGATAGCAATGGAACAATTTCATTTTTCAATGAATTTGCCCAACGCTTCTTTGATTACAAGAATACCGAGATTATCGGAGAAAATGTTATCGGAACCATCATACCCGAGACGGATTCCACCGGGGAAAATCTTCGGGACATGATTGCCGATATTGGACTACAGCCGAATCGTTATTTGACGAATGAAAACGAAAATATGCGTCGGGACGGAACGCGCGTCTGGGTATCTTGGACCAATAAGCCGATTTACAACGCAGCAGGCGAGGTCAGTGAAATATTGTGTGTCGGTAATGACATCACCGATCGCAAAAGGGCGGTGGATAAACTGCAGCAAGAACGTCAGCGACTGGAATTTATCATTGAAGGCTCACAACTCGGGACTTGGGAATGGAACGTCCAGAGCAACCAGACCGTGTTCAACGAAACGTGGGCACAGATGCTCGGTTATTCGCTGGAGGAATTGACGCCCTGCAGCTATGCGACATGGGAGCGGCTGGTGCACCCTGATGACGTGGCACGGGCTCGGAAATGCTTGATCAGTTGCATCGAGGGTGCAGCACGTGACTATGACTGCGAATTCAGGATGAAGCATAAGGACGGACATTGGGTTTGGATTCTGGATCGGGGTCGGATCTTGACCCGCGATACCGAAGGTGAGCCTCTGCTGATGTTCGGTACGCACACCAATATCACTAAGATTAAACGTGCGGAAGAGGAGCTGCAGGCGACTAACGAATTGCTTTCTCTGTTTATAAAACACTCCCCTATTTATGCATATATCAAGGAAGTCAGTCCTGCCGAAAGCCGCGTCCTGAAAGCCAGCGACAATTACAAGGACATGATTGGTCTTTCAGGTTCCGAAATGGTCGGCAAGACCATGCAGGAGATTTTCCCGGCTGAATTCGCCGCAAAAACCACAGCCGACGATTGGTTTGTTGCCTCTCGTGGCGAGATACTTCGCCAGGACGAGGACTTGAACGGACGCAGCTACACGACCATTAAATTTCCGATCCAAGCAGGGAAGAGCAACATCCTTGCTGGATTCTCCATCGACATAACGGAACGCAAGCAGACGTTGGAAGAATTGCGTCGGCGAGAGAGCCAGTTACAAAAAATATTTGAGATTTTGCCTGTTGGATTGTGGTTTGCTGACAAGGATGGCACGCTCATACGCGGCAACTCTATGGGCGTGAAGATATGGGGAGCTGAACAGAAGGTGTCAATTTCCGAATACGGCATTTTCAAAGCCTGGCGATTACCTTCGCGCGAGCTGGTCAAACCGGACGATTGGGCGTTAGCTAAAACTATTCGTAACGCAGTCACCATCGTTGATGAACTCCTGGAAATTGAATCTTTTGACGGCAAGAAAAAGACTATATTGAACTATTCGGCGCCAGTGCTGGACGATGACGGGAACATTGATGGCGCAATAGTGGTCAATCTGGACATCAGTGAGCGTACAAGCCTCGAAAACCAGCTCGTTCAGGCTCAGAAAATGGATTCGATCGGTCGGCTGGCTGGTGGGGTTGCCCATGATTTCAACAACATGCTGAATGTGATTCTTGGACACACCGAATTGGCTCTGGATACACTAAATTCGGAAGAGCCTCTTTTCGCTCGCCTGCAGAAAATCCGCGAGGCCGCCCAGCGCTCAGCAGGCTTGACGCGCCAGCTCCTTGCTTTTGCCCGCAGACAAGCTGTGGCTCCCAAAGTGATTGACCTGAATGAGACAATAGAAGGAATGCTCGGGATGCTGCGACGGCTCATCGGCGAGAATCTCAACCTGGCCTGGCTCCCGGGAAGGAACCTTGGGGCAGTCAAAATGGACCCGTCTCAGATCGATCAAATCCTCGTAAATTTGTGCGTCAATGCCAGGGATGCCATTGGTGATACCGGCAAGATTACGATCGAAACCGGCAGTGTCGACCTTGACGAACAATACTGCGTCGAGCATGTGGGCTTTCTGCCCGGTGATTATGTGCTCCTGGCCGTAAGCGACGACGGTTGCGGAATTGAACCCGAGGCACTTCCGTACCTTTTTGAGCCTTTTTTCACTTCTAAAGAGGTGGGTAAAGGGACTGGGTTAGGATTGGCCACCGTGTATGGCATTGTCAAGCAGAATAAAGGGTTTATCACTGTCCACAGCGAACAGGGGCAGGGGGCAACCTTCCGCATTTACTTGCCGAGGCACACGGCCGACCCAACGCAAGCAACGAAAACGGATGAAGAGGAATCGATCTCAAGGGGGCACGAAACCATTCTCCTCGTGGAAGACGAGCCCATGATTCTGGAGATGACCGTGGCAATGCTCGAACGACTGGGGTACACAGTCTTGCCAGCCGGAACGCCTGATGAGGCCATACGTCTGGCTCAAGAGCATGCCAGCGAAATCCATCTGCTGCTGACTGATGTTGTCATGCCTGATATGAATGGTCGCGACCTGGCCAAGAATCTGTTGATACTCTATCCTAACCTCAGGCGGTTATTTATGTCGGGCTATACCGCCAATATTATCGCCCATCATGGCGTACTTGACGAGGGCGTACATTTCATCCAGAAACCCTTCAGCATGAAAAAACTAGCCGCAAAGGTGCGAGAGGCTTTGGGCACGGGGGGCGCGGCTGAGGAGAGTCTTAAGTCCTCCTAATGCAAGGAGCCTCACACGTCTTCTTTACTACGAAGCAGCCACTTCCATCCCAGGTGTCGAGTAAAAACTCTTGTCATGATCAAATTCCAGTGTTTATTGAAAAATTAATATTGCCTGCAAGCAACCAGCTACAACTAAACACGAAGAAAAGGAGGAGCAGATGAAACCCCGCTTAATGAGATGCCTTGCCCTTGTCACGTTACCTTTCCTGTTGTGGGTGACCACCATCTACGCAGACAATCCACCGCCGCTGAAAATGACCACGCCCATCGCCCCCGGCGTCGCTGTGCCCGACAAAATCGAAAGTTCCATTGGTACGCTTAACCTGAGTTACGGCTACCCTTCAGCCGACACCGTTGAGAAAATCTACGACAACCTCGACCGCTCTCGCGCCCTGCAGGCCTATCTCATGGCCATCCCGATTGTGAACCAGGCCGGCATGCGCGACTCCATCCGCAAGTTCGGGCCGGACAACCTGACCGATGTCATCTGGGAGAACCTCGTTGATCCCCGTACCGTCGAACTCACCGCCAACGACAACACGGTCTACAATTTTATCTGGATCGACACCAAGAAAGGTCCACTCGTCATTGATGTTCCGCCCGAAGTTTTAGGTGGCGTCAACGACTTCTGGTATCGCTGGGTTGCTGATGTGGGCATTACCGGCGAGGACCGCGGCAAAGGCGGCAAGTATCTCGTCCTGCCACCCGATTACAAAGGTGAGGTGCCGCCCGGTTACATCGTCATGCGGCCGAGCACCTATGGCAACTGGTTTTTCTTCCGTGCCTTTCTCGTTGATGGTTCCACTAAGCCCGGCGTCGAGTCAGTGAAGAAAAACCTCAAGATTTATCAACTCTCCGAGGCCGCCAATCCGCCCGCGATCAAATTCGCCAATGCCTCAGGCGTGCCAGCTAACTTCGTCGCCCCAGGCGACTACTCGTTCTGGACACTGCTGAACCAGGTGATTCAGGAAGAACCGCCGGGGGGCTCCGACCCTACCACCCTTGGCCTGTTCGCTTCGATCGGCATCGTTAAAGGCCAGCCCTTCGCTCCCGACGAGCGGATGAAAAAGATCCTCACCGACGCCGCGAATATCGGCGCCGTCACCGCCCGTACCATCGCTTTCAAAATCCGCTCACCGGACGCCTACTTCTATCCGAATAGCCCGTGGCGCCTCCCGTTCTTCGGCGGCTACAAGTTCGAAAGCGCGCCTGGCGTGACCAACATGGACGGCTACATCTTCTATTATTACTTCGCCACCGGCATCACTCCCGCCATGGAGATGAAAATGATTGGCAAAGGTTCGCAGTACCCCTGGTGCGTTCAGGACGCGGACGGCAACCCGTTCGATGGCGGTAACAACTACAAACTGCACCTGCCTCAAAATGTTCCGGTGAAAGACTTCTGGTCGGTCATTGTCTATGACAACCAGACGCGCTCGATGGTTCAGACCGATCAGCAATTCCCCAGTGTCAGCAGCCAGAATAAGGATCTGCTGGTCAACCCGGACGGCTCGGTCGATGTCTATTTCGGCCCCAAAGCTCCAGCCGGTAAGGAAAACAACTGGGTGCAGACGATCCCAGGAAAAGGATGGTTCATGATTCTGCGTCTGTACGGGCCGCTTGAGCCCTGGTTCGACAAGACGTGGAGGCCGGGCAAGATTGAGTTGGTTAAATAGGAGCATTGCACCTGACGACTCGATTCAGCGGACGGTGTGCCAATGCCACCGCTGAACCGAGTCGCCGACTTTTCTGCAGGTTAATTGGCAATAACATGAGAAAGATATTTCCAATTAACCTTCAATAAACACAACCATCCCTTACGGTTGTGCCTGTGAGAGGCAATGGTTTTCTTCAGACCGTTGCAAGAAGTATTTTTTTGCCCAAAGTAAATTCATTCCACTCTACTTTTTCATTTTTCACTGACATTGACAGCCGCATTTCCAGTGTAACTCTTCAATCATATAAATTTTCGGGCGAGGGCTGGCCTCCGGACGCAGTGCCGGTATTGCGTTGAGCCCGCCGGACCAAAGGACCACAAGTGAGGAAAATGCAATGCATGCATACATAAAGAACAAGGAAGTGGAAAAGCGCATGAATGCAGGCGCTGTGGTTATCGATGTGATGACCCCGGAGGATTACGCCGCCTGCCATGTGGCCGACGCCCAGAATGCATGCATTTATGAGATGGTTTTTCTTGAACGTATCGGCATGTTGGTGCCTAATCGCAACACCGAGTTGATCGTCTATGATGCCACCGGGACCACCAAAGCCGCTGAAATCGCCAGGGACAGGTTGCTTCAGGCAGGCTACACCCGAGTTTTCATCCTCGCCGGCGGCCTCTCCGCCTGGTGTGATGCGGATTTGCCACTGGAAAGGGGCGAGGGCACGGTGCTGCCTGAAAGAATGATGGCGGATGGCACGTATTTTTTCGACATCGAAAAGAGCCGTCTCGAGTGGATTGGCCGCAATCTCGATAATCGGCACTTCGGTCAGTTGTCTCTTCTCAAAGGGGAATTGGTTCTCGTCGCTGGCAGACCATTTTCAGGAAGTATCATAGCTGACATGCATTCCCTGACCAATTCCGACCTGCAGGACCCGAGTTATCGAGCGATACTGGTCAGCCATCTGAAATCGGATGATTTCTTCGCCGTGGAGCGTTTCCCGACCGCATCGTTCACACTGGCGGAGTGGGAAGCGCATGATGCAGTTTTTCCGGAAGCGCCCAGCGGAATAGCCACAGGTAAATTAACGATCAAGGATGTCAGCAGGCCTGTCCGGTTCCCCGCCATTATCGCCCCTCAGCAGGATGGAAGCATAAAGGTTCATGCGGCATTTGACCTCGACCGCACTCTCTGGGGCGTGTGCTATGGGTCGTGCAGATTTTTTGAGCGTCTCGGCATGCATTTGGTGCATGACAGGATAAACTTGGAGTTGTTTGCAGTGGCGCGAAAAGGGTGATCTGCATCCCACTGGATGTTGCAGCGGAATGTATTCTCCCTCTTATCAACATGCCTGACCATGGAGGAACAACTATGCCTATTCGTCGCATTGTCAAGGTTTTCAAAAGCCGCCCCACGATTGAAGGCGCAGGCGTCCATCTCAAGCGAGCCTTTGGTTACTCCCAGGTGCCCCAGTTTGACCCGTTCTTGATGTTGGATGACTTCCATACCAACAAACCCGCCGAATACCTTCCGGGGTTTCCCTGGCACCCGCACAGAGGTATAGAGACCATCACCTATGTCCTCGAAGGGCTGGTTCAGCATGGTGACAGCATGGGCAACACCGGCATAATCGCCGCAGGGGATGTGCAGTGGATGACCGCCGGCAGCGGCATCATCCATCAGGAGATGCCGCAGGAGAGCCCTACCGGCACAATGTGGGGATTCCAGTTTTGGGCAAACCTTCCTGCCAGCCACAAAATGATGGTTCCCCGTTACCAGGAAGTCAAAGCATCCGAAATCCCTGAAGTCACCCTGGAATACGATGTAAAGGTCAAGGTGGTTGCGGGAGAGGTGGCAGGCGTACGGGGTCCGGTACGGGATATTGTCATTGAACCGGAGATGCTTGATATCACGGTACCGTCAGGGACCCTATTCTCCCATGCCTTACCCTCCGGCCATACTGCTTTTGTTTATGTGCTTGAGGGAGCAGGATATTTTGATGACTGTCGGGATGCATACGCGTATGAAATAGTTGGCCATGGTTGGACCGACTTGGAACGTCGATGCATCTGTGAACATGAGACGGTGGTGTTGTTTGAGCGGAGCGGCGACACCGTGCAAGTGACGACACATGATAAACCAGTCCGTTTCCTGATCGTTTCAGGCAAACCACTCAACGAACCGGTGGCCTGGCAAGGGCCGATCGTGATGAACACGCAAGATGAACTGCGAGTCGCTTTTGCAGAATATAATAATGGCTCGTTTATTAAAGAGGGACCGGGGTGAGCGCAGAGACACTATAGTCCTGTTTCCCTTGCCAACGTGGAAGCGAAACAGAGGGGTGTCAAAGATTTCAGGTTTTTGAGGCCGGGTTTGATTTCCAACCGGTCATTGGTGTTTGGCAATGTTAACGACAAAGAAGGAGCATGTTGTTGTCACCCGCACTGACTTGAGCGTTTGAGCAAGTTTCAAACGCTTTTTTTATACCGCTACCAGGAATTGTATCGTGTACTGCGTTGATATGTGTGAGGGGAATGCCTCCCCCTTCTTCACGGTAACTCAGGCGCAACGAGCGAGCATCAGCTCGAATCTTCCTCCAGGCCATGTTGTCGGTCAAGGGTCCAGTTCAATGGTCTCGGCCACTCCTCATCCATTCTCCATATCATTTATGCGATAGCAGCACTGCGAAAAGGTTTAAGAATGACTGGAAATAGTGTAGAGGAATCGGGGCTCTCTTGTGTCGTTATTCGTTGTCCGAGTTGCCGGCAATGTGATTGATCCGATCATTTTGGGCAGTATTGAATATGCGGCTGAACATCTTGGCACTCCTCTGATCATGGTTCTTGGCCATGAAAAATGTGGGGCTGTAAAGGCGACGGTGGAATTGAAAGGAAAAGGACAAGGCAATATCGGCTCAATTGTCCACGCCATCCAACCAGCTCTGAAAAAAACCAAGAATGCAGGTAAGGTGTCCGAGAAAGAGAATGCTCAATTCGTCGAAGCTGTGGCTGATGCGAACATAGCACTGGTCAAAAATTCCCTGACCAGTAAATCGAACGTGTTGAAACACCTTGTATCCGCCGACAAGCTGAAGATCGTCGCTGCAAAATACCACATCGATCACGGCGAGGTCGTCATGATGGAGTAGCGGGAGACGGAAAGAGCAAAGCCCATAAACCAGGGGCTTTGCTCTGACTGGATCACCGTTTCCGATCGAAGAGAGTCTGGGAAGGACTGGATTTTACTCATTCACCGATAGGTGGTGTAATGAGCTCTGTCCTTCACGAACTTTTTTTGGGCTGAACAATTTCCAAGGTGCGCCGCCTTCATGTCCCTTTTGTTTCTGACTCTGCTGCCCATTGCCGTTATTCTGATTCTCCTGTTGCTCTTTCGTAAGGCTGCTGACATCAGCGGCATTATTGGCTGGCTCGTCATCTCACTGGTGGCTTGGTACGGGTTTCAGACCTCTGCCGAGGTGATCCTGCGTTCCACTGCCGCCGGTCTCATCCGCTCCTTTTCCGTGTCGCTGATTGTGGCCGCGTCTCTGCTTCAAATGGCTATTATGGAAAGGACCGGTGCGTTACGGCGGATAACTATTTTCATCAAGACTATTGCCAGCGAAAACCGTGCGGTGCAGATCATGATGATCAACATCGGTTTCGGTACGCTGATGGTAGCTGTCGGTGCCACGCCGGTCTCTATTCTGCCGCCGATCCTCATCGCCATGGGGTACTCCACCTATGTTGCCATTGCCTTGCCGGCTATTGGCTATGATTCTCTCTGCACCTATGCCCTGCTCGGTGCCCCGATTGTTGTTTTCGTCGATATTGCAAACAATTTTCTGGGAAAGGGGAACGAAATAACCCTGCACCAGGCCGGCATGGTCTTTTTTCAGTTTCTACCGGTGGTTTCCACCCTGATCGGGTTCTGCATGCTCTGGATAGTCGGTCGTTGGCAGGCTATTCGAAAGGGATGGCTCCCCTGCCTGATTACCGGTGGGGTTATCGGTGCTGTCTCCTCCTTGACCAACCGCTACGACAATCTTGTGGTTCTGACCGGTGTGCTCTGCGGCATTGCGGTTATCCTGGCCATGGGTATTTACCTGATGATTACCGGTAAGCCTGTCATTGATCAACGCCGCCTGACATCGGAGGAACTGGCTTTGGCCAGGGGGTATCCACTGTGGCGGGCGGTCATGCCTTGGACGATGCTTGTTGTCCTGATTCTCATTCTGAATGTCCCCCAGGAACTTTTCACCTGGCTCTATCGGACCATGAAATTGCCGATTCTGGGCCTCACGGCGGACGGTAAACCGCTCGACACCCGTGCTCTCTGGCAGGCCTACACCTGGATTCTGGTCAGCACTTTCTTGGCACTCCCCTTTCTGCGCCCCACCGGTAGGCAACTTCGCGAGGCTTTTGCGGTATGGCTCAAGCGGGCCCCCAGACCGGTCTTTGCTGCCGCTATTTTCTTTGCCATCGGTGAGATCATGAATATGTCAGGCTACGACATGGCGTTGCAGCAGTTTGCCGTACCGAGCATGGTCAAGGTGCTGGCTGACAATTCGGCCCAGTTGTTTCAGGGAGCCTATGGACAGGTCGTCGCATTTATCGGGCTATTCGGCGGATTTCTAACCGGCAGCGAGGCATCGACCATCGCAATGTTCGCCAAGTACACCATGTCTACAGCCAGCAATCTGCACCTTTCGCAGGAAGGTTTGCTCATCGTGACAGCCGGGCTTGCTTTTGGTGGCGGGCTTGCCAGCGTGGTCTCTCCAGCAAAGTTGCAGAATGCCGCCGCCTCCATCGACAGGATTGGTGATGAAGGGGTGGTGATTCGGGTCGCATTTGTTTTTGCGCTGCTGCTGACATTGATTACATCGGCTTTTGTTGTATTACTCCTATCGGCGAACGGATAGTTCCACGGCGGGAGATTCGGCACCCATTCCATTTCTCCACAAGCTGCCGACATTGACAAGCGCATTTGCCGTCCGTATTTTTTAAATGTAGAGTAGCGTCTACTGGAGTGCGGGCTGGCTTTCGGACTTACTTTTAGTCTTACGCGCAAAGGTAAGCGCTCTCCGGGGGCTGTGGAGAGATATATTTCACTTTCCACAGTATCTTCCTTTGGTGGCGGTATCAGAGGTTCGGAGAGGTGAAATCATGGCAAAGTACAACATCCTATCAGACGGCCACGCAATCGAGATTAAAAAAACAGTATTCAGCAGAGATGAGTCGGTAAAGTATGATGGCAAAGGAGAACCGAAAACATTCTCCAACTCTTCCTTTGCGGACTATATCTTTGAGAAAGAAGAGAATGGCGAGATCGTGCGGTATAAGGTTTTCATATCTGACGATATCTGGCCTATTTCGTGGCGGATTAAAGTTCAAAAAAACGAGCGCGTTATTTACACGAACCGCTGATAAATAGTGCAGGAAGCCGTAGAAAGTCAAGGCACTGTGCCTTCAATCCTTTGCAGGGAGAAAGCTATGTCAGATAAAGGTAAACCTTCATTTTATAAGAAAGTGAGCAAAAAATTCCCGGAGGTTATCAGTGCCGTTGAGAAACTCGGGACAACTCTGCGCACATCCGGCCCCCTCGATGAGAAGACCTCTCATCTGGTCCAACTGGCGGCTGCCGCCGCCGGACAATCGGAAGGAGCGGTCTGTTCGCATACCCGCAGGGCGTTGCAGGCGGGAGCAAGTCCCGAGGAAATCTCCCACACCCTGCTGCTTCTGGTCTCAACGATCGGTTTTCCACAGTCCATGGCCGCCATGTCCTGGTCCCAGAAAGTAATGGAAAAGATGCTGAAAACAAAATAACAGGAACCTGTCAGTCTCCGGTCAGCAACCGCACGAATACTGACCGATGATTGAGTGCATTGCGATCGGTTGACCTTTTTTCTCGCCGGATCGGTAGCCAGATTCAATCAGAATTTGTCCGTTATTAACACCATGGTTTGTCAGTCTCCTTTGTGACGCCACCTCCAAGACAGGACTCTTTTCAACTCAATATTCCCCCTCTTTTTTCCTGGCGATATCTTCAGCTTGCAGCCAAGTTGAAGAAAAGTTTTCTTTATAATGCTTCAAGTATATCAGGTAGTTATATGAGTTCAGCCCTGCTGTGTTCGATGAACACTAGCCTCGATTTTTCTGCGTGGCATTGTCGTGCGGTCAATCCGCTTGCCGGGGCGGCTCCTATCCTGTACATTCTGCCGTCATTTTTTCAGCCCGGCAGAAGCCGGGGCCAGGGTTCTTTAGCGGATAAAGGAAGCGAAGCAGATAATGTCTGATCATGTCGACGGTTCAACCGTCCCCGCCCGGCCGGAGCGCATCGGCCTCAACATCTTGTTGGCGATCAGTTTTTCCCATTTTCTCAACGACCTGATCCAGTCACTGATTCCGGCGCTCTACCCTCTGCTCAAGGAGGGCTTTCAGCTCAACTTCACCCAGATCGGTCTGATCACTCTGACCTTTCAGATGTCCGCTTCCCTGCTGCAACCGGCGGTCGGCCTCTATACCGATCGCCATCCCCAACCGTACTCCCTGACCTGGGGCATGGGCTGTACCCTGCTGGGTTTGCTCGCCTTGTCCGTCGCTCCGAGCTACGGCCTTTTGCTGCTCGCGGTCGGTCTGGTGGGGACGGGTTCGGCGGTTTTCCATCCGGAATCCTCACGGGTAGCACGCATGGCCTCAGCCGGCCACTACGGGCTGGCGCAGTCTATTTTTCAGGTTGGCGGCAACGCCGGCACCTCCGCCGGACCACTGCTGGCGGCCTTGATTGTCATTCCCCAGGGAAGACAGAGTCTTGCCTGGTTCTCGCTTGTGGCCCTGCTCGCCATGGTGATTCTCTGGCGAGTCGGTGGCTGGTATAAGCGTAAGCAGGCGCAGGAGCGGCAGCAGCACAAGGTCCATCTGTCCGTGCGCCAGGAGAGCGGTTCGCGTTCGACAGCCTTGCCGGTGGTTCTTCTCCTGGTGCTGATGTTCTCTAAATTTTTCTACACCACCAGCTTGCATAGCTATCTCACTTTTTACATGATGCACAAATTTCAGGTCCCGGTTCAGACGGCGCAGGTGCATTTGTTCGTCTTTCTTTTTGGCGTGGCCCTCGGCACCATCCTCGGCGGTCCGATCGGCGACCGCATCGGCCGCAAACAGGTGATCTGGTGGTCGATCTTCGGCGCGGCCCCTTTTGCGCTGGTCTTGCCCTATGCCGATCTATTCTGGACCGGTCCGCTGACCTTCGTCATCGGCCTGCTCATGGCCTCGGCCTTTCCGGCAATCGTCGTCTATGCCCAAGAGTTGTTTCCCGGCAAGGTGGGCATGATCTCCGGTCTGTTTTTCGGTTTGGCCTTTGGTCTGGCCGGGATCGGCGCGGCACTCCTGGGCCGTCTCGCTGATATCCACGGCATCGAATTTGTGTATCGAGTCTGCGCTTGGCTTCCTCTGCTTGGCTTGGCGGCGGTCTTTCTACCCGATCTGCGCAAACGGCTGGATGCGGCGTAATCAAAGGAGAACAGGACGATGAGCCGGGAAGAGAGGATTGTGCAGGCAGGGGAGAACGGTGCCGTGATCGGAGAAAGTGGCCAGCCGGTAACGCCGCCCGAGGGATGGGGATTTCTTCCGGCGGGTGATGCTGGCCTGACCCGCAAGGTGACGGACAAGGGGCCATTCTGGCGCGTACAGGCGCGAATGGGGCGACGGGTCATTTCCAAGGGCATCTGGGCGCCGGTTGCGATCATTGCCGAAGCACGGCGGCAAATCGAGGCTACCCGCGCCACCGAGGCATATCAAACGAAATTGGCCGGTGACCGGCAACGGCGGGAACGCAAACAGGTGGAGTATGAAGGAGATTTTTATCGGGCGGTGCGCAGTTATCTGGCTTTTGCTCCGCACTATGCGGAACTGGAGCGGACCATGGCAGAGGCGGTGACCGTTCACGCCGCCCCCGTGGGCAGCGGCACGGTGGCGCGGACTGCGATGATTCCCATCGAGGAGCGGGCCGTGCGAGCGGTGATCGCCTGGATGCGACATCGGACCACAGCCTACGATGCGATGACGATTGCCCGGATTAAGGGGGAGCGGCGGCAGGTACGCCGGATGCTGGCCCAGCGTTCGGTAGAATTGCTTCGCGCCTACCGCGAAGGACGGGAAAGCCGTCCGGATTGCCCGTTGCAAATAGCCCTGGGGCAGGCGGCACCCACCCCAGGGCTTTGAAGTCCTTCCGGCCCGCCTTCAGGGACAGGCCGTATTCAGTCTACATCGAACGCCGGTATTGGCCACCCACCTCGTAGAGGGCTTCGGTGATCTGGCCGAGCGAGCAGACGCGCACGGCATCGATCAAGTCGGCAAAGACGTTGCCATTGTTGATCACCGTCTGTCTGAGCCTCTCCTGCATCGGCCCGGCGGCATCGGCGTTGCGGTTCTGGAAATCGCGTAGCCGCCTGATCTGCGACTGCTTTTCTTCTTCGGTCGAGCGGGCGAGTTCGATCTCGATCGGCGTTTCTCCCTTGGGATTGCGGAAGGTGTTGACCCCGATGATCGGATAGGAGCCGTCGTGCTTCTTGTGCTCATAGTAGAGCGACTCTTCCTGAATCTTGCTGCGCTGGTAACCGGTTTCCATGGCGCCGAGGACGCCGCCGCGGGCGGCGATGGCCTCGAACTCCTTGAGGACAGCCTCCTCGACCAGATCGGTCAGCTCATCGATGATGAAGGCCCCCTGGTTGGGGTTCTCGTTCATGGCCAGGCCCCATTCGCGGTTGATGACCAGTTGAATGGCCATGGCCCGCCGCACCGATTCCTCGGTGGGCGTGGTAATGGCCTCGTCGTAGGCATTGGTGTGGAGACTGTTGCAGTTGTCGTAAATGGCAATCAGGGCCTGCAACGTGGTGCGGATATCGTTGAAGGCCATCTCCTGGGCATGCAGCGTGCGGCCCGAAGTCTGGATGTGATACTTCAGTTTTTGTGAACGCTCGTTGCCGCCGTACTTGTTCTTCATGGCCACAGCCCAGATGCGGCGGGCCACCCGGCCGATCACCGAGTATTCCGGTTCCATGCCGTTGGAGAAGAAGAAGCTCAGATTGGGGGCAAAGTCATCGATGTTCATGCCGCGCGCCAGGTAGGCCTCGACATAGGTGAACCCGTTAGCCAGGGTGAAGGCCAGCTGCGAGATCGGATTGGCGCCGGCCTCGGCGATGTGGTAGCCGGAGATGGACACCGAGTAGAAATTGCGCACCTGGTGCTCGACAAAATACTGCTGAATGTCGCCCATCATCTTCAGGGCAAACTCGGTGGAAAAGATGCAGGTGTTCTGCCCCTGGTCCTCCTTGAGGATGTCGGCCTGCACCGTGCCGCGCACCGTGGAGAAAACGCGCTGGCGGATGGTGTGGATCTCGTCGGCGGAGGGCTGCCGGCCGTTCTGGGCGGTGAACTGTTCAATCTGCTGATCAAGAGCGGTGTTGAAGAAGCAGGCGAGGATGATCGGCGCCGGCCCGTTGATGGTCATGGAGACCGAGGTGGTCGGCGAGCAGAGGTCAAAGCCGCTGTAGAGCACCTTCATGTCGTCCAGGGTGGCGATTGACACCCCGGAGTTACCGATCTTGCCGTAGATATCGGGCCGCTCGTCCGGGTCGCAGCCATACAGGGTCGCCGAGTCAAAAGCGGTGGAGAGGCGGTGCGCCGGCATGCCCGCGCTCACCGTCTTGAAGCGCCGGTTGGTGCGGAAGGCGTCGCCCTCGCCGGCAAACATCCGGGTCGGGTCCTCGTTTTCGCGTTTAAAGGGGAAGACGCCGGCGGTGAAAGGGAAGAGGCCGGGCAGGTTCTCCTTCATCAGAAAGCGGAGAAGTCTCGCCTTCGTCATCATAGCGCGGCAGCGACACTTTGCGGATGGTCGAGCCGGAAAGCGAGGTGCGGGTCAACTGGGTGCGGATCTCCTTGTCGCGGATCTTGGTCACATGCTCATCGCCGCTATACTGGGCAGCCAGTTCCGGCCAGCGGTCGAGCAGCCGTTTTGCTTGGGCGTCGAGTTCCCCCTCTTTCCACTCAAGCAGCTCATCGAAGCTGCCCAAGGGCTTGCCGCAGATCGAAAACAGGTTTCGTGTGATGTTCAGGGCCTGGCGTTCGCGCACCTTTTTCACCTGGCTGTCGATATGGGCGTGGTAGCCGCGCAGAATGTCGGCAATCTCGGCCAGGTAGCGCGAGCGCTCCGCCGGGACGATGGCCCGGTGGCTGGACTGCGGTGCGGTCACCACGGGCAGGCGGCCGGGCTTGAGGGTCAGGCCGAATTCGCGCAAGGCGGGCAGCATGGCCTGGTAGAGGGCGGTGACGCCCTCGTCGTTGAAGCGGGCGGCAATCGTGGGGAAGACCGGCATCTGCTCGGTCGGAGTGGCGAAGGCACCGTGGTTGCGCTGATACTGTTTGCGGACGTCGCGCAGGGCGTCCTCGGCGCCGCTGCGGTCGAACTTGTTGATGGCCACGAACTGGGCGAAGTCGAGCATGTCGATTTTTTCCAATTGCGAGGCCGCCCCGAATTCCGGGGTCATCACATAGAGCGAGCAGTCGACATGCGGCACAATGGCGGCGTTGCCCTGGCCGATGCCCGAGGTCTCGACGATGATCAGGTCGAAACCGGAGAGCTTGCAGGCGGCGATCACCTCGGGCAGAGCGGCGGAAATTTCCGAGCCGGTCTCGCGGGTGGCCAGCGAGCGCATGTAGATGTTCGGATGCTCGATGGCGTTCATGCGGATGCGGTCGCCAAGCAGCGCGCCGCCGGTGCGCTTGCGGGAGGGGTCGATGCTGATGATGGCCAGCCTGAGGGCATCATCCTGGTCGAGGCGGAAGCGGCGGACCAGTTCGTCGGTGAGCGAGGACTTGCCCGCGCCGCCGGTGCCGGTGATGCCGAGGACCGGCGTCGTGCGTGCTGTTGCCGCCTCCTTGATCCGTTGCCGCAGCGCCTCCGGATAGGCCCCGTTTTCCAGGGCGGTGATGACCCGGGCCAAGAGGCGGCGGTTGCCGTCTTGCAGCCCGGTCAGGACTGCGTCCGCCTCCTGGGGCGCAAAGGGAGCGAGATCGATGTCCGCTATCTCGACCACCTCGTTGATCATCCCCTGCAAGCCCATGCTTTGGCCGTTCTCGGGCGTATAAATGCGGCTGACCCCGTAGTCGTGCAGTTCGCTCAGTTCCTCGGGCACAATAACGCCGCCGCCGCCGCCGAACACCTTGATGTTGTCGCCGCCGCCTGCCTTGAGCAGATCGATCATATACTTGAAGAATTCGACGTGGCCCCCCTGATACGAGGTGATGGCGACGCCCTGGGCGTCTTCCTGCAGGGCGGCGTTGACGATCTCCTGCACCGAGCGGTTATGGCCGAGATGGATGACCTCCACCCCGGTGGACTGGAGGATGCGGCGCATGATGTTAATGGTGGCATCATGGCCGTCAAAGAGCGCGGCGGCAGTGACGAAACGGACTTTGTGGGTGGGCTTGTACAGGTTTGCGGGGCTGGCCGGGTGTTCCATCTGGGTCTCCATGTGAGGGTTGTTGTGCAACGCAAGAATGGCTCTGCGCACGGGGTGCGCCGGTCAAACGGTGGAGAGAAAAAGAAACTGGCGGAACATAAAGCAACCGGAAGAAATACGCAAAATATTTCCGCCTGATCAGGAAGATCGGGCAACCAGTTGGACTGATCCTGCCCGTATTGAGTGGACATCAAGTTAAGGGAATCTTGAAATTTAGCTCAGTGAGCCCCGGTAGCACTCACCGGCAAATTTTTTGACGAAGATCATGCTCTTCTGGCTTGTAATCCGATCGGTTTTACACCCTGGCGCCGCCTCGCTCTGCGCTCGATGGCGTTCTTTTGCCATTTTGCCGCTTCCCGGGCGCACTTCACCTGTTTGTCGCCAGAAGCATCCCCATCCGGTCAATGTTGTACCCCAGATTGCGCAAACCGATCTTTGCTCGGGCTCGGGCTATGCCGATCGTGCGCAACAGCAAATTCCCCGCTCGCTGCGCCTGCACGCCAAAGACGTGCTCAACTCGCGAACGAATCCTGGACCTGGTCTTGTTGCCTTCCTGTTCTCTTGGCGTCAATGGACGATTACGGCTCCCCTTGCGTTGGATGTGTTCGCGAAAACCATCCTGCGCGAGACGCTCCAGCCGTTCCGCCGATCGATAGGCCGAATCCGCCCAGACGTCCTTGCTCGTGTTGTCGGCAAGAAGTTGCTCGAACACATTGCTGTCGTGCAGGGCCGCATCCGTCACCGCATAGCTTCGAATCAGCTTGTGCTTCACATCCACCGAGACGTGGTTCTTGTATCCGTAAAAGGACTTGCCGTTTTTCTTGGTCCACCGGGCATCCACGTCCTTTCGCTGGCGCTTGTTCTCCGGCCAGTCTTCCGGAACCTCGCCTGCTTTGATCCGGGCATTTTCCTCCCGGCTGTTCCGCTGCTTGGGTACGTTGACGATGCTGGCATCCACGATCTGCCCCTTCATCGCCATGAAACCGTTCTCCCGAAGGTGTGCATCAAAGGTCGCAAACAACTCCTCCACGATACCGGCCTTGACGAGGTCTTCCCGAAAACGCCAGATGGTGGTGGCATCCGGGACTTTTTGGCTGATGTGCAGACCAAGAAAGCGCCCAAAAGAATGCCGGTCGAGAATCTGAAACTCAGTCGCGTCATCCGACAGGTTGTACAGCGACTGCAGGATAAGAATTTTGAACAGCAGGATGACGTCGTACCCCTTCGGACCAACAGTGGATTGCCGTCCTTTGTCCCTTGCTTTTTCGAGAGCTGGACGAAACATCTCCCAGTTGACCGTCTCGTTGATCTTGGCAAGTGGGTCGCCGTTTTTGTCGATTGTGTGCAATCGGTCCTGCAGGTCGAAAAAGCCGGGCTGGATCATGGCTGGTCTCCATCGGGTTAGGTTGTCGGGTGCCCCCTTAAAACGATAGAGATCGTAACATATTTACACAAAATCAACAAGTTGATACTTGAATTTGTCGCGAACTACTGCATTTAATTTTCAAGAAACCCTTATGGAAGTAATCTTGCTTTCGTCTGAATGGTTATGCATAAAGGCGTACTTCACTTCAGGCTCTTGGCGAAGTACGCTGTGGCCTTTTACGATGCCCAACTCCTCGGCTTGCTCTGCCACCTGGCGCTTGAGGCGTGCGTTTTCTTCAAGAAATCGTTCTTCCACGGAGCGGCGCTCTTGTGAAAGACGAACCTTGCTTCGCAAGGAATAAACCTGGCGTTCATAAAGCCCTAATTGCTTGGCTGTTGTCGGAACCCCAACCTTTTCGGCAAGGGTCAGTGATTCTGTCTTGTACTGCTGTGAATGCCGCGGCCTGATCTTGCTTGATTTTGTTTCCGTTGTCATCGAACATCTCCGTTAAGGAATATACTCCCTTAACAGAATGTCCTTCAAGAACGGGCAAAATCATTTTCGGAAGGAAATGCTAGTATCTTCAGGATAAAAAAAGAAGCCCGACAGCGGAAGCTGCCGGGCTTGGGCACGGAAATATTTCCGGATCAATCAGATTCTGGTTTTTCTTCGGCGGCCAACAGCAGCCAAACCAACCAGACCGGTACCGAATAAAATCATGGTAGTTGGCTCGGGGACGGGGGCAACTTCGTTAGTGTAATTCATATTCAACACAGCTTTGTTAAGATATAAAAAATTAAAACATCCCTCATCGTACGATAAAGAAACTTTGAAGGGATCTTTTTCTTTCCATGGATTTAGGACGTCTGCAATAGGGATGACTGATGCAATGTTAAAGTTAGATTGAAAATTTTTCCAGCTCCAACTTTCACTTTGCAACATGCCAAGTTGTTGATTATTAAAGGAGATAAAGTCATTATTGCCGTCCACCCAGCTAGCGTACACTGTTAGTGTTGCATTCTCGATTTTGTCATAGGGGACTTGAAAATCGTCAGGCATTGCTTGTGACCAAGAATATGTACCATGTCCAGATAACACTTTATTTAAATCTACAGTACTTGAAAAAAAAGTAGCATTTGCCACCCCACTCGACGCTACCATTATCGTCCCAACAGCCAATCCTGTCAAAAGTGTTTTCTTCATCTTTCCCTCCTTAAAGTTGTTTGAAATAATCATCTTCGCATTCAAGTTGATGCTTTCGTGACTATTTAGACTTGAAATTCACCTGAAAATAAGCAGGTTAACATTACAACTCGAATGCTATGCGAATAAGCAAAAGTTTGTAGATCTTGTCCTTTTATATACATGAATCATGCCTGTTTGCATGCATGGATACGGATTTTAAAGCGATCTTTCTAGATAAGCGTGAGAAAACGTAACGTTAGCCTCACTACCGGTTATGATGATTATCGGAACGATCGCATTCTTTGTCTCCGATTAGCTCTATTTTTCTTGATGAACTGCGTTGAGTTTGAGAAAAAATACACATCCTCCCTTGTTTCCGTCGTAAAAGCAGGAAGGTTCAAAAATTATCGTTTGAAATTAAGAAGATAAATGATTTTACAGATTCCGGAAATTCGGAATACGCTAGGTTGCCAACTGGTTACTGGTGACTGGAAAAGAGGAAATGTTCAACGATGAGTATTATTGTTGTTTTACGTTCAACCAGTAATTGTGGGCTGTTCTGGAGTGATTCGATCAGGGATGGCGGGGAGGCAATGAAGAAACGATCCGGTCGGAAAAAGCAATGCCGGCATGAAACAGGGGTGCGTTTGCAAGGGGTATGGACCATATAACCCACCCGATCCCCTCAATCTGAGTGGCGGTCTCTTCGACCTCCACCTGGAAACGAAGAGGTGTTTCCGTGGTCAGTAACTGCCTGGTGACAAAGCGGATGCCGTGCTCGCTGAGGTCAACAGTCCAGGCGTCATTTTGCCTGATCCCGGGGTTATGATCACTACCGGTGATTTCGGAAAAGCGGAAAACGTGGTGACTGGGAAAGCGGATGGAGCGGCGACGATTGAGCGATGGCGTATCGAACTGCTGGGTCTCGTTCCCTGTTCCGGATAGCAGTTGGTGATGCCTGCAACTGGGAAAATGGCTGGAGAGACAATAAGAAGTAACATGCTGTTCAACCGGCACAAGTAATCCGTCCGTGACCAGCAGGCAGACACGGTTGGAGGCATCCCAATGTGGGCATACGCCTTTGTCCAGTCGGTGTGTTTTCTGGCATGGCCTATCGTTCTGCTGGGTAATAACATTGCTATGCATAGCAAAATCTATGCAAAAAGTGATCCCTTCACCCCTTTTTTTGCAAAGTCCGCCGTTTATGATTCGACTGGCGTTACAAAGAGAGGACATGAGCACGAATTCATGTCAGGTTTCTTCACTTTAAGCATGTGAAGGGTGGAAAAATGTTCGCCCACGTCGCCACTTTCTCGCAATCTTCTCGAGAGTTGAAAGAACCTGCTGACCCACCCCTCTTTACTTCTTTCGTCCGCTCCGTTCGCGGAAGAGAAGACGGACCGGCACCCTGTCAAGGCCCAAACCATCGCGAAAAAAGTTGGTCAGGTAGCGCTGGTAGGAAAAATGGATGCCTTTGGGATCGTTCGCCACCACGGCGAACAGAGGCGGGGCCGTACCCAGTTGGGCGGTGTAGTAGAATTTGAGGCGGCGGCCGTGGTAGAAGGGCGGCTCATGATTGGCCACCGCGTCGGCCAGCAGTCGATTGAGGGCGGCGGTGGGAAAGCGCTGGTGAAACTGGCGGTGCACCTTGCCGATCTCGGGAAACAACCGTTTGATCCCGATTCCGGTCAGGGCGGACACCTTGAGCACCGGTGCAAAGGGGATGAACTTGACCGCCTCCGCTACATCCTCCTTCAGCCGCTCCTGCCGTTTGGGATCGTCCTTGATCAGATCCCATTTGTTGATCAGAATCATCAGCGCCCGCCCCTGATCCTGGGTGTAGCCGATCACCTTGGTGTCCTGCTCGGTGATACCCTCTTCAGCGTCGATCAGCACCAGGGCGATGTCGCAACGTCCCAGTGCCTTGAGAGCCTTGAGGATGGAGAATTTCTCGAGCTTGTCGGTGGTTTTGCCCTTGCGGCGGATGCCGGCGGTATCGATCAGGAGGTAGGTGTACTGGTCGCGGGTGACCAGGGTGTCAACGGAGTCGCGGGTGGTGCCGGCAACTTCGGAAACCACCATCCGCTCCTGCCCGATGATGGTGTTGACCATCGAAGACTTGCCGACATTGGGCCGGCCGAGGAAAGCAATCCGCATGGTGTTTTCCGGCAGTTCCATCTGGAGATCGCTCGTCTCCAGGTACGGCAGCACTTCGGCCATCAGGGTCTGAAAACCGTAGCCATGATCGCCTGAAAGCGGCCACAATTCCTCCACCCCGAGTTCCCAGAAGGGGCTGAGCAGACCGTCCTCCACATCCGGACTGTCGATCTTGTTGACGATGAAAAAGACTTTCTTTTCGGTGCGGCGCAGCAGGTCAACAATCTCGATATCGCTCGGGGTCAAGCCCTCGCGGCCGTCCATGAGAAAAAAGATGATGTCCGCCTCTTCGATAGCGAGCATGGCCTGATGGCGGATGTGGTTGGTGATGGTGTCGTCCTCGTCGTCAATGCCGCCGGTGTCCACCAGCATGAAGGGATGCTCTTCCCAGCTGACCCGGGCATAATGGCGGTCGCGGGTGACTCCCGGTGTCGGATCGACCAGGGCGTCACGGCGTTTGACCATGCGGTTGAACAGGGTGGATTTGCCCACATTGGGGCGGCCAATAAGGGCAACCAGGGTTGCGTTTTCCGTGGTCATGATCGTTTTTCAAGCTCCTGGCGGCATTGATCGGTTAAGTGGTTAAGGGCAACATACCCGGCGGCCTCGGGTTTGGCAAGCAGGGTGCAGAGCGAGGCCAGGGCCGGTCGGAGATACTGCGCAAAAAAAGGTTTCTGCCGTACCTGGCTTAAAAAAGCGAAGGCACCGAGGATCTGCAAGTTGCGTTGCAGGGCCAGAAAGACATATTCGCGGCGGAATTGCTTCGAATCGTACACAATTTCCTTGTGCAGGGCATCGAGGTACACCACCAGCAGATGCTCCTGCACGGCCTGGGGCAGGGCTGCGTAGGGGTCGAGCAGCAGGGAGGCCAGATCATAGGCCAGAGGCCCAAGGCGACCGCCCTGAAAATCGATAAACCGTACCTTGCTGCCGGTGAGCATGATGTTGCGGCACTGGAAATCACGATGCAAGAAAAAATGCACTGGTGCCTGGGCGGCCTCGTCGGCCAGCTGAGCACATTCGGCTTCCACCGCTTGGTGGTCGAAATCAAGTCCCAAAAAATCGAGACAGCAGGCGCGGAGAAAATAACCGGATTCGCGTTGCCGCATCAGTTGGCGGTCGTAGCAGGGCGTATCCCAGCACCAGGCGGGATCGAAGCCCTCGGCGGTCCGCACCTGCATCCCGGCCAGCAGGCGCACGGTCTGTTCATAAAGGGCGAGGGTGTGCGCATTCTTCTGCTCCCTGGCCACCTGCTCGTAAAGGCGCTGGTCGCCTAAGTCCTCGCAGAGCACCAGGCCGGTGGCCGGGTCAAAGGCGTAAATCTCGGGGGTCGGGGCACCGGTCTGCTGCAGGTGCATGCCGATCCGGTAAAAGGCCAGGGCCTCATCCTGGCCGCGCTCGTCGTTCTCCGGCGGCAGGATGGCGATATATGTTTCCTGCCCTGGTCCGCGCATCTGAAAAAAACGGCGGGATGAGCCATCCGGCACGAGAGCGGCAACCTGCACATTGGTTTCATTCCACGATTGTGCCGTCTTCCCGAGGAGGTGGCCGGCCAGGGCGATGAGTTCAGCCATGCTCATATCCGGCTCTCCAGCAGACGACAGGCAGCGGCATCAATTGCCGAGTCACCGGTGACAATGGCATCGACAAAGACGCTGCCCCTGCTCACCTCCGCCCTCTCCCAGACGACGGCACGGCAAAGGCGGGCATCGTCACCGATCACCGCTCCTGCACCGATGCAGCCCCATTCTTCAAGGACGACACCGGAGCCTATCCGGGCGGAGGGATCGATCAGCCACCGGGGTTCCGGGGCAAGCAGTTCCCCATGGAGCTGGAGGTAATCCGCAGGTGTGCCGATATCCCGCCACGGCATGCCGTCCACCCGGCAGTAGCCAATTCGGCCCTCTACGGCCAATTCGCGATACAAGTCGATGATGTGATGAAAACTGTTGGCCGGGATCCGCTCAATCACTTCCGGATCAACCACCTGGATACCGGTAAAAGCAAGCGGCGCATCTGCTTCGCTGCCAAAACTCCGTACCCGATCCCCTGCCACACCGACAGTGTTGAAGCGGGGGTAATTGTGCAGGGCCATGGTGACATCGTTTTTCGAGAGGAGATGGCGATGGTACACCTGCTCCAGGTCGATCCCGTGATAGAGGTCGCCGTTGATCACCAAAACCGGATCGTTGTCGAGGCGATCCAGGGCTTTGCGCAAACTGCCGCCGGTGCCGAGGATCTCCGGCTCATTCTGGACAAGCACCTCGGGCCAAGCTGCCACCGAAGCCTCGATCTGCCCGGCCAGGTGATGGCAGTTGATCAGAATAGGCCGGCAATCGCAGGCCTGCAGCTGTTTGATCAGCCGGTGCAGCAGAGGCTGGTTACGTACCGGAAACAGCGGTTTGGGGCGAATGGTTGTATACGGCCGCAAGCGGGTGCCGTATCCAGCGGCGAGGACAATGGCCTGCATATCGTTCAACGGGGAATTGAGCTTGACTTGTACCGGAAACTGCTCTACAAATCATTTTTTCCGGCTGACTGGTAAATACTCTCATAACTCCGGGTAAGCACGGCGCAAAAGAGAGCGCCGGCAAGCCTGATCTTGTACCGTTTCCGCTCCCACCTTGCAAGCATCTGAACAGAAAAAACCATGATTACTCTTCTTGATTACGGCGCCGGCAATGTCCGCTCGGTTATCAATGCCATCGAACGCCTTGGCGAGACCGTGGCGCTGGTCAACAGCGGCGCAGACATCGACCGTGCCGAACGCCTCGTTTTTCCAGGTGTCGGCAACTTCGGCGCTCTCATGCGCACCCTGCGGGAAAAACAGCTGCGCGAACCGCTGATCCGCTTTCTGCACTCGGGCAAGCCCTTTTTCGGCATCTGCGTTGCGTTGCAGGCACTGTTCGAATCAAGTGAAGAGGCCCCGGAAGAACCGGGGCTGGGCATCCTTCCGGGCCGGGTGCAGCGGTTCACCACCGACCTGGCCATCCCGCACATCGGCTGGAACGGCGTCAAGGCCCATCAGGCTTCACCGCTCTTCCACGGCTTGGAGGGCCATGAAAAATTCTATTTCGTCCATTCTTATCATGTGACGCCAGCCACCCGGGACGACATCCTCACCACAACTGATTACGGCTACGAGTTTGTCAGCTCCATCCAGCGAGGCACCATGGTGGCCACCCAGTTCCACCCGGAAAAGAGTGGCCGCGCCGGATTGCAATTGCTGGAGAATTTTCTTGCCGGCAACCGCGAGGCCATCCGGCCCATTGCTTGCCCGAAAACCACGGTCCTGGCTAAGCGAATTATTGCCTGTTTGGATGTGCGGGCCAACGACCGGGGCGATCTGGTGGTCACCAAGGGTGATCAGTACGATGTCCGCGAGGAGGGCGCTGTCCGCAACCTGGGCAAACCGGTTGAACTGGCCGGTGAGTACTACGAGCAAGGCGCCGACGAAATCACCTTTCTCAATATTACCGCTTTCCGTGATTTTCCGCTCCAGGACATGCCCATGCTCGAAGTTCTGCAGCAGACCTCAAGAAATGTTTTTGTCCCTCTGACCATCGGTGGCGGCATCCGCGATTTCACTGACCGGGAGGGCCGTTATTACAGCTCCCTGGAGGTGGCCTCGCAGTATTTTCGCTCGGGCGCCGATAAGGTCTCTATCGGCTCAGACGCGGTGCTGATCGTGGAAGAGGTGCTGCGAACCGGTAAGGCAACTGGGCTCAGTTCCATAGAGCAGATCGCCAGGGTCTACGGCAATCAGGCCGTGGTCATTTCCATCGACCCGCGCCGGGTCTATGTGGAACGTCCTGAAGCCGTGGAACACAGGGTCATTGAGACAGCCTTCCCCGGACCGCATGGAGAACACTATTGCTGGTACCAGTGCACCATCAGGGGCGGCCGCGAAGGCCGTGAGGTCGATGCCGTCACTCTGGCGCAGGTCTGTGAACAACTGGGTGCCGGCGAGATCCTGCTCAACTGCATTGATAAAGACGGCACCAACTCAGGTTTTGACCTGGAACTGATCAACGCCGTTCGCTCTGCGGTGACCATCCCGGTCATTGCTTCCAGTGGCGCTGGCAGTGCCGAGCACTTCCTTGAAGTCTTCACCCAGACTAAGGCTGAGGCGGCTTTGGCGGCCGGGATCTTCCACCGCAAGGAAGTGCCGATTGGTGAGGTAAAGAACTACCTGCAAGATAAAGTTGAGATTCGTCCGGCCTGAAAACGGTTCGGGTGCTTTTATGATTGTCAAAATATTAAGCACTTAACCGGAAATGGCTAGGTGTTTTCTCAGGTTGATGCCGGTTGCATAAAAGTGTTCAAAGTCGTCACGCCCAATCAGATCAAAGAAACAATCCATGATGAAAGGATGGGAACAGTGAGAGAAACTTTTTTCTGGGTTATGTTTGGCTTCATGTTTGGGGCTATTTTTATCTCGGTGATGCAGGGGAACTACGAACGACCCAGTAAGTGGGAGGATGGCGGCATCATCCACCACCAAGGTAAATCGTATAAGCTCCAAGAAATCGATGTGCGTGATGAAAAGAAATGAAGGGCATTTTGACCATGACGGCAATAAGTGATCAAAGCGGCTCGTTCGGCAGTGACCAGCGCGGAGATGGTCTCGAACGGTGCGAGTAACAGCTTCCTTGCACCCGGACCAAGGTGGAACCAGTGGCGCAGATGGGGAAACAGACTTCTTTGGACGCGCCCCATCACTATGATATCTTCGCTGTGAGCTTCAAGGCTCACGGATCGATCAGCGGTTCCCTTGTCAATTTCATATTCGCGTTCTGTTGACAGTGCGAATAGGCACGTTGCGCAATTCATCCGTCATTTTCCACCCTTGAACTCCGCCACCAGGGCCTGAATCGAGACCTTGGCATCGCCGAAATACATGCGGGTGTTTTCACCGAAGAACAATGCGTTCTCAATCCCCGCAAAACCGGGGCTCATCGAGCGTTTGAGGACGATGACCGTTTTGGCCCGGAAGGTTTCGATAATCGGCATGCCGTAAACCGGACTCTTTTCTTCAAAGATCGCGGCTGGGTTGACCACGTCATTGGCGCCGATGACCACGCAGACATCGACCGTTTCCATGCGCGGATTGATGTCATCCATCTCGACGAGTTGGTCATAGGGAACATTGGCCTCGGCCAGGAGGACGTTCATGTGTCCGGGCATGCGCCCGGCAACCGGGTGGATGGCATAAACAACCTCGGCGCCGTTGGCCTCAAGCAGATCGCCCAGTTCCTTGACCACATGCTGGGCCTGGGCCACAGCGAGCCCGTAACCGGGGACGAAGGCGACCGAATCGGCAGCCTCTAGGATGTAATAGACATCCTCGGCGCTGGCCGGTTTAATCTCGCCCTTGGGTCCGTCCTCCCCCCCGTTTTCGCGGTGGTGGTGCCGAAACCGGAGAAGAGCACATTGGCCAGTGAACGGTTCATCGCCTTGCACATGATCTGGGTGAGAATGATGCCGCTGGCCCCGACCAAGGCGCCGGCAACGATGAGAATGTTGTTGGAGACCACGAACCCTGCGGCACAGGCGGCCAAGCCCGAGTAGCTGTTCAACAGCGAGATGACAACCGGCATGTCGGCCCCGCCGATGGGGATGGTCGAGGTAACGCCAAATCCCAGCGACACGAGGACAACGATGAGAAATAAGAGGTACCCGAAAAGTGAATCCGGTTGCAGGTAAAACAGGGCGCTAGCCCCAACCGCAGCCAGGAGAATGCCTGCATTGATCAGGTGCTGCCCCTTGAAGACCACGGCCTTTTGCGGAATCCTGCCGGCCAGTTTACCATAGGCCACCATGGAGCCGGTAAAGGTAACGCCACCGATGAACACCGACAGTGCGGCGATGATGGTGATGATTGGCGCCATGGCCGGGTGTTGGTGATATTCAGACCAGGCAAGAAGCAGGCTGGCCAAGCCGCCGAAACCGTTGAACAGTGCAACCATTTCCGGCATGGCGGTCATCTTGACAAAATAGGCGCCGGCCATGCCCAACAAGCTGCCGATGAGCATGCCGATCAGAATCCACCGGTAGTCAAGCCCCTGAGCAAGCAAGGTGGCAACGATGGCAATGAGCATGCCCAAGGCGGAAATCAGGTTGCCCCGGCGAGCGGTCACCGGCGAACTCAGCATCTTCAGGCCGAAGATGAACAGGGCTGCGGAAATCACATAGACGAAATTGATACCAACCTGATTCAGGCTCATTTCGTGCCTTCCTTGCTCTTCTTCTTGAACATATACAGCATCCGGTCGGTCACCGCGTAGCCGCCGACCACGTTAATGGTGGCAAGAATAACTGCGAGGGTGCCGAGGACGGCGGTAAACCCGTGGTGCGAATTCTCCATCGACGCCAAGGCACCGATCAGCGTGATGCCGGAAATGGCATTGGAGGCTGACATCAGCGGGGTGTGCAGGGTCGAAGGCACCTTGGAGATCAGCTCAAACCCTAAAAAAATCGCCAGGACAAAAATAAAAATCAAGTAAACGGCAGTCATCGCGCTCCTCATTTGTTGATGATGCTCTTGTACATCTCACTGAAGAGCGCACCGTCATGGGTGATGAGCGCTCCTTTGATAATGTCGTCGTCCAGATTGAGCCGGAAGGCCTTGGCTTCCTTGTCCCAGAAATGAGCGACAAAGTTGCCGAGGTTGGACGAATACATCTGGCTGGCGGTCAGCGCCACATGGCCGGGCAAATTGCCGAGACCCACCACCTTGACGCCCTGAATTTCCACCACCTTGTCCAGTTCGGACCCCTCGACATTGCCGCCGGTTTCGACCGCCATATCGACGATGACCGAGCCTGGCTGCATCTGGCTTATCATGGCACGATCAACAATCCGTGGCGCCGACCGGCCGAACAGTTGCGCCGTGGTGATGACAATGTCGGCCTGGGCGCAGGCCTTGGCCATGCCCTGCTTCTGAAGTTCCATCTGTTCCGGAGTCAGCTGGGTGGCGTAGCCGTCCTTGGTCTGTCCGGTGGCCCCGAGATCGACCTTGACGAACTTAGCCCCCAGCGATTTGACCTGCTCTTCGACCACAGGTCGGGTATCAAAGGCCTCAACCCTGGCACCGAGCCGCCGAGCCGTGGCGATAGCCTGCAGACCGGCAACACCGACGCCGATGACAAACACCTTGGCCGGCTTGACAGTTCCAGCTGGGGTGGTCATCATCGGCAGGATCTTGTCGAGATGTGCGGTCCCGAGCAAAACCGAGACATACCCCGCCAGATTGGCCTGGGAACTGAGCACGTCCATCTTCTGCGCCAGGGTGGTGCGCGGAATCATCTCCAGGCTGACGCCGCTGATCCCTGCCGCCACCAGTCCATCGACCAGTTCCCGTTCGTTGAAGGGATCAAGATAGCTGATATGGATCGCACCCCGGCGCATCAGGGGGATCTCCGCCAGCGGCGGTTTGCGCAGGCGCAGGACGATATCAGCGCCGCGCAGCATCTCCTCTCTTGACATGGAAATGGCCGCGCCCACAGTAAGATAGGCCGCATCATCAAAGCGACAGCTGAGTCCTGCGCCCGACTCAACCACTACCTCGGCCCCCAGTTTAACCAGACGTTCCACGGTGGCCGGCACCATGGGCACCCGGGCCTCGCCCGGATGGGTCTCTTTCATCACCGCAATGTTCATAGACGGACTCCTTGAAATAAGAAGAGCGGCGTTTGAGGCCAACCGCTCTCAACCGGCGGAAGAAACGGGAAGTATATGCAGGAAACTGTCAAGCCGCCTGCCCGAGCAGGGCCAACAGTCGCTCATGGATACCGTCAAAACCGCCGTTGGAAAGGATAACGACCACATCGCCGGCCTCGCAAACCGCGCCAAGGGAGTCGAGAATGGCGTCGGTATCGGGATAGGCATGTGCCTTGATTCCCTTTGCCTGGAGATCGGCAGCCAGCTGAGCAGAAGAAAATTGTTCATCAAGAGGAAGGGTATCCAGCGGCACATGCTCGCGGATCAGAACTTCGTCGGCTGCGCCGAAGACACCGGCATAGTCCTGCTGGAACACAGCCCGCCGGCTGGAATTGGTGCGCGGCTCAAAAACCACCATCAATCGATTATCCGGCCAGGCCATTCGCAGGGCATTCAAGGTCTCGCGGACCGCGGTGGGATGATGGGCAAAATCATCAACCACGGTGACGCCGCGAACCACGCCGCGAATCTGCTGCCGCCGCTTGACCCCTTCAAAGGAGGCCAGCCCTTTGACAATGGCACTAAAGGCAAAACCAAGATGGCTGAGCAGGGCGATTACCGCTAGCCCATTGAGGCTATTGTGCAGGCCCGGCATGGGCAGGCGGCAGTGACCCAGAAAATTTTCATGATGATACACTGCAAACTCGCTGGCAAGCCCGTGAACCTTGAGGTCCGCCAACCGCCATGGGCACCCCGCACTGGCGCCATAGCCGATCACCGGGCATGAGGCCGCTGCGGCCAACTCCGCCACCACCGGATCATCGATGTGAGCCACCAGGGCGCCCTCGGATGGTATGCGGCCGATGAATTCGGCAAAGGAGGCTTTAATGGCGGCCAGATCGGAGAAAATATCGGCGTGATCGAATTCCACCGAGGTGAGAATGGCGCAATGCGGCCGGTAATGCTGGAATTTTGAAACCTTGTTGAAGAAAGCGGTATCGTATTCATCGCCCTCGACCACGAAATAAGGGCCGTCGCTGACATGGGAATTGCGGCCAAAGGCCTCGACGAGACCGCCGATCATGAAACCAGGGGTGGCACTGATGCGGTGCAGGGTCGTGGCGAGCAGCGATGAGGTGGTTGTTTTGCCGTGGGTCCCGGCCACCACCAGCGATTTTTTGCCCTCCAGGAAAAAATGGCCCAAAGCCTGGGGCATCGACAGGTAAGGAATGCGCAGACGCGCCAGCTCAACAGCCTCGGGGTTTGTCACTCGGACCACATTACCGACGATCACCAGATCAGGGCGAACGGTGAGATTGGCGGCACCATAGCCGGCCATCACCTCAATGCCAAGGCCGGCGAGGAAGTCAGACATCGGAGGATAGACGTTCTGGTCCGAACCAGTGACCATGAACCCCTGCTGCTGGAGCATGCCGGCCATGGCGGCCATACCTGTACCGCAGATGCCAATCAGGTGGATATGGCGGGGTTTGGCCGGGGCGGCGTTCAGGGCCGAGTCAAGCAAGTCCCTGCTCATTTGGAGCGCACCGTCCGTTCGATGGCCTTGTAGACCCGGTCAAAGGTTTCCTCGAAGGATGACGGCGTCAGGCGGCCTACCTCGATGAATTTGACCACGATCTCCTTGGCCACCTTGAAGATGGCTTCATCGGTCACTTCCTGCCGAATCGGTTGCTTGTTTTTCTCCTCAACGCCCATGATTACACCTTTCTGTGGCCTGACAATAAAAAACCCCTGTTACAGGAAGAAGGCCAATTCTTAACCAGTCGTAACAGGGGTAACCACTCTCGCACGGAAAAAACCTCGCCAGCATTCCCCGGGAGGTCATGGTTTTCTTTCATTCGGGGGAAAGCCGCTTCTTTCCCCCGAATGATTATCAGTTTTTCTCCAAGACCCGATAATCGATGGCTTCGCCATAGGCGAGTAAATCTTCCCTGACGACCTGCCGTCCTTTAATAGTAATCACAAAGCGCGAAGCGACGACAATATAGAGCTCGCCGCTTTTTTTGCTGTTGTCGTATTTGACGATCGCCCGCTGGCCTTTCAGGGTTTCGAGCTTGCCGCCGCCGGCCCCTGCGAACATGGGATTGTTGACCATCATCAGCACTGACTGCAGCACCGGCGAATCGGAGACGATCTCCACGCTCACACTTGCGTTTCCTTTCTTGTATTCGCGGCTGACGGTGACGCCGCCCCCAAGGATGGCCGCACCCAAGGCTTGGGCACTGGCTTCTTTTCCCTCCCAGCCGGACAGGGGTTCGGGCAGTAGGGCTTTCATTCGTTCGCTTTTTTGCTGGCGGACCAACTGGGCGGCATAATCGAGATTGGAGGCTGATCCGGAATAATCGCCGGCCTCGTACTGTCTAGTCGCTTCTTTAATGGTGCTGAGCACATTGTCTTCCGCCCGCAGCAACTGCGAAGACAGAGTAAAAGCCAGCATCAGGACTATCAGGGGCAGTTTTTTTTTGAGCATGAGTCTCCGAACAGTGGGACTGTGGTGAAAGTCAGCTCTGTGATACCAGGAGGCGCCGGAGGTGTCAAGCAAAGATAGGAATACTGACCTCGATGGCGATCTCTTTGAATTTAAATGGATAATTGATGAGATGGGACACGCAGCTATTATCTTGACAAAACATTGGCAACCATTTTTTCTGTCGGGTTCAGCTGATGATTTGTTGGTTTGTTGATGGTCGGAAACCAGAAAATGTGGTGAGTTTGAGAGGAAATGACCCCGGAAATGCCCGCAGGTCGGCAGAGATGGGGCCTCCGGTTGCAGGCTCGGCGGAGAGGTGTTGCCGGATGCCTGGAAACCGAATATCGTACGACGGCAGGGATTATTTCGGAACCTGGTCCCTGCAATTGGCTAGGATATCGAAAGCGAGGGCTGAAGACCCAATCCGCAACCGTGACTCAACCAAGGACATGTCAAGAGGTAGGTGATGGCACAGGAAATCGAACGTAAATTTCTTCTTGTCGATGAGGGTTGGCGCGGGCTGGCCCAAGGAATCGAATACCGCCAAGGCTATCTTTGTGCGAGTAAAGAACGCTCAGTCCGGGTACGCATAGCTGGAGACAAAGGCTTCCTGACTGTTAAGGGGGCAACCGTAGGTGCAGCCCGCAGCGAGTACGAGTACGAAATTCCTCTGATTGAGGCCCGCGAGATGCTGGATACCCTCTGCCCGCAACCGCAAATCGAAAAGAAGCGATATACCATTTTCACACATGGATTTATCTGGGAGATTGACGAATTTCTCGGAATAAATCAAGGGTTGGTCGTGGCAGAGATTGAACTGGAACGGGAGGATCAGTCCTTTCAACGACCGGACTGGATCGGCGAGGAGGTCACGGGAGACGCGCGTTATTATAACGCGGCATTGTGTGTGGAGCCTTTTAGCAAGTGGGGTGTTGCTGAAATATAACGATGACAGGTTCGTTTCGTCTCCTACCGTCCTTGATTCGTATGAGCACTGCCCATCTCTTTGCTGTGTTTTTCGCTCTATCTATTGAGCATGAGCAGCTTATGGGGAGGTCTGGTCGGGTACCCAGTTGGGATAGGTTGCCAGCGAATCTGATTTCATGGGATAGACAGTAGAAATGGGTGAGATGGAGAATGGCCCATTGGAAAAAACAATAAGCCCTGCAAACGCTCGAGATTTTTTTTTGTCCACACAGTATATAGACTGCCCAGGCCGAGCCATGAACAGCGGCCAACTAGAGACCAATGGAGGGATACGGTGTGCCGTATCATCAACCTGTGAACAAAAAAGGAAAAAGGCGGATAAAGTGGCCGATAACATTATTCTGATCGGTTTCATGGGGGTGGGTAAAGGCAGGACGGCGCGGGCTCTGGCGACGGAGACCGGCCGGTTTGCTATTGATACCGACGATCTTATCGAGTCTTTTCTGAAAACCAAAATTCGAACCCTGTTCGCTGAGCAGGGCGAGCCCGCCTTCCGTCGGGTCGAACAGCAGGCGGCTGATTGGCTTGAGCATTGCGTCAGTGGCAGCATCGTTTCCACCGGCGGCGGCTTCTTCATGGTGCGCAATATTCGTCGTCTGGGCCGCATCGTCTATCTCCATTCAAGCCTCAAAGGCATCCTCGCCACCCTCAAGCAACATCCGGACGCAGCGCGAAAGATCAAAAAAAGACCCCTCTTGCAGGATATGGACAAGGCTAAAAGGCTGTATCGAATCCGGTTACCGCTATACCGTGCGGCAGCGGATATTGAGATTGATGTCGAGGGCCGAAAGACCTCGGAGGTCGCGGCAGAGATCAAGACACTGCTGGTTGATTCGGATTTGCGTTCATGAAAGTGCTCCCGTACCCTCCCGGAAGCAGCAGTATGACGGTTAACAGAGGATTGCGACAGGACTACGAATATGAGTGAGATCATTCGCTACATTAAAGGGCAGGACCCTGACCGGGATGCCTGGTTGACCAATTTTTTTACAGAAAATCATCTGGCCTACGAGACCTTCCCGGATGTGGTGGCCTCGCCCGAGCAGCTCAAGTTCATCGTCCATCTTGAGGACGAGCAAATCTATTATCCCTGCTCGGACGAGTTGTTTGCGGCTATCATCGAGAAGCGGGCCGACACGGTGTTGACTTCGGCCTACATCGGCATCTGGACCCGGCTGGAGAAACTAGTCCGCGAGGTGGTGACCGATACCTACAAACAGCGCTATCTGCTCAGTCTGCTGACTATTAAGTACAACCATGAAATAATGCACAAGGTACAGTTGCCTGGTCGGATCGAGAAGCGGTTGCTCGGCATTTTTACCACTATCAGCGAGATCGACCGACCACTGGCTGTCGAGCGGGAGCGGGAAAACAAACGGGTGGCTGCTTTCCTTCAGTCCGAGGCTTTTGAACAGGCTTTCAATTCTCCAGAAGGGCTGGAGATTACTGCCGACACAACCCTGACCGACATCGATCTGCAGCTGCACCTGCTGCGCTTGCGCCGTTTGCTCCTCCTCAGTTCGATGCGGCCCATCTGGCGGCAGGATCACCCCCCGGATATGGAGGCTATCCGTCTGGTGATGAACAAGCCCCTGGACACCCCGGAATGGCAGTGGATCTGCAACTGGCTGCAGGATGTCATCGCCGGCAGGCGGCGACCCTGCATCCTCTGGGTGGGTGGTCGGTCGGGCGAAATCGTCTTTGATCTGGCCATTCTTCGCATTTTCATGAAGATCGGCATTAAGGTGATCCTGGCGGTCAAGCAGGATTTTTACTACCATCGGGTTTCCTTTGTTGATCTTCTTGAAGACCCGACCCTGGATGATCTGCTCGAAGATGCTGATATCATCGGCGAGGCCAAGATTTCAAAAAATCAACTGCTCCGCCACCTTGACAGCGACAACCGGCTGCTGGTCATCTCTGACGGCACCCGTGAACCCTTTAATCCGTTACTGACATCGGTCACCTATGCCCGCGCTTTTAAAGAGGCCGATCTGGTCGTGTACCGCAATCCTGGCGGCCGCGAGAACATTTCCAACCATTTTCAGTTTACCCGTGATATCGTTTCCATTGTCCCCGGCGACGATGGTGAGGTCGACATTCTGCTCAAACCGCATCACCCCAGAGCGGTTCGTTTCTCGCGAGCGGCCTTGCGGCACAAGGCCGAGGCCCTGATCGACATGGTCAAACGCGAAAAGGCCCAGGGCAAGACCATCATGTTCTATTCGGCCATCGTCGGCTCTATCCCCGGTCAGCTGAAAACCGCTAAGGAAATCCTTAATTTCTTTGTCGAATTTCTGCGCTCCTCGCTGCACGATGTGGTGATTATCAACCCGGGCGAGCATTTCGTCGAGGGCATGGATGCCGACGACATCATGTACATGTGGGAGATCTTTCAGCGGTCCGGCACAGATCGACATCTGGCGATTCCAGAGCGTTGACGACATCGTCAAATCCTTTGAACTGATGGGCAAAAAGGTGCCGCCGGAATGGACCGGCAAGGATGCTACTTATTCCACCGGTTGCACCAAGGAGATGGAGATCGCCATGCAGATCCAGAAACAGTATCCGGAGATGCAGTTGATCGGCCCTCCCTACGAAAAATTCCAGCGCCGCAAGGAGTACGGGGTGGGCAAGCTCTACGACCGCACCCTGGCCGGCAGCGAGTGAGGCGGTCCGCCGGGCCGTGATCCAACAAGGTCTTAGCACTTTTTCCAGAGCAGGATGTGAGCATGTATAACGATAGCGCCCTTAGTTTTCTCGATTCGACCTTTCCGCAAAATTTATCCCCAGGACCACGAGTATCGGCAAAAGAGCCGAGGAACGCCTCAATCAATTGACCATGCCGCATTGGGCACTGGGCGATCTGATGGATCTGGCCATTGATCTCGCGGGCATAACCCGTTCGATGCAGCCGCCGGTGGCCCGGAAAAAGGTAGTGGTCATGGTGGGCGATCACGGTGTGACGGCGGAGGGGGTCTCAAAATATCCGAGCTGAAGTCACCACCCAGATGGTTCATAATTTTATTCGGGGCGGAGCGGGGATCAACGCCCTGGCGCGGCAGGCCGGCGCGGGAGTTTGTGTGGTCGATGTCGGGGCAGTGGACGATTTTGCCGAACTGGTGCGGGACGGAAAGGTTATTGCCAAAAAAATTGGCCGGGGCACGGCCAACATGGTCTATGGCCCGGCCATGACCAGGACCCATGCGGTGATGGCGGTGGAGGCCGGCATCGAAGTCGCTAACCGCCTGTCAGCAGAGGTCGACGTATTCGGTACAGGGGAAATGGGAATCGGCAACACGACGCCGAGCGCCGCCATTGCCGCTGTGTTCACCGGTAAGAAGGTCGAAGAACTCACCGGGCGAGGCACTGGTATCGACGATGCGCGCCTGCGGCACAAGATTGCGGTGATCGAGAAGGCGTTGAGCGTCAACAGGCCCAATGCCAAGGATGGTCTTGATGTACTGGCCAAGGTCGGAGGTTTTGAGATCGGGGCCATTGCCGGCCTGATCATCGGAGCGGCGGCCAACCGCAAACCGGTGATCGTTGATGGCTTCATCTCCACCGCCGGAGCGATGATCGCCTATAGCCTGGAGCCCTTTGTCCGCGATTATATCATCTGTGCCCATCGCAGTGTCGAACCCGGTCACGGTGCGCTGCTGGACAAATTGCAACGCCGACCGCTGCTTGACCTCAATCTCCGGCTGGGCGAAGGTACCGGCGCGGCCCTGTCGATGAATCTGGTCGAGGCGGCGGTCGCTATTCTCACCGAGGTGGCCACCTTTGCCGAAGCCGGGGTGACCGGAGCCGCCTGAAAGGCCGGGACTGCGGAGAGTGTATTTCGGGTACAAAAAATTGTATTTTTTAGGACTGGTTCTTGACACCGATACCGGGGCATGTTAATTTGTAGTCGTGACTAACATGTGCCAAGTTTCCTGTGGAGAAACCGTGAGAACTATAATTGTGGGCATGATCTTTTTGCTGTCGATGCTCGTTATCAGCGTGACGCCGTCGTTGGCCAGTGAGGCCCAAGCGGCACTGACCGGCCGAACGTCTGCGTATCAGTATGCAATACCTGCTAAGCTGAGCACCGAGGAGCGGCGCTGGTTCAAGGTGTTTCAGGAAGGGAATTTTTTATCCGACGGTTGGCAGGAGATCTCCGCAGAGATTCTTGCCAAGACCCCAGCGGAACAGCGTCCGGCACAGAGAGCGGCCCTGGACAATCTGGGTACTAAAATAGGAATGGAATGGTGTCGGCCCAATGCGACGCGCAAGGTTGATTCCTCCATGCTCCAGGACTGGGGCGACATCCTGCGCAAGACCGCCCGCAAAAACCCGCAGCAACTGGCTAAAGCCATTGCGTATATCGATCAGGAAGTCGACGCCGTTCTTGATTGATCTTCGATTTCGCCTTCCCCTCGTTCCGAAATTTCTCTTCGTTCCACCCTGCACACTAACTCCCCGCGATGGAGGATTACTTCCACCGTTTCACCAGGAGCGACGTCGACCGCCTCTGTTAATACTCGTTTTTTGCTGCCGGTTTTTCGGACAATCGCATATCCTCGCGCCAGAGTCGCCAAAGGGCTGACCGCATGGAGGACGCCGGTTGCCCGGCCGAATTGTTCCATTTTAGCCTGGATTTGCAACCGGGCCGCGTGCGCCAGCCGATTGTGTAGTTCTTGCAGCCGCTGCTCGTGCAGGTCGAGTCGATGGGACGGATTCAACCGCGCCAGGCCCAGGGTCGCCCTATCCAGTCGCCGCTGTTGCTCACCGACGGTTGTTTTGAGAGAACGTTCAAGGCGTGCAGCCAATTGGTCAAGCCGCAGCATAAGCCTGTCCAGGGGGTGGGGCATGGTTTCCAGCCGATGCCTGGCGAGAAGCAGCCGCTGCTGGGACCGGTCGATCTGGTTGCGGAGGATACGGCGTATCCGCAATCGTTGCTGGTTGATCCTGCCGAGCAGAGCTTCGCGGTCCGGCGTCAGCAACTCCGCAGCGCCACTGGGGGTGGGGGCACGGAGGTCGGCGGCGAAATCGGCAATAGTGAAATCTATTTCATGGCCAACAGCGCTGACGACCGGCAGGGCGGACTGGCGGATGGCCCGGGCCAGGTGTTCGTCGTTGAAGGCCCAAAGGTCCTCAGTGGAGCCGCCGCCCCGGCAGAGGACGATCACCTCTGTTGCTGCGCGGGTGTTGATCTCCTCAAGGGCCCGGATCATATCGACCGCTGCCTGCTCTCCCTGCACGGTCACCGGATAGACCGCAATTCTGACCGGCGGACAACGGCGCGTGGCGATACGGATGAAGTCATGCACCGCTGCTCCCCGTGGGGAAGTGATCAGGGTAATATGGGCAGGGAAGCGTGGCAGGCTCCGTTTGAGATGCTCGTCGAACAGCCCTTCGTTTGCCAGCCGTCGCTTTAACTGCTCAAAAGCCTGCTGCAGGGCACCTGCACCGTGGAAATCGATAGTGTCGACGATCAGTTGATAATCGCCCTTCGGTTCGTAGACCGAGATCCGGCCACGGCAGACCACGTGCGCCCCGTCCTTTGGTATCTGAGCCAGATAGCGCTGCTGCATTTTGAAGAGCACCGCCTTGATCTGGGCGCCGGCATCCTTGAGGGTGAAATAGAAATGACCGGAATAGGGCTTGTGCAGATTGGAGATTTCGCCGGTGACGCTGACAAAGGGAAAGCGTCCTTCGAGCAGGCTGCGGATGGCGCCGTTGAGTTCGGAAACAGTCAGGATTTGGCGATCATCCATGGTTTCTCCTGAAATGACCGTGGAGGCAACCTGAGAAAGGGGCAACGGGCTGTGTGTGCGGGGAGGGTTTTTGCGTTACCGTCATGGATTGCCTGATGCTTTTTTTTTTTGCCGGGTTATAATCGAAAATCCCGGTGCCGGGGCGAAAACGAATCCCGCTCATTTTCTTGTGCCAAATGCTGTGGGAGACCGACCGGAGTGTTTTTCTTTACAGTTTGAGACGGTGAAGCGCAACGGTTATTGCCAGCAGCCCGAGGATACCCCCTCACCAACCTTGTTGTGACAGGAGCAGATCATTATGGCGGAACAGAGTGCCTTTGACCCGAAAAAAATCGAATTGCAACAGCTGGGTCCTGTCATGGGTTTGCTTGAGCAGTTCAACCTGCCACCCAAGGCAATTACCTTTATCCGAAAGAATCAACAAGCTATCTGGCTGACCATTTCGATGTGTGTGCTTCTCGCCGTCGCCATATCCGCCTACACCGCCTATGTCGACCACCGTGCCGATAAGGCGGCTGCCGCCCTTGATGCCGCCCTCATCGCCAAGCAGGATAATCGGCAGATGTTAGAAAAGGTGGTGCAGGAATATGGTTCGACCGCATCCGGGCTCTGGGCACAGATCGATCTGGCCTTTCTTGAGGACAAGGAAGGACAGCGTCCCAAGGCAATCTCCCGACTGGTGGAGATAAATGCCGGTGTTTCTGCAAAATCGCCGCTCAAACCGCTGGTGCTGACGAAACTAGCAGGACTATATGAGAATGAGCAACAGTTCGACAAGGCCATTGCGCTCTACACCGAACTGGCCGTCAATGAAGGGTTCGCGCCCGCAGCCTACAGGGCCCTGGGTCGGGTGAACGAGCAGCTGGGCAAGAAGGACGAAGCGGCGGCTATGTACGGAAAATACCTCGAGTTGACCGGCTCTAAATCGGGACAGGGAAAGGCCGATCCGATTCGGGAAATGATACAATCTCGACTCAACCAATTGAAAAAATGATGGAAATTATCAGCAATCCGGAAGCGATGAATGGGTGGTCCAGGACGAGGACCCGCTCAGGCGCGACCATCTGCCTGGTGCCGACCATGGGTTATTTTCACGAAGGGCATCTCAGCCTTATGCGCCGGGCGGCGACCCTTTGCGACCTGGTGGTGGTCAGCCTGTTCGTTAATCCCACCCAGTTCGGACCCAATGAAGATCTGGACAGGTATCCCCGGGATTTTGAGCGTGATATGGATTTGGTTCGCCGGGAAAAAGTGGCGGCAGTCTTTGCACCGACCCCTGATCTGATGTACCCCCAGGGGTTTCAGACCGAGGTACGGGTGAAGCATCTGGCCACCCATCTCTGCGGCAGGAGTCGGCCGGTACATTTTGCCGGGGTGGCGACAGTGGTCAGCAAGTTGTTTAATGTCGTGCAACCCGATACGGCAGTGTTTGGTGAGAAAGATTTTCAACAACTGGCGATCATCCGCCGCCTGGTTGCCGATATGAACATCCCGGTCAACATTGTCGGCCATCCGATTGTTCGCGAGGCAGACGGGCTGGCGATGAGTTCGCGCAACGCCAACCTCAATCCGGCCAACAGGGCTGCGGCTCTCAGTTTGTCGACCGCTCTACAATTGGCCCGGACAAAGGCGGGCCAGGGGCAGCGGTCGGTGGCCGAACTGGCAATTATTCTGGAGCGCCATATTCATTCTTTTGCCGGTACCGCCATCGATTATGCTAGCTTTGTCGACTGCGAGACTCTGGAGCCGGTCGACAGGGTTGACGAGCGCACGGTGCTGGCGCTGGCGGTCCATATCGACGGCAAGGTGCGACTGATCGACAACGGCTATGTCCTGCCCCGCGATGCGGACTGATTGTTCAACTGCGGCCGCAAGGAATTTCTGGTTTTTCATCCAACATTGCAAGAGGTAGATTGTGCCTGGTTTTGAGATTTTTGGAGCAGAGGAAAAGCAGCAGGTCCTGGAAGTGCTCGAGAGCGGTGTGCTTTTTCGTTACGAGTTTGCGGCCCAGCGCAAGGATGTGTGGAAGGTGCTTGAATTTGAGCGGTCTTTTGCCGCCTATACCGGTGCCGCCCATGCCCAGGCCGTGACCTCCGGGACAGCGGCTCTCAAGGTTGCCTTGATTGCGCTCGGTGTCGGTGCAGGGGATGAGGTCATCACCCAGGGCTTCACCTTTGTCGCCACCTGGGAGGCGATCCTTGATTGCGGCGCTGTTCCGGTGTTCACCGAGGTCGATCTAACCTTCAATATGGATCCCGCCGACCTGGAGAAGAAGATCACCTCCAAAACCAAGGCCATCATTCCGGTGCACATGATGGGAGCGCAAGCGAGGATCGAGGAAATCAAGGCCATTGCCGATCGGCACAATATCCCGGTGATCGAGGATACGGCCCAGGCGGCCGGCGGTCGGTTGCAGGGACGGCATCTCGGCAGTTTTGGCGCAATCGGCACTTTCTCTTTTGATGCGGTCAAGACCATGACCACCGGCGAGGGCGGCATGTGCATCACCAGCGATGAAAAGCTGTGGCAACGCATGTCCGAGTACCACGACCACGGTCATGACCATGTGCGCCAATCCGGGCGGCCGAGGCGGCGAGGGCCGCCCCTTCATCGGGTTTAACTACCGGATGATGGAGATTCAGGGTGCTATTGGTCTGGCCCAGTTGGCCAAGTTGGACGGGATTGTTGCGGCGCAGAAGAAAAACAAAGCTTTCTTTCAGGAAGAGGTGAGTGCGCTACCCGGGGTTACATTCCGTGAGATCCTTGATACAGGGGGCGATTCGGCCACCTTCCTCACCTTCATGCTGCCAGACCCGAAACGGACCACAGCCGTTAACCAGGTGCTGCGCGACCAAGGGGTGGGCGCGGTTCGGTGGAGTGAAAACGGCTGGCACTACTATCCTAAATGGGAGCACCTGCTCGAAGGTAAAACCTACTGTCACAGTGGCTGGCCTTTCAGCGCCCACGGCAAACGCCGGGTGCTCTATGATCCGCAGGCTTTGCCTGCCTCGGCGGCAATTATCGAACGGGCCTTGACCTATCAGGTGCCGATTTTGTTGCCGGAAGAACAGAAAATAAAGATTGCGGCTGCCCTCAAAAAGGCCGCACAGGCCTGATCTGTTCTTGTTACACCACGTCCCTGATTCGGGTTACCGGTTCCGGTGATCCGAATCAACTGCTCGGTGCCTTCTTTTCTCCTCCCACATACACATCAAAACGGACTGCCTTGCCCTTGATCGTGTAGGAAGGCTGCAACTCCAACAGTTGCGGCCCTTTGAGCGGTCGCTTGACCACTACCTTTTTGACCCGCAACGTTAAAGCCAGCCGTAGCATTTCCTCCGGGGCAGCAGTTTTTTGATCGAGCAATTGCAGCAAGCGCAGCTCCTGCTTTACCTTGGCGGATTTGGTGCGCTCCGGGAACATGGGATCAAGATAGATGACATCCGGTTGTTCGCCCAGGGTGGGCAGGTATTCCAACGCATCACCCGCGACCAGCTGAACCCGCTCCACCGTGGCCGCGAGTTCATCGACGTGGCGGGCCCGTTCCAGGCCATCTTCCAGGAGGGCCGCGACCACTGGGTTGCATTCAAGCATCTGGACCCGAAATCCGGCGGCGGCAAGAAGGAACGCGTCGCGTCCGAGGCCGGCGGTGGCGTCGATGAGCAGAGGCTGCAGGGTCTTTCGAACCTTGGTTGCCTGGACCAGGAGTTCGCGGCCAGCAAAGCGCAAGCGTCGCCGGGCGGCCGGTCTGGCAAAATCCACCCACAATGCACCGGGCAACTCGAAATCTCCGGGCTTGCATAATTCGAGCCGCTCCGGGGTGAAACGCAGCAAGAGCGTGGCGGTTTGCGGATCAGTGACCAATGGAAGGTTTAAGGAACGGGCCAGTGCATGCGACCGCAACAGAGGACATTCATGGTCGGCAAGGACAGCCAGGGGATGAGGGGGAACGGGCAAGGGGAGTATCCTTGGTAAGGTAATGGATTTTTTGGTGATTGCCTTTTGTTTTGCCGCACTGTATCATGATATAAGATCAAAACGCAAACCAATGTTGCCTCCCTCCGGAGCAGCCTCAGGATAGCCGATGAGCACCGTTTCACAGAAAATTATTGCTATTATTCCCGCCCGCTACCAGTCAAACCGTTTTGAGGGCAAGCCGCTGGCCCTGATTCATGGGAAACCCATGATCCAGCACGTGGTTGAGCGAGCGCGGCAGGTCGATCTCATCTCTCAGGTGGTGGTGGCCACCGACGATGAACGTATAGCTAGAGCCGTCGAATCCTTCGGCGGCTCCTGGGTTATGACCCGGCCTGATCACGCCACCGGCACAGACCGGCTGGCCGAAGCCGCTCAGTTACTCGCCATCTCTGATCAGGATGTGATTGTCAATATCCAGGGAGACCAGCCTCTGTTTCCGGCGGAGATCGTTGAACAGGTTGCCCGGCCGCTGCTCATCGACCCCTCCTTGCCCATGTCTACCCTTATCTATAAGATTGTCCGGCCGGAGGAGATCAACGATCCCAATCATGTCAAAACTGTGTTCGACTGCCACGGTAACGCCCTTTATTTTTCACGCTCACCGATCCCCTTTCAGCGTGACCCAGGGGAAAAGGAGCGGCCAACCTATTATAAACACCTCGGCTTTTACGCCTACCGCAAAGGATTTCTCATCACCTTTGTCGGTTTGCCGGAAGGTCAGTGGGAGCGGTTCGAAAAACTGGAACAGTTGCGTGCCCTTGAATACGGGTATTCCATCCGGGTGGTGCTGACCGATCATGATTCGGTAGAGGTCGATACACCTGAAGACCTGCTCAGGGTTGAGCAACTGCTGAAGGCAGCATCGGTATAGGCTGTTTTACCTGGTGTCGTGTTTTTCTCTTTCCCTTTCTACCTGTAGCGAGAGTGTATGGCCGGGCAGCAACAGCTCAAGAATCAGTTGCAGTTTCTGACCTCGGAGGGTTTTTCCGTCCTTGATGTTCTCCCGGAAGGCACACTGGAGGAAAAGATCACCTCTATTGTTCTGGGTACCGCCTCCGGCGGGTTTCCACCGGTCATAGCTTCACTGTTCAGTAAACTCCGGCAACAGATCGAATCTCTGGATGCAAGCACCGTCAAAGTGGTGGTCTTCGGGGGTGGCACCGGGCTCTCCAATATCATCGGCGGCGATTCCCGCCGCCTTGGTTGGACCAGAAACCCTTTTGTCGGGCTGAAACAGGTCTTTCCCCAAGTCAGTTCAGTAGTGTGCGTCACCGATGACGGCGGTTCAACCGGGGAGTTGCAAAAAGACCTGCCGCTGATTGCTCTCGGCGATTTGCGCCATGTCCTTATCTCCTCAATCCGGCGTGAGAACCTTGTTCGAAAGTATGGATTGGACAGGGCGGCTGCCCGGCGCTGCGTTGCGGCGTTGCATGCTGTTTTCAATTATCGCTTCATCTCCCGTCCTGTTTCAGCCGCGCAGTTGCTCCAGGATACGGGGGCGGCCCTTGCCGATCTGCCCGAGGCGCTCCTTACCTACCTCACTGAATTAACCACGCTGCTCTCCAGCGATCCACGTTTGAGTCCAACCTTGCACCGGCCGCAATGCCTGGGCAATCTTCTGCTGGCCGCCGCCATTTACAGGCAACTTGACCCGGCCTTGACTGCCATCCAGTTGCTGGCCTCGCATCAGGTCGTCCGGACTGCAACGATCCGCGGCCTGGGTGAACTCTCCGCCTGTCTGGGGGTGCGGCAGAACTCTGTTTTGCCTTGCACCACCACCCTGTCTCAGTTGCAGATGCTCTACGGTAACGGCGTGCTGGTCACCAGCGAATACAAATCGGGCAAGGCCAGGCGGGCGTATCCGGTTGATCGGGTTTTGGTCGATTTCAGCCGCAAGCCCTTTCTCCAGCCCGAAGTGGTTCAATTGGTTCAGCAGGCGGACATCATTCTGTTTGCGCCAGGCAGTCTCTACACCTCGATTATTCCCATTCTCCAGGTGCCTGGCCTAGCCGAGGCTATCCGGAAAAATGCAACAGCCCTCAAGGTGTTGGTCGCCAATATCTGGGTGCAGATGGGGGAAACCGACGCAGCTCGCGATGCCCCGGATCGGAAATTTTATGTCTCCGACCTGATCCGAGCCTATCACCGCAATATTCCGGGCGGGGTCTATAATCTGTTTTCCCATGTGGTGGCTCTCGACATGAACGATATTCCCGGCTCAATCCTTCAGCGTTATGCAATTGAGGACAAGGAGCCGATTTATATTGATCGCAACCGGGTTCGGGCGCTGGGGTTCGGCTCGGTGGAGGCCAGGATCTTTGCCAGTGATCAGTTGCAGCAGCGGAAGGCCATTCAGCACGACCCCGATGCCCTGGCACGGGCAATCAAGGGATTGTGGGCCTTGCAGCAGGCTGGTTACCTTAAGCAGCCTGCCTGCAAAGAAAAGCTGCCAATCGATGATTTTATGTCCTTCAACGAATATCAGCCTAAACCGGCACCCTGTCTGCGCTACGATAAAATCCGCTCACAGTTGCACTCTCTCAGCACCGAGTTGATTGCGGCCGGGTCGCTTGTCATGGTCAAGATGACGGAAATGGAGCGCAAATGGCTACTGGACCGCGTGGTTGAAATCATCTGGCTTCATCCTGATATTTCCTTGGATCATCTGCAATATATTCGAGGCATTACCTTGGTCGAGGTGGAATCATGGAAGCGCTGCCAGGAATGGGACAATATTTTTTCCTTTTACGATCCCCATGATCAACGGATCAAGATTCGCCAGGATCAGGCCAGTAACCTCAATCGTTTTGAGATGGTGTTTTTGGTGGCCTTAGGGCAGTCTCTTCTCGGCAACTATGCCCAGGAAAAGCAAATGCTCGAATTGATTTCTGAAGAGGACGTGGTGGGGCGGACATTTCGGCTGAAAGTCAGGGCAAAGGAACAACTGGTCAGCTATCTTGAACCTTCGGATATCGAAGACTACATGCAGCTTTCCCGAATGCATCGCTCGCAAAAGGAGGATCTGGTGTATACTCGGGTAATCAACCCTGGGGAAGGTTTTACGCCGCCAGGACTTTTTTTCGGACTTTTTTACGCCTGGTATCTGGACAACAGGTTTGCCGCCAACATAGAATATAAAATGTCCATCATGCGTAACGATATTTCCGATCTTATCCCCGAACAGGTACGGATAGTCGATCGTCGACAGAAGACGATCAACTTTTTTCGGGAGCGGATATTCAGGCAACGTTCTCCGTTACTTTCTGGAAAGGTGCAGTGAACATTTCCGTGTTGACAATTTTAATTATTATTTTGGCGGGTTATCTCGTTCTTTCTGTTCTATTCTATTTTCTCTGGATACGGCCCCGTCTTTACCCTCGCCAACCCGTTGCCATGGCAACAGTCCCGGTTTTGAACGCCGCAGGGCTGGGGACGAACACGAACACGGAATTTTTGTCTGCGCCGGCTGGCAATCCCGTTCTCCAGCGGGCCCTGGATGAATGGAGTTCAATCTTTGACGTTATCATTGACCCCGTGCTGATTCTTAACAGCGAGCTACGAATCGTCAAAGGGAATCAGGCAGCCTTCCAGCTTCTCTCCGTCAACGGAGCAGCCATTGAGGGAAAATACTGTCATCAACTGTTTGCCGGCTCAGACGAGCCCTGCCCGTTCTGCCCGATGCAAACAGTTCGTCTTGAAAACAAATCGCATCGTCAGGAGATTGCCCACCGCTATCTTGGTAGCGTCTTTTCCGTGAGCTGTTCACCCCTGTTTGACGAAGGCAAGATCGCCGGTTTTGTCTATTATGTCAAGGATATCAGTCTTCAGCGCAATTTGGAAAAGCGTCTGGTCCATGCCCATAAGCTGGAGTCCATCGCCACCCTTGCCGGCGGCATTGCCCACGATTTCAATAATATTCTCGGCGCTATTCTCGGTAACGCCGATCTGTTGCTCTACCGTTTGCCGCCTAAAGAGGGGCAAGCGGATGCACCTTTCGGACCTCCTATCACGATGGCGGAGATAACCGAACATATCCAGGCTATCCGGCGAGCCGGCGCTAGGGCTAAGGATCTGGTGGCCCAGATATTGGCCTTCAGCCGCCAATCGGCCAACCAGCGCAAAAATCTACTGATCGCCCCGGTGGTCAAGGAGTCCTGCCGACTGCTGCGTTCCACCCTGCCGACAACTATCGACATCAGGGTTGCAGTGCCTGAGGGGATCGGCATGATCCATGCCGATCCCAGTCAGATCCAGCAGGTATTGATGCATTTGTGCACCAACGCGGCCCAATCGCTGGTAAACAACACCGGCATGATCGAGATATCGCTGCGCGAGATCGAATCCGGCAAGGCCGAGCAGAAGCGTTATCATGGCCTGGCACCGGGACGATACGTTGTCTTGACCGTCAAGGATACAGGCAAGGGTATCTCTGCGGAAACGCTTGAACGTATTTTTGATCCTTTTTTTACCACCCGGGAAGTGGGCCAGGGTTCCGGTATGGGGCTGGCAGTGTTGCACGGCATCATTGTGGCTCACGACGGTGTGATCGACGTTACGTCTGAACCACATAAAGGGACGGTCTTTACCGTTTTCTTCCCCCGTGTTCCCGATGCCGATGGAGATGAGGACGATCAGGTAAAGGCCATGCCGCACGGCACTGAAACCATTCTCTTTGTTGATGACGAGGAGGATATTGTGGGCATGCGCACCCGCATGCTTTCCCACCTGGGATACAGGGTGTTGCCGGCAACTAGCCCGGAACAGGCGTTGGACTTTTTTCGCAAAGGAGAGGAACAGATCGATCTGCTGATTACTGACCATACCATGCCGAGGATAACCGGCCTGCAGTTGGCCGCCCAGGTCAGCGTCAGCAATCCCGGACTGCCTATCATACTCTGCTCGGGGTACAGTGAAGCGGTTACCCCGGAAGAAGCTCAGCGCGCCGGGGTTCGCCGTTTTCTGGCCAAGCCGGTGGACATGCGGTTGCTGGCGCTTGCCATCCGGGAGATCCTGCCCGATCGTGACGGGGGAGCAAAATGAGAATCTTGGTCATTGATGACGACGATCAGATGCGAACGCTGCTGCGTCAGGTGATGGAGTGGGCCGGCTATGAGGTCATTGTGGCCGGCGACGGCCGGGAGGGGATGCAAAAACAGCGCAAACATGCAGCCGATCTCGTAATCACAGACCTGATCATGCCCGAGCAGGAAGGACTGGAGACCATTACTTCGCTGAAGAAAGAATATCCGGGGATCAAGATCATTGCTATTTCCGGCGGCGGTCGTATCGGTCCCGAGGCCTATCTGCCGGCCGCCCAGGAATTGGGAGCGGACAGGGTGTTCAGTAAGCCCTTCGATGTCCGTGAGCTTGCCGAGGCCGTAAAGGAGCTCCTCAGTCATGAATGAAATTCAAGCGCTTGTCGTTGACAACAGTCCGGTCATTCGCAGGATTCTCAGCTATGTCCTCGAGGCCGAGGGATGCAGTGTTCAACTGGCCGAAGACGGTCTGGAAGCCTTGGACTGTATTGCCAGGCAACGTCCTGATATCGTTTTTACCGATCTGATCATGCCCAAGATCGATGGGGAAAAGCTCAGTTATATCATCCGGAATACCCCGGAACTCAAAGAGGTCTTTCTGGTCGTCCTCTCTGGCGTCGCCCTTGAGGACAATGACGCCACCATGCGGATCGGGGCGGATGTCTGCATTGCCAAAGGCCCGGCGGCAACAATGAAGGCCCACATCAAGGCGGCCCTTGAACGATTTGTTGCCAACCAGCGTGGGGGGAACGGTATTATTCAAGGCATGGAGGGGCTTTATCCGCGTGAAGTGACCAGTGAACTCCTGGTCAGCAAGAAACATCGGGAAGTCATCCTGGAGAGGATGACCGAGGGCGTGGTCGAGTTGAACCACGCCGGTCGGATTGTCATGGCCAATAAGGCTGCCGTCACCCTGTTCGCCCAGCCCGAATCGCAGGTGCTGGGGCGGCATCTTGTCCATCTGCTGCCACAACCGGCCAGCGGACAGATCTCGGCATGGATAGAGCAGCTCGACGTCTCCGCCAGCTTCGCACCTCTGGTGTTCTCCTACGACGATCCGATCCCCATGGAAGATCGGACTGTGACCTTCAATTTAGTGCCGGTCGCCGAAGACGATGCCTTCTTTATCATCGGCATTCTTCAGGATGTCAGCCGGCGCAAGATGCTGGAGCAGCGGCAGCGTCAACTGGAAAAAGAACTGCAGCGTATCCGCAAGATGGAGGCCATGTCACTGATGGCCAGCGGGATAGCCCATGATTTCAATAACCTGCTGACCATTGTCAGCGGCAATCTCGAGATGGCCCGCCACATCGGCCGGGATGAGAACATCAATCAGTTGTTGGGAGAATCGGCCAAGGCGCTCGCTCTCATCGCCCAGTTGATCCGCCAGTTCACTACCTTTTCCGACAATTATCTGCCGCAGAAATCGCAAATTCTGCTCCGCGCTTTGATCGATGAGGTGCTTTCCCGGCATTTGGCAGGCACCGGAATCAGCTACCGGATTGATTGCAGCGATGACGATCCTGCCATGACTGTTGATCCCGATCTTATCCGCCAGGTGTTCGTCAATCTTACCCTCAATGCGGTCGATGCCATGGGGGAGACCGGTTATATCGACGTGATTGTCAAACGGGTGGACGGAAGCGGAGAGTGTGCGAGAATCGGTCAGTCTGTTCCTGGCGGAGAACTCGTCCGGATATCCTTTAGCGATTCCGGTTCCGGCATTGCCCCTGCTCTCCTGGAGCAGGTTTTTGATCCCTATTTCTCGACCAAACAGAAGGGGGCTCAGAAGGGCATGGGGCTGGGGTTGACGATTGTGCATGCCATTGTTAAGAAACATGGCGGCATGGTCTGGATTGAGACCCCCGCAACCGGTGGCTGCACGGTCCATCTCTATTTTCCCCAGCAGGGAGCGGGTGTTGTCGATCCCCGTCACCTTGCGCAGAAGAAAGGTCAGGGGCGCCTCGTCCTGGTTATGGATGACGAGGAAATGATGCGTTTGATCAATAAGAAAATGTTTGAGTACTACGGCTGCACAGTTGCCCTAGCCACTAATGGCGACGAGGCGATCGAGCTCTACCGGGAGCAGCTCGCAAATGGCCGGAGGTTCGATCTGGTGCTGCTTGATCTCCGTGTGAATGGGGGCATGGGCGGCCTGGAGGCGGCGGGCCGGATTGTGGCCCTGGACCCGGAGGCGGCCATGGTCGCTATCAGCGGCGATACCGGCAGCGAGGTGATGCAGCAGTACGCCGAGCATAATTTTGCCGCTGCCCTGGCTAAACCTTTTTCCATCGATGCGGTTGAGGATATGATCAATCGTTTCCTTTGAGTAGCCGGGAGAAATACGGTCTCTTTGCGATCCACCTCTCCTTGATTCATTTTTCTGAGTCTGTACCTCTATGTATCTTGCCCGAAAGGAGACCGGTTCCCGGCAGCAGTATGTTCTCCGGGAATCCTACTGCAGCGGTGGTATTTTCTATTCCCGCGAACTGGCGCAACTGGGCCGCGATCCCGGACAGTTCATCGTCTACAGCGGCGAGTCTTCGTTTCATATCGATGAGGATTTTCTTCGTCGGCTCCGCGAACAGGGGGTCAGCGTCCCCTATGGCGAGATGGAGGAACTGTTGTATCCTTTCATCGATCCCTACATCAAAAACAGGCTGCAGCCGTTTCGAAACCGGCATAAATACAGGAATTGGCAGCGGGCGGACAAGACCTTGCTTCAGCGGGCGTTGACCGAAACCCATGTCGTGGACCGGCGAAGAATCCATTTTCTTCGGATGGGCAGGACTACAGCAGAAACCGTCGAGAAAACTGCAGCTCTTTACACGGTCCTGCTTGATAAGAGCCGTGATGAAATCGAGCAGATGATTTTAGAACAAGAGCAGACCCTGTTGCCCCGGGAGCAGCAGAGCTACCTGTTCACTATTTTCGACCTCCAGCGGTTTTTTCAGGAAAGCTATGCCCGTTCGATCCCTCAGGCGCTCAACCGGGAGCGGCTCGACTCCCTTTTTGTCGAGGAGATATGCAGCCTGGCCTCGGATCGTAATTTCTGGCAGGGATTTCCTCAAACCGACCGCCTCCCCTACTCTCTGGTTCGCTACCTGATCATGTATTTCGATTCCACCCCGGAAGAACCAACCTCTTGGTCCAACTTCGGCCGCTCGCAACGCGCCCGGCGTTTTCATCGCAGCAGCTACTCCGACAGGGAGAGGATGTCACGAACCCAGGCCTTCGCAATTTTTGGACTCACTGGCGAACAGCTGGCGGTCATGCGTAAAAAGGATCTCGCCCGCATCTACCGGCAAAAAGCCCATGAACTGCATCCGGACAAGGGCGGCGACACAGAGCAGTTTATCCGTCTGACCGCCGCCTACGAAGAACTGTTGCCTTCCCTCCCATGACCATATCTCCAGCCGGCGCTGATTCCGGCCGTCCCGTGGATCAAGGCAATGAGGCGACCATCGCCTCTCTGCTCAGGGTGATTCGTCCCGTTTTCCGGACCCATTGGCTGCGGCTTGCCTGCGGTTTTTTTGCCTTGGTAGCGGTCGATTTTCTTCAACTGATCATTCCCCGTTTTGTCAAATCAGCGGTGGACTCCCTGTCTGTGGGCAACGCCACCTCGGCGCAACTGCTCGAATTGAGTCTCTCCGTCTGCTTGGTGGCGGTGCTGGTGGCGGTGCTCCGTTTCATCTGGCGATATCTGATCATTGGTTTTTCTCGAATTTTGGAAAAGAAACTGCGTGATCGGCTTTTTGACCATGTGTTGCGCATGGATCAGCCATTTTTTGAACGGTGGACCATCGGTGATCTCATGGCCCATGCCAGCAACGATCTTGCTACGATCCAGATGGCGTGCGGCATGGGACTGGTAGCGGCGGTGGATGCCCTGGTGATGTCATCGGCGGCCCTGGGATTCATGTTGGCGATCAACGTCAAGCTGACCCTGATCGCCCTGCTGCCCATGCCGATTCTGATTGTCTGCACCCGCATCCTTTCCGGCCGCTTGCACCACCGGTTTAACCTGGTACAGGAACAGTTCTCCCTGCTCACTGAGTTTGCCCGCGCCACTCTGGTGTCCATTCGGCTGATCAAGGCCTACACCCTGGAGCGGTTTCAGGAAGACCGGTTCCACGCACTGGGCGAGTCCTATGTGCAGAGCAACCTCAAGGTTGCGGCAATTCAGGGATTGCTTTTTCCCCTCGCCACCCTGGTCGGTAACGTCGGCATGTTACTGCTGCTCTATTACGGCGGTGCCTTGGTCATCGACAGCCAAATCACCATCGGATCATTCGTCGCTTTTGTCAGCTATCTCTCCATGCTCATCTGGCCGATGATGGCGGTTGGCTGGGTGGCCAATCTCGCCCAGCGGGGTATCACCAGCCTCCGCCGGATCTATCGCCTCCTTGACCAGCGGCCGGTGGTCAGCATCGGGCCGACCCAAGCCCTGCCCCAGGCCGCAATCACCAGTTGCACCTGTCGGAATCTCAATTTCACCTATGGGGCTGTTGCCCGGCCCGCACTCACTCATCTTAATTTGGAGATTGGGCCCGGCCTGGTCGGCATGACCGGCCGAACCGGTTCGGGCAAATCGACCCTGTGCAAACTGCTGTTGCGGATGTATCCGGTGGCGGACGGCATGCTCTTTTTCCGGGGCATGGATGTTAACCGCCTCTCCCAGGCCGATGTTCGCGGCTGTATTGCCTATGTCAGTCAGGAACCGGTGGTCTTTGCAGACTCCATCGCTGCCAACATTGCCTTAGGCCGGCCAGAGGCGAGCGCGGCCGAAATCGAGGCGGCTGCCAGGGCTGCGGCCATTGACGCCGATATTCGCGGCTTTACCGACGGCTACCAGTCGATCATCGGCGAACGGGGAGTAAAGCTTTCGGGCGGGCAGCGGCAGCGTCTGGCCCTGGCGCGCGCCCTGCTCTGCGACCGCCCTCTGCTGATCATTGACGATGCCTTGTCAGCCATCGATGTCGAGACTGAACAGCTGGTGCTGCAGGGCATCCTCTCTACCCTCAAGGAGAAATCGGTGTTGCTCATCTCCCACCGGGTCAATGTTCTGCGCCATGCCGACCGGATTGTCCTGCTTGATCAGGGGCGGATCGTCGATGAGGGGCGGCATGAGACCCTGCTGTCCAACCCTTTTTACCGTCTTATGGCGGAGAAGCAGCAGAACCATGCATAATTTCGGCTATTCGGAAGAGGGCCAGCTCGGCTCCGTCGGCGACGTCCGGCTCTGGCGGCGTATTCTCGGCTATTGCCGGGGGCACTTCCTCGGCCTGGCTGGTGCTGTGGTACTTTCCCTGGTCGTCACGGCTGCCTCCCTTGGTCTTCCCCGGCTGATGCAGCTGGGCATCGATCACTACATTGTCACCGATTCCTTGAGTGATACGGCGAGGATAGCCGGACTCGGCCGGGTGGCTGTACAATACGGTCTGCTGGTCGGGGTCATTTTTGTCGCCACCTTCTGCCAGGTGGTGGTACTCGAATGGATCGGGCAATCGGTTATGCACCGGTTGCGACAGCATCTTTTCGCGCACCTGTTGACCCTCGATCTCGGCTATTTTCACAATCAGCCAGCCGGTCGTCTGATCACCCGTTTGACCAACGATATTCAGAACATGCACGAAATGTTCACCTCCGTGATGGTCACCCTGTTTAATGATGGACTCAAACTGGCGGGCATCTTCTGGTTTCTGGCCCTCATGAACGTGCGCCTTGCCCTGGTGATGGCTGTATTCATCCCTCTGGCCGTGGTGGTGACCCTGGTTTTTTCCCGCTTTGCCCGCGAGAAATTCCGGGCCATCCGTTCGCAGATGGCCAGAATTAACAGCTTTCTCGCCGAATCCCTGGCCGGAGTCGGCGTTATCCAGAGTTTCGGCGGCCAGGAGCGAAGCAGCCGCACCCACAGCAGCCTGACCCATGAATATCTGGTGCGCTCTTTCGGCCAGATCCGAGTCTTCGGCGCCTTCATGCCGCTGACTGAACTGATGAGTTCGGCGGCCATTGCCCTGATCATCTGGTACGGAGGCGGCGAGGTCATCCGCCAGCAACTGACCATCGGTGAACTGGCTGCCTTTCTTTCGTATATGCGGCTTTTTTTTCAGCCGCTGCGCGAGCTTTCTCAGAAATACAGCATCGTCCAGTCGGCCATGGCCTCGGCAGAGCGGATCTTTCAAACCCTCGACACTTGTTCCATCATGCCGGTGCGTGCACCTGTGCCGACCGCTGAAATAGCTGCAACAGAGGGGGGCATCGAATTCAGGGGGGTGAACTTTGGCTATGAACCTGACCAGCCGATCCTCAAAGACATTGATTTGACCATCACTCCAGGCGAGACGGTCGCCCTGGTCGGAGCCACCGGCGCCGGCAAGTCGACCCTGATTTCGCTCCTTGTTCGTTTTTACGATCCGGTCGAGGGGGCGGTGCTCCTTGATGGCCGTGATGTCCGCTCAATTCCCTTGAAGGCTCTGCGGCAACGGGTCGGCATCATCATGCAGGATATTTTCATTCTCCCTGATACAGTGTGGGCCAATATTATTCTTGACCAGGAGCGGGACGAGGAACGGCTTGCCGGCATCCTCGACCGTACCGGCCTGCAGCCCTTCATTGGCCGTCTGCCCCAGGGACTGGACACGCGGATCGGCGAAGGGGCGCTCAACCTCAGCCTTGGGGAAAAGCAGTTGCTCTCTTTTGTCCGTGCCCTCTACCGCGATCCTGCCATCCTGGTGCTGGACGAGGCCACCGCCTCGATCGACACCGAATCGGAGAACATGCTGGAACAGGCGATTGAGGCGGGTTTCCACGGCCGGACCTCACTGGTGATCGCCCATCGGCTCTCCACCATCCGTCGGGCGGATCGGATTATCGTTATGGATCAGGGGCACATTGTCGAGCAGGGAAGCCATGAGGAACTGATGGGGCGGAAATCCCTCTACCAGAACCTGGTGCGGCTGGATCAGCGGTTCGGGGATTGAGGCAGCACATCCTGTCCCGGACTGGATGCCCGTTTTGTCACTACCCGGTCTGTGAGGGTTACTGCTTGGGACTGTACGCAGTATTGCGGTAGAAAGGGATCGAGCGTTCGATCATCTTTTGCAGTGAGCCGTTCTTTTCGATGTCGGCCAGGTAGGCGTTGGCCGCCTTGCGCATGGCGGTATCGTTGGGACGGATGGCCCAGGCCAGTTCCTCGCGGGTCATGGGGGCGACGCCGGGGGTCAGGCCCTTGTCGACGTAGAGCGAGGCGTAGTAATAATTGGCGGGCAGATCGAAGACAAAGACATCAATGCTGTCGGCAAGCAGGACCTGCACAGCCTCCGGCGCCGAGGCGAATCGGTTGATCGTGCCTTTGGGCTTGAGTCCCTGGATCAGGTTGTCGCCGGAACTGCCGCCAATAACCCCTAGTCGCACGTTTTGCCCGGTGAGATGGGCGGTTCCGGTACCCAGTAGGTTGAAATCATCGAGGTGAACGAGCGCAACCTGGCCCGAAATCAGATACGGATTGGCAACCGCCAATTTTTGCTGTTGGGCTTCAACCACGGTCATTCCAGCCATAACGATGTCGGCCTTTCCTTCCAGCAGTGCTTTAGCCAGTTCCTGGCGCGGTAACTCCACGAACTCCAGCTTTCTCTCGGCGAATTCGGCCAGGCCATAGGCCAAATGAGCCTCCAGCCCAGAGACAACTCCGTCTTTTTTATAGGCCAGCGGCGGCGAATCGATGGCGATGGCCACTTTGAGGGACGCCGGCCGCATTATTTTGCTGAGCAGCCCCTTTGTTTTAGCCGAACTGCAACCGGTCAGGAGAGTGACGGCAACCAACAAGAGCAGAGTGCGGAACAGGTGGAACATGATGTTTCTTTGATACATGTTTTTTGTAGAGTCGTTTTGTTTGGTGAAGATATCTTAGGTCGTTGACGGCGTCTCCATCTTAGCGGGCCGGGGTTCCCTTGGTAACCCGACCGGTCGAGAGAAAGGAAATGCCTTGCTGCATCTTGGTGCCGATCATCACTGATTCGATGATCGGCTCGACAACCGGATTCTCTGCCTTCCAATCGACGAGAAATTTGGCTCCGGCGCCGCCCTTGGATTCGGATTCCGGTACAACGAACCACGCAGAGCCAAGCGGTTCAATGGTCTTGGGTTTGTCGAGGTAATTTTTCAGGAGCGTGTCCTTGGAATCATAATAGCGTACACTTTTCAGCGTAAACGGTTTGTCCGGATCGGTGTTACGGATGACAAGTGTCGCCGTGAGGAGAAAAGGGGTGTCCTTGTAGCGATCATCAGCATAAATGTGGGAATAAACAGGGATGTAGACCGTTTGGTCGAGCCATTTGGACAATACTTCCGCCGTTGCCGGGCGGGTGAGGGCCAAGAACACGAACAGCAGCAGAGCGATACGATCAGTTTTCATAGGTGCGCAGCGGGTAGGGGTTGCGAGCTGCGGGCGGCCAGTAGAGCGGCGGCAACCTCTTTGCTCAGGTCGGCGATTGCCTGTGAGGCGCTTTCAACATAGCCGGAATAATCAGGTTTGTCGATGGGCCGCGTTTGGCGGAAAGTTTTTCTGTGCAGAATGGTTTTGCTGTTGGTGTCGCTGAGGGTGTAGACAGCGGTGGTGGTAAAGGAGCGGCCGTTGCCGCTGAATTCGCTCATTTCGATCTCCAGTTGATAGCGAATTGTACCAAAGCGCGGGCCGGGATAGATGGCGACATTGTCGGTGGCAAGCAGATCCTTGAGATTGTCGGCGAGCTGTTGCGCAATCTGCTGATCAAGCGATCCGGCCCAGAGGTGCGATACCGGGGAACGGGATTCGCCGGCGGCGCTTTGGTTTATCAGGCCGCGCCCCTGGAGATGCGGTGCCATGTGGACCGGCATCAGCAGGATTATCTCGTGGAACTCGGTGAATTCGCAGCTCAACGGTTGCTGGCGGGTCGGTTGCAGAGAGTAGAGGGTACTGGTTGTCGGTCGGGCGATGCAGGCGCTGAGCAGAAGGGTGCAGAGGGCAAGCAGCCACCATTTGCACCGGGCAGCAAGGCGGTTGTTCATGGTTTGTCCTCAACCTGTCCGAAGATCAGGGCATTGGGGTTTTGCTGGAGGTAATCGGTCAATTGCCTGATGGAGGCGGCGGCTCGTTCGATCTCCCGCATGGAGTTGGCGACTTGATAGGCGAGAAGAGAATCTTTGGCCGTCAGCTGCTCGATATTTTGCAGTGTTTTTGTCAGGGAGCCTGCTGTCGCGTTGAGGCCGGTCAGCAGGTGCTTCAACTCGGCACTCATTCCCGGCAGCTCTTTGTTGGCAGTGTGCAGAATGGTGTTAGCCGTGGCGGAGAGGGCGGTGAAATTGGTCAGCCCTTTCTTCAGTTCGGAGGCCAGGGCCGGGAAATCGGCATCGGCACGTCCCAGGAGGCTGTTGAACCGTTCCAGCGTGGTGTCGAGGGACTCCAGCGTGTGCCGGGTTTCTTTGGAGTTAATAATACTGTTGATGCCATCGAGGGCAGCGGCGGTTTTGTTGATGATTTCGTTGAGCGGCAGACTTTCCAGTCGTTGGGTGATCTGTTCGAGTCCCGAGGGCATGGTCGGGATCTCGATCAGTCCGGTGTTTCCCCCATGGAGGCGGGTCTCGGTGTCCGGGTAAATGGCCAGATCGATATAGAGTTTGGCGGTCAGCAGGCTGCTGATTTTGAGTTGTGCCCGCAATCCCTGGCCGATCAACTGCTGCATCATCTGCCGGATGTTTTCGGGCCGCCGGCTTTTGGATCCGTTGCCGCTCAGATCCGGGGATTGTTCGATGTCGACATAGACCGGAATGATATAGTTGTTCTGTTCTTTGTCGAAACTAATCCGGATTTCGCTGACTCGACCGATGGTGACCCCCCGGAAGGTCACTGGTGCGCCGATATCCAGGCCGTAGAGCGAGCCGGTGAAAAAGGTGACGCAGCGCAACTTGTCATCCTTGAGCTTGATTTTGCCCAGAACGAGAATGGCCGCAACCGTCAGGGCTATGGCGACCAGTACAAAGGCGCCGACAATGGTGGGATTGGCTTTTTTGCTCAAACCGTTCTGACCTCCCGATTACCGGTCCCCCGGGTGAGGAAATTGAGCACCGTTGCATCAGTGCATTCACGCAGCAGGGTTTTGGGATTTCCTGTTGCCAGCATGGTTTTGCTGTCGCCATCAAGGAAGACCGAGTTGGTGGCGATGGTATATATCGATGCTAGATCGTGGGTGACGACGACCAGCGTGGCCCCCAGGCTTTCCCGGAGTTCCAGGATCAGCTCGTCTAGGATGCGGGCGCTGATCGGATCAAGCCCGGCCGAAGGTTCGTCGAAAAAAAGAATGTCCGGATCCAGGGCTATTGCCCGGGCCAGAGAGGCTCGTTTGCGCATGCCGCCGGAAAGTTCAGCCGGATAGAATTCCTCAAATCCGGCCAGACCGACGAGCGACAATTTAAAGGACACCAATTCCCGGATTATTGCGGGCGGGAGGTTGGTATAGTGCAGCAGCGGCAGGGCGACGTTTTCGGCGAGCGTCATCGAACTCCACAGGGCACCAGTCTGGTAGAGGATGCCGGTTTTGCGGAGGATTCTGGCCTGGCCTTCATCGGGGAGCGCCCAGAAATTTTCCTCGCCATACCAGATCGAGCCGCTCGCCGGTGGTTTCAAGCCGAGCATGTGCCGGAGCAAGGTGGATTTGCCGCAACCGTTTCCCCCCATGATGACGAAGATGTCGCCCTGGCCGATGGTGAAGTTCAGGTCTCGCTGGAGGACGAAACTGCCGTAGGCCATGGTCAGCGCTTTGATGGTGATTGCCGGGGGTGAGGCGGTCATGGCGGCACGCTTACATATTGATAATGAACGTGATGATTGAGTCGGAGACCACGATCAAGACAATCGAAGTCACCACCGCCGAAGTGGTGGCCTCGCCTACGGCCAGGGCGCTACGGCCGCACTGCATGCCACGCAGGCAGCCGGCATAGCCGATCAGCACCCCGAACACCGAGCTCTTCATCAGTCCCTGGCCACATTGGCTGAGGTGGAGGGTTTTACGGGTCTGCTCCAGATACTCCATCAGTGAAAGGTCAAGCATCGTAACCCCGATTATTGACCCGCCGAGGATGCCCATGATGTCGGCATAGATGCAGAGCAGCGGCAGCATCAGCATCAGGGCCAGCATCCGGGGCAGGACCAGAAAACCCACCGGCGATATGCCAATGGTCCGCAGTGCGTCGATCTCCTCGTTGACCTGCATGGTCCCCAGTTGGGCCGCATAGGCGGCTCCAATGCGTCCGGCAATGATTACGCCGCTCATCAGTGCGCCCATCTCCAGGACCATCCCCAGTGCGACCAGGTTGGCCACGTAGATCTGCGCTCCGAACATCTGCAGCTGCACTGCACCGACAAACGAAAGGATAACGCCCACCAGGACCGAAATGAGGCCGACGATCGGCAGTGATTCCGCGCCGCAGGCCTGGACAAAATAGAAAAAATCACGGGCCCGGAACAGGGGTTTGCCGGAGAGGAGGGATACAAAGGCGAGGATGATTTCGCCGGTAAAGGAGGCGAGTTCCCTGGTTTGGGCGAAAAAGCGGATTGCGATGCGGCCGATCCGGGCGACCCAGGAATCGTGGGCGGTTTCTGAGTAGGTCGATTTTTCTGGAACCGCCTCGGCAAGCAGCAACAGCCGTTCTGCCCCCGGCGGCAAGCCGGTGCAGTCGATCTCGATCTGTTGTTGACGGGCCGCGGCGATGACGGTTCGAAGGAAGATCAGCAACCGGGTGTCCCAGTCCTCCATTTGTCCGCAGGAAAAGGCGATGCGACGGATGGTGCCGTCCATCACCGCCAGCAATTCCGCTGGAGCGGGCAGTTCGGTGTGCAGGGTCCAGGCGCCGCCGAGATCGATAACCAGCAATCCGGGTTGGGGCTGGTGGCTGCTGAACACTGGTTGTCGGGCCACTGGGGTCAACACTTGGTCATGGTTGCCACGCATTGCCGGATTATTATAGGGCACGCTTATCGGCCGATCGTCTGGCCGTTGATGTCGGGTTTGGGCAGAAGCTGGCGCAACGGTACGGACTGTTTATTGTTCGACACTTTGGTTGATGAGGATATCGTAGATCGGCGCCGGTTTGCCGTAATATTGCCGGTTCCAATCGTCCAATGGCGAAATGGCTGCCCCTTCGACGCTGATCCCGCCATAGAGGCCTTGGGATCGGCCAAAGGCAAGGATGTCGGCGGTCTGTGCCTTGGCAGAGGCACCTATCGGGCCGGCGGCCACCGCCACGTCCGCCCCGATTTTATAATCGGTGGAAAGCATGGCGTTCAGTCCCCGGTCGGTCATGATCAACAGGATAATTTCCGAAGCATCCGCCCCGGCCTGAAACCCGAAGGAAACTGAACCTATGCTGTAGAAAGCCGGAGAACTCCACTTGGCGGTAGTCATGTCCTGGGCGAGAAGGACACCGCGTCCTCCCGCTCCGCCGATGATAAACCCGCCGCGCAGCATCTGCGGCACGATGAAGATGCCTCGGGCACGGTCGACATTGCGTTGAAACCACTCCATGTTAGGATCGGTCAGGAATCCTTTATAGACTGATGTCGATCGTTCGACCAAATCGGCGGGTTCGCCGTAGTAGTCAGCGTTGGCCGGGAAGAGAAAAAATGCCGAGCAGAGCAGGATAAATAGGGTGGCAACAACAAATCGACGTTGGAAGGCCATGGGGTAACCTCTTTTTGAAGAAAACGGGTTGCGAGTTTCTTCCTGTCGGAATCACCGATGATATGGTATCAACCTTCGTTGCACAAGGAAAAAATGGCAGGGGCCTGACCTTGGGAGTACGTCCAGGCTACCGGTAAGGATGAGAACTGCAGGAGGTGGCAGAGGCGGCGGGAAAAGAGGCGGCAGGAGAGGGCCACAGGCCGCCGCTACGGGGCGATCTGTGGCTTGCGGATCAGTCGACGGCGTAAAAATACTCCTTTTCAGCGCCGCACTTGGGACAGACCCACGCATCAGGCAGGTCGGCAAAGGCGGTTCCGGGGGCCACACCGTGCTCATAATCGCCTTCGGCGGGATCGTACACGTATCCGCAGGGGCATTCCATTTTCTGCATGGCAAAATTCTCCTGAAAAAAGGTGATGGATTGTTGTTTCCCGCTGATTCTCATGCGGAATCCGGCGGGAGGTGTTTGTATGTTTGCCCTACCCTATATTTTTTTCAGCGGTCCGACAAGAGAAAGGAGACGCATTTAGGAAAATTTATCCTTCTCTGTGGTAGCTTGAAATTTTGCATAGAGGCGACACGGTCGATGTCGCCGGGTTAGAAAATATAGGCATTAAGGGAAATGGCTTTGAGCTGCATATTACTCTTGACAGTGGGGTGTGTAATCGAGTTAAATGGCGCGTTCTACGATTAATTATTTTCATTGGACGCTTTCAATTTGAGGATAGAGGGGAGGAGTCGCATGTATGCAATAGTTCGAACCGGCGGTAAACAGTATCAGGTTGAGGCCGGCGACACGCTTCGCGTTGAAAAATTGCTGGGTGAAGTGGGCGACACGGTAGAACTGTCAGAAGTTCTTCTGGTGGTTGACGGGGAAATCGTTAAAATCGGCCAACCTATGGTTGACGGCGCCAAAGTGGTGGCCAAAATCGTCGAGCAGGGCCGACATAAAAAGATTATCGTCTTTAAAAAGAAAAAACGGAAGGGCTATCAAGTGAAAAAGGGGCATCGCCAGATGTATACCGCCCTGACCATTGAGACGATTTCAGCGTAAGTGATTAACTGATATTCTGGAGAACATACCATGGCACATAAGAAAGCAGGCGGCAGTTCGCGCAACGGCCGCGACAGTGCGGGACAACGGCGAGGGGTAAAACGTTTCGGCGGGCAGGTGGTCACGGCCGGCAGTATCCTGGTCCGGCAGCTGGGCACGGTCATACACCCTGGAACGAACGTCGGTTGCGGTCGTGACTACACTCTGTTTGCCAAGATCGACGGGACCGTCAAATTTGAAGATTTCGGGAAGGATCGGAAACGGGTTTCCGTTTATCCCGTCGAATAGGGCTGTTCGCCTCCCCGCGTGGGAGGATGGTCGCGCCTCCTTGAGGCACTGCCCGCTGGTACAATTGCGGACCCGGCATCAAGACGTATTGATGCCGGGTTTTTTCGTATTATCCTTCCCCTTGCATAGCCTCCGGATAAATTATGGGTTTTGTTGACGAAGCAAAATTTTTCGTGAAAGCCGGTGACGGCGGTAACGGCTGCGTCAGTTTCCGGCGGGAAAAATATGTGCCCAGGGGAGGTCCCAACGGCGGCGATGGCGGTAAAGGCGGTGACGTCTATCTGGTGGCTGATCGCAATCTCAACTCGCTGATCGATTTTCGCTATCATTCGCATTTTAAGGCCGAATCGGGTGTCGGCGGTCAAGGCAGCGACAAGCACGGCCGGGGCGGTAAGGATTGCGAGGTTCGAGTGCCGCTCGGCTCGGTCATCAAAGATGCGGAAACCGGCACGGTGCTTGTTGATCTGATCGAACCCGGGCAGACGTACTGCGCTGGCGAAGGCGGCAAAGGGGGGCTGGGTAACGCCCGTTTCGCCACATCCACCAACAGGGCTCCACGCAAGGCTACGCTTGGACGACCTGGCGAGGAGCGCTGGCTGGTGATCGAACTCAAACTGCTGGCCGACGTTGGCCTGATCGGTCTGCCCAATGCCGGTAAATCCACACTCCTGTCAAAACTCTCGGCAGCTAATCCGAAAATCGCCCCCTATCCCTTTACTACCCTGGAGCCACAACTGGGGGTGCTGCATTTTCAATTTATCGATCCCTGCATTATTGCCGACATTCCTGGACTGATCGAGGGCGCGCATCAGGGCGTGGGACTGGGACATCAATTTCTCCGCCACATTGAGCGAACCTCTATCCTGCTTCATCTGATTGACGTCTCCAGTGACGACGACCAACCCTACGAAGACTACCAAGTGCTGGCCCGGGAACTGGCCGCTTATAACCAGGAATTGCTCGATCGCAAGCATTTGATCGTGCTGAATAAAATCGATCTGGTTGATGATGAGCGGCTGACGGAGGTTAAACAACAGTTCACCGCCGCCGGTTTACCGGTACTGGCAATATCGGCCGAGACCGGTGTCGGTCTGGAATCGTTGAAAGCGCTGCTCGCCGATCTGCTGGAAGAGCAGCGCGCGGAGGGACGCCATGACCTTTCAGGTGAATAAGGAAGACGGTCTCTTTTATCGTCAGACCCTTTTTGATCAGTCCAAACGGGTGGTTATCAAGGTCGGCAGCGCTGTTCTTACCAATGACAATGGCCTTGATCTCAATATTATCACCAACATTGCCCGCCAAGTGTCCTTCCTCCGGTCCACCGGCCGCGAAGTAATATTGGTCAGTTCCGGTGCCGTGGCTGCCGGCCGCAGGCGATTGGGCGTCACCAAAACTCCCCACGAAGAACTGAAGGTCAAACAGGCCCTGGCCGCCACCGGTCAAGGGCTACTGATGCAGGCCTACGAGCAGGCTTTTGCTGATTTCAAGCAACCGGTCGCCCAGGTACTGCTCACCCACGCCGACCTCTCCCATCGGGGCCGTTATCTCAATGTTCGCAATACAATTCTCACCCTTTTTGAGTTCGGGGTGGTGCCGATCATCAACGAAAACGACACGGTTTCTGCGGAAGAGTTACGCTTTTCTGACAACGATACCCTGGGGGCGCTCATGACTAACATGATCGGCGCCGACATGTTCATTATCCTCACCGATGTTGATAGCCTCTACACCGGTCATCCGACGGAGGATCCTTCCGCCCGCCCGATTTACACCGTTGCCAGTATCACCAAAGAGATCGAGAAAATGGCAGGCCATTCGACCAGTTCACTGGGCACGGGCGGTATGATGGCCAAGATCCGGGCGGCCAAGATGGTGGCAGCCTGCGGCGGCTGTTCTTTTATCGGGCCGGGCCGGCACTCCGAGATTCTCCAAGCACTGTTCAGTGGCGAACTGATTGGCACTTTCTTTCTTCCCGGCAAGGGCAAGATCAACCGGCGCAAGCATTGGATCGCCTATGTGCTGAAGCCGCATGGATTTCTGGTGGTCGATGAAGGTGCCCGCCGCGCCTTGGTCGAGCAGGGGAAAAGTCTATTGCCCTCCGGCATCACCGAAGTTCGTGGCAGTTTTGATGTCGGTGCGCCGGTCCACTGTCTGGACAGGAGCGGTACGATGATCGCTGCCGGCCTGAGCAATTATGCCGCCGTCGACATTGAGCGAATCAAAGGGAAAAAAACCCATGAGATTGCCACCCTCCTCGGCTGCAAGGACAGTGACGAGGTGATCCACCGCGACAATCTCGTGATTATCGGGCAGGACGGCCTGCTGTAAAGCCGCTTTACAATTGCGGTGCTTCGCGTCATAGTGATTAGGAATAGAGCGGTGAATGAGGCGTGAACCCTAGGGGAAAGCGGTGAGCGCCAGCCACACGAAAGGAGAAAACACGATGGAACGTGCGCAGATCGAAGCAACAGTTCTGGATATGGTGAAAAAGGCCAAGGCCGCTGCACGCAGCATCGGCGCCCTGCCGGGATCGGTTAAAAACCGGATGCTCCTTGACGTAGCCGACGCCTTGGTCACCCAGCAGCAGTTGATCATCGGCGAAAACTCCAAGGACCTGGCCGATGCGGAGAAAAAGGGACTCTCTGCCGCCATGCTCAGCCGTTTACAGATCACCGAAAAGGTCATCGGCGAGATGGTGCAAGGGTTGCGCGAAGTGGCCGCCCTTGAAGACCCGGTGGGTGAGGTCAGCGAGATGCGCCGCCGGCCAAGCGGCATCACTGTAGGCCGGATGCGTGTGCCGCTTGGTGTTATCCTGATGATCTACGAATCCCGGCCCAATGTGACCATCGATTCCGCTGCCCTCTGTCTCAAGGCCGGCAACGCGGTCATCCTCCGCGGCGGCTCCGAGGCCCTGCGCTCCAATCTTATCCTTGCCCAGGTTTTGCAAGGGGTGCTGGCCCAACACAGGATTGATCCCGCCATTGTCCAGGTTCTTGCGTTCACCGAGCGAGAAGGGGTTGATTGTCTGCTCCAGCAGGAGGCCTATATCGATCTGGTTATCCCGCGCGGCGGCGAGGGCTTGATTCGTGCGGTCACCGAGAAATCGCGCATTCCGGTGCTCAAACATTATAAGGGCGTCTGTCATTGCTTCGTCGACCAAGACGCCGATCAAGACATGGCTATTCCGATCATTCTCAACGCCAAGGTGCAGCGGCCCAGTGCCTGCAATGCGTTGGAAGGACTGCTCGTGCACCGTGAGATCGCCAGCGAGTTTCTTCCTCGAGTGGCGCAGGCTCTGAAGAAAGAAGGGGTACGCCTGCTTGGCTGCCACCGCAGTTGTATCCTCTGCGACGAGATGATCGAACCGGCCACGGAAAGTGACTGGGGAACAGAGTTTCTTGATCTGGCGATGGTGGTCAAGGTAGTGGCTGATATCGATGAGGCCATGGACTACATCGATCGCTACGGCTCAAGGCATACCGAAATCATTCTCACCCGTTCATATGAGCGCAGTCAGCGTTTTCTGCGCGAGGTGGACGCTTCGGCGGTCATGGTCAACGCCTCCACCCGCTTCAATGATGGCGGTCAGTTCGGCCTGGGCGCGGAAATAGGCATTTCCACCACCAAGCTTCACGCCTACGGTCCCATGGGCCTGAAAGAGCTGACCACGAAAAAATTCATTGTCTACGGTGCCGGGGAAACCCGCGCCTGAAGCGTGTTTTCGTCTGCAGAAGGCCGTGCTGTCGGCCTGTTCGGCGGCACCTTCGACCCCGTCCATCAGGGGCATCTTGATCTGGCCCGCCAGGTGCTCGACCGTTGCCGGCTTGATTGCCTGCTGTTTATTCCGGCACCCAGGCCGCCGCATAAACGGCAACCGGTAGCCTCCTTCCACCACCGGGCGGCCATGATCGAGGCAGCTCTTGCCGATTGTGGAGATAACCAGGGCCGAATTCGCTGCTCGCGCATTGAAGAAGGGCTTGTCTCCTCCTTCCTACACCATTCATACGGTGGAAGCTTTGATCGGAGCACATGGCGGGCACCGCTATTTTCTTATCATTGGCGCCGATTCGCTCCTTGATTTGCCGCATTGGCACCGGATCGGTGAACTCCTTGCCCTGATCAATCTGATTGTGGTCAACCGGGACAGGATCAATGCAAGCAGGGTTGCCGCGGCGCTCGAATCGCTTGATGCTTCTTTCAGATTCGATGAGCAGCAAGGCCTGTGGATCAATAATGAGGGTCGGACTGTGGAGTATCTCCACGATATCGAACTGCCGGTTTCCTCGTCCTCAATCAGACAAGATTTGATCCAGGGCAGGGTTCCGGTCATGCTGCCCCTTGCCGTCCTCGAGTACATCAAACAGCACCATCTCTACGGCTGGCAGGTGCCCTTGTGAAATACCTTGCCGACCTCCATATCCATAGCCATTTTTCCCGGGCCACGAGCAAGGCCAGCCACCTCTATGGTTTGGCTGCCTGGGCCGCGGTCAAGGGCATCGGTGTCGTGGCGACCGGCGATTTTACCCACCCGGGCTGGTTTGCCCACCTGCATGACTGTCTCGAACCCGCCGAATCCGGTTTTTTCCGGCTGAAAGCCGAACCCGGCCGTGATTTTCGCGATTTACTGCCACCGGGGATGCACCCCGCTGCCCAACCTGAGTCCATCCGTTTCGTTCTCAGCGCTGAAATCAGTTCCATCTACAAACGGGACGGCAAGGTCCGTAAGGTACACAACCTGCTCTATGCGCCGGATTTCGAGTCAGTTCGGCAGGTCAACGCAACCTTGGCCACCCTGGGCAACATCGCCTCCGACGGCCGGCCGATTCTCGGACTCGATTCGCGCGATCTTCTCGAAATTCTCCTGGAAAAGGCGCCCGAAGGTTTTCTGATTCCCGCCCATATCTGGACTCCCTGGTTTTCCCTGTTTGGCTCGAAATCCGGTTTTGACTGCATTGAAGAGTGTTTCGGCGATCTCAGTGAGCATATTTTTGCCCTGGAGACCGGTCTTTCCTCCGACCCAGAGATGAATCGGCTGATTTCTGACCTGGACCGCTTTACCCTGATTTCCAACTCCGATTGCCATTCTCCTGCTAAACTGGGACGTGAGGCCAACCTTTTTACCACTGAGTTCGATTACTTTTCTCTGCGCGAGGCCTTACGTTCCCCTGTTAACGCTGCAGGTCATCAGTCATTTGCCGCCACCATCGAATTCTATCCTGAGGAAGGCAAGTATCACTGCGACGGCCATCGTAAATGCAACGTCTGTCTGGAGCCGTTGGCAACCCGGAAAGCGAACGGTCTCTGCCCGAGTTGCGGCAAGCCTCTGACCATTGGGGTGCTGCATCGGGTCATGGAGTTAGCCGACCGTTCAGAGCCGGTCTATCCCGCCGGCAGCCCACAGGTCCACAGCCTTATTCCCTTGCAGGAGATCGTCGCCGAACTCCTCGACTGCGGACCGGCCAGCAAAAAAGCGGTGGAAGGATATGTCCGGCTGATCAACGCCTTTGGTTCCGAATTTGCCCTGCTCCTCGACACACCGGTCGAGGAGATCAGCGCCAAGGGCTTTGCCCTGCTGGCCGAAGCGATCGAGCGGGTCCGCAGCAAGCGGGTGATCCGCCGCGCCGGCTATGACGGTGAGTTCGGCGTCATCACCGTTTTTTCCGAAGGTGAGCGTGCCAGCCTTTGTGGCCAGGGCAGCCTGTTCGGACCGGTTGCCGGAACCGTGCGTCAACAAAACAAGGAAAGAGTTCGGTTCAACTCGCCGGGCAGCAGCAGGGCATTGCCAGTCACACCGAAGGTCAAGGGGCTCAACAGCGAGCAGCACCGGGTGGTGACAAGCGATGCCCGTCTGATCCTGGTTCAGGCCGGACCGGGAACCGGCAAGACCCACACCCTGGTCAGCCGGGTGCAACGGATGGCATCGCTGGCTCCCCGGCCCTGCACGGTGATTACCTTTACCAATAAGGCGGCGGCTGAAGTACGCGAGCGGCTGCGGGATACGCCGGCAAACGGCTCACCGGTGACGGTCGCCACCTTCCACGGCTATTGTCTGACCCAGTTGCGGCGTTCTCAACCCGATCTCGGGGTTGCTGGTCCGGAGGAGCGGGCGGCTCTTCTTGCGGAATTGTACCCCGAATGGAAGGGGCAAGAGCGGGTCGACTATTCCCGGCGAGTATCACTTTTTTTTCGTCAGCCACACCAGTCCGGCGTCCTCAGCCGAGACGAAGCGTTATGTACAGACCCTGGCGGAACGCTCCCTGATCGACATCGAGGCGGTGGTCCCGCAAACAGTGGAACTGCTGCGCCAGGGAGGCGAGACGGCGGACGCCGTTCGCACCGCCACCGGCCACCTTTTTGTTGATGAATTTCAGGATGTCAACGAGGCCCAATATGCCCTGGTTACCTTGCTGGCTGAGACATCGACCGTCTTTGTCATCGGTGATCCCGATCAGGCGATTTACGGCTTCCGCGGATCGGACCCGAAATGGTTTCATGCGTTCATCCGGGAGATGCAGCCCGAGGTCGCATCAACTCGTGCGCAATTATCGCAGCGGGACGGCGATCATCCGTGCTGCGGAACAGCTCATCAGCCATAATCCCCATCCCTTGCCGGTGGCGGCGATGCACCCCTGCGCCACAATCCAGGGAGCGCTGCATCGGCACGAGTGTGCAAGCCCCGAACAGGAAGCGGTCTTCATCGCCGACCAAATCGAACTGCAACTGGGCGGGATCTCGCATCGCAGTCTGGACCGGTTCGATCACACTGGAGCGGTCACCGTTTCTTTTCGCGACATCGGTGTTCTTTACCGCACCTCCCGCCAGGCCGAAACCATCGGCAACGTGCTCACCGAGCGCGGCATTCCTTTTCAGTTGGTCGATCTTGAGGCGTATTACACCAAGGGTGATTGCCGTCTGCTCTATTACTTGGATGCTGCTGCTCGCCGGAATGGCCGAACCCAGCCACCTTCTCTTTCTCCTGAGCCGGGAGCAGGGGATTGGCGAACATACCCTGCGGATGGTGCAATCGCATCTGAATCACTCCGGCCATACACCCGAACCTTCCCTGTTCGGCTCGAATTTCACTGGAGGGGCGAGCTGGCGCTGCCCTTGAACACTTTCGCTCCTTGCATTCGCGGATACGGGAGCTGTGCCGAAGCGCAACCGGTCGAAGTGATTCTGCGCACCCTCATCGACTATTACCAGCTTGATCCCCAGAAGGCCGAACTGAAGCGTTTACGTGACTTGGCCCTGACCTTTGACTGTTCGCTCCCGGCTTTTGCAGTACAACTCGAGAAATTCAGTGATTCCGTGGTCTACGATGCACGGGCCGAGGCGGTGACGCTCTCCACTCTCCACGCCGCCAAGGGGCTCGAGTTCCCGGTAGTGTTTATTGCCGGGCTTGAGGAGGGACTGCTGCCGCTGACGCCGCGTCAAACTCTTAGGTCCGAGGCATTCCAGGAGCATCTGGAAGAGGAGCGGCGATTGTTCTATGTCGGCATAACCAGGGCCATCGCCACCCTCTATCTCACCTGGTGCCAATCCCGCTCCGTCTTTGGCGCTCGGGCTGAAAGCCGGAACCCCTCCCCCCTTCTTGCCGAGTTGCCGCAGGCCTCTTTTTCTCCTCCTCCCGAGTCTCTGCACCCGGTAAAAAGAAAACCGATTCGTCACCAACTTTCGCTCTTTCCTTGAACCATGGACCAGCTGAAGCCTCTCCAGACACAAATCGCCGAACTCGAGTCCAAGGTGCAGCAGCTTGAGGGGGAAAACCAGAAATTGCGGCAAAAGGCCCGGCAGGCCGACTCTGCCAATCAGGCCAAGTCCGATTTTCTTGCCATGATCAGCCATGAGATTCGTACGCCGATGAACGGGGTAATCGGTATCAGTGAACTGTTGCTCGATACCGAACTGCAAACCAGACAGAAGCATTTTGCCCAGCTTATTCGCAACTCGGCGACCAGTCTCCTGACCCTGATCAACAACCTGCTCGATTTCAGCAAAATCGAGGCAGACAAGATGGTGCTGGATATCGAGCCCTTTGACCTGCGTGCCTTGCTCGACCAGTTGCTCTCTCTCTACCAGGTGACTGGTAAGCGCAAGGGCTTGAGTGTCACCGCCAATATCGATCCAGCCCTGTCCTTGCAATATCGGGGCGATGCCTACCGACTGCGACAGGTGCTGGTGAATCTGCTTGGCAATGCCGTCAAATTCACCGAGCAGGGAACGATCTCCCTACGGGTGAGCGCAGTTAGAATCGAGCGGTAAGGGCGATGTGCTCAGGTTCGAGGTCGAGGATTCCGGTGTGGGGATTGCCCCCAAATCGATAGAAAAACTTTTTCAGCCGTTCAGCCAGGTCGATAGTTCCTCGACCCGGCGATACGGCGGCAGTGGGTTGGGGCTCTCGATCTGCGCCAAGCTGATTACGCTCATGGATGGCGAACTCGGCGTCCGGTCGGAGCATGGCAAGGGGGCCACTTTTTGGTTCACCCTGCCTTTGCCGGCAGTTAAAAGTTTTTCTGATGTCAAAAAGACACCGTTACAGAGTGAACAGCAGGAGCATATGTCGGTTTTCGGGGAGACCGAAGGATTGTCCTTGTCCGGGGCCGAGAGTACTCTTCGCCTTTTGATCGTCGATGACGAGGAAACGAATCGGATCGTCATGGCTGAAACCTTTCGCCATGCCGGCGTTGATATCGTGATGGCCAGCAATGGTCAGGAGGCTGTCGATCTGTGCCGGTCCAATCGATTCAACCTTATTTTCATGGACTGCCAGATGCCCGTGGTTGACGGCTTTGTCGCGACCAAGACCATCCTAGACGAGGCCGAACGGAATCAGCGAAAAGGCCCCGTCATTGTTGCCCTCACCGCCGATGCCACCTCTGCGACAAAAAACAGGTGCCAGGAGGTGGGCATGGTTGACTATCTGGTCAAACCACTTGATTTCTATAAATTGCAAGCGGTCCTGTCCCATTGGCTGCCGGAATTGCGACTTTCTATTGTTCCCAGATCGCTGGCGACGGACGATGGCGCGGCAAAGGAGGCAAGGGCCTTTGTGGTTGTCAATACAGAGGTGTTGCAGCGCTTGCGTGATCATGTTGGCAATATTACCCCGGTGGCCGGTGTTTTTCTTCATTCGTTGGATCGGCGTGTTGCCGAGTTGGAGCGGGCCGTAGAAGCCAAGGACGCCGAGGCGATCAACAAGGTGGCGCACACTATGAAAGGCAGCAGCAGCCAATTCGGGGCAGAGGATCTGGCACACCTCTGCTTGCTCGCAGAGCATATGGGGCAAAGCGGCAATATTCAGCAGATTGACCGGGTTTTGGGACAAATCGTCCAGGCCGTGGCCCAGGTCAAACAATTTTTTATCGAACAGCTTGATTAATAGTCAGGATTTCATACAATAGTTAAAACTGGTTACGACATTTATTCACTTCCCCCTGATTTCTCCTTATGACGGTATCCTTGCTCACAGGTTCCACCTCGGTCATTCTGATCGTCGATGACGACGAGGTTATTCGTATGCTTATGCGCCAGTTTCTGGAGAGCGAGGGCTATGCGGTGGTCGAGGCGGAAGATGGTCATGCGGCCTTGGAGAAACTGGCGGAGCAATCGTTTGATCTGGTTATCCTCGATATTGCCATGCCGGGCATTGATGGGCCAGGAGTCTGCGAACATATCCTTTCCTCGATGGCTGATCCCCCGCCGGTGCTGATGGTGACGGCTCTGGATGACGAAAAAAGCATTGAGCGTTCCTACAACGCCGGCGCCGTTGATTACATCCGCAAGCCTCTGCGCTGGCCGGTCCTGAAAAATCGTATCCGCTATATCCTGGGATCACATCGGGCCAAACAGGAACTGGAACTGCTGTCCCGCAACTACGAGATGATTCTCGACGCTGCCGCCAACGGCATCTGCGGTGTCGATGACAGTGGATCAATCATTTACATCAACCCGGCAGCGCTGAAAATGCTGGGGTACGAGCAACACGGAGGTGAAGGGTCGAGATTGCCGGCAAGTCTTCAAGATTGCCTTGCCCGGCGGCGAGGAATTCTCCGAGGATTGCTGCCCTTTTTTCACGCGGCCAGCCATCAATGTGACAACTTGCTTTGATGAAGCCCGGATGCAACGCAAGGACGGCACCAGTTTTCCGGTGGATTTTCGTTCAACCCCGATTCGCCAGGGGCAGCGGCTGATTGGCGGCGTTCTTGTTTTTCAGGACGTCACCGAGCGCCAGGAGGCGGCCGAACTCATCCGGTACATGGCCAACCACGATCCACTTACCAACCTACCCAATCGCAACTATTTCCGGCGGCGTCTGCCCCAAGCCATTTCTCTGGCCAAACGCTATGGGCGCATCCTCTGTCTGCTGTTCATCGACCTCGACAGGTTCAAGCCGATTAACGATCAGTATGGTCATGGAGTCGGCGACATTGTCCTGATGCAGGTGGCGGAGCGTCTGCGGAACGTCCTGCGGACCTCGGATTCAGTCTGTCGCCTTGGCGGTGACGAATTCGTCATTCTCCTGGAGAGCACCGAAACCCTGGAAGGCGCCACCCTGGTAGCGCAGAAAGTAATCGAATCGCTCAACGAGCCGATCGAGGCGGGCGATCACATCTGTTTCATCGGTGCCAGCATCGGCATTTCGGTTTTTCCCCATGACTGCGACGATGCCGAAACCATGCTCCGCCACGCCGATATCGCCATGTATGAGGCCAAGAAAAAAGGCCGCAACTGCTGGCAGCTCTTCAGCGGCTAGTTTACAATCCCTGGGCAATGGTCCGGATAATATCCGACTTGCCGATCACGCCCACCAGATTGCCTGCCGCCATGACCGGCAGGGTGTGGATTTTCTTCTCGGCCATCAGGGTGGCCAGTTCCTCCAACTCCGTTTCTGGGGTTACCGCCACTAATTTGCGCGAACAGATGTCGCCGACCTTGGAACCCGCCATCTTTTTCAGTTCCTGCTCCATCTTTTCTGGCCGCTCAAGGAAGACAAAGGCGTCGAGGATGGCAAAGGCTGCCGGCAGGTGCACCTTCTTGTTTTGAAAAATAAGATCACTTTCGGTGACCACACCGATCACCTTTCCAGTGTCATCAACCACCGGGGCGCCGCTAATGCTGCGGGAAAGCAGCAATGAGGCCAGTTCCCGCACTGTGGCGTTTTCGTTGATTGTGACAACTTCGCGTGTCATAATATCTTGTGCTCTCAGCATATATTCTCCTTGTTGAATTGTAAGACAAAGGTTCCGATCACCTGCGGCAGTATTTGGGCGACATTCGAGGCGGTGAATCCGTAGGGTTGGGAGGCTGCGATTCGATCGGCAGCCAGACCATGAAGGTACACCCCGAGACAGGCTGCATTCCAGGGGTCGTGTCCCTGGGCCAGCAGGCCGCCGATGATGCCCGCGAGCACATCGCCCATGCCACCGGTTCCCATACCCGGATTGCCAGTAGTGTTGATCGCCCAAGCGCCGCTTGCGGCGGCCACCACAGTTCCCGCCCCCTTGAGTACAGTGATCATTGGCGGCCAGTCTCCGTCCGCCTCAGGGTTGAGCCACTGTGCCGCTTTCAGACGATCCGCCTGAACCTGCGCAATGGTTGACCCGAGCAGCCGGGCCATCTCCCCCGGATGGGGTGTGAAGATTCTCGGCCCGGCAGGTTTGCGAAGAATATCCGGATACCCTGCGAGAATATTCAGGGCGTCGGCATCCACGACCTGCGGGCTGCTGTTTTCGCTGTAGAGGCGGAGTATCAGTTGCGCCGTCGCCTCCTCTGTCCCGATGCCGGGGCCGAGGACAATACTGTCTTTGCCCTTGGCAAGGCTTTCGATCTGGGCGTAATCGGCAACAGAGAGAAAACCGCTGGAGGCGGGCAGGGGCACGGACATGGACTCAGCGATCGCGGTTTCGAAAATTGGGTTGAGGTCTGCCGGCACTGCAAAGGTTACCAGGCCAGCGCCGCTATGCAGGGCGCCATGGCCGCAAAGCAGGGCCGCGCCAGTTTTGCCTTCGGAGCCGGCGAGGATGAGGAGGTGACCGTTTGCCCCCTTGTGCGCCGTCTTGGTTCGTTGTCGCAACTGATCGGCAATCGTGCCATCCAGCACCGAACCGTCCAGTTTCATGTGGGCGACCACCTTGGCGGGGATGCCGATGTCGATCCGTTCTAAGCGACCGACGCCGGGGCCGCCATGGTGAAAATGACCAGGTTTGGGCAGACCGTAGGTGACGGTCAGGTCAGCCTGGATCGCTCCACCCAGGACCGCGCCGCTGTCACTGCCCAGCCCTGTAGGGATGTCAACGCTGACCAGCGGCAAGCGGTGACGGTCACGGAGGATATTAAGGCAATTGGTCATATCGAGAAAATGACCACTGACCTCCCGTTCCAGGCCGATGCCGAAGATGGCGTCGACCAGGGAGTGGATCGGATGGATTCGGTTGAGGGTGAGGACCGTGTCAACCAGCGTCAGTATTTTTTCCGAATGATCGAGTACCTGGTAAGGCAGGTGCAACCGTTTGAGGATGGCAAAGTTCTGGGCGGCATCCCCTTTGAGCAGTTCCGGGTCAAGCAGGAAAAAGACGAAGGGGTAGGCTCCCAGGCCGTGCACCGTTCGGGCAATGACAAGGCCGTCACCGCCGTTATTGCCGGGGCCGGCAAAGATGCAGACGGTTTTTCCCCGCACTGGCCCAAAGGCCTTTACCATCAGGTCAACCGTACCACGGCCGGCGTTTTCCATCAGCACCATGCCGGGAATGCCTATTTCTTCAATGGTCCTTCGGTCGAGTTCGCGCATCTGCGCGGCAGAAGCCAGTTGCATAGAGGGTAACATTCTCCGGAATACGAAAGTTGGTGGAGGCGGCTTGACTCCCATGGCGTTGTGCCGAAACGAACGGAACCTATTAAAAGTATAGGCTGTCTCAACCTTGGAAGCAACATCCATTTCCGGACGGGCTTGCATCAAAATTCCGTAGCACAGTTCCGGACAATCGAATGTGAAATCCTCAGCGGCGAAAGGGATTTCGTGATCAGTCGGCTTTGATCTGTTTCTTTGCCACCAAAATCGCGCAGAAATCACAGGGGATAAATCCCGCCTCCTGGGCGATTCGGATGGTTTTGAACTGGATGCGGCAGTGTGGGCAATTGTACTGAGCGCAATCCGGAAGGTGAAAAAGACCACTGTCGCCGTCGGCGTGAATCAGCAGTGAAGCGTGATCGTTGCCGGTCTCTTGTGTGGGAGCGGCCTTGTGCATCATCAAGCGGTTGATCATCCTTTGGGTCTGGTGCCCAATGCGCTGACAGGAAGTCTTGAGAAAGCGGTCATAGAGCAACAGAAAAGGGGTGCGCACCTGGTCCGGAACCAGGGGGCGTTCCTGATGCACCCGGTGGAGGAGGAAAACCGCCAGGATGAAAAAGAAGATGTTAGGCAGCCACATGCCCAATACAAGGGGTAGCACGCCATCTTCGCTCATTGTTTGGGTTGTGGTCAGTAAAATGTAATAGAACACGAACAAGGCGAGTCCCATCGGGATGCCCACAGCCCGTCTGCCCGGGCGGGCCTGCAAACCAAGCGGCAGGCCGATAAGGCTGAGGATGAAGCAGCCCACCGGCAGCACCAGTCGGTGATGGTATTCGGAAAGGAAAATTCTCCCCCACTTGGTGTCGGGGTTAAGTTTTGCCGTGCTGAGCAGTTGTTTCTGACTCATGGCGCTGCGGCCCTGGCTGGTGACATCCTCTTTGCCAATTTGAGTCGGCAGGCGCAGGGAAATCTGCAGTTGATAACGCGCGAAGCGGATGACCTGGTTATCCGTCCCCTCATTGTTATGAATAGTGCCGTCGTTGAGGATGATTGTCACCATCATCTTTTCCATCTCAGCTTCCATGTGACCGGATTTGGCAACGGTGATCAGGGGCTGCTTGCGGCCGCGCATGTCGGAGACATAGACTCCGTGCCAGCGCTGCTGGTCATCGATCGTATCGACATACACGACGATATCGCCCAGGGCCTCGGTAAATTCTTTTGCCTTGAGGCCTTTGTCGATTTTCTCCTTGGCCAACTGAAACATCAGCTGCTTGACGCCCAGAGCGCCAGCTGGAATGAGACGGATGGAAAAAAGACCGGTCAGGCAGGCGATGGCGGCGGCTATGAGGATGACCGGCGGCAGCATCTGTTTGAGGCTGACACCGCTGGCCTTAAAGGCGAGAATCTCCCGGTCGTTGGTCAGGCGGGTGAAGCCGACAATCACCCCTGCCATGCTTGCCATGGGGATGATGTAGAGCAGCATGTGGGGGAAAATATAGGAAAACAGGCGGATAAAGTCGCCGATTCCAATGCGGAGGGAAAGAACCACCTCAAGCAGGGGGATAAGGCGAACGAGGAAAAAGACGCAATAGAGGATGATAAAACTGGCAAAGAAGGGGGCGAGGAGTTCGTTGGCGATGTAACTATAGAGCAAGAACGGCGGGCGTCGCCAGCGGAAACGGCGAGCACCGTCCCTTTCCGTCCCGCTGTCTCCCGTCTTGTCCTGGACTGAATTAGAGGGCATTGAGGACGGACTTGATGTTGACGTTGATCCAGTGCTGGTCCCACCATTCGGATCGGGGTGACGAAAATACCGTGTACCAGCATGGAGAAGTGGAGGTGATCGCCGCCCGCCATGCCTGTGGCCCCGGAACGCCCGATCGGCTGATCCTTGTCGACCAGAGTGCCCACGGTGGTGTCGATACTGCTCAGGTGGGAATAGAGGCTGGCAATTCCCTGGCCATGGTCGATGATGATCATGTTGCCGTAAATGCCAAGATAATCGGCAAAAACAACCTTGCCCCGATTGGCGGCCCTGATTTCAGCCCGTTCCAGGGAGGCGATGTCGACGCCGAGATGGGTCTGGGTGTCGATGGCCGTGCCGTTGTAGACGTAGGTGCGTTGATCGGCATATCCCGCCCTGCCTGAACCGAACATGCGCAGGAAGCGATCGGCCCACAATTGTTGCGGCGCAGTGGCGGCGCAGACTTTGGCAATGGTCTGCGCATTGCTTTGCCGCATCTGGTTGTTGACATACAGGTATTTTTCCAGCAGGGTTCCCTTCATCTCCGGATAGTGCTGTTCAAACTCCGGGACTTTCTGCTGGAGGAATTGTTCGCTGATATTGATACTGTCCCGTTTGATCGGCTCTTTTTTAAAGACCGTGTTCATGGGCGCGTTGCCCTCGTTGCCGGCCTCGTCATAGGCGATAACCCTGATTCTTTCCGGCTGCTTGGCATCCCAGGGCAGGGCGAAATAGCTGATAAAGAAATCTTTTTTGCCGGAGGGGAAGCCGGGAAACAAGGTGTTGTCGATCATCACCCCGTGTCGTCCTGGTTGCTCCGAAACCGTATAGAGGGCCATGCCGCTGCCGCCGTTGCTGATGGAACGTTGGGCATGGGCAATCGTTACCTTGGGTGGTTTGGTATCCATGGTCACCGGGATCCGCTGCAGGGTCTCGTTTCCCCGGAACAGTCCGTTTAGGGAAAAATCCCGCACCGAAATGGTCAACTCTGCACTCCCCTCCTTGATCCCGGCTTTCTGAGCGTCGATGATCACCTTCTCATTGATCGAGGTCGGGCCGGCGGGCTTGAACCAGGCTTGTCGGGGGAAGGTTTTTTCCAGGAGTAACTCTTTTTTCTCGCCTTGTTTCAGGGTGATGACGATTGAGCTGATGCCGCTTTTTTGGTCAGTGACCCGCAGGGGCAGTTCCACCTTGCCGCCCAGGAATTTGATCTCCTTTTCCAGAACCAGGGTCGGCTTTTCGAACTCGAAAAGGAGATAAAGGACCACAACGAGGGCCAGGGCGGCAGTCGAAGCCAGCACCATAAGCAACGTTTTGAAGAAACCGCCCTTTCGCGAAGAACCGCGTAACTGGATGTATTTTCTCATGGGAAACTGTTGTAAAGATCGGGTTAGGTGAAGTGCCGGGGTGTTCTATTCGTTCCAGATAACATCGTAGCGTTTGATGTGCATGTCGGGAACCGGAATGATAGTAAACCGTTTTTCTGTTTGTTGTTCCAACTGCTCGATGGTGAAGGATTCCTCGTTGAGCAGCATCTCCGCAATATGGGGATGCACTTTGATGGTGACGTGGGAACCGCCGATCTTGCGTGCATCCCGGCTGATCTTGCGGAAGATTTCGTGGCAGATGGTGCGGCGCGATTTGACGAACCCATCGCCGCCGCAATACAGGCAGGGCTCGCACATCGTCTGGAGCAGGCTTTCCGAGAGCCGCTTGCGGGTCATCTGCACCAGGCCGAACTCCGAGAGCTTGAGGATGTTGACCTTGCTCTTATCGTTGCGCATCGCCTCCTGGAAGACGGTGTACAGCTCTTCCCGCTGCTGCTCATTGTCCATGTCGATGAAATCGATGATGATGATGCCGCCGAGATTTCGTAGGCGCAGCTGGCGGGCGATCTCCCAGACCGCCTCCATATTGGTCTTGAAGATGGCCGAACTCAGATCGGTGGCGCCAACGTAACGGCCGGTGTTGACGTCGATGACGGTCAGGGCCTCGGTCGGCTCAATGATGATATAGCCGCCGGAACGCAGCCACACTTTTTTGTCGAGGGCGTTGTTGATGTCCGCTTCCACCCCGTACCGTTCGAACAGGGGGAGGTCGGAATCGTAATAGGTGATTTTATCCTGCAGTTGGGGGGCAAAGGTCTTGGCGTAGGAGAGCAATTGCTCATAAACCTCGCGATTGTCGATTACCAGCTCGTTGATGTCCTCGGTGAAAAAGTCGCGGACTGAGCGGAGGATGATGTCGAGATCTTTGTAGATCAAGCAGGGTGCCGCGGCTTTCTGGGATTTGGTGAGGATTTCGTCCCAGAGTTGCAGGAGGAATTCCATATCCGCCTCCAGCGCCTCATTGCCGATGTTTTCGGCCACGGTGCGCATGATGAAGCCTGTGCCCGGCGGCCGTAGCACCTCGATCTTGTCTCGCAACTGCTGGCGAGTGGTTTCGTCCTCGATCTTGCGGGAGATGCCGATATGATCAGTCAGCGGCATGAACACCAGGTTGCGGCAGGGCAGGGTAATGTTGCAGGTCAGGCGGGCGCCCTTGGAGCCGATCGGTTCTTTGGCGATCTGCACCAGTATTTCCTGCCCCTCGTGGAGAATCTCATTGATGGCCGGGTTGGCAGGGAGACTGGACGACGGAATTGACCTGAGTTTGTGGCCCAGTGCAAGACGCTGATAATTTTCAGAAAAGATGTATAGGGCCTCGTCGACATAGAGGAAGCCTGTCCGGTCCAAGCCAATGTCGACAAAGGCTGCGTCAATGCCGGGCAGAACCCGAACCACCCGGCCCAGGTAAATGTTACCGATCAGCCCCTTTTCCGAGACCCGTTCCAGGTGAAATTCGCGCAGGTTGCCGTTCTCCACCAGGGCGATGCGGTTCTCATAGAAGGTTGCATTGATGAGGATGTCTGTGTACATAGAAAGGTCTGGGTAAATGCCGTCCGCAGTGATCGACGGCCAAGGCGCGCAAGGGTCCAGGCGCGTAAGTTTTCATGAAACAAGCAATTTATTATACTCTACCATCGGCAAACCGCCATAGTAAATTGGCCGCGGCAAAGGCTGGCTGGCCCTTTGGCCGGCTTATCGGCGCTTGGTAACAGCTGTGATTTCGGTAATTATCCCCACCTATAACCGGGCGCCCTATCTGGAGCGGGCCATTGATTCGGTGCTGGCGCAGGGTCGGGCCTGCGACGAGGTAATCGTGGTCGATGACGGCTCCACCGATGCGACCCCGATCTTGGTCGAACGGCTGGCTGCCGCTTCTGTTGTTCCTGTTCGCCTGCTGCGTCAGGAAAATCAAGGTGCGGCTGCAGCCCGCAACCTCGGCATCCGCATGGTCGCGGTACCCTCTCCTCGCCTTTCTCGATTCTGACGACTGGTGGCTGCCGAACAAACTGTCCCTGCAGGCTTCGGCCATGGCTGCCCGACCGGATGTCCTCATATCCCACACCCGTGAGTTTTGGTTTCGCCAGGGGCAACGGGTCAATCAGAAAAAGAAGCACGATCCGCCCCAACGGCGATATCTTTGCCCCCAGCCTGGGGATGTGTGTGGTCGGCATGTCCACGGTCATGGCTCGGCGGGAACTGTTTGATCGCTACGGTCTTTTTGATGAAAGCCTCCCCTGCTGCGAAGACTACGATCTCTGGCTGCGGGTGGGATGCCGGCAATCCTTTTTGCTCGTGCCCGAACCCCTGACCGGCAAAGACGGCGGCCGGCCGGATCAGCTGTCCACAATCCACCGCATGGGCATGGACACTTTTCGTATTCGTTCGCTCTGCCACCTGCTCGACGCCGGCGTCTTGAATCCGGAGCAGCGGGGAAGTACAGTTGCCGAACTGGTGCGCAAATGCACAATCTACGGTCAAGGCTGCATCAAGCACGGCCGCTCCGATGAAGGAGCGCACTACCTGAATCTGGCCGCAAACTATCAATCATCACGGGAACACACTTCTTGAAACAGAACACCTCCTACGGCGATCCCGCCCGCTTCGTCACCCATCTTCATGTGGCGGAAGACTGTCTTGATCTGCCCTACACCCGGGAAATCATGGCCCGTGCCAACCTGCCGGTAACCGTGGTCAGCGAGCGGGGTGTTCCCAAGATTGACGGCGACTATCCCTATAACCTCAGCGCCGGCAAGCACCATCTGCTTCTGTGCCGCAACCGGGGGGCTTTTTTCAAGCCCTGCCCCGGCACCCGCGAGTACCGCTGCTGCGAATATCAGGTGCTCAACATCGGCATGAACTGTCCCATGGATTGCGTTTATTGCATCCTCCAAGCCTATCTTAATAATCCCTGGCTCAGTTTTTTTGTCAACATCGAGGATCTGCTGGCCGAACTTGATTTCGCTCTGGACGCCGAACCGGAGCGGTTTTTCCGTATCGGCACCGGCGAGTTCACCGACAGTCTTGCCCTGGACAGCCTTACCCATCTCAGCCCCCGACTGGTCAACTACATGGCCGGTCGGGACAATGCGGTGCTAGAGCTGAAATCCAAGAGCGTCAATATTGGTAACCTCGATGGTCTCGATCATCGGGGCCGGACCATTGTCGCCTGGTCGCTTAACAGTCCGCCGATCATGGCCAGGGAAGAAATCCGCACTGCCACCTTGGAAGAGCGGTTGCAGGCAGCGGCTCGATGCGCCGCGTGGGGCTACAAACTGGCCTTTCATTTCGACCCGATTATCCTCCACGACGGTTGGCAGGAGGGGTATCGGCAGACAATCGGTCGGCTTTTTGCAGAGGTTCCAGCCGAGTCAATCGCCTGGATCAGTATGGGCGCACTCCGTTATCTCCCCTCTTTGAAACAGATTGCCACCGAGCGCTTTCCTGCCTCGCGCTTCTTCTATCAGGAGTTTATCGACGGCCTCGACGGCAAGCGCCGCTATTTTCGCACTCAGCGGGTGGCCATGTACCGGGTTATTCACGATGAGCTGCGCAAATTCGCCGACCCCCGCACCTGTATCTATTTCTGCATGGAAAACGACACTGTCTGGCGGGATGTTTTCGGTTTCGTTCCTGAGGAGCAAGGCGGCCTGCCAGCCATGCTCGACCGGGCGGTGCGTTGGCCGCGATAAGGTCGTGCTCTTTTTTCTTCAACACCGCAGTCTTTTTACGGTTGACGACACCAAGCCGACCATCACCGCCGCCGATTTTATGGTGGTGGCGTAAACACCATTTTTTCTCCTCTACGAACAGGATCTTTGCCAGTCGCGGAGGAATTTTTGTCTGTTGGGTGATGCCCTTGTCATCTTGTTTCGTTTTTTCTCTCTGGCGGTTGATCCTTCGATTTGCAGAGTAATGGTGGTATTCATGCTCTCCTCCTTGGGCTGAGCGGTTTTTGCGTTGGTCGTAGAGCCGTATCGCCTGGACGTGCATTGGGTCGTCATGCGTGGCTCGACCGAAATTGACAGAGCCCTCTGCCTTCCAAGAGGTCAGCCAAGGGTTGCATCCAGGGTGGGTGAGGGCGGCACGGCAACGGCTTCCCGTGCAGGTTCAGCTGCCGCCATATAGGTCGAGCAACTGATGCACGACCAAGCTTTTAACAATCCCAAACCCTTCTGGTTACATTGGGTGTGGCGGACCGTTGCGATACTGTTTCCTGCAGGCTGCAGGGAGTAGCGCAGGGTGAGTGTCGTCAGTTATATTCTTAGCTGGCCATGAAAATCATCTGTTGCGGCTTGGTACTCGAGTGGCCAGAGGGGGGCGGCAGCCGCCCCCAGGATCGGCGTTCTTTGCCATGAGCTGGAATTGCAGGGTGCGGTAGCAAGCGCGTTCATGGCCGGCTCCATGGCAGCGTTGTTCTAAAACTTTGAATCGCCGGGCCGTTTTCGTGCTGAAAATTTGGGGAGCCTGCGGCAGGTGGGTTGAGGGCAGAAAGGAGCGATTCTTGACGCACCAAGCTTCATGGGTGACCGGTTTGGACTCGTGCAGGGTTTTCAGTGCGTATAGTTTAAGGCCCGTTGGACCGGCCCTTGGAGCTGGTGTCGTAACTATTTTCGGTGTCCATGTAACCGGCCACCGATGGCCACCATCATAGCCGCCTTGGTTGCCATTGAATCGAGGAGTTTTTGCACAGCACAACCGCGGGCCGACAGTTCGGCGACCCCGGTGGTGGGATGAGTGACAGGACTCCTTGTGCGGTGGGGAAACATGGTTTGGACGTGTTGGATAACACCGTTGTCAGTCGTAATTTTTACGTGAGAGTTCGGTGTAAGTCAAGGCTTTTTGGTCATTTTCCTCGAACGCCTTGTGCCGCAAGGAAAGTTGGGGCGGCCGCCAGGATCAGTCTGAGATTGGGAAGGCTTGATCCCCAACGCGGGCGGATGGAAAAAAAGGATATCAGGGCTTTTCGAGGCTGTGGAGATGGGCGAGCACCAGGTTGATCTCACCGTAGGAGTAGTCGTCGCCGAGGGCAGTTTTCAGGGCTTTGAGGGTGGTTGCCTGGAGATTGACGATTTTCTCCTCAATGTCCCGCAACCTGACCTCGGAGAGGAGGCCGTCGATGGCCAGTTCGCCGGTCTTGATGAAAAAGGCGAGATGCCCTTCGACGGTCTGCGCAGTCAAGCCCCGCTGCTCGGCGATTTCTCCAATCGATAGACCGCGTTGCCGCATCTCCAGGCTGATCCTTTTGGTGTCCTCCTTTGTGCCCGTGCTCTTTCGTTCGCCGGTCGGGCCGATGGCTTTGGGGCTGGGCAGGAAAACTGCTTCAATGTCGTGCCGTTGACGGTATCCAGCCACCAGGGTCACGATTTCCGCACCGTATTTTTCCGCCAGACGCTTCCCGATGCCCTTGATGGTTTTCAGGGCGGCCTCGGTATCGGGCAGGTGGACGGCAATCTGGATCAGGGTCTTCTGGTGCAGCACCTGGAAGGGGGCAATGCCCTCGTCTTTGGCCTTGTCATTTCGCCATTGCCTGAGTTCGCGGAAGAGATCCGGGTGGCCGACATCGGCTTCGGTATAGGTCGAACTGGCCTTGGTTTTGCTCTGTTCCGCCTCCATGGCGGCGGTCGAGAGGGCACGGAGGTAACGCGAGGGTGAAAATCCCTCACCGCAGACGAGAACCGCTGCCAGCTTGATTGTATATTCCTGCCGTACCAGTTTGATGGCCTCGGTGATTCGCTTGGCCACTTCCTTGTTATCCGACTCGACCTCCAACCCCTCGAGGCAGGGCTTGAGGATGGTCTCGAATTTCTCCCGGAAATAACTGCCGGCCTTGGTGAGGCGATCGCCTATGATTGCATCGGCTATGGGTTCCTTGTCCTCTTTGAACAGGGACTGCAACTGTCGCCGGAAATTGTCACCCACCGTGCAAATGGTCTCGCCGGTCTGGTGCTGGACATCGAACAGATCGGTCCCGGCCGAGATCTGGATAATGCTGGCATTGCCCCGGATCAGGCCAACCAGGCGGCCGAACAATCGGGCCAGGTTCTGGAAATCGAAACATTCAAGCAATAATTGCTGCTGGTAGCGAATCTTGGCGGCAGCCAGGGTCGCCTCGCTGGGCATTTGATCCATGATTCGGGCGACAAACTCAAGCACCACCGGGTCCGTCTTGACAGCACGGGGCGAGATCGGTGAACTGAGAACCAATCCCTCGAAGGTGCGGCAACGGCTCAGCGCCACATAGACCTGGCCGTGGGCAAAGGCGGCCTGGGCGTCGATCACCGCCTTGTCAAAGGTCAGGCCCTGGCTTTTGTGGATGGTGATGGCCCAGGCCGGTTTAAGCGGGTACTGGTTGAAGCTGCCGATCACCTTCTGCGAGATCTCGGCGGTCTCCGGATCGACCTTGTATTCGATATTTTCCCAGGTGACCGGCCCGACCTCGATGATTTCGGTCTCCCCGGGACAATCGACCTGGATCTTTTCCCTGCTCATCCCGGTTATGGTGCCGATCTTGCCGTTGAAATAACGTTTTTCCGGGGATGAGTCGTTGCGGACAAACATCACCTGCGCCCCTACCTTCAGTTCCAGATGGGCGGCGGTGGGGTAGGCATATTCGGGGAACGCGCCCTCGACGCCGGCCTCGAAGCGGCGACTGGTGCCGGGCAGGGCTTCCAGTTTGGTCTGGTTGATGGTGTCGGCGCTACGGTTATGGGTGCAGAGGGTGATGTAGCCGTCCTCTTCGTCCGGCGAGAAATCTGGCTGGCAGCGGGAATTGAGCTGCTCCAGGCTGGCCGGGTCGAGCCGGTTGTCGCGCACTCGGTTGAGGAGATCAATGAAGCGGCTGTCCGACTGGCGGTAGATGTGCTTGAGTTCAATCGGAATCAGCTCGAGTCGGCGCAGGGCAGCGCTGCTGAAGAAATAGGGCGAATCGTAATGCGGTCGCAGCAGCTGCCACTCTGCCTCCTTGACCACCGGTGCCAGTTGCTGCAGGTCGCCGATCATCAATATCTGCACACCGCCGAAGGGCAGTTCCGAGCGGCGGTAGCGGCGCAGGACGCTGTCGACCCCGTCGAGCAGATCGGCCCGGACCATGCTGATCTCGTCGATCACCAGCAGGTCGAGGCTTCTTCATGAGGTTGCGTTTTTCCCGGCTGACCCGGTGCTGGCCGTTGTGCAGTTCGCTGCCGGGGAGGAAGGGGCCGAAGGGCAGTTGGAAAAAGGAGTGCAGCGTAACGCCGCCGGCATTGATGGCCGCCACCCCGGTGGGCGCGGTGACCACCAGCCGTTTATGGGTTTGGTCTTTGATTGCATGGAGGAAGGTGGTCTTACCGGTGCCTGCCTTGCCGGTGAGAAAGACGGCGCAGTTGGTATGCTCGACAAAGGCTTCCGCCAGTTTGAGTTCGGGGTTGGCAATGCTCATGGACGTTCGGTGCGGCAAAAGGGAGAAAGGATGGAAGCTCTACGAAAGGGGCAAACTACTCTATTTGGCAGCTCTCAGCAAGAAACCTTCATTCGGGCTTGCGGCGCAGGGCCTTGATCCGTCCCTGACGGACCTTGCTCTCCACTCGCCGCTTGCAGGCCGCCTTGGTCGGCTTGGTGGGTCGTCGCTTTTTTCGGACCACCCCTGCGGCCCGAATGATCTCGGCCAGCCGTTCCAGGGCCGCCTCCCGATTCTTTTCCAGGCTGCGGAACTCCTGGGCCTTGATGACCAGCACGCCGTCTTCGGTCAGACGCTGATCGCGCAGGGTGAGTAATCGTATTTTATAGGATTCCGGCAGAGAAGACGTGCGAATATCGAAACGCAGATGCACCGCATTGGAGACTTTGTTGACATTCTGGCCACCTGATCCCTGGGCGCGGATGGCGGTCAGTTCGACCTCTGCGGCGTCGATGATCAGGTTTGGGGAAATATGGATTTCCGGCATAACTCATTTCTCCGAGGCGGCCCGGACAGCAAGGCTGAGGTGGGGCGATATAGACGTACATGGTTGGGTGGGCAACGATTGAAGCATTGCCTCTCGTTGATTTCTCTCTGCACGGGTCAAATTCAAGTATCAGTTCGCCAACCTGGCGCATCCTCACCCCGGCCTGGCGCATTGCATTGATGGCCCGTTCGGTAGCATCCGGTTGGCAATTGACTCCGGCAATGCCGTCAAGGAGCGGAGTGACCGCCAGACCGGTTGCAGCAAAACGCGCTACCGCCCGGTTGAGCGGCCCGACCACCTGATCGCCTTCGGGAACCGCCAGGACACCGCCCGGAAAAAATCGTTCTGTCACATCCACCAGGAGCAAGGCCGTTCTGTCGTTCTGTCGGTTATATTTCTTTCCTCCCCGCGCCGGTCGTCTTGACCAGGGTGCAGCGCAGTTCTTTGAGCTGCGGCGAGATCGACACCTTGTAGTGATGCGGATTGACGAAACGGCGGCAGCCCTGGGGCAGGAGCCCCATATCCCGGCGGCAGCGTTCGGCCATGCAGTCGATTGATTCCGGAGCCAGGGTCCGCCGGCCCCGGTGCCATCACCGTCTGCCGCAGGTCGACCAGGCGAATCTCCTCGGCAAGGTGGTCTGCTGCAGGGGATTGGTCGGGTCATAGACCGTCAGTCCGCCGTGACCGGGCTCGCCCTCCAGGCAGACCAGATCCTGGATGAATTCGCCGCCAGGGCCGACGACGCGCAGCACCTGCTTGCTGCCCGGCAGGGTCGCCTTGGCCGGGTCGCTGGTGATTTTCATCTTCGGCTGGCCATCCACGGCCACCAGTTTGTAGACCCCGCCCAGGGCACCGCCGCCGGTTCCGGCTGCGGTGGCCAGTTTGGTGCCGACGCCGTAGATGTCCACCCGGCCGCCCTCGTCGCGGATCGAGTCGATCACCTGTTCGTCGAGTTCGTTGGAGGCGAGGATGCGAACCTCGGGAAAACCGGCCTGCATCAAGCATGCGCCGGGCCTCGCGGGAAAGATAGGCAAGATCGCCGGAATCAAGCCGGATGCCGCGCAGGCTGTGGCCCTGTTGCCGCAGTTCCTGGGCCACGATGATGGCATTGGGCACACCGCTTTTCAGGGTGTCGTAGGTGTCGACCAGGAGCACGGTGCTGTCGGGGAAAGCGGCTGCATAGGCACGGAAGGCGGTCGAGTTCGTCGGGAAAGGATTGCACCCAGCTGTGGGCATGGGTGCCGCGCACCGGCAGGTCGTACATCATGCCCGCCAGGACGTTGCTCGTACCCTTGGCCCCGCCGACGCAGGCGGCTCGTGAGGCGGAAAGGCCACCGTCCGGCCCTTGGGCGCGGCGCAAACCGAATTCAATCACCTCGGCTCCGGCAGCGGCATGGCAGATGCGGGCCGCCTTGGTGGCAACCAGTGTCTGGAAATTGATGATATTGAGCAGCACGGTTTCCACCAACTGGGCTTCAGCCAGGGTTCCGGAGACGGTCAAGAGAGGCTCATTGGCAAAGACCACCGTACCTTCGGGCGGGGCTGTGACACTGCCCTGAAAACGGAAAGCGCGCAGGAAGTCAAGGAAACGGGGTTTGAACAGGCCGAGGCGGCGCAGATAGTCAATCTCCACCGGGGCGAACCGAAGATTCTCCAGGCAGTCCAAGGCGGGTGCCAGGCCGGCGAAAACGGCGTAGCCACCCGCAAAGGGATTGGTGCGGAAGTAGAGATCGAACACCGCCGGTTTATCAGCCAAATCCTCCTCAAGATAGCCTGCCAGCATGGTCAGTTCGTAGAGATCAGTGAGCAGAGGCGAGGAGTGCATGGAGTGCTCCGGAATGGTATCGCGGGATCTGGCCGTCATCAAACCGGGCATCGTTTCCAGACCTCACCTTGGTCAGATAAGTGCGCAACACCGGCAACGACAGTAGATTGAGAACTGTTTTTCTGCAAGATCAATGCGTTATTCAAGGCGCTCATCATGATTTTTTGATAGTGCAAATCCGTGATCCCCGCAAGCTATTTCCATCATTGACCAATAAGGATGCCGCCATCGCTCCCACCGGTCCTTGCCGCCACAGCGGCACACCCCTTGCGTCCCGGTGTAAATCTTGCGCAGAACGCCCGCAACAAGTTTTCTTTGTGGACAATACCTCTGCTTTCTCCGTAAAATATATAAAATTTCGGAATGCATGCATTTTTCTTAAGAGTGTTTCTTTCATGGTTCGACAGGATCATCCTGAACGGAACCGGGTTCTGCTTTTCAACGAAAAACGACGACCCTTCGGCTTGTCGCGGGGTGAAAGGATTGTGACAAGAGGCTTATGCAAGAGAGTGTTTTCTATCCGGCACTGCCTGCCGTCTGTACTCTGCTCAACCAGTTTAAAGAGATGGGCTAAATGAAAGTCACCACTGGACCGGGCGCTATCTTCAAGGCAGATGCCGCGCCTTCTCTCGACATGTATTGGGAAAGAAGAGGAAATAAAGATTGATGGTTGAATCCTATGGATGAAAGGCAACAGAGCAAGGAGTCAAAGAAAAGCCGTCGCCGTCTGCTCTCGCTGCTGGTTTTGATCCTGGCTGCCGGAGGGCTGATCACCTGGCTGGTTGCCGTCCGGGCCGATCGTGAACTGCGAGCAGGACTGCTTCAGCAGGGACGTTTGGCGGCGCAGGCCCTCAGCCTTGAACGTATCGGCGCTCTCACCGGCACCGAGGCCGATTTGGATTCACTCGACTACCAGCGGCTCAAAGAGCAGTTGGCCGCTGTCCGCACTGCCAATTCCCAGTGCCGGTTTGTCTATCTCATGGGCCGCAGGGCTGATGGCACAATTTTTTTCTTTGTGGACAGCGAGTCACCCGATTCAGAGGCCTCTTCCCCAGCCGGTCAGGCCTATGATGAGCCGACAGCTGATCTGATCAGGATGTTCGACACCAGAGCGGCGATGGTCGAAGGGCCGGTCACCGACCGCTGGGGAACCTGGGTTTCGGCTCTCATTCCCATTGAAGATCGCCCGACGGCACTGTCTGGTGATATCACTCCGGCCGATGCCCAGGAGATGGTACGCAAGGCGGTCGACTTCTACCGCAAGAACGGCCGCACCCGTTTTCTTGAAGAGATCAATGCTCCTCGGGGCGAATTCCGCAAAGGAAGTCTCTACGCTTTTGCGTACGACCTGGACATGACCATGCAGGCGCATCCGGTGAAGCCTGAATTGGTTGGCCAGAACCTCCTCGCCAGGAAAGACAGGGACGGGGGCAAACTGTTCCGCAAAGAGATCCAGGCTGTCGCACTGACCAAGGGGACCGGTTGGGTTGATTATCAGTACGAGAATCCGACCAACAAGAGGGTTCTGCCCAAAACCACCTTCGTGGAAAAGGTTGACGACCTGATAGTCTGCGCCGGTGCCTACAAAGGCAGTGGCGACCTGATTGCCGTCCTGGGCATGGATGTCGATGCCCGGGTCTGGAAATGGGATGTGGCCGCCCAAGCAGCCCTGCCCGTGGGGTTGATGTTGGTGGCCCTGATCGCTGTGATCGCAGTCATGGCCGCCGCCCGCCGTGCGCCAGCCTCGCCCAAACCGGTTTTGCGGCGGCTGTTGCCGTCTTTGGTTGCCATGATGGTTCTCTTGGTTGCGGGCGCCGGGGCACTTCTCTGGCAGCAGCACCGTGCCCATCTCGAATCAGCCACAGCAGACAAGCATGCCGCAATCGCCAACAGCCTGCACACAGCAATGGATCATCAGGCCTCCGGACTGACTGCGGCCGTGCAGCTGATTGCCGCAGACGAGCGTGTTCGTCAGGCGCTGCAGGAAGAGGATGCGGACCCACTACTGGCCGAATGGCGTCCGGTGTTCGAGAGATTGCATCGTGACAACGGGATTACCTCTTGTAATTTGTATAGAGCAAACCGCGACTATTTTCTCCGCGTCTTAAATCCAGACAAGAGAGGCGGGCGGAATGAGCGATTCACCATCCTCGAGGCCGAGAAGACCGGGAAGGCCGTCTCGGGCATCGAATTGAGTTCGCGGGGTACGCTCACTTTACGGGTCGTTCAGCCGGTATTGGTGAACGACGAGCTTGTCGGATATGTGGAATTGGGCAAGGAGATCGAGGATGTCCTTCAGGTCCTGGACACCCGCTCCGGCAATCACCTGGCTCTGGCTGTTCGTAAGGAGTTTCTCAATCAGCAGTCCTGGGAAGAGGGCATGAACCTGCTGGGCCGCGAGGCCGATTGGGATCGCCTGCCCAACAGTGTGCTTGTCTACGCATCCCAAGGCCGCCTGCCCGATGTTTTTGTCCCCTTGGCGGACCAGGCTCCCGAATCCGACCTTGTACATGACGAAACGGGCAGAGAGGCTGCCTATGCCGGCAAGGATTGGCGTGTTTCCGTGACCTCTCTCCGGGACGCCTCAAGTCAGGAGATCGGCAATCTGCTGGTGATGAGCGATGTCACCACGGAAAAGGACGCGTTTTTCCGGATGACGGTTCTGGCTGGCGTTTCCGGAGGGATTCTGCTGACTGGACTCCTGGGGCTGGTTTTTGTGCTCCTTCGCCGTACCGATGCGGGTATTCGTGCCCAGCAGGCCAGCCTGCGGGAGAGCGAGGAGAAGCATCGCGTTCTGTTTGAGAATTCGCCGGAAGCCTTGTTGATTTTTGATCAGGGAGTCGTCATCGAGTGTAACAGCGCTGCTGCATCCTTGCTGCGTGGCAGCCGCCAGCAGATCATCGGCCTTTCGCCAGATGCCTTGTCTCCCGAAAAGCAGCCAGACGGCCGGCGGTCCGCCGAAGCTGCCGCTGAAAAGATCGCAAGTGCCCTGCAAACCGGAACCAACACCTTTGAGTGGGTTCATCGCCGATTGGACGGAACCGATTTCTGGGCGGCCATTGCCCTCAATCAGGTGAGGTTGCAGGATCAGTTGGTACTGTTTGCTTCCTGTCGCGACATCAGCGCGATCAGGTGGGCGCAAGAGGCGCTGCGAGAAAGCGAGCAGCGCTACCATCTCCTGTCGGAAGTGACCAAGGAGGGCATTGCCTTGCATCAACACGGTATCGTCAAGGATGTTAATGCCTCTCTGGTCAGGTTGTTTGGTTATGCCCAGGAAGAACTGATCGGACACGATTTTGTCGAGCGTGTCGTTTTTCAGGACGACCGGAACCTGGCGCGTGCCGCCATGTCCGAGGATCATGACCGTCCCTGGGAGGTCAGGGGTATCAGGAAGAACGGCGAGACCTTCTTTGCGGAAATCGAGGCCCAGACGATTGATTCCCAAGGAGAACCGTTGGGAGTGGTGTCGGTTCGGGATATCACTGGGCGTAAAAAAACGGAAATCGAGCTGCTCAAGGCTAAAGAGGCAGCAGAGTCTGCGAGCACGGCCAAATCCGATTTTCTTGCCAATATGAGTCATGAGATCCGCACACCCATGAATGGCGTAATCGGCATGACGGGCCTGCTGCTCGACACCAATCTCAATGATGAGCAACGGCGCTACGCCGAGACAGTGCGCACCAGCGCCGATTCGTTGCTCGGCCTGATCAATGATATCCTGGATTTTTCCAAGATTGAGGCCGGAAAACTCGATTTGGAGATCCTGGATTTCGATCTGCAGAGCCTGCTGGAGGACTTTGCCTCCACCTTTGCCCTGCGGGCGTACGATAAGGGGCTTGAACTGCTCTGCTCTGCCGATCCCGAGGTTCCGCCGCTTTTGCGGGGTGATCCGGGGCGCCTGCGGCAGATTCTGACCAACCTGGCTGGCAATGCCCTCAAATTCACCCACGAGGGTGAGGTGGCTATACGGGTTTCGATAGTAGGGGGTACTGCATTCCTGGGCGCTCATCCTGGGACACTGAACCCGGAACAGGTCTGCCTGCGTTTCTCGGTCCGCGACACCGGCATCGGCATCCCAAGGGACAAGGTCGGGCTGCTTTTTGAAAAATTCACCCAGGTAGACACTTCGACCACGCGGCAATATGGCGGCACCGGTCTGGGTTTGGCCATTTCCAGACAATTGGCCAAACTGATGGGCGGTGAGGTCGGTATGAAAAGCGAAGAAGGCACAGGCTCGGAATTCTGGTTTACCGCGTGCCTGGAGCGGCAGGCAGAGGATGCTATGGCGGAACACTCCATGCCGCCTGCCGACCTGAAAGGGGTGCGTGTGCTGGTTGTGGACGACAACTCCACCAACCGCGAGATGCTGGTCAGCCGGCTGACTTCTTGGGGTATGCGTCCTTCCGCAGTGCCCGATGGGGTTGCTGGCCTCGACGCCCTTGTCGGCGCCTTAAAGGAGGGTGACGCTTACCGGATCGCGGTGATTGACATGCAGATGCCGGGTATGGACGGAGAAACCCTCGGACGGGCCATCCTGGCTGATGGCAGGTTTGTCGGGACGCGGCTGGTGATGTTGACCTCCTTGGGGGCTCGGGGCGATGCCCGGCGCTTCCAGGAGATCGGGTTTGCGGCCTATGCGACCAAACCGATTCGGAACGAGGAACTCAAGGGGGTGATTTCCCAAGTGCTGATCGAGCGGGCCGAAATCGAGCCATCGCAAGGTTCCATTGTCACGCGCCACACGGCTCGGGAAGCCATGCCCGTGTTTGCCGGTCGCAAGGCGCGGGTTTTGTTGGCCGAGGATAATATCACCAACCAGCAGGTGGCCCTGGGCATTCTCAAAAAGCTCGGGATGCTGGCCGATGCGGTGGCCAATGGTGCGGAAGCGGTCACGGCTCTGGAGAATATCCCCTACGATCTGGTGTTCATGGATGTGCAGATGCCTGTTGTCGACGGTCTGGCAGCAACTCGGATCATCCGTGACCCGCAATCCGCAGTCCGCGACCATGCTGTGCCGATCATCGCCATGACCGCCAACGCCATGGTCGGTGACCGGGAGATGTGCTTGCAGGCGGGCATGGACGACTATGTCCCCAAACCGGTTTCACCAACGATGTTGGCAAAGATGCTCGCAAAGTGGTTGCCCGACAATCCCGCAGCTCCTGCAAGCATAAGCAAACCGGAATTATTCCCCTTGAAGAAGGCCCGGGTCGAGGAGGCGCTGGTTTGGGATCGGACTGCCTGGGACAAGGCCGCTATGCTGGCCCGGCTGATGGACGACGAGGAACTGGCCGGGATGATCCTGGAGGGGTTCCTGGCGGATATTCCGCAGCAGCTCGCAGCCCTGCGCGGTTATCTGGAGACCGGAGATATTCACGGAGTCGAACGTCAGGCCCATACGATCAAGGGTGCGGCCGCCAATGTAGGCGGCGAGGAGTTGCGGGAAATCGCACAGACAATAGAAAAGGGCGCACGGAACGGTGAGGCGAGCGTTCTTCATGACGGCATTGCCGAACTGGAAGCGGCGTTTGACCGGTTGAAGAAAGCGATGGAAAATTTTACTTAACCCCTAAGGGAGTCCCCATGCGTATTCTGATCGCGGAAGATGACGTCACTTCCCGCAGCATGCTGGCAGCTGTGCTTAAGAAAGCCGGCCATGAGGTCGTGGTCACCGTCAATGGCGGGGATGCATGGGCAGTCCTGCAGCAACCTGGTGCGCCCAGGCTCGCCATCCTTGACTGGATGATGCCGGAAATGGACGGTTTGGAAGTGGTGCGCCGGGTTCGTGCCCAGGCTGCCGTCCTGCCGCTCTATATCATCATGCTGACAGCCAGAGGGGAGAAGGCCGATGTCATTGCCGGCTTGGATTCCGGGGCAGACGATTATCTGGCCAAACCTTTTGATGTCGGCGAGTTGCGGGCCAGGGTTGAGGTGGGCAGACGGATAATCGAATTGCAGGCCGCGCTCAGCGAGAGCAGAGAAATTCTTGAACACCAGGCCCGTCACGATTCCTTGACGGGGTTGTGGAATCGGCGGGCCATCCTCGAGCGCTTGAGCATGGAATTTGCCCGCGCCGGTCGTCACGGAGGTTTGGTGTCCGTCGGTATGTGCGATGTCGACCATTTCAAGCAGGTTAACGACACCCGCGGTCATCAGGCCGGCGATGACGTGCTCTGCGGGCTGGCGCAGATTTTGACTGCAGGGCTTCGAGAATACGATGCGGTGGGACGGATCGGTGGCGAGGAATTTTTGGTGATTGCGCCGATGCAGTTAGGGGCGGATTGCATGGCCCTCTTTCATCGGTTATGCGCCAAAGTGGCCGAAGGTAGGATCGGGACAAGAGCTGGTCAACTGACCGTAACCATGAGTATCGGCGTAGCCAGCGCCGGGGCCGGATCTACAGTGGACGCCTTGCTGGCAGCGGCCGACCAGGCGTTGTATCAGGCAAAGGACGAAGGACGCAACCGGGCTGTATTCGCCGAAGGCAATGCAGAGCAGGCTGAGGAGAAGGGACGGGTATGATCCGCAAGGTACGAGTGTCTCAAGCGGTGTCTTGGGGTTTGGATCGCGTTCTGGTCTCTGACTGGAACCTGTTTCCGGCCGAGCTCCTTGCCCAATCAAGCTGTCCCTGGTTTGCCAGGCTCGCCATATTCGGAACAGGGATACCTTCTGCGATGGAAGTTCTGCTCTTCCGGGGTTCTCGAGGGGAAAGATTTTTTTCCTCGCTGATCGGCAGGATGGCTCAATTAAAACAACTGCCCACGATCTGCCGGCGGGAAGGGGGGGATCATGACAACCTCTAACGTCAACCCCGTCGCCTTCGTGGTCAACGACGACCTGACCCAGCTCAATATTCTGGCCGGACTGCTGCGCAAGCAGGGTATCGAAGTCCATTCGTTTCTCAGTGCCGAGGCGGCCCTTGCCGTCATGAAACCGGAGCGGCCTCCCGATCTTATCGTCACCGACCTCTATATGCCTGGCATCGACGGTTGGCGTTATTGCCGACTATTGCGTTCGCCGGAATATGTTGCCTTCAATCAAACGCCGATCCTTGTAGTTTCGGCTACCTTTGCCGGAGATGAGCCCTCCCGCATCGCCGCCGATCTGGGTGCCAACGCCTTTCTACCCTCGCCGGTGGACGGCAGGCGGTTTGTTGCGGCGGCGCAATCCCTGCTGTCCGGCGAACAGCTCAAAGAGCAATTGCGGGTGTTGATTGTCGAGGACAGCACCTCGTTGGCCAGCCTGTTCAAGAAGGCTTTTGTTGCCCATGGCTACCTTGTCGATACGGTCGTGACTGTCCAGGAGGCACTCGATGCGTTCAGCAGAACGGTCTACGACGTGGCGGTGCTGGATTATTATCTGCCCGACGGAACGGGCGACATCCTGCTCGACACGTTTCGCATCAGGCAACCCTATTGCGTCTGTCTGATGATGACCTCCGAGACAGAGCCCAAACTTGCTCTGGACATGATGAAAAGGGGTGCTGCCGCCTTCCTGCGCAAACCCTTCGACCCGGAATACCTGGTCGTGCTGTGCGTCCGGGCCTGCAGGGAACGGGCATTGTTGCGGGCCCAGGATCTGCTTGAAGTGCGTACCCGGGAGCTGCGGGCAAGCGAGGAGCGTTTTCGTTTCATCACCCAGAACGCCTTTGATCTGGTTGCCCTGCTTGATGAACAGGGCTGCTATCTTTTCTGCAACAATGCTTATCTCACGATTCTCGGCTATAGCCCCGACGAACTTGTAGGCCGTAACTGTCTCGGTCTCGTTCATCCCGATGAGCGGGATAATGCGATGCAGATCCTCAGGGATGGCCTTGCTGACAATCGGCAGTCGGAAACCTTCCTCTTACGGATTGTGCACCGCGACGGCCATGTAAGGCAGGTGCAATACCATGCTGGTCTTCTCCGCGATGGGAAAGGGGCGAGGCAGATTTTGTTGAACGGACGGGATGTCACAGTCCAAAGGCAGGCAGAGGAAGAGCTCATGCTGGTCCATGATCGTATGACAACGGTTATTAACAGTATAGATGCCCTGGTGTATATTGCCGATATGGAAACCCATGAAATTCTGTTCATCAATAATTTTGGGAGCAGGGCTTTTGGAGGCAACGTCATCGGGCAAAAGTGCTGGCAAGTTTTGCAGAGGAATATGGAAGGTCCTTGTCCGTTCTGCACCAATGACAAACTGCTCGACCAGGCCGGAAAACCAGCGGGTGTGTGGGCGTGGGAATGCCAGAACACCACCAATGGCTGCTGGTATGATTGCCGGGATACGGTTGTTCGGTGGACGGACGGCCGCCTGGTGCGGATGGAGATAGCCACCGACATCAGCGAGCGCAAGCGGGCAGAAGAAGCGTTGCAGGCCAGCGAGGGGAAATATCACGGGCTTTTTTCCCTGCTGCGGCTGATGGCAGATACGATGCCGGACATGCTCTGGGCAAAGGATCTGAACAAGGAGTACCTCTTTGCCAATAAAGCGGTCTGTCAGCACCTGCTCAATGCGCGGGACACTGCGGAACCCATCGGGAAAAACGGTGAATATTTTGCGCAAAGGGAGCGGGACGCCCATCCGGAAAATCCCTTGTGGCATACTTTTGATGAACTCTGCCTGGATTCCGATGCCACCACGCTTCAAGAAATGCGGGAAATGCAGTTCGAGGAGTGCGGCAATGTCAAAGGGCAACTTCTTTGTCTGGATGTCCACAAGGCTCCGCTGTTCAATGCCGAGGGTACGCTCATCGGGGTTGTCGGCTCGGCTCGCGACATCACCGAGCGCAAGCGGGTCGAGGCGGAGCGCGAACAGCTGGTTCTGGCTATCGAGCAGACCAGCGAGACCATTATTATCACGGATACCGAGGGCGGCATTCTCTATGTGAATCCCGCCTTTGAGCGGTTGACCGGTTATACGGCCCAGGAAGTCCAGGGAAAAAAACCGAGTATTCTCAAAAGCGGCGAACATGACGAGGACTTCTACCGGAAGATGTGGGAGACGCTGCGGCGTGGCGAGGCGTGGAGTGGTCGGGTCGTCAACAGGAGGAAAAACGGGACGTTCTTTACCGAGGAAGCTGTCATCTCGCCAGTGCGCAACACCGCCGGGCAGACGGTGAGCTATGTGGCGGTGAAACGCGACGTTACCAGTGAGGTCCGGCTGGAAGAGCAATTGCGCCAGGCGCAGAAAATGGAATCAGTCGGCCGGTTGGCGGGCGGAGTGGCCCATGATTTCAACAATATGCTGGGGGTTATCCTCGGTCGCGCCGAATTGGCCTTGGCGCGTGTCAACCCGTCCGATCCTCTCCATGCTGACCTGGAGGACATTCGTCAAGCCGGCGAACGTTCGGCTGATCTCACCCGGCAGTTGCTGGCGTTTGCCCGCAAACAGACCGTTACGCCCAAGGTGCTCGACTTGAATGCAACCGTGGCAGATATGCTCAAAATGGTGCAGCGATTGCTGGGAGAGGATATTGAGCTGGTCTGGCAGCCTGAGGCTGATGTATGGCCGGTCAAGATCGATCCATCCCAGGTTGACCAGATCCTGGCCAACCTCTGCGTCAACGCCCGTGACGCCATCGAAGGCGTCGGCAGAATAGTCATTTCCACCGGAAACTGCTCCGTCGCCGGCAGAAGCCATGCAGGCTACCTCGACCTTGAGGCGGGCGACTATGTGCGCCTGGTGGTGAGTGACAACGGCTGCGGCATAGCCAAGGAGATGCTTCCTCATATCTTTGAACCTTTCTTTACAACCAAGGGCGCCGGCAAGGGCACCGGTCTTGGCCTAGCCACAATCTACGGTGTCATTCAGCAGAACAACGGCAGCATCGACGTCCGCAGCGAGCCGGGGCAGGGGACCATTTTCACCCTCTACCTGCCTCGACACCTGGCCAAGGCCGAACAAGCGGCGGCAAGCGATTCGCCCCAATCGGCAGCGATCGGTCATGAGACTATTCTGCTGGTGGAAGACGAACCCCTGATTCTGCAGATGACCACGGATATGCTCGAGCTCCAGGGCTATGTCGTGCGGGCGGCAGAAACTCCGGGCAAGGCCATTCGCCTGGCCCAGGAGAATCCTGGCCGGATCGATCTGCTGATGACCGACGTGGTCATGCCCGAGATGAACGGCCGTGATTTGGCCAGGAGCCTGCTGGTTCTCTATCCCGATCTCAAGCGTTTGTTCATGTCCGGCTATACGGCCGATGTAATCGCCCATCACGGCGTTTTGAATGAAGGTGTCCATTTCATTCAGAAGCCGTTTTTGATGAAGGAACTGGCCGCTAAGGTCAGGGAGGCGCTGGATGCAGAAAACAAATTTGATTCCGGGCGCTGAGTCATTCCATCCCTCGTTAGCCAGCAGGAGCCGTCATGAACATTCCGCCTGATCACGAACTGGAAAAACGTTTGTCCGCCCGTTTGTTGGATGTTTTCATTCGAACAGGATTGGTGCTGGCACTGACTATGTTCTGTTACAAGATTTTCTCCCCGTTTCTGGCCTTGATGTTATGGGCTCTGATCCTCGCGGTGACCATGTACCCTATCCATCGACAGTTGGTCAGGAGGTTGGGCTGTAAACAAGGGTTTGCGGCGACCTTGCTGGTGTTGATCAGTATTGTGGTGATTGTGGTGCCGACGGCGTTGCTGATCAGTTCGCTGAGCGATTCGATGCAAGATCTGATCAACAATGTGAAAAATAACTCGTTGCAGATACCAGCGCCTTCCCCAAGCGTGGCCGACTGGCCGATTGTCGGCAAGAAGGTGCATGCATTCTGGATGCTGGCACATGATGACCTGCCGGCTGTTGTCCAGAGCATGCAACCCAAGATCGGTGATCTGGCAAAACAATCCCTCGATATCGTTGCCGGCACGGGCGGCAACATTCTAAAATTTCTGTTTTCTTTCATCATTTCCGGAGTCATCATGGCCTACGGCGAGTCAGGGGCCAAGGCTGCGCAGGCTATTTTCGTGCGCATTGTCGGCCCATGAACGCGGCAAAGGATTCGCTGATCTCTCAACCGCTACCATTCGTACGGTCGCCGCAGGTGTCATCGGCATAGCCTGTATTCAGGCGCTTCTCATCGGACTTGCATTGATCATAGTCGGCATTCCGTGGGCCGGGATACTGTCACTTGTCAGCGCTGGTACTCGGTGTCGCCCAGCTTCCGGCGCTCCTGGTCACCTTGCCGGTCATCGGCTATATCTGGTACAGCGGGGACTATAGCACCGCCGCGGCGATCAGTTATTCCGTCCTCCTGGTCGTCTCCGGCGCTGCCGATAATGTGCTGAAGCCGCTCATGCTGGGTCGCGGCGTCGATGCGCCGATGCCGGTGATCCTGCTGGGTGCGCTTGGAGGCATGGCAACCACCGGTATCCTGGGCATGTTTGTCGGCGCAACGTTACTGGCGCTGGGATATCAGATCTTCATGTGGTGGGTGGCGAATAATCCGGAAGCCGCCCAATCTGAGGAGAGCGATTCACAGACGGCCGCCTGAGCCGATGCGTGGCGTACGGCCGAGGGATATCCTGGTTCGGGGAGGCGCCGGTCACCGTGCCGGGAACGGCAAGCCAGGGAGGGCGATTGCACCTGTCCTTGTTCGTTGGAGTCTATGCGGTCTCTGGGATGTGAGAAAAGGCGGCTTTGGCAAAAAGCGTTCGAGGATAATTCTGCTTTTCTTTGACCACGTCAGGCTTCAGCAGCAACCCGGTTGCGGCCATTTTCTTTGGCAGCATACAAGGCCTTGTCCGCTCTGGCCATGAGAACCGTTAAGCTGTCGGATTCATGCCGATATTCGGCAATACCCATGCTGATGGTCAGCGGCACGAGCGTGCCGCTGACCGTTGCCAGGTGGATGTTCTCTACCTGATGCCGCATCCGCTCGGCAGCAGTCAGTCCCCGGGACAGCGTGGTCTCAATCATCAAAACGGCAAATTCTTCACCGCCGACCCGTCCGATCACATCTGAACTGCGCAGAAGACAGGCACATGTTTCCGCGACCGCTTTTAGTGCCAAGTCGCCGACGGCATGGCCGAACGAGTCATTTACCTTCTTGAAATTATCAATATCGAGCATGACAAAGGTGAGAGAGCCACCGTGACGCTGGCATCGCTTGATTTCTTTTTCCGCACACCCCAGAAAATGTCGCCGGTTGTAAATTCCCGTCAGTTCATCAATGGTTGCCTGGCGCTGCAGTTCCATCTGCAAGGCTTTGCGGTCGGAGATGTCGCGCATGACGCCATGAATGTCCACAGTGCCATTTCTTTCATTGTGTGCGGAACGGGCAACGACTTCCGTCCAGACGGTGCTGCCATCTTTGGAGAGAACTTCCGCCTCGAAAGTGTAAAAAGATTCAGCGGTGCCTGAGTCGGCAAGCAAGCCGCTGCGATGCTCTTGAATGACGGCTTTGAAGTGGGCGGCCGATTGTGCGGTGAGGAACGCCTCCAGGGGTTGGGTGATCATTTCCTGGGGCGTAACACCTCGCAGGGCCATAATCGAAGGGCTGACATAGGTGAAACGAAGAGCGGATGTGTCGAAAATCCAGACAACGTCTTTCATGGTCTCGGTGAGATTGCGATAATGTGCTTCCCTTTCGACCAGAGTGCTCTGGGTTTGTTTACGGATTTCAATTTCACGAAGAAGGCCTGCGTTGATCAGGCTCAGTTCGTGCTCTTTCTCTTTGATAATTTTGATCGATTGTTCCAACCGCATGGTCATCGAGTTGAATGCGTCGGAAAATTCTCCCATAAAATCGAGGCGCTGACTGAAATCTCCCGCAGCGATCATCTGGGTTTGCCAAGTCAGGTGTTTGAGATTGGCCTGTAACGACTTTAAAGCTCCGGCCGTGTATCCTTTGAGGGCAAGTTTGGTGGAAAGGTTGCCGGTGGCAATCTCCTTGGTAAAACAACGCAATCGGATCAGTTCATCGTACAACTCGGCTAAATCCCCATGCTCTCTCAATTCAACGGGGCAGGTGGTCGGCGGCCTATCGGAATGAATGACCTGCCGCAACAAATGGAGAACGTCATGGAACGTACTGTTCACGCATCCTCCGCTATGTCTGCGGTGAAACGGCAAGTGCGATCTCCAGTGCACCAGCAGTCCACCTCCTTGACCTTGAATCGTTTGCCGGTAAAGCTCTCCATGAGGCCGGCAATAAATCCTTCATCGTAGATACACACTTCGTAATCGAGTTCCGGCAGGCCTGAGCAGTCAAGGTCTTCGGACACGGTAATCACAAACGATCCGTTTTCGACATCCGCCGCTTCAACACGCAGTATACCGATCCCTAAATCCTTGAGTAAATTTTGCACGGTGAGGGCGAACAAATTCAAATCTTTGATTTCTGGACAGAATTTTTTGCAAAACTCCAATCCCGCTAATCTTCCCGCTTCGCGGAACAGAGTGTCGGTCATTTCCGTGCCATAATGCTGCTCCAGGACGTCACGAAAAACAAACTGCATGAGTCGATACACTTCGATACGGGTTGTCGGTCCGAGGTTGGGACGGCCAAGCTCGACATTACCAATGAGGTCCCATGAAAAGATATATTTCCGGATGGCCATGCGTATTCTCATCGTTTGCAAGAGTGGATAACTTTTCGTCAATCCAAGGAGATGGCTGCTTGACGTGGGTTCTGCCAGAGGAGTTGCTGGGATGCAAAAAGAATATATAAACAGGAATACCGGTTGGTTGCAAGGGTGAATCTGAGCATGTTTGGCGCTACTTTCTTTTAATTCCGGTTGCAATGGCGGCGATATATTTTAATCCAAATCGGATTGCTCGCTCCGGAACGCGACCTCTATTGTTCAAGATCAACTGAAACTGTCCTATCCGGCCATAAACGCAACGACCGTATCATTTTCACCCAAACCACAAAAAGGCGGAAGCATGTCACACTGCCAGAAACCTGTAATGCCTTGGCGCATCCCCCCTGTCCACTCCAACTCTCCCGCACAGGTTGTGGTGAAATTTGATTGAATAGGACAGTTCAGCTAATCTACCGAATTTCAAACAGTTGCTGCAGCTTATCCGGCGGTTCTCTTTTTTGCTCATTGCTTGCCAAATCCATATTCAACCATCAGGTTATCCATGTCCTCATCCACTCCCCATCCCCAATCGTCTGCTTCAGAGTGCACATTATCAAGGCGCTCAAGATATTGGTCCTGCATATCCGGATCAAGTTGCCGAATCCATTTCAAGGTCTGCTCAAACATCCGAACCAGGGCATCGAAAAACACCTCGTCATCTACGCTGCAAAATCCAAGGAAATCCCTGCAGGACTCGCAATAAAACACTGACAGGTCGGCCAGCCCCTTGGAATGGCCGACAGCTTTTTTATAATATGGCTCTGTATAAGTCTCAGTATAATGCTTATATTTCGTAACAAAATCAATTTGATAAACCAAATGAGGCCTTGTTATGAAGATGCCTGGAATAACCTTGCTTGAATGGCAAAAACGGTACGGTACCGAGCGCTCATGCGCAAAGACATTGATCAAGGTGAGATGGCCCAATGGGTTTCAATGTCCTGCTTGTGGATCCACGCAGGCCTACTTCATTGAATCGCGTAAATTGTACCAATGTTCTCATTGTCGTCACCAAGTGTCGATAACCGCTGACACCTTGTTTCATTCGACCAAAGTTCCTCTTGTGAAATGGTTTTGGGCGATTTATCTGATGGCTTCCGACAAAGGTGGTGTTTCGGCTCTCTGTGTCACCAAGCATGTCGGTGTTTCCTGGATTACAGCACGTAACATGCTGCGTAAGATCAGGAAAGCGATGGCTGACCGAGACAGCATTTACCGGCTTGCCAACTTGATTGAGTTCGACGACACCCTTGTCGGCGGCAAACGTGCCGGCAAGAGAGGTCGAGGAGCCGCTGGAAAACGACCTGTTCTTGTGGCTGTGGAAACTCGGGAGAAAGGCGCTGGTTTTGTTGCTATGCAAGCGGTGGACAGTGTTTTCATTTCGCTGAAGCGGATTATTTACAGTCGCAGCTTTAACGCGGTTTCCTGTCCAGCCAGCGCAAAATTGCGCTCGCGATTCTGGCGTCCGTCAAATGAGAGAGTTACAGATTGAAAGCCGAGCGCGTTCGGTTTTGTCTACCTGTGGATATTACTTGCTGGGTTCGAGTAGGGCAATTGTTGAAAATGAACCCACGGATTCATTTTGCTGGGGCTGAGGGGAGATTGAAACGAGCACTATATTTTGAGGGCTATTGCGAAATAAATTGAATAAAGGAAGTCGGGTCAATCTGGCGTCAGGGTTGACACTGCTTGCCTTCCCTATCTGGTAAGGAGGGGCACCAGTGAGAGCGAGACGACTCGACTTTTTCTTAGCCACAATCATTCTGAAGTAAGCAAGTGACTCACATTTGTACGTCCGATCAATACTCGGTACGCCCCGATATATCGGGCATCCGTAGTGGATCAGAGTGACTTGGCTGTAACTAGAATATATTGCTGGTAGGTGGCTTTGACAAGAGTTGTCTACCCTGTGGACGGGGTGGCAAAACACCACCCCATTTACTGACGGGCGGCTGAAAGGGGGAAGGTGAAACGGGCTACAATAAGGCTACAAAATAAGGAAACAAAAAAGGCGATTCGAGCTAAGTGCTTGAATCGCCTAAATATTTAATGGGGTGAGCGATGGGACTTGAACCCACGACCTCCGAGGCCACAACCCGGTGCTACCACCAGCTGAGCTACGCCCACCACGCAATCGTGGGCTTATATACCCGTACGGGGTCTTTTTCGCAAGCAGAAAGTCAGGTGGCCAACTCCCGCTGACAGTGTTTGCAGACCGTTGCCCTGGATTTGATCAACTCTTTGCAATAAGGGCATTCCGTAAGGAAATTGTTGGCCAGAACCTGTCCAATAGCCAAATTGACCTCTTGTTCCAGATGAGGGTCACTGAAGGTATGATTGCGCAATGGTTCGATGCAACTGATATCATTTAACGCGACCAACAAGTCGGCCGCTCGTTTACGGTTATTGAGACTGACTGAATCGTCGAGCAGGATGGTCAACACCGGCTCCAATTGTTTTTGTTCGACACAGGTATCAAAAGCCGCAAGAGCCTCCTGCTGACGCTGGTAGCCCTCACTCTTCCGCTTGACATCCTCGATGTCGATGATGCTGCCGGTAAAGGCTTCCTTACCGACCACCATCATATTATAGGTTTCTTTGGAATTGGGAATCTCCATGTGCCGGTAGGAGCCGACATGGCCGTATTGATTGGCTATATAATCCCATCCTTTGGTGAAGAGCGGACAGTTGTCGTTCAGGCAGATAAAGAGATATTCCGACCCCCATCCGAGACCGTCACCAACATGAACCGCCGGCGCATGACAAAGCGAGAGATCGCCGCTGCAGTGAGGGCAGGCATGCTTTTCTTCAATGTATTTCAAAAGGGTTGACAACATATAATCCTCTACTCCTTAATTAGGTTGGGTTCGGTTTGCTGCCTGCGGCAGAGGGCAAGGCGGGCCGCCGACCGGCGGCGCATTCAGGCTGATTCAGCTGGGGCCGGAAGGGGATACAGGCCGAAACAGCGAAACAGCACACCACAAAGCAAAGAGCGCCAGCAGCAGCAAGTTTCTTTTTCGTTGGTTATTCATGCCGCAATAGTAACCATTGGCCTCGGTGGGGTCAACCGGCGGCCTTCAAATCATCCGGCCCAGGACATCATCGACCGCCTTGGCCTGTTGCATCCGTGCCTGAAGGAAGGTCTCGGTTAGATGCTCGGCATTTGCATCGATCTGGGAGCAGAGGCCGGCGATGGAGGCAGTATCGGCCATCTGGATTACCTTGTCCAGGTTCTTGGCGAAGTCAGCGACAATCTTGCGGCTGTCGCCCGAGGTGGACATGATCTCGGCATAGGTTCGCGGGTTCTGCGAATGAACCCGCGACATGGCGAGAATGGGATAGAGCGAGGTCAGGGTGCAGTGACTGGCGATGTCCTCGCTGGTGATGTTATTTTCGTTGAGCGTCATGGCCAGAGCCACCGAGATCACCGTGGGCAGTTTTTGGCCAATACCCATCAACAGGTCGTGTTTGGAGGGCGAATCGTGGAAGATGTCGGCCCCGTGTTTGTAGAGAAACGCCTCAAACTCGCTGCAAAACATGCCACTGCGCGAGGTGCGCACAACAATGGCGTTTTTGTCCTTCATGGTGGCGGCCTGGGGCCCCCAAAGGTTATGCACCAGCATGACCTCGACTTCTTCGTTGGTCGATTCCAGCGCGCTCTTGATCGTATCCTCCGATTCTCCGGCCAGGAGAATCAGGGCCTTGCCTGCCCCGATCAGTGAACCGTACTGACGTGCCGTGGCCGATGTAACGGAGATCGGTACGCAGACAACCACCACGTCGACCCTTTCAATCATCTGCTCAGGCCGCAAAGTGGTGGCACGACCAGTCAAAAAGACCTCGTAGCCCTCGCTCTCCAACCGCTTGGCAAACCACTTGCTCATGGCGCCTGTGCCGATGAAGCCGAATGATTTTATATGTTTGGTTCGCATGTCGACCCGAGGGAAACTTCCCAGGACGCGGATCATGCCGTGTTGCTGGATAACCCGAGACTCAATGTGGGCTAGGGCGCTGGCCATCATGTCGGTCTGGATATGGCCTTCAGCCTCAAGATAGATACGTAACTTCTGGGTCTTGATGTCGTTTTCCGAGCGCATATCGACAATATTAATGCCACGGCGTGAAAACTCGCTCAAAATGTCTACCAGGATACCTACCCGGTCATCCAGCGGCTCGGTGATCAGGGCGGTAGCGTCGTAGCCGGTTAGGGGAGCCAGGGCATGTCCAAGGACCGCGTATCGGGTGCGGTTGTGCGGGGCCACTTCGCGCTCGATGATGCGCAAGCCCTGAGCAACGAGGGTCTCGGCATTGTCGATGACGGCCTTGCCCTTGCTCTCCCCACTTTTTCTGATCTCGGCAACGGCCTGGTTGATATCCTGGACGCTCATCTCCGTGATGCCGGGCAGACGGTTTTCAATAAACTCCTCGCATTGGTTGAAAACCTCACGTTTACCCACCAGCATGCGCAGGCCCTCGACAGTCTCTTCCTCTTCGAACACGCCCAGGGAAAGGCTGGAATGAAGAATAACGTTGTCGACCCAATACCCGGCTTTGATCTGATCAAAAAATCGGAAATACTGTTTCTTTTCACCTTCACGGGTATTATACACCGGCAGAACGGCATACTCGACCTCACGCGCGGCAAAGGCCTCAAGAAGGGCTTTGACATGCGGATACAGATGTATTTCCGCCTCACTGTCGTATTGCACGGCGGCTTGCCATGACTGGGATTGTTCCGGTCCAAGGGTGGCGATCGTTTTCATTGCGGGGTGTTCCTGCACGGGCTCTGAGTATGTATTCTCTCACCGTTCCCGGCGCTGCCCGGCATTGCCAGCGCATGGTGGCAATTCGGGAACCCGGTCGAGGTGAACAAAAAATGTGCGGCGACAATTCCGTTGCACATGTAGGTGTAGATATTTCAGGAAGGAGAAAAGCATGGGTTGCGAGGCAAATCCGGAAAATAGCTACAACACGCTCACATACATTTTCAACAACGGATAGGCAAGATGTTTTTAAATAATGGCGCAGGCGACGCACAAATGCAGGCAGGATGAGTTTGGAACGCGGCACGGTGGCGGAATACATCACCGCCTTGAAAGCCTCTGGGAAATTCGGGCCGCAGGTAGTGGCTCACCGCATCGTTGCTGCCGCAGCAGCAACCACCGACGCCCCTAATCACCTGTCACCCGAACTGCAGCAATTGCTCCTGGATATGGGTGTGGCCAACCTTTACACCCACCAATATACGGCTATAGGTCATATCCTGGGTGGCAGCAATACGGTCATAGCCACACCCACTGCCTCGGGAAAAAGCCTGATCTACACCCTGCCGGTTGTACAAACCTTTTTCAGGGATCCAACCGCCAAAGCCCTGTATCTTTTCCCTCTCAAGGCCCTGGCTCAGGATCAATTGAAAACCGTTGATAAGCTTTGGCGCCTCCTGCCGGAAGGTATCCGCGGCGAACAGCAGTCTGCAGCCGCCATCTACGACGGAGACACCTCAGCCTACCGCCGCCGGAAAATCCGTGATGATCTCCCGCCCATCCTGATCACCAATCCGGATATGCTCCACCTGTCAATGCTGCCCTATCATGACCGCTGGGGCCATTTCTGGGCCAACCTGCGTCATGTGGTCATCGATGAGGTCCATACCTACCGAGGCGTCTTCGGCTCGCATGTGGCCTGGGTGATGCGGCGGCTCAAACGGATATGTGCCCTCTACGGTTCTGACCCGATTTTTGTCCTGGCATCGGCTACCATCGGTAATCCCGGAGAGCATGCCCGACTGTTGATCGACGGACCGGTGACAGAAGTGACCAGGTCCGGGGCAGGCAGCGCCACCCGCAACATCTTGTTGCTCAATCCTCTTGATTCAGCCGCTGCCTGCGCCAGCCAGTTACTGGTAGCGGCAATCAGTCGGGGCCTGCGAACCATCGTCTACTGTCAGTCGCGCAAGATGACCGAACTAATCACCATCTGGACCGAGGGGAGGCTCAAAGACAGTAAGGGTATGCTTGCCTCGTATCGCTCTGGTTTTCTTGCGGAAGAACGCCGTGACATCGAGGGGCGCCTCGCCAGTGGCAGCCTGCTGGGCGTTATCTCAACATCGGCCCTCGAGTTGGGGATTGATATTGGCAATCTCGACATCTGCATCTTGGTCGGGTATCCCGGTTCGATGATGGCCACCTGGCAGAGGGCAGGCCGAGTCGGGAGAAACCAGCAGGAATCGCTGGTGGTGCTGATTGGCCATGAGGATGCCTTAGACCAATATTTTATGCGCCATCCCGAAGACTTTTTCCTCCGTCCGGTGGAAGCGGTGACAATAAACCCGGATAATTTTTTCATAGCCGGTCCTCAATTGGTCTGTGCCGCCGCTGAACTGCCGCTCACTGGTTCCGACCCCCTGCTGCAAACGGGCGAGACGGCCGCACTTATTCATCGCCTGACAAAGGATGGAAAGCTGCTCCAGTCGGCCGACGGCTCCACCTGGTTTTCTCCCCAGACCTATCCACAGCGCCATGTCACTCTTCGCGGCAGCGGTACGACCCTTGCCATTCTGGAATCACCGCAGCGCAGGTTGCTGGGTGAAGTCGACGTCCACCGCGCCCTGCGGGAATGCCACCCTGGGGCAATCTACCTCCACATGGCCCGCACCTACCATGTTGACAGCCTCGATCAGGAAGGTCGGGAAATCCTTGTTACACCGGTCAAACCCTCCTATTTCACTAAGGTCCTGACCGAGAAAAGCACCGAGATCCTTGAGGTGTGCAGCAGTATCTGGTGTGGTGCAGCTCTCGTCCATTTTGGCAGACTGCGGGTCACCGAACGTATTACCGGGTACCACAAAATTGCGCAGGGCAGTATGCGGATTATCAACAGATTTTCCCTCGACCTGCCGCCGCAGATCTTTGAAACCGAGGGGTTCTGGATCGAAATCCCAGCCTGGTTGCAAAAAAAGACCGAGGAGGCACGCTTGCACTTCATGGGCGGCATCCACGCCATGGAACATGCAATGATCGGGCTGATGCCGCTCTTGGTGCTCTGCGACCGCAACGATATTGGCGGTATCTCCCACCCCTGGCATGATCAGGTGGCAGGTCCGGCGGTCTTTGTCTACGACGGTTATGCTGGCGGCATAGGGCTGACTGCGCAGGCGTTTACCGCTATCTCACGCCTGCTTGACGAGACCCGGCGTATCGTTGCCGACTGCCCCTGTGAATTCGGTTGCCCTTCCTGTGTCCATTCGCCCAAATGCGGTTCCGGCAATCGGCCCATCGACAAACAGGCCTGCGTTTATCTTCTGGAACATGTGCTATCATGCCAGCCAGTAAGAGAACTTCCCGCAAGAAAACCCACCGCTTCACGCGTGGCATCCTCGATAAACCAAATCCATTCCTTTCATCTTCCGGAAAAATTCGGCGTCTTTGACGTCGAAACACAGAAATCGGCCCAGGAGGTCGGCGGCTGGCATCGGGCCGATCTGATGCGGATCAGTGTCGCCGTCCTTTACGAGGATGAGGGAAAGCGATTTACTACCTTCACCGAGGAAACCATCGGAGAACTGATTAAACGTTTGTTTGCCTTGGATCTGGTGGTCGGCTTCAACAACAAGCGGTTCGACAACAAGGTGCTCTCGGCTTACACTCAGCACGACCTCGGAATGCTGCCCTCGTTTGACATTCTCGAGGCTGTTGCCGGCCAATTGGGATATCGACTCAGTTTGGACAGGCTAGCGGAAAAAACCCTGAAGGTGAAAAAAGATGGTGACGGCCTGGATGCCTTACACTGGTTCAAGCAGGGGGAGATGGAAAAGCTGGCGGAGTATTGCCGGAAGGATGTGGAAATAACGCGGGATCTTTTCTTGTTCGGACTCCGCCAGCAGCACCTCCTTTTCCAAAACAAAGCGGGAAAGGAGGTGCGGTTGCCGGTTGATTTTGCTCGATCAATCAGTGATACCCTCGCGCGAGGAAAACAAGTGCTCAGGGCCAGACAAGATCTTTATGCACCCAGCCGCTGAGCTCGGGACGGGATACTTTTATCCAATCTCCTTTCTGCTCGCCTTTGACAAAAATGACATCTTTGGCACCACTCCCCACGATCTTCTCATTGGCGCCGGGACCACTGCGGACCTTGCACTCCTTGACCTTGACGATCACATGAGGCGATTTGTTGACCAGTGATTCCTGGATGTAGCCTTTGTCGCCTTCGTAATCATTCACCTTCAGCCATTGTCCATCTTTACTCAGCACCTCCAACGGATAGCCGGCAGGGAGTTCAAAAAGGACTCCCGCGTTGGCTTTAGGGCCGGATCGTAAATTAGCCCCGTCCTTGATGACGCTCACATGCTCCCCGGCAAGGGCTGCAGTCAGGGCTAAAACAGAGGCCAACAGGCTCATCGGTATGCTTTTTGTCAGCGGTCGAACCACCATCACGATCTCCTTGTTCCAGATTTTATGTTTCTGCATTCTTCGCACAGGAAGAACTGGTCAACAGCATAAAAAATTCTTGATTGCCTTTTGCGCCGCGAATGGGCGAGGCGACGATACTCATGCACTGCAGGCCCAAATCCAGACCGAACTGGCGGACCATGTCAAGTGCCCGCTGGTGCAGGGTTGCATCGCCGACAATGCCTCCTGGCCCCACCATTTCTTTGGGCAATTGAAACTGCGGTTTGACAAGCGCAAAAATACGGATAATGTCCCGAAAAAGAGGAACCAGAGGGGCAAGGAGCGGTTCCAGCGAGATAAACGAGGCGTCGATCACGGCTAAGTCGAGGGGTGCGGCAATCTGTTGCCTGGTCAAGTGACGGGCATTGGTACGTTCCAGGACGACCACACGATTATCTTGCCGCAGTTTCCAATCAAGAAGGCCGTAGCCGACATCTATGCTGTATACCTTTTGCGCCCCATGTTGCAGCAGGCAGTCGGTAAAACCACCGGTTGAACAACCAATATCTGCGCAGATGTATCCGTGGGGATTCAAACCTGTGCCTAAAAGACCGGCATCGAGTTTCTCGCCGCCACGACTGACAAATCTCTTGGCGGGTTTGACCTCAATTGAACAGGTGGGATCAACAAGACTCCCTGCTTTATCATAGACCCGGTTTTTGGCCTGGACATGCCCTGCGCCTATTAACCGCCGCGCATCCTCAATGTTTTCAGCAAAGCCCCGCTCAATGAGCAGAAGATCAAGTCGCTGTTTTCTTGTCCCCGACGCCAACAGCGGCCCTTACAGTTTGCCGAGCCGTTCCTTGGCTTGAGCTGCTTCGGCGCTACCGCCATGGTCGTTGATCAGCTTTTTATAGATGATTTTGGCAGTTTCGTGGTCAGTCAGTTTTTCAAAAGACATGCCCTGCTTGAGAAGAGCGCCGGGTGCAAGGGCGTCCTTGCCGTGGTTGGAAATGACCTTCTGGTAATCAAGAATGGCAAGGTCATATTCACCTTGGCTATAGAGGGTCTCGCCCATGTAATAGAGTGACTTTGCAGATTGCGGACCATTAGGGTTGGCGGACAGGGATTGCTCGAACGACTTGTAGGCCTCTTTGTACTTCTTTTCCTTGTACTGGTTCATTCCTTGGGAAAAGGGGTCGGAAGAAGAGGCAGCAGCCGGAGTGGCAGCAGCAGGTGTGGCGCTTGCACTTTTCCCTGCGGCTGCAGACTGTGGCGCAGCCTGATCTTTTGGCGGCTCAGGCGTCTTTTTTGCTGCGGCTGCAGGCTGTGGCGCAGCCTGATCCTTTGGCGGTTCAGGCGTCTTTTTTACTGGGGCGGTTTCGACTGCGGCAGGGGGGGCTGCGGTGACCTTGGTTTTCTTGGCATCCGGGTTTACCTTGACCACGCCTGCGGGTGCTCCAGATGTCGGAGGAACACTAGGGAGAGGCGCACTCGCCTGAGCAGCTTTTTGTTTAGCTGCCTCAGCTTTTTGCGCGGCTTCCTGCGCCCGTTTTTCAGCTTCACTGATTCGATCCTGCTGAATCTTGGTGAAATTCTGGCTGATCAATGAAATTTTTTCCTCCAGCACCGTTACCTTCTGGCTGAGTTCGGAAATTTTGGCATCCTGATTGGTCTTCATTGTATCGACCGAGGATTGCAGCCGGGAGATGTGCTGGTTCACGTTATCGCGAAACTGAGTATTCTGGCTGACATTTTCCTCTATACTCGACTTAATCCGCTGTGTTTCCTCATCTACCTGATCGATTTTACTGACAGAACTGGCTTGCCGTTTCTGCATCTGGCTGACGGTATTTGTTTTGACATCCTCGACCTTCTTGTTGACCGCCCGAAGTTGAGCCTGCAGATTTTGCACCTCATCCTGCGAAGCACATTGGGTCAGTAATAGAAGCGAACAACCGGCAATCGCCAAATTTTTAATCATTTTCATAATGTTCAGACTCCCGTTCTCTCAGAGGGCATCAAGATAATCGGTTCGTTAACTTGTGATAGCGTCAAATGTGCCGTGCCCGTGGCAACCCTTCCCATCAGGGTAAGCGACCGGACCATTGCGGGTAGGATTGATTTCCTTTCATGGTAAAGAGCACGCGGACATCTTTCCCATTTTTACTGACAACGCAGATTTCGGAACGGCTACCGCTTTTCCGGGTGACGGCAATCAGGCGACCGTCAGGCGACCAGGTCGGCGATTCATAATTCCCCCCCCCCGTGCTCAACTGGCGCACATTGCCGCCATTACGGTCCATGACGAAAAGTTGATAGGTTCCACCCTGTAGACCGGTAAAGGCAATTTCGTCGCCTTTGGGTGACCAGGCCGGTTCACTGTTCTCGGAGTTTTTAAAGGTCAAACGCTTGGCCTGGCCACCACCTGCACTCATGACATATACATTAGGTTTGCCGCTGCGATCGGAAACAAAGGCTATCGATTGACCATCGGGAGCAAAGGAGGGTGACACGTTAATTCCAGCGCCGGAAGTTAACTGTTGAATAATCTCACCTTGGCGGTCCATGCTATACAAATCAGGATTTCCTCCTTTGCTCAGAGTGAGCACCATGGAGCGGCCGTCAGGTGAAAAGGCGGGGGCTAGATTCAGCCCTTTGCGGCGAGAAAGGACGCTGGTAACGGCATCCTGCCGGAGATCGGTAACGTATAAATCTTGATTGCCACTGTGGTAGCTGGAGTAGGCAAGGAAATTGCCATCCGGGGTAAAGCGAGGGGAAACGCAAAGGGCGCGATGACGGGTCACCTGGCGTGGATGACGCCCAAGAATGTCCGTGACATAGACCTCTTTCCGGCCGGTGGCATCGGACACATAAGCCATGCGGGTTCTGGCGACACCCATTTCCCCAGTGAAATCCTCAATCAAGGTATCGCAAAGTCGCAGCGTCATATCTTCAAGCTGGGCAGCAGATCCTTTAAAGCGCCGTCCGGCCATCAGTTTATTGCTGGCAACGTCAAGAATCTGACCCTCTATCACGATGCCGGCCGGGTCGCTGCCAACCTGCCCCATGACAACATAATCGGCACCCAGGCTTTTCCAATCACCATCCTTGCTGCCGCCATACCTGCTCGAATCGATAACGCTGATAAAACCGTGCAGGGCAAAACCTTTGGCCAGCAATTGCGCTACGGCTGGTCCCTGCCCATCTCCGGAAAAATTAGGGACCGCGACCTTAATTTTTCGAACATCGGAGGCCGTGATGTCAAAGTATGCCCGCTCTGCAAGGCCCTCTTTGGGCAAGGAACAAAAAAAGAAACAGATGGCCACTGTTAAAAGCGCTGCAACATGTCGTTTATACATCATAACCGGTTGTGAAAAGGTGATTGTTGTCGATGAGTTGAATGAATTTTTTTATATATACACGATCTCTTACATATTGCCAAGCTCACCGGGTCTGAATTTAAACCCGACTTCAGTCGTTTCCTGCTGCATCAATGCTGGAAAACGAGGCATCGGTGACGCACTTTTTATGGTTTTTTCCACCAACTGGTCAAAGAGCGGATCTTTTGAGCGCTGATCGAATTGAATATTCGTCACCTCGCCGTTTTTATTGATGGTAATAACCACCTGTGCAAGCAGGCCCGCATCCCATTTCCGAATTTCCGGCAAGACCCAGAAACGCTTCACCTGTTGAGCCACTACCCCCCAATAGGTCTGTTCAGCAAATGATACGGCGTGTTGTCGGCCTGAGGAGCCGCCTGCAACAGCACTTTGCATGGCTTGGGATTTTCTGGCAGCATCAGCTCGGACAGCCGCAGCGGCTGCTGTGGCAGCGTTGGCCTGCGCGGCAAGTTCGCGCGCTTCAGCGGCAGCCGCACGGGCCACATTTTCTGCCTTGATCTGTTCGAGTTTGGCCTGGGCAACGAGCTTCTGTCGTTCGTCCTCACGCCGCTGCGTTTCCTTGCGCTCGACCTCGCGCTTGCGCTCTTCGATCTTTTTCTGCAGCTCGCGTTCTTCCTGTTTGCGTTGATCCGCTTCGCGTTTGCGCTCCTCGATCTTTTTCTGCAGTTCCCGCTCTTCGAGTTTGCGCTGTTCCTGCTCGCGCTCCTTCACTTTCTCTTCTTCCAGCCTGATATCTTGAGTCTTTTTAATTTTCCGCTTATCGGGGGCAAGTGAGATCGGATTTTTTGCTTCAACAGGTTCCGGCGCCGCAGTTTGAGGCTCCACCGCAACTTTTTCTTTCGGCGGCGGCCTGACGGGTTCAGGCGGCGCTGCAGGCTTTGGTGGGGCAGCCGGTTCAGGCGGAGGAGGGGGAGGGGGTGGTGGCTCCACTTTTTTCTCGGCTGCTGGCGGACTGGCTTTAGTTGTCGCCGAAGACGGCGGAGTCGCAACACCTCCGACGTCTGGCATGGCAACCAGGCTGACAGAGACCACCTCCTCAATGATGGGTCTGGTCTCAAAAAGAGAGGGCATGAGCATGACCATCAAAACAACAGCCATATGCACCCCAATAGCCAGCAGCGAGGCCAGCCACCAGCGCCGGTCGGCTTCGTGCTGCTGAAGATAAAAATCGATCTCAGTATAATGCACAGCTGGCCAACCCGTCCCTATTGCTTCCCTTTTTCCGCCGGTACAGTGATCATGCCCAGCTTCTCAAAACCAGCGGCACGAATATCGGCCATGGTCAAAGTCACCACGCCGTAGGGGACATTTTTATCGGCACGGAGATAAATGCCCTCTTTTTTTACTTCGGCTGACATGTCGCGCAATTGCTGCTGTAAGGCAGCGGAGGTAACTTTTTCTTTTTTGAGATAGACATCGCCTTCTTTTTTAATCGTCACCACCAGTGGCTCTTCCTGCTGGCGAAGTGCCTTGGTGGTCGCTTCCGGAAGTTCAACCTCAAGCCCTTGGGTCATCATTGGTGCGGTGACCATAAAGATGATTAATAATACAAGCATGACATCGACAAGAGGAGTGACGTTGATTTCGGCAACCAAACCCCGTTTGCCCTTATTTTTTCCTAGAGGTCCCATGCGATCACGTCCTGGTGAGGATGTCTCTTTCGATCAAGTTGATGAAATCCGTGCTGAAGCTCTCAACGTTGGAATCGAATTCACCGACCTTGTTGGAAAAATAGTTGTAGAAAATAACAGCGGGAATCGCGACGGCAAGGCCGGCAGCGGTGGCCACGAGTGCCTCCGAAATACCGGGAGCAACGACGGCCAGCGAGGCTGACCCCCGCTCGCCAATACTTTGAAAAGAGGCCATGATGCCCCAAACCGTGCCGAACAAGCCGATGAAAGGAGTGGCGCTGCCGGTGGTGGCAAGGATGGAAATCGAATTGGCCAAACGATCGGATTCGAGAAACTGGGCCTTACGGACCGCCCGCTTGAGGTTGTCCATGGTTGCCAACTGCATCTCCAGCGTAGCCGGTCCTTGCCCGGTGCTGCGAGCTGCGCTGATCTTTTTCAGTTCATTGTATCCGGTTACAAAAACAGTGGCCTCGGGGCTGAGCGGATATTCCCGCGCGGCTTCATAGGCCTCATTCAATGTTTTACTGTCCCAAAACGCATCGAGAAAATCCAAAGAAGCGTTTCGCGCCTTCTTAAACATGAGAAATTTCATGATGACGATGGACCATGAAATGACCGAAAAAATGAGCAGAATGAACATGATCAATTTGCCCATCATTCCGGCATGTTTCATAATTTCGAAAATAGATAAATCCACGACGTTCCTTCTTGTTGTTGTTAATCTTGCGGTTTTCCGACAGCCAGCGATAAACGACCTGTCACCTGGCCCATGGAGCACAAATAAGTGTAAAAAATGCGTAACCCGCTTTTCAGCAGATGATCTGTCAGTTGCGGCAGAACAGCTGCAAGCGGGCCAAAAGATAGGGATGTGCCCTATTGCACCTGCCTTCGATGCAGGGCCGACCCGACCGGGTAAGCGAATCACAATAACCTTAAATCATATACGAAATCAATAATTCTGTCGACCTTGATCTGGAGATGATGTACAAATCACGAGTCATTTTCAGTTGCCGTAAGGCATCATGGTTTACGCAAACCCTTCCTCGATTTTTTAAGCAACAAGGAGCTGCGCATGTCAGGACAGACGTACGATGTGGTTATCATAGGTGCCGGGCCGGCCGGCATTCAGGCCGCCATTCATGCCTCACGAAAGAAAACCCGGGTTTTGGTGCTTGGTCGTATCGAGAATTCCGCCCTTTACTGGGCTCATATCGAGAATTATGCTTTTGTCGGCGGCGTGACCACAGGAGCTGATCTCCTTCGCGTCGGCCTTGAGCAGGCTAAAATTTTCGGGGCAGAAACTTCCGCTGAAGATGTGCTTAAAATTGCCCAGGAAGGCGAGCTTTTTCATTTGGAACTGGAAAGCAGCAAGTCCATAACGGCCCGTTCCCTAATATTCTGTATGGGTGTATCAAAAAAGAAATTGAGCGTTCCCGGGGAAAAAGAACTTTCTGGGCGGGGAGTTTCCTATTGTGTGGATTGCGACGCTAATTTTTATCGGGGAGCAGTTGTGACTGTCACTGGCGACCGCAGCGCAGCAGTAGATGGCGCCTTGACCCTTCTTGATTATGCAGCCAAGGTGTATCTGGTGGCGGAAGAACTTAACGTCTCGAAAGAATTGCTCGAACGATTGAAGGCAAGCAAGGTTGAACGCGTTGCAAGTTCGATCAAACAGATCAATGGCGACCGGATGGTCACCTCGTTACTGCTGGCAAACGGAGAAACCCTTGAAACCGAAGGCGTTTTTATCGAATTGGGCTCCAAGGGCGCATTGGAACTTGCCACCCAAATCGGCGTGCAACTCGACACGGAATCTTTCAAATATATTGCCGCCAACCGGCTACAGGAAACTAATATTGCCGGTATTTATGCCGCAGGCGACATTGTTGGACCTCCTTACCAGATGGCGAAGGCCGTGGGCGAAGGGTGTGTTGCCGGAATGGAAGCCGCTACCTACGCCAGGAAGCAAAAAAAGACTGCATGATTGGAAATGATTGGAGGGGTTGATCTGTAGACCCATATCTGATCGAAATTGAGCACTTATCCAGAAATGGGTAGGTGCTTTCTTTTGTTTGGCCGGTTACTTGAAAATCGCGGACGAATATTACGGGTAACAGTCCACCCTCAAAGGCGATCGGAAAGGCACCTCAGAGTTTGATCAGTAACTGGCCAACGCCGCCCTCTTCGCGGTGGCTATCCTGATGATTGCCCTAGCGGAGCTGGCAGTGACAAACATTTTCTTGAGGTCATCAACCGTGTCAAGGCGGAAGTAACATTGGCCGATGGTATCTTGCCACTGCAAGGAGGTGCCGGTACTGTTAAGAAGTCTCTGGAAGATAAAGCCGAGATTCGTCCAAAAAGCGGTTCAATTCCGTTTATCATTTATAGAAGATTAGGCAGTTGAAAAGAGGCAAGTATAAATTAATAAATAGGTACCAAGGAATAACCTTGCGACTGATAGCTGATCATCGAAATGTATCCGTTGTCGACAACCACCACCTGGGGTAAAAAATCAGCCACGGGTATCTCTTGCATATCAGCGGCAATACGACATTCCTCCATTCTAACCCCGTGGGCTTTAAACTGTTCCACCCTGAAGGCGATTTGCTTTTTCAACGGAATATCTTTGTCCAGAACATAATCATCTTTCTGGGTGAAAGAATTACTCGCCTTGCCGCGTATGCCAATAACAAAACGAGGTGAATATCCTGACGCAACCAACTGGCTGTAAGTGGTTTCAATTATCTGCAATTGGGTAAGAAGTTTCGCCGGTTCAGCAAGAGTGACATCAAAATAGGCTTTTATTTCCTTGCCACCTGTCAAGGCATTAATGTTGCCTCCTGCTTCCGAACTAAAGCTCAACTGAACGAAGATGGCAGGCAATAATAGGATGAATAGGACCTGAGCTATCTTTTTCATGGCAGGCTCTCCTTGTTTGCGGTGGGAAACCGAGTAACTCAGCACCCAAGCTCCAGAGGCTTAAGAATTTTCAAGCCAATATTGCCAGGCTGACCCTGACGATACCAGATCTTGATAACGTTATTGCCTTGCAAATCCCCAAGTTTTTCAAACCCCTTGAACTCGGTTTCTGCATTCACCAATACAGTGATTCGTGGTCCATCCTTCTGCTGAATCGTTATGGTTTGATTCGCGAGAGAGACATCACGAAGTCTTCCTTTTGCAAAGAGGAACTCTTGAGTTGAAACTTCTTCTATGTATTGAGCAGCTAAGAGGGGAACCGGTAACATGGACAAGAAAAGGATAATTGCGGGGAAGATACGTTTCTGAATCAAAAGAGATAAGGAATTCATTTGCATAACCTCCTTTCAAATAAGGATAAAATATTCAGTCTTCCAGAGAGCTAGATCTCATCTGTTTTTTCAAATAAGCACCTTTAAACCTTTTCGCAATATGGACATCTGCAGTGATGATACGGAAAAAGGATAAATCAATGAAGTTGTCCGATTTCCCTACACCACTCCAGCAGGTCGATCTGAGGAGGAAGCTAGGGTTTCAGGGCACAATCAGATCAAGGCAACCCAAGATCGTCCACTTCTGCCAGAATATAGCTACTGGAGGCGGTCGATACAGCATTCGATATCACAGGAACAGGCTGATTCAATTACAAACCCAAATAATATGCGTGGCAGTCTACATAAAATGTGTTAAAAACATACAATATATTAATCATTTCAGTCAGTGGTATGATAAGCGCTCTCAACTTATTGGAGGTATTGTTATGAGAAATCTTTTCAACGCAACCGCAAGGCTTGCCGCACTTGTCACTGTATTCGTAATCATGAGTTTTGTTGCCGGTGGCGGCATCTATGCTGGGCAGGCACAGACAATCGTTGATCAGTGGAGTGAAGTGAAGATACCTCCTCCGCCAGAGTTGAAAGAGATCAATATCAATCCCGCCACAACCGCTTTGCTTTTACTGGATTTCAATTCACAGACATGCAATATGAAAAACCGACCCCGTTGTATCGAATCAATTCCGGCGGTAAAGAAACTCCTCGGTGACGCTCGATCAAAGGGTGTTTCAGTCGTCTACAGCCTCTCTCCAGGCGCCGAGGTTAAAGACATTGCGGCAGAACTTGCACCGATAACGGGGGAGCCAGTGGTTACTTCCGGGCCTGATAAGTTTCTCAACACCGACCTTGAGAAGATATTGAAGGAAAAGAAGATAGAGACGGTTGTTGTGACCGGTACGGCGGCGCACGGTGCTGTTCTTTATACGGCAAGTGGCGCTGCTTTGAGAGGAATGAATGTGATAGTTCCGGTTGATGGTTTGTCTGCAGATTCTCTTTTCCCGGAACTTTATACAGTCTGGAATCTTGCCAATGCCCCCAGGGTGTCGGCAAAGACTGTTATTACAAAAACAGGACTGATAAAATATTAAATCGGACTGTTCTTGTTAGGCAAGCAAGGACTGGTTCATTTTCTCAGGTGTTTTTCTAGAAGGAAGGCTCAGGGGGAGAGGGAATTTCCTGTAATTCGAAGATGCCCAGCTTATCGAGGCACTGCGACCGACACGAATTAAGGACAGATACAGGCAAAAAGTCAATAACACTATCCCGCCGCCACCCGCCTGGCAGTCACAATCGACTGGGCTGAGTGGTGGTTGGTGAGAAGGCCGCAGGAGTCAGAAATGCGCCGCAACCCGTTGAAAAAGTACAGCATGTTGTCTTGACAACAGAAATATTCAGTATGTATGCTGCCGCAGGAGATATCGTTGGCCCAGCTTGCCGATGACCAAGGCCGTGGGCGATGGATGGGGATGTGTTGCCGGGATGGAAGCCGCTGCCTACACTAGGAAGATGAAAAAGGCTGGATGATTGGGCTGGAAGCGGGGGCGCTTTCTGACCCATAAATAAAAAAAATACTAAGCACTTATCCGGAAGGGGGTAGGTGCTTTTTTGTTTGATCAGTTAGATGAGACTTACTACGGACCTGCCTAAGTTGATATGGGGGGTGCTTACACGAGTGACAGCCATATCATGGGTAAATATCGGTAAATATTTTCTCACACCGGGTTACTCAAGACTTTTGCTGCATACAAACCAGCGATGTATTGAGCTGACTCCGGAGCAAGGTCAATAAACTGAAGCCCGGTTATGAATCGATCCCCTTCATGTCTGGCATGTTTGACCAATCCCTGCGAAATAATTTTTTCGCTGCCCAGAAAAAAACCGACCTTCACAGAAAGATCGACCTCAAGCAAAACCGGCAAATAAATTGCCAATCCACTTGCACTGACATCAATCAGAGAACCGTTGTAGACTTGGTCCATTGTGGCCAGTTTGACAACAATCTTCTGGACTTCAAACAGTTGCGACAAAATTTTCATATCCAGGCGGACGCATGATCTATTGTTGAGCCGCGTTTGAGGTTTGTAGCCCCAATCCACTCCAACCCCATCAAGTGAGGGAATCTCATCCCATGATCTTTTTTTCATATGTAGCGATTTGGTTCGCTGCTTTCAAAGAGATTGTACTTCAAAAACAAGGGGAACGCGGAAGAAATGCACTGTTAACTTCTTGAAGAATTTGAATCCATGTAAACTTACCAGTAATATTCAAATTAGATTAACAGAATAATAAAATTTTATCGACATAATATGGGAAAAGCAATAGGGGGTAGTCATTTTTACATACCGCTTGGGAATAGGCAACAGCACTCAATAAAAATATGGATTCAGTGCATCGTACATAGAATTGATCCACAAGGAAGTGACGATCACTGAAATGAATGGGTGGTAGTTGTATTATTGAAAAAAATGCATATTGTATTTAAAGTAATAGATAATAAGATTGCTGACTATTTCTTGCAGCCCTGAAGAAGTCCTCTTTACCATGTTCAGGATATAATCTATCTAACTCCTCACACTGTCAAATCACCTGGGATTGACCATTTTGTTCCTTTCTGAGTTTTCATCGTCATGTGCAATTCCCCATGGACGGCGGCTCTGATCATGTAATGAACAAAGGGCAAAAACTTGGGTATTGGCATTCTCATTGGTTACTTCGCAAAACAAGATGAAGCCCGGAAAGCACTCCGGATGCTCAGCCTGAAAGGGTTCAATCGCATCGTCCTGGTGCATAAGGATTCTGGCGGAGCTGTTCATCTCATCAGTTCACTCATCCAACGACTTCCCCTGAGGGTGTACCTTGGCGGTCTGCCTGTTTGGAGGGATTACTGGCATCGCGCCTTTCCTCCTCTATGGGCTGAAGTTGTTTCCGCTTTGGAATATTTCTGCTAATTCAAATTTGCATTCAAGTTGACACTTTGGTAAAATCTAGCCATGGAGGTGAGCCATGGCCAGAACAGTATACATACATCCCGATGAAGTGCAAAAAGCCAAGCAGTTGCGTGATCAAGCGTCCACGGTAGCCGAATACAGGAAAGCGTTATCGGTTCTTTTGGTCGCTGAGCATGGCTTTGATGCGGATCGCGCTGCTGACGCCCTGGGCATCAGTCGCCGCACAGTTTTTCGCGATCGAGATAAAATTCGCACTCAAGATGATTCATGCAAAAATACATGGGGCGGTCGCCGGAACGCTTCCATGTCCATTGAAGAAGAACGAGAGTTTCTCGCCCAATGGAACACGCAAGCAATACAGGGAGGCGTCTTGACCGTTCCACCCATCCATGCGGCACTGGTGGAAAAACTAGGTCATGATATCCCCTTGGCAACAACCTACCGACTGCTCGCTCGGCATGGTTGGCGCAAAGTGCAGCCCGACACCAAGCATCCGAAAGGCGACCCTGCCGCGCAGGAGGAATTCAAAAAAAACTCCCGGAAGAAGTGGCTGCCGCCTGCTTGAACAATATAAACAACCTGCCGCTACGGCTCATGTTCCAGGATGAAGCCCGCTTTGGGCGGATGAGCGATCCCAGGTCATGTTGGGCACCATCCCCCCATCGTCCGGTAGTCAATCTGGCTCTGATCCGTGAATTCCGGTACGAATACGCCGCTGTCAGCCCGTGGGATGGTTGTCTCGACTTCATGACGACTGAAAAAATGAATACGGAAAACATGACGATTTTTCTGGCCCAAGTCAGTGCGGCGCATAAAGAAGATTTCATCGTTATGGTTCTTGATGGCGCGTCATCTCACAGAAGCAAGGACCTCGTGATACCGGACAATGTTGCTTTGATACGGTTGCCGCCCTATTCACCGGAATTAAATCCGGCGGAACAAATCTGGAATATCTTGCGCCGGAACTATTTTGCCAACCGAGTTTTCGATTCGCTTGATGCCGCAACCGCCCAAGCAGAACTAGGCTTGGCAGAAATGGCGGCAAACAAAAAGGCTGTCAGCAGTTTAACCAACTGGCCTTGGATTCGTGACATCTTGAACACGAAATAGAATTACTTGGGTTTGATCTTTACTGGTGCCGTTATCGGCGGGGTAGTGGCTTCTCTTTGGTTTCGACGTTTTTTTTACAGGTCGCTGACCCTCGGGACGTTCGTGACCATAGCCGCCGACTCCTGACCGTGGAGACGGTCCTCATCCTGAGAGCGCCGGTGACCTCCTTGCAAAATCCGGTAACGCTGCTCAGTGAAATCGGAGATCCGCCTCAGGCGCTGTTCGTCCTGCATCCGAAGCTGGAGTGACGGATGAAAGAGCGGTAGCAGCAATCAAAATTTTCCCCGGCACAAATTCTCGAGCATGCTCAGCGCCACACTGGCGAGCAACGGGTCGATTCCAAGCAGCAACGCAATACCGTACTGCTTAATCGTCTCAAGCAGTCGCGTCAATGAATCCTGAAGAGGTGCCGATTGTTGAGACAGGTGTATAAGCAATGAACTAACCTATTTTGCAAGGAGAAGTTCAATTATTGAGACAGGTGTATAAGCAATGAACCAACCTATTTTGCAAGGAGAAGTTCAATGTCAAACCCACCTCATCGTACACGTCACAGCGCAGAATTTAAGGCCACCGTAGCCCTGGCTGCTCTGTCGGAGTCAAAGACTCTGGCTGAACTTGCAACTGAGTACCGGGTTCATCCGACCCAGATCGCCCGATGGAAACAGGATCTGACCAAGAACGCTTCCGACCTTTTTGGCAAGGGCAAGAAGAAAGAAGTCAACCATGAGGCCGAAGTGGCCGAGCTCCACCGTCAGATCGGCAAGCTCAAGGTTGAGAACGATTTTTTAGCCAATCTGCCCGGTCTGAACTTGGCCGGGCGCAGAAACAGCAGGTGATCGCTATGGGGCATCCTGAAGTTTCTGTTCAACGTCGCTGCCAGCTTTTTGGACTGCCTCGTTCCAACTATTACCGCGGCCTTGGTTTCGGCCTACGTGTTGGTGACTTGGAACTAATGGCCCGGATAGACAAGCTCTATATTGAGCACCCCTGGATGGGAAGTCGTTCCTTTGCCGATCACCTGACAACTCCCGAACTCGTGGTGGGAAGAGGTCGTGTCCGCCGCTTGATGCGGGTCATGGGCATCGAGTCTCTGGCTCCTAAGCCGGGCACCAGCAGGAGGCAGCCGAAGCATCCGGTCTATCCCTATCTCCTCCGGGGAGTGACCATTGACAGGCCCGACCAGGTATGGGCGACTGACATCACCTACATCCCTATGGCTCGGGGCTTCATGTACCTGATAGCGATCATGGACTGGGCCACCAGAAAGGTTCTCGCCTGGCGACTATCCAACACTCTGGACACCAGGTTCTGCGTTGAGGCTTTGAAAGAGGCTCTTTTTAAATATGGCGCACCTGAGATATTCAATACCGACCAGGGCTGTCAATTTACCAGTGAAGCTTTCACCTCCGTCCTCAAGGCCTGGAACGTCAGGATCAGCATGGACGGCAAAGGACGATTCAAGGACAACATTTTCATTGAACGACTGTGGCGTACTCTGAAATACGAAAGGATTTACCTGAAGTCATATGAAACGGGAGCTGAGCTTTCCAAGGACCTGACTTCCTGGTTCAGCTGGTATAACGAAAAAAGAAAACATTCGTCGCTTGACAAGCAGACTCCAAATGAGGCTTATTCGAAGCGACTCGAACAATTGAGCAAGGCAGCCTGAAGCCCGTAACTGTATAACAAAAGGAACATTGCTTATTTTACACTTCAGGATGTCTCACTAACCCCGACCACCTCACCTAGTCCGGATGGGGTAATACGCAGGAGCAGGTTAATCACTTTGTAGCGTGGAGCCATGGTGATAAAGGAGAATGGTCCAGGTGGTGCGGTGTCGAAGAATGTCGTCGATGTTTGCTACCGGGTGTTCTTCGAAATGTTGGTGCTGGAGCTGAGAAAGATGATCCGGCTCACTGCGGCCGGTTCCTTGCCGACATGGCTGCGTACCGGGTCGGCAATCCCGCTTTTTCGGAAGGGTAATTGAGGACTTCTGCCGTGCTCTACTCCTCGGGGTGTGATGAAGAGCGGATCAGTTGTTCGCTGGGTGACGAGGTTCCGAGGAAGCGGGTTTCGATCAGATCGGCAATTTCCCGACTCTGATCCAGCCGGAAACGCAGTCCGTCCACCAGCAGCAGATCGGTGGCCACAGCGATCACCCCTGTCACCATGTCACGCAGCAGGGGGGCCACGCTCTCTCGTCTGACCTCAATTTTAGCAATCCCGACGGCGTGTTTGAACCCCTCGGCAATAACAATATCCGCTTCTGGGAAAAGACGCTGGGCTAACGACAGCAAGTCGATCCCAGGTGGTTTGCTCTGCACAATCAATTGATCAGGGGCCAGCAAGGCTACACCGTCCGCCCCTGCGAGTGAATAGAGAGCGGTATCTGTTTGCGGTTGATCGAACACGATGCCCCGTTCTTTCGTCGATTTGATAACTGCCACGGTGTATCCCTTGTCCTTGAGGCGGGTTACCACCTGCCGAGCTAGAGTGGTTTTTCCAGAATTGTGCCAACCTATAAAGCTGATGACCGGAGGCATGGGAATTCCTTTAAGGTTATATTGACTCAGCAGTTTCTAGTGTGGGACGTGGATGTGACTGCCTCATTTTCCTGGAGAGCTCTTAGGTTGCTCGTTTTCGCAGGTTTCGTGGGGAAGGCGGCTATGAACAGTAGGGGTTGCATCGTCAGCCATTTGTTCGACCTGGGGCGCGGGTGTATCTCGTGGAATAGATTCCCTCTGTTGCTCATCCTTTGGGCCGGTAGCAAAACTGCTTGTTCTTCTGGTCGAGTAACTGGGCCACGAGAAACTCGTCGCCCCGCTGGTTAAACATCTCGTAGCCTTCATGCTCACAGGCGGGACAGCAGTCAATGGGCAGTTCGACGCCCAGGCAAGGCAGAATATGGCTGCTGCTGCTTTTGATCAACCGTATTCCCCGGCACTGGTCACAATCTTTGAGTTCCTCCCGCTGCTTCTCGAGGATACCGTCGGTGTCGTAATAAATTTTGCGTTCGCGGATGAAATATTCACCCTGTTTTTCAAAATCTCCCCTTGCCGGGTGAAAATACCCATCTAACAGCTGCCCGCAGGATCTGTTTGATGTATTCCATGGTGTCCGGTTCCTCGCGCAGGGCAGCGGCATTGAAATCTGGTTCGCGAACCGCCGAGTAGTCGCAGCCGGCCATGGCCAAACAGATACCGAGGTTGACGTAGGGCAGGGCGCCCTTGATCGAATAACCGCCCTCAAGCACAGCGATGTCGGGTTTGAGCAGTTCATTGAGCCGAGCATAGCCTTGGGCCGAGAACTGCATGTTGGTGATCGGGTCCGAGTAATGGTTGTCCTGACCGGCGGAATTGATCACCAGGTCCGGCTTGAAGTCGGCGAGGATCGGCAACACCACGTTCTCTAAAGCATAAAGATAGCCTTCATCGGAGGTGCGTGGCGGCAGGGGGATGTTGATGGTCTTGCCCAGGGCCCTGGGACCGCCGTTTTCGTGCGGGAAACCGGAGCCAGGGTAGAGGGTGCGGCCATCCTGGTGCAGAGAGATGAACAGTACGTCCGGATCGTGCCAGTAGACATCCTGGGTGCCGTCGCCGTGGTGGCAGTCGGTGTCGACAATGGCGATGCGCTTGCGGCCGTAGTGTTCGCGGATCCACTCGACCATCACTGCCTCGATGTTGATGTTGCAGAAGCCTCGGTTGCCGTGCACCACCTTCATTGCATGGTGGCCGGGCGGACGAACCAGGGCAAAGGCGCGCCGAGTCTCTTGCTCAAGTACCAGTCGGGCCGCCTGAATGGCGCCGCCGGCCGAGATGCGGTGCGATTCGGTGCAGATGGCATCGACCGAAGGAAAACAAAAATGGGCCCGCATGATGTCCTGGTCAGTGGCAAACAAGGGGCGATGTTCGCTGATGCCATCGATATCGAACAGCCCTTCCTCACGGATTTGGTCCTGGGTGTAGAGGAGCCGTTCTTCCCGTTCGGGATGGGTGGGCGAGATGGCCCAGTCAAAAGCGGGAAAGAAGATGACTCCAAGCGATGAGGTGGCTTTCAGCATAATATGACCTGAGGGTCTGATATTGAATCGAAGAGAGTGCGACGGGTTGTCAGCATCTGACGGCAACGGGTACTTCAGCACCGCCTACAGCAAGCCGGGAGACAACCGCCGGCCGAACCTGGGCCACGACCCGGATATTCTTACCACTGGTGTAGGATCCTTCCACCATGTTGAAGGAGTCGGACTGGGTGATCTGGATATCGTCGATACCGATGGTCACCCCTGCCTGTTCCAGGTCGGATTTAAGCAGTTTTTTGGCCTCGTCAATGGCATCCTGCAGGCCGTAGCCTCTCGGGATTGTACGGAAGATGCCGAGCATCGGCACCGAGAGCTTGCGCCGCGAGCAGTGTTTGCGGTCAGGGCGAGGTGGCTGGTGGTCCGGGTCAGGGCCGCACCAATGGCGTTGGCCACGCCGTGCAGGGGGGGAACGGTGACCTCCAGGTCCAGGCGGGCGGCGAGCAATTCCTTGAACACGGCTGCGGGACCACCGATAATAATCAGCTTTTTCGGGGTTATTTCCCGATCCTCAAGAATTTCATGGATAGTGTAGACCGGTTTTGCATTGACCATCCGGATCAGTGCGTCGATTTTTTCGGCAATGGCGTGGACCGCGGCATCCACCGCCTTCCGGGCCAGTTGATCGGCCTCCAGCTGATGCTTTGCGGCCAACGCAGCCATGCCCTCCCTGGACCGCTCTACTGCACCGAATTCCGCTAATCCCAGGACATTGAGCGCATCCATCAGGCTGGGTGCCGGCCCGCCGGTGGCCATGCAGGGGCCAAGCCGATGCGGGCCTGTTTTGACAACCGTGCCATCAACATGAATCAGCGAGTCGCCGCCGATACCGATGGATGCAACGTGGATGGCTCGTACCAGGGTAGGGCGGCCTTCGATGGCAATGCCTTCGCGTTCCAGGAGTGGCTCGCCGGCGGCAAAGAGGGCGATGTCCGAGGTGGTGCCGCCGATGTCAAGCATCAGCATATCGTCATTCGTTGGACAGGTGGCGAGAATGCCCATAACCGAGGCGGCGGGGCCGGAAAAGATCGACTGCACCGGTGCGTCCAGGGCTCGTGAAAGCGGCATGGTGCCGCCGTCCGCTTTGAGGATGTTGACCTCCGCCTGGAGGTCAAAGCCTCTGAGGCTGGCGGTCAGCGCTCCGGCAAAATTGCGGAAGGTCCGCCACACCGCGGAATTGTAATAGACGGTATGGATGCGGCGACCGAAGTTGAGCTGTCCAGAAATCAGGTGCCCGCAGGAAACAAAATCGGCCTGTTCGCCCAAGGCCTCGAGCATCCGATTTTCATGGGCCGGGTTGCGCGGCGAGAATTTGGCGGCCACACCGAAACACTTCACCCCTTGGGTCGCAGCAGGCGGCTATGGCCTCTTCCAAGTCTTGCTCGTCCAGGGCAGACGTTTCGGTACCGAGATGATCAAGGCTACCGTAGATGAGGTGAAAATGGTCGCCGACCCGATAGTTTTTCGGCGCGATTCCAGGGCCGCCGATCACCAGCATGCCCACCTGGTCGATTCGGCCGGTGACGATGGCATTCGTTGTCAGGGTGGTGCTGAGGTTGAGGGTTTGCACCCGGACCGGATCCTGGTCGACGAGAACCGCATGCAGCACCTGGCTGATTGATTCCAGCAGATTTTCGTGATTGGTGGTGACCTTGGCGGCGGCAACCAGTCGGGATCCGTCAATGAGGACGCCGTCGGTGTGGGTGCCGCCAATATCGATTCCTATGCGCATGGCAACTCCTTGCCTGGGTAAAGGGTGTCGCGACCCCATTTCGTCCCCATTCTTGAAGGGGAGGTGTCAGTCTATCGCCTTGAAACCGCAATATTGATTCTGAAAGAGTGCTTTCCCGTTCCGGAGAAAGGCAGTGTAATCCCATTCGGTTGCGGTCAGCCGATGGTGGAATTCTGGTCGGAAAACATAGCAGTAGACCCGGGCCTCGATGTTGTTCTCATATCGCACGGTCACCGGAATCCGGTCGTACATTTCGCCCTCAAAGCGGTCAAGACGTGACCAGCCATCATGACTGATGTCGTGGTAGACAACCCCTGCTACTCTTCCATTTTGAGTTGGCACCACGCCTGGATATTGCTCATTCTTAACAAGAAATCTGCAGTAGCCAGCCAATTCCGCCGGGGTGCAACCCAATCGTGCGCCGGACACTTCGGCCATAATATCCGCGCACATCAGCGAGCCGTAAGTAAATAGATCGCTGATGGGGGGTGAACTAAGCATCGTTAAAATAATCAGCGTCTATTTTCTTTTCTTCAGGCAACGAGATCGGCGCTACGCCAACGTTGTTGTCGATTCAATACTGAATAACTGCTCACCATCAATGATGGCCGCATATTCTCAAGCTGATGCTGAAAATTATGGGTGGCGCCATTGCCATACTCTTGGTTCAGCAGTGCGGCAGTTTACTCTTCCAATCCACGAATCGCCTGAGAGTAAGCGAATTTGGCCCGGGGTTGAAAGCAGACAACGTACACTTCCTTGGGCTTACCGTTGCGGTCGATAAAGGACTGGATGGTATCGACCGCAATATCGGCGGCCTCATCCAGGGGAAAACCGAAGGCGCCACAACTGATTGCCGGAAAGGCAATGGACTGGATGTTGTTTTTTACGGCCAGTTCCAAGCAGTTACGGTAACAGCTCGCCAAATGGGCCGGCTCGTTACTGTTGCCGCCCTGCCAGATCGGGCCGACAGTGTGGATTACAAATTTGGCCGGCAGATTATATCCTTTGGTGAGTACAGCCTGACCGGTTTTGCAGCCGCCGATGGTGCGGCACGCTTCCAGGAGTTGGGGGCCGGCTGCCCGGTGAATGGCACCGTCGACCCCGCCGCCGCCGAGCAGAGTTTCGTTGGCGGCGTTGACAATGGCATCGACTTTCAGGGTGGTGATATCGGTTTCAACCAGATTGATCATCGTGATCTCCTTATATGCTGGGTTCGGGCAACATCGGCTACGGACACATGGCGTTTTGGATGCGGAAGGGCCGCTGCGGAAGCGGCAATTGTACATGGTATTGTAGCATACGAACCCAAGAGCGGTAGGCGAAAATGTGGGCCAGAAATTTTCTCTATTCGGAAGAGGTTATTAAAGTGAGAAAAAGGTTGCCGAAAAAATGTACGCAATAAGAAAGAAAACGTCAACATTTTCAATATAATGCCGGAATCCTGGGGACTGTCGGATATGGACGCCCTGTGTATTCGGCCAGAATTCGCACAATCGACGGCAGGAAGGAAAGGAAGACGAAATCGGGAATAGCATCGCTATAGGGAGGTAATGACAAGGCCGCTAACGGTTTCCTGTTGTTGTCAGCGGAGCAATATGTGGGTTTGAATCAAGGTCAAGTTGCCAGGGCGTACAAGGCTGCTTGGCTCTGAACGGAGGGATGGTTTGTCATAGGTTGGAATTATTGGCGGCAGGACTCAATTCAAATCGAGAAAAGATAGGGTGGCCGCCGGGGGGAACGGCTGATGCGGCGGGCGGGCATTATGAGCAACAGCAGACTGGCCGGCAGCAGTAAGAGGACTGCCGGATCTGCTCAGGCCGGATCGTTCAGTGTCTGACGGGATGCGATAGCTTTGGCCAGGGTGTGTTCGTCGGCGTACTTGATGTCCATGCCCATGGGAATACCGCAGGCCAGACGGCTGAGGCGGATATTTGCCTTTCTGAGCATTTCAGCAAGGTAGGAGGCGGTGGCTTCACCTGGGACCGTGGAGCTGGTGGCGATCAGCACCTCGTCGATGCTGCCGGAGGCGATCCGCTGCCACAGTTCACGAATTTTCAATTCGTCGGGACCAATGCCGTCCATCGGTGCAATCACCCCATGCAGGATATGGTAGATGCCGCGAAAGGCTCCGGTCTTTTCAATGGCAATCTGGTCGCCCGGTTCTTCCACGACGCAGACCAAGCGGGGATTACGGTTGGGATTACCGCAGATGATGCAGGGATTGGTTTCGGAAAAGGTGAAACATTGATGGCAGAGATGGATGGTCTCATGCAGCACCAACAGATCGCTGGCCAGGTTTCTGGCCTCAGCGGCAGGGCGGCGTAGTATGTAGAGAGCGAGCCGGGTGGCAGTTCTGCGACCGATACCGGGCAATCTGGTCAGGTCGGCGATGAGCCGCTCCAGGGCCGGTGGGATGACCTGCATCTAGAGAAGACCAGGTATGTTGAGGCCACCGGTGATGTTGACCATTTCAGATTTACCCAGTTCTTTGGCCTTGGTCAGACCATCGTTGATGGCAGCGACGACGAGATCTTGGAGCATCTGGGTGTTTTCCGGCTGGACCATTGCTGGCTCGATGGTGAGATCGAGTAGTTCGCCTTTGCCGTTGAGAGTAGCGGTGACCATGCCGGCGCCGGCCGATCCGGTGACCTTTCTGTTACCCAGGTCGTTTTGCACAGTGGCCAGTTTTTCCTGGAACTGTTGTGCCTGTTTCATCAAATCGCTCATATTCATAGGGGTATACCTCGAAAAGATTGTTGCATGCTGTCCGCTTGCGGCGGAGTCGGGAGAGACTGAAACTACTCTTCGGTTGCGGTCTGTTCTTCTTGCCGGGATGGCTCGACCGGAGTTGGGGTACTGGCGCGGTAACGCGAACCGATACGGATTTCGCCGACTTGGCCGGTAAAAATATCCAGTGCTGTCAGCACCAGCGGATCATTGGTCAAAGCCCGCCGTTCTTGGAGTGGTGCCGATCCGTTGGCTGGATCGAGGGCACAGGCACTGGATCCGGGGACCTCAAATTGGATGCGCAGATTTTCCTGGAAAAAATCTAGGACAAACTCAGCCAGAGAATTGATGGTATTCCTTTGTTTGAGCAGGGTGCAGTCGGCGCTGTCGGTAAAATGGATGATCAGCTCCTCACCTTTACGCTCCACCGAAGTTGCCATCTGGAGAGAGGCTGCGACCCAGGGCTGTCGCTCTCGCACGTACTTGAGAAAGGCATCCCAGTTTTGGCGAATACGCTTTTTCCCGTCACCAGGAGGGGTGGGTGTCTGGGCAGGGGGCTTGTCCTCTGCCGGTGATGTTGTCAGCAGAGGTGACTCGGGGGTTGATTGGGTCTGTTGTGGCGATTGGACCGGTTTCGGTTCAGTGTGAGCTTGCGGTGCACAAGCTGTCAACTCCGGAGTAATCACTGTTTGCTCGGCAGGCGTCGGATCTGCCACAGGTTCCGGCAGAGGTTGTGACTCGATCTTGGTTGCGGCAGCAGGCGCTGGTTCAGGTATGGTTTGTGCCGCAAGGGGCAGGGTTACGGGCTGCGTTCCAGGAACACTAGGCGCTTGCGGCGGCGCGTGAGATAGATTTACGGCTAAAGGTAAAGTATCGATGGGCGTTCCGGTAAGCATGCGGTCAAAGCGGGCGATCAGCTCTGAAACCGGAACGACATCGCGGAACTGCACAGCGCGGATAAAAGCCAATTCAAGTGCGAGGCGCGGTTGCTGAGAAAAAGAAGCCTTTTCCAACCCATCGAGGAGGAGGTTGAAGATCGCCGACAGGGTTTCCAGGGAATAGGAGCCTGCGGTTTTCACCAGCAAGGCCAGCTCATCCTCGGTCACCTCGAGAAATTGGCCTGGCTTTTGACTGACCTTGCAGACGACAAGGGCCCGGAACCAACTCAGCAGATCGTTGCTGAAACGTTTGATGTCGGCACCGTGCAGATATATTTCGTCGAGCAGGGTGTAGACAGTTGCGAGATCGCCGCTCAGCAAAGCCGCTCCCAAATTGGCGACCAACTGGTGGTTGACCAGTCCGAGAACCTCGATCACATCGGCGGTTTGAACCATCTGACCGCAATAGGAGAATATCTGATCCAGGAGACTGAGTCCGTCGCGCACGCTGCCGCCAGCCTCGCGGACGATCATTTCCACCGCTTCAGACTCCATCTGTACGCCTTCCTTCTTTGCCAACCGATTGAAATGATCGGTCAGTTCCTGGCGTCCGAGTCGTTTGAGTTCGTAGCGTTGGCAGCGGGAGAGTATGGTGATCGGGACCTTGTGCAGTTCGGTGGTGGCGAACATGAAATACACATGGTTGGGCGGTTCCTCAAGGGTCTTCAACAAAGCATTGAAGGCCTCGGTGGTCAGCATGTGCACTTCATCAATGATGATAATCTTGAAGCGTGAGCTGGTGGGCATGAAGCGGATTTTTTCTTTCAGCTCGCGAATTTCCTGGATGCCGCGATTGGAGGCGCCGTCAACTTCCTGGAGATCTATGCTGGCCCCGTCGGTGATTTCCCGGCAGGATCGGCAGGCGTTGCAGGGTTCGGCAGCCGGTCCCTGTTCGCAGTTCAGCGCTTTGGCCATGATCCGGGCCAAGGTGGTTTTTCCGGTGCCGCGGACGCCGCTAAAAATAAGGGCATGGGGGACGCGGTTCTGAGAAAGGGCGTTTTGCAGGGTACGAACCACCGGCTTTTGACCGACAACATCGGCAAAGTTCTGGGGGCGGGATTTTCTGGCGAGAACGAGGTAGGACAAAACGGGTACCGGCGGTCACTGATCAGAAGAATGGGAGATGCTGCGACTGTATGGCACAAAAATCAGCAGATGCATCTCTGAAAAAAAGGATAGCCGGGCACCCCTGCACACATAAAGAGTGTCACGACCGCTGCTTCCTTCCGGACCTGACGGGGTTTGTGATTCTCTATTGCACAGGACCCGGCTATCACACTGATGATCATTCGGATGTTCGAAGAGGCAGGTTTCGGCAGGCGGTCGCCTGGAGTGTCATGCCATTGCCAAGAAGTGCATTCTTGCCAGTCAACCCTCTCTTCAGAGAGCCGTTTATACTCTTCCTCGCGGTGAGCGTCAAGAAAATTCCTGAGCCCAGTGCGGGTTCCGCCCCAAGGAATAAAACTGTTTTCCGGTGTGCAAAATGGGGCGAGGAAAAGCTCAAGGGTTAAAGGGATGAACTAAAAATACAAACAAAAACACCTTCCGCACCGAAATTAGCGGGAAGGTGTGATATATGCAGGGGTGAGAAGCAAATGCAGACTTACAGCAGCAGACCCTTGCCAAGGATAGTAACCAGTTCGTCGGCAGCTCGGGTGGGAGCCATCTTGCCGATTTCGACATCTTTCTTGATGCCGGGCAGCAACTTTTTAATTTCGGGGTGATCATAAAACCAGCGCTCAAGACCTTCGTTGACCAAAAAAAACATCCAGGACATGGCCTGATTCTGTCGTTTTTCGTCCAACTCACCGGTCGCTGTCATAATTTTTTTGTGGCTGGTGATCGTATCCCAGACGTCGGTGAGACCTGTTTGCTCGAGCGCGCTGCAGGTCATGACCGGTGGCGACCAATTGGGAGAAGAAGGGGTGACAAGGTGCAATGCGGTCTCATATTGACGCTTGGCCAGTTTTGCTCTGCTGACATTGTCACCATCAGCTTTGTTGACCACGATGGCATCGGCCACTTCCAACACGCCTTTTTTGATGCCCTGGAGTTCATCTCCGGCTCCGGAAATCTGCAAAACAAGAAAGAAGTCAACCATGGAGGCAACGGTGGTTTCCGATTGTCCGACACCAACGGTTTCAACAATAATGACGTCAAATCCGGCTGCTTCACACACTAGCATGGTTTCACGGGTTTTCCGCGCTACGCCGCCAAGGCTGCCGCTGGAAGGCGAGGGGCGAATAAAAGCCATGTCGTTGACCGCCAGTTTTTCCATGCGGGTTTTATCGCCCAGAATGGAACCGCCACTCCGGGTACTGCTTGGATCAATGGCCAAAACAGCGACGCGATGCCCCAGTTTGGTCAGCATGGTACCAAAACTCTCAATAAAGGTGCTCTTTCCGGCTCCCGGCACACCGGTTATACCCAGGCGGACTGCCTTTCCCGTGTAGGGCAGCAACTCATTGATGACATGTTTGGCAATTTCCTGATGCGAGGAAAGCATGCTCTCGACCAAGGTAATGGTGCGAGCAAGCATCAGGCGATTATTATCCATGACACCTTGGATATAATAACTGGGATCTTTATGCATATCTGACCTGTGGTGGAGGTTTCGTCATGAGAACATGCAAACGGACGGATTTTCGCCCGTCCGTTTGCAGTCTTACCAATATGCCGAACAGTTACGTCTTACTTACAGTACTGCGCCTCAAGCATATCCATGACTTTGCCGGCAGATTCGGTGATCGGGGTTCCCGGACCGTAAATGCCTTTGCAGCCTGCGTCATAGAGGAATTGATAATCGTTCGGCGGAATAACACCACCGGCGACGACCATGATCTCGCCTGCGCCTTTCTCTTTCAGTTTGCCAATGAGTTCAGGAACAAGCGTCTTGTGGCCGGCGGCGAGACTGGAAGCACCAACGATATGAACATCGTTCTCGATGGCCATTTTAGCGGCCTCTTCCGGAGTCTGGAACATCGGGCTGATGTCCACGTCAAAGCCGAGGTCGGCATAAGAGGAGGCAACAACCTTGATGCCGCGGTCATGACCATCCTGTCCCATCTTGGTGACGAGGATACGCGGACGACGTCCGGTTTTGGCCAAGAAATCGCTGGTCCGTTTGCGCAGACTTTCGATAACCTGGGCAGCATCGCTGCTGGCTTCACTATACTCTGAAGAATACGCGCCGGATACACATTGAGTGGTTGCCACATAGCGGCCAAAGACTTTTTCCATGGCGTCAGAAATCTCTCCTACGGTTGCTCTGGCCTTGGCAGCGGCGATGGCAACTTCAAGAAGGTTTCCATCACCGGCGGCGGCTTTAGTTACTGCCTCGAGACATGCCTGACATTTAGCGGTGTCACGGGTTTTCTTGATATGGTTGATACGGTCGATCTGCTCAAGGCGGACGGAATCCGGTACTTCGAGAATATCGAAGTCCATTTTTTCGTCGGCGAGGCGATATTTGTTGACACCAACGATAACATCTTTGCCCTGATCGATACGGGCCTGACGACGGGCTGCAGATTCCTCGATGCGCATTTTCGGCATGCCGGACTCAATAGCTTTGGCCATACCACCGATTTCCTCGATCTCGTCGATGATTTTCTGTGCTTCATCAATGATCTGAGCGGTCAGGTATTCAACATAATAGGAACCTCCCAATGGATCGGCGACTTTGCAGATCTGAGATTCTTCCTGGATGATGATCTGGGTGTTTCTGGCGATACGGGCAGACAACTCGGTCGGCAGACAAACAGCCTCATCAAAGGCGTTGGTATGCAGGGATTGAGTTCCGCCCAGAACTGCGGACATGGCCTCAATGGTGGTACGGATAACGTTGTTGTACGGATCCTGCTCGGTTAGACTCCAACCGGAGGTCTGGCAATGGGTCCGCAGCATCAAGGATTTGGGGTTCTTCGGATTGAACTGCTGCAACAAGCGGTGCCAGAGGAAACGAGCAGCACGCAGCATGGCGATTTCCATGAAGAAATTCATGCCGACGCCGAAGAAGAAGGACAGGCGAGGTGCGAAGGTATCAACATCCATGCCCGACCGGATAGCGGCGCGCACATATTCCACACCGTCAGCCAGGGTAAAGGCGCACTGGAGGACGCTATCGGCACCAGCTTCCATGATGTGGTAGCCGCTGATGCTGATGGTGTTGTATTTCGGCATATTTTTAGAAGCGTATGCCATGATGTCAGAGACAATCCGCATGGAAGGCTCGGGCGGATAGATGTAGGTATTGCGGGTCAGGTACTCTTTAAGGATGTCGTTCTGGATGGTTCCGTCCAACTGCTCCTGCTTGACGCCCTGCTCTTCGGCCGCACCGATCCACATGGCCAGAATCGGGATAACCGCACCGTTCATGGTCATGGAAACCGACATTTTGTCCAGAGGGATACCATCAAAGAGGATCTTCATATCCTCGATAGAGTCAATGGCAACACCAGCTTTACCAATGTCACCGGAAACGCGTGGGTTGTCGGAATCGTAACCGCGATGGGTGGAAAGGCTGAAGGCAACGGACAGACCTTTCTGACCGGCGGCGAGATTCTTGCGATAGAATTCGTTGGATGCTTTGGCGGTGGAGAATCCAGCATACTGACGGATGGTCCAGGGACGACCAGCGTACATGGTGGCCATCGGACCACGGGTATAAGGTGCCATGCCGGGGAAGGTGCCAACGGAAGGCAAACCTGCGATATCCTCAGCTTCATACAGCGGTTTGATGACGATCCCTTCCGGCGACTTCCAGGCCATGTCGTCGGGGGTTTTGCCTTTCATCTGCTTGGAGGCCATTTCAAACCATTTTTGGTATTCGGGACTATTTGCCATGTCACATGCTCCTTGTAATTATCAGGGGTTATCCCCTAGTTGGAAAACAACAATCTGGTCCACCCCCAACTATTGATTCCTGCTGGGCAAGGTCGGTTGAGGATGGAACCAGCATATTGCGACCCTTGAAGTATTCGTTGCCGCGAAAACCTCAAGGTGGTTTCACTTAACCACGCTGCGATATCTCGACTAAGATTCCGCCTGTTGCTTTGGGATGGAGGAATGCAATCTTGCATCCGCCGGCGCCGATCCGGGGGGTCTTGTCAATCAGCGCCACCCCTTTTTCCTGCAACTCAGCCAAAGCTTCTTCGATGTTTTCTACCTGGAAGGCAACATGCTGGAAACCACCCTTGCCGCCATTTTTCTCGATAAATTTGGCGATCGGGCCATCGGGAGAGGTCGATATCAACAGTTCCACTTCGCTATCGCCAACCGGATAAAAGGCGGTGGTAACCTTCTGCTCCTCAACGGTCTCGGAACCATGCAGTTTGAGGCCCATTACGTCGGACCAGAATTTTGCGCCTTCTTCCATGCTGTTAACTGCGATGCCAAGATGATCGATTTTGAGAATTTTCATGTTGTCTGCTCCTTTTCGTTAAATGTTCGGTTGGATATTGAATAAGAAGTACAGGTTTATGCTGAGTGAAAATACCGGTGCATGCCGGGGTGTACTCAACATTCAATGCGCCTATTGGTTCCGAACCAACAGACAGTACTTTGTTTTTCATGTTAAATAATAAATGAAGCCGCCCTGTCTGTACTTTTCGATGAAGCCATATACTGCAAAAGTTTTAAATAAAGTGTTTTGTTCCTGATCAATGAAAGTTTATGTGCAATATGGCAGTGCCGCCGGATAAGCGGCACTGCCATACTTTTAACTTATTTGGCGACGCGTTTGACAAAAACTCCACCCGGATCAACTGCTTCACGGATCAGGCGAACTTCTTCAACCGTCGGTGCCGCGAATTGAGTGACATCAGGGGCGACCAGCAATTCAAATCCGGTTGCAGCCTGGATGCTCTCAATGGTTTCACCGGGGAAGGTGTGGAGAATGCGCATTCTCTTGGTCTTCTCCTCAAAATCGAAGATACCCTTAGTCGTGATCAACCGATAAGGACCCTTGCCCTGCATGCCAGCTTTCTGGCGGGCTCCCGGGGTACCGTCGAGATGGCCGGGGCTGGTGATGTAGGACAGCTTCTCATTGAACTTCTTCTTGTCGTGGGGGACGATAAGAATGGTCCGTTCGCAGGAAGCGGCCATGTCGCTGGCGCCGCCGCTGCCGGGAAGCCGGACTTTCGGCTTCTGTAGCCGTCCGGGAAATCACCCATCATGGTGGAGTTGAGGTTACCGTACATATCGACTTCAGCGCCGCCGATAAAACCGAAATCGGCAAAACCGCGTTGGGTCAATTCAAAGGCACCGTTCAGGCCTTTGACATAGGAAGCGCCGGTAAAAGTCTTGGAATCGCCGACCGAGATCGGCAGGCCGTGTTTGAGGGGCGGACCAACAGCTCCAGCCTCAAAAACAGGAATCAATCCAGGGGCGTGGGTAAGGATAGCCAGGAGCGAGGCAACCATGGGGAGGCCTGTCCCGACAAAGACTATTTTATTGTCTTCCAGAGCTTTTGCTCCCGCCACAACAATAATCTCTTGGGCGGTATAATCTGTTGAAACTGTCATGATGACTCCTTATCTATAGGTTCCGATGCAATAGGATGACGTGTTGAGGATCAGACAAAACGTTCGCAGTGGTAATTTTCTGCGGACTGATCTGCGATCAGCTTCTTGGTCGGGAATTTTTCAATGTAATCCTCAAAGTTCTCGACGCCGAAAATGTTTTCGTCATACCAGGCTTTCAACGCATCGGCGGATCCGCCCTTGACCATCGGCGCGATGCAAGCGAGGAATTCGCGGATATGGTCGCCATTGAAATAGTAGTGCCGACGGCATGCTCCCGGATAGGCGCCAAAGGGAACCTCGATGACTGCGTCAACAGCAGGGAAGGGGATCATGACATCTTTCGGGTTGCTGACGATCAATTCGTGGGAGACGAGCTGCTCGCAGGTAACGATGGTGTGGGCTGAAGCCATGGCAATTTCGGCGCAGGTGGCGTCGGTTCCGCGGATGATGCAGTTACCGTACATGTCGGCTGCCTGGACATGGATAAGGGCCACGTTGGGATGGCATGCCGGCAACAGAGCGATGGGCCGTCCGGTGAAGGGGCAGTCCATGATCTTGGTGCGATTGGAATCCTTAATGTCGCCGCCCAGCGGTCCGCGGGAGGGGATGAACGGCAAGCCCATGGCGCCTGCTTTGAAGCGGGCGGACATGTTGTAGTTGCTCCAGTCCTCGAACTCGATCATGCCGCGTTCCGCCAGATAGCGCCAGGCAGGAGAAAGGCCGAATGCCTCATGGCCCCAGTAGGCCAGTTCAACTCTTTTGATCGAGCAATGATCAGGGTTGATCATCATCGCGCCAGCCAGAAGCTCAGGCGCCATGGCTGCTGATTGAAAGGAGAGCGTCAGGTCTTTGAATCCTTGGCGGACCATCTCATGGCAAATAGCTACCGGTTGCCGGACGTTGACGAAGCCGCCTATACCAACATTGTCGCCAGGTTTAACGAAGCGGGAAACAGCCTCTTTCAGCGTCATCCGTTTGTCTTTCTTGGACTTGTCTTTGTTGACAAGTGCTTCCCTTGCTTCGTCGGGTGATAAACCTGTCCAGAACATTTTTGCGTTAGTTTCCAATGTGTACCTCTTCCTATCTGTAAGCGTTTTTATTACCCGTTTGCCCACTTAGTGGTATCCCGGATCCCCCTATACAAAAAAAAGACCGGTAAATAACAGCTTCAATAGCTGCTATTTCTGCCGGCCTTCTTTCTGATTCGATCGGTAAAGATGTACTGCCTTTGTGTATTATTCTTTCTGTCATACGTTGAGCCAATTTTCCTCAAATGGTTCTATCCCGATAAATTCGCGATATGTTCAAATGATATGCCCTATCGGTTGGGATTCTACAGAGAGAAGACGAAGCCAGATTTCGACTGCAAGGAAAAACAGGTTTTTTCCTGGTGTTTGGCCGGAAAAACCTTTAGCTAACTCTCTTCTTTCGTGTGACCTCATTCTCTTTCAACCCTGCGCTTGATGGTGTTTAGGGCGATTTCGACAAGTTTAGATATAAAAATTTTCCGATGAAATCCTCAGACAGCAGAATCAGCCGGAAAAGACGAATAACAGGCTAGAACTAATTAACTTAAAGCGTAGCAACTTACCTATTTGAGATTGGGCTTTTTGTCAACAGCAAAAAATAGCAAGAGAAGTGATCCAATGATAGAGGGATTCGGCAAGCATTACGCGGTAAAATAGTCAGTTGTGCGGCAATGGTTATTGCACGTTTTTCCTGATAATCGAGGGGCTTGTTACTCTTGCTAAAGCCTGCAGGTCTGTCCTCTGCTCGATGGAGGGAAAAGAGTATGGATTTAATGAGATACAGTATTGTGACGACACCTGTTTTCGTCTAGTACAACCTCGTTGTCAATAATCGGCTGCAACTCATGCAGTCGTGTCCGCCCAGTGGCGCAAATTCCTATGCAGCTGGCGTTCCGGCAACGGTGATACAGTTTTCGGAGAGAGCTTTATCTCGACGCACCTCTCCTTTGCGATTATGTTGCCCCGAGCAACTCCTCGCAGAAGGATGATCAGCTGTTTTTTCCAATATTTTGTTGTATACCTCGATAATTGTAAAGAGCGCAGGACCCTGATAATCAAGACAATCACAGGAGGACTCGGATGAAAGTGTATACTGGTGGCGGTGACAAGGGAAAAACAAGTCTTTTTTCAGGCGAGCGCGTACCCAAGCATCATATCCGCATCGAGGCCTACGGCGATCTCGATGAACTCAATTCGATCCTTGGTGTCGTGGCCTCCTCTCTTCCTGAGGGTGAACAGGTTGTCCGGGACGATTTTGACAGGATTCAGTCCAATCTCTTTCTCGCCGGAGCATGGCTGGCCACCACCCCCGACTCTTCCGCAACAGGCTACCTCACCGTGTTACCGTTGACTGTCTCCAAGCGACCTGGAAAGGCGCATCGACGCCCTTTCCGATGTGCTGCCGGTACTGAAGGAATTTATTCTACCCGGTGGGCAGACCGGTTGCCGCCTGGTCGCATGTTGCCAGAACCGTCTGCCGGCGTTGCGAGCGGCGCCTGACCGAATTGATCGAGGTCTCCAATGGCGGCAAAGGCGAATTGGCGGCGATTCAGGTCTATCTCAACCGGCTGTCCGACTATCTTTTTGTGCTCGCCCGTTATCTCAATCAGGTTTTGGGGACCGCTGACAAAACCTGGAAGAAATGATCGACACGGTTACGGTTCACCCACTCGGTTGCCGTTGTCGGCAGGCAATGGCTGGACGAGAACATCTTTGTGTTGACCTGCAATCGTCCTGCATGGATTTATCTTTCAAGCCGGTCAATATGTTTCGATTGTCTTCGGGGGAGAGGAGCGGGAATATACCCTTCTTTCATCGCCATCGGCTTCGGAGTTGCGTTTTCTCGTCAAGCGGGTTGAGAGTGGCAGGCTGAGCAATATGCTGGCCGAATGCGCACTAGGCGCGGCCCTTGGTATAAGCAAGCCAAAGGGCTATCTGACCTATCGGTCAACGGATCGTCCGGTTTTTTTCGTGGCCACCGGCGTTGGAATTGCTCCTTTTGTGGCCATGGCTGCGGCCGGCATTGCCGGTTTTACCCTGCTCCATGGGGCGCGGAAAGCTTCCGGACTCTTCTACCGGCAGGAACTCAGCGCTGCTGCGGCGCGATACATTCCTTGTGTTTCCGGGAAGCTTGAGTCCGTGACCGGACTGCCGGAACTGCACAGGGGGCATGTCACCGAATATATCGAGCGTTTCCTCCAGCCAGGTTTGTATGACTTCTATCTCTGCGGTTCCAGAGCGATGATCCACGACATGACCCTTTTACTTGATCAACGCTGCCCGGACATCCGTATCTACAGCGAAGCCTACAGTTGAGGGGTAAAATGGCCGGAAGGGGTATTGCTCAGATCCGGCCCTGCATGTAACGGTGCATGGATTCCGCAGCGTCCAAGCCTTGGCAGACTGCCTTGGCCACTGTCTGCGGGCCGAGGACAGTATCGCCGCCGGCAAAGATCCATTCCACGCTGGTCTGGAGGGTGACCGGATCGACCACATAGGTGCCCCGTGCGGTAATTGCCACCGGCACGGTTTCGTCGTGCACCGGTATGACTTTCTGACCAACCGCAGCAATCAGGGCATCGGCTTCCAGGATGAAGTGCGAGCCTTCGATCGGTACCGGCCGGCGGCGGCCCGAATGGTCCGGTTCGCCGGGCTGCATACGCACACACTCGACTCCGGTCAATCGGCCATCTTCGCTCAGAATCCGCACAGGCGCGGCAAGGAAGATCAGGCGCACAGCTTCTTCCTCGACATGGTTGATCTCAACCACGGAGGCGGGCATCTCCTCGCGGGTGCGACGGTAGAGGATGGTAACCTCCTTCCAGCCGGAGCGCAGCGCCACCCGCGCCACATCGATGGCGACATTGCCGCCGCCGACCACAATCACCTTGTCGCCGAGCGCTATTTCACGGCCGGTGAGCACCTGCCCCAGGTAGTCAACACCGGACATCACGCCTTTTGTTTCCGTTTCTCCTTCCAGCCCCAATCTGCGGCTTTCATAGGCGCCGATTCCCAGAAAAACTGAAGCATATCCCTGGTCGCGCAATTCAGACAGCATCAGGTCCCGGCCAACAGTGATCCCGGTTTTGACATTGACGCCGCACTGCTGCAGGGCATACAACTCGGCGCCGATGATGTTGCGCGGCAGGCGGTAGTTGGGGATGCCGACGCTGAGCATGCCGCCGAAGACCGGCAAAGATTCAAAGACTGTGCAACCGTATCCTTTGTGGGCGAGGGCGTGGGCCACGGTGATGCCAGCTGGTCCTGAGCCGATCACCGCCACTTTGATGCCGTTATTCGGGGCGCAGCGGGGGGAAAGGTTTTTGCCGTTAATGATCATCCAGTCGGCGAGGAAACGCTCCAACAGGCCGATGGCCACGGGCTGATCTTTTTTGCCCCGGATACAGGCACCTTCGCACTGGAATTCCTGGGGACAGACCCGGCCGCAGACTGAGGGCATGGAGCTGGTTTCGCGGATGGTCCAGTAGGCCTGCTCGAATTTGCGCTGCCTCAACAGTTCGATGAAGCGAGGAATGTCATTGCCGATCGGGCAGCCCATAATACACAACGGTTTGCGGCATTGCAGGCAGCGCTGTGCTTCCAAAATGGCGGTCTGTTCGTCAAACCCTTTGGAGACTTCGTCGAAATTGTCGAGCCGCTCCTCGGGATTGAGTTCGCGCGGCAGCTGCCTGGGGATGGCCAGTTGTTCTCTGATGTTCATAACGGCACCGGATGGATAGAATTGGACGATTATCAAGGTCCTTAGCAGGAATAATGATTGCTGGCAACAGGGAAGCTTGGTTCTGCGGTAACCGCTGGACCGGTGAGCACGATCAGGTGCATGGCCCGTGGTCCGTGGGCCCCAAGGACCATGCAGGCTTCGATGTCGGCGGTTTTCGAAGGTCCGGAAATCAGCACCAGGGAATCCAGATTTTGTTCGCGGCGGATCAGGGCATAGGCCTCGGCCAGATCGGCAACCAGGTGGGTCAGCGGCAGCAAGGCGATGTGGATCGAAGGGACGAGTGAGGTGGAGCGCGGTTGGCCAGGTCGAGTCACCTGCACGATGGTGGCCGATTCGGCAATGCCCCAGTCTGCAACCGTAATGCCGATGGAGGCCGCCAGGGTGTGCTGCCGTACCTCGGGGTCACATTTGCCGGTCCAGTGACAAGGGATATGGTCATCCGCCAGCAACGCGTTTATGGGCAGGGCATGCAGCAGGGGATGGTCGTGGAGGATGAGCGCCTTTTCGGGATGAAATTCCGGTTCGTTTGCGCGGGCAATGGCAACGATGCAGTCGGCAGCTTCCAGCAAGGTGGCACAGCTGTGGACCTGAAGGTTGATCGGGGCGGCATTGGTGACGAATTGCTGCGAGAAGAGCCGCCTGCTGGTCCCGGTTACGGTCGGCAAGGGCAGCCAAGAGGGCTCTGTCGTCGGTCGGGGCAAGCAACGCTTCTAAAGGCAAACGTTCATCGCGGATATCCTGGACAGCGGCGCGAATTCGGTCGAAAAAAGCGGTTCGATTATGCATCGCCGTCCTTCTGTTGTCGGCCAGCGCGATGGGTCTGATTTTTTGATAAGGTCATCCGCCATCGCTCACGGAAGGATTGGGGAGCCAGCGGTGGCAGGTCGCGACCGTCGGTCCAGCCGCCCTTCAAGCCAGGCAAGGGGCCGGTCATCCCTTGTGGTTCGAGATAAGGGCGCTGCAAGGCGCGCACAATGCGGAACACAATCTCATAGATCCGGCTGTTGCTGATGATTCGTTGCCAGAGTTTGTAGCCCAGCGCCTCAAGTCGGTTATGTGGCCGCACCCGCCAGGCGGGATCACCGTAGGCCAGTTTGTGGCGGAGCGCGGTCAGCATCCGGGGCAGGTCGTTGTCCACCGGGCAGATGTCGCGACAGGCGCCGCAGAGAGTTTCCCCCTTGCATAGGTCAGCGTGCCGGTTGATACCCTGAAGCAGCGGCGTCACCACTGCGCCGATGGGGCCACTGTAGGGCGAGTGGTAGGCATGGCCGCCGATCCGGCCATAGACCGGGCAAATATTGAGACAGGCGCCGCAGCGGATGCAGGCCAGCGCCTCGCGGAATTCCGGATCAGCCAGGATGCGCGAGCGGCCGTTGTCAATGATCACCAGGTGGAATTCCTCTGGTCCGTCCGGATCGCCCTCGCGGCGTGGTCCGCCAACAAAACTGACATAGGTTGAGATTTTCTGAAGGGCTGCTCCCCGGGTGAGCAGCTGCAGCAGGTCGCGTTGATCATCCATGGTGGCGGTGATCCGCTCCATGCCCATCAGGGCCACATGCAGTTTGGGCAGGGTGGTGGCCATGCGGATGTTGCCTTCGTTGGAGACCAAGCTGATCTGGCCGGTTTCGGCGCAGGCGAAATTGCATCCGGTCAATCCCATGTCGGCAGTGAGCAGTTTTTCCCTTAAGGCCTTGCGGGCAGCCCGAGTCAGGGTCGGGGGATCATCGCTGTACGGGATGTCGAGCCGGTCGGCAAAAAGACGGCCGATCTGCCGCCGATCCATGTGGATGCACGGGGCAATGATATGAGAGGCTGAGCTGCCGGCAATTTGGACGATAAACTCACCCAGATCGGTTTCCACCACCTCGATGCCGCTGGCCTCAAGTACCGCGTTGATACCAATTTCGGCCGACAGCATTGACTTGCCCTTGACCACCCGTCGCACCCCTCGTGTTCTGGCCAGATCACGCACATAGACATTTGCCGCCTCGGCGTCGGCGGCGAAATAAACATGGCCGCCCTGGGCCTCGATGCCCTCGGCCAACAGCGCCAGCAATCCATCGAGGTGGGTCAGGGTCTGCATCCGTCTCGTCTTGACACTGTGGCGCAGGCCGGGGTCGGGCAGGGTGCGCCAGATATCGAGCGCACCTTTGCCGTACCGGGACTGAAGGCTGCGGAGACTGGTTTGGAGGCAGGCATTGTTCATGCCCTCCCGTGCGGCTTCGATGTATCCGTGTGGAGGAGCCATTATTACGCTGCCATCCCGCCGGACAGTACCTGGGCCAGATGCAGTACGCGGATGTTTTCGTTCCGCCTGGTGATACGGCCGCGAATATTCATCAGGCAGCCAGCGTCGCAGCCCACCACGGTATCAGCACCGCTTTTGAGAATATTGTCGATTTTATCATCGACCAGGGCCAGGGAAATATCCGGGTAGTTGATGCTGAAAGCGCCGCCGAAACCGCAGCATGTGTCGCTGTTCGCCATTTCCACCAGGGAGAGGCCTCGGACATGGCGGAGCAATTGCCGGGGCTGCTCGCGGATGCCCAGGGTGCGGGCCAGGTGGCAGGAATCGTGGTAGGTCGCGATCCCTGGAAAGGCAGCGCCCAGATCGGTCATGCCAAGTATTTCGACCAGATATTCGCTGAATTCAAAGGTTTTGCGTCCCACAGCCAGGGCTCGGTCAAGCATGACCGGGTCGTTTGGAAAGAGTTGGGGATAGTGATGCCGGACCATGGCCACACAGGAGCCCGAGGGGCAGACAATCGCATCGGCCGCCTCGAACAGATCGATGAACCGTCGCGCCGCTCTTGCCGCTTCTCGCCGATAGCCACTGTTGAAGGCAGGTTGACCGCAGCAGGTTTGGTCTTCGGTGTAGGTCAGAAGAACGCCGATCCGGTTAAAAACCCGGACCATGGCCTCGCCCACCTCAGGGAAAAGTGCATCCACCAGACACGGGATAAACAGGGAAACGGGAGTTTGTGGAGGCATGGAAATATCTCACGGCAAGGATCAAGCTTTCGAGCCAGAGCCAGGTAGTGTTCCGCCGGCCCGATCTTGATGGGGGAGCCTTGTATACCACGATTTTCAACTGACAACGAGTAAAACCAGTGCATTCGAGAACGGCTAAGGCCTGTCAGCCACGGCAGCGTGCATGCCGTCTGCAGGCTACCAACCAATGTAGCCTTCCAAGTACCTTAACTGTAACCTGTTGATTTTACCTGTTCGCCAATCTGGTGGGTTTCGATCCGGAGATGTCGACACAATAGACACATTGGACCTTGGGATTCATCATAATCGAGATAACAGATTGGAAAATGTTCATCATGGAGAGCGTCGAACAGAGTGACGTTTCATGAGGTCTCACGCGTGGGACAGTGCACAGGTCCTGCAATGCTTTGGCTGTGTGGTGGGAAAACAGGATCGGAGAGGCGGAATTTGATGGCTTCCAGTTCATCGAGGTTCTCGAAAAACAGGTCCACAAATTGCGGATCGAACATGCCGCCACGCTCATGACGAATAAATTCGAGTACTTTGTCTCTGGGCCACGCCGGCTTATAAACGCGGCTAAGGGACAGTGCATCATAGACGTCTGCCAAGGTGCTGATACGCGCCAGCAGACTAATCTCTTCCCCCTTCAACCCACAGGGGTAACCACTACCATCCCACCTTTCATGATGCTGGAGGGCGATGGTGCGTGCACTCGACATGAGTTTTCTATCGGACATATGCAGGATACGTTGCCCGATGACGGTGTGGTGTTTTATTATTTCGTACTCATCCGGGGTAAGTATGCCGGGTTTGTGCAAGATGGAATCGGGGATGCCGATCTTGCCGACATCGTGCATTGGAGATGCGGCCTCGAGAAGTAAAATATCTTCTTCAGAGAGGCCGTATTTCTGACCGAGTAAAGCTGAATATGCGGCTACCCTCCGCACGTGGTTTGCTGTATCGTGTGAGCGTGTCTCAATGACTTCGCCCAAAGTAGACAAGAGTTCCAATTGCGTTTCGATCACTTCACGGTTCAAGGCTAGTATCTCAGTGTTGCCGAGGTTGATCTTTCGCTGTCTGAATCCATTTTGGATCAAGAGCGCAATGATTATGCCGAGGACACTGATGATCGCTAGAGCAGCGAGTATGGCCGAGCGATGTACCTCAAAATAGGCCAAGGGTCTATTCAGGAGGACTGCGTTTTCCGGGAGACTGGACAAGGGGATGCCGAATCGCTGAAGCGCGGTATAATTGTAAGTGTGCTGGTTCACACCCGGCAGTTTGTCATACAGTGCGGGTGGGTTCTTTCCGGCAAGACGATCCAGCATAGTTTGCGCAGCTTTCTGTCCATGCCCAAAGGCACTGGTTACACAACCGCCAACAGCCCCTGAATTCATCTGGAAGTCCCATGCCACATACACCGGCACAGGAGTATTGGCTGCTATGGCCCTGGGAATCTCTTCGGCCGCAAACACTTGTCCCGCCGCATCCTGAAAATATACCAGTAGATAAATCAGTTCACCCTTTGTGCGTTCCCGAGCAAACTGGATGAGTTCGTCATAGGGCATCGCCGGAAGGATCTCAACCTCCACCTGGTTGGCCAAAGGTTGCACTTGCTCCACGAAATCCCGGAGGATGGACTGCCCCGTCAACGTGCTGTCGATCATGACGAAAACTTTTCGCGTACCAGGATTCTGTCGCAATGCAGCATTGATGGTTTCCTGATGAGCCATGCTTTCTATGATAATGTTCATGTCGCCGGTGTTGGCTGGAATCGATCCTGGATCATTAATTCCGCACGCAGCAGTGGGCGCTTGCAGGAACAGTTCATTCCTGTTCTTGGCAACCAAGTCCAGAGCGTGGTTGTCCGTAAGGATGATTCCGTCGAATTTTGATCCGGTGTATTTTTCCCGATAGAGGCCAAAGAGACGCTCGAGGTAGGCTGGTGAGTTATGGTGCTTTGCGTCCATAAATTCTACACGATATTGAGCCTGCACCTCAGGTGTCTGCAATACCGAGACTATTCCTGCATGCAAATCTCTCGTCCATGAAAAATCCGGCGCATAGGAGTGGAGCACCAACACGGTCGGCCGGTGTACCGTGTCATCGGCCACCACATACGTTTGCAATGCGGCAAGTAAAAGTAAAAGACCGAGGATGGACAACCTAAAAGAGGAGTAAAAATGCAGGTTCATGGGAAATCAATAATACATAATATGCCTTGAATAAAGAGCTTCAACTTGTATTGCTGTCGAACATGGTGTCCTGAAAAGTGATCCTTATGCCGTCAATTTCGTCACAGCATATTCACCCCAATACCAGCCACACATGACGTGCAGAAAAGCTGAAGCTGAACCGCGTTAGGTAAATTAAAACGTCATATCGGCATTACGGACCCGTCAGGCCATGGGCCTTAACACAACCGGGGAATGTTACTTAAGCGTTCATCAAAAGCTGGCAGGGAAAACGTGTCCGCTCTTCCAGTTACCGCCGAATGGTCTACCGTGCCCTCTCAGCCTTTTTTCGAGCGGTGATATCGACATGAGCCGCCAGCCAGTTGTCCTCACCAATACGGCCAACCGAAAGAAGCATTGTCCGACGGTCGCCGTTCTTGCACACATACTCTTCTTCTACCGCCCGAATGCCACTCTTGATGCGATCTGGGTTTTCGAAGGTGGTTTGCCAGAGAGCAGCGGAGCGGGCGCGTTGTTCCGGACTGGTAAATACTCGTGCATGAAAGTCATCTAAGGTTTTTACTTCATTGGTGGTATAGCCGTAGGTTTCTTTAAAACTACGATTGAAGTACTCGAAAACCAACTGTCCATTTTGCTTGACGATCCAAATTAAGGGGATGGGGGCTGCGTCGAAAAGTTGGAGGAAACGCTTCTCTTGCGCAAGTTCGCTTTCAGTGATGTCCTGGATTATCCCCTTTAACCGTAAAGGGGTGTTATATTCAGCCGTACTGACCTGGCCTAAGTTGCGGATAATCTTTACTCGCCCATCGGGCATGAGCAAACGGTGTTTTAAGTCATAAGGGGTGCGCTTCTCACGTAATGCATTGAAGGCATGAATAGTCACGTCACGGTCCTCTGGATACACCAATTCAAAGAATCGCGCGAGCGAGGCATCGATCTGCTTTGGGTCGATCTCAAGGATATTGAATGTTTCGTCAGACCAGTATATTTGGTTGATAGCAGTTTCAAAACGCCAGTTGCCCATACCGCCAAGCCGTTGCGCGTTCTTTAAATCCATCTCGCTGTCGAGCAGTCGCTCTTCTGCCAGTTTGCGATCTGTGATGTCAACCAATGTCAAGAGAGTGGCAGGTTCACCCTGAAATATCACCTTGGCAGACAAACTCTTCACCCACCGCAATGAACTGTCTTTCGTCAACAACATGTACTCAGATTTGGCAATTGCTTCGCTCTGGAGAATTGTTTCTGTGCACTCGGTTGCCTCATTTTTCGTTTCGAGACTCAATTAAATCGAGCGCGCTCATGCAATATAATTCTTCAGATGAGTACCCTGTGATCGTGCTCATCGCCGGATTGGCAAACAGCACACGTTCCTTGCGGAAAACAAGGATGCCGGCTGCCGATGAGTCCGTAAGCGTTTGGAAGAGATTTTCACTGGCGGCAAGTTCGGTCTGGCTACTCTGTAATCGGCGCCGGTTAACACGGATAACGCGTAGCGACACCAAAGTAACAAGACAGAGACAGGCCAAGGTAATGGCAAGATAGATATACAGCTTACGGTGATCGGTTGCGGGGTTGGGATTGTAGAGGAAACCATTCAAGTCGAAATCCGTGGGCAGCATGCCCAGTTCGGCATAGACCTCGGCCATATGTTGCCAACGGCCGAGGTACATGTAGCCCACCTGAACCTGATCAGCCTTAATAAGTGTAATCGTTTCGGTCGCGTCAAAACGCAGCGCTTCCGCAGACTTCTCGGTTGAATACTTCTCCTGTATCATCCCGATAACCTCATCCGGATACGCTGCTGCATATTCCCAGCCACGCAGGCTGGCCTGGCGAAAGGCCTTGACCCGACTCGGATTGTCCCGTAGTTCCTTTTCGGCGGTGAACAAATTGTCGCCATAAAAATCGATTCCGCCCATCCGAGGGGAAAACAGCAGATACTCAAATCCCGCCTGCCGGAGGGCAAAAGGTTCGTTGCCCACATAGCTCGCCAGTGCATCGGTGTTGCCGTTGATTAAATCTTGAATGTTGAAGGTTTGATCCTGTTTAATGATGCGATCGAGGGGGATACCCTCGCGCTGCAAATAGGCCAGCAGTTCAGCGCCATGGGGCCCCACCATGACCCGTTTTCCCGCCAGATCGTGGACAGTCTGGATGCCGTCCGCACCGCCTCGGGTTGCAAGCACGTAGGGAGAGTGCTGGAAGATCACTGCCAAGGTCACCACTGGTGCACCTTTTTGCCTTTCAAGAAGTAATTGGCTTGTCCCTACGCCGAATTGGGCTTTGCCAGAGGTTACTTCATCGACAATATTCTGATTCGGCTTGGCTTCCCTGATGGTAACATCCAGGCCCGCATCCCGGTAATAGCCGAGTTCCCTGGCCGCATAGTAGCCTGCGAACTGAAAACTGTGCGCCCGCCTCAGTTGCAAGGTGACGGAATCCATTGCCTGGGCCGGAGAGACCGTCAGCAGCGCAAAGTGAATGAGAGTTGCCCAAAAGGCAGGAAATATTCGCATGGCATAAGAAGGAGAAGAGTTTACCATAAAACAAGGATTGATGATGACCCACGTTAAAAACGCCAGTCATCCCAAGTCAGCCATAAGCTCGACTGCATAGCAGCTTGTGCTTTTTAAAGCATAAGAGAGAGAAGTTCGCTCGTTGTCACAATTTCATGGGCATATGTGGGACCATTGATGCTATGCGCCGCATGCATCGCCTCCTGGTTGAAGGCAGCGGTTGCGTCCTTTACGAGCGTGACGTGGTAGCCAAGTTCCATGCCGTAGCGTCCGGTTGATTCAATGCAAGTGTTGGCGAGCATGCCGATGAGGATAATTTTTTCAATTCCGTGCATCTTCAATTGATAGTCAAGGTCAGTATTGGCAAAGCCGCTTTGCGCCCAATGCTCCTTAACAATGATCTCGTCGTGCTGGGGCTTGAAATCAACGTAATAATCCCCGCCCCATGAGCCAAACGCGAATAGCTGCTTTTTGCCCGAGGCAATCTGAGTGCGATTGGCATGCTTCCAATGGGTGTAATCACCTTGTTCCCAACGGTGATGCGGGACGAAGAAGATTTTGATCCTTGTCTGGCGAGCCGCAGTTAGGATCTGTCGCAGGTGCGTCAGGAGATCAACCCGTTCCGCTACCTCTTGAACGAAAGGCCAGAGTTTGCCCTCAGGGGCGAGGAAGTCGTTGAAGGGGTCTACAATCAACAGTCCGGTTCGGGTGAAGTCGTATGATGTCTGGATCATGTGATGCCTCCGGCGATAAGGTAAAAAAATTCAGGTTCCTGTGGCCCCCTGGCGTAATGAACATGAATCTCGACGCTTCATTGATGGTGGGCGCATTCCCCTCTATGGGACGCGCCATAATAATGTTGGCAGATAACGTTGGTCTGCAAGAATCTCTTGGCCGTGCAATCAATATGAAACCTTTATACACGAACAACAGTCTAAGTCATAATAAAGTAAACAAAAAAACTTGATGCACTGTTGCTAGCCTTGGGTGAATTTAAATGGAATATCAGCATGGTGGTTGCGTGGATCTTTTGGTGTTTATCCTGACAGAGGATGTCAAATTGCAGCTATATTGACTGTTCAAGAAAAACCGCACAATGCTATTGGCTCATCAAGAGAGCGGCCACTGAACAGCACTGTCCGTCCAAATCTTGTTTCGTTGCTGCAGGACTTGCCTTTCTGCCAAGACCATTTATCATTTCACAAAAACCTGAAAACACTCTGCCCCGATGACCGGCGAAACATGAAACGGGCAAAGGGGTTCTCCTTTTAACCGTATGGAGGCGCAATATGAACAAAAAGATGCTGTTTCCCCTCGTCGTTGTTTTTCTCGTCGGATTCATCGGATCCCCACTGTTTGCTGAAGTCCGTTCCTGGGAAATTGATAAGGAACATACAAATTTCTATTTCAGCGTCGATCACATTTATGCCAAGGTTCATGGTCGATTTACCGATTTTAAGGGGCTTCTTCTTTTTGATCCCGACCAGCTCAAAGACAGTAAAATCGCCTTTGAAATAAAGGTGAAGAGTGTTGACACCGGCATAAGCAAACGCGATAAGCATTTGCTGTCAGAGGATTTTTTCGATGTGTCCAAGTATCCGACGATGACTTTTACCAGCAACAGTATCACCAAAGCAGGGGAAAACATCTATAACGTCAACGGCAAATTGACGATTAAAGGAGTTTCTTCTGACCTGATCATTCCATTCCCCTATGGCAGAGTGAAAGATCACCCGTTGTCGCCAGGCATGGAAGTTGCCGGTTTTAATGGTCGCTTGACGCTTGACCGACTGGCCTATAAAGTCGGCGACGGGAAGTATTATTTAATGGGAGCGGTCGGCAAGGACGTTGACATTCTGATGACGATCGAGGCACTGCGGAAGAAATAGTATCGTCGTTCTCCTTGCGCAGATTGTCTGCTTCTTCATGCAACTTCAGAAGCTGGCCGGACTCTCAAAATTGCCAGGATGGTTGAATGTTGAATAATGAACGATCAACCATGGCTTCGGTTTAAAGAAAGATCAACAACCCGTTAGGTCATTCTTGTCGCCCCTCGCTCTGGCCACTGGGTTTGGGTGGCCGTTGTATTTTTTTCTTGCGAAAAAAGAGGAATCAATGGCATAGTGGCCACATTATGCACATCTCGCACAATCCGCAGTCTCGATCCAATGCACCTGCCGTGGTCATTTTTGGCTGCGGCAATGTTTTGCTCGGTGATGATGGGTTCGGACCAGCGGTGATCGAGCAGTTGTTGCGGTCCGGGTTGCCCGAATCTATCCAGGCCATTGATGCCGGCACTGCAATCCGCGAGTATCTGCTCGATTATCTCATGTTGCCTGCCCTGCGGCCGGCATTACTCATTGTGGTTGATGCCTGGTCTGCGGAGGGCGACGCGCCGGGGCAGGTGAGGCAGTGTAACCCAGCCGACCTGCCGGTGCGGAAAGTACATGATTTTTCATTGCATCAGTTTCCAACAGTCAACCTGCTGGCCGAACTCGGGGAGGAAACCGGAATCGAGGTCATGTTGCTCGTTGCCCGGACCGCAATCGTCCCCGACTGGATCGAGCCTGGACTCTCGCCGGTCATGCAGGCCGCAGTTGATACTGCCTGTGTTCGTATTCAGCACATCGTCTCCCCCTATGCCACCTTGGAGGCTGCCGCGCCATGATCTATGAGACCAAGGTCAACGATTTGGCCGAGGAGTTCGGGGTTCATCGCAACACCATCCGCAACTGGATCAACTCCGGAATCTTGCCGGCCCTGGAGGGACCCGGCCGTCGCTACCTGATCCAATGGGAGGACTACAAGCGGCTCTGTGACAAATTCGGCCGGGAACCGCGTGTCGCACCCGATCCTGCCGTGATCGGAGAGGTGCCGCTCTCGCCGCGGGCTAATGGGGCCGTCCCGGTTCCGGTTCGCCTTGAGGCCAAGACCAACCCGCTCTATACCTCGCCGGCTTTGGCCGATGTCTGCTTCACCTGCGGTTCCTGCGCCGGGGCTTGCCCGATCTCCGGTGTCGATGACCTCGACCCGCGCAAGATCATCCGCATGGCCTTCCTTGGGATGGAAGAGGAATTGGTAGAGAGCGACTGGCCGTGGAAATGCACCATGTGCGGCAAGTGTGAGGCGGCCTGTCCGATGAACGTCGAGATTCTCCAACTGATGCGGCGTATCCGTGCTCGCCGTGACCGCGACAAGGTGCCGCCAGCGATCCAGAAGGGGGTGATTACCTGCCTGGAAAAAGGCAACAACCTCGGTATTCCCAAGGATGATTTTCTCATCCTGCTCAAGGATTTGGGAGAGGAATTGTCCCAGGATTCATGTCCCGGTTTCGTCACCCCCGTGGATGTTCGCGGTGCACGACTGCTGGTGACTGTCAACTCGAAACAGCCCTTTGCCGAGCCCGACAGTCTGACCTGGTGGTGGAAGATCTTCCATGCCGCCGGCGAATCCTGGACCATTTCTTCCGAGAACTGGGAAGGCGTCAACTGGGGGCTTCATTCCTGCGATTACAGCGCCATGCGCACCATTGTCAAGCGGATCATCGATAATGTTGAGCGGCTTAATTGCAAGGCCCTGCTGCTGCCCGAATGCGGCCATGCCTACTATGCCACCCGCTACGCCCTCGAGCGCTGGTTTCCTGAATCCTTGCAGCAGTTCAAAATCTACACCATTTTTGATCTGTTGCTCGAGTATCTCAACGATCAACGGATTCGGCTCGATCCGAATATCCATGCCAAACTGACCACTTTCCATGACTCTTGCAACTACGGCCGTAATTCGCTGAAAACTTTCGGTCACGGCTATTTCGACGAGGCCCGAACTTTGATCCAGGCCTGCTGCAAACACTATGTCGATTTAATTCCCGAACGGGAAGATAATTACTGTTGCGGTGCTGGCGGCGGCGCCTGGGCCAACCCATTCGCGGCCGAGCGGGTCTTCCATGGCCGGATCAAGGCCCGGCAGATCAGCGAATCCGGGGCCAAGCTGGTGGTCACCTCCTGCCAGAACTGCCGGGATCAGATACAGGGCTCCCTCAATCGTGAATTCAACCTCAATGTTGAGGTTCAATTTCTCTGGGAGTTGGTGGCCAACTCCCTGATCATGGAGCCGCGACCATGAAACCTTGTTCTGGGTCAACAAGAGTATTGACAACCGGGCAGCTTTCGTTGCTCCGGCCAACGCCTGCCCGGCAAACAATGAGAGAGGTCCGTCATGACTGAACAGGCGATGACTGGGGCAGCCCTGGTGGTTGGTGGCGGTATTTCCGGGATGCAGGCGGCACTCGACCTCGCCGATTCCGGCTTTTTCGTCTACCTGTTGGAAAAGACTGGGGCCATCGGCGGGGCCATGCCCCAGTACAACAAGGTCTTTCCCACCAACGACTGCTCGATGTGCATTATTGCCCCCAAACTGGTCGAGTGCGGCCGCCACCCCAACATCAAGATCATGACCCTGTCAACCGTAGTTGACATCAGCGGTCAGGCAGGCAATTTCACCGTCCGGGTTGTGGAACATCCCCGCTATGTCGATACTGACAAGTGCATTGCCTGCGGCCAGTGCAGTGCCCGCTGCCCCAAAAGCGTCGACGATTCGTTCAACTCCGATATCGCCAAACGCAAGGCCATTTATATCAAATACCCGCAGGCGGTGCCGCTCAAATATCAGATCGATCCCCAGGCCTGCATCCGTCTCAAGGCACCGGGAAAATGCGGCGTTTGCGCCGAAATCTGCCCGCCCGGGGCGATCAATTTCGAAGCTCGTGAACAGGAACACGAGATCAGGGTAGGCGCGGTGGTCATGGCGCTCGGTTTCCAGACCTTTGACCCATCCAAGGCCAAGATCTGGGGCTACGGCCTCTATCCCAATGTGATCACCTCGCTTCAGTTCGAGCGCTATCTTTCGCCCAACGGCCCCACCGACGGGATCCTCACCCGGCCCTCGGATTGCAAGCCGGTGAAACGGATTGCTTTTCTTCAGTGCATCGGCAGTCGCGACAAAAACCGCTGCAACAATGAGTACTGCTCCGCAGTCTGCTGTATGTACGCAATCAAGGAGGCGATGACGGTCAAGGAAGCCAATCCGGAACTCGAAGTCACTATCTATTATATGGACATGCGCACCCCGGGCAAGGAATTCGACCGCTACTTCGAGCGGGCCCGGAGCGAATACGGTGTCCGCTTCGTCCGCTCCCGCATCCACGGTGTGGAACCTAAAGGCCACAAGGGCGATCTGCGTCTGCGCTACATCAGTGTTCACGGCAAGCAGGTCGAGGAGATCGTTGACCTGGTGGTGCTGTCCGTGGGCCTGGAAACTCCCGAATCCATGGTCCGGTTAGCCGAGAAGATCGGTATCCATATGACCCCGGACCGATTTGCCTCGATATCGGCTTTCATGCCGGTGCACACCTCGAGGAAGGGTATCTTCACCTGCGGCGCCTTCAACGGCCCTCGCGACATTCCGCAGTCGGTGATCGGCGGCTCGGCAGCGGCGGCCAGTGTCTCGGCCCTGCTTGCTTCGGCCCGGCATACCCAGACCCGGACTCTGCCGCCGCCGACAGAACTGGACGTCCGTTCGCAGGAACCGCGTATCGGCGTTTTTGTCTGTCACTGCGGCACCAACATCGCCGGCGTGGTCGATGTCGAGGAGGTGGCCGCCTATGCCGCCACTCTGCCGCAGGTGGTGCATGTCACCCGCAACCTGTTTACCTGTGCTCAGGACACCCAGGACCTGATGGTGCAGCAGATCAGTGAAAAACGACTGAACCGGATTGTGGTCGCCGCCTGTACCCCAAGGACCCATGAGCCGCTGTTCCGCAAGACCCTTAAGTCGGCCGGGATCAACGAATACCTGATCGAGATGGCTAATATCCGCAACCAGAACGCCTGGGTGCACAGCCAGGAACCGGAGATCGCCACTCTCAAGGCCAAGGACCTGATTCGGATGGCGGTGGCCAAGGTGAGCAGTCAGACGGCCCGTAAACCGTTGCGCATCCCGATTGCTCCTTCGGTGCTGATCATCGGCGGCGGAGTTGCCGGCATGACCGCGGCGCTCAATCTTGGCGATCAGGGATTTCGTATCCATCTCGTTGAGAAAACAACACAATTGGGCGGCAACGCCCTTCATCTTTTCCAGACGTGGAACGGCGAGCATGTGCCTCGTTATCTTAAGGAACTCAAGGAGGAGGTGCAGGGTCATCCACTGATCGAAGTGGCCTACACCAGCACGGTGCTTGCGGTGAGCGGTCATGTCGGCAATTTCACCTCCACAATCCGCACTGGTCCCATCCGTAAACGGACCATTGACGCACGGCGCGGTGATTATTACCACCGGTGCCAAGCGCTATATCCCCGAAGAGTTCGAATACGGCAAGATTCCCAATGTGGTGGCCTCGATCGAGTTTGACAAACTGCACATGCACAATGAGACCAGGGTTGCCAACGGCAAGTCCTTTGTCTTCATCCAATGTGTCGGTTCTCGCAACCAGGAGCGTCCTTACTGCTCGAAATCGTGCTGCACTCACTCGATCCAGAGCGCCATCAAGTTGAAAAAAGAGGCGCCATCACGCCAGATCTACATCCTCTACCGCGAGATCCGCACCTATGGTCAGCGTGAGCGGATCTACAATCAGGCGCGGGAATTGGGGATCGTCTTTCATCAACTATGAGCTGCACGGCCCGCCCCGGATCAAGAAGGCTGCCAACAGCGTACTGGTGGAAGTCTGGGACCATGTCCTGCACCGGCCCACTGGAAATCCTGGCGGATGTGGTCATTCTCGCCGCCGCCACCCTGGCCAGCCCGGAGGCCAGGGAGCTGGCCAATCTGTTCAAGCTGCCGCTCAACGCCGACGGTTTTTTCCAGGAAGCCCACGCCAAACTGCGGCCGGTCGAATTCCATGTCGATGGTGTCTTTGTCGCCGGTCTTGCCCACTATCCTAAACCGCTGGAGGAATCGATCTCCCAGGCCCTGGCCGCCGCCGCCAAGGCCGGCCGCCTCCTGGCCCGCAAGGAGATCGCCCTCGAGCCCAACGTCGCCTTGGTTGACCCGGTACATTGCGACGGTTGCGGCCTCTGTCTAGAAGTCTGCCCCTACCGGGCAATCACCTTGGTGGAGTATAAGGATGGGGAGGGGCACTCCCCTCAAAACTGTCCACATCGATCAGGTGTTGTGCAAAGGGTGCGGCATCTGCCAGGGAACCTGCCCGAAGCGAGGCGTTGATGTTGCCGGTTTCACCTATGCGCAGATCGAAGCCCAGATTGCCGCCGCCCTCGATGAAACCCCAGCAATACCGGAGGGGGTATGAATCCTGCAGCCCAAAATCATCGCCTTTTGCTGCAACTGGTGCTCGTATGCCGCTGCCGACCTGGCAGGTATTTCCCGTCTCCAGTATCCCGGCTCGATTCGGATCATCCGGGTGATGTGCACGGGCATGGTCCATCCTGAAATGGTTTTTCATGCCCTGGACAAGGGTGCCGACGGAGTGATGATCATTGGCTGCCACCTCGGAGAATGTCACTATATCAAGGGCAACGAAATGGCTCTGGCCCGGTCCGAGGTGATCATGCCGACACCCTGGAAGACCTGGGGTATGAAGGCGAGCGTTTTCAAGGTAGCCTGGGTCTCCTCGGCCGAACCTGAACGGTTGGCCGAAGCTTTCCGGGAGATGAGCGCCCGCCTTGCCGTTCTGCGGGGATCAGTGCAGGCCGGACCCGAAACCCGAGGCTGAACTGATCCCGATGCAACCCCGGCTCAGTTTCGAATGGCTGCACGCCTGTTCCGGATGCGAGATTGCCCTGCTGAACTGCGGAGAAAAGTTGCTTCCCTTGCTTGACCGGGTGGAGATCGTCCATTTTCCCCTGCTCATGGACCATAAGTACCAGGGTTGTGCTGGCAAGGAGGGGGCGGTGGACTTGCCCGAGGCTGAGATTGGCCTGGTGTCTGGCGGTGTGGCCAGCGGCGAGCACCTGGCAGTCCTGCACGCCATGCGCCAGCGTTGCCGGACTCTGATCAGTTTCGGCACCTGTGCCACCCACGGCGGTATCCCGGCCCTGCGCAACCAGTGGCCAGTAAATGAAGCCCTGCAGACGGTTTTTGCCAGCGGTTCAGACGGAAAGAAACATGCTCCAGTCGATGTTTCAGCGCACTTTGATCGAGTCTACGCCATCGACGAAAAGGTAAGGGTTGATGTCAGTCTGCCCGGCTGTCCGCCCCGGCCCGCAATGATCCTCGAGGTGATCGAAGCCCTGATCAGGTGCGAAACTCTGCCTCTGCCCCATAAAAGCGTGTGTGAAACCTGTTCCACGCAGCGCAAGGGAAAAGGGCGGGCCACGGTTCGCCGATTTTTAGCCAATGCCGAGTACGATCCTGAGGAATCGATCGATCAGATGCGTTGCCTGCTGGAACAGGGACTGCTGTGTATGGGGCCGGTGACTGCCGGCGGCTGCGGCGGCAGGGATGCGCCGTTGTGTATTCGGGCCCGTGTGCCTTGTCGGGGGTGTTACGGCCCGGTGCGACAGGGCGGCAATCAGCTTCTGGACATGATGAATGTCCTGGCAAGCAACGGTATTGATTATCGGGGTATCGTTGATCGCCCATCGCTGCTGCGTTTCAGCGGCGCCCACGGCCTGCTGAGGCCAGGCCGCAAGAGAAGCTGATACGGTTTCTGCCTGAACGGCGCAAAGGAGAGAGAGGATGTCCCAGGTTATCAGCATTCATCCGGTTACCCGCATAGAGGGGCATGCCCGGATTGACATTCACTTAGACGAATCCGGCCGGGTGAGCGATGCCCGAGTGGGCATTGCCGCTCTGCGCGGCTTTGAGCAGTTCGTCGTCGGCCGCCCTGCCGAGGAAATACCCCGGATTGTCAGCCGGATCTGCGGCATCTGTCCCTGGATGCACCACCTGGCTGCGGTCAAGGCTGTTGACGGCTGTTTTGGCGTCACTCCAGCCCCTGCAGGTCACCTGTTGCGTGAATTATGTCAGGTGCTGGCCCATATTCACGATAAAATTCTTCATTTTTTCTTTCTTGCCGCTCCGGATTTTGTCCTTGGTCCGGACAGCGATTATTCGGTGCGCAATATTATGGGGCTGGTGCGCCGGGAGCCGGAATTAGCGGCCCGGGTCGTACGGATGCGCCAGTTGGGGCAGATGATGCTCGAGCGTTTTGCCGGCAAGTCCATCCACCCGGTGGCCGGAGTAGTGGGCGGCTTTGCGAAACCGATGAGTGAGGATGAGCGGCGCGGCCTGATAGGCGATGGTCAGGTGTTGCTCGATTTCGCTTCCTATGCCCTGGATTATGCAAAAGGATCGGTGTTCAGTCGTTACCAGGAGGAGTTCCGCACTTTGGGGGCGATCACCACTGGTTTTCTGGGGACAGTCGATCATCAGGGCAATCTGCGCCTCTATGATGGGCACCTGCGCCTGATGCACCCTGGAGGCGCTTGTGTCGAATTTCCGGCAAGCGATTACGAGCATTTTCTGGCTGAACAGGTCGAACCGTGGTCCTCTGCCAAGATGGTCTACGCCCGTTCCTGGGGCGAAGGCTTTTCTCTGGACCCCGATACACCCAAAGGTATTTACCGGGTCAACACCCTGGCCCGGATTAATGTCTGCGACCAGATAGCCACGCCCAAGGCCCAAGCCGAACTGGAAGAGTTTCGCCGGCAATTTGGCCGCCCGGCCCAGGGAACTTTGCTCTATCATTGGGCCCGGTTGATCGAGCTGATTTATGCCTGTGAACGCGTTCTCGAACTGCTGGCTGACGACCGCATTACTGATCCGGTGGTGCGTTCTTCGGTCACGCCGGGAGCAGGTCGGGGCATTGGCCACGTCGAGGCGCCGCGCGGCACTTTGATCCACGACTACTCAACGGACGACAACGGCTGTATCACCCGGGCCAACCTGATCGTCGGCACCACCCACAACATCGCGCCGATGAACCTGAGCGTCCGCCAGGCTGCCGCCAGCCTGATTAATGATGGCGAAGTGAACGACGAAATCCTCAACCGGGTTGAAATGGCGGTCCGTGCCTATGACCCCTGAATTTCCTGTGCGACGCACCGCCTGGATGGCGGTCTGCCCATAACGGTGACCCTTATTGATCATCATGGAAAGAGTATTCGCGTCATGCGGCGCTGAAATTTTACCCCAAGGCCTGTTTCCCTTCATGAGGCTGCCAATGAACGAGAAGAGCGAGCACCCGAATAGAATCATCGTCCGCGTCGAGGCGCCTAACTGTGCCTGCGGCTGTGTCGGGCACATGACCGCCGATGAACTCAAACAGAGGGCGGCCCACGACGACATGGACCTCAGTTGTCCGGTCTGCGGCCTGATCCATCTCAGCCTCGAAGAAATCGAGGATTTGGAGAGACAGAAGGTTGTCAACACGAAACGCTATCGGGAGATTAAGCGGCAGGCAGAAGCCGAGCCTTGAAGCGGCTTTCGGGGCAACCCAGCCCTCTTGTTGTGCCAATTGGGCGGAATGTTCGTTTTGAAAAAAAGATGGTGCAAAAAGCCGCTTACTGCTACAGTGGAGGGCGCTTGAACCATGAAACAGACCGCTGTGTGCGGCGGTTTTCCCTTACCTTACACAGAATTCCATGACCTTGGCCATGCAACCAGTCGCCATCCCGTCCAATAGCCTCAAGATCTCCGTCCATGGGATCGTTCAGGGGGTCGGATTTCGGCCTTTTGTCTATCGGCTGGCTCACCGGTATGGTTTGGCGGGAACTGTGGTCAATAACGGTGAAGGTGTCTGTATCCATGCCCGTGGCTCGATAGCGGCGCTCGAGGCCTTTGTCGCTGCCCTGCAGAGCGATGCGCCGCCGGTTGCCCGCATCAGTCGCCTTGAGGTGCTGGCCGCTGAACCGGCGCCTGCGGACAATTCTTTCCGCATCCTTCCCAGCCAGCAGGGGGCCCGGCCGAGCACCCAGATTGCCCCGGACATCGCCCTCTGCGCCGATTGCCTGCGTGAGATTCTTGATCCGGACAACCGGAGATTCCGCTATTCCTTCACGAATTGCACCAACTGCGGCCCCCGTTTTTCCATAGTCGAACGCATCCCCTACGACCGGCCCAACACCTCGATGCGCCTTTTCCCCCTGTGCGACGAGTGCGAACGTGAATATCACGATCCCCTCGACCGGCGTTTCCACGCCCAACCGAACGCCTGTCCGGCCTGCGGTCCACAGTTGAGCTGGCACGATGCCGAGGGGCAGCCTCTTGCCGGCGACGTTCTCGCCTTGGCCGCTTGTGCCCTCGCAGAAGGCCGGGTGGTAGCGATCAAGGGAATGGGCGGCTTTCATCTAGCCGCAGATGCCTGTTCAGAGGAGGCCGTGACCACCCTGCGATTGCGAAAAAACCGTCCATCGAAGCCGTTGGCGATCATGGTCAAGGATCTGGAGACAGGAGCCCGATTCTGCCATTTCAATGACGAAGAAGCGCGGTTGCTCAACTCTTCAGAGCACCCGATTGTGCTCCTGGAGCAGCGAGCCGACTCCACCCTCGCCAAGGGGATTGCCCCTGGCCTGGGCATCATTGGCCTCATGCTGCCCTACACGCCGCTCCATCACCTGCTGCTCACCCAAGCGGAAATGCCATTGGCCTTGGTGATGACCAGCGGCAACCGCAGCGACGAGCCTATCTGCACGGGGAACGAGGAGGCGTTGCGGCGACTCCATGGCCTGGCCGATTTTTTTCTCCTTCACAACCGGAACATCGTTACCCGAGTGGATGACTCAGTGGCCCGGATCATGGATGGCAGGATTCGGCTGCTGCGGCGGGCGCGCGGTTATTCTCCGGTTCCCATCCTCCTGCGCCAGCCGACCGGGGATATCCTAGCCTGCGGGGCGGAGATGAAGAACAGCTTCTGCATCGTCCGCAACGGCGAGGCCTATGTCAGTCAGCATATCGGCGAGTTAACCGGGGCGGAGAATTATGATTTCTATCGGGAAAGCATCGATCATCTCCAGGCCGTGCTTGAAGTTTCGCCGGTGCAGACCGCCTGCGACCGCCATCCTGACTATCTCAGTTCCCGCTATGCCCATGGCCGCAATACAGTTTGCCAGGAGGTTCAGCATCATCATGCCCATATTGGGGCGGTGATGGCCGAGCAGGGGCTGGCTGGGCCGGTACTGGGCGTCGTTCTCGATGGTGCCGGGTACGGCGCTGATGGCACCATTTTCGGCGGCGAAGTGTACCGGGCCGACCGGAGCGGATTTGCCCGACTGGCCCGTCTGGCGCATCTGCCATTGCCAGGGGGCGACCGGGCAGCGGAACAGCCCTGGCGCATGGCCTTGGCCTTGATGTATAAGGGCATGGGGCCAAATGCCCTTATTGAGGCTTTGCAACCATCCTCCCTGCTGACCGTCGCTCCTGATAAAAAACAGCTGATCGGTCAGATGATGGCCAAAGGATTGAATTGTCCCCGAACTTCAAGCTGCGGTCGTCTGTTCGACGCGGTTTCCGCTTTATTGGGACTCTGCCTGATGAGCGATTACGAAGGACAGGCTGCCATGCTGCTTGAACAGCAAGCGACTTTGGCTGCCGGGCGGCAAGAGGTCAGTGCCTATCCTCTAACCTTTGGCGAGGAGGACGGGGTGCGTCTCATCGAGAGCGCACCGCTGGCCGCCCTGATTTGTCGCGACCTGGCAGGGGGAGTGGCGAAATCAGTCATTGCCCGCCGCTTTCATTTCTGGCTGGTCGAATCCCTGTGCGAGATTTTGAACGTTGTGCGGCAGCAAACCCGGTTGTCCGAGGTGGTGCTCTCCGGCGGCTGCATGCAGAATAAATTGTTATTCGAAACCCTGGCCGAACAGTTGCGCACTGCCGGTTTTTCAGTGCATGCCGGTGAACTGGCGCCGATGAACGACGGCGGCATCTCCCTCGGCCAGGCCTTTATAGGAGGTCATATATGTGCTTAGCCATTCCCATGCAGGTCGTCGAACTCAAAGGCGGCAGCGATGAATTGTTCGATCCCCAGGTAGCTCTGGTGGAAAGCGATGGGGTACGCAAGGAGATCCGGCTGGAAATGGCTGACCGGATTCCGATGGTCGGCGAATATGTGATCATCCACGCCGGCTTTGCCATCCGCACCCTGTCCGTGGAGGACGCGGAATACAACCTCAGTCTTATGCGGCAGATGGCCGAGGTGCTGGAAAGTCAAGGCCGCCTGCCCGGAGTGCCGCAGTGAAATGCGCCGATGAGTTCCGCAGCCGAGAGATAACCGCACCTTTGGTGGAGGAGATCGCCCGCTGCCTGGTGCGACCGGTGCGGATTATGGAAGTCTGCGGTACCCACACCATGTCGATCTTTCGCCACGGCATCCGCTCGTTGCTGCCTGACGGCATTACCTTGCTGTCCGGCCCCGGCTGCCCGGTCTGCGTCACCCCGGCCAGTCACATCGACGCTTTTCTCAAGGCCGCCGATCTACCGCAGGTCACCATTGCTACTTTTGGTGATCTGATCCGGGTGCCCGGAACCGGGCGATCATTGGCCGGGGCACGGGCCGGCGGTGCCAGGGTGGAGATCGTCTACTCGCCTATGGATGCCTTGACGCTGGCCCAACAGGAACCGGAACGTACTGTGCTCTTTCCGGCCATCGGCTTTGAAACTACGGCCCCGACCATCGCGGCCACCATCCTTGCGGCTGAACGACTGGGAATCTCCAATTTTCTCATTATCAGCTGCCGGTAAGACCATGCCGCGTGCCTTGGAGGGCCTGATGGCCGATCCGGAGCTGCGGGTTGACGGTCTACTCTGCCCCGGCCATGTCAGCGCGATCATCGGTGCCGAGGCCTATCGGCCTCTGGCTGAGCGGTACCGTCTTGCCTGTGCTGTGGCCGGCTTCGAACCGGCCGATATCCTTGCCGGATTGCTCAGCCTGATCCGGCAGATCAACGATGGACGTCCCGGAGTGGAGAACTGTTATACCCGCGTGGTGACCGCCGAGGGGAATGCCCGGGCACAACATCTGATCAACGAGGTGTTCGAACCAGCCGACAGCGAATGGCGCGGCCTGGGAACCATCCCCGGCAGCGGTCTGGTGCTGCGGCAGCAATACCGCCATTTTGATGGCATGGAGCGCCTTGCCATCCCCGTGCAGATAGCTCGCGAGCCCAAGGGCTGCCGCTGCGGCGAGATCCTCAAGGGGAAGCTGCTGCCGCCGGATTGCCCGCTCTACGGTACAGCCTGCACACCCCTCCAGCCGGTCGGTCCCTGTATGGTCTCAAACGAGGGCACCTGCGCCGCCTACTTTCGCTACAGCGGTCGGAAAACGAGCAATGCTCACCACGAACCAACACCCTTTTCTGCATCGTCAATAGAGCTATCATGAAAACGGATTCGATTATCAGCCTTGACCATGGCAGCGGCGGACTTGGCCAGCCAGAATCTGATCAGCGGTCTCTTTCTCAAGTACCTGACCTGCCCCCAGCTGCGGGATCTGGAGGACTGTGCCATGCTCGGCGAATTCGCCGGCCGCATCGCCTTTTCCACCGACAGTTACGTGGTGGATCCGCTCTTTTTCCCCGGCGGCGACATTGGCTCCCTGGCAGTGCACGGCACCATTAACGACCTGGCCATGCGCGGCGCCCGGCCTTTGGCGCTGAGTCTAGCCCTGATTATCGAGGAGGGTTTTTCTTATGCCAGCCTGGAGCGGATTATAGCCTCGGTGGCCCGTGCTTCCGAGGAGGCCGGGGTGGCCATTGTCACCGGCGACACCAAGGTGGTGCCCAAGGGCAAGGCCGACGGTCTGTTCGTCAATACCACCGGCATCGGCATCGCCTCCCATCGCCACGACATTTCCGGCAAGAAGGCGCAACCAGGGGATGCGGTCATCATCTCAGGGACGCTGGCCGATCACGGCATCACCATCATGAGCCGCCAGGCCGGGATTGATATTGGCGGCGATATCCAAAGCGATACCCAGCCCCTCCATCGGCTGGTAGGCGCGTTGCTCGAAGATGATTTCGGTTTGGTCCACGTCCTGCGCGACCCGACCCGTGGCGGTCTTGCCACCACCCTCTGCGAGATTGCCCGCGCATCGCGCGTCGACATCGCCATCGAGGAGGACCGGCTGCCGATTCGTCCTTCGGTCAGCACCGCCTGCGAGATGATCGGATTGGATCCACTCTATCTTGCCAACGAGGGAAAATGCATCATTATCTGCGACCGGGACGGCGCCGAGGATATGCTGCAACTCACCCGGCGCATGCCCGAGGGAAGGGATGCGGCCCTGATCGGCTGGGTGCGCGAGGGGCAGGCCGGGCGGGTCAGCCTCACCACCCGTATCGGTGGATCCCGCCTGCTTGAACCGCTCACCGGCCAGCCGCTGCCGAGAATCTGCTGAGCAGCATGCATTCAATGAACAGGAGCGTATACCATGCATGAGTTATCCCTGGCGCAGGGCCTGGTGGATCAGTTGCTGGGTCTGGCCAAGGAACATGAAGCCGACCGGATCACCAGGGTGTTAGTCACTCTTGGTCCTTTTTCGGGTGTTGTTCGTGATTCTTTCGAATTCGGCTTTGATGTTCTTAAAAAATCACATCCCCTCACCCAGGCTGCAGTGCTGGAGCTGGAAACGCCGGATCCCGTATATCTCTGCCTGGATTGCGGCAAGGTGTCGGTTATTCCCTTTTCCCAGCCAGGTGATCTTCTCGATGTGCATTCATTCAGTCCGTATCCGAAAAAATGTCCCTGGTGCTGCCTTAACCGGCTCTCCCCTAAGGGCGGAAACGAACTTATCCTTAACCAAGTAGAAATGGAGTAACAGCATGTGTGATACCTGTGGCTGTCAACTGCACGACCACCATCATCACGATACCAAGGTGGTCGAAATCAACCGAAGTCTTTTGGAAGCCAACCAGAAACAGGCAGATTCCAACCGGCATCATATCGAGCATATGGGCGCCGTCGCCATAAACCTGATTTCCAGTCCTGGATCGGGCAAAACCACGCTGCTCGAGCGAACCATCGAGGCGCTGAAGGAAACGGTCCGGATCGGCGTGATTGAGGGCGATATTGAGACCGAGCGCGACGCTGACCGCATCCGCGCCAAGGGAGTGCCTGCAGTCCAATTAACCACAGGCGGCGCCTGTCACCTCGATGCACCCATGGTCCATGGTGGTCTCCATGTGCTGGAACATTTCGCCAAGGGCGGTGCCTATGACCTGATTTTTATTGAGAACGTCGGCAATCTGGTCTGCCCTGCTACTTTTGACCTCGGCGAGCACCGGAGGGTTGTCCTGCTGTCAACGCCTGAGGGCTCGGACAAGCCGGCCAAGTACCCGGCCACCTTCAGAAGCGCTGACCTGGTGCTGATCACCAAGACCGACCTGCTTCCCTATTTCGATTTCTCGGTCGACGAGGCCAGGAAAGAGTCGCTGCTGCTCAAGCCCGAACTGGAAATCCTCGAACTCTCCGCTACTACCGGTGACGGCTTTGACGCCTGGCTGGAATACCTGAACAAATTGCTGCGAAAATAACCCCTGCCGACAAAGCGCTTCGCTTTCCCTCCTGCTTTCACCATCAGAACCGCTCCGCCCAAAAGTGATAACACAAGTTTTCATTAAATGAAAACTTGTGTTATCATGTGATAACTACAGGATGCATTCTCCTGTAGTTGCAGCAACATAATACCCCGTTTTTAAAACATTTATTATTTGTTTGGACATGGCACATCTTTTGATTGCTGATCCTGGTAATGGAAGAGCGTTGGAAAGATAGATTTCAAGGAAACGCATGCATTTTCCGAAGCCTCAGAAAATTCAGGCCAAATTCATCTCAGGACTGGTGCTGGCCACCATCTTCCTTGGTGTCGCTTTTTCTCTTGGTTTCTATCTCCACATGCGCAGCGTTCTCGAAGAAGAGGTGCGGGACAAGGCTAAGCTCATTCTCACCCATGTGGACTCGGTGCAGCATTACGTCCGCGATGTTCTGCGGCCAACAATGTATGAACGGTTGCCCGCCGCTTTTGTTATCCAGGCCATGTCGTCTTCATATATCTCGCGAAAAATCATGGCCTCGGTCAATGCTCCGCAGGATGGCACCATTTTTCGCCGGGTTGCCATTGATGCCCGCAATCCGGAATATGAAGCGAACCCTCATGAGCGCGAATTGATTCAATACTTTCGCACCAACGGGCAACAACAACTCTGGCAAGGGTACAAGGCCATCAACGGGGAAAAATATTATCTCATGGTTCGGCCGGTCCGTTTTGAACAAGGCTGCATGTACTGCCATGGTCGCCCCGAAGATGCGCCTGGGGAGCTGCTTAAATTGTACGGCGAACGCGGTTTCGGCAAACAGCTTGGTGATGTTGCCGGCGTTGATTTTGTCGGCATTTCGGTTCGTGGCAGTGTCGGCCGAGTGGAACAAACCATTCTGACCTATTTTGCTTTTTTCGCCTTGGCGGTTCTGTTTGTTTTTTTCAGCGCCAATTTGTTGTTCAAGGTGCTAGTGGTCAATAATCTCAAACGGCTCAATATTGTTTTCCGCCGCAATGTCACCGATGCGGAGGGATCAGCCCTCCTGCGTAAGCTCGAACAGGGTGATGAGATCGAAGAACTGGTCGATGGCATGGAACAGATGAGCGAACACCTGTTTGATGCCCGAGGCCAGTTGCAGGATTATGCCGAAAATCTGCGGCGGATGGTTGATGAACGGACCGATGCCCTGACTGCCGAGGTCGAAGCTCGACGGGCCGATGTGCACCTGTTTGTTCGCCTACTGGAGGATATGTTCAAGAGCAGATCCAGAGCGGAACTCTGGCAGTTGACCCTGCCTCAGATCTGCAAACGGTTCGAGGCTGAGCGGATTGCGTACGTCTGCACCATGGGTTCGCACAGTTCTTTTGCCTGGCCGGATACTGGTGCGTTGCCTGACTTGCCTGAAAAATTTGTCGAAATTTTAACCGGCAGTGCCTGTGTAGCCACGGAAAACCGCATCTTTGTCCCCGTCGAATCGAGTACCGGCAACGCCGAAGGCTTGCTTATTCTTTCCTGGCGCAACGAAGCCGAAGCAGGGCTGCACGACCGGGATGTGCTGCAGGCGCTAGGCCGGCAGTTGGGGATCGCCGCTGAAAATCTGACCGCCATTGACAGTCTGTTCAGGCAGATGAATGTTCTCGCAACCATTGTCGAAGGCATTTCCGACCCCTTGGTGCTCATGGATGCCTCGTGTGCCGTGCTGACAGTGAACCAGGCCGCGCGAACGCTTACATCGGAATTGTCGGTCGGAGAACGGACCGATGGCAATGTTCTTTCCTTGTTTGTCGAACTCAATGCCGATCAGAACTTCATGCGGGAGGTCATTTTCCGAGGTAAGCCTGATCAACGCGAGATCACCTTGCCCTGCGGTCGATCCTTTGCTCTTTCTTTGTACCCCGTCTGCGGCCAAGACGAAACAAACGCTCAGGTCGTGGTGTATCTGCGGGAAACGACCATGGAAAAACGAATGCGGATGCAGGTCTGGCAATCGGAGCGAATGGCCACCGTCGGCAAACTGACCGCAGGCCTGGCTCATGAGATCAACAATCCGCTAGGGGTCATCCTCTGTTATGCCACCCTGCTGCGCCAAACAATCACCGACCCGCAGCAGAGAACAGACCTGGAGATCATTGAACGGCATACCCGACAGGCACAACGGGTGCTGCAAGACCTGCTGAACTTTGCCCGGCCCAAGGCTGCCGGTTCCGGTACTGCCGACGCTTGCAGCGTTGCCGCAGCGATGACCGAGGTCTTTTCAGTCCAGGCCGCCAAGAAAGGGGTTCGCATAAGTCTGGAGTCCCCGGCGCAACCGCAGAAGGTGCGCATGGGGGTCGGTGAGTTGGAGCAAGTACTCAGCAACCTGATGATCAACGCTCTTGACGCGGTTGATGAGCACTCCGGGGAGATTCATATCCGGGTTGCACCAATGGAAAGCGACATGATTGCCCTTGAAGTCACCGACAACGGACCAGGTGTGGCTGTCGATGATATGCCGCACATCTTTGACCCTTTTTTCTCCACCAAGGAAATTGGAGCAGGGACAGGCCTGGGGCTGACGGTGATTTATGCCATGGTGACTGATGTCGGCGGGACGATAGAGGTGGGACGAGCTCCTGACTTGGGCGGGGCACGATTCACGGTGATTGTCCCTCTGGCGGGCGATCCGATGGAAAATCTCCATGAGACTGTTTGAAGAGCCGAAACAATGACCACTCTTTCCGCACCGGCGACAACCGGTACACAAAACGGGATTGGAATCCTGATCGTCGATGACGAGCAGGATTTCGCCCGGGGATTGGTTCGGCTCGTGACCAGCCGATTTGCCGAGACCCGGGTGGAGATGGCTCATAGCGGTAAGGAGGCGCTGCGCATTCTGGCCAGTCGCACCGTGCATCTGATGATCACCGATCTGCGCATGCCCGAGATGAACGGGATGCAATTGCTGGCGGAATCGCTCAAGCTCTATCCCCATCTGAGTATGGTCGTGCTCAGTGCCTATGGAACCATAGAAACTGCTGTGGAGGCACTGCACGCTGGGGCCTATGATTTCCTCACCAAGCCCATCGAGCCGAATCAGTTGTTCCGCGTGGTGGCAAAAGGGTTGGAACGGAGCCGTCTCCTCGAGGAAAACAACCGGCTCAGGCAGATCCTCTCCCAACAGGAATTTCAGGGTGAACTGGTGGGCGATGGGCCGGCCATGCGCCAGTTGCGGCAAACCATAGCCGCAGTTGCCCAGTCTGATTATGCGGTGCTGATCCGCGGTGAATCGGGCACGGGCAAGGAACTGGTTGCCCGCTTGATCCACCAGATCGGGGCGCGGGCTGCCCGGCCGTTTCTCGCCGTGAATTGTCCTTCCATTCCGGAAAACCTTTTGGAGAGCGAGCTCTTCGGATATGTCAAGGGGGCCTTCACCGGGGCGGACAGGGATCACAAAGGATTGTTCTCAGCGGCGCACACCGGCACTCTCCATTTGGATGAGATTGGCGACATAAGTCCCGCCGTTCAGACCAAATTGCTTCGTTGCCTGCAAAACGGAGAGATTCGCCCCGTTGGCTCGAACACCAACCAGACCGTGGATGTCCGGGTCATTTCCTCCACCAATCAGGATCTGGAAATCGGTCTGCAGAATAAAGTTTTCCGGGAAGATTTGTACTATCGCCTCAATGTGTTGACCCTCACTTTGCCGCCCCTGCGGGAGCGGGTCGAGGATATCCCCGTGCTTGCCCAGCATTTTCTTCGGGCCACCTGTGCGGAAATGGGGCTTGCCGGAAAGGAAATGGCACCTGAGGTTGTGCAATGGATGTCGAGCTGCCGCTGGCCGGGCAATGTGCGTGAACTGCAGAATTTTGTCCGCCGGATGACGGTGTTCTGTTCCGGAGAGCGAATGGAGATGTCCCTGGTGCACTCGGTACTGACGGGTGGAAGTCGGGCTGAATTCCCACGGAGCCGTGCCGGCGGAACAAGGGCGCCGCTGGTTGCCTACAAAGAGGCCAAGGCAGATGTTGTCAACACGTTCACCCTGGAGTATCTCAGGGATCTGTTGACCCTGACCAAGGGGAATGTTTCCGAGGCGGCAAGAATATCCGGTTTGTCCCGGGTGGCCTTGCAGAAAATCCTCGCCCGGACGGGCGAACATGCTGTGAATTTTCGACAGCGAAGTAACCTCTAAGCGTATACTTGCCCCGCCTGGGTGAACGATTATAAGTGGAAAAGAACTTCAGCTCAATCCGTGGCTAGGAAAGCTGTTTTAACGATAATCCAAGTGGTTTGGGAAAATGCATTTTGTTTATGGTTCGACAAACTCACCCCCGAACCGGACACCAGTATGTTTATCACGTCAAGCTCGTACCACCTGCGATTGGCGAAAGGTGGAAAATCTTTTAGCAGAAGGCTCTTCAATAAACAAAAATAGGAGGTTACATGACACAGGAAAGGATGCGTAAATCGGGTGAGGGAGGGGGCAGAAACAGCAAGGAATGGCTGGCTGGAATTTTTCTGTCCTGGAACGAATTCCCGGAAACAGTTGATTCAACTCAAGGAGTGTGAGAAATGGAAAATAAAAGTCTCTTTGGCAAAATACTGGCAATTATTCCAGGCCTGGCCGTAATGATCGGCACCCTGTATGTGCTGCGTGTCTACGTTGAGCCGTGGATGAAGGATGCCGTGGTGTTCGGCACAAAAGGCTGGCTGGTGCAGGTTATGAGCCTGAATTACATCCTGCTCTCCATCATCACCGGCATGCTCTACCGCAATATTCTGTTCGGTGGCAAGATTCCCGGATGGGCGGAGGAGGGTTTTCGCACCACCCGCTTGTTCATCAAATCCGGTGTTATCATGCTCGGTACCCTGTATACCTTCGATAAACTGCTCAAGGTCGGCGGTATCGCCATTACCCTGATCGTTACCTTTGTTTTCGGCACTGCCATTTTCATCTTGTGGCTGGGTAAAAAAATGAACGCTGACCGTTCACTCACGGCCACCATGGCTGCGGCATGCGGCGTCTGCGGCGTCTCCGCCTGCGTGGCCACCGCACCTGGTGTTCGTGCCAAACCGGTCGATATTGCCCTTGCCATTGCCACTATTCTTGGTTTCGGCATCATGACCATGTTTGTCAGCCCCTTTGTTGGCAAGATGCTGTCCCTCTCCGACTACCAGTTCGGCGCCTGGGTGGGAACCGGCATCCTCAATTCCGGTCAGGTTCTTGCAACCTGTCTTGCCTTTAATCCCGTCTTTGCTCCTGGCACCGCCGTTGCTTACGGCGAAATCTGGAATGTGGTGCGGGTTGTCTGTATCCCCTTTGTCGTCTTCTTCATCACGGCCTGGTACTGGAAGGGAGAAGCGGATGCTGAAAAACAGAGCCTCGGCTCCATTCTCGCCTCTAAATTTCCGGTTTTCGTCCTTGGATTTTTAGGTATGACCGCACTCTCCACAGCCCATGTCCTTGGCGCTGAAGGATCGGAGACCCTTCATCTCCTGCGCGACGTCATGGCATGGGTTTTTGGTATCGGACTTGTTGGTCTTGGCGCCTATATCGATATTCGTGAAATGAGGGCCGCCGGCGGTACACCTCTGCGTCTCGGACTCATTGCAGGAACTGTCAAATACATCCTGGCGCTGATCATCATCCTGCTGTTCATCCCTAAAGAAGGGGCCTTTTAGGTCATCGAAACAAGGAGGCATATTATGTCCGACAAGAAAAAATCTCTCACTGTCTTTAAAAGCGATCGGCATGAGGATGTGGCAGCCATCATCTTTTCCGGTCTTATTGTGGCCGTTGTCCTGACCTATATGGCCTACGTGGTGCCTTCGGTAGCCATCAAGCCTACCCAGGACGGCAAACTAGTTGAACTTTTTGTGACCGAAGGTGCTGCTGTCAAGAATGGCGACAAACTCTACTCACTGGAGATAGTCAAAAAGAAATGGGTCAATAACCAGATGGAAGAGAAGATCGCAGTGGAGTCGTTTACTGCCAAGGCCAACGGCAAGGTGCTCAAGGTTGCTGGCAAACCCGGCGATAAAGTGAAAAAAGGTAAAGAAACTCTAGTGGTTCTAGAGCACGAAAAAGGAACCTTGCCTTAATGAAGATACTTCTCGCCCTGGACGACAACCATCGCACGGTCCGGCGGGCCTTAAGCTTGGCCCGCGAGTGGGGGGCAACCCTCAACGCCCTGTTTGTCATCGATGAAACGTGGGATGCGTTCACCGGCCACGACTGGCTCTCCGGCTGTAATGCCCGGATCGGGTTTCTGGAGTACATGCAGTCACTGGAAATCAGAGAGGCGGCGACGACAGCCAAGCTGTATAAAGAACAGGCGGCTGATATTCCCGGTGAACTGCTGATTGCGGCTGGGGACGTGGCGGAGGAAATTCGTAAAGAGTTACAAAACGGTTATGATCTGCTGATTATGTCGAACCCGTTTACTCGCGGATTGGAGATTATGCGCGACACCGTAACCAAAGTAACGAAAAAGCCGCTGTGCGATGTGCTTTTAGTCGTCGAGGACGTCCAACCCTAACCCGGTCGATCAATCGGATTCATTTTTCCACAGAGCGAGTTTTATGGAGGGCGGTTCATTGAACCGCCCTCCGCTTTTTCTGTTTCCAATCACTGTCGGCTCTTTCGGTGACGGCAGTCACGCTCGGCCGTGATTCGCCTCAAACATTTCCCGTTTTTTTTCGTTGTCAGGCAAGCAGCACTATCCCGGCCAACAGGCCCATAACAGGTGTATCCTTTGCCGCTTGGCCAGGATCAATTTTGTCGAACTGCCATCCAGCGCTTTCTGCCAGGGCCGTGAAATTGATTCCCAGGGCGGAGATCGAAGGACGGGCCAGGTCAGGATGCAGGCAGGGCTGCTGTTTGTTCAGGACCACGCACGCCTCTTCCTCCCCACAGAACAATTCCTTGCAGGAACCTGCGGCCAATCCGGACGCTTGGGCCATTCCCTGGCTGCGGGCTGCTCGTTCCAGAGTGGCGGCAATCCGGTGGATAGAGCGGGCAATGGGCAAACGTTTCTGGCCCATCAGGTCTGCCGTCGGTGCATCGATTTTGAAGACCAGAATCTGGTCATAGGTATGCACCTGTTCACGGAACACCGAGGGTTGGATGGCATGGGGTGGACAACCGGGGGCCAGTCCGTAGCCGGGGCAGCGGTGTGGTTCGGCGCACATTGCGGCAAACCGGTCTTCCACCACCAGAACCTTTGCCGGGAGAATGACCGCTGCTGTAGCCCCAAGTGAGAGAGCCTGTGCCCTCAATCCATCCAAAATTTCGCCCTCATTTTGGATCGTTTTGTTCATTTGATCAATCGCCGACGCATCGTGGTCAACCCCAGAAAGAGAAAACAGAGGGTGAAAAGCAAGAGATAGCCAAGGCTGAGCAACGGGCTGGTCTCCACTCGCCCCAGGCAGGCGAACCGGGTCAGTTCCACCAGATGAAAGAGAGGAAAGATCAGGGCCACGGATTGAGCCCACCCTGGCAGCCCGGCAACCGGAAAAAAGGTGCCGCTGAACAGAAACATGGGGGTGATAAAGAGGAAAATCGGCAGGTTGAACATGTCGATGGAGGGCGTGATGCCAGTGAAGAACATCCCCACCGCGCCAAATGCCAGGCCGCCCAGGAAAGCCAGAGGCACGATGAGCATCCCTTGCGGAAAGGAGACAAAGCCAAACAAGCCCAGAACCACCATCATGATCGAAGCGGCTGCTGTGGCCTTGGTGGCACTCCAGACAATCTCGGCCAGGATGATCTCCTCGAGCGAAAGCGGGGTGGTCATCATGCCGTCAAAGGTCTTCTGATAGTACATACGCACAAAAGAGGCATAGGTAGTCTCGAAAAACGAGTTGTACATGATCGAGATGCCGATCAGGGCCGGAGCCATGAATTGGGTATAGGTCATGGCCTTGCCGCCGTAGGTGAGATTGCCGATCAGTCCCTGGAAACCGAGACCAAAGGCGATGATGTAAAAAGCTGGTTCCAGCAGCGGGACGAGGAAGTTAACCTTCCAGATGCGGCGGTAGACGATAAAGTTGCGCTGCCAGACGCTCAAGAAGCGCCACGAAATATTGTTCATCTTGATCATTCGCGCAGCTCCCTGCCGGTGAGGCGAAGAAAGACATCCTCCAGGGTAGCGGTGCGGAAGGTGCACTGTCGGGAATGGAAGGTGGCGCGGATGATCTGTTCGATTTCGGCGTCACCGTTGCTGTAAATGATAAGGCGATCCCCCATCTCGTCAAAACTAATGGCGCGTTCGTTCAGGAATTGGGCGAGGTTCCGATCCGCGCCGCTGACGTCGATGATCGAACTGCCGACATGATCCTGAATCAATCCCTTGGGCGTACCCTGAATCAGGATTCGGCCGTGGTCCAGAATCACCAGGCGGTCGCATAATTGGGCTGCCTCTTCCATGTAGTGGGTGGTGAGAATGAGAGTCTTGCCTTTGGCGCGCAGGCTCTGCAGTCGCTCCCACAGCAGGTGGCGGGATTGGGGATCGAGCCCGGTAGTCGGCTCGTCGAGGATGATCAGTTCGGGATCGTTGATCAGAGCGCGGGCCAGGGTGAGGCGTCGGGCCAGGCCGCCGGAGAGTTCCCCCACCTTGGCCTCACGTTTTTTCTCCAGGGCAAAGAAGTGCAGCAGTTCCTCGGCCCGCTCGCGGGCTTGTCGCCCAGGGATGCGGAAATAACCGGCAAAGACCAGTAGATTCTGCATAACCGAGAGATCCGGATCAAGGGTGTTGTCCTGCTGGCAAACGCCGATGCGGGTGCGGATGCGCCGCCATTCTGTTTCGATATCCAGATTAAAGACCCGCAAGCTGCCGGAACTGGGTGGCGCAAAACCGTAGATCATGCGGATGGCTGAAGTTTTTCCTGCGCCGTTGGGGCCAAGCAGGCCAAAACATTCACCAGCCTGCACCTCAAAGGAAATCCCGTCGACGGCGATGATCCCGTTGTACTGCTTGCTCAGACTCTCCGCCTTGAGAAGGGGCGCTCTCGATGCTGAGGGGGGCGGCGCTTTCATCCCAGGACTCCGCTCAAATCCTGTTATGGTGGCGCAGCAGGGCTTGCAAGTCGCGCTGCGCAGACAGATAGCGGGCATCCTCGGCGTAGGTGGTGGGGTAGACAGTCGGAACCGGCTGGTGGTGCAGGTTTTGGTCGACATTGGCGAAGGTGAACAGGCAGGTGTTCGACAGGGCCTTGGAGGTGCGGTCCCGGCTTATCCTTTCGATTCCCGCCTCGACGCAGATAAAGCAACCGTTGGTCGCAACTACCCGAGTGGTGAAATGCAGTTTATCGCCTATGCGGACCGGATGAAAGAAATTGATCCTGTTAACCGCGGCGATGATTGCGCGGTTTGGCGCCACGAGTTCGGAACAGATCGAGGACAGCTCATACGCCCTGCGAATCAGGTAGCCGCCAAAGATTTTTTGCGGCACATTTTCCTGTTCCGGATACATCCGTTCCCAGGCCTCACTGGTCAGACGGCTGCAGAGATGGCCTTGAAATCCTGGTTTTTCCTGGGCCTGATGCAGGCTTGTCAACACTTCATATTCCTCCCGGCTAGGGGGTTCCAGCTGCGCCGCCTGTTGCTGCCGGTATTCTTCCCGTCTTGCCAGCGCTTTGCCTGCCCTTTTCTTTTCGATCGGATCCAGGTATTCGAGAGGAGGCAGGGTCAGGCTGACCACGTTGTCGCCGTATCCGGAACGGGCCACCATGGTAAAATAACAGGAGGCAATATGCAGTTTCGGTTCGCCGAGCTGTTCCACTCGAATGCCAATCTCCAGGGAACTTCGGCCGACATGGTTGATGCAGGCGGCGAAGGTCAGGTCGCGGGTCACATCCTCGGCATGCCGGATGACGATATTGTCAATGGCCGCAGTCACCACCCGGGCATGGGGATGGAATTGCGTGACATAACGCAGGGCAGTTTCCTCGGCGAGTTTGTCGAGGATTTCGAGCAGCAGGCCAAAACGCATGTTGCCCTGAATGGGTTCGTCCACAATCATGTAGCTGCGGCGCAGAACCGGGTCGCTGCCAAGGGCCAGGGTCTGGTGGAGGATGGTTTCACTGGGTGCGGTCATGGCTTTTCTCACTGTTTTTCGTGCAAGAGGAAGAAGGAAGGGTGAAAATACCCTGCTGTTGCCAAGTCGTCACCGGGAACAGAATGCGCATGAGGTAACAGGTGTGGTTCCCTTTTGTTGCCGTCAGGCGTCATTCCGGAAAGTGTGACATCCAGAACCATATGAATCCGGCACAGTGCTGATCAAGGGGCAGTGCTCGATTAAAGCAAGTCTGACGGTGCTCGAGACGGTCAATCCTTTTCAGCAGCACTCTTGCAGACCGTCTTGTTTCTGGTTTCCTCAGGATGAGTTCTGCAGTACTCCGCCCGGTTTGCCTGAAAGGAAAGCAGGTGCTGGCGGATGGAGGTACCGTTCAACTCCGCGCCGAAATCGCCTGGTTCCGCCTGAGAGGTTGTGGAAAACAACTGATCGAGAATCTGCTGGCCCACTTCACTACGGTAATGAGAATGCTCCCAGTAGTGCTGCATCTTCTCGTTGCCAGTTTTCTGGGGCACAGCCTCGGAGGTGATGGCGTTGTATCCGGAAAAATCCATGAACCGGATGTCACAGCCTTCCTGGCGGCGCGCATCAAACATCTGTACCAGATCCTGTTTCCAGCGATCCAGGTCCTGCCATGTCGTTTCCCAGTACGACAGTTCGGCGAGAGCGTGCACAGGATGAAGAAAAAAACGGAAGGACGTTCCCTGTTTGCAGTAGTCACGAGTCACTGCGTCGAGCAACTGCATGGAGGCTTGAACATTTTCCGGACTTCCCTGGGGATCGCCTTTGTTGATAATCTTGGCAAAAGCCTTGGGCGTTCCACCTTCGTCCGCCATGATATATTCCAGGCACTGATCCGATTTATGGCCGTAGGTGGCCAGGATCGGCTGGCATTTCTGTGCGGTCGGGTCGAAGAGTATCTTGAAGGCATCCGTTGCCATGGTCATTGAGGTCGACCGCTTGATGTTCAGCAGGAATCGCTTGAGAGGATACAGCGGTCCCCGTGCCACCAGATCTTCGCTAAAATCGGTGTTGCCCGCTTTTTTCCTGAACTGCCAGCCGTAATCAAGTCCCCAGATAACAATTTCCGGGCGGTGAAATGTGCCGGTGTGTGTGAGCATATTGATGGCGTCACCCAAGGAGGCGCCACTGAGGGCAAGGTTGAGAACCCGTTTTCCCTGAAACAGGGTGGTGTCAGTGGGCAAGCCGATTTCTGCGCGCGAACTGCCAAGGTAGACAACCTCGGGTTGGTAGCGGTAGGCCGCATAGGTCTTCGCCCACGGAACAATCTTTTGCTGCGCCGGACTTAACCGTTGCAATACAGCAGTATTCCATTGGTGAATATAATAGGGATCAATCAGGTAATTGGCGATGACAAATCCGGCAACGAGGAACACGGTTGTCAGGCCAAGGGTCGTAAAATAGGCTCGGAGACCGGTCGGTTTGGATGAAAGAGTCATGAGTTGTCAGAATTGCGCATAAATGAAATCTTGGGGCTTGTCCATGCTCAAAATGCAGAGGGCAAGGATGATACCTGTGAGCACTCCCCATCGTATGCCGGGAACCCATCGCATATTCAGAATAGAGGACGAAGAAGGTTTGTTTTCAAAACGGCTTGCACAATAGAGGATGATCTCATTGGTATTGGGCATGGAGAAGGCAATACAAGCACTGATGGCCAGCATGCCGCATCCTAGGGGATCGATGGATGCGACTAGGGAAAAACCGTTGCCGCCGGCCATTCCTGACAGCATGTTGAGGGCCGAGGACACATCAGCGGCCCGGAAGAAGCACCAGGCGACCATGACCGCCAGAAAGGTCAAAGCTCGGTTGGCAACAACAACCAGTTTGCCGGCCGGTTCAGCTTTGCCGCCTCTCAGGCTTTGCCATCCGTGCTGGACGCACAGATACAAACCATGCAGTCCGCCCCAGATGACAAAGGTCCAGTTGGAGCCGTGCCACAATCCGCCCAGGAGCATCGTCAGCAGCAGGTTGCGATAGCGCGACAGTTGGCCATGGCGGTTGCCACCCAGCGGTATGTAGAGATAATTACGGAGAAACCGCGAGAGTGAGATGTGCCAGCGAAGCCAGAAATCGCTGACGCTGGAGGCCTTGTAGGGAGAATTGAAGTTGAACGGGATCTGAAAGCCGAAGAGGCGCGATACGCCCAAGGCCATATCGGAATACCCGGAAAAATCAAAATAGAGCTGAAAACTATAGGCAAAGACGCCCAGCCAGGCCTGCATCAATTGCGGGTTGTCGCTGCCGAACGCGGCGTCGACCATCGGCACTAGGTTGTCGGCAATGAGCAGCTTTTTTGCAAGGCCAAAGGCAAAGAGGGTTATGCCGACCGCAAAGTTGCCGCCATTTACCTGATAATTGGTTCTGTCGGCAAACTGCGGCATCATATCCTTGTGATGCAAGACCGGGCCGGCAACAATGTAGGGGAAATAGGAGGTGAATAAAGCGTAGTGAAGGGGATTTATTTCCTTCACCTTTGCGTAATAAGCGTCAACCAGGATCGATATCTGGGTGAAGGTGAAAAATGAAATCCCGATGGGAAGAATGATCGTCAAAAGCTGGATGTCTTGCGAAACGATGCTGTTGATGGAGGATATGAAAAAGTTAATGTATTTGAAGTATCCAAGCAACGCCAGATTGAAAAGAACGGCTGCCGTCAGCCAGGCCTTTTTCCGTGCTTGGTTGGCAGCTATGATGCGGCAGCACGCAAAATAATTACTTGTCATCGACAACAGGAGAATCGGCAGGTAGCGATAATCCCACGAACAGTAAAAAAAGAAGGATGCGAGCAGAAGCCAAACTGCAGCCATCTTCTGGCTGGTGCGTCCAAGAAGATAATAACCGAACAGGGTGACGGGGAGAAAGAGGAGGAGGAACTGAAAGGAATTAAAAATCATCAAGCTACCTCAGTCTATGTGGTCATGAAGCGGTGTCATATACAACTCCAGCTTGCAATTCAGGAAAGTCAGAACGTCCAACTTGCTGCTTGCCATTGCACCTAACCGTGGCAGCTTCGGTGAATAGACGCGCCAGTTTGCGCAGCGCCGAGAAAATGATGAACGGTCATTGCTCTGCTCTTGTTTAGGCAGGTGATAGTATGTGAGGACAAAAAAAGACGAGAACCCCCTCTTGGGAGCATCCCGTCTTGCCCTTATGACAAGTTATATACCGTATAGAATGCGGAAGGCCTGTTCTTCGTCCTTGGCCGCATCAGAGCGTATGCTGTTTGACCCAGGCAACGTATCGGTCCATCCAACCTTGCAGGAACGGTTTGCTCTCCGGGCCGATACTGCCATCGGCATCAAAGAATCCTTCCTTGACCTGGAGGAAAGCTTCAGGCGCACCCAGGGTCGGCACATCGAGGTAGGCCAAAACGTTGCGCAGATGCTGTTGCGCCAAGGCTGTTCCGATAGTCCCCACCGAGATGCCGATGACTCCGGCAGGCTTGCCGGCCCAGACACTTTGGCCATAGGGCCTTGAGGCGTGGTCAATGGCGTTTTTCAGCACTCCGGGCATGGAACGGTTATATTCCGGGGTGACGAACAACAGACCCTGCGCCGCCGTAATGTCACCTTTCAGCCGTTTGACCTGCTCGGCCGGGTGAGCGTCGTCATCCTGATTGTACAGAGGCAGATCGCCGATTTCCACCTGCTTGCAGGTGAACTCCGGCGGGGCCAGTTTGACCAGGGCGGTGGCCAGGGTTCGATTAAAGGAATTCTTGCGCAGGCTGCCGACAATGACAGCGATGGTATAAGGGCTCATGACAATCTCCTGTGAATAGGTGTGAACAGGAGAAAACAGCCAGTTCTCCGGCCGTCTCCACCCAGATGAGAAAGAGAGCAACCCACTCAACGTGCGTTGACCATCTGTTCTGCCTACATTGCGCCGGTAGGTTGGCCTTGTCAATAAATACTGGGCGCAATTTGCGTAAAAAATTGACGAATATTGATCATCGGTCATCCGGCCAGGCGAGAGAGAGCGTTGGATTCGTGGCCAGCGGATAACTGACGAGCGCGGAAAGATTCATGCCGCCCTGAGGGATGAACGGATTGTAGCCGTTGGCCACCATGATCATCCAAGCGGTGGCGCAGGTGCTGGGAATCGGGTTGGCATACCAGCCAAAGGGAATCAGGTAGCGTTTGCTGGCATAAAGATAGGGTTTAGTTGAAAGCGCGAATAATTTTTTGTAATTATTAGGTTTTTCGATGAAATCAGATGTTGGATACCTGTCTGCTCGCAGCTTCTCCATGGCCGCGAGCATGGCGCGTTCGTCCCTCTGGAGGTCTTCAACGATGCGCCCCCCCGCCTCTTGTTGCGCTGTTTGGCTTGGAAGAGCGTGATAATGGGCGATCATGGCGCGCACCATGGTGATGGCGCCGGCGGTCCATTCAACGGAAACAATCCCTTGGCGGAAAGTGCCGTCCGAGTCGATGCCGTTGCCATCCTGATCGGAAAATCCAACCCCCCACAGTGTTGCGCCCACGCCGTACCCGCCCCAACGTTTCACCCGCTGCCAGTTTCGATAACTGGAACCAAAGCCGAACCAGGTATCGATCGTTTCGGGGCCAAGGGCAGCAACGCCCCAGGTGTTGACATCAACCGCCCGGGGTGCCAGGCTCGGCAGCCAGCGACTTGCGGCCGTTGGTTTATCGGCAACGCCGCCCTGGACAAATTCGCCGTCGCGCCAGGCGGAGTTCTTAAAGAAGGAGAGCAGGCCAGCTGTGTTTCGGTCGCTGCCGATGTCACCGCCATGGATCATTGCCTTGCTCAGTTGCAGAGCTTTGTCGATTCCTGCTCGGTCGGTCGGTTTGATAGTGTTGTCCAGTTTCAGGGTGGTTTGCAGGGTGGAGCGGAGAATATTCAAACCGGCATAGAGGCTGATATTGTTTTCGACCGATACAAAATAAGGATCAACCAGCTGATCGCCCTGATTGGCGACTGTCCCAGCCGGGGCATAGTAAACGCCGCCCAGCGAGGATTGCATGGCGGCAAAGGTGGGCAGAATCGCCAACGCATTCTGGATCGCCAAATCCTGGAAAGGCACATGGGACGATTTTTTTTCGACCTGATAATGGAGAACCGCAGCCTGCAACGGTCCGAGAAGAAAGGCCCATGCATTTTCGCCGGTGATGGGCTTCCAGTCGGTCCAGCTCACCTTGCCGGGCTGGTATTCGGGATTGAGCGGCGGCAGGTCCGTAGTTTGGATATAGCGGGCATAGGGTGTGCCGGCAAAGGGATCGGTCGACAGCCAAGCGCGCGGCAGCATGCGAAAGCTGTACGCCTTGGCAGGTTCGGTGACGGTGCGTTGATTATAGACAAAAATGGGCATGGCGGTGACAGCCCGGGTTTCGCCGGTTACAGGGTGGCTGCTGTTGCCGCTATAGCCCGCATGCAGGAGCAGGTTTTGATTGCCAACCAGGGCGTACGTTTCCTGGCCAGCAGGGCGTGGCATGCGGTTGATCGCCCGGCCCAGCATGACCGCGATCTGCCAGGTGGCTGCATCATAGATGTTACTGCCGTTATGACTGTTTACCCGCTCGGTCTGCAGGTCTCCGGCAATCGATCGTCGCGGGGTCAGGGCGTAGGTCTGGGGGTTGTAGACGTCAATGACCGTGCAGTCATTTGAGGAACAGACATGTTCGCCCCAGTAGATGGCGCTGTCGTGGAAACTCAACGGGAGTTGCCGACCCTGGAGTTTGCCGGCTGTGGCCGTGTAGAGGATGCCGCCGGCGTCTCGATCGTTGAGCAGAAAGCGGTAACTTGCCTCGAGGTCGACGGGAACGGTTTGCGCAAAAGCCGGGAAGGGCACCAGCATCAAAAAAAGGAGGAAGGAGCGGATGTCGCGTATCGGGAGCAAGGATTCTCCTCTGGCCGCCTGGGTGTACAGGAAGTCTGGATAAGAAAATAAGAGCAGCGTTCAGGGTTTGCGGCAGATCGCCATCCCCAGTTGTAGTGCCTCTTCCATCGTTTCGGTTTTCTCGGCAACGGCTCCTTTGGTCTCCACGCCCTGAGCCAGCAGTTCGCCACTGTAGGTGAATTCCATGGCATCAAAAGCGTAGCGGACGGTCAGGCGGGCACCTTCGAAGATTTTACCGCCGTCGGTGGCTGCGACACTGACCATGTAGCCTCGCCGATATTCACGTTCCGGCTTGATCTCGCCGAGGAGATATTTCCGGCACCACAGAGCCTGGCAGCGGTCGATGAAGGCCTTGGTTTGGGCCGTGACTCCGTAGAAATAGATGGGCGAGCCGATGACGATGCGGTTGGCCGCATCAATTTTTTGATACAAGGGCGTCATATCGTCAATGAAGATGCATTGCCCCTCAGCCTCGCAGTGGCCGCAACCGGTACAGGGATGGATGACCAAGTGCGCCAGATTGATATGCTCGGCTGTGTGACCTGCGTGGTGAATACCTTCCTCAATTCGTGAGAGCAAGAGGTCGGTGTTGCCGCGTTTGCGAGGACTGCCGTTGAGAATGAGGATGTTCATAATCAAAACGATGTGGAGTTCGGGTTGGAATTGCGTCGAATAATGTGCCTGGCAAGATCAAGGCCCCAGAGGTATCTTTTCGTAGATTGGCCGCTCGATCCAGTAGGGCGAGGCGACGCCGGTTCGGTAGGCTTCGAGAGCCTCGGGCGAGGAGTTGACCCGGAGATTGCTGTAGCTGCCGTCTGCATTCTCCCAGCGTTCATGCCAGAAGACAGCGAGCCGCACCCGCGGATACTTGTCGGGCATGAGGTTGAAAGCCTTGGTGATAAACCCGGCCTTGTCGCCCGGCGGGTATTCACCGACTCCCCATTCCGCCAGGAAAATCGGTTTATCCGGGTCGAGCTCGCTTATTTCGGTGTATGGTTCGGCCATCATTTTGTCAAAGTCTGCCCAGCCTTCGGACTTGGCCATCTTGCCGTAAACGCTCAGACCAAGCCAATCGACATAGTTTGTCCCCGGATAATAGTTGGCCATGCGGTTCCAAGCGGATCGCGGCGAACTGAAATTGTTGACGTGAAACCCCCAGAGGACGTTGGTTGCCTTTTTAGCCCGGACCCGATCAACCACATAACGATAAGCCTTTTTATACAATTCCGGCCCCGCATACAAAGGATGGCCGTCGTGCCGACCGACCACCTTACTGCCGCCGTAAAAGCAACCGGACCAGGGAAACCAGGTGCCGTTCATCTCGAGGCCCCAGGTAACCAGCAAGGGTTTGCCGTACTGCCGCGCCGCATCGGCCCAGGCGTCGATATAGGCATCCCATTTACCCGCAAGGATTTCGCGCAGGCCAAACCGGTCCGGCCCTCGTCCCTCATTGTAGGGTTTGTCCCAGGGCGACCAGAAGATGAGGGGCACCGCACCGTAACTGGCGATGATGCGAATGGTTTTCAAGGGAAAAGCCTGGTCGCCCCAGAAATTACCGAAGGCGACCGTGGCCAGGGGTTTGCCGGTTAACTGTTCGAAACCGGTTAAGGCATCATAGGTCACGTGCGACTCGCCCTCGCCGAAATCAACATAGGCTCCGGTATAGGCACCGTTTTTTGGCATGACCAGGCTCATCGGGCCGTCGATTTTGACGGGTGCTGTTTTCTCCTTGGTTCGGGCCTCCGACTGTTCCTGGCAGCCTGAGGCGAGTGCTAAAAGAACGAGCACTATTGTGAGGAAAAGAGAAAGGGGCCTGTTGGGGCGAGGGGAAGAGATGGAAATCATAAATGGACGGATCATTGTTGATTAAGCCTTGTAGGGGACAGACGCGGTGCGGTCAAGTTTGCCCCAGCCGACCCAGACACCTTTCAGTGCTCTGAAAATTGCCTGCGCCACCACGACATTGAGGACCGGTCGGTAGATAAACCGCATCGGCAGAACCAGCCAGACCTGGTCCAGTGGCTCGCGTTCTACCAGACAGGCGACTGCGGCGAGCAGCAGGTCGGCGGCAAGAAAGACGAAAAAGTAGAAATAGAGAAAGGAATTGGCTGGGCTTATGATCAGCGAGAAAATCAGGATCAGATCGATAATCGAGCCAAAGGCGACGAGGAATATGTTGAAAAACCAGGCGCACGGCAGGCTGAACCAGCCAAGGGCCTTGTGTCGGGGGCTGAACAGCAGTTCGCGATGTTTCCACAGGCATTGCAGCGTGCCGAAAGCCCAGCGGAAACGCTGTTTGGCAAAAGTTCGCAGGGTTTCAGGGGCCTCGGTCCAGGCCACCGCTCGGGAGGCATAATGGATCGTGTAGCCGCATTTGTGGAGGGCCAGGGTCAAATCGGTATCCTCGGCCAGGGTGTCGGTGCTGATGCCGCCGGCCTTGGCAACGGCATCAACCCTGAGGGCGCTGACCGCCCCTGGAACAACGGTGATGCAGTTCAACTGGTGGTAGGCACGGCGATCAAGATTGAAGCCGCAGGTGTATTCCAGCGACTGGAAACGGGCGAACAGGGTTCTGGGATTGCCCACCCGAGCCCGTCCGGATACGGCGCCAACGTTGGAATCGATGAACGGCCGGATCAGGTAGCCTATGGTCTGGGGGGTGAACTGGGTGTCTGCGTCGAGGCTGACAACAAAGGCATGCTTGACTGTGAGCAGGCCGTTTCGCAGGGCATTGGCTTTGCCGAGATTGGCCTGACGGATGAGCCGGATGCGGGCGTCCTCTTCGGCCATGGCGGCAACGATCTCTGCAGTTTTATCCTGGGAGCCGTCGTCGACGATAATTACTTCCATAGGGCCGGGGTACAAGGTGTTCAACACCGCCCGCAGGGTGTCGCGGATCACCTTTTCTTCGTTGTAGGCGGCAATCAGGACGCTGACCGGCGGCGAGAATGCAGTTGAGTCGTCTGCGTCCATCAAGGCATCGTCATTCCGGCGGCTGCGAATAGCAAGCCAGGAAACAGCCAGGGTCTTGAGGACAGTCAGGCCGGTCGCGACGATCATGAAGGCCCAGAAAAAATTAGTGACCTCGTGGATGGCGGTGAATCCGCTCTCGTTGATCAGGCGGGTCAGGGGTTGCTGGTTGTCGGGCAGGACTGGCATCAACTGTTCCGCCGGAATGCCAATGATCTCGGGTAGGGGCAGGACAAGGTCTCCCCGGGCCGTGAGGTAGTCGATAATCTTGGGCAGGACCGCAATCGTCTGGCTGCGGTTGCCGCCGGCATCGTGGAGGAGAACGATATTGCCGCCCCGAATTCGGCCGCGCTTGACGCGTTCAAGCATGGTGATTACACCGGGTTCATCCCAATCTTCCGGATCGATATCTTCGGTCACGGTCAGGTAGCCCATGCCTTGCGCTATCCTGATAGGCACCAGTTCTTCCGGGTCGTGGGGGTTGGTATCGGCATTATACGGCGGCCGGAAGAGGATGGTGGCATGGCCGGTAATTGACTCGGTGAGCCGTTCGGTGGCGTTTAATTCGAGGTGGGCGCGCTCCTCGGAGATCAGGGCAACATTAGGGTGGCTGTATGTGTGGACGCCGATCATGTGACCTTCGGCAACTATCCGCTCAACGATCTTCGGGTGTTTTTCCATGTTGGCGCCGATCATGAAAAAGGTGGCCTTGACGCCCTTCGCCTTGAGGATATCAAGAATCTGCGGAGTCCATTCGCTGTCCGGGCCGTCGTCAAAGGTAAGGGCGACACCATCTGCCGGGCCTCGGCCCTGATGGAGAATGGTTAGATAACTGGGAAATTTCTCATACGTAGCGCTGGCCATCGCTCCCGGCGCTGCTTTTTTGTCGATGTGAATGCGGCGCATGCCATTACTGCGCTCATCAACAATAGTGATCAGATTGCCTTTGCCGACATGGGCAATGGCGTCTCCGGGCCGGATAGTTTCGAGTTGGGCGAGATCGTCACGGTGCGGTTGTTTGTTTGTTGCAAAAGCGAGAACATCCCAGATGCTCGGATCCTCGGCGCCGAGTCGGTTGACGGCAATGCCGCCGGCATGGTGCGTCCTGGCCGCGGTTAGTTGGTTGAGAAAGGTGATCGCATCGAGAAACCAGATAGTATGCACCGCATCGCCCTCCCCATAGACAAATTTAGGATTGAGGGAGGGGCGGTGAAAGTCGCAACCTGTTTGGCCGGAGCGTCCGGCGCGGCTCATAACGTCTTGAAAACTGATTTGTTCGGCAGATTTTTTACCCTCGGTCCAATCGTAGCCGTAGGATCCCAGGGAAATGACCCACTGCGAGGGTTTGCCATAGCCATCGACCAGGGCACTCAGCCAGCCGTTAAAAAATTCCCGCGAAGCGATCGGGCCGGGCGGATCAAATTCGGCGTGCTCGTCATGGAGCATGGCGACAAAGTGGTCGATATATCGGGGAAGGAGGTCGAGATCGAAAATTTTCAGATCCCTACCCGTGGATACGCAGAGCCATAGTTCCATATTCTCCTGGTGCAGGGCATCGGCTATCTTGGCGAGAAAAATACTCATGCTGCCGCGATAGGTGGGGTCGACCTGCTGCCAGTCAAGCACAACGCCACCTGCGTTCATGCTGGTCAGGGTTTCTACAAGATGGGCGACGAACTGCTCCTGTCGCTCGCTCGTTCCGTTGACCAACCCTCCACCGCCTCGGCCTCCCAAACATCTTCATCTCCCAGATTGTGGAGCAATGGCAGAAGAATGAGGCCCTGTTTCTTGACCAGGTCAAGCACCTGTTCTTCTTTGGCGATTTTCAGTTGGCCGATCTGTTTGTCAAAGGTGAGCCAGTCGGGGCAGAGGTGGGTCAACTGATCAGCGTTTGCCTTGAGCGAATCGAAACTGTCCGGGTCCCACCCCTGGTAAAACCCGAGTCTGATTTCCTTGTCACCGCTTGCCGTGACGGCCATGGATTCTTTTTTCGGCGGCGAAACTGCGGCATGCTGCTTTTGACCAGTGGCGGTCACGTCCTTGGTCCCTTTATGCCCCTTGGTATAATCCAGCCATAGAGGTTTGGTAACCGTTGGTTGGTTGCGCGGTATTTTGTCTGCCTGCAGGGTTTTAATTCGAGATTTTAACTCATCGACCGCCGGCGGCATGGTGAGTTGTGATGGCAGTACCAGGGTCTGGATGAAGAGGATGGCCGCGACAAAAAAAAGCAGACCGGCGCCAAACATAAGGCGTCTGAACCGGGGCCAGCGTTTGCCGCGTTTGTCGAGAAAAACAAAGGAATCCCTGCTGTCGAGGTTGTCGTCGTGCAGGGGAGGGGTGGATTCGTTGCCCAGAGGCTTTTGACTCATATTCGTTTAGCGATGCCTTTCACACCACTTTGTGGTGCTTGTGCTTGATATTCTGTGTCTACCTGTTTGTGTGGTACGACTGATGAGTCGTGTCAGAACAGGCAGACTGTAAAATCTAATAACATACCGTTTGCCAGATCTTTTTTCAATGGCGATTAGCAAGGAAAAACAGGGAAAAGCAGGATGCCTTGCGGCAACCGGACCAGGTTGAGGAGGGTGAGGGGGCAAGATGAAAACATGCGGTCCGGGGAGAAAGAATCTGCCGCTGATATTGGCGATCACCCCTCAGCCTAGAACCGTTCGGACAAACTGATCACCTCTTCTTTCTTTGGAAAATAGAGCGTCATAGCGGCGGCGGAGAGCGCTGTTAACAAATAGAGGTCAAACTGGTTTTTTCCGAGGAGGAAGAGAATGAGGCCGTAGATGCCGATGGCCTCGGACATGGCCAAGGCAATGATCATGGCAGTGGTGTAGCGCTGGATGGCTGGATGCTGACGGGATTTTGTCTGGCGCGGCGCTGATTTTGCGGTCAGGATAATTTTTCGGACGAACCAGGTGGCAGCCAGCGTGGCAAAGGCAACACCATACAACGACATTCTCAGGGTGGCATAGGCATCGGGCGGAAAATTCACCTGGGATGTCTCCAAGATCATGGGCGCGATAAAAATATACATGAGCAGCGACACCGCCAGGGCGCCCCAGATCATTTTCAGCATCGACATACCTTTTTCCAATTCTTGTCCGGTCAGCATGATGTGTCTCCAAGCGAGAGGGCCGGTGAGAGGCTGATGCGAAGCCCTTCTGCGCACAGAGCGATCTGCGGAAACAAGAGCGGTCACCATCACCTTTTAGCATTTGCGCAGCCCAATGGCAACCATGGACACAGGGTATGGTTGGACGATACTATTGGCGGCAGTCGATGCAGCAGCCAATGCAGACGGCACGAACTGGGTACGGATACAGGCAGAAAATCGATGATACCGCTTCGCCGTCACCCGCCCAAGAGCCGCTATAGGTTGGGTGGTCGTTGGGCAAAATTCAAGAGGTCAACGTAAGCAAAGAGTCTATCTTTATAAATTCAGGGAGATACAAACCGGAAGCAGTTGGGTGAGACGAAGGAAGGGAAGAGGAAAACAGCAACTTATTGAAAACACTCAGTTCTATACGGAGCAGTTCCGAGAACTGCTGGTATCCTTGCACCAAAAAAAAAGTATGTCCCGAGAGACTTTGATTCCAGATTAGGTTGAACGACTCAGCCCCAAAAACAAAGAACAATCTAATGACCATCGAACTTCAGCCAGTTCGGAGAGGAATCGTATAACAGGCTGAAATAAAGGATTATTTTAAACGTAATATTTAGGTGTGCCCCTGCCCGTAGATTTCATAGGGTATGCCAACAGCCAAGCTTACAACCTGTTATACTACAGTTTTTTGACTGGCTGAGCTTCAGTGATAATCAAAATTTTATATGTTTTTCCTGCTGGTTATATGGAATTGATGAAAAGTCATCTCGCTCAATCAGGTTGAAGTGGAAATTTTTAGGCAAGGGAGTGCATACAGGAAAAAGCCGGGCCTGTCTGGCTTCAGGGTTGACGCCGGTTGCCACCCTTATCTGGGAAGGAGAGTTACCAGTGAGAGCCAGACAGGCCAAGCTCATTTTTATCCTCATTACTCTGGGACAGGCGGAGGACTCTATTTATATTCCCGATAAATAATCGGCATGCCCGAAGCGATAGTCAGGCACCAGCTTGAGGGACCAGAATGATTTGACCCGATGCCCTCGAGATTATCCCCAAACGGCACCTATTCTTGCGCCAGAGCCTTTCTTCCAGTTCTCAATGCTTAAGGCGCTCTTCTTCCAACATTTTTTTCAAGTAGAGAACAGCTTTTTCCAGCAAGAATCTGTTACCGATCATTGCGAAGAGCTGTAAGGCCTCCAGTGCAATCTCTGGTGATCCGATGTTCCGAAGAGCCTCTATTGAGGCCATTTCACACCCTGTAAGCTCAAGGTCTTTATTATTCCTCCGGGAGATGTTGACGTTTATACAAGCCTTTCCCGTACCGGTTGCGGCCTCTTCCTTTTCGTACGCACCACCCTGAGAACCTGCTTTTGCCGAAATTTCCTCAGCATCGCATCGAACACATTTGCCGTTTGTCACGCTCCCTCCTTCCCGTCAGGTCACCCTCAGGTTCTGTTGAACATATCAATTGCCGCTCAATGGTATGAGTGGGTCAGTTTTTCAACTGCCATTTACACCTCTGACCTTGCGTTCTCACCGTTACCCAAAATATCGCCACAGGATCTTGAGGCCAATTGAGAGCCTTTCAGCACCCCTCTAAATGACGCCACTGCGCGTGTAAATATCTCTGAAGATGCTCACTTGGTTTGGTTGAGCGGTTGTTCCGTCATGCCGGCAGCTATTTCTGTCAAGGTCATAATCTCAAGTTCTATTGGCTTATGCTTTCCTTTGCAGGCTCTACAGGCACCATTACATGTTCTTCCATTCGTAGCACTTTTGTATGCGCGGGAGATTTCTTGCTGCATCTCGCTGCAGAACCGTTTGAATCCCTTTTCTGTCATTTTTGTGGGCATACCGAAGGTAATTGGGCACAATGCACTGTTGATCTCTATCTGCATGTCGAATCGCTCCTTCTCGCCAACAACCAGTCTGGCGTAACCTTCCGCAGTTTTGCCCTTTATTGATTGCCGCTTCGGTGAGGGCAATTGTCAGAAGGCACCACGTGCATTCTGATTTTGGGCGTACCTTTTTCAAATTATTATTATAAAAGGTTGAAGGAATAACAATAGATTGAAATTAGGTATTTATTGGATAACTAATACACCTATCATTGACTGTAGCATACACCCTTAAGAGTCATTCTCGTATGCCACGAGAAAGCTTTTTTTCTGTTTTATGAAGCAATCTGGACAGATACCATGGGAAACATACATCCCCTGTGTTTCATTGAGGTACTCTTCCAGCGTATACCACGGCCCTTTGCCATGTTCTCCTGATCGATCGTCCCGTATTTTTCTGCAGTAAGAGCAAACCGGCAGAAGGTTTTCATACAAGAAAATTTTCCTCGCCATTTCCTGTTTCACGAAACAGTTTGATATCCGATACAGCAATTCATCGGGGTCACATGGTTTCTGCAGAAAATCATCGGCACCCAGTCGCAACGCATCAACAGCGGAATCCATATCGCCATAGCCGGTCAAGATGATAACCATAGTCCGCGCCTCTCTCTTCTTGGCAGCCTTCAAAACCTGGAAACCGTCGAGCCCTGGCATCATCAAGTCCGTCACCACGATATCGAAGTGACCGCTCTTGATCATATCGATAGCCTCTTCTCCGCTTGCCGCCAGTGTCACTTCGAGTTCGTCATTTGCCAGTTCCCTCGATAAGCTGTTCAAAACGAGCCGTTCATCATCTACCAGCAACATTGATTTTCGTTTCATATGATCCTGTCCTCAGATTGTGCGGCAACCTGATGCTTGACGATTCAATAAGAGTAGAACTCTCGGTTACGCCCCTCCCGGCATACAGTCGCTCCGCCATGTACAATCATTCTGATCACAGAATTCTTTACCGGTTTGGAAACACGGGATTCCACCCTTCATCTCCTGGATTGATCGAATCAGTTCCCGTTTGGCTTTCCATCCAATTTGGTTCTCGATAGTTTTGGTTTTTTCTCCGACCTGCATCGTGTTCATGGTTGCCCCCTAATCAAGCACAACTTCGATTCCAGCTGGTGATGTTGCAACTAAAAATACCAACTGAACACGAAGTAACAATGGGATAAGATTAGAAGGAAATCTGATAGTAAATTTATCAGATGAGAGGATGTATCATGAGGAGGACAGAGAGCAAGCCGTGCCATAGGCAGCCTGGAAAAAGACGTATTCAAGCTCGAAACAATGAGGAGATCGAGCCTGAATAGTAAATGAAAAGGAGATCTGGAGGGCGCCCAGAGCCGACACTTATTCAGTGTTGAGCGAAAGCACGGTCTGGAGGTTGGTTTTCAGATGGGCTATATCAAGTTTTTTTCTGATGTTTTTTCGATGAACATCGATTGTTCCCGGCGAGAGCTGCAGGATCTCGGCAATTTCCTTGCTCCGCTTCCCCTGCTTGACCAAGTTGGCAACTTGAATTTCCATCGGGGTGAGCCGAGTCATTTTGGTAGAATATTTGCTGGCGAAAGGGGAGGTTAATTCCCTGATGTTGGCCCGAAGGATATCGGCTAATACCTGTTGCTGCTCGGTCAGCCGCGTTTCATACAATCGGTCGAAAAAAGGTTCAACCAGCTTGGTGGCATTGGCGAACACCTGCTCGGCAAGCTGATTTCGATCTTCTTCCCGTTTTTTCAGCAACACCGTCAGGGCGATGTTTGCTTCGGACAGTTCGACAGTCCGCTCGTGCACCCGTTGTTCCAATGCCGCCTCAAATTCCTTCAACCGGGTAATGTCGGTGATGGTCCCGATTATGCGCAGGGCCTTTCCTTGTTCATCCCTCGCAATCGCCTTGCCCCGGGACAGCATCCACTGCCAACCACCGGTCTTGTTGCGAACCCGGTACTCCACCTCATAGCGCGATGTTTCCCCGAGGACATGGGCCGTACGTTGGGCCAGCACTCGTTCCCGATCATCGGGATGCAGCAGGTTTTCAAAAAAATACTCGCCGCTGAAGGCCTTGTTCTCCTCGTAGCCTAAGGTATGATACCAATTTTCTCCGTAGTACACTTCCCCTGTACGCAGGTTGCGTTCCCAGACACCGTTGGAAGCGGCGTCCAGAGCCTGTCGAAAACGTGTATCGCTTTCACGCAACTGCGTTTCCACCAATCGGCGCTGACGTATTTCCTCGTCGAGTTCTTGATTCCGCAAGGCCAGCATTTGCAGGAGGTTTTGTTTGTCAAGACAGCGCTGGATTCGAAGAACAAGTTCATCGACCTCACAAGGTTTCAGGGTGAAATCGTCGGCTCCAAGGCGTAAAGCATCAATGGCGGATTGCATGTCGCCATAGCCGGTAAGAATAATGACACCAGTTGTTGGTGTGTTGCTTTTAACGGCCTTCAGCACGGCAAAACCGTCAACATCAGGCATCATCAGGTCGGTGATCACCAGGTTGTACGCCCCTCCCTTGAGAGCGCTGATCGCTTCGCTGCCGCTGGCTGCAGGGGTGACGGTAAACCCTTCCGCCCTGAGATCGCGGGTAAACGCATTCCGGATAAGTTTTTCATCATCGACAAATAAAATGGATATCTCCGATCGCACTTTCCCCTCCATCAAATATCAAGCCCCCTTGCCGCCACGGCGATTCATTAATAAAAGCGAGACTGCCTGACCCAGATCTCATGAAGTGACTGCAGCGCCTTTAATAGGCAGCAGGATAGTGAACGTGGTGCCCTTCCCTAACTCGCTCTCCACATGAATCTCCCCCTGGTGATTTGCAATAATGCCATGGCTGACCGACAGGCCAAGACCAGTCCCTTTCACCTCCGACTTGGTTGTAAAGAAAGGTTGAAAGATGAGATCCCTATCCGAAGGCTTTATGCCGATGCCGTTATCCTTGATCGCCACCGCCACCTTCTCCTGGTTCTCCAGTCGGGTGCTGACGGTTATAACGCCGCCGGGCTGAAGACAGGCATCCGCCGCATTCGTCAGCATATTGAGAAACACCTGTTTGATCTGGTCAGAAACCGCCTCGATCTGTGGTAATTGTTCAGCATAATCGCGTACCAGCGAAATCCTCTTTTCCTTGAAATCGTTTTTATGCAGCAGCAGTATAGCGTCGAGGGTTTTGTGTATATCCAAAAACCTTTTGGTGCTCGAACTGGGACGGTTGAAATCCTGGAGGTCACGGATCAGGTCCCTGATTCGATTGCTTTCTTCAATGGCCTCCTCCAATAACTGCCTATCTTCTGCCTCCAGCACCGCTCTCTTTTTTAATCCTTTGAGGACTGACTGAATACCCTGCAAGGGGTTGTTGAACTCATGCGCGATGGAAGCAGAGAGTTTCCCGATCGCCGATAACTTTTCCGCATGCAGATACTGCTTCTGGGTGTGCTGCAATTCAAGCGTTCGGCGCTCCACCCGATGCTCCAACTCACTATTGATGGCTTGAAGCAGCTCTTCCGCTTGTTTTCGCTCGGTGATATCTTGCGCAATCCCCGTTGTTCCAACGACCAGTCCCTGTTCGTTAAAAATTGGGGTTTTATACGTGAGGTGCCATTTAACCCCCTCTGGTGTAGCTATCGCTTCTTCCACCTGCATTTTCTGGCCGGAGCGGCACACTTCCTGGTCATCAGCCATATATCCTTTGGCCATTTCTTCGGGAAACAAATCAAGATCGGTCTTGCCGATGCATTCATCGACTGTACGGCCGCAGGTTCTAGCGTACGGTTCGTTTATCATCTCCAGGCGACTGTCTGTGTCCTTAAGCCATGCCATCGTTGGCAGATTATCCAATATGGCTCGCTGGTTAAATCGTAACCTCCTATTGGCTGTTTCAATCTGTTTGCGTTCGGTGATGTCGCGGCAGAAACAGACAAACTTGCCGCCGTCCGTCTTCTAAATACGTCACTGATATTTCAACATCATAGAGACTGCCGTCCTTTCTCCGGTGGCGTGTCTCGAAGATTTCCGATCCCTTGGCGATGAGGCGTTGGATGTGCGCTGCTATTTCAGCAGGTTCCTCGACAGCCTCAAGAGCGGCAACGTTCAATCGCAGCATCTCATCGCGGGTATAGCCGGACATCCGACAATAGGCTTCATTGACTTCAATGATTTTCCCTTCAGGGTCGACCACCCAAAAACCATCTACCGTAGTCTGAAGAATGGCATGCAAATAACGCCTTTCTTCCGCTACCACCTCTTCCTTCTGTCTGCGTTCAGTCTGGTCGCTCAGCACCATCCGGCACACAGGCGCGCCACTTTCGTCCTGCGCGAGGGTGGCTGAGAGATGCGCCCAAAAGACTGTCCCATTCCGTTGAACAATCCGCAGTTCGCATACCTGCGGTTCAGCGCTGTCAAAGAGTTGTCTGCGAAGCAGATAATACCTGTCCTGGTCCGCAGCAATGATGAATCCGGAAAACCTCTGCCCGACCAGTGAACCTCGGGCTTGCCCCAAAAGCTGTGAGGCCTTGAGGTTGGTCTCCAGGATCAACCCTTTTTCGCTGACAGTGCAATAAGCCACCGGGGCCCTGTCATACAGATCGAAATAGCGGTCCTGCAAAGCTTCCAGAGCCGCCTGGGTCTGGCGCAGCTGTTCGTTCTGCATCTCGAGCTCGATCTGATGCACCCGCAATTCGTGAAATCTCTGCCGAATTTCAGCAGACGAAAGCACCTCCAGATCCTCCGGTGACGAAGGCGCATTCCTCAGGTCGACTTCTTCCGCCAATCGGCGCAACTCAGCATCGGTGCCTGGTCGATCATGCTCACCGGTCATGTTACCTTCCTTGTCAGAGGATCAATCGTGATCGCTTCCGATCGTTCCGTGGTCGCTACCGCATACATCTTTCGTTCCTCATTGACCAAAGCGGTGGAGGTCAACCAGACTTCCACAATCGCCCCGTCCTTGGTGAGCCGTTGGGTGTGACACGGCGCCAGAACGTGATTCTGGCTTAATTGATAGATATCGGCGAGCGCTTCTGGACGCAGCCCCTCCGGTATGCGAGCGGAGGTGTTCATCGCCAGCGCCTCGGCTTCACTCCAACCATACATCCGCTCAGCGCCCGGATTCCAGGCGAGGATACGGCCATCCAGGTCCTGGACGGTGATGGCATCAAAGGCATCGCGGACGACCACGGCCAGACGGAGCAGCTCATTGGTTTGGCGCAGTTCCTCCCTGGCCTTCTTCATCTCAGAGATGTCCATGAAGGTGATCACCGCCCCCTCAATCACATTGGCGGTGGTGCGGTAGGGCTGGATGCGCAGGGTGTACCATTCACCCTCCTTGGCCGACAATTCCAGCCTGAACTGCGCAACCAGTTCGTTGACGCCGGAATCGTCCCCAACCGAACTCTCGTGTTCTTGCCCCTCAACATCAGGCTGCAACGGTGCTGGCTCCAGAAGAACGAGGTAGAAAAACGCCTCCGATGCGGCGGCAGGGCTTGCTGCTATTGGCTGGACAGTCAGGTTGACCGAGCTGAAATCACCGTTGGTTTTGACCCGCAGATTCGGATGATGCACGACCTCTTTGCCGACGACAGCTTTCTGCAATGCTGTAGCCAATTCATATCGCAAGCCTTCGCGGGCCATTTGCACGATGTTGTTGACGCCGATCTCACCCCGTGGAGGTTCCAGGTAAATCCCTGTACGACCATTCCGTTCTCAACCTCGTAGACCTGCATGCGGGTATAACGTTTGACCAGTTTGGTGAGAATGCTTTTGTGGTCTGGAGCCAGATGCTGCACCAGGACAAAGGCCATGCCGGGGGCGATGTCTGCGGGCATGCCGGAGAAGAAGGATTCAAAAGCGGCCAATCCGCCAGTAGAAGCGCCGATGCCGACGATGGGGAACGGTTTTCCGGAACAAGAAGGTTCGACTGGTTTAGCCGACGAAGAGGGAACCTTTGGCTTCTAGATAGCCTTGCTCTTGCGGCGCATCGCGCCTCCTCCCCTTGAGTGACCCTCGGAGTGATGCCGTTCAATTTACTTCAATTTATTATCGAGTTAATGAACACCATATCGATCTGTTATTCAACAGAAAGCGGTACTGTGTCTCTAACCCACCGTAGAAAATATGATGTCCGCTATCCAGCGGAAAATTTGTTAAACAGGGGCGTGGGCTCTCCATATTTAGAGATGCAAATAAAAGCGCAGTCGTTTTAGGGCCGTGTCATGCAACAATAGGGAGGCTGAAAAGAAGAGGGAGAGCGGTCAAGGGCTTTAACGATTTTGGTTACGGGTAGTTTGTCTACCCAATATCTATCTGATTTTTTGAGATT